>NZ_DAMCID010000001.1:0-34597 GCF_032099025.1 Stenotrophomonas sp.
CGTCCACCTTGCCCTGCACGGCGAAGGTATGGGCCGCGTCGTTGCTCATCAGCAAGGCGTCGATGCGCCTGCCGCCTGCGGCGTGCATCTGGGAGGCGAGGCTGCCGGCGAGCTGGTCGCTGGCCTGGTCCGGGGTGCGCCCCACGCGGGCGTCCTGCTCGTGTACGCCGCGCTGGGCGTCCTTGAACAGGGAATAGCCGGGATGGCCCGGTTCGTCCATGCGGGTAGTGTCGCGATCGTGGCGGCCTTGCTCGGTCTGGCGACGTGCGGGCTCGCCCGGTTCGAGCGGGCCGCGCAGTTTGTCGTACGCATCGATCACGCCGCCCGGAACGCCCCGCGAAATGACGGTTGCACCAGTGCGCAGGCCGTCGATGTCGCTGCGGTACTCGCTGATCATCCGTGCGTTGGTGTCTGCCAGCTGGCGGGCACTGCTGAAGACCAAGACGGACTCGGCGCCATGGAAATTGCTCATCTTGTGGGAGTCCAGCGATGAGGCGGCAGCGGCGATAGGATAGTCGCGGATCAGGAAATTGAGATCGCTGTTGCTGTACTGCGCCTTGGACAGCGCGTCGATCTCCTGCTGCCTGGCATAGATGCGCACCTCGCCAAAATGCGGCGACGCCGCGCTGACCGCATCGGCGGCCATCACGTGGTTGATCATGCTGTGGCCACCTTCCGGAATGCGGTAGCTGGACAGGCTTACTGCGCCGTAGGCGTTGAACGTTTCACCCTTCAAGCCGTAATGATGCGCGGTGATCTGGGCGAGCGAGCCGCCGAGGGAGTGGCCGGTGACGGTCACTTGGGGGGGCGATATGCCTGATTCCTCTCCAAAGCGTCGTGCCTCGGTCACCGTGCGGGCGACCAGCTGCAACGCTTGGCTGGCTTGCGGATTGCTTCGAGCGATCACCATGGCGGCGTCAGTCACAACACCATCCTTGATGAGCTCTTCGGTACCCCGATGGGCTACGACAACTTCGTTGGTGCTGACGCGTTGGTAGACCGTTCCCTGATAGCCCGTTCGTCGGTCATCAACATGTTCCAGCACTTTGTACTGGTTGCCGTTGAGATAGACCTTCTCTTCTTGACCAGGTTCCCTGCGTCCGACCTTGCGATCCACGTAGGCATCGTCGGCTAGCGCGGCGTAGTCTTGGCTGGTAATGGTCATGACTTGATTTCAGTCGCAGCCACCGTGATTGAGAAGAGCTGGTTCTGAAGCTTGGGGGCGTACTCGGTAGGTTGTTCACGCCCGCGAGCTGCATAGTCATCAATGGCAGGAAGTTCGGGGTCGTTGTTGAGCTGACCCGCACGCGGATAATCGCGCAGCGGGTAATACCGCGTATACGTCTTCCCAGCCACCAGCTCCGGCGCATCCACGAAGGTCAGGAACCGCGTCTCCTCCTGCGCACCGGTGGCCTTGAGCAGCGCACCCGCGCCGGTGAACTCCCACCGGCAGATGCCGCGCCCGTAATAGTCCTGGTCCTGCATGCGGTCCAGGTACAGCGTGCCCTGGTACTCGTCATCGGAGATGCGCGTCAGCTCCAGCGGCTCCTGGCTGGTGATGCGTGAGGCCGTGCCGGTGGCTGGCTCGATGTACCCGCACTGTTCCTCATTGACGACGTCGTACTGGGCGCTGCCGCGCACATGCTTGAACACGCCGGGCGCGCCGTGGATGCGCAGGGTGATCTGGTAGGCCTTGACCGGTGCCGGGTTGAGGGTGGCCAGGCCACGGCCGCCGGCGGCGACATCGGCTTCGGCGTTGGACAGGTCACGGCTCATGGCGGGCTCCGAACGGTTGCAGGCAGTCATCAATAGGGCGGTAAGGCAGAACAAGGTCAGTCGGTTCAAGGGGCACTCCAGCCGGGCAAACGCAACGGATCGTACAGCCGCCATCCTAGCAGCGCGGTTCGCGCGGCCTGCGGGCGACCGGTCACGATTCGCGTGGGGAACTACTCGTGCTCGGCATCGGCCAGCGGTCCGGCGCGGCAGGCCAGTACCAGCTGGGTGACGGCATCGGCACTCATCGGACGCGCCAGATGGTAGCCCTGCGCTTCATCGCAGCCCCACAGGCGCAGCAGTGACAGCTCGCTGTCGTGCTCCACGCCTTCGGCCACGGTGCGGTAGCCGAGCTGCTGGGCTAGGCGGAGAATGGCCTCCACTTTCAGCCGCGCGGTGCGCGAACGGGCCAGCCCGGTGACCAGACTCTGGTCGACCTTGATGTGGCTGATCGGCACCTCGCTGAGGTAACCGAAATTGCTGTAGCCGCTGCCGAAGTCGTCGATGGCGATGCGCACACCGGCGGCCGCCATCGCACGCAGTTGCGGCAGTGCCGCCGGGTGACCGTGCAGCCACTGGCCCTCGGTGATCTCCACTTCGATCTGCGACGGGACCAGCCCATGGATGTGCAGGCGGTTGGCCATGCCGGTCCACAGCTGTTCGTTGTCGAAGTCGCGCGGTGACAGGTTCAGCGACAGCGCAAAGCCGGGCAGCAGCCGCTGCCAGCGTGCGGCCTGCTCGAAGGCATGTTCGATCACCCACTGGCTCAGGGTGTGCATCAGCGCGGTGCACTCCAGCACCGGAATGAACTCGCCGGGGCTGACCGGGCCGAGCAGGGGATGGGTCCAGCGCAGCAGCGCCTCGGCGGATACCGGCTGGCCGGTGGCCAGGTCGTAGCGGGGTTGGTAGACCAGGCTGAACTGGTCCTGCGCGAGGCCACGTGCGGCATCGGAGGCGAGCCGGTAGCGCCGGCGCAGGTGGGCATCGCGGTCGGCCGAATACCAGCACAGGCACGCGTCGGTCTGCAGTGCGTGGTGCATCGCCACCAGGCATTTGCGCACCAGGTCGCCCGTCTCTTCGGCGGTCGCCTGGAAGTCGCACAGGCCGGCATGGAACTGCGGCGACATGGGAATGCTGCCGACCATCAACGGGCGACGCATGCGCTCGCGCAGGCGGCCCATCAGGGCTTCAATCTGCTCGCGCGAGTGGTCGCGCACGATGAAGGCGAAACGGGTCGCGGCCACGTGGTAGACCTGCGCCTGGTCCTGCAGCATCTCCTGGACGCGGAGGGAGGCTTGGCGCAACAGCGATTCCACCGGCTTCATGCCCAGCGCCTGGCCGGCGTCGTTGGCGCTCTGCAGGTCGAACACGTCCAGCAGCACGCCGGTGTAGTGGCGGGCGCCATCGGCGTGGCTGAGCAGGCTGAGGTCGGCCTGGAACTGCTGTCGGTTGGGCAGGCCGCTGACCGGGTCGCGGCGACCGAGCGACATCTTCAGTTCCATCTGGTTGACCACGATCCGCGCCAGGGTCTGCAGCTGGCGCTGTTCGGTGTCAGACAGCACGCGCGGCGCGCGGTCCATCAGGCACAGTGTGCCGAGCGCGATGCCATTGCGGGTGACCAGCGGTGCACCCGCATAGAAACGCATGGACTCGGGTCCGGTCACCAGCGGGTTGTCGCTGAAACGCGGGTCCTCGCGCAGGTCCTCGATCTGCAGGATGCCGGGCGACTGGATGGCGCAGGAACAGATGGAGTGATGGCGATCGGTGCGCTGCAGCGCCAGTCCCACGCGCGAAATCAACCACTGCGAATCGGCATCGACAATGGAGATGAGCGCGATGGGTGTGCCGAACGTAAATGCAGCCAGTTCGGTGACCGGGTCCAGCGATCGTCCCAGTGCCGGATCCATCACGTTCAGCGCTTCGATCAGCGCGATGCGTTCCAGCTCCTGGCTTCTGTCCAGCATTCCGTGCGTCCTGTCATACGGAGTACACGGCCACTATCAGCTCGATCGTGCCGACTCCATGTGAAGCAGTGCGTTCAGGCATGAAGCATTCACGCCGGCCGCCCGGTCAGTGCGACGGGGCAGGCGCCTGGAGCAGGGCCACGAGCTGGCGAAGCCGATAGGGCTTGGGCAGGAATTCCACGTGTTCAGGCAGGGGCGGAAGCTGGGAGCGGGCATAGCCGGACGCCAGGATCATGCGCGCATTGGGCAGTTTCGTGGCGACATGCTCGCTGAGTTCCACGCCGCTCATGCCGTTGGGCATGCTGATGTCGCTGAACACGACGTCGAAACCACCCGGCTCCTGGATCAGGCGCAGCGCGGCAGGGCCGTCGTCGGCGGTGTGGATCTCGATGCCGAAATCCTGCAAGGCCTGGCCGATCAACTCGCGCAGGTCCTGCTGGTCTTCGACCATCAACACGCGAAGGGGCTCAGACATGCGCGACTTCCTCAATGGCAGGTAACAACAAACGAACGGTGGTGCCGCGCCCGGGCGCGGTCTGTACATCGACGAATCCGTCGCACTGGGAAACGAATCCAAATACCTGGCTCAGGCCCAGACCGCTGCCTTTGCCGACTTCCTTGGTGGTGAAGAACGGTTCGCTGGCGCGCTCGGCGATTTCCGGTGGCATGCCTTCGCCATCATCGGTCACCGCAATGGCAACGTAGCGGCGCTGGGTGGGGTTGGCCAGGTCCGGTGCGAGGCGCTGCTCGACCCGGGCGGTGATCGTGATCGTGCCGCCCTGGGGCATCGCTTCGCAGCTGTTGAGCAGCAGGTTCAACACAGCGGTATGCAACTGTACGCCATCGGTGGTGATCTGCGGTAGGTCGAAAGGCACTTCCAGACGAAGCAGTATGTTACGCGGACAGGCGCGCTGCAGGGCAGGCAGTTCCTCCTGGAACAGGCGCGCCACCTGAAGCGGTTCACGGACCAGGGTCTGATCGGCCGAGAAGGCCAGCAGCTGCCGGGTGAGCAGGGAGCCGCGGTCGGCGGCGGCCTGGGCCAGCTCGGCCAGTTCGTGGGTGCGCGCGTCGGCCGTGGGGCGCAGCGCGATCAGATCCAGCGCGTTGCCGATGGTGGTCAGCAGGTTGTTGAATTCATGGGCCAGCCCGCGGGTTAGCCGGCCAACGCCCTCGAACTGCTGCAGCTGCTCACGGGCGCGCTGGGCGTCCTGCAGCAGCCGCTGGGCGTGGTAGCGCTCGGTGATGTCCTGGGTGACCTTGACGAAGCCGAGCAGGGCGCCATTCTCGCGCACCGCCTCGATGACCTCGCTGGCGCGGAAGCGCTCGCCGCTGCGCCGCACCCGCCAGCCTTCACCGGTGTAGCGGCCCTGCTCGCCGGCGCGGGCAAGCGTATCGCGGGCCAGGCCAAGGACCCGGTCTTCGGGGGAATAGAACAGGTCCACATGCTGCCCTACCGCCTCCTCGGCGGTGTAGCCCTTGACCCGCTCGCAGCCCCGGTTCCAGCTGCGGATACGGCCGTCCGCGTCGAGCAGGTAGATCGCATGGTCAGAGACATGGTCGATCAACAGCTTCAACTGCAGACGTTCATCTGCGAGCGACGCAACGGCGGTGACGGCCTGGACCACGGCGGCGGTTGTACTCCCCTGTAAGGGGCTGAACCGTATGAGCCGTGGTGTGAAGATCATGTCAAGAACGGGATCTATCGCGCCGCCAATTGTCGTATAACGCCGCATTCACGGTTCGGGTAACATCAGAAACCATTTTTTGACGGGACACTGCATGAACGCTGCACCGACCGCTCGCGACCGTTGGATCTGGTTGGCTTCGGCGGGCCTGATGGCCTTTACGCTCGGCCTGGAGCTGGTGGTTCCGCTGGGGTATGCGGTCTGGCTGACCTATTTCATGGCGGTGGGCATCACGTTGTTCCAGCGCCGGCTGGAGGTGCCGCTGCTGGTGGCGGTGGGTTCCTGCGTGCTGCTGGCGGTGGGTTACAACGTGGCGCCGGCCAGCACCAATTCGGCATTTTCGTTCGTCAACCGCAGCATCGGTGGGGTGTGCTTCCTGCTGATGGCGCTGACCGTGATCAAGGCCATCCAGGCACGCCGCACGGCCGCGGACGCGCTGTGGCTGCAGGAAGGCGAGAACGCGGTGACGGTGAGCCTGCGCGGCGACCCGGAGCCCCGCACGCTGGCCAATGAGGCCATGCGCGCCCTGTGCGCGCGGCTGAATGCCGATGTCGGCGCGCTGTACCGCCTGCAGGGCGACCGCCTGGTGCTGGTGGGGGGCGCGGCGCTGCCGCCGCAGCTGCCGGAGTCGTTGCCCACCGCCGCGGGGCAGTGGGGCGAGGTGGTGCGCCTGGGTGAGCCGCGCCGTCTGGAAGAAAGCGACAGCGTGCTGCACATCGAAACCGCGCTGGGCCGCACTCCGGTGCACCAGCGCCTGCTCGGGCCGGTGACCGCCGATGGCGTGGTGGTGGGCCTGGTCGAGCTGGGCCGCGCCGGCATCTCGCCTGCGCGTGGGTTGGAGCTGGACCTGCTGACGCAGTGCGCGGAACCACTCGGCGTGGCGATGCGCACGGCATTGCTGCGCGCGCAGCTGGTGGAGCTGCTGGAAGAAACCCAGCGCCAGAGCGAGGAACTGCAGACGCAGCAGGAAGAACTGCGCGTGGCCAACGAGGAACTGGAAGAGCAGAGCCGCAGCCTGCTGCATTCGCAGGCCAGCCTGGAACAGCAGCAGGCCGAGCTGGAGCAGACCAACGTGCAGCTCGAAGAGCGCACCCATGAGCTGGAAGCGCGCCAGCAGGCGCTGCTGCTGGCGCAGGCGCAGCTGGTGCAGAACAGCAAGGAACTGGAGGCCAGCTCGCGCTACAAGTCCGAGTTCCTGGCCAACATGTCGCACGAACTGCGCACGCCGCTGAACAGCTCGCTGATCCTGGCCAAGCTGTTGTCGGACAACAAGGACGGCACGCTTACCGAAGAGCAGGTCAAGTACGCGCAGGCCATCCATTCCTCCAACAACGACCTGCTGGCGCTGATCAACGACATCCTGGACCTGTCGCGGATCGAGGCGGGGCATGTTGAGCTGGCCGAAGAGAACCTGGCGGTGTCCAGCGTGCTGCAGCGGTTGAAGGAGACTTTCGAGCCGCTGGCGGCACAGAAGGGGCTGGCGCTGCGTATCCATGCCGAGGCCGATGCGCCGACCCAGCTGGTGGCCGACAGCCAGCGCCTGCAGCAGATCCTGAAGAACCTGCTGGCCAACGCGGTCAAGTTCACCGAACACGGCAGCGTCTCGCTGGTGGTCAGTGGCTCGGGGGCGGGGCGTATCCGTTTCGCGGTAAGCGATACCGGCATCGGCATCGCGCAGGCGCAGACCGAGGTGATTTTCGAGGCCTTCCGCCAGGCCGATGGCAGCACGCGCCGGCGCTACGGCGGCACGGGCCTGGGCCTGTCGATCTCGCGCGACCTGGCCGCGCGCATGGGTGGCAGCATCGCGGTGGCCAGCGAGCCGGGCCGTGGCAGCTGCTTCACCCTGGAACTGCCGCTGGTGGCCGCCTCGGCACCGCCTTCGGCGGCCCCCGACGTGCGCGCTGCGCCCGCGCCGACGCCGGTGCAGGCGCCGGCCGCCGTGTTCGGTTCGGCACATGACGGTGCGTCGCCGGTGCAGGCCCCCCGCGTGGCCGACGACCGTGGCCGACGCAGCCGTACCGGCCGGATGATCCTGGTGGTGGAAGATGACGTGGTCTTCGCCGAGGCACTGGTGAACATGGCCCACGAGCTGGACTTCGACTGCGTGGCCGCGCAGACCGCCGAGGAAGCGCTGACGCTGGCCACCGAGCTGCGCCCAAACGGGATCCTGCTCGACATCGGCCTGCCCGATGTGTCCGGCCTGAGCGTGCTGGAGCGGCTGAAGCGCGACCCGGCCACCCGCCACATTCCGGTGCACGTGGTATCGGGTCTGGAACGTTCGCAGGTGGCGATGGAACTGGGCGCCATCGGCTACGTGATCAAGCCGGCCACGCGCGAACGCCTGGTGGAGGCGATCCAGCAGCTGGAGGCGACCAGCGAGCGCGACGTGCGTCGCCTGCTGATCGTCGAGGACGACAGCGAACTGCGCTCCAACCTGCAGCTGCTGCTCGGGCGCGACCAGCTGGAGATCACCGCGGTGGGCACCATTGCCGAAGCGATGGCCGAGCTGGGCAGCTCCACCTTCGACTGCATGGTCACCGACCTGGCGCTGCCGGACGGCACCGGCTACGACCTGCTCGAACACATGGCCGGCAACGAGGCGGTCGCCTTCCCGCCGGTCATCGTCTACACCGGTCGTGCGCTGACCCGCGACGAAGAGCAGCGCCTGCGCCGCTATTCCAAGAGCATCATCATCAAGGGCGCGCGTTCGCCCGAACGCCTGCTGGACGAGGTGACCCTGTTCCTGCACAGCGTGGAAGCCTCGTTGCCAAGCGACCAGCAGCGCCTGCTGCGCGAAGCGCGGCGCCGCGACGCGGTGCTGGACGGCCGCACCGTGCTGCTGGCCGAGGACGACGTGCGCAACATCTTCGCGCTGTCCAGCGTGCTGGAGCCCCTAGGCGTGAAGCTGGAAATCGCACGCAATGGCCGTGAGGCGCTGGACAAGCTGCGCCCGGACATCGACCTGGTGCTGATGGACATCATGATGCCGGAGATGGACGGCCTGACCGCCATGCGCGAGATCCGTCGCGACAACCGCTGGCGCGACCTGCCGATCATCGCCCTGACCGCCAAGGCCATGCCCGATGACCGCGAGCACTGCCTGCAGGCCGGTGCCAATGACTACATCGCCAAGCCGATCGACGTGGACAAGCTGGTGTCGTTGTGCCGTGTGTGGTGCTCGCGCCGATGAACGAGGCCGAGCTCTTCGACCTGGAACTGCGCCTGTTGCTGGAGGCGGTGTACCAGCGCTACCACTACGACTTCCGCGACTACGCGCTGGCGTCGCTGCGGCGCCGCATGCGCCATGCGATGGCCCGTTTCGACTGCGACACCATGGGGGCGCTGCAGCACCGGCTGCTGCACGAGCCGGAGACGTTCGCGCTGGCCATGCAGTACTTCACGGTGCAGGTCTCGGAGATGTTCCGTGACCCGGCGTACTTCCGCATGCTGCGCGAACACGTCATCCCGGTGCTGCGCACCTACCCGTCGATCAAGGTATGGATCGCCGGCTGCAGCACCGGCGAGGAAGTCTGGTCGCTGGCCATCCTGCTGCAGGAAGAAGGGCTGCTGGACCGCGCCATCATCTACGCCACCGACATCAATCCTGAAGCGCTGGAAGCGGCCGAGACGGGTGCATTCACCCTGGACCGGATGGCGCAGTTCAGCCGCAACTACCTGGAGGCCGGCGGCAGCGGCTCGTTGTCCGATTACTACAGCACCGGCTATGGCAGCGTGGTGTTCGACCGGCGCCTGAAGCGCAACATCGTGTTTGCCGACCACAGCCTGGCCACCGACACGGTGTTCTCCGAAGTGCACCTGGTGTCCTGCCGCAACGTGCTGATCTACTTCCAGCGCGCCCTGCAGGACCGCGCCATCGGGTTGTTCCACGAGGCGCTGGTGCACCGTGGCTTCCTCGGCCTGGGCAGCAAGGAATCGCTGCAGTTCGGCGAGCATGCGGACGCGTTCGAGCCGTGCGCGCGTGAGCAGCGCCTGTACCGGAAGCTGGCCTGATGACCACGCCGTCGGCACAGGAATTCGAACTGGTCGTGGTGGGGGCCTCGGCCGGTGGCGTGAGCGCGCTGCAGGCGCTGCTGAGCGCCATGCCCGCCACGCTGCCGATGCCGGTGCTGGTGGTGCTGCACCTGCCGCGTGACCGTCCCAGCCGGATCGTCGACCTGCTCGACGTGCGTTGCCCGCTACCGGTGCGCGAGGCAGAGGACAAGCAGCCGCTTGTCGCCGGCACGGTGACCTTCGCGCCGCCGGACTACCACCTGCTGGTGGAGGACCGCCACAGCCTGGCGCTGTCGGTGGACCCGCCGGTGCTGTATTCGCGCCCGGCGATCGATCCCCTGTTCGTAAGCGCGGCCGAGGCGTTTGGGAGCACGGTGCTGGCGATCCTGCTGACCGGGGCCAGCAACGATGGCAGCGCGGGCGTTGCAGCCGTGCGCCAGGCCGGTGGCCAGGCCTGGATCCAGAGTCCCGATGATGCTTATTCCCCGATAATGCCCGCGGCCGCGCTGGCCCACGCCGGCGCCGATGCGGTGCTGACGCTCTCTTCTCTATGCTCGCGCATGAAAGGCCTTACCCGATGAACCTGATCGAGCCCACCTCGGCGCCTGTCTCCGATCGCGTCAACCTGCTGATCGTGGACGATGTGCCGCAGAACCTGGTGGCGATGGAAGCGCTGCTGCGCCGTGATGGACTGGATATCCTGTGTGCCGCGTCCGGTGCCGAGGCACTTGAACTGCTGCTCGAACATGAAGTGGCGCTGGCGCTGCTGGACGTGCACATGCCCGAAATCGACGGCTTCTCGCTGGCCGAGCTGATGCGCGGTTCGCAGCGCAGCCGGGATGTGCCGATCATCTTCCTCACCGCCTCGCCGAATGATCCGGTGCGTGCCTTCAAGGGCTACGAGAGTGGCGCGGTGGATTTCCTGCACAAGCCGATCGAGCCGCAGGTGATCATGAGCAAGGTCAACGTGTTCATCGAGCTCTACCAGCAGAAGCAGCTGCTCAAGGCGCGCAACCATGCGCTGGAGCGCGCGCTCACGCTCAACGAAACCATGATGGCGGTGCTTACCCACGACCTGCGCACGCCGCTGTCGGCCATCCTGCTGTGTGCCGACAAGCTGTCGCTCGACGTGCCCGATGAGCCGGCGGTGCAGCAGACCCTGGTGCACCTGGAAAACAGTGCCCAGCGCATGGCGCGGATGGTCGAGCAGCTGCTTGATTTCTCGCGCATCCGCAGTGGCGGCCTGCGCATCCAGCCGGACGAGTGCGACCTGGCCGAGGTGGCCGGCGCGGTGGTGGCCGAGATCGGCCGCGCGCATCCGCAGGCCCGGATCGAGCTGCATGTAGAAGGCGACACCCGTTTGCAGGGCGACCCGGACCGGCTGGCGCAACTGCTCTCCAACCTGATCGGCAATGCCGTGCTGCACGGTGGCACGGCGCCGGTGCAGGTAAAGGTGGAGGGTGCGCCGAACGAACCGCTGCGGCTGCAGGTGCGCAACGACGGGCAGATTCCGGAGGCGCTGCTGCCGCGCCTGTTCGAGCCGTTCAAGGCCAGTTTCCACGACAGCCGTGGGCTCGGCCTGGGGCTGTTCATCGCCCACGAGTTCGCGCGGGCGCACGGTGGCACCCTGGTGGCACGCAATCTGGACGGTGAAGTCCTGTTCGAAACCCGTCTGCAGCGCCGGGTGCGCTGAGGCGGGGCGACGGCGGCGCTGACGGGCATGGCCGCCACCTGGACACGCATGGCCTGCCACGCAGAGAGGCATGGCCTGCCACTACGGTAAACTGGGGGCCCTGCTGCCGATGCCTGCCATTGGCAGCCGCACGACGGAGCCTGCATGACCCCCGCCAGCCGCAAGACGCCGACCCCGCTGATCGATGCCCAGGTGCACGTCGAGGGATTCGTGCAGGTGCGCGAGGCGCGCCGTTCGGAGCTGGTGGAAGACTACGTGGAGTTGATCGCCGACCTCATCGCCGACGGCCGTGAGGCCCGGCAGGTGGATATCGCAACCCGGCTGGGCGTGGCACAGCCCACCGTGGCCAAGGCGCTCAAGCGCCTGGTCAAGGAAGGCTGGGCGGTACAGCGACCGTACCGGGGCGTGTTCCTGACCCCGGCCGGCGAGCAGCTGGCGGTGGAGATGCGCGCGCGCCACCAGACCGTGGAGCGTTTCCTGTTGGCACTGGGCGTGGATCCGGATTCGGCGCGCCGCGATGCCGAGGGCATCGAGCATCACGTCAGCGAGGCCACCCTGGCCGCGTTCGAGGCCTTCGTGCGCAAGAGCGATGGCCATGGTTGAGCGCCTGCCACCGCCGCCGCCGCTGGGCGTGCCGGTCCACGACCAGGACGAACACTGGATGCAGCACGCGCTGCAGCTGGCCGAACGCGCCGAGCGCGAGTTCAACGAGATTCCGGTGGGTGCGGTGCTGGTGGCGGCCGATGGCACGGTGCTGGGCGAGGGCTGGAACCTCAACATCGCCGACCACGACCCCAGCGCGCATGCCGAGATCGTGGCGATGCGGCAGGCGGGGCGGGCGCTGGCCAACCACCGGTTGCTGGGCAGCACGCTGTACGTGACCCTGGAGCCCTGCGCGATGTGCGCGATGGCGGTGGTGCATGCCCGCGTGGCGCGGCTGGTCTATGCCGCCAGCGACCCCAAGACCGGCGCCTGTGGCAGCGTGTTCGACCTGCTGGGCGATGCACGCCACAACCATCGCGTGGAAGTGCACGGCGGCGTGCTGGCCAAGCAGGCAAGCACGCGGTTGACCAACTATTTCCGCGCCAAGCGCGGCAAACCGCCGCTGCTGCTGGAATAAGTCCGCCACGTTGCGTGCGTTTTCACGACGGAGGCACGCCGCCAAGGCGGTATCATGGCGTCCTACACACCCAGGCCGGCGTTGCGACGTTGGCCCCTGCACAAGGCGAAGACATGGCGGACAACGGCGCAGAAGGCGAACGACTGATCTGGATCGACCTGGAAATGACCGGTCTGGATACCGACAACGACGCGATCATCGAGATCGCCACCGTGGTCACCGACGCGCAGTTGAACGTGCTGGCCGAAGGCCCGGAGTTCGCCATCCACCACCCGGTGGAGCGCCTGGAAGCGATGGACGAATGGAACCGCACCCAGCATCGCCGTTCGGGCCTGTGGCAGCGTGTGGTCGACAGCCAGATCACCTTGGGCCACGCCGAAGCGCAGACGGTGAATTTCCTGGCGCAGTGGATCAAGGCGGGTGCCTCGCCGATGTGCGGCAATTCGATCTGCCAGGACCGCCGGTTCCTGCACCGTGAAATGCCGCGGCTGGAGAAGTATTTCCATTACCGCAACCTGGACGTGTCCACGGTGAAGGAACTGGCCAAGCGCTGGGCACCGTCGGTGGCCGCCGGCGTGGGCAAGACCGCCAGCCATACGGCGCTGAGCGACGTGCACGATTCGATTGCCGAGCTGCGCCACTACCGGCAGTTCATGGGTGCGTTGTCGGGGCTGCCGGCGGCCTGAAGGATTGCCGGCCGCTGGCCGGCTCCACGTATGCCCGGCCCGAAACGGTAGTGCCGGCCGCTGGCCGGCTCCACGTATGTCCGGCCCGAAACGGTAGTGCCGGCCGCTGGCCGGCTCCACGTATGTCCGGCATCAAGCGGAGCCGGCCAGCGGCCGGCACTACCTCTGGCTGCATCGTGGGGAGCCGGCCAGCGGCCGGCACTACCTCTGGCTGCATCGTGGGGAGCCGGCCAGCGGCCGGCACTACCTCTGGCTGCGTCCTGGGAGCCGGCCAGCGGCCGGCACTACCGGCACGTTGTGTTCAAGCGGGCAGGGTTATCATCGGGCCATGACCCATATCGTCAGCATCACGCCGCCGCCGCTGGAATCGCAGATCCTGCCGACCTCGCAGGATTGGGCTGACCTGGAAAGGGCGGTCGCCCTGCTGGAGTCGCCCACGCTGACGGCCAAGATGGCCAACCTGATCGGTTCACCGCTGGAATTCGCGGTGAAGAAGCTGCCGCAGTCGGTGTCGCGGCGGATTCACGGGGCGGTCGAGGCCGCGCTGTTCAAATCGGCGCAGGCCGCGCTGTGGAGCATGGACAACACGCCCGGCAAGGCCGCTTCCACGCGCTGGCACAAGCTGGCCGCTGCCGCCAGCGGTGCGGTGGGCGGGGCCTTCGGCTTCACCGCGCTGTTCCTCGAATTGCCGGTGTCGACCACGATCATGATGCGCTCGGTGGCCGATGTGGCCCGCAGCGAAGGCTTCGACCTGCGCGAGATGGAGACCCGCCACGCGTGCCTGGAAGTGTTTGCGCTGGGCGGACACTCCGGCGAGGACGATGCCAGCGAGACCGGCTACTACATCACCCGCGGCTTCACCGCCGAAGTGATGCGCCACCTCTCGGCAGAACTGGCCGGCGCGGCGGTGGGCGGTGGCGGGGTGATGATCGGCCTGACCCCGAAGGAGGCCGGCAAGTGGCTGGCCAAGATCGTGGAGAAGGTGGCCGCACGCTTCGGCGTGGTGGTGACCGAGAAGTTCGCCGCGCAGGCGGTGCCGATCATCGGCGCGGTCGCCGGGGCCACCCTCAATACCATGTTCACCGACTACTACCAGGACATGGCGCGCGGCCACTTCATCGTGCGTCGCCTGGAGCGGCAGTACGGCTACGAAACGGTGCGTGCGGCATACGCAATGCTGGCGGGACAGCGCCCGTAGCGACACGCCATGCGTGTCCCCCGCAGCCCACCCGAAGCCAGCGCGCCTCCTTCCGACGGTTGGCGTGGGACACGCGCGGCGTGCCGCTACGGATCATTGCACCCGCGGCACAACTGTTTTGCGCTGGCGGGCCTGTTTGCACGCGCCTGCGATCCCCATCCTTGCACCAGACTTTCCAGCAAGGATTCCCATGCTTTTCTCCCCGTACCGCCTGGGCGCGCTGACGCTGCCCAACCGTATCGTGATGCCGCCGATGACGCGCTCGCGTGCGGGTGATGGCAACGTGGCCACGCCCCTGATGGCCGCGTACTACGCCCAACGCGCCGGCGCCGGCCTGATCGTCAGCGAGGGCACCCAGATCAGCCCGCAGGGGCAGGGCTATGCCTGGACCCCGGGCATCCATGACCCGGCGCAGATCGCCGGCTGGCGGACGGTGACCGACGCGGTGCATGCCGCCGGCGGGCGCATTTTCGCCCAGCTCTGGCACGTGGGCCGGGTCTCGCACACCGCGCTGCAGCCGGACGGTGGGGCGCCGGTATCGTCGTCGGCCCTCCAGGCCGAGGGCGTCAAGGTCTTCGTCGATGCGCAGGGCACCGGCCCGCAGGGCGGGGTGGGCGAGATGGTGCAGCATTCCATGCCGCGTGCACTGAAGATCGAGGAGATCCCGGGGATCGTGCGCGATTACGCACAGGCCGCGCGCAACGCGATCGAGGCCGGTTTCGACGGCGTCGAACTGCATGGTGCCAACGGCTACCTGATCAACCAGTTCATCGATTCGCAGGCCAACCAGCGCACCGATGGCTACGGTGGCCCGCTGCAGAACCGGCTGCGCTTCCTGCGCGAGGTCACCGAGGCGGTTGCCGCCGAAGTGGGTGCCGACCGCGTAGGCGTGCGGCTGGCTCCCTTGACCACGCTGCAGGGCGCGGTGGACGACACCCCGCAGGCCACCTACCTGGCTGCCGCGCATGTGCTGGACAGCATCGGCGTGGGCTACCTGCACATCGCCGAAGCAGACTGGGACGATGCCCCGGTGATGCCGGTGGCGTTGAAGGAAGCCTTGCGGATGATCTATCGCGGCACGTTGATCTACGCCGGCAAGTACACCGTCGAGCGCGCCGAGGAAGCGCTGGCGAAGGGCTGGGCGGACCTGATCGGTTTTGGCCGTCCCTTCATCGCCAATCCCGACCTGCCGCTGCGCCTGCAGCAGGGGCTGGCATTGAACGCGCCGGACAAGGCCACGTTCTTTGGTGGGGCAGAAGCCGGATTCACCGACTATCCCATCGCGGAAGTGGTGGAGGCGTAATCCCGCATTCCTGGTGCCGGACCGGATAGATCCACGCCCTGCGTGGCTTCGCGGCGCCGGAACGGAGAGCAGCCACGCAGGGCGTGGCTCTACGGTCAGGTGCCCGAGCAGTTGGACGCACAAAAAACCCCGCCGAAGCGGGGTTTTTCGTTATCAGCCCTTGGCCTTCAACTTGGCCAACCGCAGCCAGGTGTCGACCACGGTGTCCGGGTTCAGCGACACCGACTCGATGCCTTCCTGCATCAGCCACTCGGCCAGGTCCGGATGGTCGGACGGGCCCTGGCCGCAGATGCCGACGTACTTGCCCTTGGCGCGAGCGGCCTTGATCGCCATCGACAGCAGCTTCTTCACCGCCGGGTTCCGCTCGTCGAACAGGTGGGCCACGATCGAGGAATCGCGGTCCAGGCCCAGGGTGAGCTGGGTCAGGTCGTTGGAGCCGATCGAGAAGCCATCGAAGATCTCCAGGAACTCATCGGCAAGCAGTGCGTTGGACGGCACTTCGCACATCATGATGATCTTCAGGCCGTTCTCGCCCTGCTTGATGCCGTTCTGTTCCAGCACCTCGATCACCTTGCGACCTTCTTCCAGCGTGCGCACGAACGGGATCATGACCCACAGGTTGTCCAGGCCCATCTCGTTGCGCACGCGCAGCACGGCCTGGCACTCCAGTGCGAAGGCGGCCGAGAAGCTCGGGTCGACGTAACGGCTCGCGCCGCGGAAGCCGATCATCGGGTTCTCTTCGTGCGGCTCGTAGTTGCTGCCGCCGATCAGGTTGGCGTACTCGTTGGACTTGAAGTCCGACAGGCGCACGATGACCGGGTTCGGCGCGACCGAGGCGGTGAGGGTGGCGATGCCTTCGGCCAGGCGGTTCACATAGAAGCTGACCGGGTCGGCGTAGCCGGCGATCTTCTCGTCGATCTTCTTCCTGGTGGCCGCATCCTGGCGGTCGTACTCCAGCAGTGCGTTGGGATGGATGCCGATGTGGCTGGCAATGATCATCTCCAGGCGCGCCAGGCCGATGCCCGCGTTCGGCAGCTGGCCGAAGTCGAAGGCACGTTCCGGGTTGGCCACGTTCATCATGATCTTCAGCGGTGCCGGCGGCATGTTGCCCAGATCGGTGGTGGTGCGCTCGAACTCCAGGATGCCGTCGTAGATGAAGCCGGTGTCGCCCTCGGCGCAGCTGACGGTGACTTCCTGCCCGTCCTGGATCAGCTGGGTGGCGTTGCCCGAACCGACCACGGCCGGCACGCCCAGCTCACGCGCGATGATCGCGGCGTGGCAGGTACGGCCACCCCGGTTGGTGACGATGGCCGACGCACGCTTCATCACCGGCTCCCAATCGGGGTCGGTCATGTCGGCGATCAGCACGTCACCCGGCTGCACGCGGGCCATGTCGTCCAGCGACTTGACCACGCGCGCCACACCGGCGCCGATCTTGGCACCCACGGCGCGACCTTCGGCCAGCACCTTGCCGTCCTTCTGGCTCAGCGCGAAACGCTCGATCTGGGTGGCGTGGCCACGCGACTTCACCGTTTCCGGACGCGCCTGCACGATGAACAGCTTGCCGCTCACGCCATCCTTGGCCCACTCGATATCCATCGGGCGGCCGTAGTGCTTTTCGATGATCAGCGCCTGCTTCGACAGTTCCTGCACGTCTTCGTCGCTGATCGAGAAGGTGTTGCGGATCCCGACCGGGGTGTCTTCGATGCGCACGCGCTCACCGGGGACATCCGAATACACCATGCGGATCGCCTTGCTGCCGAGAGAACGGCGCAGGATCGCCGGCTTGCCGGCGTTGAGCGTGGGCTTGTAGACGTAGAACTCGTCGGGATTGACCGCGCCCTGTACGACCATTTCGCCCAGGCCGAAGCTCGAGGTGACGAACACCACGTCGCGGAAACCGGATTCGGTGTCCAGCGTGAACAGCACGCCGGACGAACCCACGCCCGAGCGCACCATCAGCTGCACGCCCGAGGACAGGAACACGTCTTCATGCTTGAAGCCGTGGTGCACGCGGTAGGCGATGGCGCGATCGTTGTACAGCGAGGCGAACACTTCCTTGACCTTGAGCACGACATCGTCGGCGCCGGTCACGTTGAGGAAGGTTTCCTGCTGGCCGGCGAAGGAGGCATCGGGCAGATCCTCGGCGGTGGCCGAGGAGCGCACCGCAACGGCCACGTCGCCGCCGCCGTTTTCGTCGCACAGCTGCTTGTAGGCAGTGCGGATGTCCTGGTCCAGCTGCGGCTGCAGCGGGGCATCGATCACCCAGCCGCGGATTTCCTTGCCGGCCACGGTCAGCGCAGCGACATCTTCCACGTCCAGCGTGGCCAGCTTGTCGAAAATGCGCTTGGACAGATCGTTGTGCGCGATGAAGTCCTTGAAGGCTTCAGCGGTGGTTGCGTAACCGCCGGGGACAGACACCCCCAGACCGGCAAGATTGCCGATCATTTCGCCCAGCGACGAATTCTTGCCGCCTACGCGGGCCAGGTCGGCCAAGCGCAGTTCGTGCAACCACAGGATATTCTCGTTCAAGCGCGATGCTCCGTTTGGCCATCGCCCGAGGCGGGCTTGGATGGCCACGTCCGTAGGAAGAAGCCGATATGATGCAGGGCAGACCGCCGTCGGCACAAGCTTGAATCGACGGCCTTTTTAAGCTGCAGAGGGGTAAAAAGGCACATGTCGACGATCCGTCCGGTGTTCTACGTCTCCGATGGAACCGGTATCACCGCTGAAACCATTGGACATAGCCTGCTGACCCAGTTCTCCGGGTTCAGCTTCATTACCGATCGAATGTCGTTCGTCGATGACCCCGAAAAGGCCCGTGAAGCCTGTGAACGGATCCGGGCGGCGGGGGAGCGCTACCAGGTGCGCCCCATCGTGGTCAGCTCCTGCGTGGACAGCGGGCTGAGCATCATCCTGGCCGAAAGTGGCGGGTTGATGCTTGACGTCTTCGCCCCCTTCATCGAGCCGCTGGAGCGCGAACTGGCGGTGAACCGCCATTCCCGGGTCGGCCAGGCCCACGGCATGGTGGACTTCGAGACCTACCACCGCCGCATCAATGCGATGAACTTCGCGCTGACCCACGACGATGGGATCGCCATCAACTACGACGATGCCGATGTGATCCTGGTGGCGGTGTCGCGGGCCGGCAAGACCCCGACCTGCATCTACCTGGCCCTGCATTACGGGGTGCGGGCGGCCAACTACCCGCTGACCGATGAGGACCTGGAGCAGGACCGCCTGCCACCCCGGCTGCGGCCCTACCGCAAGAAGCTGTTCGGCCTGACCATCGACCCGGACCGGCTGCAGCAGATCCGCCAGGAGCGCCGCCCGAACTCGCGCTATGCCAACCTGGACACCTGCAAGCGCGAGGTGGCTGCGGCCGAGACCATGTTCCGCATGGAGCGCATCCCGACCCTGAGCACCACCCACACCTCGATCGAGGAGATCTCCAGCAAGGTGCTGGGGACGCTGGGGCTGCAGCGCGAACTGTATTGAGCCGCCCATGAACCGGCAGGTCACGACCGTCGGTCGTGACCGGGCCGCGCCCCTTTTGGCCGGTCTCCGCCGTCCCCACGTTTGAGAGTCCAACGTGTAGGATCGAGACATGGCCCAGGCATCGCCCCGTATCGAACGCATCCCCCGGCTCAGCCGCCTGAGCTGGCTGATGGGGCTGTACGCCGAGAACTACCAGCACCTGGTGCGGCTGTTCGCGCCGGCCGAGCTGGTGCCCGGCAGCTATGTCTCCTCGGTGGGTGACGGGCTGGACGTGCGCCTGGACGTCATCGAGTGCCACCGGTACACGGTGGAACTGCGCCTGACCTACGACTTCGCGGACCCGGTCACCGGCCAGCCGGACCCGTCGGCGTACGTGCGCCTGTACCGCGACGCGCGCCAGGCCGAGACCACCCACTGCTACGTGGGCCGTCGCTGGCAGGACGTGGTGGGGATGTACCCGCCGCCGGCCGAGCTGATCAGCCACCGCATGCGCATGAACACCTTCCTGGGCAAATGGCTGGAATACCTGGCCGAGCGCGGCCATGGCGTGGCCACCCTGCGCCGCGATGACGATGCGCTGGCGGCCCCGGCCGACACCCAGCGCAGCCGCGTGACCGGCTGAAACGCCGCCCCTGCGCGGATCGCGCATAATCTGCGTTTGTGTTCCCCGAGCCCGTGCGTCATGCCCTATACCCCGATCGTGGCCACCCTTGGCTACGTGCTGTCGCCCGATGGCAAGCAAGTCCTGATGATCCACCGCAACGCCCGGCCCGGTGACCAGCACCTGGGCAAATACAATGGCCTGGGCGGCAAGGTGGAGCGCGATGAAGACGTGGCGGCGGGCATGCGCCGGGAAATCCTGGAGGAAGCGGGGATCGTCTGCGGCACCATGCGCATGCGCGGCACCATCAGCTGGCCGGGCTTCGGCAAGCAGGGCGAAGACTGGTTCGGCTTCGTATTCGTGATCGAGGACTACACCGGCACTCCGCTGACCGCCAATCCCGAAGGCAGCCTGGAGTGGGTGGACGTGGACAAGCTGGAGCAGCTGCCGCTGTGGGAAGGCGACCGCCAGTTCCTGCCGCTGGTGTTCGACGGCGACCCGCGGCCCTTCCACGGGGTCATGCCGTATCGCGACGGTGCGATGCAGTCCTGGTCGTACACCCGTCTCTGACGCCTGACCCGGTCCGGCTGGCGCCTTGGGCCGAGCGTGCCGGCTTATCCACAGGGGGTGTGGATGACCGGTGCGTAAGTTTGTGGATAAGCGCCGGCAGCGACCAGCCGCCTTGGCTGTCAAGATGGGTGGCTAAAAATTCACCGCATGTCGTAGTCCCGTGAGCGTCTCGCGAAGGGTCGCCTTCCGTGAAGGCTGTCCCGGTTTGGGCCGTCGCGGTACTCTCTTGCCATTGCCGCCCAAAGAGCCTCCATGAAACGTCACTTCACGATGCTGCGCGAGTTCCAGCTGGCCGACTGGTTCACCCTGGCCAATGCGTTCTGCGGTACCGGTGCGGTGTTCGCGGCGATGCGGTTCCTGCAGGACGGGGAGCGCAGCTACCTGCTGTTTGGCATGGCGCTGATCCCGCTGGCCTTCATTTTCGACGCGCTGGATGGCCGCATCGCGCGCTGGCGCAAATCCAGCTCGACCCTGGGCCGCGAGCTGGATTCGCTGTCGGACGTGATCTCCTTCGGCGTGGCCCCGGCCGCGCTGGCGTACGCCTGTGGCATGCAGGGCGGCTGGGACTGGCTGGTGCTGAGCTACTTCGTGTGTTGCGGCGTGAGCCGTCTGGCCCGCTACAACGTCACCGCGGAGTCGCTGGCCGGCGATGGCGACAAGGTGCCGTATTTCGAAGGCACGCCCATTCCCACCAGCCTGGCGCTGGTGGTGGTGCTGGCGGTGGCGGCCAGCATGGGCGCGATCGGCCACGACCTGTGGCTGGGCCGCTGGCAGCTGGGCCCGTGGCAGCTGCACCCGCTGGTGCTGCTGTTCGCGCTGTCCGGCTCGCTGATGATCAGCAAGACACTGCGCATTCCCAAGCCGTGACCCGGAGCCCGTTGATGTTCCCGCCCTTGTCCTGCCCCTGTGGAGCGCTGCGATGAGCACTGCCGGAAGCGGCCACGACGCCGGCGACATCGAAGCCCTGGCGCGGCAGTACTTCAGTGCCTGGGGCGATGCGCTGCGGCATGCCGCCGTGCCGCCGCAGGGCGACGCAACGGGCGCCGGGCCGGGCAGCTGGCAGCAGACCATCGAGGGTTGGGCGCAGCTGATGTCCAACCCGGGGACCCGGCAATCCGAAGACGCCGTGCACCGCTTCCGCGACCAGGCCGGTGGCTGGTACGGCACGATGCAGAAGGTGGCCGCGCGCTTTGCCGGCCAGGACAGCAGCAGTGCCGATATCGCCCAGGCCTGGCGCGAAGCCGTGGAAGGGCAGGGCGACGGCCTGCTGCAGTGGATGCTGCAGGGCGCCCGTGGCCACACCCAGCCCGGCGGGCCGGACCTGCTGGCGCTGCTGGAACGCCTGCAGCATGCGCTTGGCCCGTGGCTGCAGAGCCCGGCGTTCGGGCCGGCGCGCGAACACCAGGCGCGCTGGCAGGCGCTGGTGCGTGCGCAGCAGGAGTACCAGGGCCATGCGCGCGACTACGTGGACCAGATCAAGCAGGCGCTGGACGACGCGTTCACGTTGTTCGAACAGCGCCTGGCCGAGCACGAACAACCCGGCAACCAGCTGACCAGCGCACGCGCGATGTTCGACCTGTGGATAGAGGTGGCCGAGGAGGCCTATGCCAAGGTCGCCCTGTCCGAGCCCTTCCAGCAGGTCTATGCATCGCTGGGCAACGCCCAGATGCGGCTGCGCGGGGCGGTCCAGCAGGAAGTCGAGCGGCTCTGCGAGTCGATCGGCATGCCCACCCGCACCGAGATGGATGCCGCGCACCGGCGCATCACCGAGCTGGAGCGACTGGTCCGGCGCATGGCCGCCGGCGCTGCCCCTGCCTCGCCGGCAGCACCGGCCAGACCGGCCAAGCCCGCGAAACCGGCCAAGCCCGTCAAGCCGGCGAAAGCGGCCAAGCCCGCCAAGCCCGCCAAGGCCGCCAAGGCCGCCAAACCGGCCAAGGCCGACAGCGCAAAAGTGGTCAAACCCGACAAGCCAGCCCGGCCGCGCGCGCGCAAGGCGTCGCCATGAAGGGGCCGCTGGGGTTCAACGCCGAGGACCTGCTGCAGGAAACGCTGTCCATGCAACGCAAGTTGATGGACGGGCTGAAGCTGCTGCCCGAGGTGGACGACGTGGACTACGGCGCCACCGCACGCGAGGAAGTGTGGCGCGATGGCAAGGTGGCGCTCTACCGGTTCGTCGGCGACGAAGCGCCGGTACAGCGCACCCCGCTGCTGATCGTGTATGCGCTGGTCAACCGCCCCTACATGGTCGACCTGCAGGCCGACCGCTCGCTGGTGCAGCGGCTGCTGGCGCTGGGGCACGACGTGTATGTGCTCGACTGGGGGTACCCGGACCGCTCCGAGCGCTACCAGACGCTGGAGGACTACCTGCTGCGTTTCGTCGATGGCGCGGTGGACCATCTGGTGGCCGCCAACGACGGCGCACCGATCAACATGCTCGGCATCTGCCAGGGCGGCGTGTTCGCGCTGTGCTATGCCGCGTTGCGCCAGCCCAAGCTGGCCAACCTGGTGACGATGGTGACCCCGGTGGACTTCCAGACGCCGGACAACATGCTGTCGCACTGGGCGCGCCAGGTCGATGTGGACCTTCTGGTCGATACGCTGGGCAACATCCCGGCCGACCTGATGAATGCCAGCTACCTGATGCTCAAGCCGTTCCGGCTCAACGTGCAGAAGTACGTGGGCCTGCTGGACATCCTCGACGACAAGGCGGCGCTGGAAGATTTCCTGCGCATGGAAAAGTGGATCTTCGATTCGCCCGACCTGGCCGGCGAGGCCTTCCGTGACTTCATCAAGCAGTTCTACCAGGGCAACGGGCTGATGCACGACGGGGTGCGCATCGGGGTCGAGACGGTGCAGCTGGCCCAGGTCACGCTGCCGGTGCTGAACATCTATGCCGAACAGGACCACCTGGTGCCACCGGACGCGTCGCGGGCGCTGCGTGGGCGCATTGGCAGCACGGACTACACCGAAAGCAGCTTCCGCGGCGGCCATATCGGCATCTACGTGTCCGGCCGCGCCCAGCGTGAGGTGCCGGCCACCATCACCGATTGGCTGAAGGAACGCACGCCATGAACCGTCACGTGATGGCCGCTGCCGCTCTGGCACTGGCCCTGGCCGGCACCGCGCAGGCGGCGCCCAGCGAGACCGCCCGCCGCGAGATTGCCGGGCTGGTCGGTGCGCTGGATGGCTCCAGCTGCCGCTTCCAGCGCAATGGCAGCTGGCATGACGCCGCCGAGGCGCGTGCGCACCTGCAGCGCAAGTACGATTACCTGCTGAAGAAGGACAAGGTGGACACGGCCGAGCAGTTCATCGAGCGCGCCGCCAGCCAGAGCAGCATGAGTGGCACGCCGTACCGGATCGCCTGTCCGGGCCAGCCCGAGCAGACCGCTGCGGCATGGTTCGGGGCGCGGCTGAAGGCACTGCGCCAGTCCACCGCGCCCGCTACACATCCGGTGCGCTAACGTAGCCCTTCCACTGCCGGAGGACCCTGCCATGAACACCACCGCGCCGCGCACGTTGTCGCGCTCGCTCAACGACCGCATGATCGCCGGGGTGATGGGCGGCATCGCCCACCGGTTCGGCTGGAACGTGACCCTGCTGCGGGTGCTGTTCGTGGTGGTGTCGCTGGCCTCGGCCGCGTTCCCCGGCATCCTGGTCTACCTGATCCTGTGGCTGCTGATCCCCAACGAGGCCGATTGAGCCTGGCGCCCACGGTGCTGCGCGTCCTGCAGGGGCTGGGCGTGCTCTGGACCGTGCCCAACACCCTGATCGGACTCCTCGGTGGGGTGGCCGGGATGGTGGCCGGCGCGCGGCCGTCGTTGAACCGGCGCGACCTGGCCATCGTGTTCCGTGACTGGCCGTGGGGGCCGGGCGGGGCGATCACCTTGGGCAACGTGATCCTGCACACCGGCCCGGTCCTGGACGTGCCGTGCCGCACCTATGCCCACCAGGCCGGGCACTGCAACGAACCGGTCATCGGCCTGCACGACCATGAACGGGCACACATCTACCAGTACATGGTGCTGGGACCGCTGTACCTGCCCGTGTACCTGCTGTGCGGTGGGGTGAGCGCGCGCAACCCGTTCGAGCGCGCGGCCGATGTGTATGCCATGACCGGGCGCGGCTGGTGGCCGTGACGCTGCGTCATCTGCATGAAAACAACGGTTATTAGGCTGATGACAGATCAGTCAGGTTCGGCGCGGTAAGCTGCACGCTGTTGTACATGCATGACGTTTATTGGAGGAACACATCACATGGCAATCGTTCTTTATGTCGGTGGTAGCAAGGATGGCGACAAGGGCCTGGTGCCCCATGGATTCAGCAAGTCCCGCGCCGATACCGCAGCGGGTCCGGAGATCTACACCGAGCGGTTCATGGAACTGAAGGGGATCGGCAAGATCCGGGTGATGGCGCTGGAGTCGATGCGCGACGAATCGGTCATGCTGCGCGCCGCGCAGCATTACCGCTGAAACACCGCGTAGTGCCGGCCGCTGGCCGGCTCCAAGCAGCAACGACACGTAGTGCCGGCCGCTGGCCGGCTCCAAGCATCACCTTGACCTCACGTAGTGCCGGCCGCTGGCCGGCTCCACGCATCACCTTGACGTCATGAAGAGCCGGCCAGCGGCCGGCACTACCGTGCCGGGTTTATGGGTCATGAAGAGCCGGCCAGCGGCCGGCACTACCGTGGCCGGTTTATGGGTCATGAAGAGCCGGCCAGCGGCCGGCACCACCGTGCCCGGTCCATGGGTCATGAAGAGCCGGCCAGCGGCCGGCACTACCCGGTCGGCGACAGGTTCGGGGCGCACTGTCAACGGGTTCCCCCCGCCGCCGTGCGTTGCCACAATCGGGGTTTCCGCATAGCGGCCACGGCCGGAAGCAATGCCAGACATCAAGCTCGCCCAGCAGATCGCCCAGACCATCGCCGACGAAATCGGTGCCCAAGCAGCCCAGGCGCGTGCCGCCATCGCGCTGCTCGACGAGGGCGCCAGCGTTCCGTTCATCGCGCGCTACCGCAAGGAAATCACCGGTGGCCTGGATGACACCCAGCTGCGCAACCTGGAAACGCGCCTGACCTACCTGCGTGAGCTGGAGGAGCGCCGCGCGGCGGTGCTGTCCAGCATCGACGAACAGGGCAAGCTCACCGACGAGCTGCGCAGCGACATCCTTGGGGCCGACACCAAGTCGCGCCTGGAAGACCTCTACCTGCCGTACAAGCCCAAGCGCCGCACCCGCGCACAGATCGCCCGCGAAGCGGGGCTGGAGCCGCTGGCCGACGGCCTGCTGGCCGATCCCACCCTCGACCCGCAGGTGTTCGCGGCCGGGTTCGTGGACACCGACAAGGGCGTTGCCGACACCAAGGCCGCGCTGGAAGGCGCCCGCGCGATCCTGATGGAGCGCTGGGGTGAAGACGCCGCGCTGGTGGGCGAACTGCGCAGCTGGCTGGGCGAGCAGGGCGTGATCCGCGCCCGCGTTGCCGAGGGCAAGGAAGAGCAGGGCGCCAAGTACCGCGACTACTTCGAACACGCCGAATCGCTGGCGAAGATTCCCTCGCACCGCCTGCTGGCGCTGTTCCGCGCGCGCCGCGAGGAGATCCTGTTCCTCGAGCTCGACCCGGGCAGCGATGCCGAGGCCGGGCACGTCTACGCCGAGGGCCGCGTGGCCTTCAAGGCCGGCATCCGCGACGCCGGGCGCCCGGGCGACCGCTGGCTGCTCGACGCCTGCCGGCTGACCTGGCGCGCCAAGCTGCACATGCACCTGCTGCTGGACCTGTTCAACCAGGCGCGCGAAAAGGCCGAAGCCGAGGCCATCGCGGTCTTCGGCGACAACCTCAAGGACCTGATGCTGGCCGCGCCGGCCGGCCCCAAGACCGTGCTCGGGCTGGACCCGGGCATCCGCACCGGCTGCAAGATCGCCGTGGTGGATGCCACCGGCAAGCTGGTCGCCACCGACACCATCTACCCGCACGAACCGCGCCGGCAGTGGGACCAGTCGCTGCATACGATCAAGCAGCTGTGCATGAAGCACAACGTGGAGCTGATCGCGATCGGCAACGGCACCGCCAGCCGTGAGACCGACAAGCTGGCCGGGGATGTGATCAAGGCGCTGGGTGAAACCAGCCTGCAGAAGATCGTGGTCAGCGAAGCCGGTGCGTCGGTGTATTCGGCGTCCGAGTTCGCGGCCAGGGAATTCCCGGATCTGGATGTGTCGATCCGCGGGGCCGTGTCGATCGCCCGCCGCCTGCAGGATCCGCTGGCCGAGCTGGTCAAGATCGAACCCAAGGCGATCGGCGTGGGCCAGTACCAGCACGACGTGGACCAGTACCGGCTGGCGCGCGCGCTGGACGCGCGCGTGGAAGACTGCGTCAACGCGGTGGGCGTGCACGTCAATACCGCCTCGGCAGCGCTGCTGTCGCGGGTGTCGGGCCTGTCCTCCACCGTGGCCGACAACATCGTGCGGCACCGCGACGAGAACGGTCCGTTCAAGCGCCGCAAGGACCTGCTCAAGGTGCCGCGCCTGGGTGACAAGACCTTCGAGCAGTGCGCCGGCTTCCTGCGCATCGCCGATGGCGACCAGCCGCTGGATGCCTCCTCGGTGCACCCGGAAGCGTATCCGGTGGTCGAGCGGATCGTGGCCCTGACCGCGCGTCCGATCAAGGCGCTGATCGGTGACGGCAGCTTCCTGCGCGGGCTCAAGGCCGAGCAGTTCACCGATGAGAACTTCGGTGTGCCGACGGTGCGCGACATCCTCAAGGAGCTGGAGAAGCCCGGCCGCGACCCGCGCCCGGAGTTCAAGGCCGCGCGTTTCGCCGACGGCGTGGAAGAGATCAAGGACCTCAAGCCGGGCATGATCCTGGAAGGCGTGGTCAGCAACGTGGCCGCGTTCGGTGCCTTCGTCGACATCGGCGTCCACCAGGATGGCCTGATCCACATCTCCGCGCTGTCCGACACCTACGTCAAGGACCCGCGTGACGTGGTCAAGGCCGGCGACATCGTCAAGGTCAAGGTGCTGGAGGTCGACGTGGCGCGCAAGCGCATCGCACTGACCCGGCGCCTGGACGACAGCCCGGCCCCGGCCAAGGCCCCCGGCGAGCGCGATGCCCGCCCGGCGGGCGGCCCGCGCCGTGACGGTGGGGGCGGGGCGCGCCAGGGCGGTCGCGGTGCACCAGCCACGCCGCGTGGCGGCACCAGCGCGCCGCCGGCCAACAACGCGTTGGCCGACGCCTTCGCCCGGGCCAAGCGCGGCGGCTGAGCCCCCCGGCCAGGCGCGTGATCCAAGGGCCGCCTTCGGGCGGCCCTTTTCATGCTGGCCGCCCGCTCGCTGAATGAGCTTGACGGGGACGTGACCCCGCTTGCGGTTGAATGCCGGTACGCTGTGCAAACGGCGGGGAGGCCAGATGACAGACCAGCAGGCGGGCCAGGGTGCTCAGGTACCGCACGACGCGGCCGGTAACGGTCACGCCGGAGGATGCCTGTGAGCCGCGCCGCGCCGCCGCCGGGGAACGCCCCGGATGAGGCCGCGCTGCATGAGATGGCCGAGCAGCGCCGCCGCCTGGAAATGATCATCGAGGGCACCGCGGCCGGCACCTGGGAATGGAACTGCCAGAGCGGCCAGATGCGGGTGAACGAACGCTGGGCGCAGATCGTCGGCTACACC
Source organism: Stenotrophomonas sp. (assembly GCF_032099025.1). Taxonomy (GTDB): domain Bacteria; phylum Pseudomonadota; class Gammaproteobacteria; order Xanthomonadales; family Xanthomonadaceae; genus Stenotrophomonas. Next base: position 27,756 of record NZ_DAMCID010000001.1, read on the forward strand.
CGCCAGGAGCTGGCACCGATCACGCCGCAGACGTTCCAGCACCTGGTCCACCCCGACGACCTGGCACGTTCGAACGGCTTGCTCCGCGAACACCTGGAAGGGCGTTCGCCGCACTACGACAGCCTGTGCCGCATGCGCCACAAGGACGGGCACTGGATCTGGGTGCAGGATCGCGGCCGCGTCTACGAATGGGATGAGCAGGGCCAGCCCGTATGGATGGCCGGTGCGCATGCCGATGTCAGCGACCTGCAGAACGCCCTGCAGGATGCGGCCAACATGCGCCAGCGCCTGCAGTCGGTGGTGGATGCATCCGACGAAGTGGCGGTGATCGCCACCGATGTGGATGGCGTGGTGAACCTGTTCAACAGCGGTGCGCAGAAACTGCTGGGCTACGCCCCGGAAGAAGTGATCGGGCGTGTCAATCCCGGGCTGTTCCACGACGTCCATGAAATGGAGGACTACCTGCGCCCGGAGGCGGATGCCGATGGCCGCGTCCCCACCATTTTCGAGGCGCTGACCGCGCGCGCCGCGCAGGGCACCTGGTCGCACCAGTGGACCTTCGTGCGCAAGGATGGCGGGCATCGCCAGGTGCAGTTGTCGATCAGTCCGTTGAACAGCAGCACCGGCAGCCGCATCGGCTATGTCGGCATGGCGGTGGACATCACCCCGCTGCTGGAAATGCGCGAACAGGCCTACGTGGCCGCCGAGAAGTTCACCGGTGCGTTCTCCTCGGCCGCGCTGGGCATGGCGCTGGTGTCGCTGGAGGGGCGCTGGCTGGACGTCAACGACGCGCTGTGCGGCATCCTCGGCTACACCCGGGCCGAACTGCTGGAGGCCGATTTCCAGACCGTGACCCACCCCGACGATCTCACTACCGACCTGGCCATGGTGGGCGACCTGCTGGCCGGGCGCCGCGACCACTACCACCTGGACAAGCGCTACCTGGGCAAGGGCGGCAACACGGTGTGGGGGCGGCTGTCGGTGTCGCTGGTGCGGGCACCGCACGGCGAGCCGCTGCACTTCGTGTCGCAGATCCAGGACGTCACCGCCCAGCGCCAGAACAGCCTGCAGCTGCGCGAATCCGAACAACGCACCCGCGTCACCCTGGACGCGGTGGCCGACATGGTGCTCAACCTGGACCGGCATGGCCTGATCCAGTACGCCAACGCGGCGGCGACCCGCGCGCTGGCCGGCGAGGGCGCCGCGCCGGTGACCGGCAGTCAGGTGCAGGACGTGATGGAACTGACCACCGAGTACGCGCCGCGCTCGCCGCTGGACGTGGCGGTGCTGCTCGACCCGGAGAGCAATGCGGTCGACCTGCATTCGGACCTGCTGTTGTCGGTGGGAGCGCAGCTGCTGCCGGTGGATGTGACCCGGGCCTGGCTGCAGGGCGAGGACGGGCAGGTGACCGGCGCGGTCTGGGTGATCCGCGATGTCACCCAGCAGCGCGCCCGCCAGCGTGAGGCACGCCACCTGGCCGAGGTGGACCCGCTGACCGAGCTGAGCAACCGCCGTGGCTTCGAGGCGCATCTGCAGGCGGCCATCACCCGGGTGGCGCGCACCGGGCAGTCGGCGTCGCTGATGTTCATCGACCTGGACAACTTCAAGCCGATCAACGACAGCCACGGCCACCTGGCCGGCGACGCCATGCTCTGGGCTGTGGCCAACCTGCTCAAGCACGGCGTGCGCGACTCGGACATCGTGGCCCGGCTGGGCGGCGACGAGTTCGCGGTGATCCTGGCCGGCTGTTCGCTCAAGCGCGCCCGCCGCATCGCCAGCGATCTGCTGGAATCGGTGCGCGGCCTCACCATTCCCTGGGACCAGCAGCGGCTGGGGGTAGGGGCCAGCATTGGTATTGCGGCCATCGGCGGCAGCATGAACGTGGACGAGGCGGTCGCGGCCGCCGATGCCCAGTGCTATCGGGCCAAGGCACTGGGGCGCAACAACGTCCAGGTCGAAGCGCCCCTGCATGGCGGCCCGGACCCGCTGGACAGCGCCGAGGGCGAGGGCGGCGAGGGCGGCCTGGACTGAGCGCCGGCGCGATGTGTGACGCAGAACGTAAAGCGTTCAGCCACCAACCGTCGTTTTCTCAAGCTGACCCCTGAGGGGTCGATAACCCTTTGCAGTCGTTCGTGCAAGCCGCTGGAGTGACGTCATCCCCACTGGCGTCTTCGTAACCGAAGCCAACGTGATTGCGCCGCTGGGCACTGCTGCCCGGGGGCATCCCAACCAGCTGTTCGGACATCGAGGATTACAACGATGCTTACGTCAGGCATGCATATGCCCCTGTCAGAGCCGGCCGGAGTGCCGGTGTCGGACTCCCCGTGGCGCGCGCTGCGCGCGCTGTTCGTTTCCCGTCGGGCGGTGCGCGGCGACGTTGAGGCCGCCTCGCGCCGCCAGGCGGAGCTGGAGGCCCAGGTGGCCGCACTGCACCGGGTCCAGGCCGTCATCGAGTTCGGACTCGACGGCACCATCCTGACTGCCAACGACAATTTCCTGCAGGCGCTGGGCTATTCGCTCGACGAAGTGCGCGGCCACCACCACGCGATGTTCGTCGATCCGGCGTACGCCCGCAGCGCCGAATATGGCGAATTCTGGGCCCGGCTCGGCCGTGGCGAATACGACGCCGGCCAGTACCACCGTGTCGGCAAGGGCGGCCGCGAGATCTGGATCCAGGCCTCCTACAACCCGGTGTTCGACAGCAGCGGCCGTCCGTACAAGGTCGTCAAGTTCGCCACCGACATCACGGCGCAGAAGATGCAGGCCGCCGATTTCGCCGGCCAGCTCGCGGCGATCAACAAGTCGCAGGCGGTGATCGAATTCAGCCTGGATGGTCGTGTGCTGGGCGCCAACGAAAACTTCTTTGCCACCACCGGCTACACGCTGGAGGAAGTGCGCGGGCAGCACCACGCCATGTTCGTCGAGCCGGCGTACCGGAAGAGCGAGGAATACCGCGCGTTCTGGCAGAAGCTCGGGCGCGGCGAATACGACGCGGGACAGTACCGGCGCATCGGCAAGGACGGTCGCGAGATCTGGATACAGGCCTCCTACAACCCGATCCTGGACATGAACGGACGGGCGCTCAAGGTCGTCAAGTACGCCACCGACATCACCGATCAGGTGCGCGACACGCAGGCGCTGCAGCGCGCCGTGGCCCAGACCCGCGAGGTGGTGGCGGCCGCGCAGGGCGGCGACCTGACCATGCACATCGCCACCGATGACAAGACCGGCGCGATCGCCGAGCTGTGCTGTGGCATCAACGCACTGGTGGAGGCGATGGCCTCGATCATCGGGCAGATCAAGTCCGCGGCCGACACCATCGCGCTGGGCGCGGGCGAGATTGCCACCGGCAACGCCGACCTGTCCGTGCGTACCGAGCAGCAGGCCGCCTCGCTGGAGGAAACCGCCGTGTCCATGAAGGACCTGGCCGATACGGTGCGGCGCACCGCCGACAACGCGCGGCAGGCCAGCCAGCTCGCCAGCGGCGCCGTCGACGTGGCCGCGCAGGGCGGGCATGTGGTGCACGAAGTGGTGTCGACCATGGCGCTGATCAATGAGTCCTCGCGCCGCATCGTCGACATCATCGGCGTGATCGACGGCATCGCGTTCCAGACCAACATCCTGGCCTTGAACGCGGCCGTGGAAGCCGCGCGCGCGGGCGAACATGGTCGCGGCTTCGCGGTGGTGGCCACTGAGATCCGCTCGCTGTCGCAGCGTTCGGCCAGCGCCGCCAAGGAGATCAAGCAGTTGATTGGCGATTCGGTGGACAAGGTGGGCACCGGCGCCTGCCAGGTCGAAAGTGCAGGGCGCACCATGGACGACATCGTGGTCAACGTGAAGCGGGTCAGCGACCTCATCACCGAGATCAGCGGTGCCGCCCAGCAGCAGGCCGACAGCCTGGGCCAGATGAACATCGTGGTCGACCAGATCGACCAGGGCACCCAGCAGAACGCCGCCCTGGTCGAAGAGGCGTCGGCGGCTGCCCGCAGCATGGAAGAGCAGGCGACCCAGCTGCTGCAGACCGTCGCCGGGTTCCGCGTAGACGCGGCCGTCGCGCAGGCACTGCGCCACGGCGGCCAGCCAACCCTGCGGCTGGTCTAAACCCACCTGGCTAGACCCGACCGGGTAGAGCCGACTGCGTAGAGCCGACTGTTAGTCGGCTGCTCCATCGGTAGACCCGACCGGGTAGAGCCGACTGTTAGTCGGCTGCTTGATCGGCAGAGCCGACCGTCAGTCGGCTGCCGAAAAATCCGCCGGGTCCGCCAAACCGGATCCGGCCGCTTCGCTCACGATCTGGTCCACAACCTCCGCCAGCGTCCGAGCACCAGCGTCCTCCCAGTAGCCGCGGGGCAGAGCAACGCCAAGCCGCTCCTGGATCTCGCCGACTGCATTCTCCATGTCCTGTTGATCATCCAGGCCAACGAACCGCGGACCGCCGGCGATGGCACGCATCTCGTCTTCCGGCAGGAACCAGGGAGAGGGCCAGCGCAACTGGCGTGCAAACGCCTCGCCAACGACCGTGGCAATCCGCTGCCGGTTACCGCCGCCCCATGCCTCCATCTGATCGCCAGTGCGCTCTCCCTGCAGCGACTTCAGCACGCTGAAGAATGAAAGGTCGGGCCCGAGCCATCGCACCCCGATGAAGAAGCGCGCCCAACGCTGCCGGGGTGGGTAGTGCGCGGGATAGCAGAGTGGAGTCAACGAGGAGCGCGTCATCGAGCATCCTTTGCCTGGGTCGCTGTGATTTTCCCACGAAGGGTGCGCAGTCGTGCGAGGTTACAGGCATCGGCCAGGCCAACCCCAAACGAAAAAGGCCAGATCGCAGGATCTGGCCTTTTGTATTCCATGGTGCCGAAGGTGGGACTCGAACCCACACGCTTTTAAGGGCGGCGGATTTTGAGTCCGCTGCGTCTACCGATTCCGCCACTTCGGCTGGCTGGCCGCGTAGTGTATACAAATCATCGACGCATGGGGAGATCTGAATCGTTCACCCGATGCGCGACCGTCATTTCGACGCGACGCTATACTCATGGCCCTGAACCATACAGGGAGCCGTGATGAGCGGGTTGCAGGATCTACGGATACTGGTGGTGGAGAACGACGAGATGAGCGCGGCGCTGCTGCAGATGCAGCTGGCGCAGTCCGGCGCGGTGGTCGTCGGCCAGGCCGCGTCGGTAAGCGAAGCATTGCGGCTGCTGGAAGAAACCCAGCCACAGGTGGCACTGCTGGATTACCGCCTGGCCAACCATGAAACCAGTGATCCGGTCGCGCAGGCGCTGGCCGCGCGCGGCATTCCGTTCGTGCTGGCCACGGGCATGGCGCTTGACCACCTGCCGGACGCGTTCCGCTCCGGCGTGCTGCTGACCAAGCCGTATCTGACCGCAGAGTTGAACGCCGCCCTGGCGCGCGCGCTGCAGGGCACCTCGGTCGCCAGTTGACTCCGGCTCACGCGGCTTCTGCGTAGCCGAGGTCCACCGGCTCGCGGTCGTCGAGGATGCGGTACTGCGCCGCCAGGTCCTGCGGGTCGGGATTCAACCAGGCCTCCAGGTGCTCGTGCCGGATCGGCACGATGCAGCGGTCGTGCCCAACCGCTGCGACGTCACGCGGCGGCTCGTCGGTAATCGCGGCAAACGACAGCAGCCGGCCTTCAGGACCTTCCCATTCCGACCACAGGCAGGCGATGAGCAGATCGCGCGGCGGCTGCGGGCGGAATTCCAGCACCACGTTCTGTGCGGTCTCGCCGGGCGCCAGCAGGCGCTGTTCCAGCGCGTGGCGCGGCACATGCTCGTAGAAGGACTGCACCACGACCACGCCGTGGCGGTGGCCGAATGCATTTTTCCAGTACGACTCCAGGCTGTCGCGCCGCGCGTTGTAGGTGCCCGGATAAAGCGCATCGTTGCGCGCCGGTTTGTCCGGCAGCCGGCACTGGTAACGCATCGGCTTGATCACGCGCCGGCCATGCTCGGACACGATCACCGGTGCGTACACGCCGGGGAAGATGCGGCTGTCGCGCGGCAGCAGGCCGGTGCGGTGCAGGTCGGACAGGCGCGATTGCGCGCGCTCGACGCGATTGCCCGCGATGCGGACCTCGTTGCGTGCCTTCTGCGTGGGGCGGTGGGCCAGGCTTTCTTCCGCCAGTTTCAGGCGGGCACCCTGCACGCGGATTTCCTCGTCCAGCGCCTGCATCTCGTCGGCATGCCATTGCTGGATCTTTGCCACGATGTCCTGGCCCTGCGTGGTCCGCGCGCCAGCGAAGCCATCGTCCATCGCCTTCGGGGTCTTCGGCCGCTGCTTGCCGGCGTCGTGCGCATACAACTGGGCGAACTCGTCCAGCGACATCATGGCGCCGAATTCACGGACCAGCTTGGTGTAATCGGCACGGATCTGGGCGGAATAGCACATGCGCATACGCTATCAAACAAAAAGCCCCGGCCGAAGCCAGGGCTGTTTGCGTTGTATTGGCGTCCCCACGGGGATTCGAACCCCGGTCGCCACCGTGAAAGGGTGATGTCCTAGGCCTCTAGACGATGGGGACGCACGTAAACTTGAATTGTGTTCACTACCTTCCAATCGGCCTAATGATTGGAGTGGTGGAGCCAGGCGGGATCGAACCGCCGACCTCCTGCATGCCATGCAGGCGCTCTCCCAGCTGAGCTATGGCCCCACGTTGATGCCGCGAGCCGCCTAATATATCAAGATTTCTGAAAATTGGAAGACTTTCAGGAAATTCACGCCCACCAACGGCCGAAACAAAAAACCCCGGCATTGCCGGGGTCTTCTGCGTTTGTTGGCGTCCCCACGGGGATTCGAACCCCGGTCGCCACCGTGAAAGGGTGATGTCC
>NZ_DAMCID010000001.1:34697-69503 GCF_032099025.1 Stenotrophomonas sp.
CGCCGACCTCCTGCATGCCATGCAGGCGCTCTCCCAGCTGAGCTATGGCCCCACGATGCTGGAGGCGGAATTCTACGCGTGTCCGACGCATTCGCCAAGTAGGTATCCACTGCCAGTGGACACACGGTTGAAGCGGTTGGTCGATAGCCCGTTGAAAACAACAAGCCCCGACCGAGGTCAGGGCTTGTTGTTGTGTAATTGGCGTCCCCACGGGGATTCGAACCCCGGTCGCCACCGTGAAAGGGTGATGTCCTAGGCCTCTAGACGATGGGGACGCACGTAAACTTGAATTGTGTTCACTACCTTCCAATCGGCCTAATGATTGGAGTGGTGGAGCCAGGCGGGATCGAACCGCCGACCTCCTGCATGCCATGCAGGCGCTCTCCCAGCTGAGCTATGGCCCCACGTCGTGAGGAGCGAAATCATAGCGACGGTGTTTTCGATTGGCAAGAGAAAATTGCAGCAATTTCTTCATCCGTTGCTTGAACTCTTACGCGCGCTGCTCGCGCGCCGTATCCGGCAGGCGTTGGTGATGCAGGCGCAGCGCGTTGCTGATCACCGACACCGAACTCAGGCTCATCGCCACCGCCGCGAACGTCGGCGACAACGCGATGCCGAACGGGTACAGCACGCCAGCGGCCACCGGGATGCCCAGCCCGTTGTAGAGGAAGGCAAAGCCCAGGTTCTGGCGCATGTTGCGCACGCTGGCGGTGGACAGCTGGCGGGCGCGCAGGATGCCGCGCAGGTCGCCCTTGACCAGCGTGACCTGGGCGCTGGACATGGCGACGTCGGTGCCGTTGCCCATCGCGATACCGACGTCGGCGCTGGCCAACGCAGGGGCGTCGTTGATGCCATCGCCCGCCATCGCCACCTTGCACCCCTGCGACTGCAGCGTGCGGATGAGCGCGGCCTTGTCGGCGGGACGCATCTCGCCGTGCACCTCATCCAGACCGAGTTCGCGCGCCACGGCAGCGGCGGTGGCATCGCCATCGCCGGTCGCCATCACGATGCGCAGGCCATCGCGCTGCAACTGTGCGATCGCTTCGGCGGCGGACGCCTTGATCGGGTCGGCTACCGCAAGCAGGCCGGCCAACGCGCCATCCACCGCGAGGTACATCACGCTGGCCGCCGCATGGCGCAACGCGTCTGCGTGTGCGTGCACCGCGTCGAGCCCGATGCCGTGGTCGTGCATCAGCGCCGCATTGCCGAGCAGCAGTGCCTTGCCTTCCACGCTGCCGCGCACGCCCACGCCGGTGAGCGAATCGAACCCGCTCACGGCCGCCAACGGACGGCCGCGCCGGCGCGCCTCCGTCACGATCGCCGCCGCCAGCGGGTGTTCGCTGCCCTGGTCCAGGCTGGCGGCCCAATGCAGCACCTCGTCGGCAGTGAAGGGCGCCTGTGCCTGCACATCGCGGAACACCGGGCGGCCCTCGGTAAGCGTGCCGGTCTTGTCCACCACCAGGGTGTCGATGCCGCGCAGTGCCTCGATGGCCTCGGCATCGCGGAACAGCACGCCGTGCTGCGCAGCGCGGCCCGTGGCGACCATGATCGTCATCGGCGTCGCCAGGCCCAGCGCGCAGGGACAGGCGATGATCAGCACCGCCACCGCGCTCAACACCGCGTGCGTCCACGACGGTGCCGGACCGAACAGCCCCCAGCCGAAGAACGTCAGCACGGCCACACCCAACACGGCCAGCACGAACCAGTAGGCGACCTTGTCCGCCATCCGCTGCATCGGCGCACGTGAACGCTGCGCCTGTGCCACCAGCTGCACGATCTGCGCCAGCATGCTGTCTTCGCCCAGTCGTTCGGCACGGATCACCAGGCTGCCGGTGCCGTTGAGGGTGGCACCGATGACCGCATCGCCGACCGTCTTCGCAACCGGCACCGGCTCGCCGGTGAGCATGGATTCGTCCACGCTGGAATGGCCTTCCAGCACGCCGCCGTCCACCGGCACCGTCTCGCCGGGGCGCACGCGCAGACGGTCGCCGGGCTGCAGCGCGGCGATGTCAACATCGTCCTCGTGGCCATCGTCACGCAGCACGCGTGCGGTCTTCGGGGCGAGGCCCAGCAACGCCTTGATCGCGGCGGATGTCTGTGCCCGGGCGCGCAGCTCCATCAGCTGGCCGAGCAGGGTCAGCGAGACGATCACCGCCGCCGCTTCGAAGTACACCCCGACATGCCCGTGCTGCTGGAAGGACGGCGGGAACAGTGCCGGCGCGATGGTGGCCACCACGCTGTAGCCGTAGGCGGCCAGCACGCCGGTGCCGATCAGCGTCCACATGTTGGGGCTGCGGTTGCGGATCGACTGAGCCCAGCGGTGCAGGAACGGCCAACCGGCCCACAGCACCACCGGGGTGGCGAGCGCCAGCTCTATCCACACCCGCACATCGGGTGCAAGGGCGCGCAGCAGCGGGGTCATGGCCAGCATGGCCAGTGCCAGGGTGGCCACGCTCAACGGCAGGCTCCACCAGAAGCGGCGCCGGAAGTCGGTGAGTTCCGGGTTTTCGCCCTCGTCCAGGCTGGGCATCATCGGCTCCAGCGCCATGCCGCAGATCGGGCAGGTGCCGGGACCGTCCTGCACGATCTGCGGGTCCATCGGGCAGGTGTAGCGGGTGCCGGCCGGCACCGGCTCGGCCGCATGCGCGGACGGGTGCAAGTAACGCAGCGGGTCGGCGACGAATGTCCGGCGGCAACCGTCGCTGCAGAAGTGGTAGTCGCTGCCTGCATGCCGGGCGTGGTGCGCGGTGGTGGCCGGATTGACGTCCATGCCGCAGACCAGGTCCTTCACCGTGGCCGCGGGCGTCGGGGTGGGCGTGTTCGAGCAGCAGCTGCCGCCGGCCGGGGAAGGGGGAGCGCTCATTGCCGTGGCTCCGTCAGTGCGGCCAGGATCGGGCACTGTTCCAGGCCGCCGTGGCCGGGGCAGGCGTCAACCAGCTGTTTCAGGGCGCCATGCATGCGCTGCAGCTCGTCGATGCGCTGCTCGATGTCGTGCAGCTTGTGCACCGCGCTGTCGCGCACCTGTGCCATGTCCTGGCCGCGCTGGTCGCTCAGGCCGAGCAGCTCGCCGATCTCCTCGAGGCGGAAACCCAACGCCTTGGCGCGGCGGATGAACTGCAGGCGGGTCAGGTCGCTGTTGCTGAAAACCCGGTAGCCGCCGGCACTGCGATGGGCAGTGGGCAGCAGGTGCTGGCGCTCGTAATAGCGCACGGTATCGATGGGCACGCCGGCCTGGCGTGCGAGTTGTCCGATGTTCATGACGACCTTGCGTAGGAGCAGGGGGTCAGTGTGAACCCTTGAGTCTGGTCAAGGGTCAAGGGTTGTGACGGAATCCGGCGGAATGTCGTTACCGAGCCAAAATTACAACTTGTTTCATAGATGCCATGGGAGGCGCTCCGTAGGCTCCATTGGAATCGCCGGCATGCCTTGACCTCGCAGGGTTTGCCGGTCTCAGCAGCCGTTCCAGGAGCGTTGCCATGGATGCATCTTCCCCCCCTTCGTTGCCGGCCCTCAAGCCGGCCTCACCGACCCTGATGGAAGTCGCCGTGCTGGAGTACCCCGGCAGTCTTCGTGCCGCCGCGCCGGTGCTGTCCGAGCTGGCCCAGCGCTGCAACCGCACCGCCGCCGCCGGCAAACGTACCGGCGCCCGCATGCTGGTGACCCGCTGGACGCTGTCCACGCGTGGCCATGGCATGCAGCGCGTGGCCGGGGCCGAGCTGTTCGGCGATACGCCGCCTGCGGTGATCGTGGTTCCCGGCAATGAACCCACCTGGCCGTTGATGCAGGCCGACGAGCGCATGCTCAACTGGCTGCGCGACAGCCACGACGCCGGCAGCCTGCTGGCCGGATGCGAGGAAGGCGGGCTGCTCCTAGCGTCGGCCGGGGTACTGAGCGGTCGCTCGGTCAGCGTGCCGGACCTGTCGCGGTCGCCGTCGCTGGCCTCGGTGGTGCCCAGCTGGCAGCCGAGCGAGCGGGCATTGGTGGACGATGGCGACCTGCTCACCGCCTCCGGCCCGGACGCGTGGAAATACCTGAGCCTGCGCCTGCTGGCCCGTGTGTACGGGCAGAGCGTGATGAGTGCGGCGATCCAGCAGCTGCAGCTGGTCATTCCGCGCGGTGTGCAGGAAGACCTGGAGCGTTTCAGCCCCAACTTCGCCCATGGCGACCGCGGCATCCTGAAGGCGCAGCGCTGGCTGCACACCATCGCCGCACGTGGCGTCACCCTGCAGGACATCTGCGAGGCCGCCGGGCTTGAGCCGCGTACGCTGCAGCGGCGCTTCCTGAAGGCCACCGGGCTGCGACCCATCGCCTATTGCCAGCGGCTGCGCATCGCCAAAGCGCAGTTGCTGCTGCAGGCCGGTGGCGCGGTGGACGAGGTGTCGTGGGCGGTGGGCTATTCGGACCAGAGTGCATTCCGTCGCCTGTTCCTGCGCATCGTCGGGGTCACGCCGGCGCGCTATCGCCGCCAGATCTTCGCGCAGCGTCGCGAGCGTTCCCGCATGCCGCCATCGCGACAGCAGGCCGAACCGCTGCGCTCGGCCGCCTGAGCCGCACGCGGCACCCCACACGGATGGGCGGCGGGCATCGTGGCGATGCGTGCCGCTGCTGCAGGTAGCGGCGTATCCGTCTACTCTGTGGCTCGATCGTTGTTCTCGACATCCAGGAGTCGCCATGTTGTTGAAGTCTTCGCCCGCGTTGGGCTCCGTGTTGGCCGTATCGCTGTTGATGGCCGTGGCAGGGTGCGGCCAGGCACAGACCCCGGCTGCGCCGAAAGCCTCGGCGGCGGGTTCCGCCAACCGGCCCGCCGTCCTGCAGGGCATCGAGAAGCAGGGGTTCGAGGTGATCGGCGAATTCGACGCACCCGGTGGGCTGCGCGGTTTTGCTGGCGTGGTGGGCGGGCAGCAGCCGGCCGCGGCGTATGTCACCGCCGACGGCAAGAACGTGATGGTGGGCACGCTGTTCAATGAGAAGGGTGAGGATGTCGGTGCCGCCCCGCTGGACAAGCTGGTGGCCAAACCGATGTCCGACCGGATCTGGTCGCGCCTCGACGGAAGTGCCTGGGTACGCGACGGGCGTTCGGACGCGCCGCGCGTGGTGTACACCTTCAGCGACGCTAATTGCCCGTACTGCCACCGTTTCTGGGAAGCGGCGCGCCCGTGGGTGGACAGCGGCAAGGTGCAGCTGCGCCACGTGATGGTCGGCGTGATCCGCGAAGACAGCCCGGCCAAGGCGGCCGCGATCCTGGGCGCACCGAACCCGAGCGCGGTGTTCCTGCAGAACGAGCATGACTTCAGCAAGGGCGGCATCAAGCCGGCGGCCACGATCACCCCGGCGCTGGCCAACAAGCTCGACGCCAACCAGGTGCTGATGGTGGAACTGGGTTTCCAGGGCACGCCGGGCATCCTGTTCCGTGACGCCCAGGGCGTGGTGCAGCGCGTGTCCGGCATGCCGCAGGGCGAGGACATGGACAAGGTGATGGGGCCGCGCTGACCTGGAGGATTGGCTGCGGATATACGAAGCGTATATGCTACGTATATTCCGCATTCGAGGCTTCCCATGGGCATCGTCAACATCGATGACGAACTGCACGACAACCTGCGTCGTGCCAGCGGCGTCTCCGGCCGTTCGATCAACGCGCAGGCCGGCTTCTGGATCAAGGTCGGCATGCTGTGCGAGATGAATCCCGGCATGAGCTACCAGGAGATCGTGAACCGTGAGCTGCGGGCTGCCGGGGTGGACCCGGGCGCGTTGCGGGTGGCGGTCGCGTGATCAAGACGGCGGAAGAGCAGGCGTTGATGCGGCAGTCCGGCCGCCTGCTGGCCTCGGTGTTCGAGGCGCTGGACGGGTTGACCCTGGAAGGCATGAGCACGTTGCAGGTCAACGACTGGGTGGAGCGCTTCATCACCGAGGAGCTGCACGCGCGCCCGGCGAGCAAAGGCCAGTATGGTTTCGCCTACGTGCTCAACAGCTCGGTCGACAGCGTGGTCTGCCATGGCGTGCCATCGGCCGAACAGGTATTGCGAAGCGGCAGCATCGTCAATCTGGACATCACGCTGGAGAAGAACGGCTATATCGCCGATTCCAGCAGGATGTACCTGATCGGCGAGGTCGACTTCCAGGCAAAGCGCCTGGTGCGCGTGACCCGCGAGGCGATGTGGAAAGGCATTGCAGCGGTGCGGCCTGGCGCGACGTTGGGCGATATCGGGTTTGCGATCCAGCAGCACGCAAAGGCGCATGGCTACAGCGTGGTCCGCGAATTCTGCGGGCACGGCATCGGTCGCGAAATGCACGAAGAACCGCAGGTGCTGCACTACGGTAAACGCGGGACCGGGGTTGAGCTGGAAGCGGGCATGACCTTCACCATCGAGCCGATGATCAACCAGGGCCGCGCGGCGATCGACATGAGCGAGGACGGTTGGACCGTCACCACCCGCGACGGCAAGCTGTCGGCGCAGAGCGAGCACACCGTGCTGGTCACTGCCGACGGGGTGGAGGTATTGACCCTGCGTGCCGGCGAACGATAGCGCTGCGCGGCGCTACCCGGGCAGGTGTCCCGGCGTCCGGGTAGACACCAGCTTCAGGAATGCCTCGTTCTGGTAGCGGCTCATGCGCAGTTGCTGGCCGGTATCCAGCGTCACCACGTGATGGCCGTTGAACCACGGATGGATGGCGGTGACGCGGCGGATGTTGACGATCGCCGACCGGTGCACGCGGGCGAAGTGGCGCGGGTCCAGCCGGGCGGCGAGGGCGGCCATGGTGCCGCGGTGTTCATGCATGCCGCCGGCGAGGTGGATCTCGACGGTGTTGCGCGCCGCCTTGATCCACACGATCTCGTCCACGTTGATCAGGACCACGTGTTCGTCCACGCGCACCGGAATGCGCTGCAGGTAGTCGTCGCGCTGGCGCAGCGCGTCCAGCGCCTGCAGGATCTGCGCCGAGGTCTGCGCGCTGGTGCCGCCTGGGGTGGACAGCCGCTGCTTGGCGCGCTGCAGGGTGGCAGCGAAGCGTTCGCGGCTGAACGGCTTGACCAGGTAGTCCACGGCGTTGGCCTCGAAGGCCTTCACCGCATACTGCTCGTACGCGGTGACGAACACGGTTGCTGGCATGCGCTCGGCACCAATGGTGGCGACCACGTCAAGACCGGTGATGGCGGGCATCTGGATGTCGAGGAAGACCAGGTCCGGCGACTGCGCGCGGATGGCGGCGACGGCCGACACTCCATCGCCACATTCACCCAGCAACGCAAGGGCCGGGTCCTCGCCGAGCAGGCGCACGATCGCGCGCCGCGCGATGGGTTCATCGTCCACCACCAGCACGGTGATGCTCATGCCGGTGCCACCCCGGCGCTGAACTCCGGCGCCTCATCACCCGCATCGAGTTCGCGGAACGGCAGGCGCACCCGGCATGCCACGCCCTCGGGCCAGAGCATGTCGAGCCGGACGTCCGCGCGGTTGCCATACAGTTCCTTCAGGCGCAGCCGGGTGTTGGACATGCCGATGCCGTGACCGGCAGGGGCAATGGGATCGGGTGACAGCGTGCTGTTGCGGTTGCGCACTTCGATGCACAGGACGTCGCCGTCGCGGCGGGTCTCGATCTCGATCACATCGCTGCCCACGCGCTGGCCGATGCCATGGCGCACGGCATTCTCCACCAGCGGCTGCAGCAGCAGGCTGGGCACCGCGCAATCGAGGGTGTCCGGCGCGATGTAGGTGCGGGTGGTGAGGCGGTCCTTGAAGCGTACCCGCTGGATGCCCAGGTACAGCTCGATCAGGTCCAGCTCCTTGCGCAGCGGAATTTCCTGGCCATCGTAATCTTCCAGGAACGCGCGCAGCAGTTCGCTCAGGCGCAGCAGCATGTCCTCGGCCGACAGCGTGTCCTCGTCGAGCAGGGTGATGATGGCGTGCAGCGTATTGAACAGGAAATGCGGCTGCAGCTGCGACTTCAGCGCGAGCAGGCGCGACTGGGCCAGTTCGGTGGCCAAGTGGCTGGCCTCCATCTCGCGGCGCGCTTTCTCGGCATGGAAGTGCAGCGCCTGCTGGATCGCGAACAGGGCCCAATAGGTGAGCAGGCCGGTGGCGAAGTGCTGGGCGATGAAGTACCACAGCTGTTCGAAGAACCCGCTGGGTTCGAACAGCGTGGAGGCCAGCGCGCCGATGATCATGGCGCCGAAGGTAACCACCAGACTGGCCACGGCCTGCCTGCCCAGTCCGCGGAAGCGCCTGGACGGGTCCATCGGATGGCGTTCGGCGAGGCGGAACACCAGTGGCGCCAGCGCCGCCCAGGTGTACCACTGGATCATCGCCCAGCGCAGGTGATCGAGGAACGGCCAGCTCTGGCCATGCAGCCCATCGCTGAGCGAATGCTGGATGGCAAAGACGAGCACCACCGCGGTCCACAAGGTGAGGTAGCGGGTGAGGCCGATCGAGGTGCTGCCAAGGCGGAGGTTCAAGGCCGGTATCCAGAGCGCCCGGCATGGCGGGGCAGGGCCATCTTAGGGGCGCGACCGGGTGCGGAGAAGCGCCATGAGGGCCCATTACGATTGGTCCCGGCGTGACGACGATTCGTCCCGGATCGGTAGCGGCCACGCGCGGCGGGGCGCGTGATGCAGGCCACCTCAACCGCCGGAGCCGTTGCCATGAACCTCATTCGTCCTGCCGTGATCGCGGCGCTGCTGTTTGCCACCACCGCCCACGCCGGCGACGCGCGCTACCTGTCCCTGCTCAACCGGGCCCACGACAGCGTGGTGGCGCTGGCGGTAGCGCCCGCCGGCGACGCCACGTTCGCGCCGCGCCCGATCGACGTGCTGGCCGGCGGCGGCGACAGCACCACCGTGCGCCTGGCCGATGCCGGTTGCCGCTTCGACCTGCGCCTGCAGTTCCGCAACGGCCGCACGGCGATCTATCGGGACGTGGACGTATGCAGCGGCGACACCCTCGTGATTGCACCGCTGCCGCGCCGGGACGCGGCGCAGGCAGCAGACCGGGGTGTCGCCGAGCGGTAGAGCCCCCCCTGGGGGGCTGTCGCGGCAACCGAACGGAGCGCAGCCACCCATGGGCTGGCTCTACGCGGTCTGGCGCGGGTCGATCACCGGCACATGCTCGGCCATCAACGCGGCCACCCAGTCGACGAACACGCGCAGCTTGGCGCTGATGTGGCGGTTGGGGCGGAATGCCACGTGCAGCGGCATGGGCTGCACCTGCCAGTTGGTGAGCACGCGCACCAGTTCGCCGCGCTGCGCATGCGCGACGGCCACGTAGTCGGGCAACCACAGCACGCCGAGGCCGGCCACGCCGGCGGCGAGATAGGCGTTGCCATCGTCGACGGCCAGCAGGTGGCGACCGTGCACGGTCAGCACCTCGTCGCTGCGATGCAGTACGTACGGCATGACGCCGGCACGACGCGAACCGCGGTAGCCGACGATGCGATGCGGAACGGCTTCCAGGTCCTTGGGATGGGCAGGCACACCCACGGTGTCCAGATACACAGGCGCGGCATGGAGCGCGGCGTGCAGGTCGCCGATGTGGCGCGCCACCAGCGAGGGATCGGTGATGACGCCGCCGCGGATCACGCAGTCGACGTTCTCGTCGATCAGGTCCACGTTGCGGTCGCTGACCCCGAGGTCGAGCTGGATGTCCGGGTACCGCGCATGGAAGCCGGGCAGGGCGGGCACCAGCAGGAAGCGCGCCAGCGGTGCCGGCACATCCACGCGCAGCCGGCCACGGGGGCTGGCGGCGAAGCTGGACAGGCTGGTCTCGGCGTCGTCCAGCGACGCCAGCAGGCGCGCCACGTGTTCGTAGTAGGCCGCGCCATCGGCGGTGACGTTGACCTGGCGCGTGGTGCGGTTGAGCAGGCGCACGCGCAGGCGCGCCTCCAACTGTTGCACCAGTTGGGTCACGGTGGTACGGCTCATGTGCAGGGTCTGCGCGGCCTTGGTGAAGCTGCCGGTCTCCACGACCCGGGCGAAGGCCTGCATGGCATCGAACCGGTCCATCTGCGCTCCTGCGGGTAATTGTTTGGATTCTACAAACAGTGATGGTCAGTCGCGGTCGTTTATCAAGTGCGGCGCCGCGCCTACCGTGGGGCATCCCACTACCGGGCTACCCGCCCTCTGGAGACTGCAATGGCAACCCGTGACGTCGTATTCCCCGCTGGCCGGCAGGATCTGTATGCCCGCTACCGCTATTCCCCGGCCGTCCGTGCCAACGGCCTGCTGTTCGTGTCCGGCCAGGTCGGCAGCCGCGAGGACGGCTCGCCCGAGCCGGAGCTGGAGGCGCAGGTACACCGCCTGTTCGAAAACCTCAACGCGGTGCTGGCCGCCGCTGGCTGCACCTTTGCAGACGTCGTGGACGTGACGGTCTTCATGATCGACCCGGACCGCATCCTGGAGCGGGTCTGGGCCATCGTGCCCGAATACTGGGGCGAGGCGCCGCACCCGACCCTGACCGCCGTGGGGGTGACTTGGCTGAGCGGGTTCGACGTGGAGTTCAAGGTGGTCGCCACGCTCCCCGACGCCGGGGTGTGAGGGTTCGTTTAACGTAATTGACACAAACGTGAACAGGAGGCAGAGTGGCGCCGCCCAGAAGGGCAAACTACCTTTGGAAGGATCTGAATGAAGAAGTCCGTGACCCTGGCCGCCGCCGTCGCGCTGGCCACCCTGTCGACCAATGCCATGGCGGGCCAGGCGTTTGTCCGTGCCGAGCTCGGCAGCAGCGATACCGAAGTGCGCTACGACGGTTTCCGCGGCAGCGAGTCCGACACCTCCGCCGCGGTCGGCGGCGGCTACTGGTTCACCCCGAACATCGGCGTCGAAGGCCATGTCGGTTCGCTGTACAACAAGGACCTGGGCTATGACCAGGAACTGGACCTGGTCTCGATCGGCGTCGGTCTGGTGGCCAAGAAGAACTTCGGCAACGACAACACCGGCTTCTTCATCGGCGCCCGCGCCGGTGTCGCCCGCCTGACCGCGCAGGTCCGCGAAGACACCTTCGACGTGGTGGATGACGAAAGCTCGACCAAGCCGTACTACGGCGTGAACGTCGGCTACGACTTCAACCACCACTGGGGCATGAGCCTGAACTACGACCGCCGCAAGGGTGACTTCAGCGGCGTGGACGTGGACGTGGACACCATCAGCCTGGGTGGCGAGTTCCGCTTCTGATCGCGCGCTTGGCGTGACGAATCAACGGCAGGCCGGTCCATCGGCCTGCCGTTTTCGTTTGGGGCGCCGAGGGCATAGGATCGACCCTGCGCACGGCGACCCGCCGCGGCATCACGAACGTCAGGAGAGGGCGATGGCAAAGGTGACCGGAATCGGAGGGGTGTTCTTCAAGTGCCGCGGGGATCGCGCCGCCCTGGCCGAGTGGTATCGGCAGCACCTGGGCATGACGCTGGAGGATTTCGGTGGTGCCGTGCTGCGCTGGCCCGACGACACCGCCAACGACGGCGGGCTGACGGTGTGGGCACTGGCCGAGCCGGACAGCCAGTGGTTCAGCCCCAGCGACGCGCCCTTCATGATCAATTATCGCGTTGACGATCTGGACGGACTGCTGACCCAGCTGCGCGAAGCGGGTGTGACCATCGTCAGTGGTCCCGAGACCCATGAGAACGGCTCATTCGCCTGGATACTGGATCCCGATGGCAACAAGCTGGAGCTGTGGCAGCCGGTGGCGTGGGACCCGGAACGGCGCGCGGGGTGACGTCGCGCGGCGATGGCAGCGACCGGCCTTCACACGGCTCCGTCGCGCCGTTGTCGATAGTAGCTGCGTCATTCTGCTTCGTCGCACACCCACATGCCCCTGATTCCCGAGCGCGTCCGGCGCTGGCCCCGGCCATGGCGCGTGGCGTTGCTTACGCTGCTGGCGTTGTATGCGCTGTACCTGGTGGCCGGCAATGTGTTCCTCAACACGCCGTTGTTCGACGCCGTCACCAACCGCAAGCCTGAGAAGTTCTCGATGCAGACCGGCCCGGCGCTGACCCTGTTGCCGGGGCACGCCGTGGTCTGGAACATCCGCATGCGCGGCCAGGCCAACCGCACGGTGTATATCTTCCGCGCGGACCGGGCCAGTGCGTGGATCTCGCTGACGGCGCTGTTCGGGCGCGAGGTCCGCATTCCGCGTATCAATGCCATCGGGGTGGAGTCGGAAGTGGAGCGTGTCGAGCAGGCCATTCCGCCGCCGCCACGCGGCGATCGGGGCTGGACCCTGCGCTTCGATGCGATCCACAGCGACAGCATCCGCAGCGGTCGCTTCGGCAAGTTGCTGATCGTGGGCGAGGGCAGCGGGACGGTCGGCTTCCTCAAGCAGGTGCGCGGTGGGCCGTCGGAACTGTTCGACTCCACCGCCGGTTTCGAGAACGCCACGGTCAGCTACGACGGTGTCACGCTGCTCGACCAAGCCCATCTGGCGGCACGCTTCCATTATCCGCGCCACTACCGCGACGACGCGCCGGGCCTGCGCAAGTTCGGCATTCTCTGGGCGCAGCTGCAGGTGGATGGACGCAGCCAGGCCATCAACATCGATACCGCCGGTCCGCACGTCAAGGTCGGCAGCGTGCCGGCCGAAGCCCGTCTCAATGCCGATGTGGTGATGGACCGTGGCGTGCTGCAGCCGGGCAGCCGTGTGGTGTGGCGCGTACCGGTCCATGCGGGTGTGCATGCACCTGACCGCGGGCTGCTGTCGCTGCAGCTGGACGTGGCGCAGGACATCCGCGTGCAGGCGCGATTGCCGCGGGACCCGGAGACCGGCAGCGAACTGCACGCCGACCTGCGCGTGACCGGGCGGAAGATTCCGTTCCAGGCACCGGCCGAGCTGTTGCCAAGAATGTCGGGTGATGTGCGCGGGGCGTGGCGGTTCGAGTCGCTGAACTGGATTTCGGACCTGTTCGTGCGCAAGCCGTGGTTCCATCTCGATGGCGGTGGGTTGCTGGAAGGCGATCTCAAGATCGTGGACGGGCAGCTGGCGCCGGGCAGTACGTTGAATGTGCCGCAGGTGGCCGCAGTGGCCGAGGTGGCCGGCGTGCGCATGCTGGGCGACGCGCGTGCCGTGGGTCGAATCGTCGACGGGGCACCGCCGCAGGCCGAGCTGCAGGTCGAGATTCCGCGGTTCCGCGCCGCGCCGGTGGATGCGCCCAAGGCACTGCTGTTCGACGGCAAGGCGATGGCGCTGACCCTGCGCGGCGACGCGCGGCTGCAGCAGCTGCGTGACGGCATGCGCGCGCGCCTGCATTTCGACAATGCGCGGGTGCCCGACCTGACCGCCTACAACCGGTATGTGGGCAATGAATCCATGCGCCTGCTCGGCGGCACCGGCCTGCTCAGTGGCGACGTGACCCTGGATAGCGCCGGGCGGGTCGGGCAGGGGCGTGCCGACCTGCGCGGTACCGGTGCACGCATGCAGGTGGCCGGCATGGCCCTGCGTGGCGATGCGCAGGTGAAGGCGCGCGTGCAGCGTGCCGACTTCGACAGCCGTCAGTTCGACCTGGGCGGCACCACGCTGAGCCTGCGCAACGTGCAGGTCGGCGACGATGCGGGCAAGGCGAACTGGTGGGGCGAAGCAACCCTGCGCAGCGGGCACATCGATGCGGCGGCGCCGTACCAGGTGGATGCACGCGCGGACCTGCGGCTGCGCGATGCGGGGCCGTTGCTGGGCGCGTTCGCCGAGCGCAGTGAATACCCGCGCTGGGTGCTGGGGCTGCTCGATTCGGGTGAGGTCCAGGCCAGCGGACAACTGCGCTGGCGCCGGGAACACCTGGTGGTGGACGACCTGCAGGCCGAGAACGCGCGGCTGTCGCTGCGCGCGCGGCTGGACATGGAGCAGGCCCAGCGTCAGGGTGATCTGTACGTGCGCTGGGGGCTGCTCGGCGCGGGCATCGAGATGGGCGGCGGCAAGCGCACCTGGCACTTGGCCGGCGCACGCGAATGGTACGACGGAAGGCCCCGCCTGCTACCCGAATCGAAACCGGCCCCGTAGTGCCACGCCATGCGTGGCAGGCACCATTACCCCCCACGTTCCCTTCCGCTGCGCCCAGCGCCGGCCGAGACCGCAACGGCGCCTGATCCGCCAGGGACCCCTGATCGATGCGCCCCCGCCGCCGTTTCGCGAGCAGCGGCATCCACCTCCGGGTCCGGCTCCGCCAGCCGCTGCGCCAGTGCCACATTGGCGATATGCCCGTGCATGAAAAGCAGACCGCTATAGATGTTCATATGCGCCCCTCCACTTGAGTGGACTTGACGATAGGTGCAGGATGGAGTCCGCGAAAGCGATCATTTCGCAACCCATCCTTGAGCTGGATTCAAGTCGCCATGTCCCGGATTCCCCTCCAGCCGCTGCAGAATTTCGTGGCGGCCGCGCGCCTGGGCAACTTGACCCGGGCGGCCGAGTCACTGAACCTGACGGTCAGCGCGCTCAGCCACCAGATGCGCCAGCTGGAGCAGCGGCTGGGCTATGCCTTGCTGCAGCGGCAGCCGCGTGGCGTGCGGGTGACGCCCGAAGGCCAGCGGCTGCTGGACCAGGTGGGGCCGCACCTGGACGCCATTGCGCAGGCATTGCAACCCTTTGGGGCACGGCATGACCGGGTGCTGACAGTGAGCGCGCTGCCATCGATGGCGTCGAACTGGCTGGTGCCACGGCTGGGTTCGTTCGTGGCCGCGCAGCCGCAGATCGAGTTCAACCTGGAATCCAGCGAGCGCCTGACCGATTTCGAGCGCCAGCTGCAGGTCGATGCGGCCTTGCGGGTGGGGGCAGGGCAATGGACCGGCCTGCACGCCGAGCCCCTGTTCGATGAGTGGTTGATGCCGATGGCCAGTCCATCGCTGGTGGAGCGGATGGGTGGGGTGGACGCGCGCCCGCTGTCGGAGTGGCCGCTGTTGGGGGATCCCGATGGCGAGTGGCACCGCTGGTTCGCGCTGGCGGGCGACACGGCGCCGTCGCGATTTGTGGCGATGCTCAACGAGTCCGAGGCGCACCACCGTGCGGCGCTGGATGGATTCGGGGTGGCGCTGGGGCGGGTGACGCGGGCGCGGCTGCTGCTGGATTCGGGCCAGTTGATTGCGTTGTCGCCGCACCGGCTGAAGACGCGTTGGTCGCATTGGCTGGTGTATCCGCCGCGCTCGTCAACCCACCAAGGGTTCCTGGCGTTTCGTGAGTGGCTGCATGCGCAGGCGGCGGAGCATGCGCGGCATATGGAGACGCTGGTAGCGCCGGGGGGGTGAGGGTGGCTGCACGCAGGTCCGGATCAACCCGCCGGCGTGGGCCAATACTGACTGTCGGGCGTTGCGCGCGCGCCGAAGATGGCCTGTCCGACCCGGACCACGGTGGCACCTTCCTCGATGGCGAGCTCGAAGTCCCCGGACATGCCCATCGACAGTTCGTCCAGACTGACACCGGCAGGCAGCGTCGGACGCAGCCGCTCGCGGAGGTCACGCAGCCGCACGAAACACGGCCGCACCTGCTCGGGATCGGGGGAAAACACCGCCAGCGTCATCAGCCCGCGCACGCGCAGCTGCGGGAAGGCCGGCAACTGCTGCACGAAATCGGCGACCGCGATCGGATCCAGCCCGTACTTGCTGGCCTCGCCGGAGGTATTGACCTGCACGAACACGTCCAGCACGCGGTCTTCCATGGCCAGCCGCTGGTCCAGCGCCTCGGCAACGCGCAGGCTGTCCAGCGCCTGGAATTCGCTGGCGAAGCGGGCCACATCGCGGGCCTTGTTGGTCTGCAGATGGCCGATCACCGACCAGCGGATGCCCAGGTCGCCCATGGCCTCGGCCTTGGCCTTGGCTTCCTGCACCTTGTTTTCGCCAAGCGTATCGCAGCCCGCTTCCACCGCCAGGCGTAGCCGCGCTTCGTCCACGGTCTTGCTGACCGGCAGCAGTCGCACGCTGGACGGATCGCGCCCGGCGCGGGCACAGGCCGCCGCGATGCGCGCATGCACCGCATCCAGGTTGCGGCGGAAATCGGCAACGGTGGTGGCCGGCGGCCAGGAAGGAGCGGCGATGGACATGGCGTGTTCCAGAACAGACGCGACACACATTTTCGCATGCCGCCGAAGCCGTCCATTGAAATCCTCAGGGCGCCGCAGTCGTCCCCGGCCGAATGTAATGCGACTGCCCGTTGTCGTTGAGGAAAATCAGCTCCGGCGTGCCCTGCCACGAGGTCAGCATGGCGCCGGTGTTGTTCTGGTGCTTGATCACCAGGGTGGCGCCGCGGTCCGGGTTGGCGGTGATCTTGAACACTTCAGTGGTGCCACTGGCGTCGTCGAGGGTCAGCATGGCCTCGTCGCCGACATCGGCGGTGCCATAGCTGCCCCGCTCGGAGCCGTCGGCGCCGAGCAGCACCACGCCCGACAGCGGCGATGCACGCGGGCCCTGCGATACGCCCTTGCTGAGCGGGTCGGGCAGGGGGGCGCCGAGGATGACCCGGGCCTGCCCGTTGCCGTCCTGGATGACCAGGCCGCGGGCGGTGATGACGCGCTGTTCCGACTGGCTCTGGTGCAGCCGCACGGCGGTGTAGCCCGAAACGAGCAGTGCGAGGCTGGATACGGCCAGGGTGGTGAGGGTGAGGGCGCGCGACATGGTTGGCTCCGGATCCTTGGATGGCAGCGACGATAGCCGATGGGGTGTTTGCGACACCAGTCGGAAAAGTCTGTTTCTGTCATCAACGTGAAACCGGTCACAGCGGGGCAGCGCGCTGGTTACCGGAAGTCGCGGCTGCTCGTGCGTACCCCGTCGATCAGCGTGTCGATGTTGTGCATGCGCTGCACGATCAGGTGCTGTACCCCATCGACGCGTTCGAGCCGGCCGTCGATCTGCATCAGCTGGGCCTCCACCAGCACGCGGTGCTGGCGGTCGGCGGTCTTGCGCCAGACCACGGCGTTGACCATGCCGCACTCGTCTTCGAGGGTGAGGAAGGTCACCCCGCTGGCGGTCTGGGGGCGCTGGCGCATGCGGACCAGGCCGGCGAAGCGCACGCTGCGGCCATGCGGCAGCTGGGCCAGTTCGTCGGAGCGGTGGCAGCGGCGCTCGCTCAGCTGGGGGCGGATGAACGACACCAGGTGGCGCCCCAGCGTGGTGCCGGTGCTGTTGTAGTCGGCCTGCATGTCCTCGAACGCGCTGGGCGCCGGCAACGCCACCACGATGTCGGTGGTGGCGCGCACGTTCTCGAACAGCGGCAGGGGTTTCTCCACGCCGGAGACGTCCCAGCGGGCACGATGGCGATGCCCGCTCAAGCCCTTGAGCGCACCGGCGTCGGCCAGCAGCCCCTGGTGGCGGCGGTCCAGCCGTGCCCGCTGGCTGAGGTCGGCCACGCTCTCGAACGCGTATCGCGTGCGCGCCTGCATCACGGCGTTGGCGACCGCTTCGCTGAAGCCATCGATCATGCGCAGGCCCAGGCGGATGCCGGGCAGCGCATGGGGCGACGTGGCCGGCACCAGCGTGCAGTCCCAATCGCTGTGGCGCACATCCACCGGCAGCACCGGCACGCCATGGCGGCGCGCGTCCTGCAGGATCTGGTCGGGGGTGTAGAAGCCCAGCGGCTGGCTGTTGATCAGGCTGGCCGCGAATGCCGAAGGGTGGTGGCACTTCAGCCAGCAGCTCACGTAGGTGATCAGCGCGAAGCTGGCGGCATGGCTTTCCGGGAAGCCGTAGCTGCCGAAGCCCTTGATCTGTTCGAACAGGCGCTCGCCGTACTCGCGGCTGTAATGGTTGCGGGCCATGCCGGCCAGCAGGCGCTCGCGGTGCGGTTCCAGCCCGCCGTGGCGCTTCCACGCGGCCATCGAGCGGCGCAGTGCATCGGCCTCGCCGGCACTGAAACCAGCCGCTTCGATGGCCAGCTGCATCACCTGTTCCTGGAACAACGGGACGCCCAGCGTGCGCTTGAACACTTTTTCCAGCGCCGGCGGGTAGTCGATCTCTTCAATCCCTTCTTCCTTGAGCCGCTTCCGGCGGTTGAGGTAGGGATGCACCATGTCGCCCTGGATCGGGCCGGGGCGCACGATCGCCACTTCGATCACCAGGTCGTAGAAGCAGCGCGGCTGCATGCGCGGCAGCATGGCCATCTGCGCGCGCGATTCGATCTGGAACACGCCCAGGGTATCGGCGCGGCAGATCATGTCGTAGGTGGGCGTGTCATCGGGCGGCAGGGACGCCATGGTCAGCACGCGTCCGTCCTGGCCGCGCACCCCGCGCGCCTCCAGCATCGCCAGGCATTTGCGTACGGCGGTGAGCATGCCCAGCGCCAGGCAGTCGACCTTCATCAACCCGGTGGCATCCAGGTCGTCCTTGTCCCACTGGATCACGGTGCGGTCGGCCATGGCGGCATTCTCGACCGGCACCAGGGTGGACAGCGGGTGCTCGGAAATCACGAATCCGCCGGGGTGCTGTGACAGGTGGCGCGGGAAGTCGACCAGTTCGGCGGTCAGCGCCACCACGCGCCGCATCAACGGCGTGTCCGGGTCGAAGCCCCGTTCGCGCAGGGCATCGGGCAGCGGTTCGTGGCTGCTCCAGCGGTCCAGGCACGCGGCCAGTTCGTTGACCTGGTCCGGTGGCAGTCCAAGCGCACGGGCAACGTCGCGTACCGCGCTGCGGCCGCGGTAGCTGATCGCCACGGCAGTGAGTGCGGCGCGTTCGCGGCCATAGCGGTTGAACACGTACTGCAGCACTTCCTCGCGGCGTTCGTGCTCGAAATCGATGTCGATGTCCGGCGGCTCGTCGCGTTCCTTTGAAATGAAGCGCTCGAACAGCAGTTCCATGTGGCTGGGGTCGATCTCGGTCACGCCCAGCACGAAGCACACCGAGGAGTTGGCGGCCGAACCGCGGCCCTGGCACAGGATCTGCTGGCCGCGCGCGAAGCGGACGATGTCGTGCACGGTGAGGAAGTAGGACTCGTACTGCTTGAAATGGATCAGGCCCAGTTCGTGCTCGATCTGCGCACGTTGTGCCGTGCTGGCCCCCTCCGGCCAGCGCCACTGCATGCCATCCTCGACCAGCGCCCGCAGCCAGCTGGCCGGGTCGTGGCCGTCGGGCACCAGCTCGCGCGGGTAGGTGTACTGCAGCTGGGAAAGATCGAACCGGCAGCGCGCGGCGATGCGCAGGGTTTCCTCCAGCAGCTCCGGCGGATACAGCACGGCCAGTGCCTCGCGGGTGCGCAGGTGGCGTTCGCCATTGGGAAACAGGTGCCAGCCGGCATCGGCGATCGTGCAGTGGTGGCGGATCGCCGTCAGGGTGTCCTGCAGCGCGCGGCGACGGCGCACGTGCATGTGCACATCGCCGCTGGCCACCAGCGGCAGGTCATGGGCGTAGCCGAATTCCAGCAGGGCTTCCAGCCGTTCCACATCGTCGGCGTCGCGGTGCAGCTCCACCGCCAGCCACAGCCGGTGCGGAAAGCGCGCCTGCAGCCAGGCGGCTTCGTCGCTGCCAGGCGCGCGCTCGGCCCACAGGCACAGCAGGCCCTCGGGCAGCGTGTCGAAATCCTCGCGCAGGCAGCGGTACTCGCCCTTGGGCGCGCGCCGGCGGCAGGTGGTGATGAGCTGGCACAAGCCGGCGTAGGCGGCCTGGTCGGTGCACAACAGCACCACCTTGGGGCCGTCTTCGATCTGGAATTCGGCGCCGGTGATCAGGGCCAGTGCGTGCTTCTTCGCCGCCTGCCAGGCGCGCACGATGCCGGCCAGCGAACACTCGTCGGTGATCGCCAGGGCCTGGTAGCCCTGTTCCTTCGCACGTGCGAACAGCTCCTCGGCGATGGACGCACCGCGCTGGAAACTGAAGGCCGACAGGCAATGCAGTTCGGCATAGCCGGGCAGGGCGGTGCTCATGCGAACCAGCCGTGCAACATGAACGGCCCGTTGCGCGCACCGGCGGCGGTGTAGGCCCAGCCGCGCTGGCCATAGCCGGTTTCCACCACGTAGTAATCGCGGCGGACATCACCATCGTCCCACCAGCCCGATTCGATCCGTTCCGGTCCGGACAGGATGCGCAGGTCCGGATCGTAGAGCGGCTGGGGACGGGACAGCAACCAGCCCGGGCGCAATGGCAGCGTGGGGGGCGGACCCTTGGTCGCTTCGAGGGCGGTGCCGCTGGCGCGTTCCGGACGGTGTTCGGCGCGCAACCCCACCCCCTGCACGGCATCGTCGCCGAGCCGGGCACGCAGGCGTTCGCGCAGCTGTTCCCACGGCATCGCCTGCTGCGGACGCGGGTCGAACAGATCGCGTGCGGCCGGCACGAACGGCGGCAGCTGTTCGGCCTGCAGGCGCAGCCCGCGGCTGCCGGCGGGCAGGCGCAGATGATCCACGCGGTTGCGCGCCAGTTCGAACAGCATGGCCGCATCGCGTTCGGGGGCGAGCAGGCCAACGGTCAACCGCGTGTCCGGATGCCGGTCATGCTCGAACCACAGGTCGAACTGCTGCGCGCCGCCATCGCGCGAACACAGGAAGGCGGCCAGGTCGGCGGTCAGGCGGCGCAGCGGGAACAGCAGCGCCTGGGTGGAGTCGATCTCGTACTCGAACTCGATGCGCGCATCGAACCGGTCCGGGGGACGGAAGTACTGCAGCGGTGGTGTGCCGATCCCGCGCAGTGCATCCAGGTGGCCCAGCACCTGGGCGGAAAAGCGCCGGGCCAGGCTGTCACGTGGCAGCGCGAACGCGCTGCCCAGGGTGCGCAGGCCGGAACGGGCCAGTACCGTGACGGCCTCGGCCGGCAGCCCGCTGCGTTCGATCGGGATCTGCGCCAGCGCGGCCTCCAGTCCCATCGCATCCACGCCCAGTCGTGCGTGCACGCGGGTCAGCACCCAGGCCGCATGCGGGTTCGGTGCGGCCACCAGGCGGTGGCGGAAACCGAGTTCCTTCAAGCCCTCGCGCAGGCGCTGCTCGATCGCCGGCCAGTCGCCGAACAGCGCGCGGCTGGCACCGATCTCCAGGGCCAGCGCATGCGGGAATGCCAGGCTTACCTGCGAGCTGATGCCGTACAGCCAGCTGGCCAGCAGCTGGCGGGTGTCCTGTTCGGCGCGCGGGTCGTAGTCCACCGTGAGCATGTCGCGGGTAAGCACCTGCGCGGCCGACAGCAGCATGCCGCGGCGCAGGCCGAGCTGGCGGGCGGTCGGACTCACCGCATGCAGTACCCGGCGCTGCGCCGGGCCGGTGACCAGCACCAGCGGCGCGCGCGGATCGGGCTGCTGGCGCAGGGCGGCGTCCAGCGCCAGTTGGGGGAGCAACAGGCAGGCCCACTGCATGGCGGCGCCTCAATGGGCCAGGGCCAGCGGCAACGGCTGTGCCGGTGCCTGCCCGCCGCGGCACTTGAGCACCCGCACCTGGCCGGCCTCGAGCTGCAGGCGCAGCGGGGCCGGGGAGGGGTTGCGCGCCAGGCGGCTGTCACGGAAGGCGAAGCCCAGGCACTGCCCGGTTTCGGCCGCCACCTGCAGCCGGCGCAGGGTGCGGTCGTCGGCATGTCCCGGCCAGCACAGCACGGCCGCGCACGCGGCCGAACGCAGGCATTGTTCGGCCGCCCACAGCGCCTCGCGCGCCGCGGCATGCACCACCTGCAACTGGCCCAGCGCCATGCCGGCCCCGGCCCAGGCCGGAGCGTTCGGCAGGTGGGGCGGGGCGACCAGCACCACGGTCTGCTGCAGTTGGCTCAGCCGGGCCAGGGTGGGCCAGACCAGCGCCAGCTCGCCTTGGCCGGGGGCGGCCAGCAACACCTCGGACAGCGCCGCCGGCGGCCAGCCACCGCCGGGCAGCCGCGCATCCAGCGCCGGGTGTCCGGTGGGGTGGGCGGGGGGTTCCGGTACCGCGCCACGCGGCTGCCCGCGCCAGACCTGACGGCTTTCCAGCAGCTGCTCCAGGGCCAGCACGGCGCCCATCAGCGCACCGCCCGGACGGGCTGGAACAGGGGGAAGGGGGCGGAAAACCGGGGCATGAGGGCGAGTATCGGAAGCGCGAGTGTCAAGGGCTGAGACCGACATGCTACCGCCAATTAGTAAAAATGCTAATGGTTTCGCCGTTCATGTGTGATGCCATTCAAACGTTCATGACCGCCTCAAAAAAGCGCCCAACGCCAGCGCCGATACCGCGCCCCCGGCCAGACATACCGCGCCCCATCCATGTGCCGCATACAGCGCGCTCCCGGCCAGCGCGCCCAGCCCGCTGCCGGCGGCGTAGAACAGCATGTAGGCCGCGATCGCCTGCGCCTGGGCCTGCGGCGCGGCCGCCAGGATCAGGCTCTGATTTGTGACATGCAGGGCCTGTATGGCCAGGTCGAGCAGCAGCACGCCCAGCACCAGCCAGCCCAGCCCGGCGTGCAGCGCCGACAGCGGCCACCAGCTCAACAGCAACAGAAGCAGCGCGCCCAGCGTGACCCGGCCGGCGTGCCCGCGGTCGGTCCAGTGCCCGCTGCGTGCGGCCGCCAGTGCGCCCAGCAGTCCGACCAGGGCGAACGCGCCGATCGCGGTGTGGCCAAGCCCGAAGGGCGGCGCACTCAGCGGCAGGGCCATGCTGCTCCAGAACAGCCCGAAGGCGGCGAACATCAACAGCCCCAGCACGCCCCGTTGGCGCAGCACCGGTGTGTGGCGCAGCAGGGCCGTCAACGACAGCCGGGGCGAGCGCTGCGGCACCGGCAGCCGTGGCAGGTGCCGCCACAGCAGCACCCCGGCGCCCACCATGAGGGCAGCGGAAAGCAGGTAGACCGCCCGCCATCCCGCCAGGTCGGCCACCACCCCGGCCACCACCCGCGCCAACAGCAGGCCGATCACCACCCCGGCCTGTGCCGCGCCGACCACGCGCCCACGCTCATGGGATGAAGCGGCCGCCGCCGCGTAGGCGATCAATCCTTGGGTCATGGCCGTGCCGAGCAGGCCAACGGCGAGCATGCCCAGCAGCAACGCCGTCGCCGTGCCCGCGACCGCGACGCAGAGCAGCGCCACGACCAGTGCGGTGGTCTGCAGCGCCATCAGTTGCCGCCGCTCCATACGGTCGCCCAGCGGCACCAGCCACAGCAGCGCCGCCACCGACCCGACCTGGGTGGCGGCGACGACGGCGCCGATCCAGGCCGTGCTGATATGCAGGTCGGCAGCCAGGGCGTCGAGCAGCGGCTGGGCGTAATAGACGTTGGCCACGCTGAGTCCAGCCGCACACGCGAACAGGAGCAGCAGCGAAGGCGCGAGGCGGGGCAGGGGGCGCGCGGCGGACATAACTGGTCTCAAAATAGAACCAGTTGAGTCTGCTGCATTTGGTTCTAAAATGAAACTACAAAGGAGGCCCTTCATGAGCGACGACCTCAACCGCACCTGCCCGGTGGCGCGCGCGCTGGACCTGATCGGCGACCGCTGGTCGCTGCTGATCGTGCGTGACGCCTTCGACGGCGTGCGCCGTTTCAGCGATTTCCAGCGCAGCCTGGGGATGTCGCGCAGCATGCTCAGCCAGCGGCTGCAGGCGCTGCAGGATGCCGGCGTGCTGGTCCAGCAGGCGGCCGCCGATGGCAGCCGCTATCAGGACTACGTGCTTACCGCGCAGGGCCAGGCGCTGTTTCCGCTGGTGGTGGCGCTGCGCCAGTGGGGCGAGGGCCATCTGTTCGCCCCGGCTGAACCGCGTTCGCACCTGCAGGTGATCGGCGACGGGCGGGCACTGGCGCCGTTGCTGCCGCGCGATGCTGATGGCAGGCTGGTCGCGGCTGCCGATACTGAAGTGATCAAGCCGGTGCAGATCGACTGACGCAGCCGGAAACGCATTTCCGTTCCGTGCATTGCTACGAATTGTTCCGGGCTTTGGTTTGAATCGGAATACGCCGGGCCTCCCGGATCTCCCCGAGGAGATCCGGGTGGCGATCAAGCAGGTAGAACAGGTTGAACACCGCTGCTACCGGCTGGGCCTTGCCCGTCTCGTAACGAGAAAACGCATTGGGACCGCCGCCGGCAATAGTGGCCGCTTCATGCTGGCTGAGACGCAACTTCCGACGCACACGGCGCAGTTCCGCGCCCGCTTCCAACCGTACCTGCACCACCAGATCATCTGCTGCAGCGAGATATCGTGCCTGACTGGTTTCATCCAGGAATGTTTCTTCGCAGTGCACGCAACGCTGACCGGTCATGCGGGGAACATCAATCACCCGATTGCCGCTGGCAAGCGGCAGGTTGCCGGAAAAGGCAACCAGGGAATCGACCGTGCCACATGCCGGGCACTGACCAGGGGCGATGGTTGGATAGTCACGTCCGGTTGTCGTTGTCATGGTCAGAGCTTCTTGAAAGAGATAACGAGCTTGGGCGAAGGGGTGACAGCGGCGCTGGAGGTAGCGGCGGGAAACCAAAGCATGAACTTGATATAAGCCAATCCGTTTTCAGTTGGGGCGTGATAGACGTCCTGCCAAAGCGTGTGGCTCACATCGGCTTCGGCTGTCATGGACTTGAAAAAATGCTCCGGCATCAGCCTCAGGATCGCAGCTACCGCCTGGTGCGGATTCAACTGCATGGCGGTCATTCCAGCGATTGCCTTGAAACCAAATACACCGGTTCCGAACTGGCGGACTACCTGCTTGACCTGTGCCAGGGGGTAGCACGGCGTCCGCTTTTCCCATACGCCATCAGGCCGCACTGCGACGCCGAGCGGTGGAACGGGAAGAAGGCTGTCTGGCTGCGATGGGATCATCGCGTGCTTCCATGACTGGGTTGAATATACACCTTAGAGGTTAGTTCGCAACTCTGGAAATCAAACGTCTGGATGGATTCACCAAGCTCGATAGGCCGTCTCCGTGCAGTCATCGACCTCCACTTACGCGTCGCGACCGCACCGCTGAACCTGAACACGCTGTTGACACGGATGAACAGGGTGGACGACTCTTGACCGGATGGGTGCCGGTCACGGCACCCTGCAGGTGGGGTGGCTGTAGCGACGGGCGGAGGGGCCTGGTCGTAGCCGTCCCAACTGTGTAGTTCCGATGCCGGCCACGGAAACGTGCCGGGATCCGCCACGACGGCGCTGCACCCTTCTGCGGCAAGACTCCCTGGATTTTCTGCGTCAGCAAAGGTGTTTCGCCCGCTTATGAAAACGATTACAAAGCCCCTGGCCCTGACGGCCGCCATCGCTCTGTCGCTGTCTGCCTCCGCGCTGGCCTCAACGCCCGCCATCGCTGGCGGTGCCTTTACCGTGCTGAGCCTGGAGAAGGCGCCCGACTACCTGGACGCCAAGGGCGTTGCCGCCCAGCTGCAGGCGCTGGACGTGGATGCGCTGACCATCGGCAACGTCGTGCGTCCGGCCGACACCATGGGCACCGCGCACGCCCCCGATCCGCTGGCGGCCCTGGCCGACCAGCTTGGCTACACCTACCGCTTCGTCAGCGCCGACCCGGCGGCGGCCGAACAGCGTGGCAGCATCGTGCTGTCGCGGCTGCCGGTGGAGGCCGAATCGGGCGTGGAAGCGCCGGGCCTGAATTACCTGCGGCTCAATGACGGCCGCCACGTGGTCGCGCTGTACACGCGTGCCAGCGTTGCCGACGCCGACGGCGTTGCGGTCAAGGCCCTGGTGGACAGCTCGCGGCTGGGCGCCCCGGCGGTGCTGCTGGGCGTCGATGCCGCCACCGCGATGGCGGCAGGGTTTGCCAAGGTCGCCAATGGCGCCGGCTACAGCCAGGGCTTCGAGGCGTCCGACAGCAAGGCGGTCAAGCTGCGCATCACAGACGATGCGGCTATTGCCGGCCAATTGCTGACCCTGGGCTACACCGCACCGGTGGGAGGCGACACGCCGTGGATGGACACGGGCCTGAGCGCGGATGCGCGCGCGGCGCTGCTGGTGGCCCGGATGACGGTGGACGAGAAATTCCAGATGCTGCACAGCTACTTCGGGCTGGGCAAGGACGGCGGGCCGCTGCCGGAAGGCGCGGTGGGGTCGGCCGGTTTCGTGCCCGGCGTGGCGAGGCTGGGCATTCCGGCGCAGCAGTCGGCCGACGCCGGCGTGGGCGTGACCAATCCGGGCGGCATCCGCAAGGGCGACCATGCCACGGCGATGCCGTCGGGCCCGTCCACCGCGTCGAGCTGGAACCCGAACATCGCGTTCGCCGGTGGCGCCACCATGGGCCGTGAGGCCTGGCAGCAGCGCTTCAACATCCTGCTCGCCGGCAGCGTCAACCTGCAGCGCGACCCGCGCAACGGCCGCAACTTCGAATATGCCGGCGAAGACCCGGTGCTGGCCGGTCGCCTGGTCGGCGAATCGATCCGCGGTGTGCAGAGCCAGCACGTGATCTCGACGATGAAGCACTTCGCGCTCAACGACATGGAGACCTCGCGCAACTTCCACAGCGCCGAAATCGGCGAGCAGGCCATGCGCGAGTCGGACCTGCTGGCGTTCGAGATCGCGCTGGACGCGGGCAAGCCCGGTTCGGTGATGTGCTCGTACAACCGCATCAACGGCATCTACGGCTGCGAACACGACTACCTGATGAACCAGGTGCTCAAGCAGGAATGGAAGTTCCCCGGCTTCGTGATGTCCGATTGGGGCGGCGTGCACAGCGGTTCGAAGGCGGCGTTGGCCGGTCTGGACCAGCAGTCGGCAGGCGAGGTGTTCGACAAGGCGGTGTACTTCGATGCACCGCTGCGCCTGGCCGTGGCCGGTGGCACGGTGCCGCAGGCACGGCTGGACGACATGGTGGCGCGGATCCTGCGCACGATGTTCGCGCACGGCAACTTCGACCTGCCGCCGCAGCACGTGCCGATCGATGACGCGGCCGGCTTCCTGGCGGCGCAGCGCACGGTGGAGGAGGGCAGCGTGCTGCTGCGCAATGCCGGCGACCTGCTGCCGCTGGGCAAGGACGTGCAGCGCATCGTGATCATCGGCGGGCATGCCGACAAGGGCGTGATCGGCGGGGGTGGTTCGTCGATGGTGGGCTGGACGGCCAAGGGCACCAACGCGGTGCCGGGCGTGCTGCCGACCACGTGGCCGGGCCCGGTGATCTTCCACCCGTCCTCGCCGCTGGAGGCGCTGCGCGCGGAACGGCCTGATGCAACGATCGAGTACGTGGACGGTCGCGATGTGGCTGCTGCGGCGCGCGCTGCCGCTGCGGCGGACGTGGCGATCGTGTTCGCCACGCAGTGGTCGGCCGAATCGGTCGATCTGCCGCACATGCAGCTGCCGGACAACCAGGACCGGCTGATCGCCGGGGTGGCCAAGGCCAATCCGAAGACGGTGGTGGTGCTGGAAACCAACGGCCCGGTGGAGCTGCCGTGGCTGCAGCAGGTGCCGGCGGTATTGCAGGCGTGGTACCCGGGCATCCGCGGCGGCGAAGGCATCGCGGCGTTGTTGACCGGCAAGGTCAATCCGTCCGGCCGCCTGCCGGTCACCTGGCCGGTGGATGCCAGCCAGCTGCCGCGTCCGCACGTGAACGGGCTGGGTTTCAATCCGAAGCAGAAGCCGGATGACACCATCGACTATGACATCGAAGGCGCCAACGTCGGCTACAAGTGGTTCGCGGCGAAGGGCCTGGTGCCGCAGTTCGCGTTCGGCCACGGGCTGTCCTACACGCAGTTCCAGTACGACAACCTGACCTACACGGGCATGGGCCAGCGCCTGGTGGCGACGGTCGACATCCGCAACACGGGCAAGGTGGCCGGTGCGGACGTGGCCCAGCTGTACCTGAAGATGCCGGAAGGCAGCACCACGCCGATCCGCCTGATCGGGTTCCAGAAGGTCACGCTGCAGCCGGGCGAATCGCGCCGGATCCGCATCGAAGCCGAACCCAAGGCCATGGCCAGCTTCGACACCGCCGACAAGCAGTGGAAGATCGCCGAGGGCCGTTACGAACTGCAGCTCTCGCGCTCGGCCAACGAGCCGCTGCAGACCACGCCGATGGTCTTGAGTGGTGGTGTGGTCAAGTGAGGTAAGCGGTGCAGGCGCGATGCGTGGGCGTCATGAGCGCTCACGCATCAAGGCGAGAAGCCTCGGGCTGCAGGTGCCTGCAGCTTGGCCAGCGGGTGTGGGTTTGCGGGTTCACGCATCTGGGCGGACAGCCGAGGGTTGATACATGGCCTGCTTTGGGCCGGCGGGTGTGGGTTTGCGGGACACGCCGTAAATCCATCCTTGGAGGCTTGTAGAAAACATCCATGTTTTCTACAGTCCCGCAAACCCACCCCCGCCGACCCTTCGACAGTTGGCTGGTGAGTCAGGGAAATCAAACGCAACTGCAACTGCAACTGCGTGCTTCGTTTTGGTCATGCGTTACCGCGCCGATGACCCATATCGGCAGTCGTTTGGGAACCGACCCTGCCGCTTTTTCTTTGAGCACCGACTCACTGTCAAAGGGTCGGCGGGGGTGGGTTGGCGGGGGTGTGAGCGGCATGGATGCCGCGACCAAGCCCCCATGGATGGGTTTACGGCGTCCCCCGCAAACCCGCCGCCGCCGGCCCAAGCCAGAGACATTCGCAGACCAAGGCTCTGAGCTCTTGGCTCTTGGCCTTGGGTTTTGGGCCTTGAGCCTTGAGCCTTAAGCTTCAGTACTTTGCAATGGAAGGCCGTTCGCGGCCAACCATCGGCACATATCGGTCGGGAAAGAACAGCGCTAGGCTGCGGAGGTTGGTCGCCATCACCTTGCCGGAGAGAGCCATGCGTGTCCGTGTCGTGCCTGTCGTGCTGTTGAGTCTCATGGTTGCCGCCAGCGTGTCCGCGCAGACCGCGCCCATGAAGCCGGATATTCCGGCCAAGGGCTTCGTGACGCCCACGGCGAACTTCGACTACGACAAGCGCGAGGTGATGATCCCCATGCGCGACGGCACCAAGCTCTATACGGTGATCGTGGTGCCAAAGGGCGCCCGCAACGCACCGATGCTGTTGACCCGCACCCCGTACGATGCCGCCAACCGCGCCAAGCGCATCGATTCGCCGCACATGCGCGACATCCTGCCGCAGGGCGACGAGGTCTTCGTCGATGCCGGCTATATCCGCGTCTTCCAGGATATTCGCGGCAAGTACGGTTCCGAAGGCGATTATGTGATGACCCGGCCGCTGCGCGGGCCGCTCAACAGCACCCAGGTCGACCATGCCACCGATGCGTGGGACACCATCGACTGGCTGGTCAAGCACGTGCCCGAGAGCAACGGCAAGGTCGGCATGCTCGGGTCGTCGTACGAGGGCTTCACCGTCGTGATGGCGCTGACCAACCCGCATCCGGCATTGAAGGTGGCCGCACCGCAGAGCCCCATGATCGACGGCTGGATGGGCGATGACTGGCTCAACTACGGCGCGTTCCGCCAGGTCAACTTCGGCTACTTCACCGGCCAGCTGGCCAAGCGCGGCAAGGGCCCGTCCATCCCCAGCGTGGGCTACGACGATTACACCACCTTCCTGCGCGCCGGTTCCGCCGGCGACTACGCCAAGGCCAACGGCCTGGATCAGCTGCCGTG
Source organism: Stenotrophomonas sp. (assembly GCF_032099025.1). GTDB lineage: Bacteria > Pseudomonadota > Gammaproteobacteria > Xanthomonadales > Xanthomonadaceae > Stenotrophomonas. Next base: position 64,058 of record NZ_DAMCID010000001.1, read on the forward strand.
GTGGCACAAGCTGATCGAGCACCCCGCCTATGACGCGTTCTGGCAGGAGCAGGCGCTGGATGCGCAGATGGCCAAGACCCCGCTGAAGGTGCCAACCCTGTGGCTGCAGGGCCTGTGGGACCAGGAAGACATGTGGGGCGCGGTGCACAGCTATGCGGCAATGGAGCCGCGTGACAGCAGCAATACCCTCAACTACCTCGTCATGGGGCCCTGGCGGCACAGCCAGGTCAATTACGATGGCAGCGCTCTGGGCGCACTGAAATTCGACGGCGATACCGCACTGCAGTTCCGCCGCGATGTGCTCAAACCGTTCTTCGACCAGTACCTCGTGGATGGCGCCGCCAAGGCCGACACGCCGCCGGTGCTGATCTACAACACCGGCGAAAATCACTGGGACCGCCTGCAGCAGTGGCCGCGCACCGCCGCGCAGACCCGGCCGCTGTACCTGCGTGCCGGTGGCAAGCTGTCGTTCGAGGCGCCGCAGCCGGGTGAGGCGACCTACGACGCCTATGTCTCCGATCCGGCCAAGCCGGTGCCGTTCGTGCCGCGGCCGGTGCGCTTCGCCGACCGCGACATGTGGACCAGCTGGTTGGTGAAGGACCAGCGTTTCGTGGATGGCCGCACCGATGTGCTCACGTTCGTGAGCGAACCGCTGACCGCGCCGCTGCGGATCGGTGGCGCGCCGCAGGTGAATCTGCAGGCGGCCACCAGTGGCAGCGACAGCGACTGGGTGGTGAAGCTGATCGACGTGTATCCCGACCAGGTGCCGTCCACCCCCGAGATGGGCGGCTACGAGCTGGCGGTGTCGATGGCGATCTTCCGCGGACGGTACCGCGAAAGCTTCAGCGACCCGAAGGCGATCACGCCGAACCAGGTGCTGGATTACCGGTTTGGCCTGCCGACCGCCAACCACGTCTTCCAGCCCGGCCACCGCGTGATGGTGCAGGTGCAGTCCAGCCTGTTCCCGCTGTACGACCGCAACCCGCAGACCTTCGTGCCCAACATCTACCTGGCCAAACCCGGCGATTACCAGAAGGCGACCCAGCAGGTGTGGCATGCACCGGCCAACGCATCGTTCATCTCGTTGCCGGTCTATTGAGCGGTAGCGCCGGCCGTTGGCCGGCGCCCCGCACACCGGGAAAGCCCGGCGCTACCGCGTGTCTGGCGGTCAGCCGGACACGCTGGGGTAATCGATGTAGCCCTTCGCGCCACCGCCATACAGCGTGTCCGGGTCCAGCTCGGACAGTGCCACGCCCAGCTGGAGGCGTTCGACCAGGTCCGGGTTGGCAATGAAGGCGCGGCCGAAGGCGATCATGTCGGCGTACCCCGACGCAATGGCCTGGGTGGCACTGTCCTTGTCATAGCCGTTGTTGGCGATCCACGCACCCTTGAACCTGGTCCGCAACGCGGCGTAGTCGAAGGGAATGTTGTCGCGCGGGCCGCCGGTCGCCCCTTCGATGACATGGATGAAGGCCAGGCCGCCAATGGCGTCGAGCCGTTCGACCGCGCGTTCGAACAGCGGCTGCGGCTGCGAATCGTGCGCGTCATTGGCCGGCGTCACCGGCGACAGGCGCACGCCGGTTCGATCGGCGCCGATCTCGGCGGCAATGGCGCGGACCACTTCGTCGAGCAGGCGCGTGCGGTTCTCGATGCTGCCACCGTACTCGTCGGTGCGCAGGTTGCTGCCGTCACGCAGGAACTGGTCGATCAGGTAACCGTTGGCGGCATGCACTTCCACCCCGTCGAAGCCGGCGGTAATCGCGTTGCGGGCCGCCTGGCGGAAGTCCTGGATCAGCCCGGGAATTTCGTCCAGGCGCAGCGCACGCGGTTCGGAGACGTCTTCAAAGCCCTTGGCCGTGAACGTCTTGCCGTTGGCGCGCAGCGCGCTCGGCGCCACCGGTACTTCGCCCTCGGGCAGCAGGCTGGTGTGCGAAATGCGGCCGACATGCCAGAGCTGCAGCACGATGCGGCCGCCGCGTGCGTGCACCGCGTCGGTGACCTTGCGCCAGGCATCGATCTGCGCCTGGCTGTAGATGCCCGGCGTGTCGAGATAGCCCTGGCCGAGCGGGCTGATCTGGGTGGCCTCGGCGATGATCAGGCCGGCGCTGGCGCGCTGCTCGTAATACTGGATGGCGAGCGGATTGGGCACGCGCCCTTCAATGGCGCGATTGCGCGTGAGCGGGGCCATCGCGATGCGGTTGCCGACCTCGATCGCGCCGAGCCGGGTGGGGGTGAACAACGTACCGTCAGTGGTCTGGGTCATGTGCATTGCCTTGGGGAAGGAAGTCGTGCGGGGGTACGACACCCAGCATAGGCCCGGGTGCGTTGCAGCGATGGGAAGCATTGTTGCGGGGCGCTGCGTGCACGTTGCGTAACGCATTCGAGGCGTAGGGTGGGATCACTCAAGCAGAGGCAAACGCAATGATTGATTACCAACTCAAGGGCAAGGTCGCCATCGTCACCGGTGGCGTCTCCGGCATCGGCCTGGCCGTGGCCGAACTGCTGGCCGACTCCGGTGCGGCGATCGCGGTGTGGGACCTGAAGGACGACGCCGTGCAGAAGACCGCCGAGGCCATCCGCGGACGCGGCGTGAAGGCGATCGGCATCGCGCTGGACGTCACCGACGAGCAGGCGGTGGAGGCGGCCGTGCAGCGCACCGTGCAGGAACTGGGCGGGCTGGATGTCGCGGTCAACAACGCCGGCATCGGCGGGCCGTCGGCGACCAGCGGCGACTATCCGGTGGACGGCTGGAAGCGCGTCATCGACGTGAACCTCAACAGCGTGTTCCTGTGCCAGCGTGCGCAGATCCAGGCGCTGCGCAAGGCGGGCAAGGGCGGCAGCATCATCAACATGGCCTCCATCCTGGGCCAGGTGGGCTTCGCCAATTCCGCCGCCTACGTGGCGGCCAAACATGGCGTGGTCGGACTGACCCAGACCGCCGCGTGGGAACACGCCAGCGACAACATCCGGATCAATGCGGTTGGCCCGGGCTTCATCGCCACGCCCCTGCTGGACAAGATGGACCCGGCGGTGCGCAAGGCGCTGGAAGCCAAGCACGCGCTCAACCGGCTCGGCAAGGCCGAGGAAGTGGCGGCACTGGTGGCCTGGCTGGCCAGCGCGGACGCGTCGTTCGCCACCGGCACCTACTACGCCATCGACGGCGGCTTCCTGGCGCAGTGATCGGCCCGGAGCGGGGACGACCCCGCTCCTGCACGCCGCGCTCACGCCGGACTTCACGGCGCTGCCACGACCATCACGCAACGCTTCGCGCATTGGCGAGGAGAAGTGGATGGGACTGGAACAAGATCTTTCGATCCTGCTGCGGATTGCCGCGGCGATGCTGTTCGGTGGCGTGCTGGGCCTTGAGCGCGAGCTGGGCAAGCACGCGGCGGGATTGCGCACGCATATGTTGATTGCGGGTGCAGCGGCCCTCATCGTCGGCCTGGGCGACAGCATTGCCGAGCACTTCCAGCAGGAACGCTATCGCGACCTGCTGCAGGTGGACCCGGTGCGCCTGATCGAAGCCGTGGTGGCGTGTGTCGGCTTCGTGGCGGCCGGTACGATCCTGCGCGGCAGCCGCGAGGACGAGGTGAGTGGCCTGACCACGGCCAGTTCATTGATCATGGCCGCCGCAATCGGTATCGCGGTCGGCATCGGGGAGTACGTGATCGCCATCGGCGTGAGCGTCATGTGTGTCGTGGTGCTGACGGTCTTCCGTCGGCTGTCCAAGAAACTGGAGTCGTCATGAGCACTCAACGCCCGTTCGAGATCCAACGTATCGACCATGTCGTGCTGCGCGTGCAGGACCTGGCGCGGTCGGTGGCGTTCTATCGTGACGTGCTGGGTTGCACGGTCGCGCGCGAGCGTCCGTCGTTGGGGATGGTGCACCTGCATGCCGGTGCGTCGATGATCGATCTGATCAGTGTGGACGGCTCGCTCGGCCAGCGCGGTGGGGCGGCAGCGGGTGCGCAGGGGCGCAACCTGGAACACTTGTGCCTGCGCGTGGAGCCGTTCGACGAGGGGCAGCTGCGCGAGCACCTGCAGATGCACGCGATTGCAGTAGAAGGGAAGGTGAGCAGCAACATGGGGGCGGAAGGGGACGGGCTTTCGCTCTACCTGCGCGACCCCGATGGCAATGCGGTGGAACTGAAGGGGCCGTCCAGCGCCTGCGGCTGCGGGTGACCGCAGGCCCGCTGCACCGGGGTAGATCTTTGGTCTAATGGGCGCGCCGCGTCTGTTTCCGCCATGGTTGGGCCATGATCATCTCTGCTTCCACCGATTACCGCGCCGCCGCACAGCGCCGGCTGCCACCGTTCCTGTTCCACTACATCGACGGCGGCGCGTACGCCGAACACACGCTGCGCCGCAACGTCGAGGACCTGGCCGACATCGCGCTGCGCCAGCGCATCCTGCGCAACATGTCCGACCTGAGCCTGGAGGCCGAGCTGCTTGGCGAGCGCATGGCCATGCCGGTGGCGCTGGCCCCGGTGGGGCTGACCGGCATGTATGCGCGGCGGGGCGAGGTGCAGGCGGCACGCGCCGCTGCCAGCCGGGGCATTCCGTTCACCCTGTCCACGGTGTCGGTGTGCCCCATCGAGGAAGTGGCGCCGGCCATCGACCGGCCGATGTGGTTCCAGCTGTATGTGCTCAAGGACCGCGGCTTCATGCGCGACGCGCTGGAGCGGGCCAAGGCGGCCGGGGTCACCACGCTGGTGTTCACCGTGGACATGCCGACACCGGGCGCACGCTACCGCGATGCGCATTCGGGCATGAGCGGCCCCAACGCCCCGCTGCGGCGCATGCTGCAGGCCGTCACGCACCCGGGCTGGGCCTGGGATGTGGGCGTGCGCGGGCGACCGCACGATCTGGGCAACATCTCCGCTTATCGGGGCAGTCCCACGGGCCTGGCCGACTACATCGGCTGGCTGGGCAGCAACTTCGACCCCTCCATTTCGTGGCAGGACCTGGAGTGGATCCGCGCGTTCTGGTCCGGGCCGATGGTGATCAAGGGCATCCTGGATGCCGAGGATGCGCGCGACGCGGTGCGCTTTGGCGCCGATGGCATCGTGGTGTCCAACCACGGCGGACGCCAGCTCGACGGGGTGTTGTCCACGGCACGCGCGCTGCCGGCCATTGCCGATGCGGTCAAGGGCGAGGTGGAGATCCTGGCCGACTCCGGCATCCGCAGCGGGCTGGACGTGGTGCGCATGCTGGCGCTGGGGGCCGACGGGGTCCTGCTCGGCCGTGCGTTCGTCTACGCGCTGGCCGCGCAGGGTGAAGCCGGCGTAGCCAACCTGCTCGATCTGATGGCGAAGGAAATGCGCGTGGCGATGACCCTCACCGGCGCCAGGACGCTGGCCGATATCAGCGCCGATTCACTGGCCAGCGAAATCCGCCGCGGGCATCTGGTGCCGTAGCGCCGGTCGGAGCGGCGGCGATCACGCCG
>NZ_DAMCID010000001.1:69603-357454 GCF_032099025.1 Stenotrophomonas sp.
TCATCGCCGGGCAGCCAGGCAGGGCCTGGCACTACTCGCAGCGGGCGGCGGTGATCTGGTGCCGTAGCGCCGGTCGGAGCCGCGGCGATCACGGTGTCATCGCCGGGCAGCCAGGCAGGGCCTGGCACTACTCGCAGCGGGCGGCGGTGATGATGTTGTTCTTGTCGATGTACACGCGCAGGCGGTCCGTGCGGGTGTCATGCGAGACGATGGTTTCCGGGCCGATCGGGTTGATCAGGCCAGTACCGCTCTCCAGCAGAAGCTTGCGCAGGGTCGGCTGATCGGCCACCTTGCCGACCGCCCAGCCCAGGCCGGTGTCATGGCACTGGCCCGAGCTCGGGATTTCAGGGCCGGGCGAGGTCGCGCAGGCCGACAGGGTCAGGGCGGTGGCGATGGCCACCAGCGGGATCACGTTGCGCGAACGGGACGTCATGGGTCGCTCCTGCGGTTGCCAGCCCCGACCATACCACCGCCGTCGTCCGGACCGCGTGTGGGCGCCGCTACACTGTCGCCTGGACGAGGCGAAGGAGCCGGTAGTGCTGCACGTGTTCATGCTGGGCGGGCGCCATGCCCGCGCGCGGATCGAGGTTCACGACGTGGCGTTCGCGAATGTCGAGCGCATCGAAGACGCCTACCCGCAGCTGCGCCAGGACTGGTTCGGTGCCGCCAAGGGGCTGCACATCGATGGCTGGTTGGCGGTGGACGGCGTGGAGGACTATCGCGTCCGATTCGGCAACGCCGCGCCCGCGCCCGATGCGCCGCGGCTGTTCTTCGTCAATCTGGGCGGCTACGTGCCCGGTGCCCTCGGCGAGGTGCACGACTACCTGCTGCTGGTGGCGCCGGACCTTGCCACCGCCCGGATCAGGGCCAAGACACTGCGCGACGCGCAGTGGCTCAAGCCGCATACCGATGCACTGCTGGACGTGGATGACTGCATCGCCATCGACCAGGTCGGCGGGCGCTACGTGGCGCTGGAACGTGCTGGGCATGGCGGGATCAAGCAGGTCAGCGACTACATCGTGATCGGCTGAGCACTGCGCTTACGGCGCGCCATCAGCGGCGTCGCCCGGCGCCTCGCGCAGCTGCGACCACACCGTGTCCAGGTGCCGCACGAACGGCGCCGGCGCGCCGGCCAAGGTGTCGCTGTCGTGGCGCTCGCCGCCGAACGGCGGCTCGCCGTCCAGCGTCACCAGCGACTCGCCTTCGGTGCCGTAGTGGTTGCTGCCGTCGATCAGGCTGATGTGGATCTGCTGCGGATCGATGCCGCCACCGCAGAACGTGTGGCTGGCCAGGGTGATCTCGGCCTGGCCGTCGCCATCCAGGTCGGTGACGCCCACCCGGTCGAGGAACCAGCCGGCATCCAGGTCCAGGCCCGGGCAGGGCTGGCGGATCTGGCGCTGCCAGTGCTTGTCCCACGCCGCCTGCGCCGAAGGCCGTGCGTGGAAGCGCGCGGTCAACACCGCCACGTCCAGGGTTTCCCCGTCGGGATCGTCCACGGTCTCGTCGCTGCGCTCCACCACCAGCAGGCCTTCGCCATGACGGTCGCGGAAGTGCACGCGTTTGAGCGCCGTCTCGCCACCCGGCAGCAGACCGTCCACCGCCACCGCGTCGGGCAGCAGGGCGAACGCAGGTTCGGGCGCCGGGGTACTGCCGTGTTCGGTGCAGCCCGCCGACGCAACGGCGAGGGACAGCAGCAGCGCAAGCCGGCACGGGCGGGACAACAGCAGGGGCGTGATCGGTCGGTGGCGCATGGGCATTCCGTGGCGGGGCTGGCGCGATCATCGCCCATGCGCGCGCGGCAACGCCAACGCCACGTCGCGACCAGCACGCCGCAATGGGATTGCCGGGCATCCGGGGCGGGCGCATAGTGGCGCCACGCCGAGCACGCGTCGACTGCGCCTGCGGCATCACTGACAACGGAATGGACGGCATGCGGCACGGATCATGGACAACGGCAGGGCGCGCGGGTGTGCTGGCCGCGATGATGCTCGCCGGATCGGCGGGGGCTGCGGGCAACCCTGTCTTCGGTGGGTGGCGCAACCTGCATTCGGCCAGTGGGAGCGAGCCGGTGCTGCAGGATCTCGCCTTCGCGCTGCTGCCTGCGGCTGCAGACAAGGGCGAGCGGTTCGCCATTCTCGACCGCGAGAGCAAGCGCGCGGTGTGCTGCCTGGTGGTGGACAGCGAGCGCCTGGATGCCATTGCCCTGGAAACCCGCTACCGCCTGCCCGGCGTCTGGATCGCCGACCTGCTGGGCAGCGAAGAACGCAACCGCCGCCAGGGTGACCCGTACGTGTACGCGATGACCCGCGATGCCGAGCTGGTGGAGTACCCGTTCTCCGACCTGCCCGAAGCCTACAGCGACCTCGGCGGCCTGCTGCTGCCTGCCGGCGCTGCGCTGGAACCCAGCGGCACGGTGAAGGTTGGCAGCGGCCGCTGGACCGTGCAGTTCCGGCGCCTGCCGCTGGCCGACGAGAATGGCGCGCTGGACCGCTACACGCTGCTGCCTGCCAGCGGCGGCAGCGGGCAGGTGGTCGAGGTGCCGTTCAGTACGTATTGACCGCTTCCGCAACGCACGGCCAGGGCGCGCGCGCGGGCAGGCCGATGTGGAGGCTGGCCTGCAGGCCAGCGGCGAGGAACGGCAGGACCCTTGCGCGGTGTTGACCGGCGCCGCCGGCGCGTTGCACGGCGTGCGCTGGGCCGGATCCGGCGACGGGCTATCATCGACGTTTGCAACGGAAGGATGGCCATGACACGGATGCTGAATCGGACCGCCGCGTATGCGGCCATGGCGCTGCTGCTCGCGCTCCAGGTGCCCACGGCGCTGGCCGCGCCCGATGCCGTCCAGCGCGACCGCGCCGGCAACCGGCTCGAGCGGCTCACTGAACAGGCGGGGCCGGTGGATGCCAGGGAGCGCGCCGAGGGTGCCTCGTCCTGGTACTGCACGGCGGATCGGCAGTGGTGCGTGCGCACGACCCGTGAGGGCGACGAGGGCGCCGCGCAGCTGGAAGTGGCGCAGCAGGTGGCGGGTGAGGCCGAGCCGCGCGTCCGCTACGTGCCCCTGGTGGCGGGCGAAGAAATGCGGAACTACCAGCCGTGGCCGTACCTGGTCCGCATGGCGCCGGGTATCGGGGCGCCGCGGCCACCGCACGACCCGCAGCAGGCCGCACTGGAGAATGTCCTGGTGGGGGTCCTGGCCGAGTGGAACACGGCGTACTCCGGCGGGGGCGCCACGGCTTCGCGCCTGTCCCTTAGCCGCCTCTACCACCAGGACGACGGCATCCAGATCGACGCCGTGCTGGAGCTGCCGTCGGATGGCTCGTCGATGATCCGGGCCTGCTTCAGCGAGAAGGACATGGCCCAGCGCGCCGGCGCCTGCCACGACGAGTACACCTTCACCGCCGAACTGCGCCTGGATCCGGGCGCGGAGGGCATGCCGGTGCTTCGCTACACGACCAGCGCCACCCGTTATCCGGCCGGCGTGTCGCGGGAGCGCGACTCCCTGGCCATGCCGCGCCTGACCCGCAAGGACTTGCGTACCGAGACCGACCGCAGCTGCTCGTTCCAGCGCACGCTGCGCTTCAGCGGGCAGGGCTACCAGCCCGACGCGCCCATGCCGCAGTGCAGCGAATTCACCGAGCTGTAGCCGGCTGCAGGCCGGCGGCACGCAATCGTCAAACAGCCACGCTATAGTGGCCGATCTATGCGGTGCCCGCTTTCGCGCCCGGGCTGTCTGGCGCGTCGTACCTGACCTAATCCATGACTGCTGAAACGACTACTCCGCCGGCCGCTCCGGCCCAGGCTACCGGCCCGCTGTTCTACCGCCAGCCGCTGCCGCTGCAATCGGACAAGCACGCCAACTGGCGCCTGCGCCCCGGTTCGCTGGCGTTCGCCGCTGAAACCAACGCCATCCCGGCAGTGATCGGCGAGTTCGGCATGGCCGCCCAGCATTTCCCCATCCTGTTCACCGGCCAGGACGCTGCGCCGATCGTGGCGGTGGGCCTGGCCCGCAGCAACCTGTTCGTGACCGATGGCAAGTGGGCCGACGACACCTACGCGCCGGCCTACCTGCGCCGTTACCCGTTCGTGTTCATGCAGTCTGACGATGAAGGCAACTTCCTGCTCGCGCTGGATGCCGAATCGGAACAGGTCAACCAGGGCGTCAGCGACGAAGGCGAGCCGCTGTTCGTCGATGGCAAGGCGACCGAGCTGGTCGACAACGCCATGAAGTTCTGCGCCGATTTCACCCGCGAACACGAGCAGACCCGCCAGTTCAGCGCCGCGCTGCTGGCCCATGACCTGCTGGTGGAGCGCAGCATCGACGTGACCCTGAACACCGGCGAGAAGATGTCGGTGAACGGTTTCCACGTGGTGGACGTCGAGAAGCTCGCCAAGCTGCCCGACGACATCGTCGTGGCCTGGCACCGTAACGGCTGGCTGGCCTCGGTTCACCACCACCTGACCTCGCTGGCGCGCTTCAACGCGCTGGTGAAGCGTCAGAGCGAGCAGGTTGCCGCGGCAGCCTGATTGCACTGCACGGCGGCCCTGGGGCCGCCGTGGATGTAGTGCCGTGCGTGTAGTGCCGCACGTGTAGTGCCGACTGTTAGTCGGCAAAGATTGAATGCAGCCGACTAACAGTCGGCTCTACCCGGTCGGCAAAAATCAAATGCAGCCGACTAACAGTCGGCTCTACCCAGTCGGCAAAAATCAAATGCAGCCGACTAACAGTCGGCTCTACCCAGTCGGCTCTACCCAGTCGGTTCTACCCGTCGGATCTACCGGTTCTACGCCCAGCTCTGGAGCAGCTCCAGCACCTGCGGCTCGCGCGGTGCCTGCAGCAGGTCCGGCAGCAGCGCGTCGTAGGCGGCGCGGTAGTCGGTGGACTGGTGGGCCAGGAAGTCCTCCACCGATTCTTCATTCCAGCGCTCGTACAGCGTGAACACGGTGGGATCGCTGGCGTCGCGGTGCAGGTCGCAGGACACGAAGGCAGGCTCCTCCGCCATGCGGTCGATCAACGCATGCACGGCCTCGAGCCATGCATCGATCTGTTCGGGTTTGACCCGCAGTGTCACGTAGAAGACCAGCGGGATGTCGGTGTCGGTCATGGCGGATTCCGATGGAGAGATGCGCACAGTGTAAGGGGGAGTGCGCGGCAGGTCGTTCAGGGATGTGCGTCGCCCGCGTGGCGGGATACCGCCTCGAACGTGGGCAGCGTGGCGGGGGTATTGGCGCTGCCGCCGGCGGTAGGGTACGAGCGGACTGCTGGTCCGCCTGCCGTTCGCGTGCGCGCGGAGAGCAGCTGACTAACAGTCAGCTCTACCCACCGCTGCTGTTGCCCTTGCCGGTAGAGCGGACTGTTAGTCCGCTGCCGTTGACGTCCGCGCGGAGAGCAGCTGACTAACAGTCAGCTCTACCCAGTCGGCTCTACCCGTCGCTTCTACCCCGTCGGTGTTCCTTTACGGGGTGCCGGAGTGGCCCGAGGGTGTTGGCGGGGTGGGCTGCGGCGTGCTGTTTTCCGGGACCGGCAGCGACAGCTCCGGGTTGCCCTGTTGCGCCTGCAGCGCCTGGATGCGCTGGTTGAGCTGGTCCAGCTGGGTGTGCGAGCTGCGCAGGTCCGTGCTCAGCGATACCGCCTGCTGCTTGGCCTGCTGGATCGAGCTGCTCACCTGCTGTGCCTGCTGGCGCTGCAGGTCGGCTTCCTGCTGCAGGCTGCGCAGGCGCTGCTCGTTGTAGGCCACCAGGTTCTCGGTGTAGCGCTTGCCCGCTTCCAGGCGCGTGGTGTCGATGTACACCTGCGCCAGTTCTTCGGTCTGCCCCACGAACGTGCGGTAGACCTTCTCGGCGTTCTCGACCGAATCGGTCTTGATGACGCGCCAGAACTCCTTTTCGTGGAACAGCGACACGTAATACTGCAGCGTGCCGGTGTTGAACAGCAGGCTGGCACCGTAGCTGCCGTTGTAGGTGGTGCGCAGCTCGGTGAGCTGCTGCGAATCCATCAGCTGGCGCAGTTCCTCCACGGTGTTGCGCACGGCCGGCGCAGTGCGCTCGGCGTCGGCGGCCTCACCCTTGGGTGCGCGCTTGGCGTACGCCGCCGGGACAACGGCCAACGACAACAGCATGCCGCCCAGCAACAGGCAACGGCTGACGGAAACAACCCCTTTCTTCTCTCGCATCATCAGATCATCCAAGAACGGATCAGCGGTTAAAAAGCGTCTGGAAACCCCAGTCCCCACGGCAGTCTAGCGTGTCCCACGGGCGGCCGCATCCGCCTGTGGAACCTGTTTTTCCAATTCAGTAAACCAACTGTGCAGGATTGCATGCCGTGGCCTGCAGGTGCACGTCCGTACGTCCCAGTTCCAGCCCCAGAACGCTTGCCAGCGTGTTGGTGAGCAGGGTGCCGACGCCGTTGAGCAGCGGCTTCAGCACGCCCTCCAGCACCGGCCGCAGCAGGGTGCAGAGCAGCCCGCTGCAGGCCACGGAATTGGTCCCCGGGTCGGTCACGCCGCCGCTGCCCTGGTAGGCATCGAGCACGCCGGCCGGGGCGGTCTGCAGGTACGAGGTCAGGTTGCCTTTGACGCACGCGTTGTATGCCAGCAGCGTGCTGACCAGACCGCTGCAGCGGTTGATCACCAGGCCGCCGAGCAGGGTGCCGAGCAGGCCGTCCAGCACGCCCAGCCCCTGGCCGGTGACCGTGGCGCGGTAGCCGTCCCAGGCCGATCCATCCTTGTAGCAGGTGACCAGACCGAGCAGCCCGCAGGCATAGGGCACGCCGTTGTGCACCGTCCAGTCGCCGAAGGCGGGAATGCCCTGTGCGGAGGAGCCGTTGCGCAGCAGTGCGATGGTCTTGTCCACGTCGTACAGGCCGTTGCCGGGGTTGGAGGCCTTCAGGAACTGATCGGCCAGCTGCCCGGAGGTGGTGCTGGTATCCATGCCCTTGGTCGCCGGGTTGAGCATGCCGCCAAGCACGCGCAGCAGCTGCTGCACCAGGTCGTTGACCGCCGTGCCGATCTGCGCGCCGTTGATCCAGGTCGACTTCGTCTCCCCAGCGGCCAGGGTCAGGCGTTCGCTATGGGTCAGTGCGTTGAGCTGGATGCGGTCGTTGATCAGGGGCGCACCGAACAGGGTCAGCAGTTGTTCGTTCTGCAGGCTGGCGTCGCATACGTTCTTCGTGGAGAACTTGTCGCTGTCGGCGACCTTGCCGACGCAGGCGCGCAGCACGGAGGAATCCACCTGGATGGTGGCCGTGGCCGGTTGCGCCGCGCACTGCAGGCTGGTCACGGTGCCCATGGCATTGGTGACGTCGGCGTAGATCGGCAGGCGCAGGCGGATGCCGAGCGCGGTCAGCACCTTGCCCAGACCGAAGGCGAGGGTGTTGCTGTCGATGTCCAGGTTCACGCGCACCTGTGCGTTGTACGCACGCGCGCCCACCCCGCCGATGGCGATGGACGGCGGCTCGATCACGGCCGCCTTCGCCTGCACGCCCAGTACGTCGAGATGATTCACCGCGACGGCGCGCCCGCCGTTGGCGATGCTGATGCTGGTGGTGAGCAGGTCGAGCGCGCTGACCTGCGCCTCCAGCGCGGCAGTGGCGGGGCCGTCCGGCGCGACGATGCGGCCGAACAGGCCGCTGCCGGCGGCATCGCTGCCCAGCTGCACGTTGAGCGTGTCGATGTCCAGCTGCGCCGCCAGTGCATTGCGCAGCGCACGCAGGTCCACGTTGGCCGCACCACTCTGCGCCAGTACGCTGGCCGTGGCGTCCAGCAGCTGGCCGAGCGAGACCTTGTGCGCGGCGAGCAGCGCGTTGAAGTCGCCCACGCTGATGTTGGCATCCACGGGGATACCCAATGCCTTGAGCAGGCCGTTGGGGGTGATCTTCGCCTGCGCCAGCCCGTCGTACCCGAGCAGGGTGGTCTGGTCCAGGTCGACCCCCACCAGCTTGAGCACGCTGCCCAACGGCGTGTTGCCGTTCACGCGCAGCAGCTGCGAGCCGACACTGAACACCGCCAGCGGCGGCGCGCGGGTCGCCACGGCCTGCGCGCGTACCGTGGGCAGGCTCTGGTTCTGGCCGAAGAACGGCAGCACCGAGCGCTCGGCCACGACCTTGACCGCGTTCACCGGTGCGGTCGCGGCGGGCGCGATGAAGTGATCGGTGCTGGCATGGGTCGGGTTCCAGTCGCCGCACTGCACCTGCAGCGTGCCCGGGAAGCGGTTGGCGTTCAGGGCGTTGAGGCGTGCGGCGCTGTTGTCGGCGCGGTCGGCGCTGCACAGGTCCAGGCGTTGCGCACCGGCCAGCGCGGACAGGTCGGCGATCTTCTGCACGTCGCGCTTGGCCCAGTACAGGTAGCCGATCTCGACCAGGCCCAGCATGCTCACCAGCCCGACCATGACCATCATCATCGTCACCGACATGCCGCCGCGCTGCCGCTGCGGTGCCGGGGCAGGCGGATCCATCCTCGTCGACGCTGGCGCGCTCATTTGCTTACTCCCCGCTGCCGGAACCGGATACGTCCTTGCGCACGCTCTTCTCGAGGTATTCGGGGATCGGATGCGAGAAGCTCTGCAGATAGCGCGCGTAGCTGAGTGATGCCTGGTCGCCGAGGATCGGCAGGTGCCCGCCGGCGCGTTCGCCACTGGCCTGCAGCTGCAGCAGGGCGCGGGTGGTATCGCCGATCTGCGCGGGTGCAGGCAAGGCGAGTACCAGCGGGGCAGGCGCGGCGACGGGCACAGGTGCAGGGCGCGCAGCGGGCGCCGCCGCAGGCGTGGTCGGCGGGGCACTGGGCTCGCCCAGCATCTGACCGGTCAGTGGGCGCTGCTGCGCGCCGGCGGCAGACGCCACAGCGAGAGACAGCCAGAGCAGTGCATGGGGGACGACGAAGCGGCAGGCGAAGGACGTCATGGTGTGCTCTCGGTTGTGGAATCGGCGCCACCGAAGCGTTCGAGCATCGGGGGCGCGATCCGGGCGTCGCTGCGGTCAGGGACTGCGGTGCCGCGCGCCACCGCGGTGCTGGCGGTGGTGTTGGCCGCGCTGCGGGGCGCCGCGGCCGGCGCGCGCGTTACCGGGGGTTGCCGCAACTGCTGGGCCAGACGCCGCACTTCCTGGTGGGTGGCGTCGGGCAGCGCTGCGCTCTGCAGGATGCGCTCGGCCATGGCGGTGTCGTTGCGCAGCAGCGCCCACACGGCGAGGTTGGCGTTGGCCTTGGTGTTGCCGGGGGCCAGTTCGGCGGCCTTGGCCAGCGGTTCGCGGGCCTGTTCCAGCTGGCCCGCACGCAGGCGCGCGAAGCCGAGGTCACCGAGGTAGTCGGTATTCAACGGCTGCAGCTGCACCGCGCGCGCCAGCGCCTGTTCGGCCTGGGTATCGTCGCCATCGCGTATCGCGATCAGGCCCAGTCCGTGCCACGCGGCGGCCGCCTGCGGACCGTTGGCCAGGCTGACATACAGCGAGCGTGCCGCGGGCAGCTGTCCGGTCTCGCGCAGTGCGTCGGCCTGCAGCAGGCGCAGCGCCGGGCTGTCGCCGTACCGCTGGCGGTAGGCATCCACGTGCGCCAGCGACGCGTAGTACGCGCCTTGCCGCTGCATCTGTCCGATCAGCTCCAGGTACAGGCGCTTGTCGTCCTGTGGCGGGGTGTCCGGTCCGGCCAGGCTGACCGGGTCCGGGCGGTAGGCGGTCTTCGTGGACTGGCAGGCGCTGCACACGGCAAGGGCAGCCAGCAGCAGGGTGAGGGAAGCGGTGCGGTTCGGCATGGTCAGGTGCCCAGTTTGGTCATGGCATCGGCCAGGGCGATGATCGCCGGGCCGGACAACACCAGCATCAGCGCCGGCAGCAGGGTCAGCATCATCACCACGGTCATCTTCACCGAGAGCTTGCCGACCTTTTCCTTGAGGGTGGCGCGGCGCTGTTCGCGCAGGCGCAGGCTGAACTGGCGCAGCGGTTCCTGCACCGCGCCGCCGTGTTCATGTACCTGCAACATCAGTTGCACCAGGCTGGCCAGGTCCTCGTCGCCGAACGATTCGCCGAGCCGGCGCAACGACTGCTGGCGCGTGCGCCCGTGCATGTAGGCGATATTGGCCTGCTGTATCTCGCGGCCCAGCACCGGGATCGCACCCCGCAGTTTCTCGCCCAGCGTCTGCAGGCTCTGGTCCATGCTGAAGCCCACGCCCTGCAGCAGCCGCAGCAGGTCGATCAGCAGCGGCAGCTCCGCATTGACGCGCTGTCGCAGCCGGGCCGCCCAGCTGCGCAGCGCGAACTTCGGCAGCAGCACGCCGAACGCCAGTGCGGCAAGCATGACAAACAGGCGCTGGATGCCGCTGGTGTCGAACAGCAGCAGCGCCAGCACCAGGCACAGCGCCGCCAGCAGCAGGCGCAGGCCGAGGAAGATGGCGGTGCCGATGCGGGTGTTCCAGCCCGCTTGATCGAGCAGCAGGCGGTCTTCGGGCGCGAGCAGCGCCGCTTCGATCCGGCCGCCGTTGAAGCGCTCGCCCAGCGCGGCCAGCCAGCCCAGCCCGCGCGGGCCGGATTCGGTCGCGGCAGCGGGGGGGGGCGGTGCGGGCGTGGGGGCGCTGCCGTCGCGGCTGCGCAGCGCGCTCTGCAGGGTGGCGGCGGTGCGTTGCTGGCGCCCGCTGAGCAGCAGCCCGGCAATGCCGAACAGGGCCAGCCCGGCGGCAAGCACCAGCAGGGCGGCGGTCCACAGCGTGCTGGCGTTCATAGCGAACGCGCCAGGCGGTACAGCAGGAACGCGCCGATCAGTTCCAGCGCCAGCGCGCCGCCGAGGATCTTGTGGCCGAGCGGCGCGTGCAGCACCGGCTGGAAGAAGTCCGGGCTGGCGATCGCCATCAGCAGGCCGCACAGCGGTGGCAGCAGGCCCAATACCCACGCCGACATGCGCGTCTCGGAAGTGGTGGCCATCAGTTCCTGCTGGGCCTGTTCAAGGTCGCGCATGAAGTCGCTCATGCGTTGCAGTATCTGGTCGGAGCGACCGCCGATGCGGATGCTGACGCCCAGCACCACCGCCAGTACTTCCAGCGCGTCGAGCCGGTACGGGCGCGCCGCCTGGCTCAGCGCGCGGTCCAGGTCGAGCCCGCTGCGGGTGCCGGACAAGGTGTCGTCGAGCAGCCCGCGCAGCGGCATCGGCACCTGTTGGCTGGCGACCTGGAACGCCATCTGCAGGCTGTTGCCGAGCCCGCTCAGGCGCACCAGGTTGTCGAGGAAGTCCGGCAGCTGGCGCAGCAGCCGACGTTTGATGCCCACGATGCGCCGCGAGATCCACACGCCCAGCACCAGGGCATACAGGCCGAGCGTGATCGGCCACATCCAGCCGGTGCCGATGCGCGCCGCCGCCATCCACGCCAGCAGCGCGCCGATGGCCAGCCACAGCAGCGGCAGGCGCCAGCCCGGGCGCAGCGCGGCGCGCTGCAGCACGTCGTCCCACGGCAGTCCGTTGGCCACCGCAGGGGGGATCGGCGCCGTGGGCGAGCGCGGCGCAACGCCCGCCAGGGTGGGCACGTGGGGGGCGGCCAGGCGCTGCTCGGCATGCTGCAGCGAGACCCGCTGGCGCTCGCGGCGGCCCGCGCCCCACCACAGCTCGATGGCCACCGCCACCAGCACCAGCATCGCGCTGCACAGCAACAGCACCGTGGCCATGCTCAGTAGCCTCCGTCCAACGCGTCGCGCAGCTGCCGGCGGAACGGTTCGAGCTTGTGCGAATGCGGGTGGAAGCCCAGCCCGATCCAGCGGTCGCGTTCCTTGCCCTCGGCGTCGATCTGCACTTCGTGACGGAACATCTCCTGGGTGCTGATCATGTTGTCGCTGACGCCGGTGATTTCCGTGATCGACACCAGCACGCGGCGGCCGCTGCCCAGGCGCGAGATCTGCACGATGAAGTCGATCGCGCTGGCGATCTGCCGGCGCAGGCTGTCCTCGCTGCCCTGGAAGCCGGCAAAGCCGGCCAGCATCTCGATGCGGTACAGGCAGTCGCGCGGCGAATTGGCATGGATGGTGGCCATCGAGCCGTCATGGCCGGTGTTCATCGCCTGCAGCATCTCCAGCACTTCCGCGCCGCGCACTTCGCCGACCACGATGCGATCGGGGCGCATGCGCAGGCTGTTGCGCACCAGGTCGCGGATGCTCACCGCACCCTGGCCGTCGGAGCCGCCGATGCGGCTTTCCAGGCGCACCACGTGCGGGTGGTTGAGCGACAGTTCGGCCGTATCCTCAACGGTGATCACGCGCTCGTCGGCGGGGATGTAGCTGGCCAGCGCGTTGAGCAGCGAGGTCTTGCCCGAGCTGGTGCCACCGGACACCAATATGTTGCAGCGGCCCAGCACCATGGCGTGCAGCAGCGCCTGCATGGGCGGGTCGAAGGTGCCCATGCGCAGCAGTTCGTCGGGCGTGAACGGATCCTTGCGGAACTTGCGGATGGACACCATCGGCCCGTCCACGGCCAGCGGCGAGATGATGGCGTTGAGGCGGCCGCCATTGGGCAGGCGCGCGTCCACCATCGGGTTGGATTCGTCCAGGCGCCGGCCGAGCGGTGCCAGGATGCGGCGCAGGATGCGCAGCAGGTGGCTGTCGTCGCTGAAGCGCTGGGGGGCACGCACCAGCCGCCCGCCCTGGGAAACGTGGATGTCCTTGTAGCCGTTGATGAGGATGTCTTCGATGCTGGGGTCATGCAGCAGGTCGTCGAGCGGGCCGAACCCGGTCAGCTCCTTGACCAGTGCGGCGGCGACGATCTCCATCTCCGACTCGTTGACCGGGATGCGCCATTCCTGCACGAAGATCGCGGTCTGCGTGTGCACGTAGCGCGCCACCGTGTCCGGTGCCCACGCATCGATGTCGATGCGCTCATCCTCGATGCTGTTGAGCAGGTGTTCGTGCGCCGCCACCAGCACCTTCTGGTACTCGTCGGACTGGGCGAACGGCGCATGCGGATCCGGGGCGGGTCCGTCGGCATCGGCGGGGGGCACGGTGAAGGGCATTACTTTGTCTTCCATTGGAGACCACCGAGGGCAAGAGCGATCTTTTCCCGCCAGCTGCGCGGCAAGGCGCGTGCGGCGGCCTGGTCAAGGTGCAGCAACAGCGGCGTCAGGGCGCGCAGGTACGGATTGCGCGGGGCATCCTGCAGCAGCAGGTGGCCGTGGTTGGCGCTGCTGCGCAGCCGGTGGCAGTCGGGCAGGGTGGCCAGCAGCGGCAGCGAGAACCGCTCGGCGATCTGCGCCGGGCTGAGCCCTCCGTCCTCTTCGTGACGGTTGATCACCAGCTGCAGGCGCGCATCGCGAACGCCCATGGCCTCCAGCTGCTTGAGTACCAGGTCGAGCGAGACCAGCGTGCCGATGGCCTGGTCGGCGACCAGCCAGATTTCGTCGGCGCTGTTGAACAGCGAGCGCGGCACCTGGCGCACCGGCACGCCGCCCAGATCGCACAGCACCGTTTCGAACACCCCGCGCAGGCGCTGCACCAGCACCGCCGGGTCGGCGATCGGCCCGCCGTCGCTGCCGGCCGGCTGCCCCAGCAGGGTCAGGCCACCGGGATGCCGGGTCATGGCGGTGCGCACCAGCGTGGCATCGATGCGGTTGGCGTTGCGCAGTGCATCGTCGTAATGGAACTGGCTGTCCAGATTGAGGTACAGCGCGGTGTCGCCTGCGGGCTGGCCCAGGTCGAGCAGCAGGGTGGCGTTGGAGGGCGGCTGCGGTTCGGCCACGCTGCCATCCGCGGCACCAGGATGGCCCAGCTGCTGGGCAAGCACGCCCAGGTGCGCGGCCAGCGTGCTGCTGCCAACGCCCGCACGCACGCCCAGCAGCAGCACCAGGCGCGCCTTGTGCACGGCGTCGGCAGGCACGCTGCGCACACTGGTCGGCACCGCGGCGGCGCGGCGCAGTACGGCGTCGATATCGGCGGTGGGCGATTCCAGGTCGAGGATGTCGCGGAGCCCGGCGCGCACTGCCGCCACGATGCCATCGACCTCGGCCGGTGCGGTGGAGCCGACCGCCACCAGCGCCAGTTCCGGATGCGTGCGCTGCAACTGCCGCGCCAGCTCGCTGGAGGCGGCGGCCGGTTCGCGGCGATAGTCGAGCAGCACCACGCAGGGGCCGGCGCGACGGTGCGGGTCCAGTGCGGCGGCGGAACCGGCGCTGTCCTGCCAGTGCACGCGCATGCCCACCGGCAGGCGTGCCTCGAGCAGCGTGGCCAGGTCGCGGGCGGGAGCGTAGAGCACCAGGGTCATGGGTGGGGGCGTCGGGTGGAGCAGTTGAAGGGAGGCAGACATGAGCAGGTGCGTCCTTGCATGCGGATCAGCGCGAGAAGCCGGGGAGCTGGTCGGAAGACGCCGGGCTGAGCAGCCAGGCGCCCCATACCGGCAGGTTCGGGCGCGCCTCGCGGTCACCGGGCAATGGCACGGTGGTGCCCTTGGCCAGTGGCTGCACCAGGCGCGGGGTCACGATGATCACCAGTTCCTTTTCCTCCTTCTTGTAGTTCAGGTTGCGGAAGAACGAGCCGATGATCGGCAGGTCTCCCAGCAATGGAATCTTGTCCACGTTGGAGCTGACCGTGTTGCTGACCAGCCCGCCGATCACGAACGTCTCCCCGTCGCCCAGTTCCACCGTGGTGTCGGCGCGGCGCGTGGTGATCGAGGGAATCTGCACACCGTTGTAGGCGATGCCGGAGGCATAGTTCAGGTCGCTGGCTTCCGGCGCGACCTTAAGTGCGATACGGCCCGTGCCGAGCACGGTCGGGGTCACGGTGAGGCCGATGCCGAACGGCTTGAAGGTCACGGTGGTGGTGCCCAGCCCCTGCGGTTCGAGGATGGGCAGCTCGCCGCCGGCCAGGAAGCTGGCACTCTGCCCGGACAGCGCCACCAGCGTCGGCTCGGCCAGCACGCGGGCCATGCCGTTGCTCTGCAGCAGGTCGATGTTGGCATCCCAGCCGTGGGTGAGCGATTTGAACACCAGGCCGAACGCGGAGGACAGCGGGTTGGTGACCACGCCCGGGTCGCCACCGCCATCGCCGGACGTATCCACGCCGGGCAGGGTGCCGCCGGGTCGGGTGATGCCGTAGAAGAATCCGTTGTTGCGGTTGGCGAAACTCATGCCGATCTGGCGCAGCACGGTCTTGTTGAACTCGACCACCTTCACTTCCACCTGCACCACGCCGCCGCTGGCCACGGTGGAGACGTCGGCGAGCTGGCCCTCGCGCCCCAGCGTGGACTGTGCGGCCTTGCGGCTGTCCTCGTGCGCCAGCAGGCTGGGGGCGCTGCCCTGCAGCAGGCCCTGCTGGTCCTGCACGGTGAGCTGCAGGTCGTCCGGCGATGGCAGCGCGCCCTGGACCGCGCTGCGCACGTCGACCTGCAGCCGTTGCGGCTCGCTCTGCTGGCGGCGCCACAGCAGCAGCGTGGTGGTGCCGGCACGCTTGCCCACCAGCAGCGCCTGGCGCGGTTCGCGCAGCATCACCAGGTCGGCCACGCCCGGGTCGGCGATGGCGACCCGCTCCAGGTCGGCCGGCAGTGTCCACGGTCGCTGCTCGCGCGTCTGCAGCACCAGGTCGGGCGCGGCGACCGCCAGCGTCGGGCAGAGCGCCCACGCCAGCAGCAGGGCCAGGCGCGGGCGCCAGCGGGAAGGGCAGTGCAGGGGTGCAGGCCGTGACGTCATGGAAGCTCTCTGCGAAGGCTCAGCGCGAGCCGCTGTGGGAGGAAACATCGCCGCGGATGATCTCGACGCCGCGATCCAGCCGCGGTGCCGTACGTCGTACTGTGGGCGCGAAGGCGGGCGTGGCGGCCGGCGCGGGGACGCGGCTGCCCCTGCGCCCGGCCAGCGCGTCGGCGTCGATGCCGGCGAACGCATCGTTCTCCGGCGATGCCAGGGTCAGGCGCTGCTCGGGAGTGAGCTCGCGGCGCGGGCTCAGCACGGCGGGTGCGGCCGCGAACAGCGCCTGGTCGGGCAGACCGACGTCGGCCGGGTTGCGCAGCGCCAGGAACAGCTTGCCCTGCTGCGCGCCGAGCAGCAGGCGGTTGGCGTCGGCCACCGGCACCGCGAGCACGGCGCTGCGCACCGGCGCCTGGGGGGTGTTGCCGGTGCTTGAGGAGGACGTGCCGCCCTGGATGTCTTCGGCGCGGCTGTCGCGGTCGCCGTCGGCCGGTTGCCGCGCTGCCGCCTGGCCGGGCGCGGTGTCGGCCGCGCCGTAGCTCAGCACCCGCAGGCGCGACAGCAGCAGGCGGGCCTGCGCCTGGCCGTCGGTGTTCATGCCACTGGGTGCACGCAGGTTGAGGAACACATCGACATAGTCGCCGGGCAGGATGCGGTTGCCGGCGGCCACGAGCTCATCGACCGGCACCGCGAGCGCGCGCTCGCCGGGATTGAGCCGCAGCGAATAGCCCTGCGCCATCAGCCCACTCTCCAGCGCGGTGCCCGCCGCGATATCGCGCACCGGCACCGCGCCGGTCGCCTCGGCGAGCGTGGTGTAGCCGCCCACCGGGGCCTGCGCTGCCGCGCCGATGCGCAGGTCGGTGACGGCGATGGGACGGCCGGCGGGCAGCAGCGCGGCCGCTTCCACCACCGGCCACTGGCGCGGCTGACCGGCCACCTGGGGCAGGGGCGCCGCCGCCGTCTGCGGCGCGCGCCGGCTGACCGCCACGGCGACCAGGGCCAGCACCAGGGCCAGTGCGATCAACGCAACGGCGGCGATGCGGGTCAGTTTGAGCATGCGACGGTCTCCAGGAAAAGAGCGCGGAACATCACGGTGTGCCGAGGTCGAGCTGGGCCACGGCGGTGCTGCGGATCGGCTCGGTGATCACCCAGCCATAGACGCGGCCGGTACCGGGCAGGAAAGGTTTGGCGCGATAGTCATAGCTGACCGAGATCTGCATGCATTGCGCCGTGGCGAGGCCACTGCAGGGGCTGGGCGCGGAGACGACGATGGGTGGCGCGCCCGCCGCGCTGCAATCCGGGTTCTGGCCGGCGTAGGTGAGCAGCCATTGCATGGAGCGTTTCGCCGCCTGGCAGGCGGCCACCCGGCGCTCGGGCGGCGTGGCGTAGCGCAGCGACGCGCGCGCGCCTTCGGCGGACGCCAGCGACAAGGTCTGCTGCACCGCCATGATCATCACGCCGGTATAGGTCAGCATCAGCAACGGCACCAGGCCGAAGATGAGCATGAACGCAAACTCGATGGTGGCCGCGCCGCGCGCGTGGGTGGGGCGTTTCATGATGCCTCTCCGTGCAGGTGCCACAGCACCAGGGCCACCGTGGCGAACGCCAGGTAGGCCGCATAGGGAATGCCGACCCGGCCCTGGCGCGCACCGCGGATATCACGCGCGACCGGGCGGCGCTGCCAGTGCTGCACGGCGCGCTCGCGCAGCAGCTGCAGCCGCAGCGGCAGCGCAGCGGCCAGTTGCCGCGTCAGTACCAGGCCCAGCACATGGGCACCGGCAAGCAGGCTGCTCAGCAGCCACAGGGGCAGCAGCGCCTGCCAGCCCAGCAGCAAGCCGAGCACGGCGAAATACTTGACGTCGCCTGCGCCCATCCAGCCCACCACATAGAACGGAAGCAGGGCCGCCAGGCCCAGCACCGCGCCGCCGACATGCGGCAACAGCGCGTCGTCGGCACCTGCAATGCGACTGCCCAGCAGCCACGCCAGCGCGGCCGACGCGGCCACCGCCAGCCAGGCGTTGGGCACGCGCCGCGCATACAGATCGCTGATCGCGATCCGCAGGCTCAACAACATGGCCAACAGCGGCAACAGGGACATCCGGTACGCCCTCCAGAACCGAACGACGAATCCATTCCGGGCCGCCAGGCCAAACGACGCCGTTGCCGCAGGCGATTGCCTGCGGGCAGCTGCATCCAGATGGCCTGGCGCCAGGCGCCAGGGGATCAGGTGGTGGACGTACCCGCCCCGCCGATGGACGTGCTGACCAGCTCCTTGAGCTTGGTGAACAGTGTGGTGAACATGTCCGTGAGGCCTTCCTTGCCGGCCAGTACCAGCACGCCGGCGATCACGGCGGCCAGCAGCCCGTACTCGAGTGCGGTGACGCCATCTTCTTCTGCGATGAAGCTGCGGATGGAGGTGTTCATGACGGTCTTCTCCCTGTTCCAGTCAATACAACGTGGTGCCTGCATGGGATGGCGCGGTCCGGTTCCACCGGGGGCCACGGGTTCACCTGTGCGCTCCCTGCACAGGGGTGCGGCCAGCGACGGCCGCAGGTCCGGGCAGGCATCGGCCCGCCGGACACAATCCGGTCAACAGGGCGCAGGCGGCATCCTGCGGCGGGCAATATGTGACCGCTTTCGCAGAATGCGGCAGAGAAGCCGTTGTGATGTATCCAGCATGTCCATTGCATTCCCCCTGTTATCCCGCCTGGTGTCCGCCATGGAGCTGCCAGGACCGCGTTTGATAATCCTCATCCCGCACGTCGGCGGGTAATGCACAAAATCGGCAGGTTGGTATTCAACTTTAATTACCTGGCCGATTCCCCCGGCGCCAATATCAGGTGGCGTGGCTCCGATGTAAAGATAATTCGATGAAGGTGGCGTATTTATTTGGTGAGGGCGATGTGACGACGCTTTCTTGACGCAAACCTATGCGTTGTTAGCCAAAAATAGAAACAGTTCAGTCGGTTAGCGATTTGTCGCAAATGGCTTGCCTGGCACCATTGGAGTTGATGCATACTGCGCGAAATCCCGGATGTCGGATTGTGGATAGGTCGCCGGAGCAGGAGAGGGTATTTACTTTTCCGCAGTTATGGCGATACGCCGGGGTATTGAAAGCGCACGCGCATTACAAGAACGTGGCCCCGCGCAGTGATTAACGCGCAAGGGGGATGCAGGCCAACCGGGAGCATCACTGTCATGGTAGATGGTGTGGTGGATGGCGGAGGAGAAACGGCGCTGAGGTCATTCGACCTTGCAACGCTGGGTGGTGTGCTGCGCGTCTGCGAACTGGAACTGGTGCTGCTGGACGGTAATGGTCCGCGCGCGTTGCTCCAGTCGCAGGTTCATGATGAATCACTGTTCTGCACGGCGACCTGCGGCTTCCAGTTCCGCGGGCGTTTCATGCTGCCGCAGGACTGGTGCCTGCTGGGCTTCGTGCATGCCACCGACGAGACGCACAGCTGGTGCCACGGGGTGACCCTGAGTGCCGGCATGGCGTTGACGGTGCTGCCGGAAGGCATCAGCGAATTTGCCTTCAGCGCCGGCACCCGGCTCAGTCTGATGCTGACGCCGATGCGCCGGGTGCAGCGCAAGCTGGCCGAACTGAGCCTGCGCAGCAGCCTGCCTTCGGGCCAGGCGCTGTCGTTGTTCCAGGCCGATGCGGGCGCTGGAACCTCGCGTCTCGCGCAACGCTATGCGCAGCTGCCGACGTGGCTGGATGCCGCCGGTGACGGGGTGCCGGCCGATGCCGTCGAGTCGCTGCTGCATGACCATGTGCAGGCGCTGCTGGCGGCCGACGGCCAGGAGCGCCCGGGGAGCACGCGTGCGCGCCGGGCGCACTACCTGATCGCGCAGCGTGCCGAAAACTTCATGCGACAGAACCTGCGCCGCTACATCTACATGCATGAGATCTGTGATGCTGCCGGGGTGAGTGAGCGTGCCCTGCGCTACGCGTTCGAGGATCTGTTCGGTACGTCGCCCAATCGCTACCTGTCCATGCTGCGCCTGTGTGCGGCGTGTCGCGGGCTGTCCATGGCCGATGCCAACCGTAAATCGGTCAAGGCGGTCGCCCTCAGCTGCGGCCTGTGGGACCTGTCGCGCTTTGCCGACAACTATCGCCGCGTGTTCGGCGAACTGCCACGCGACACGCTGATGCGTGCGCCTGCCTCGATCAGCAGTCCGGCCTGAGTCCCCGCTGCGGCGCCCTCTGATGCATGCACCTTTCCGGCAATCTGCCGGAATTGTCCATGCCGCTGCCGGTTTTCCCCGTCGTCTTGCCGGAACGCACGTTCGTGCTGCCGGAATGAAGTGCCCGCGTGGCGTCGCCGCGACTGTAATGAGACCACCAGCCCACGGGCATGGGACTCGCAGTCCACAACGTACGTTCACGGGGGAACATCTGATGAACCGCATCTTTCGACTGGTCTGGAGCCACCGGCTGAATGCCCTGGTGGTCGTCTCGGAAGTCGCCACGGCCCGTGGCAGCCTCGCGGCGGGTCCGGTCGTGGTGCACCTGAAGGTGCCGTTGTCGGTGTTGTCCATCGGCCTGGCGTTCGCGCTGGGCAGCGGGTCCGCGCTTGCGGCGCAGAACCAGACCCTGACGGACCTGGAAGCCTTGACCAACAAATACGCGCCGTTGCCGGTGCAGGTGGACGCCAACGTGGCACTGGCCACGGTACTGAACACGGCGCAGGGCGGACCGCAGCTGGCGTCCGATGCCGGCGCGCAGATCCGGCCGGGAACGGCGGCGGCGAACGTGCCTGCGGTCCACGTGAACATTGCGACCACCCCGCAGTCCGCACTGCCGACGCAGGTGGCGCTGCCGTCGCGCTTGACCGGTACGCTGGCCGGCACGGGTCTGGAGGTGCAGGTCGCCGCGCAGGGTACGCCTGTTGCCAGCGCGCAGGTCGCTGTGCAGACCGCGCTGCCGAGCATGGTGCCGCGACTGCAGGCAACGCTGGAGACCGCGTTGCCGACGGCCGCCGCCGTGGTGCCGGCAGCTTCTGTTGACGTCCACGTTGCGACGACCGGCACCGATGCGAACGCGCATGCGGTGCTGGATGCTGCGATTGCGGTCGGCAAGGAAGAGAACACCGGCGACGGTGTCGATGACGCGCTCCGGGCCTCCGTGAGCGTCGGCGCGGCGGGCAATGCCGGGCTTGAAGGGGTGGCCGTGCAGGTGGAGGCGGCCGACCGCAACCAGAAAATGGTGGAGGCCGATGTCAGCGTCCAGGCCAACGCCCTGGATACCTCGCGGCAGGGACCGTTGGGCGGCGTACTCGGCGGTGTCGGCGACCTGCTGGGCAGCGTCGGCAGCACGTTGGGCACCGTGGGCAGCACCGTGGGCCTGCTCGGCGACCTGGGCAGCGGGCTGGGTGCCACGGTAGGCAACCTGGGCACTGTGGTGGACAACGTTGGCACTGCGCTGGGTGGCACCCCGGGCGGCCCCGTGTCGACCGCGCTGCCGCCGGGCAGCCCGAAAGCACCGGCCGTGGCGGACCCCGGCGCCGGACTGATCATCGGCACCGGTGGGCTCACCGGGTCGCTGAGCACCCTGGTCGGTCCGACCGCGCAGGGGCTGCTGGGCGGTGACGGCTATGTGCGCAACGGCAACCTGGCGGTCAGCAGCGCCAACGTGATGCAGACCTATTCGGTGACCAACGTGCTGGGTGTGCCGCTGGTCAACCTGACCCCGGTCGGCACGCTGCTGGACGGGCTGGGCGGCGCCACCACCGGCGGCAGCTCGCACCTGACGCTGATCGGCGGGGTCACCTCCGACAGCTACATCTACAACATCAACAACGGCAACCCGAATGGCCTGCTGGGCCTGGTGCTGCCGGATGGCTCGCCGGCGTGGTCCAACTCCTGCCTCGACGTTCTGGGGGTGGTGAGCATCGACTGCTGGGCGGTCAACGCTGCGCAGGACTACCAGGTGCTGATGGGCGACGGCGCCTACGCCAATGGATCGCGCGAGGTAGTGATCGGCGCGAACGCGCGCCATCAACTGCCGCTGGTTGATGCCAACGTGGCGTTCCCCGGCGCGGGTGAGAATGATCCGACCGACCCCACCGGCGTCCCCACCGCCGATTACGCGGCACGCATGGGGCATTCGGTGGTGGTGGGCGACAGCGCCACCGGCACCGCCAACGGGCAGGTGCTGCTGGGCGCTGAAGCCACGTCCAACCAGGCCAACAGCGTGGCGCTGGGCTACCGCAGCGCCGCCACCCGCGGCGCGCAGGCCAGCTATGCCGCCTACGGCATGACGGCCGCGCAGGTCTCGGCCGGTGAGGTGTCGGTGGGCGTGGCCGGCAGCGAGCGTCAGATCAGCCATGTGGCCGCCGGCAGCGCAGCCACCGACGCAGTGAACGTGGCGCAGCTGCAGGGGGCGATCTCGCAGGTCAACGCGGCCGACATCTTCGCCGTGTCCTACGACGATGACGGCACCGGCCAGCCGGACTACGCGCGGGTGACGCTGGGCAACGGCGGCGGCCCAACCACGGTCAGCAACCTGGCCAACGGTGCGGTTGCGGCGGGCAGTACCGACGCCGTCAACGGCAGCCAGCTGTCCGCCACCAACACGGCGGTGGCCAACTACTTCGGTGGCCTGACCGCCTTCGATCCGGCCACCGGCACCTGGACCGCGCCGAGCTTCCAGATCAGCACGATCTCCACGGGTGGCGCGGTCGCCCAGGGCGTGTATGACAACGCCAGCGATGCCTTCGCTGCGGTGGATGGTTCGCTGGTCAATCTCAATACCCAGATCAACAACATGAGCACGGGTGTCAGCACCCGGTATCTGAAAGTCAATTCGACCGGCGGCGACGCCGCGGCGAACGGCGTGGACAGCATCGCGGTCGGCGAAGGTGCCACGGCGGTGGCGGACGACGCGATCGCCGTGGGCGCCGGGGCGATGGCCATGCGCAGCCGCACCGTGTCGGTCGGTGCGCTGGGCAGCGAACGCCAGGTGGTGAATGTGGCGGCCGGCACCGAAGCCACCGATGCGGTGAACATGGCGCAGCTGCTGGATACCAACGAAGCGCTGGTGACCTACCTGGGCGGCACCACGGCCTATGACGCCGCCACGGGCCTGTGGACGGCGCCGACGTTCAACATCTCCGCCTTCACGCCGACCGGTGCGGCCACCACGACCGCCTACGGCGACGTCACCGGTGCGTTCGATGCGGTCAACAGTTCCCTCAACAGCCTCAACACCCGCATCACCCAGGCGCAGCCGGGTTCGCCCAGTCCGTTCGTGCAGATCAACTCGACGAAGGGGGCCGCCAGTGCCACCGGTGCGGACAGCATCGCCATCGGCCCGGTCGCCAGCGCCAGCGGTGCAGGCAGCACGGCCATCGGTGACGGCGCGGATGCCAGCGCGGACAACAGCGTGGCGCTGGGCAGTGGCGCGGTGGCCAGCGTGGGCGCGCAGAGCGGCTATACCGGCGCCTACGGCGCCGCCGGTGCCAGCAACTCGGCCGGTGAGGTGTCGGTGGGCAGCACCGGTGCCGAACGCAAGGTCACCCACGTTGCCGACGGCTCGGCGCAGTACGACGCGGTCAACGTCGGCCAGCTGCAGAACGGCGTGACGTACGCCATCGACCAGTCCAAGGCCTACACCGACACGCAGATCAACACCATCAACAACGGCACGTCGGGCATGTTCCAGGTGAACAACAGCAACGGCCTGGCGGCACCTGCGGCGAGCGGAGCCAACACGGTGGCCGGCGGTGCCGGTGCCAGTGCGGCGGGCGCCAACAGTACCGCACTGGGCAATGGTGCCAGCGCCACCGCGCGCAATGCGGTGGCACTGGGGGCAGGTTCGGTAGCCAGCCGCGACAACACGGTGTCGGTGGGCAGTGCCGGTGCCGAGCGCCAGATCACGGACGTCGGCGACGGCACCGCCGCCACCGATGCGGTCAACCTGCGCCAGCTGCAGGCCTCGCAGCAGGGCACCCTCCGTTACGACAGCACCGTCAACGGCGCGACCAATTTCAACAGCGTCACCCTGGGCGGCACCGGCTCCGGTCCCACCACGGTGCACAACGTGGCCGCCGGCACGGCGGGTACCGACGCGGTCAACGTGGACCAGCTGCGCGCCGGCATGAACCAGTCGCTGGACGCGTCCAAGGCGTACACCGACGAGCGCATGGGCGGGTTCGACCGCGACCTGCGCCGCACCGACAACCGTGCATCGGCCGGCGTTGCCGCGGCCATGGCGGTAGCGGGCCTGCCACAGCCCTACGAGGCCGGACGCAGCATGGCCGCGATTGCGGCCGGCAGCTACAACGGCGAATCGGGCGTGGCGATCGGCATCTCCGGGGTCTCCGACGGCGGTCGCATGATCTACAAGCTGAGTGGCTCCACCAACAGCCGCGGGGAAGGCGGCGTTTCGGTCGGTGCCGGCTTCCAGTGGTGAGCGCAGGCGGTGCCGGCGGTCGCCGGCACTGCTCACTCCAGTGCAGTTCCGTACACAGGGGAACACGATGAACGCACCACGTCCGCACGATCCCGCCCCCTTGCTGCGCTCACTGGCGCTGGGCCTGGTCGTACTGCTGTTCAGCGCCTGCGCCAGCGGAGGGGGAGAGCGCGCCGCGCCCGCCGCCGCCGAGACACCGGACTTTCCCGCCCCCGCCCGCGCCTCGTTGAAGGAAGGGATGTTCGTCGACCTGGACAACCTGCGGCTGTTCGCACGCGGCATGAGCAAGCGCCAGCTGTACACCCTGCTGGGCACCCCGCACTTCGGTGAGGGCATGTGGGGCGTACGCGAATGGAACTACCTGTTCAACTTCCGCAGCACGCCCAATGGCGACTACTTCACCTGCCAGTTCCAGGTGCACTTCGACAGCAAGGGCATCGCCCAGGCCGGGTACTGGAAGCCGCAGGCGTGCGCTGCGCTGCTGCAGCCGCCGGTGCCGCCGCCGGCACCGGCCCCGGCGCCGATGCCGACCGAGCCGGTGCGTTTGTCGGCCGATGCGTTGTTCGGTTTCGACAGTGCCTCGTTGACGCCCGCCGGTCGGCGCAGCGTGGACGCATTGCTGCAGCAGGTGCGCGACGCCAGCCAGGTGCAGACCATCCAGGTGGCCGGTTACACCGACCGTATCGGCAACGATGCCTACAACCTGGACCTGTCGCAGCGGCGCGCCGACGCGGTGCGCGAAGCGCTGGTGCAGGGCGGCGTGCCCGCAGCGGCGATCGTCGCCGAAGGGCGCGGCAAGGCGCGGCCCCTGGTGCAGTGCGAGCAGGGCGCGCGGCAGGTGGTGATCGCCTGCCTGGCCCCGAACCGACGCGTCGAAGTGTCCGGCGTGGCACGACCTCGCTGAACCGTACTGCCGAGCAACCGCAGCACCCGATCCGTCCGATGCCCGCCAATGTGCCGTGGCATCGGCACAGCTTGACCCGGCCCGCTGCCGACCGCGGGATGTCTCCCCCGTCATCGCTAAGGTGGCGGCAGGCCGGGTCATCCAGTTCCACGTCTTGCCCCGGCCCGCTGCCGACCGCGGATGTCTCCCCCGTCATCGCTGAGGTGGCAGCGGGCCGGGTCATCTGGTTCCACCCGTGGCACCTGGCCGACACGACCCTCTCCCGTGCCGGACAGCGCAGGGCCTTGGCCTGGCTCGTCGCCTGGTACGCGATCTCTCCCCCGTCGTCAGTGCGCGGCGGCGAGCCCGGTCAATCTGCCTGCATCGACGTGCCGCGTTCGCTGGTGATCTCCGCGCCTTCGCGCATCACCAGGGTGACCGGGGTCTTCTCGACCACCTCCAGCAACCGCTGCCACTGCGCATCGCTGAGCGGTCCGGTGGCATGCAGCACGCGGTGTACCTGCAACCGGCCGGCCGCGCTGCGCGAGGACGACAGTTCGGCTCGGAACTCGCCCAGTGCCCAGCCCTTCTTCTCGGCATACATGCGCAGGGTGATCGCGGTGCAGGCCGAGAGCGCGGCCAGGTACAGCTCGAACGGCGCCATGCCGGCGCCCTGGCCGCCCAGCGTGGCCGGCTCATCGGCCTGCACGTGGTGCGCGCCGGCCTGGATGCTGTG
Source organism: Stenotrophomonas sp. (assembly GCF_032099025.1). Taxonomy (GTDB): domain Bacteria; phylum Pseudomonadota; class Gammaproteobacteria; order Xanthomonadales; family Xanthomonadaceae; genus Stenotrophomonas. Next base: position 95,266 of record NZ_DAMCID010000001.1, read on the forward strand.
CAGGTAGTTGGGGCCTTCGGAAACAATCTGGACCTGTGCCATGGATAACGCCCTTGCGCCAGCGGAATGGGACGCCGAGCATGCCACGCGCGCCACCACGGCACAGCCAATGGACACGGGATGAAGCGTTGCCCGGGTGTGCGTGATGGCTATTCCACGCCGGGAAGGGTCACTTTCAGCGCGGTCGCCTCGGCCTCGCAGTCCTGCGGCACCACCCCGCTGCCGCGCAGGGCGTTGATCTCGGCACGGGCGGCGGCCATGTCGGCGGTGAAGTCGGCATTGGCGTGCAGCGTGGCCACGGCGCCGGCGGCCACGGCGCGGCCCTGCAGGACATCGCTCTGCCAGTGCGCGTTGCAGATCAGCCGGTTCTCGCCGAAGGCGCGGCCGCGCGCGAGCAACGCGTCGGCCTGGGCAGGGCTGAGTTCGGTGAGCAGCAGCGCCCAGGCCCAGCTGATGGCGGTATGCCCGGAGGGATACGAACCATCGGTGCGCAGCGCGGCCTCGTCGGCCGGCAGGCAGGTGGCTTCCTTGTAGAACACGAAGGGCCGCGTGCGCTTGTAGTGATCCTTGGCCGCATACGTGGCCAACCCTGCATCGACCAGGCTGCGTTGCAGCAGCAGGTACAGCCGCGGCGTGTCCTGCTGGCTGATGGGCACGCCGAGCGCACAGGAGAACGTGCTGGCCACCTGGGGGAAGCGCAGGTCGGCATCGCGGCTGGCGAGCGCGTAGCGTGGGGTGTTCCTGAGCTTCTGCGATGCGCGGCTCACCGCCTGGTCACGCGCGAACCCGGGCGATCCCTTGGCGGGCGGCGGCGGCAACAGCGCCAGGCTGTCGGGCAGGGCACGGCCCAGGTAGCCGGCCGGCACGCCCGGGCGCAGCTCCGGCACGGGTGCAGGCGACGGCGGCAAGGCGGTGGGGATCACTGCCGGCGACGGGCTGCTGAGCGGCCCGGACGCACAGCCGGCCAACAGGGCCGCCACGACCAGCAACGACGTGTTCGACACAGCAGCCATGGTGATCTCCGTTGCGGATGCGCACCTGCAATCTGTCGTCCGCAGGCGGCATGCACAACCGCCTTTCTACGTGGACACCGCCAGTAGTTCTACTGGGACGCGGCGTGGCGCGCGGCATCCTGCAGCGGGAAACGCACCTCGATCCGGGTGCCGCCCAAGGGGCTGGTCCCCACCTGCAGCGTACCGCCGAGCAGGCGCGCGCGCTCTTCCATGCTGATCAGTCCCAGCCCGGGCGCGCGCGTTCCGCGCCCCACCGGCATGCCGACCCCATCGTCGTCCACGCGCAGCAGCAGGTGCTGCCCGCGCACGCAGACCAGCACGTCGGCCACGCTGGCGCGCGCATGCTTGTCCACGTTGTTCAGTGCTTCCTGGACGATGCGGAACAGACTCAGTTCCTGGTCGTCAGCGAGGCGCGGCGGATCTTCGATGCTGCACCGAAGGCGCAGGCGTCCACGTGCATTGCGCTTGATGCAGAACGCATCCAGCGCACTGGCCAGGCCGGTGAAGCGCAGGATGCTGGGGTGCAGTTCGTGCGAGATCGAGCGGATGTCGTTCGACACCGCCAGCAGCTGGTCCTGCAGTTCCACCACGCTGGGACGCTCGGCGGCTGGGATCTGGTTGCGCAGGGTACTCAGGCGGATCGAGATCGCCGCCAGCGACTGGTTCACGTCGTCGTGCAGGTCGCGCGCGATGCGCGTGCGCTCCTCCTCCTGTACCACCAGCATGCGACCGGTCACTTCGCCCAGGCGCTGGTAGGCGCGCTGCAGCTTGAGCCGGTTGGAGAGCTTCTGGTCGGAGAGGGCACCGAGGAACAACAGGGCAAAGCCGGTGCACAGCGTCCACGCCTGGCCGGTGAGCAGGTTGCGCGGTGCGTCCCAGAAGCTGAAGGGGCCGATGCCCTGCACGCCCAGTTGAATGCCCAGCAATGCCACCACCAGCATGCCGATCGACGCGCCGGCGGGGCCGAACACGATCAGGGTCCACACCAGCAGCGGAATCGGGGCCAGGGTGAGCAGCGGGGTGACCACGCCATCCTCCCAGTTGACCGTCCACAGCACGACCAGAAGGCCGAACAGCAGCAGAGCCATGCCCACGGTCCGCCAGTGCCATCCATGCCGTCGCTCCGGTGCGTCGACAATGCGCGCCACGTTGACCAGCATCGGCACCAGCAGGAGGTAACTGACGCTGCTGCTCAAGGCGACTTCGCGCATGGCCACCGGCGACACTGCGGCGGCGCGTCCCCCGGAGGCCAGCGCGTACCACCACGCCCCGCACAGCGGCAGCAGCACACAGGCCAGCAGCATGAACAAGGTCAGGTCCCGATAGTCTTCCAGCGCGGCGCGCTCGCCGCGCCAGCGCTCCAGCAGCCAGGCGACCATGGCCACCATGGCGAACTCACCCACACTGGCCAGCAGCCGCGGCAACGCCGACATGGGCACCAGCAGCAACGACAACACCGTGCCGGCGCACGCCGCGAGAATGCAGCCACGCCATTGCGCGCGCGGCGTGAACAGCAACCACCCCAGCAGCAAGGGGCCGGGAATCCACAGCAGATGATGGTGCAGCTGGGGCAGTTGCGGAACCGTGGGCAGCCACTGGCCAAGCAGGCAGCCAAACAGCAACGGCAGCACATTCGTTAACAGCATGCGCACGTCGAGTGGAGGCGATGTGAAGCGTCGTGGGCGTGGCGCAGGACGGGGGGAGCTGGGACTGTCTGCGGCGATCACACCGCCGCGGTTGACCTGGCTGCTGGCCTGCACTGATCACCTCTCCGGTGGTGCCTGGATCGTCAGCGACGGCGAACGCGCCGCTTGGGTGGGACGGCTTATCGGGTGAGCAACGTATTGTGAGACGTCCTGCGGCCAGCGTTGCGGCGGCGGCTTGTACCCGCGTCGCGCCGGCCGCACAATCGCGCCGATGTAAACAGGTTGAGCTGGTACGCGCTATCCACATTCCGACGCACTGAAGGAGTTGGTGATGGACGAACCGATGTCCCCCTACAGCCGCTTCGTGGTCGATGGCTTCGATGCCGATGCATTGCTGGGGGTGGTACGGGATACCCGTTTCGAGCAGCGGCTGTTGTCAGCCGGCCACTTCCGCGCGTGCGTGCAACGCCTGGTGTTCCCGGAGTTCAGCCTGGACAGCGGTGCATACACGCTGCCGATCTTCGCCAGCGGCAGCTTCAGCCCGGGAATGATCGCGCTGGCACTGGCGGTCACCAGCGCGCAGCCGATGTGGGCCAACGGGCGCTCGATCGAGGCCGGCCAGGTGATGGTGTTCGCCGAGGACAGCGAGTTGAACGTGCGCCCCAGCCCGGGGGGATGGCAGTGGGCGGTGATGTTGATTCCACGCGAGGTCCTGCAGCGGGAAGCGGCCGGCCGGTTGGGCCGTGAACTGCGCCTGCCGCGGGTGGGCTGGTACAGCCGACCGGCCGCGCCACGCGATGCCTGCAACCTGCGCGAAGGGGTGTTCAAGGTGCTGCAGGAGGCGGCGGACTGGGAAGGGCTGGTGTCGCCCGGGCAGCTGGCCGCGCAGGCCCGCCTGCTGCTGGGGGTGTTCATCGACGCGGTGGCGGCGGCGGATGGCGGCCCCGAGCGGCGCGGGCAGAGCAGTTGCAGCGAGCGTCGCCGCGACACGATCGTGCGGCAGGCCGAGGAGTACCTGCGGACGCAGATGGACAGCGTGTATGACAGCCGGGCGCTGTCGGCGACGCTGGGAATCGGTGAGCGGCAGCTGGAGCGGCTGTTCCGTGATGCCTACGGACACGGCCCCTGCCATTGGCACCAGATGGCGCGGCTCAACCTGGCGCGCAGCGCGTTGCTGCACGCGCGGGGCGCGGTGGGGGTGACCGAGATCGCCACCCGCTTCGGCTTCGCCCACCTGGGCCGGTTCTCGGTGATGTACCGGGACGTATTCGGTGAAAGTCCCCGCGATACGCTGCGTGCCTGAACCGTTGCGGGCAACCGTCACAGGTAGTACGACATCACGGCGCCATCACCAATCTGCCCGCATGTTGAATGCGTTGTGCAGAGTCGGCGCGGCCGGCTTGCAGAGCACCTCAATCAGGGGACGATTGATGCCACGGGAGACGACGAAATGCAGGTTTCGTATTCGACGGCGGAGAGCCGACATCGCAGGGTAGTGCTGGCCGACGACCACCGGGTGGTGGCGCAGGGCATCGAGCATCTGCTGGAAGATCAGTTCGATTCGATCGAACTGGTGTCGTCCGGCGAGGAACTGGTGGAGGCGGTCCGGCGCGACCCGCCCGACGTGGTGGTCGCCGACATCAGCATGCCCGGTCTGAGTGGCATCCAGGCGCTGCGCCGGATGCGCGAGGAGGGTTACGTGATGCCGGTGGTATTCCTGACGATGCACGACGAGTCGAGCATGGCCGCCGAGGCGATCCGTGCCGGTGCCCGCGGCTATGTACTCAAAAGTGCCGCGGGCGACGAGCTGGTACGTGCGCTCAACGGGGTGATGTGCGGCCACACCTACGTCACGCCCTCGTTGGCGGCAGACGCCATTACCAGTGCGGGCAGGCGTCAGTACATGCTGACCGACAAGCAGCTGCGCATCCTGGAATACGTGGCGCGCGGGCTGCGTTCGAAGCAGATCGCGTTCGAACTCGGTGTTTCAGTGCGCACGATCGAATCGCACAAGTACGCGATCATGCAGGAACTGGGTGTGCATGGGACGCTGGAACTGGTGCGCAAGGCCGAGCAGGAAGGGCTGATCCGCCACTGACAGGGACGGGCCGTTCGACGCCGGGCAAGTAGATTTACTTGCCCGCGTCCGGTTGTTTTTCCCTTGTTACCGGCGCCGGAGCGGCACACCATCAGGGTACGCGTCGACCTGGCGGGAACCATGAATGCTGTCCGTGTGCTGCTGGCCGAAGACGGCTCTGCCATGGGGCGTCAGCTTCGTGGGCTGCTTTCGGAACAGTTCGAGGTGATCGGACTTGTCCAGGATGGCGCGTCGCTGGTCAAGGCCGCGCAGAGCATGTTGCCCGATGTGGTGGTGACCGATATCGCCATGCCCGAACTCAACGGGCTGGAGGCAGCGCGCCGCCTGCGGCTGCACCGGCCCGTGCTGGGCGTGGTGTTCATCACCGTGCATGCCGAGCCGCAGATGGTGGAGCAGGCCATGGCACTGGGACCGTGCAGCTACGTGCTCAAGTCCGATGCCGGCGATGACCTGACGCTGGCCGTGCTGGCCGCGCTGCGCGGCGAGCCGTTCGTGTCACGCTCTCTGTAAGGCCGCGCCTTCCGCGCTCAGACCAGGATGCCGGCCAGCTTGGCCACCAGCTCGTCGACCGACATCGCCAGCAGCACCAGCGGGAGCAGGGGCAACGCGGCGGGGAGGGCGATCCACAGCAGGTTCCAGCGCGTCAGCGGAACCACCGACATTGCCACGACGCCCTGGTAGACGCCGCTGAAGTCCGCATAGGCCGAGGCGTCGTTGTGGTCGAGCAGTGACTCGGCGCCGGCGGTGAGGTCGCTGGCGGCGCGCCATCGCGCATCGAACACGCTGGCGGCACGGTTGCCCAGCGCATCGAAGCGGTACAGCGCGTGCCGACGCGTGCGGATCAGCGCCGGCGTGAGCAGAAGCAGCGGGGCCACCAAAAGCAGGGTCACGCCCACCACATAGCCGGCCAGCAGATGGCGTTGGTCGTACAGGGACAGTCCGAGGTAGGTGGTGTGGTTGAGGCTGGCGCCCGCCAGGATCAGACCGCCGGCGGCCGCAAGGATGCTGAAGCGCTCCTGGGCCAGGCCCAGGAATGCCAGCCCACCGCTGCGGTCGGGATGCTCGGCGTGCAGTGCCAGGCCAACGGAGGGCAGGCGCAACAGCAGCATCGTCCACAGCGCGAAGCGCCACAACCACAGCAGGCCGACCAGCCGGAACAATGGCATGCCCACCCAGGCATACCACTGGCCGGCCGGGGTCAGCGTGCCCCCCTGCAGGCGCCAGTCGGTCACGCCCGGCAGCAGGCTGACCGCGCCGCCCTCCACGCACAGGGGGGCGAACGCGAGCGCGATGCAGACCAGTTCGGGCCAGCGGCTGTCGCGGCAGCGGCGGACGCGGTGCAGCAGGGCCTGCAGGCGTGGCTGGCGACGCGGATGGACCAGGCTGGCCTGCGCGAGCTGACGCAGGGCGCTGCGCAGCAGAGCGTCGGCGCGGGGAGCGGCGAGGATCAACAACGGCAATGCCAGCAGCAGGCGGGCCAGGGTGGCGTAGTCGCCCAGCAGGGCCATCGCCGGCGGCCTGGGCCATAGCATGCCGCCGGCATGGGCCAGCACCAGCATCGGCAGCAGACTGACGACCACCAGCACGGCGGCCAGCCACCAGGACAGCCGCCGGGTACGGTGCAGGGCGCCGCTGGCATGCAGCAGCCGGTGTACCAGTCCACCCTGCATCAGTGAGTAGTTGTCCTGGGTCATGCCGTGGCGCCGCGCAGGGAGGGGGTGCGACCACGCAGTGGCGTGAGTCGCGCGCCCCGAGCATACCGCCGCGTGCCCGCGCCGCCGGCGCAGTAAAAATACTGATGCCGGTGCAGTACCAATCCCGATGTGCGCATGGGCCACTGCCGCCAAGCTGGAATCCTGTCGCATGGAATCCGGCAATGCTCCTGGTCATCGATTTCCTGACGCGCTTCTGGACGGACATGGTCGATCGCGCCGACGGGCCGATGACGTTCCGGTTCTTCCTGCAACCGACGATGGCGCTGATCACCGCGCTGATCGACGGGGTGCGTGACGCGCGCGCGGGCAAGCAGCCGTATGCCTGGCTGATGGCGCACAGCGACGCGCAGCAGCGGCTGGGTGCCTGGCGCGAGGGCGTGACGGCGACCATGCGCATCCTGCTGCTCGGGGTGGCGATGGACGTGATCTACCAGGTTCGCATGTACGGCGGTTTCAAGTACCCGCTTGAGGCCTTCGTGATCGCGGTGGTGCTGGGCTTCGTACCGTACGTAATCCTGCGCGGGCCGTTCAACCGGCTGGCCGGTCGATGGCTGCGCCGCCACCCTTCCTCCGGCAAGGATACCCAGCCATGACCGAGAAAGACCCGGCCCGGGCACTGACAGAACGCGCCATCACCCTGAAGGAGGCGCAGCAGACACTGGGTGGCGCCGATGCGGCATCGCTGGAGCTGTCGTCGCGGCGCACCGGCATGTCGTTCCAGCGCACCCGCATGAGCGCAGACCGCACGCTGATGTCGATCATCCGCACGGCGCTGTCGCTGATCGGCTTCGGCTTCACCATCTTCCAGTTCTTCGGCCACATGCTGCAGGTGCCTGGCTCCACGCTGCGCCCGCACGCGCCGCGCAACTTCGGCGTGGCCCTGGTGGCGCTGGGACTGGTGCTGCTCACGCTGGGCATCGTTTACCACCTGCGCTACATGCAGGGCCTGCGCGCCGAGCGCCAGCTGATGATCCATGAGGGGCTGGTGCACGGCGAAAGCCACTATCCGGTGTCGCTCACCCTGATCACCGCGGGCCTGCTGTGGCTGCTGGGGGTGCTGGCGATTGCCGGGATGACCTTCAACCTGGCGCCGTTCGGATGAGCGCGCCCTCCACGGAGAGGACTGCATGAGTGCCGTTGCCGACACGATGATCGAGATCCAGGGAGGCCTTTTCATGATGGGCTCCAACGACCACTATCCGGAAGAGCGCCCGGCGCACAAGGTGCGGGTAGGGCCGTTCCGGATCGATCGGTACCCGGTGACCAACCGCGAATTCTCGCGCTTCATCCGTGCCACCGGCTACCTGACCGCCGCCGAGCGGCCGGCCGACCCGCGCGATTATCCGGGCGCGGACCCGTCGTTGCTGGTGCCGTCGTCGGTGGTGTTCGTGCAGCCGTCGCATCCGGTGGACATGTCCAACACGCACAACTGGTGGCACTACATCGCCGGCGCCGACTGGCGCCATCCGCGCGGCCCGCATACCGGGCTGGACGGTCTGGATGATCACCCGGTGGTGCACCTCAACTACGCCGATGCGCAGGCCTACGCCGCGTGGATCGGCAAGGACCTGCCGACCGAGGCGGAATGGGAGTTCGCCGCGCGCGGCGGCAATGACAGCGGCGAGTTCGCCTGGGGCGAAACGTTGACGGTGCGCGGCCGGCACCAGGCCAATACCTGGCAGGGCGAGTTCCCCTGGCTCAACCTGGACGAGGACGGCCACCGCTGGACGTCGCCGGTAGGCAGCTTCGCGCCCAACGGCTATGGCCTGTACGACATGATCGGCAATGTCTGGGAATGGACCAGCGACTGGTATCAGCAGCACGACCAGATACAGGGCAAGCCATGCTGCGCGATGGACAACCCGCGCGGCGGCGAACGCCAGCGCAGCCATGATCCACGCGACCGCAGCGCCGTTCCGCGGCGGGTGATGAAGGGCGGTTCGCACCTGTGCGCGCCGAACTACTGCCGGCGCTACCGCCCGGCGGCACGCATGGCCCAGCCCATCGACACCTCCACCTGCCACCTCGGCTTCCGGTGCGTGGAGCGGTGATACGGACCTGATATGACAACCCAGCGCGAGGTGATTGCCATGCATCGAACGACTGTCTGCCACTACCGCCGTCCCACGCTGGCGTGTTCGGTGCTGCTGGGCGCACTGGCGCTGGTTGCGGCGCTGCCGGCGCACGCGGTGGAGGGTGGGTTGGGACGCTCGATCACCGGGATGCAGATCACCTCGTATGTCGGCGTCATTCCCCCCGAGCCGGGCATGCAGTGGTCGCTCAGCTACGTGCACTACGACGGCAGGATCGGCGGCAGCCGACCGGCGCCGATTGCCGGGCAGGTATCGCTGGGCCTGGAGGCGGATGTCAGCCTGACCGCGGCGACCGGGGTCTACGTCTGGCCGACCAAGGCCGGCAAGTGGAACTTCGGCTCGATGCTGACGGTGCCGTACATCACCGCCGATGTCACCGCCAACCTGCAGGGGCCGCTGGGCAACCAGGTGCGGGTGCAGGACAGTGCGTCCAACCTGTTCGACGTGTACTTCGCACCCGTGATCGCCGGCTACCACATCGATCCGGTCCAGCACGTCTCGTTCGGGCTGTACGTGTACGCGCCCACGGCCAAATACACCCCGGGCAAGCTGGCCAATCCGGGATTGAACGTCTGGACCGTGTCGCCGGCGGTCGGTTACACCCACCTGTTCCAGAAGGGCACGCTGGAGTTCAGCGTGCTGGGCGGCATGGACTGGTACAGCCGCAACGACGATACCGACTACAAGAACGGCCTGGTCCTGCGCACCGACGCCCTGCTCGTGAAGCGCACGGCCAGCGGCTGGGGCTTCGGTGCCGCCGGCGGCTGGCTGCAGCAGGTGCAGGACGATGACGGCGACATCGCCGACCGGCTCAATGGCTTCAAGGGACGCTCCTTCGGCCTGGGTCCGGTGCTGACCTACGGCAAAAAGTGGTCCGGCGGCGAACACGTGGACGTGTCGTTCCGCTACCTCAGCGAGTTCAGCGTGCGTAACCGCTTCGAGGGTGATCCCTGGAGCCTGTCGATCAGCGCCGGTTTCTGACCTGCCGTATTCCCGCCGTTTCCGCCTGGAGAAATGCTCATGGCAACCCCTGCAACGTCGCTTGGATGCGCCGCCTCGCTGCTGATCGCAGCGCTTGGCGTCGGCTCCGTGGCATCGGCGGCCACGCCGAGGCCCGCCGCGCCGTCGGCGGCCAGTCCGGCCGCCGCTGTCCGCGATCCACAGGCACTGGCCGCGCTTGATCGGATGGGGGTGGCGTTGCGCGCGCTCAAGCAGTTCCAGCTCACCTCCGAGGCCAGCACCGAGCTGGTGCTCGAGGATGGCCAGAAGGTCGAACTGGACGGGGTGGTGACCTACAAGGTCAAGACGCCCAACCAGCTGTTCCTGGAGCTGAGCAGCGACCGCCAGCTGCGGCAATTGATCTATGACGGCAAGACGCTCACCGTCTACTCGCCACGGACGAAATATTACGCGCAGGTGGATGGCCTCAGTTCGACACTGGGCGAACTGGTCGAAACGGCCGCCACCCGCTATGGCATCGAGATGCCGCTGGCGGACATGTTCCTGTGGGGTACCGACAAGGCGCCCCAGGATGCCATTCGCAGCGCACTGCATATCGGCGGGGGCAAGATCGATGGCGACGCCGTCGAGCAGTACGCCTTCCAGCAGGATGACGTGGACTGGCAGATCTGGATCTCCACGGCCAGCGGGTTGCCACGCAAGCTGGTCATCAACTCGCTGGACGATCCCGCCCAGCCCCAGTACCGCGCCCGCCTGCGCTGGGACACGCGCACGCCGGTAGTGGCCACGGCCTTCCAGTTCGATCCGCCCGCCGATGCGGCGCGGATCAAACTGGTGCCGGCCGAGGTGGCAGTGGTGGTTCCCGATGCTGGCCAGGAGAAGTGACATGCGCAGCGTGCCGATTGCTCGAAACGTAGTGCTGGCCTGTGCCGGTTGCCTGTTGCTGGTGGTGTCCATTGGCATCGAGACGGCAGGAGCCCAACGCGGCCATCGCGGCGGTGGCGGGGGCGCCGGGGCGGCCCGCGCCAGCGCGCACAGCAGCGTCAACCGGCCGGCGCAACGGCCCCATGGCGGCGGAGAGATGCAGCATCGCCCGGCGCAGCATCCGCAGGGCGGCGGCAACATCAACCGCAACGTCAACCACGATGGAAATCGCACCGTCGATCGCAACGTGAACCGCAACGTGAACCGCGATGTCAATGTCGACGTGGACTACCACGACGATCATTGGAACCGCTACGACGACCATCCCTTCGCCACTGCTGCGGCGGTCACCGCCGGGGTGGCGATCACCTCGGCGGTGATCGGGTCGATCGTCTACTCGGTGCCGCCCAGCTGCGTCACCACCGTGGTCAATGGCATGGCCTACCAGCAATGTGGCAGTACCTGGTACGAGCCGCGCTACAGCGGTACGACGGTGCAGTATGTGGTGATCAATCCGCCGCGTTGACGGCACAACGGAGGGCGCGTTGGCGGCGGCCCTGGCGGGGCCATCAGGCTCGACTGGTTTCGAGGGGGGTGCGACTGGGAGAGGAGTTGCATGGCTGCAATGAATCAGGACGACGGCGCTGACAGCCGCGCAGTACAACTTCTGTGCGCGGTCTTCGAAGCCGTGCCGATGGCGCTGCTGCTGGTCGATCCGGAGGGGACGATCCGCCATGCCAACCACCGCGCCGCGTCGCTGTTCGATTACGAGCGGCACGACATGGCGGGGCTGGCGTGTACGCAGCTGTTGCCGGACGCGAGCAGCGAGGTCCGCACGGGCCGCGCGTCGGTGCCGGTGTCGTCGCCGCGGCGTTCAGCGGGAAACGACCTCATGGCCCGACGCCGCAGCGGCGACGAGTTTCCGGCCGAACTGCTGGTGCACGCCTTGGCGCTGGAGGGCAGGCCCCACTTCGTGCTGGCGGTGAACGACCTGGCGGAGATGCGCAACGCGGAACGCGAGGTCGCCGCGGAGCGCGAAAGCATGGCGCATATGTCTCGGGTCACCCTGGTGGGCGAAATCTCCGGCTCGCTGGCCCATGAGCTCAACCAGCCACTGGCCGCCATCCTCAGCAATGCGCAGGCGGCGCTGCGGCTGCTGCGCCGCGACCCGGGCGAGATCACGGACATCCGCGAGATACTCGAGGACATCGTCGAGAATGATCGCCGCGCAGGGGAAGTGATCAGCCGCCTGCGCAGCCTGTTGCGCCGGGAGTTCCGCAGCTTTGGACCGCTGGTCGTCGATGAGCTGGTGCACGATTCCATCCGCATCATCCGCAATGACCTGATCAATCGCGGCGTGGAGTACCGCCTGGACCTCGGGGTGCCGATCAGCCGGGTGCAGGGCGACCCCGTGCAGCTGCAGCAGGTGCTGCTCAATCTGGTCCTCAACGCCTGCGATGCCATGGAGGGGCAGCCCAGGCGGGTGCTCACGCTGCGCACCGAGGCCGCGGACGCCGGTTGGATCCGGGTGGAGGTGTGCGATACCGGTCCCGGCATCCACGCGGAGCGGCTGGAGTCCATCTTCCTGCCGTTCCAGTCCACCAAGCTCGATGGCATGGGCATGGGGCTGGCGATCTGCCGCACCCTGTTGCGTGCGCATGGAGGGCGCATCCACGCCGCCAACCTGGCAGGCGGTGGAGCGGTGTTCTGCGTAGAACTTCCCATTCTGGAGTAAGGCCATGAACGCACTGGTACATGTCGTCGACGATGATCCCGATGTGCTGACTGCCTTGGGACGCTGCTTGAAGGCCGATGGGCTGGACGTCTCGCTGAGTGCCTCCCCCGAGCAGTTCCTCACCCGCTACGACCCCACGCTGGCGGGGTGCGTGGTGCTCGACCTGAACATGCCGGGCATGGATGGGTTGGCCGTGCAGCGCCTGCTGGCTGCCTTCGGTGAGCCGCCGTCACTGATCTTCGTGAGCGCCACCGCGGATGTGCCCAGCTGCGCCAGCGCGATGCGCGCCGGTGCGCTCGACTTTCTGACCAAGCCGGTCGATGCCGCCGTTCTGCTGGCCGCGGTGCGGCACGGCATCGACGTGGATGCGGATGCGCGCGTGCGTCGCAGTGGCGAGCACCTCGCCGCGCAGTGCTACAGCGCGCTGACCCCGCGCGAGCGGCAGGTGCTGCCACACATCATCGGCGGTCGGTTGAACAAGCAGATCGCCGCCGACCTGGGCATTTCGCTGAAGACCGCCAAGGTGCACCGCAGCCGGATCATGCAGAAGTTCGGGGTGCGCTCGGTGGCCGCGCTGGTGCGGCAGGCAGAGCGCGCGCATGTGGCGTGTGCCGCCTTCTAGGCACGGACGCCTCACGCCATCGCCATGACCATGACCGTTCCCCACGTCGTCAGCAGCAGATGGGCGATGGCCACCGATCCGGAATAGCCGATGACCGGAATCGAACTGCCGGTCTTCTCCTGCAGCGCCGCCAGCGCGGCGGTGAAGGTCTGCGCACCGGAGATCGCACCGAGCAGCAGTACCGGCGGGATCTTCAGTACCTTGCGGCCAAACCACAACCCGCTCAGCAGCGGCGCCATGGTGACGACCAGGCCGCCCAGGAACAGGCCCAGCCCATGCTGCTGCACGGCCTCCACGAAGTGCGGGCCGGCGCCCAGTCCCACCATGGCCACGAAGGCAGCCAGGCCGTAGGACTGCATCAGCTTGACCGCGCTGTCCGGCACCCGGGCGAACAGGGGCCGGCGCGCGCGCAGGTGTCCGGTCACGATTCCGCCGAGCAGTGCACCGACGCTGGAACCGATGCTGACCGAGACATTGCCGATGGGGACCACCGCCACGATGCCGAACACCGCGCCGAGGAAGATCGCCAGGCCGACAGCGACGAAATCGGTGGCATCGGTACTGTGGACGATCTGCCCCAGTTCGGCGGCCGCGCGCTCCACGGCCGGCTCCGGACCCACCAACAGCAGCACGTCCCCGCGTTCCACGGTGGTCTGGGTGCCGATCGGCATCTTCTGGCCGTTGCGCAGGATCCAGCGCAGGAATACCGCGCGCACCGCGTCGCCCGTGGCGATGTCCTGCAGGGTGCGCCCGGCCCACGTGGCCTTGTTGACCAGCACCTGGTGCGACGCCAGCGGCACATCCAGCAGCGCCGGGTCATCGACTTCGTCGGCGCGGTCGCCCAGCAGCTCCACCAATGCATGCCGGTGACCGCCAACGGCCACCAGGTCGCCGGCACGCAGGCGCGTGTCCGGCGTGGGTTCGAGCAGCAGGCCGTCGCGGCGGATGCGGTAGACGAACAGGCGCGCATCCGACAGGTGGCGCTCGGCGTCGGCCACGCTGCGGCCGGCAATCGGCATGCTGGCGACGATCCGGTAGGCACGCGTCTCGAACGGCTGCCAGGCCGAACTGATCCCCATGCGGGTCCGCTCGATGCCATGCTGCCGCTCCAGCGCCAGCGATTCCTCCACCAGCTGGCTGCGCAGCAGACGCGGTCCGATGACGTTGCAGGTGAAGATCACGCCCAGCGCGCCACCGACGTAGCACAGCGCATCGGCCACGCCGACATGGGCCATGTAGCGGGCCTTGAGCGTATCGTCGATGGGCAGCCGCTGGATGGCTTCGGTGGCGGTGCCTATGGCCGGGGACTCGGTCAGCGCGCCGGACATCATGCCGGCGGCCAGCCCCGGGTCGAGCTTCAGGGCGCGCGCCACGACCAGTGCCACCAGCAGGCCGACCACCGGCATGAACACGCCCAGGACCGCATAGCGCCAGCCATCGCCCTTCATCGCCGGGGCAAAGCGCGGGCCCACTTCGTAGCCGATGCCGAACAGGAACAGCAGGAACACCAGCGACTTGGCGGTGGCCGCGACCGGTACCTCGAACGCCCAGCCCAGCAGCATGCCGGCGAGCAGCGAACCGGTCACCCCGCCCAACTGGAAGCCGCGCAGCGTGATGCCGCCCACCCAGTAGCCCAACGCCAGCGCCAGGTACACCGCCAGCTCAGGGTAGTGGGTCAGGGTCGAAGCAAGCCAGGCCATGCGAAGCTCCTTGCCGACCCGGTTCAGAGGCTGGGCGGGTCGTAGTAGATCAACAGCCGGAGGTCGTCCAGGTCGGTGGACTGCGGGTCCTTCTGTGTCACATGCGCATAGCGCACGCGCAGGGTCAGGCCTTTGAGCGCACCCTCGGCGACGGCCCACTGGGCATTGAGGTTGTACTCGTCCTTGGCGTACTCGGTAAGCGCGTCGGGATCAGAACCGTCCACATACAGTGCGTACAGGCTCAGTCCTTTCACCGATTCGAACGCGTACGCGGCGCGCAGCAACCAGGCGCCTTCCCCGTTGCGGTTGAAATCCTCGACCTGCACGCTGGTGTAGCCGGGGTAGCCGCTCCATGGATTCTGCATGTTGGTGCCGCCGCTCGCGCGGGTGTAACCGGTGGTGAACAACGCGCCCTTGTAGCCCAGTTCCGCCTTGCCGCCCCACTGGCGGGCGGAGAATTCCTCGCCACGCAGCAGGTTGTCGCCGGCGCTGTCCTGGTCGGAGTACTGCAGGGCGAAGGTCAGTTTGCTGCTGTCGCCGAGCGGGAAGGCGTATTTTCCCTCGGTGTAGAAAATGCTGATGATGTCGTTGCTGTGGTAGTAGATGGCACCGGCGCTCGCGTTGCCCTGCTTGTAGTTGGCGCCCAGCGTATACACGCCGCGCTTGACCCAGTCGGGTGCACCGGCGTCCTTGGCCATCGACACGAAGTCGTCGGCATTGCGTTCCTTGATCTTGTCGAAGTAGCCGCCGCCGACGCGCCACTCCGGTGCACCGTTTTCGCCACCGTACAGGCCCTGCACGGTCAGCGCCTGGAAGGTATTGGGGGTCATTCGGGCGTCGTTGCGGTTGACGTAAGGCGTATCGATGCCGAACCGCCCAAGCTTGAGGTGGGTGTCGTCGTTGAGAAGGACATCGCCGTAGACTTCACCCAGCACCGTATAGCCCTCCTGCCCGGGTTTGAGCAGCAGGGTGCCGTCCTTGTCGTCCGGCCCGTACAGGCGCTGCGAGGTGTAGCCCGTGGCGCCCAGGGCGACGCGTTCCCTGAAGTAGCCGGTCTTGAAGCCGGCCGAACCGCCCAGCGCCCAGGCCGTGCTCTCGCTGTTGTCGTACTTGTCGCGGTCCAGATAGAACGTGCGTGCCTGCACGTCGAAGGTGGTGTCTTCCCAGGCCTTGCGTCGGGTCTCGCGGATCCATGCGGCGCGATCGCGCGGGCCGAACGCTTCGTCGAGCGGGGTCTGGCCCTGCTCGACGGAGCTTTCGGGCGGGTCGTCGGTCGTCTCCGCCGCCGGCGATGCGTTCGCCTGCGCCATGGCCAGGCCAGGCAGCAGCATCGCCGCAGCGGTCAACAGATACTGGATCGGCTTCATGTCCGCCTCCTACTGCGAGAACACCATCGCGAAGTACCCGAACACCGTGTACAACACGCCGGACACGGCGTAGCCGACCGGGAAGCCGACCCACGGCACGGTGCTGTCGATCTCCTTGGCGGCCTCGCGCGCCGGTCCGGAATGCGAACGTGACCCGGCCACGCCGCCCATCAACACCGCAGGATTGATCTTGAAGAAGTGGTAGCCGACCGCCCAGGTGACGAACGGCGGAATGGTACTGGCCACGAAGCCGGCGACGAGGATCTTCACTGCGATCGCGCCGCTCAGCTGGTCCAGCAGCGTGGCCCCGGCGTTGATGCCGACGATGGCGATGAAGGTCACCAGGCCCAGGTCCTCCAGGATGTTGCGCGCTGCATTGGGCGTGCTGCCGAAGAAGCGCAGCCGTGACACCAGCGAGGACACCAGGATCCCCGACAGCAGCAGGCCTCCGGCATTGCCCAGGCCGACCGAGAAGTCGCCGATCGGCACGTTGATCTTGCCGATCAGCAGGCCCAGCACCATGCCCAGCGAAAGCGTCAACAGGTCGGTGGAGCTGCTCGGCCGGGCGATCTTGCCCAGCAGTCCAGCCGCTTTGTCCACGGCACTCTTCAGGCCGGTCACGTACAGCACGTCCAGGCGCTTCAGTTCGGTGTCGGCGCCGAACGGCAGCGGTTCACCCGAGCGCTCCATGCGGCTGACCTGCAGCTGCCCGGCGAAGTCCTCGCTGGCCAGGGTCTTCAGCGGCTTGCCGGTGAAGTCCTTCTCGGTAACCAGGATCTCGGCCTGGTCCAGCGGCACGTTCAGTGCCTTGGGATCATCCACTTCAGTGCCGATCAGACCGATATTGGCGGTCAGGTCTTCCAGCCGGCCACCCAGGGCGATGACGTCCCCGGTCTGCAGCACCAGCTCGGGCGCTGCGCCGAGGATCGCGTCACCGCGGCGCACGTTGGCGATGCGGTACTGCGGATACGTGCGCCGGAAGTCGGCGATGCTCTGGCCGGCGGTGCTGGTGTTGTCCAGCCGGTAGGCGCGCAGGCCGCCACCCCGGTAGCCGGACAGCGTGGCATCGTCGACATTGCGCACGCCGTGGGCCTGCTCGTACTCGCGGGCGGCCTTGCGGGCATCCACGCCCCACCAGCGTGGCAGGTATTTGCAGATGAGGATGATGCCTACGGTGCCCCAGATATAGGTCACGCCGTAGCCCAGCGCGATCATGCCCGAGACCTGTTCGGCGGTGGTGCCGGGCGGGAGTTTGTACGCACCCTGTTCAACGGCCATCTCGGCCGTGCCGATCGCCGCGGACATCGTCTGCGAGCCGGCCAGCACGCCACCGGCAGCACCGGCGGGCAGGCCGAGCAGGTCGGACATCAGCACCACCAGGCCCAGGCCGAGCACGGAGCAGATGACGGCGAGAATGGTGAAGGTGATGCCGTCCTTCTTCAGGCTGTTGAAGAACGCCGGGCCCACGCGCAGCCCCACGCCGTACATGAACAGGTAATAGAAGAGCGACTTGGCAAAGTTGTCCAACTGCAGCTTGACGCCGTAAGTGGACGCCCATGTGGCCAATGCGGCACCCACCACCACCGCCGCGGCGACCATGCCCAGGCCGTAGCCTTTGACCGAGAACTTGCCCACCAGCACCGCCATGCCGACGGTGAAGAAGAGCAGGACGTACGGGTTGTCAGCGAGAAACTGGAAGAAGGCCTGCATGACGGATATCTCCTGTCCTGGAACGGCGGTTCACTGCAGCGAACGGGCGCGGACGCCGTCCAGTGCATCCGGTGTGATCAGTTTGATGCCCTGCGCGGCGTGGTACCCGTGGATCTCTTTGACGTCGAGCTTGCGCATGAACGCGATGGTGTCGGCGGTGATGACCTGGCCGGGCACCATGATCGGGAAGCCGGGCGGGTAGGGGATGACGAAGTTGGCCGAGACCATCTCGGGGCCGTCCTTCAGGCGTTGGTCCACTTCGTCGCTGTCCAGCCTGACGAACGCGCAGTTGGCCTCCTCGTAGGCCATGAAGAACGCCGGGCGCATGTGGCCCTCGTTGCTGGCGCCGTCAGGCGCTTCGCGGAACGCGTCGTGGAAGCGGCTGAAGTTGGGCAGGTCCGGCACGTCGGTCATGAGCGAACGCACGCGGTCGGCGAACGCCTGTTGCCCGCCTGGGCCCTCCTGCGAGAGCCGGGTGTCGATCTCCCGCGCAAGATCGGCCAGCGCCTTGATCAGCAGGGCCGCATCGCTGTGGGTGTTGTTGATGTTGGTCTGGACCAGGATGCTGTTGCGCGAGGTCTTGTTGACCTGGATGTCGAAGCGCTCGGCCAGGATGCCCTTGAACTGGGTGCCGTCGAACCCGCCCGCACCGCAGACCACGGTGAGGCGGGTCGGGTCGAGCGCGAACTCATCGTCGTCCCACGCTCGGCTGGTCTCGGCCCAGGTGGCGTTGGGCAGCCCGTAGTCGCGCAGGCCGGACCCGCGGAATTCCGCGGGAATCATGTCTTCCGGCGTGGCGACGTGGAAATACCGCGAGATCAGCGGATGGGTGTTGATGCTGTGGCGCAGGCGCAGCGCCAGGTCGGTCATCTTCAGGGTCAAGCCGTAGCCCTCCAGCTCCATCTGCCGGCGTGCCAGGTCAAGCGAGGCAATCAGCTGCAGGTTGGGCGAGGTGGAGGTATGGGCGAAGAAGGCTTCCTCGAAGGGACCTTCGACCTGGTGGAAGTCCTCGTCCCAGACCAGCATCATCGAACCCTGGCGGAACGCCGACATCGACTTGTGGGTGGAGTTGGTCTGGTAAACGCGGATGCGCACCTTGTCCGGGTCCGGCAGCAGCCGCTCGTCCAGTTGTGCCGGGTCGCCGGGGTCGACGTCGCCGCGTGCGACCTTCCATGCCGCGTACTCCTCGCGGTAGGCGGGGCTGCGGTAGCGCTCGGTCAGGGCCGCTGCGGCGCCCATCGCGGTGCGGCGGCGGTGCAGCGGATTGAAGCGCGCGAAGCCGAACCACGCCTCGTCCCAGAGGAAGATCAGGTCCGGCTTGATCGCCAGGCATTCCTCCATGACCCGGCGCGGGTTGTACATGTGGCCGTCGAAGGTACAGTTGGTCATGTCGATGACCTTGACCCGGTCGAGCGTGCCACCGGCCTGGCAGTCCAGCAGCGCCTGCTTGATGGTGCGCAGCGGTACCGCGCCATACATCGAGTACTGGGTCAGCGGGAATGCTTCCACGTAGTACGGCTGCGCGCCACTGAGCACGAAGCCGTAGTGGTGCGACTTGTGGCAGTTGCGGTCGACGATGACGATGTCGCCCGGCTTGCACACCGCCTGCACCACGATCTTGTTCGAGGTGGAGGTGCCATTGGTGCCGAAGTAGGCGCGCTTGGCCCCGAACGCGCGGGCGGCCGCGGTCTGCGCGCGCTTGATGGTGCCGGTGGGCTCCAGCAGGCTGTCCAGGCCGCCTGTGGTGGCCGACGACTCGGCGAACAGGATGTTGGTGCCGTAGAAGTGGCCCATGTCGCGGATCCAGTTGGAGCCGAAAATGGACTTGCCGCGCGCGATCGGCAGGGCGTGGAAGGTGCCGATCGGCCGCAACGCGTACTTCTTCAGATTATCGAAGTACGGGGTTTCGTAACGGTCATTGATGCCGTCCAGGATCGCCAGGTGCACTTCCATCGGCTCTTCGACGTGGTGGAACACCCGCCGCAGTGGCGCGGCTTCGATGCTGCCGGCGAGGCGCTCCGGCGAACGATCGGTCAGCAGGTACAGGTCCAGTTCGGGGCGATAGCGCTTGATCGTGCGCGCCAGTGCCGTGGACAGCGCACCCGCTGCGGTCGGCATGGCGTCCAGGTGCAGGTGGGTGGACATGAAGTCTTTCAGGTCGGGCACGTCCAGCAGCGCGTTGTAGCCGAAGCCGTCGACGATCACCACCGCCTGAAGATCGGGGTTGACCATCACCGCCAGCGCGGCGTCCTCAAAGCTGCCCGCATGGGTGACGGAATAGTGGAACAGGTCGTCCTCGCGGCGCATGCGCCGCATCTCGTCGCGTGCGCGCTGCCACTGCGCCGGGTCGTTCGGGGTGACGATCAGCACCTCGAAGTAGGGCTTGTCATGCGCGCCGATGAGCTCGGGCGGCAGCGCATCGAGCAGGGTGCGGTCGCCATCGTCGTTGGCATCCCATGCCTGTTCGTCGCGGCGGTAATCCCCGGAGAGAATCGCCGCTGAGAGCTTGCGCGCCAGCCGCGCGAACTGGGCAGCGTCGTTGCTGGCCAACGCTGCGCTCAGCGCGGCGAGCAGGCGCTCGCCGGGGTAGGCCCAGCACGGTTCCAGCCGGCGGATGCGTGCCAGCCCGTTTTCGCAGGTGCTGCGCAGTCCCGCCGCATCGCGGCCACCTGCGGCCCAGGCGCGGGCGTCCGCGTTGAGCTGTCGCCACTGGTCGGCGCGCAGCGACGCGGCAAGAAACACGCTGGACAGTTCCGCCGGGGCGGCAGTTTCGACACTCATGGCAAGGCTCCGCGATCTGGATGCAGCAGGCGACGGGCGGGCCCGACAGGCGGGCGCGATGACAGTTACGCGGCGCAGACTAGTCCCGTCGGCGTGGCGCTGGAATTGGGCCTTGGGCCCATGTAGTTACGTAGCCCCAAGGGGCAATTGCGGGCGGTGTGGGGCACGGCTAGCGTGGAACAACGATCAACCCACCGGAGCATCTGCAATGGCCACGCGCAACCCGAGCCGGGCACCTGCCCGCACCCTGTTGTTCATTGGCGCATTCATCGCGCTGACTGCGGTGGCAGCGGACGAGACGAAGACCCGGTTCAAGGGCGTCATCACCGCCGTCCAGGGCGACACCATCACCGTGGTCGACCAGTCGCGCACGGCGCATACCGTGGATGTGTCTTCCGATACCGTCTACAAGAAAACCAAGGGCCTGACCAATGTGATCCACGAGAAGACCGACCGCAGCGTGCTGGCGGCTGGCTTGCCGGTCACGGTGGAAGGGGCCGCCTCGGGCGACCATGTGGACGCCCGCGAGATCAGTTTCCGCTCCGAAGACCTGCGGACCACCCGGCAGATCCAGGCCGGCATGGCGACGACCAATGCCGAAGTGGGCGCGATGAACAAGCGCATGGACGAGTTTGGTACCTATGAGCAGCTGGATGCGGCGGAGGTCACCTTTGACTCCGGCAGTGCCACGCTGTCCGGCAAGGCAAGGTCCGACCTGGACGCCTTCGCGGCCAAGGCCAAGCAGACCCACAACTATGCGGTGGTGCTGCAGGGCTTCACCGATGCCACCGGCAATGCCGCCGCGAACCAGCGGCTCAGCACGCAGCGCGCCAATGCCGTGGCCAACTACCTGCAGCAGCACGCCGGGCTGGCCCCGGGTCGCGTGCGCGCCGGGGATGGCATGGGCGTGGCGCCGGATGCGGGCAGCGGCAGCAACAGCGGCGCGCGCAAGGTGGTGGCCAAGCTGGTGGTCGACAAGGGCGTGCAGGCCGGCGCCAAACCCTGATTCTGAACGGCGGGCAGTGCCCGCCCGTTGCAGCGGAGGTTGCATGCATACGCACATGATCCAGGCGCTGACGGCCGCGTTGCTGCTGGCGCTGGCCACCGCCGGCGCCGCCGCGCCTCCCCCCGGCGGCGCCGGCGCAACGGCCACGACTGCGGCGAACGGCACGTTCTCGCGCGAACAGCTCGACCAGATGCTGGCGCCGGTGGCGCTGTATCCGGACGCGCTGCTGGCGCAGGTGTTGATGGCGTCCAGCTACCCCGGCGACGTGGCCGACGCGGTCGCGTGGTCGAAGGCGCATCCCGACGCCAAGGGCGAAGAAGCGGTACGCCAGGTGGCCAACCAGGCGTGGGACCCGAGCGTGCAATCGTTGGCGGCCTTTCCGCAGTTGCTGGCGGTACTCGGGCAGGACCCGGCTTGGGTGCAGAAGATGGGCGATGCGTTCCTGGCCCAGCCCGATGCGGTGATGGACTCGGTGCAGCGGCTGCGCAAGCAGGCGGAGGCCGCAGGCCATCTGGCGTCCAACGAGCAGCAGACGGTGGCCCACGAGCCTGCCGCACCGCAGACCATCGTGATCGAGTCTGCCAATCCGCAGGTGGTCTACGTGCCGAGCTACGATCCAGGCGTGGTCTATGGCAGCTGGCCCTATCCCAGCTATCCGCCGTACTACTATCCGCCGCCGGCGTATTACTACCCGGGCGGCGCGCTGCTCAGTTTCGGTATCGGCGTTGCGGTGGGTGGCGCGCTGTGGGGCGACCTCGATTGGGGCCACGGCGATATCGACATCGACGTGAACCGCTACAACGAGTTCAACAGCAACCGCCAGATCAACCGCGGCGATGGCAAGTGGAAGCACAATGCGGCCAACCGCGACGGCGTGCCCTATCGTGACAACGCCACCCGCGAGCGCTTTGACGGCCAGCGCGGTGGCGTGGCGCAGCGCGAAGCGTATCGTGGCCGTGATGACGCCCGTGCTGCAGAGCGCGACCATGCGCGGCAGTCGCTGGAGAGCCGCGGCTTCGACGCGCCGGCCACCAGCAACCGTGAAGCGCGCGATCGCGCCGGCGCCTCGCGGCGCGAGATGGGCCAGCGTCAGGCCGGCCAGGGCCGCCCGCCGGGCAGCCTGGAGCGCTCACCGGGTCAGCAGGGGCGCCCACCGGGCAGCCAGCACAACAACGCCTTCAGCGGTGCGCGCAATCCGGCCGAATCCCGTGCCGACGCCAACCGCGGGCATCGCAGCATGCAGAGTTCGCAACGTCCCGCTGCGTCCCGTCCGCAGGGGCGGCCGATGAATCGGCCCGCCGCTGCGCCCCGTGGCGGTGGCGGCGGCCGGCGCCGTTGATCGGAGAATCCCCATGAGCGTTCGTGTTTCCGTGTTGACCCTGGCCTGCACACTGTTGCTGGCCACGCCGGTCGGCGCCCAGCAGGCCTATCCCACCGCGAGCGCCGCGGCCGACGCCCTGGTGACTGCGCTGGAAGTGCGCGACCAGCATCCGGAGCAGCTGGCCACCGTGCTGGGGGCCGACTGGGAGGACTACGTGCCGCGCGGCAGTATCGAGCGCAAGGACGTGGATGCCTTCATCACCCAGTACCACAGGCAACACGCCATCAAGGCCAGCGACGCGGGTCAATCGCTGCTGGCGGTGGGCAGTGAAGGATGGACGCTGCCGGTGCCGCTGACCCGGCAGGGCGGCGGCTGGGCCTTCGACCTGAAGGCGGGCGAACCCGAACTGCGTGCACGCCGGATCGGGCGTAACGAACGCGAGGCGGTGCAGGCGGTGTTGGCCTATGCCGATGCGCAGCGTGAGTACGCGCGGCGTGATCGCAACAGCGATACGCTGCCCGAATATGCGCAGCGGCTGCGCAGCAGCGACGGCAAGCAGGACGGGTTGTACTGGCCGGCCGATGCCGGCGGCGAGAGCCCGCTGGGACCGCTGTTCGGGGGCGAGACACCGGAGGGGGAGTGGCATGGCTATCACTACAAGATCCTGCTCGGGCAGGGCCCGTCGGCGCCGCGCGGTGCCTACCGGTACACGGTGGCCGGCAGCCTGACCCGTGGATTCGCCCTGGTCGCCTGGCCGGCACACTACGGCGACAGTGGCGTGATGAGCTACACGATCAGCCACGCCGGCACCGTGTATGAGAAGGACCTCGGTCCGGACACGGAACAGGTGGCGCGTGACATGACGCTGTTCGACCCGGACAGCAGCTGGACCCCGCTGGACGATCCCGCCGAACCCGCTACGGCGCGTTGATCGTGGGTGGCCGCCCATCCCAGTGCTCTTTCGGCACGATCTTGGCCGACGCTGGATCCGCTTCGTAGTTGGGCGACATGATCTGCACGCCGGCGGCATTGAACGCATCCTGGATATGCGCGAGCAGCGCGCTGCGCACCTGCCATCGATGCGCGACGTCGACGACCCGGGCGCGCAGCGTGTAGGTGACCGCGAAGTCGCCCAGTTCGGACTGCACCACGTGCGGCGGTGGTTCGGCCACCACGCTGTCGGTATCGGCGGCGGCCTGCTTCAACAGCCGGTGTACCTGCCGCCACGGCGCGTCGTAGCCGATGGTGAGCGAGGTTTCCACCCACAGTCCTGGACCATCGGGGTCGCGCGAGTAGTTGCGCAGTTCGCCGGACAGCACCACGTTGTTGGGGAAGCTGATCTCCACGCCCAGCGGGGTGCGCAGACGCGTGGTGAACAGCCCGATCTGCTGCACCACGCCCTCGGTGTCGCCGATCCGCACCACATCGCCCACGGTCATGGTGCGCGAGTAGAGCAGGGTGAAGCCGCTGGCCGCCTGGCCGATGATGCTCGATGCGCCCAGTGACACCATCAGGCCGACGAAGACGCTCAGGCCCTTGAACGCGTCGGTCTCCGCGCCGGGCAGGTAGGGATAGGCCATGGCCAGTGCAAACAGCCAGATCACCACGGTGATGATCTTGCGGGTGGGCTCGGCCAGGGGCTGGTCGATGCCGACGAACTGGAACCGGCCGCTGGCCACGCCTTCGAACACGATGCGTACCGCCTGCACCACCACGCGTGCCGCCAGGAAGATCAGGGCCGCGCTGACCAGGTCGGGCAGGGCCTGCAGAGTGGCGCGCCCGAACCCGGCAAGGCGTTCCCCGATCCAGCCCGCCATGGCGTTCGCCCACGGCTGGGTATACGGAAAGCGGCCGAGCACGAATCGCAGCCATTCCTCCATCAACACCAGCACCACCAGCCAGCCGATCAGGCGCCCCAGGCTGCGCGCGCTGGTGACCAGACCGAACAGCAGCTGCCGCGCGGAGGGACTGCGCAGTTTGTGCACGCGTCGCTGCACCCACGCATCGACGCGGCGGCGCATGCGCCGCGCGCACCCGCGCAGCGCCCACAGCACCGCGATCGCAACGCAGGTGGCCAGCAGCGTCCATGCCGCGCCGGCCAGCAACCGCTGCGGCAGGCGCGCCTGTTCGGCGGCGGCGAGCGCGGCCTGCATGCGCTGCACGGCACGGTCGCGCTGCTGGGCCGGCGTTTCATTGCGCAGCACGTCGCGGTCGGCCGGCGTCAGGACGGTGACCAGCTGGCCGTCGGCCAGGATCACACTGCCCTGTGGCACGTTCTGGGTCGACACGGTGGCGTGCCCCGGCTGGTCGACGATGCGGGCCAGGTTGCCTTCGGCGGCGCGCGCACGCATCGCCGGCGTGTTGCCATACAGCGACGCGCGGAAGGTCACCAGGTCGCGGTTGAACCAGCGGGCCGTGGCCGACGGAGCCGCAGCGGTGGGCGCGGGCGCGGGTGGCGCTGCGGGTGTGGCAGCGGCCACGCCCGGCCACGCCCATGCCGCCAGGACCAGCAGGCTGGCAGACAGCGACAACCGGCGGAGAAGCAGCGTGCTCATGGACGGTCGACGTTCATCGGGCCACCGTTGCGCTGCCCAGACCGACCAGGCGGGCCACCAGCAACGCCAGGTACAACTGGCCGGTGATGGCCTCGAGCGTGGCCAGTCCGCGTGCCACCTGGCTGGCCGGGGTGATGTCGCCATAGCCGAGCGTGGCCAGGGTCACGAAGCTGAAGTACATCGAGGCACCCATGCCCAACCCCTCATGCGCGGGCTGTCCGCCGACCGACATCGAGCCGGGCGCGATGGCCGACAGCGCGGCGAACACCACGCCGCCGCAGATGCCCAGCAGCAGGTAGGCGCTCAATGCGGCCGCGAGGTGTTCCGTGCGGACCCGGGGGCTGGACAGCGAGTAGCGCACCGCATGCCAGGCGGCCACGGTGGCCAGCACGCCCCACAGCACCGCGCCGGTCAGGACCAGCGCGCCGCTCGCATCGCGGGCAAACCAGCGCAGCGCTTGTGCCACCACCACCAGCAGCAGCATGGGGTAGCGCAGCGCAGGACGGCCGATCGGCGTCAGCGCGGTGACCAGGCTGACACACAGCAGCAGCTCCATCGCCCGGTGGCCGAAGGACAGGGCCTCCAGCAGCGGACCCACGGTGACCGTGGCCAGCAGCGCGACGAACAGGAGCGTGTACCGGTGGCTACGCAGCAGCAGGGGCAGGGCAGTGCGCATGCGCGGTCACGCGGCCACGTCCGGCACGAACCAGAACAGCGTGGCCAGGATCACGTACAGCCCCAGCAGCTGCACGCCGCGCAGCCAGTCCGAGTGGCCGTCGGTGGCGACCTGCCCGGTGATGATCACCGCCACCAGCACGCTGAGGATCAGTCCGGCGCCGAACTCCAGGCTCATCGGTGCGGGGCCGACGACGTAGCTGAGCAGCACCAGCAACGGGGCCACCAACAGCGCCAGCTGCACGCCCGAACCCAGCGCGATGGACATGCTCAACGTCATCTGGTTCTTTCGTGCGGCCACCAGCGCGGTGGCCTGTTCCGCGGCGCCACCGATTACCGCCAGCACGAACACGCCGGTGAACGCATCGGAAAGCCCGAGCTGCTCGCTGGCCGGTTCCACGACGCTGACCAGGATCTCGCTGAGCCAGATGATGCCCACGCTGGTAGCGCCCAACAGCAGCGCGGCGCGGCCATTGGACATCGGCGCACCGTGTGCGTCATGCGCGGCCTGTTCGCCGCCCTCGCCGCTGCGCGCGGAGCGCAGGGTGAACACCACGGTGGCCAGGTAGACCAGCAACAGCAGTACCGAGAGCACCAGGCTGATGTCCTGCAGCGCGGTTTCCGCACCGGGGACCACGGCGCGGTAGGACGCCGGCAGGATCAGCGTGATCACGGCGAGGGTCAGCATGGTGGCCTGCATGCGGGCGCTGGCCGCGTCGTAGCGCTGGTGGCCGTGGCGCAGGCCCCCGAGCACCATCGACAGGCCCAGCACGAACAGGATGTTGCCGATGATGGTGCCGGCGATGGACGCCTTGACCATGCCGTGCAGCCCGCCGCGCAGCGCGGCCAGCGCGATGATGAACTCGGCGGCGTTGCCGAACGTGGCGTTGAGCAGGCCGCCGATACTGGGGCCCAGGCGCGCCGCCAAGGCGCCGGTGGCGCGCGACATCAATGCGGCCAGGGGCACGATGGCCAGCGCGGTGGCGCCGAACACCAGCAGCGCATTGCCCGGCATGAGGTGATGCAGGACGATGGCCAGCGGAACCAGAAGCAGCATCCAGTACATGGGGAACCCCGTCTATCTGGGTGAGGTGCCATCCGCTGGCGTGGGCGATGGGCCTGGGGCGCCGGAATCCTGCGCCGGAGGCGGCGTTGCCACGGCGTAGTCGCCCCCCAGCGCGAGATACAGATCCACCCGGCGGCTCAGCCGTTCGCGCTGCAGGCTGAGCAGGGCCGAGCGCGCGGCGAGCGTTTCCAGCGCCTGCGCCTGCACGGCCCGCTGGTCGGAACGGCCGATGCGTTCGGCCGCGTCCACCTGCCGCGCGACCTGTTCGTTCGCCGCCAACGCATCGGACAGCAGCCGCTCGCGCTGCGCCAGCATGCGCTCGGCGGTCAATGCGTCTTCCACTTCCGCCAGCGCCACCAGTGCCTTGCGCGTGTACTCGGCCACCGCCTGCTTCTGCTCGGCCGAGCGCAGCTGCACCTGTCCGGTGAGCGCACCGCCGGTGTACAGCGGCATGGTGCCGGTGGCGGCAACGCTGGAGGTGGTCTGCTCCAGGTCATCGCGGGTACGTACCGCCGCGTTGCTGAGCCTGCCGTAGCCCGCCGAGATCGAGAGCGCCGGCAGCATCGCGGCACGCGCCTCGCCGACCCTGTCGAATGCGGCGGCCACGCGACGTTCGGCGGCATACAGGTCCGGGCGCCGGTTGAGCGCATCGATGGGCATGCCGGCCGGCACCGCGCCCGGCAGCGGGGTCAGCGCCACGGCCGCCTGCAGCGTGGCACCGGGGTAGCGGCCGAGCAGGATTTCCAGTGCGCGGGCGGCGCTGCGGCTGGCCATTTCGGCCTGCTCGCGCGCATCGAGGTAGTTTGCCGCGGCGGCGCGCGTGGCGAGGGTGTCATTCGAGCTGCCGGCACCGATCCGCTCGCGCTGTTCGGCCAACGCGGTGAGCTGCTGGCCGCGCTCGGCCAGATCGGTGGCCAGGGCCAGTTGCAGGCGTGCCTCGGTGGCGGTGAACCACGCGCGGGCGACGCTGGCGGCCAACGACTGCTGCGCATACCGGTAGTCCGCGCTCTGCGCGTCGCTGGCGGCCATGGCCGCGTTGCGCGCGTAGCGCAGGCGCCCCCACAGGTCGATTTCCCAGCTCAGGCGCAGCATCAGGCCGCTCAGCAGCGGGACCAGGTCGGCGATGGGCTTGGAGCCGCCGCGCCCGATCAGGCCGATCGCCGGGCGCAGCTGCGCCTGGGCGATGTCGACCTGGGCGTTGGCCTGTTCAACCCGCGCTGCCGCAATCAGCAGGTCCGGGCTGCGGAGCAGGGCTTCCTGCACCAGCGCGGTCAGCTGCGGGTCGGCGAAAGCGGCCAGCCAGCCCTGGTCCACCTGCGCCTGGCTGGCCTGCGCCGACCAGTTCGGTGGAATGGCCACGGTGGCAAACGCCTCGGCGCGGATCTGGTCGGTGCTGGGCTCCGGCGCGGTGGCGCAGCCGGCCAGCGCCACGCCCAGTGCGAGGCCGGCCATGCGTGCCACGGGGCGGGAGCGGCGCGGCGGGTGGCGGTCCATGGCCATCAGTGCAGCTTCAGCACGAGCCAATCGAGCTTGCTGCCCACGCGCAGGATCACCCTGCGCACGATGTGGATCAGCGCGCCGTGCTCGGTGTAGATGGCGCCCTGGCCCTGCGCGCCCATGGCGATGAACACATCGCGGTCACGTCCGTCCGGACGCAGCCGCACCGCGATGCGCCCGGGCGGCAGCGGGGTGAGGCCGGTCTGCGGCACCATGCCGCTGATCGGCAACTGGCCGGTGCCCGAGGCCCACACCACCGAGTCGACCTTGCACTTGATGATGCGGTTCGGATACACCTTCAGCGCGATCTCGGCCTCGTTGCCGGGCGCCACGTTGCCCAGCTCGTTCTGCGCGAACATGGCAATGATCCACTGCTCGCGCTCGACGAAGGACATCACCGGGGTAAGCGGCAGGCTGGCGGCATAGGAACCCTCACGCAGCTGCAGGTTGATGACGCTGCCATCGGCCGGTGCACGCACCACGGTCTGTTCCAGCTGCCAGCGCGCTTCGACGATCTGCGCCTGCAGCTGCACCATGCCGGCACGGGCCTGGGCGACTTCGGAGAGCTCGCCGTCGGTCGTCTGTGCCGAGAGTTTCTGTTGTACCTGGGCCATCTGCGCGGTGGTGTTCACCAGGTCCGAGCGCAGGCTGGCCGCTTCGGTCTGTGCCTGCTCATGGTCGAAGCGCGTACCGGCGCCGGCCGTGGCCAGTTCACCGGTCTGGCGCTCACGACGTTCGGCCAGCTGCAGGCGCGTGGCCAGCGCGGCGCGCGTGGCCCGCGCGCCGCGCAGCTGCTCGCCCAGTTCGCGCTGGTAGGCGTCGGCACTGTCCAGCTTGGCCGACAGCTCCGGCAGCTTGGCTTCCAAGGCGGCCAGCTGCTGCTGGTACGGCACCGGGTCGATGCGGAACAGCACGTCGCCCTTGCGCAACGGTCGGTTGGGCTCTATCGGAACCTCGATCACGCGCCCGGTTACCCGTGGCACCACCTGCACGACATAGTTGATCGCACGCACGTCCGACGAGGAGGGGGCGACCACGTTGAGGACCAGGATGAGCGCGGTCATGGCGAAGATCGGCAGCGAGATCACCACGACCTGTGAGACGAAGTTCCACGGCAGCCACTTGAACTTGAAGAAGATCAGCCAGACGAAGAACGAGTAGATGAGCAGGAGGATGACTTCCATGGCTTACCCCTTTGCGCCGGTGGGCGGTTCATGGCGCGACGCTTCCATCGCGGCCAGGCGGCGTTCGAGCGTGTCCACCCGCTGCTGCCAGAGGGCGTCGTTGGCCGGCACCGTGTCGATCGGCGCGGGTTCCGCTTCGACGCGGGCGTCGTGGAAGGGCCGCAGCGCTTCATTGTCGTGCTCGTGGCTGCCCTGGTCGGTGCCGTAGGCAAGCTTGTGCAGCACCGGCCGCGTGTAGGCCCACAGCCAGGCCAATGGCCACAGCAGGCCGCCGAACAGCAGCGACAGCAGGCACAGTGTCTTGATCGCCTCGAGCTGCGGGTGGTTGCGCTTTTCGGCAATTTTTTCCGGAAGGATGTGCACCATCCAGAACACCGTGATCAGCGCCACCGGTACCACCACCAACGCCACCCAGGCAATGACATTGGCGGCGGTGTCCAGGGCGTCGCCACTGAGGAAGGAGGCCTGTGCATCGGAGGCGAAGCAGAGCGTCGCGACGACCGCCAGGACCAGACGGCGCGCGGTGCGCGGAGGCAGAAACGGCGGACGGTTCATGACGCCTCCGGGGAGCCGGGGTGAGGTGGGGGGCGGCGCCGGCGGTGCCGTTCGATTGCGGCCTGCGTGGCGCCGATCAACGCGTCGGCATCCACCGGTTTGCACAGGTAGGCATCGGCACCCAGTGCCAGCGCCTCGGTTCTGCTTTCCTGGCCGTCGTTGCCGGTGACCACCACGACCGGAATCCGCAGCGCCCGTTCCTTCATGGTCGCCAGTACGTCAAAGCCGCTGAGACCGGACATGCGCAGGTTGAGGATCACGCAGTCGGGCAGGCTGCGCGCGGCGTGGCGCAGGAACTCCGACCCCGATTCGTAGGCCAGTACGTCGAACCCGGCCGACCGAAGCAACCGACGCAGCGCGAGCCGCACGTCGTCCTCATCGTCGACCACCGCAACCACTGGCGCCCGTTCTGTCATGGTGAAGCACCATCGCCCCGGCGGGCGCCGGCGGCAATTGGCCCTTGGCCCCATGCCCGCTGCAGCAACCGGTAGTTTTGCTGGTCGTGCTGCGTAGTTATGCGGATGACCACGCCGGGGGCCCAGGGCTAGGCTGGTGGCCAGTTCACGGCGCGGGAGTCCTGTGTGATGAAAGCCTTTGCAGCTGCGGTGATGGCCACCTTGCTGGTGGCCTGTGCATCTTCGCCCACGGTCCACACCGATTTTGACCCGGGCGCGAACTTCGCGTCGTTCAAGACCTACAGCTGGGCAATGAAGCCGCAGGGCGGCTCGCCACTTGTGACGCAGCGCATCGTGGATGGCATCGACGCGCGCCTGGCGGCCCGTGGCTGGACCCAGGCGGCCAACGGTGACGTGGCGCTTGCCGCACATATCGTGACCAGCCAACGGCAGAGCCTGGACACCTTCTACAGCGGCAGCAACATGGGCGGCTGGGGGTGGCGTGGCGGCGGCTGGGGCGGCGGCATGGGTATGGGCACCGCGACCACCACGGTGCGCACCTACGATGTAGGCACCCTGGTGGTGGACATGTTCGATGCGCGGAGCAAACAGGCGGTCTGGCGCGGCACAGCCAGCGCCACGGTGCCCTCGTCGCCGGACCGGGTCAACAGCACGGTCGAAGCGGGTCTCGACAAGCTGTTCGCCGGTTTCCCGCCGGGCAGCGCGCCCGCGAAGTGATGGCCTGACGGCATCCACGATTTTACCGCGTGACGGCGTGCCGGAACCCATCCCTCCTGCCGGTACGCCGCCGCGCACTTTTCACGCATGGCCCCGCGGTGAAGCCCGCACGCACCCCCCCGTTTCCACTCGACGAGGTGCCCTGTGTCGATCCGCGCCCATGCGTTGTGCCTGCTGGCGTGCTGGCTGATGCTTCCCTGCGCGGCGCGCGCTGAAACCGGCGGCGCGGCGCTGTTCCGTGACGCCGAAGACGGCCAGTTCGACATGTCGCGCTGGCTGTTGGAGCACCGCGGGTTCCTGCCGGTGCCGATCGTCATCACCGACCCGGCCGTGGGCAATGGCGGCGGCCTGGCGCTGGCGTTCTTCCACCGGCCCAAGGAGAGCGACCCGACGGCGGCGGAGGCCGATGGCGCGCCGCGGATGGTCACGCCGGACATCTACGGTGGCATGGCGATCCGCACCGAAAACGGCAGCAAGGCCTACGGCGTTGGGGCGTCGCTGCATTTCGACGACGACCGCTGGCGCTATCGCGGCGGCGTTGCCGATGCGTCGATGAACCTGGGCTTCCACACGCCGGGCAAGCGCCTGCCACCGCTGGAAATCGACTACAACGTGGACGGCGTGGTCTCGTTCCAGCAGGGTTTCCGCCAGCTCGGCAACCGCGACCTCTACCTGGGGCTGGCCTGGATCTACATGGACGTCGACATCGGGTTCGACGTGGCGTCCGACCGCGACAACTTCACCCCGAAGGAGCTGGCCTCGCGCAGTTCCGGCCTGGGCCTGTCGCTGGAGTACGACAACCGCGACAACACGTTCACTCCGTCGAGCGGCTGGCTGGGCATGATCGAAGGCAACTTCTATCTGCCGGGCATCGGCAGCGACGGCGCGTTCCAGAGCTATCGCGGGCATGCCTATGGCTACTGGCCGCTGGGCAAACGCCTGGTACTTGGCGGGCGCCTGGATGCCCGCTGGGCCAACGGCGAGATTCCGTTCTACCGGTTGCCGTACATCGACCTGCGCGGGATTGGCTCGGCGCGCTACCAGGACACCCGCGCCGGCGTGCTGGAGAGCGAGCTGCGCTGGAACGTCACCCCGCGCTGGTCGCTGATCGGCTTCGTCGGCGCCGGTCGCACCTGGGGCCGGCACAACAGCTTCGACGACGGCAGCAGCCAGGTGTCCAAGGGCGCGGGTGTCCGTTACCTGATCGCCCGCGCGCTGGGCATGCAGGTCGGCCTCGACTACGCGTGGGGACCGGAAGACGACACCTTCTACATCCAGGTGGGCAGCGCATGGCGATGACCCCCATCCGATGGATCCTGCTGGCGGCGCTGTGCTGGGCAGGCACCGCGCAGGCGGTGGAGACGGTCAACGTTCCCACCGGCAACAGCTGTGGTCACCGCGACCCCGGTGATACCCGGCCCCGCATCGGCGTGGCACTCGGCGGCGGTGGCGCGCGCGGCATCGCGCATGTGCGCATCCTGCGCCAGCTCGAGGCACTGCACATTCCCGTGGACTGCATCGCCGGGACCAGTGCCGGTGCCCTTGTCGGCGCGCTGTATGCCTCCGGCAGCAGCCCGGAACAGATCGAAAAGGTGGTGCTGGAAACCCAGTGGATGACGATGTTCAGCGACACCCTGCCACGACGCGAGCGCTCGCTGCAGCGCAAGGCCGACGATTACGCGCAGCTGGCGCCCATCGGCATCGGCCTGGGTGGCGAGGGTAAACGCGTGCAGTTGGCTGGCGGCATGTCACAGGGCGAGAAGCTGATCGGCCTGTTCGAGCGGGCCACCGGCGGCAGCCGGGTCAGCGGCGACTTCGACGCGCTGTCCATTCCGTTCCGCGCCATCGCCACCGATCTCAACACCGGCGAGGCGGTGGTGCTCTCGCACGGCAGCCTGCCGATGGCGATGCGCGCCAGCATGTCGTTGCCGGGCATCTTCCGCCCGGTGGCGATCGATGGCCGGGTGCTGCTGGATGGCGGTGTGGCCAACCAGGTGCCGATCGACATCGTACGGGCGATGGGCGCGGACCGGGTCATTGCGGTGGACGTGGGCACGCCGTTGAGCGCCCTGGACCGCGATGCGAGCCTGGTGGACGTGATCGGGCAGCTCAGCGGCTTCCTGACCACGCGCAACGCCGCCCAGCAGCTGTCCACGCTGGGGCCACGGGACCTGTTGATTGCCCCGGAGCTGACCGGCAAGGTCGCGACCGGCGATTTCGACAAGGCGCCCGAGGCACTGCAGATCGGCCAGCAGGCGGCCGAGCAGGCCGCGCCGGCGCTGCGCGCGTTTTCCCAACCACCCGAAATCTACCAGCGCTGGCTCGCCGCCCGCGACCAGCGGGCCGTGCACGGCGCGGCGGCCGGCATCGCGTTCATCGAGGTGGAAAACCACACCCGCTATGCCGATGAACTGCTGCTCTCCTACCTGCCGCTGGAGGTGGGGCGGCCGCTGGACAGCAAGGCCATGCAGGCCGGGCTGCTGCGCGCCTATGGCATGGATACGCTGGCCAGCATCAGCTACGAGCAGGTCGAGCGCGATGGCCAGGTGGGTGTGGTGGTGAGTGCCTACGAGAAGCCGAACGGCCCCGCCTACCTGGAAGCCGGCTGGACGCTCAGCAACGACCTGCAGGGCAATCATGAAAGCAACCTGCGCGCCGGGCTGCTGTTCGCACCGCTGTCGCCCTACGGCGCCGAAGCCCGGGTGACGCTGCAGGTAGGCAGCGAGCCGGCGCTGACCGGCAGCTATTACCACCCCTTCGATCTGCGCAACCGCTATGCCTTCGAGGCGGTGGGTGGATTCCAGACCCGCGCCTTCAACGTGTACGACGGCGACGGCAACAAGACGGCGCGCTTCCGGGTGCGGCGCACAGGCGCGGGCGTGGATCTGGTACGCAACGTCTCCAACGTGCTTGCCCTGCGGGCGGGGCTGGAGCGCTACACCGGCAGCGCCTCGGTGGAAATCGGCGACCCGACGCTGCCGCGCACGGATTTCGAGGAAGGCGCGCTGACCGCGAGCGCTACCTACGACAACATCGACAGCCTGTATTTCCCGCGTGACGGCTTCCTGGTCAACGCGGGCACGTATCAGTCCCGCGAAATGCTTGGGGCCGACAGCCGGTTCGGCCAGATCGACCTGGACGCAGTGGGCGCGTTTCCCCTCGGCCAGCATGCGGTGCAGCTGGGCCTGCGCTACCACGTGACCGCAACCGGCACCGCGCCCGTGCAGAACCTGTACCGGCTGGGCGGACGCTGGCGGCTGGCTGGCTTCCAGCAGAACGAGCTGACCGGCCAGGACTATGCGCTGGGTTTCGCCGGCTACACGTATGAGCTGGGCAAGGTGCTGGGCCGCTCGGCCCAGGTCGGCGGCACGGTGGAATATGGCAATGCCTGGCAGCAGCGCAGCGACATGTCGCTGAGCGACGGCATCTGGAACGGCAGCCTGTTCCTGGGCTTCGACTCGTGGATCGGGCCGCTGATCTTCGGCGTGGGTGTCCGCGAAGGTGGCCACCGCGTCGTCTTCATCGAGCTGGGCCAGTCCCTGTAGTGCCGGCCGTAGGCCGGCAAGCCATCCGTAGTGCCGGCCGCTGGCCGGCAAACCGTCAGGTCACCTGGGACAGGATCGCGGCCAGTGCGCCGATCCAGCACACGATGACGAACCAGGCCAGCACCGCATTGGCGCTGATGCCGCGCCGACGGATGAACAGGCTGACCACCAGCGCGGCCAGCAGCGGCACCAGGAACAGGCTGAGGATCCAGAACCAGGGATGGGTTTGCATGGGATGCCCGCGGGCGAGGGGAAGGGGCTTCAGTGCGCGCAGGCAATCAGCTGCCGGCGCATCGACATGGCAGGTCGTGCTCGATGCGCCGCGTCATCGCGGCGCCTCCACCACGATGTACTGCACCGTCGTGCCCACGTAGCGCGGTTGGTACCAGCCATTGCTGCATTGCTGGTAGCCGATGCCGTCGACGACGATCGTGCTGCAGTCGACCGGCAGCGAGTACACCACCGAGCCGATGGCCGCGGCGGTGAGCGCCACACCGGCGGTGACGGCGGCGGCATCCCAGAACGGATGGTCCCAGTAGGGCGGCGGCGGAGGCGGCGGGTAGGGGTGCGGCCCGGGGCCCGGCGGCGGACCCGGCGGATGCGGACCCGGACCGGGGCCTGGACCCGGTCCCGGGCCTGGATGTGGGCCAGGGCCAGGATGCGGGCCAGGGCCGGGGCCAGGTCCCGGGTGTGGTCCGGGTCCCGGACCCGGACCCGGACCCGGGCCCGGGTGGGGTCCAGGCTCGGGTCCGGGCCGGGGGCCGGGATGCGGGCTGAAGCCCCCTCCGCCAACGCCACCGTGGCTGGCGATCGACGGATGGGCGAATCCGCGCAGCCCCGGCCGTGCCTGTGCAGCGGCGGGAATGAGCAGGGAACCGGCGGTGGAGCAGACCAGCGCCGCGATCAAGGCCGTGCGCAGTGTCGTCGTGGCATGCATGTCAGCGATCTCCCTTGCCAGCGTCGTCGCCTGCCATCGCAACGGGCACGAATGCGATGCGGGTGGCCCCGTCCGGATGGAACACCAGATCCTTCGCCGCAACCGGCCGCCGGGTATCCCACGTCAGCGTGGCCTGGTAATTGGGCAGCGCGGGATCGGCATGGCTGGTGATCAACAGCTGGCGCGGCAGCTGGGTGGTATCGGAGATCCACACCTGCCAGTCCACGCCCGGCTGGCGGAACGCGTAATGCCGGGTCAGCTCGTCGTCGATGCGCTCGTTGCCGACGAACAACGCGGATTCGATGCGGTCGGTCGGGAACCCCGGCGTGCCCCACAGGAACAGATCGGCCAGCGGAAACTCCACGCCCAGCCGCGTCGCCGAATCGCTCAGCAGGGCCTGGCTGCTGCGATCCAGGTGCTCGACGGTGGCGTAGTACTTCTGGTTCGGCGAGTAGATGGTCAGCGTATGCCCGTCGTAGAACAGCTGCCGGTGCTGGTGGTCGCTGCGGATCTCCACGAAGAAGCGGTCCGGGCCCAGCACCCTGTAATCCACGGTGCCGGCCAGGGCGAGCTTCTGGCCATCCTCCAGCACGTAATCGGTGCGGGTGGTGGCGGCCAGGGTGAACTGCGGCAGCGCGCGCAGTGCCTTGCCCATGCGCGTCAGCGCGGTGATCGCGTCGGCGTCCACGCTGGCCGCAGGCGCGGCGCTGCCGGCCACGGGCGGTGCGGCATGGGCGGTTGGCCATGGCAGCGGCGCGGCCAACAACAGCAGCAACAGGCAGGTTCGTGACGGGCGCATGGGGGTCTCCTGTGGGGCCGGGCCTGTGCAGCAGGCCATGCCCTCACTGTGCGCACCCATCGCGGGGCGGACAACCGGAGTTACACCGACGCGTCCTAGGTATTTCTACGGGTCACGGCGCACGACGCGGGTCGCCACCACCGCCCGCCACCCAGGCATCCACCGCCTGTTCCAGCACGGTCATCGGCAAGGCACCGTTGCCCAGCACCAGGTCGTGGAAGGCGCGGATGTCGAAGCGATCGCCCAGCTGGCGGCGTGCCTTTTCACGCAACGCGAGCAGCCGCAGCTGGCCCATCTTGTACGACGCGGCCTGACCGGGCTGAACCAGGTAGCGGTTGATCTCGACCCGCACCTCCGATTCCTTCATGCCGGTCTTTTCCTGCATGTAGGCCATGGCCTGCTCCGGGGTCCAGCGCTTGCGGTGCAGGCCGGTGTCGACCACCAGCCGCACCGAACGGAACATTTCGGCCTGCAGTCGGCCGAGGTCACCGGCCGGGTCGTCCTTGTACACGCCGGCCTCGGCCATCAGCTGCTCGGCATACAGCGCCCAGCCCTCGCTGAAGGCGCTGGGATTGAGGGTGCGGCGCAGCAGGGGCAGGTCGGTCAGGGTCTGACCGATCGAGATCTGGAAATGGTGGCCCGGCGAGCCCTCGTGGTAGGTGAGGGTGGGAATGCTCCAGCGCGTATTGGCGTCGATGTCGCCCAGGTTGATGAAGAACGTGCCCGGTCGCGAGCCGTCCATCGCCGGTGGATAGTAGTAACCGCCGGGCGAGGTGGCCTGCATGTGCGCGGGCACCGGCAGCACCACCAGCTTCTGTGGGGGTAGGTGGCCAAACCAGGCAGGCAGGATGGGATCGAGATCGCGCAGGCGCTGCTCGATGTCGCCGATCAGTTGCGTGCGGCCGGCCTCGCTGTCGGCATAGCGATAGCGCGGATCGTCGCCCAGCGTCGCCACACGCGCCGCCACGCTGCCGTCGCGCAGGCCCAGCTGGCGCAGGCGCGCATCCATGGATGTCTCCAGCCGTGCCACTTCGTCCAGGCCGACCTGGTGGATGGCGTCGGCACCCAGGTCGGTGCTGGTGTACCAGCGCAGCGCCGCATCGTAGTAGGCGTCGCCGTGCGGCACTGCCCAGATGCCGTTGTTGCCGGGTCGGGTGGCTAGTGCCGCCTCAACGCGATCCAGCAGGCGCTGGTAGCCGGGATTGACCGCGTCCTGCACCGCGCGCGTGGCCTGCGCGACCAGGGCGGCGCGTTCGTCGGCGGGAATGGCCGGCAGCGTGTCCAGCTTGCGCTGCAGTGACTGCACCCACAGGCTGTCCTTCGGCGCCGGCGCCAGCAGGGTGCGGAACTGCGTGGCGGCACCGTTGAGCGCGACGTCCGGGGGCACGACGCCCAGGCCGGCCTGCATGTCCATGTTCGCGCGCACCTGGTCCAGCTTGGTGCCCATCGCCTGCAGCCGTGCGATGTAATGGCGGGCACTGGTGACGTCGGTGACGGCATGCTGGTTGTCGAAGAACTGCGGCAGGTTCACCGGCAGGCTGAACAGCTGGTCCACCGCATAGGTGCTGCCACCGACCGGCAACCATGCCGCCGACCACGGCACCGCCATCAGGTCGATCTGCGCCTGGTAGAACCAGCGTGCCAGGCCGTCGCTGAGCTGCTGCTGCGGGTCCAGCGGCGCGCCTTTCCACGCCTTGATGGCGGCCAGGTTGTCGGCCAGCATCCGCCGGTTCACCTCGCGCTGCGCCAGCGACACATCGGTCAGCCGGTCGGACAGATCACCGACGCCATCGCCGCTGATGCCCAGCAGCGTGCGCAGCTCCGGGTCGGCGTTGATCGCGCCCATGGTCTGCGCATCGAGCAGCGCGTTGAAGCTGCGTGACTCCGTGGCCGCGCTGCGTGCTTCTGCCGGGGGCGGCGTGGCCTGTGCGTGGGCGGCGACCGGCAGGAGGGCGCAGGCGATGGCAAGGCAGAGCGCGGCGGGAACGGCAACGACGGGCGTGGACGGAAACACGGGGCGATCTCCGATGGCAGGCGAGTGCCCCGCAGGCTACGGCAGAGTGGCAGCGGGCGCACGTGTCGCGTGGGATGAACACGCGACACCGTCTGCGGGGAACTATCGACGACGTTCGAAGCCGTCGGCGCTCCAGTCCTCGCTGCCCACACCGTGATGGATCACGAACAGCCCGTCCGGGTCGTAGTGCCGCTTGGCGGCCAGCAGGCGCGGGTAGTGCGGCCCCCAGAAGGCCTGCTGCCAATCGCGCTGGAAGAAATCGCATTCGGACACGTAGGTCGGTGCCGCCGGCAGCACCGTGCGCAGCGCCTGGTAGGACTGCTGGACACGTGCCGCACCCCGCCGCGCGCGGTCCTCGTCCACCACGCCGCCGCTGCCGGCGTAGGCCGGGCCGCTGGCGGTACCGATCAGGGCCAGCGCGAAGGCATCC
This sequence comes from Stenotrophomonas sp., assembly GCF_032099025.1. Classification (GTDB taxonomy): domain Bacteria; phylum Pseudomonadota; class Gammaproteobacteria; order Xanthomonadales; family Xanthomonadaceae; genus Stenotrophomonas. The sequence continues at coordinate 134,347 of NZ_DAMCID010000001.1, forward strand.
AGGACCGCCGGATGCGTGGCCGTGGCGCGGCTGGCGTCGATGGCCTCGGCGGGGGCGCCGAACAATCCCTTGTTGCAGTGCAGTTCCACCGGCATGTGCGCCGCCGCCGCACAGATCGCCGCCGCAGCCGCGTCGCGCCGTCCATCACCGAGCAGTGCCGACGGCATCCAGGCCGACGCATATCCGTGCAGATACCAGCCCACCTGGCCCTGGTCGCCCTTCCACAGCATGTGCGTGCGCGGTGCGTCGTTGCGGGTGTCCTCGGCAATGAACTGCGGCGCATGTGCGCGGAAGAAGTCCGCGTCCCACATGTGCCGTGCAGGCAGGGCCGTCGCCTTCAGCGGTTCGAGCAGCGTGTACTGCGGTCGCGCGGCCAGCCACGCCATGAACGGTGCCCACGCCGCGGCGGCGGCGTCCTGGGTCAGCCCTTGGAACACCATCGCCACCTCCAGCGTGCGTGCGCCACCGAAGCGCAGCTGCTCGCCCCAGTGCGGGTTGCACAGCGTGTCGCGGTAGAGGCGCAGCACTTCGGCGGCCAGCGCGTGCCAGCTGTCGTCGCTGTCGGCCTGCACCTTCATCGACACGCCGCCGAACGTGTCGGGCAGGGCGTGGGTGCGCAGCGTGATGCGGGTGACCACGCCGAAGCTGCCGGCGCAGCCGCCCTTCAGGGCCCAGAACAGGTCCGGCTCACGGTCGGCGTTGACCACGCGGACCTGGCCATCGGCGGTGACGATCTCCGCTTCCAGCAGGTGGGCCGCAGCGGTGCCGAAGGCCTTGGAGAAGCTGCCGAAGCCGCCGCCGGTGACCAGCCCGGTGACCCCGACCGAGGTGCAGCCACCGCCCTGCACGTAATGCCCGCCACGCGTGGTGACCGCCGCATAGGCATCGATCCACATCGCGCCGGCGCCCAGGCTCACCGCCGGCTGCGCGGCGGTGCCTGCTGCGGCGCCCTGTGCGACGAAGGCATCGTGCAGTTCCACCTGGTTCATGGCGCGGGTCCAGACCAGCAGCGAATCCGGCGCGCACGACGTGCCGTGGTAGCTGTGCCCGCCCCCCTTGACCACCAGCCGCAGCCGGTGCCGCCGCGCGAAGTCGACGGCGGCGGCGACATCGGCACTGTTCGCGGCGGCCACCACCCGGGCGCTGGGCCGTGACAGCCAGCCGCCGTGGTAGCCGCTGGTCTGGGTGAGGGCGGGCTGGTCGCCGATGAAGAACGGGTTGGCGATCTGCGCCAGTGCTTCGGTGCGGGTGGCGGGGTCGGCCAGGAACGGCGAGACCGGCACCGAGAGGCGGCCGCCGACCGCCTGGGACAGGTGCTCCCAGTCACCGGGCGTGGGCCAGCCGGCAGCGCCCGGGCGGACCCGGGTGAGTGCGCTGGCCGGTCCCGGACGGGTGGCTGCAGCGGCCTTCTGGACCAGGGGCAGCAGGGGCAGGGTGAGGCTGGCTTTCAGGCAGTCGCGACGTTTCATGGGGATGCACAGCGAAGGGCGATGGCCGCAGCATGTGCCGGCCGACCCTTGCTGTCATTGGGTTTGGGGTGAATGACAGCGGGTCTGGGACGAATGGTGGGGAGGGGGTGATGGCTGGCAGCCGGCTGCACCCAGCCGGTAATGGCGGAAGCCATAGCCGCCCTCAACCCGCGCGCACCGACCAGCAGGCGGCGGTGAACACGACCCGGTCGCCCTGCACGAACGGTGCGAAGGCGTCGACCACGGTCGACAGGATCGACGCACGCACGGCGGGGTCCATGCCGGCGGCACGCAGCGCCTGGCCGACCGGGCCGAGCAGGGACACGTAGGTGGGCAGGTCCTCGCGGGCGATGCTGCAGGGCACGTCCAGCGGCGTGATCTGGATGTCGCGCCAGCCGCTGTCGCGCAGGATCGACTGCACCCGGGCGGCGTCGGCAAAGGCGAACTGCCCCGGGCCGTCCGCCGCCCGTGGCGGCAGCGTGAGCAGTGGCAGGGCCGCACGCTCGGCAGTGGTCATGAACGCATTCTCGGCCGGGCTGCGCCAGGCGATGGCGTGCAGGCTGCCGCCTCCGCGCAGCGCGTTCCGCAGCTGGCGGAAGGCCAGCACGGGATCATCGAAGAACATCACGCCGAAGCGCGAGACGATGCGGTCGACGCCGGCCGGTACGAAGGCGTGCTGCTGGGCGTCGGCGACGATGAAGTCGATGTTTTTGCCTGCAGCGGCGGCACGCTCGCGCGCGACGGCGATCATCGGGGCGGAGATATCCACGCCGGTGCAGTGTCCCGCCGGACCCAGCCGCTGGGCGATGGCCAGGCAGACCGCACCGGTGCCACAGCCCACGTCGAGTACCTGCGCGTCGGGCTGGGCGGCGAGCGGATCGGCCAACAGCGGTTCAAACGCGGCGAACATGCCGTCGAGCAGGGCCTGTGCCTGTACCCAGGCATCGCCGGCGGGTCCGTTCCATAGCGCGTGTTGGGTGGGGGGTGAGGGTGGGGTGGGCATCCGGCGATCCGAGGGGGGGAAGGAGATCACCTTGCCACCTCAACCGTGCTTGAGGTCAAGGGGCGATGTATCCGGTCACCCTGTCATTGTGTCGGCCAACAGTTTCATGTTCAGCACCACGATCACGCCGGCAATCGTCCACGCCAAGGTCAGCAGCCAGCGCGGGGCCACCAATGCGCCCATCCTGGTCCTGTCCCCGACGAAGCGTACCAGCGGAATCACCGCGAACGGCAGCTGCATCGAGAGCAGTACCTGGCTGAGTACCAGCAGGCGCGCGGTGCCCTGGTCGCCGTAGATCGCGGTGACGATCACCACCGGTACGATCGCGATGCCGCGCGTGATCAGGCGTCTCGCCCAGGGCGCGATGCGCAGGCGGAGGAACCCTTCCATGACGATCTGCCCGGCGAGCGTCGCGGTCACGGTGGAGTTGATGCCCGAGGCGAGCAGCGCCACCGCGAACAGGGTGGATGCCACGCCAACGCCCAGCATCGGCGCCAGCAGCTCGTAGGCCTGTTCGATTTCCTGCACGTCGGTGCGCCCGTGTGCATGGAATACCGCGGCGGCCAGGATCAGGATGGAGGCATTGATGAACAACGCCAGCATCAACGCGATCGTGCTGTCGGTGACCGCCCAGCGCAGCGCGCTGCGCCGCCCGCTGTCGGTGCGCGGGTAGGCGCGGGTCTGCACGATGGAAGAGTGCAGGTAGAGGTTGTGCGGCATCACGGTGGCACCGATGATGCCGATGGCCAGGTACAGCGCGTGCGGGTTGGTGACCACTTCCGCACGGGGAATGAAGCCGCCCAACACCGCGTGCAGGGGCGGTGCGGCCAGGGCGATCTGGATCGCGAAGCAGGCGAAGATCACCAGCAGCAGCGCGATCACGAACGCTTCCAGCGCACGGAAGCCGCGGTGCATCAGCCACAACACCAGCACCACGTCGACGGCAGTGATGATCGCGCCCATGACCAGCGGCAGGCCGAACAGCAGCTTCAACGCAATCGCCGTGCCGATCACCTCGGCCAGGTCGCAGGCGATGATCGCGATTTCGCACAGCAGCCACAGGCCCAGGTTCACCGGCTTGGAGAAGTGGTCGCGGCAGGCTTGGGCGAGGTCGCGGCCGGTGGCGATGCCCAGGCGCGCCGACAGCCCCTGCAGCACGATCGCCATCAGGTTGGAGAGCAGGATGACCGACAGCAGCAGGTAGCCGAAGTGCGAACCACCGGCGATGTCGGTGGCCCAGTTGCCGGGGTCCATGTAGCCGACCGACACCATGTAGCCCGGGCCCAGGAAGGCCAGCAGCCGGAACCACCAATGGCCGCCACTGGGCACCGCCACGCTGGCGTGCATGTCGCCCAGGCTGGGGCTGTTGCCGGTGGCTTGCGGCCAGACGCCGGCGCTCTCGGAAGTGGGGTCCGCGCTCATGGCCCGAATATAGCAGAGGCTATATTAGTAAGGCCGTGCAAATCAACGCCGCGGTGTCAGCGCGGCGGCGGCAGGGAGCGCATGCCGTGGGTGTGCGGCAGCACGGCCTTCATCGCGTCGATGAAGGCCCGCAGCCGCGACGGAATCTGGCGCGCGGCGGGGTACACCAGGTGCACCGGCAGGGGCGGTGCCTGCCAGTCCGGCACCAGCCGGACCAGCGTGCCGTCGCGCAGGTCATCGGCCACCAGCCAGGCCGAGACCACGGCCGCTCCCAGGCCGGCCAGCGCCGCCTGGCGCACCACGAACAGGTTGTCGGTGAGCAGGCGTGGCTGGATGTCCACCCGCAGCGCCGGGCCATCGCCGGCAGGAAGCAGGCTGAAGCGTTCGCGGTAGTACGTGGTCAGCGCAATCCACGGCAGGCCGGGCAGCCGTGCCGGGTCGTCCAGGTCGCCGCCGGCGACCAGCGCCGGCGCGGCGATCACGATCCGCGGCACCTCGGCCAGTGGGACCGCCACCAGATGCGTCTCCTCCACGACGCCGACGCGGATGGCGCAGTCGATGCCGTCGGCGATGAAGTCCGGCGGGCGGTCCTCCAGCATCCACTCCAGCGTCACCTGCGGGTGGCGGGCCAGGAACTGCAGCATCGGCGGCAGCAGCTGCGCCTGGCCGAACGCATGCGGTACCACCACGCGCAGGCGGCCGCGCGGCACGTCCACTTCGCCGCGCAGGTCGGCCTGGATCGCCTCCCAGTCCTCCACCAGGGCGCGCGCATGCGCATAACACCGCGCGCCGTCTTCGGTGAGGGTCATCTGGTGGGTGGAGCGCTTGAGCAGGTGCAGGCCGAACAGGCGTTCGAGCGCCTGCAGGCGCCGGCTCACCGTGGGCTGGGTCGTGCCCAGCTGCACGGCGGCGGCCGACAGGCTGCCGCTCTCGACGATGCGGACGAAGGTATGCAGCAGGTCGATACGGTCCGCGCCGGCCGCCGTGGGGGTGGGGCTCATGCAACCTTCGTATGATGGATATGTACGGAAGCCTACTACACGGCCTGGATTCGCCGCGCCATGCTGGCCCCACTTTCTTTCCCTGTGGAGCGGCTCATGTCCAGCATGCATATACCGGCCGCGGTGCCGGCCCACACCACGGTACCGTCGCGGTTGATCGTGGCGATGGCCGCCGGTGCCGGGTTCTCGGTGGCCTCGATCTACTACAGCCAGCCCATGCTGGGCGTCATCAGCACCGGCCTGGCCAGCGAACCGCAGGCGACGGGCATGGTGCCCACGCTCACTCAGCTCGGCTATGCCCTCGGCATCCTGCTGCTGGCGCCGCTGGGCGACCGCTTTGACCGGCGCCGGCTGATCCTGGTGAAGTCGGCGGTCCTGGCCGCGGCACTGGGCTGCGCCGCGCTGGCCGGCAGCCTGCCGACACTGCTGATGGCCAGCCTGCTGGTGGGACTGATGGCCACCGTGGCGCAGGACGTGGTGCCGGCGGCGGCAACGCTGGCGCCGGACGCCGAGCGTGGCGCGGTGGTGGGCAAGGTGATGACGGGTCTGCTGCTGGGCATCCTGCTCTCGCGCGTGGCCAGCGGGCTGGTGGCCGAGGTGCTGGGCTGGCGGGCGATGTTCGGCATCGCGGCGGCATCGGTGGTGGTGATGGCCCTGGCGCTGGCGCGCGAGCTGCCGCACATGGCGCCGACCACCCGGCTGCAGTATCCGGCGCTGCTGCGCTCGCTGGCCGGGCTGTGGCGCGGACAACCGCAGCTGCGTCGCGCGGTGTATGCACAAGGCCTGTTGGCCGTTGGGTTCAGCGCGTTCTGGTCGACCCTGGCGGTGATGCTGCACAGCCGCTTTCAACTGGGCAGTGCGGTGGCCGGCGCATTCGGCATCGCCGGGGCCGCGGGTGCACTGGCGGCACCGCTGGCCGGGCGCTGGGCCGACCGGCTCGGCAGTCATGCGGTGGCGCGTATCGCGATCCTGATCGCCCTGGTCGGGTTCGCACTGCTGCTGTTGGATCCGTGGCTGCCGCGTGCGGCGATCCTTCCGTTGCTGGCGATCAGCGCGCTGGTGTTCGACTTCGGCTTCCAGGCTGCCTTGGTCTCGCATCAGACGCTGGTGTACGGGCTGGCGCCGGAAGCGCGCAGCAGACTCAATGCGCTGCTGTTCACCGGCGTGTTCCTGGGCATGGCGGCCGGTGGTGCGCTGGGGGCGGTGGTGTTGGCGCAGGTGGGCTGGAACGGGGTGGCGGTGCTGGCGACGCTGTCCGCCGCGCTGGGCCTGGGAATGCGGCTGCGCTGAGCGGGTCCCCGTGCCGGCCAGCGGCCGGCGTTACAGGGAAATTCGGTGTGCCGGCCAGCGGCCGGCGCTACCGGCGGGATGCGTCAACCGTCGGTATCGCTGCCGGCATCATCCAGGCTGATGATGCCGCGCTTCAGCGCCAGGGTGACGGCGTGGGTGCGGTCGCGCGCGCCGAGCTTCTCCATGATGTTCTTCATGTGCGCCTTCACGGTCTGCTCGGAGATGCGCATCTGTTCGCCGATGCCCTTGTTCGAGCGTCCGCTGGCGACATGGCCCAGCACTTCGGTTTCGCGCGGCGACAGGCTGTCCTCGACCACGTGCGCGGCGATGCTGGCCGCCAGTGTGGCCGGAATGCCGGCGCGGCGACCGCTGTGCACGGTGCGGATGGTGTCCACCAGTTCGTGGCGCAGCATGTCCTTGAGCAGGTAGCCGCTCGCCCCGGCCTGCAGTGCACGCACCGCACGGACGTCGCCACGGTAGGTGGTGAGCACGATGATGCGTGCACGCGGATCATGGTGGCGGATGCGGGTGATCGCCTCCACGCCGTCCATCCTGGGCAGCTGCAGGTCCATCAGCACCACGTCTGGCTGCAGCGCCAGGTACTGGGCCACGGCTTCCTCGCCATCGCCGGCTTCGCCGAGCAGGCGCATGTCCGACTGCATGCCGAGCAGTGCGGCCAGGCCGTCACGCAGCAGGGGGTGGTCATCGACCACCAGGATGCCGATCGGGATGGACGGGGTGGTCATGCGGAGTCTCCGGAAGTGCGCCGCCAGCGCCAGCGCCGACGGTGATGGCGATAGATGCGATCGCCGGGCAGGAACAGTTCGATCTCGGTGCCGATGCTGGGGCGGGACCACAGGTGCAGGCGCGCGCCCAGGCGTTCGGCACGCTCGCGCATGCCCACCAGGCCCCAGCGGCCCTCGGGCAGGATCGGCGGCAGGCCATGCCCATCATCGCGGATGTGCAGGCGCAGGCCGCGCCGCGCGTAGACCAGGTGCACGTCCACCGCGGCGGCGGCGGCGTGCTGCAGGGCATTCAGCAGTGCCTCGCGGCCGATCAGGTAGACCTCCTCGGCGGCATCGTGGCGCAGTGGCTTCGGCGTGCCTTCCACATTGAGGCGAAGCGACGGGCTGTTGGCGTCGGCGGCGCGCTCGCCATACACCTGCACCAGCGCCGCGCCGATGTCCTGGTAGCCGCTGCTGCCGTCGCGCAGCAGGTTGACCCGTTCGCGGCCTTCGGCCAACGCGTTCTCGGCCTGCTGCATGGCCGCTTCCAGTGCCTCACGCACCACCGGCGTGGCATGCACGGAGCGGCTGACCGCGTGCAGGCGCAGGATCAGGCCCTGGGTGCCCTGCAGCAGCGTGTCGTGCAGTTCGCGTGCAATGCGCTCGCGCTCGGCATGGCGCTCCTCCAGGCGTGCCCGCACCAGCTGGGTGAGCCGGCGGCTGCGCAGCCGCATGGCCACGGCGAGCAGGGCCAGGATCGCCAGTACACAAGCGGCCTTGAACCACAGCGTCTGGTATGCCATCGGGGCGATCCGGAAGCTGCGCGACGCCGCCACCGGGCTCCACACCTGGTCCTCGTTCGCGGCCTTGACCTCGAAGCGATAGTCGCCCGGTGGCAGGTTGGTGTAGAAGGCGCGGGTCAGCGGGCCGGCGTCCTGCCACTGGTCATCCAGACCCAGCAGGCGGTGCTGGTAGCGGGTGCGATCGGGACGCGCCAGCGAGACCGCCATGTAGTCGATCTGCAGCTGCGCGGTGCCGGGCGGCAGCACCATCCCGTCGCGCAGCGGCTGCTGCTGGCGACCGTAGGACACGCTGACGATGTGCGGGTGCAGGGGGCGCGCATCCGGTCGCGCCTGCACGGTGTCCAGCCAGGCCAGCCCCTGGTTGGTCGAGACCCACAGCAGTCCATCGGCAGCCAGCACCGCGCTGGGCACCGGGGTGGTCTGGGTGGCAATGCCGGGCATGCCGTCGGCGGTATCGAACAGGCGCGGAGCGAGGATGCGGCCCTCGGCGATGGCGGCGTCCAGGCCCAGGGCATCCACCCGGACCAGACCGCGGCTGCCGTTGAACCAGTAGTGGTCACCGCCGTCGCGCACGATGCCGGTGATGCCTTCGAACACGCCGGGGGCGATCGCCTGTGCGGCGCGGAAACGCCCATCCTCACCCAGCAGGGCCAGACCGTTCTCGCCGGCCACCCAGATGCGGCCGTCGATCATCGCGGTGGCGGTGATCGGGCCGACGGCCAGCCCGTCGGCACGGGTGTAGTGATGGAACCGGCCCGCGTGCCCCACGCGCAGGGTGCCGTCGGGGTAGCCGAGCAGCAGCCGTCCGTCGTCACCGGCCGCCAACGTGCTGCAGGCCTGGCGCGGCAGCGCGGGGTCCGGCGTCCAGCGACCCCGCTCGTAATGCAGCACCGTGTCGTTGCCGAGGCACAGCCAGGCCGCGTCGCGCCCCAGCGGCAGCATCGCGCGCAGTTCATGCGATGCGGGCAGGCGGGGCAGCGTCAGGTCGCGCTCGGTGTCATCGCTGATCACCCGCAGCGCGTCGTGGTCCGCCAGCCACAGTGGCTGCGCGTTGCCCAACCCGGCCCGTTGCCGTGGCGGGGCAACCGTGTCGAGCAGATCGCGTCGCAAGGGGGTGGGGCGCATGTCCTCACCGTACCCGAAGACCTCGCCATCGACCGTGCGTGACAGCGTGCGCAGCGGATCGGCCGGCCCGGGCAGCGACAGGGCCCGGACCTGGTGCGCACGGAAGCGGTTGAGCCCCAGGTTCGTGCCTACCCACAGATTGCCTTCGAGGTCCTGCAGCACCGGGCCGGCAGTGGTCGACGCCAGGCCTTGGGCGGCGTCGAAGCGCTCCACCCGGGTGCCGCCGTTGCCATCGGCGTGCGCCTGGAAGATGCCACCGTTGGCGATGAAGCTGCCCCACAGACTGCCATCGGCGGCGAAATGGAGCCTGCCGGCCAGCAGCGTCGGCAGCCGGTGGGCCTGGCGGTGGGCCGGCGACAACAGCCCGTGTGCATCGGCAATCGGCATGACCCCCTGCAGGCGGTCGGCGAGCCAGACCTGGCCGTCCTGGCGCAGGGCCAGCGAGGAGAATCGTGACACCGCCAGATGCAGGCGTTCAAAGCGCGTGGCATGCGCACGCAGCCGCCACAGCTCGCCCCCGGCCAGCAGCCACAGCGTGCCCTGGCGGTCGCGCAGCACCCAGTGCGCCGGAAGGTCGCCGATGCCCATGGCGGTCGTGGGCGGCTGCCAACGGTGTCCATCGAACCAGCGCAGTCCACCGTCCGACGCCGCCCACAGCCGCCCGCTGCCATCGCGCGCCATGCGCGGGACCAGTCCCGGGCGCAGTCCGTCGCGGCTGCCGAAGTCGCGCGTGCCGTGTGCGTCCAGTCGGGTGATGCCGGCGTTGTAGTACGCGATCCACAGCGTGCCGTCGGGATCGAGGGTGAGCGAGGTCATGTTGGCCGACGGAAACGTGCTGCCGTTCGGCGGTTCCACCCGTTCGAACTGGCGGCCATCGAAGCGGTACAGCCCCGCACCGGTGGCCAGCAGCAGGCGACCGTCAGCCTGCTGGGCGACGTCCCAGATGTCGCCGGGGGCGCCCTGGCCGACCATCCACGTGCTGTGCTCGTAGGCCGCAAAGCCCGCACCCCACGCCTGCAACGGCAGGCATAGCACCAGCAGCAGCACCCATCCGGCCCGGCGCAGGTGGCGCGCGGCGGCGGAACGTGGGGAGTGTCGGGCATCGCACATTGCCCGATTGTCTCAGGCCGGGGGCAGTGCAGGACTACTCTTTCGGGGCAGGCGCGCGCGCAGGGGCTTGCGGTACCACTCACGCAGCACGTTGCGCACCCTGTGATCCGCGATCCCCCATAAGAGTGGCCGGGGGCACCACCCAATGAGGGTAGGGCGACGGCCGCCGGGGAGCGACCATGGGCGGACTCTACAAAGGACTCCCCATGACCACCGCCACCGCCACCGCCGTGCCCGGCGCTTCGTTGCTGTCGCCCACCAACCATGCCCTGGTGCTGATCGACTTCCAGTCGCAGATGGCCTTTGCCACCCGTTCGATCGACATCGCCGCGCTGCGCAACAACGTGTCGCTGATCGCCAAGGGCGCCGCTGGCTTCAAGGTGCCGGTGGTGCTGACCACCGTGGCCGAGACCTCGTTCTCCGGCCCCCTGTTCCCGGAACTGCCGGCGATCTTCCCGGGCCAGCAGGTCTTCGACCGCACCTCCATGAACACCTGGGAAGACGCGCCGGTGATCGCGGAGATCAACCGCATCGGCAAGCAGCGGCTGGTCATCGCCGGACTGTGGACCAGTGTCTGCATCGTTGGCCCGGCGCTGTCGGCGATCGAGCAGGGCTTCGAGGTCTACGTGATCACCGATGCCTGCGGCGATGTCAGCGACGAAGCGCACGAGCGCGCCGTAACGCGCATGGTGCAGGCCGGTGCGGTGCCGGTCACCTCGGTGCAGTACCTGCTGGAACTGCAGCGCGACTGGGCACGCGGCGAGACCTACGGCCTCACCACCGGCATCGCCCGTGAGCACGCCGGTGGCTACGGCCTGGGCATCCAGTACGCCAAGGCCATGTTCGGCGCGCAGGAAGGCGGCCACTGAACATGAGCGGCACCCTCGGCCTGGACCTCGGGCTGCTGGTGCTGCGGGTGGCCGCCGGCGGGTTCCTGCTGCCACACGCGCTGGGCAAGCTGTTCGGCTGGTTCGGTGGCCCCGGCCTGGCCGGGTTCGCCGAGGAACTGCGCGGCTTCCGCCTGCCGGCCCCCGCACCGCTGCCGCTGCTGCTGGCCACGGTGCAGGTGATGTGCGGGCTGGCCGTGCTGCTTGGCTGGCAGACCCGTGTCGCCGCGATCATCGCGGCGCTGTTCCTGGCGTCCACCGCCGTGCTGGCGCTGCCCAAAGGCTGGTTCTGGATGCGCGGCGGCATCGAATATCCGCTGTTCTGGACGCTGGCCCTGTGCGCCATCGCCCTGGCCGGCCCCGGCGCACTCGCGCTGCAGACCTGAGCGCAATGCCGCCCCTGTCCCCGGAGACCCCCATGACCACGCTGCTCATCCGCAATGCCCGCATCACCACCCTGGACCCGCGCGTGCCGCAGGCCGACGCGCTGGCGGTGGTGGACGGCCGCATCGCCGCCATCGGCGCGGAAGCCGAGGTGCGCGCCGGGTTGATCGACGCTACCGTCATCGACGCCGCCGGCCGCCGCCTGGTGCCCGGCCTCAACGACAGCCATACCCACCTCATCCGTGGCGGGCTCAACTACAACCTGGAGCTGCGCTGGGACGGGCTGCGTTCGCTGTCCGATGCGATGGCCATGCTGAAGGCTCAGGTGGACAACACACCGGCCCCGCAATGGGTGCGCGTGGTCGGTGGGTTCACCGCCGAGCAGTTCGTCGAGAAGCGTCTGCCCACGCTGGCCGAACTCAATGCCATCGCGCCGGATACGCCGGTGTTCCTGCTGCACCTGTACGACCGCGCGCTGCTCAACCGCGCCGCACTGCGTGCCTGTGGCTACGACAGGAACACCCCGGACCCGCCCGGCGGCCAGATCGCGCGCGACAGTCTGGGCAATCCGACCGGACTGCTGCTGGCCAAGCCGAATGCGCTGATCCTGTATGCCACGCTGGCCAAGGGGCCGCGCCTGCCGATCGAATACCAGTCCAATTCCACGCGGCACTTCATGCGCGAGCTGAACCGGCTGGGCATCACCTCGGTGATCGACGCCGGCGGCGGCTTCCAGAACTACCCCGAGGACTACCAGGTCATCGAGCAGCTGCACCGCGACGGCGATCTCACCGTGCGCATCGCCTACAACCTGTTCACCCAGAACAAGGGCGGGGAAGTGCAGGACTTCCAGCACTGGAGCGAGATCGTGGCCCCCCGCCAGGGCGACGATCTGCTGCGCCACAACGGTGCCGGCGAGATGCTGGTGTTCTCCGCCGCCGACTTCGAGCTGTTCAACGAGCCGCGTCCGGAGCTGCCGCCGGGCATGGAGCCGGAGCTGGAACAGGTGGTCAGGCTGCTGGTCGAGAAGCGCTGGCCGTTCCGCATCCACGCCACCTACGACGAGAGCATCGACCGCATCCTGGATGTTTACGAGCAGGTCAACCGCGAGGTCCCGTTCGACGGCCTGCACTGGTTCATCGACCACGCCGAGACGATCACCCCGCGCAACATCGACCGCATCCGCGCGCTGGGCGGTGGCCTGGCCATCCAGCACCGCATGGCGTACCAGGGCGAGGCCTTCGTGCAGCGCTATGGCGCCGAGGCCGCCCGGCATACCCCGCCGGTGCGGCGCATGCTGCAGGCCGGCGTGCCGGTCGGCGCCGGCACCGACGCCACCCGCGTGGCGAGCTACAACCCGTGGGTGGCGCTGTCGTGGCTGGTCACCGGGCGCACGGTGGGCGGGCTGTCGCTGTATGGCGAGGAGAACCTGCTCGAGCGCGAGGAAGCGCTGCGCCTGTGGACCCAGGGCAGTGCCTGGTTCTCGGGCGATGAAGCCAACAAAGGCACGCTGGCGGTGGGCCAGCTGGCCGACTTCTGCGTGCTGTCGTCGGACTTCTTCGCGGTGGACGACGCGGCCATCGCCGACATCACCAGCGTGCTGACCGTGGTCGGCGGACGGGTCGTGCATGGGGAAGGCGAGTTCGGTCCGCTGGCACCCACGCTGCCGCCGGCGATGCCGGACTGGTCGCCGGTCAACCGCTTCGGCGGCTATCACGTCGGCGGTGCCGCCATCGGCCTGGTCGCGCAGGCGAATGGCCATGTGCACGCGCATGGCGCAACCGCGTGCCGCACCCATGCGCACGGCCATGCTGCCGCGCATGCCGTGCCCACCGATGCGCCGAACGCGTTCTGGGGCGCACTGGGATGTTCGTGCTTCGCGTTCTGAGCCTGGGGCTGGCGGCATCGCTGCCGTCACTGGCGGTGGCGTGCGAGGACGGTGCGGCCGGTCGCTGCCTTGCGCTGGAGGGCGGTGGCGAGGTGCAGCTGGATGCCTCGCTGCGCCTGCGTGGCATGTATTACGACCCGACCCGCTTCGGGATACAGGGGCGTGAGGACGGCTATGGGCTGCTGCGCGCACTGAGCTCGGTGGCGGTGCGGCGGGGTGCTTGGGACGGCCTGGTGCAGCTGGGCGTACATGCCGAGCAGGGCCGCGATGGTGGACCGGGCGGCACCGATCGTGGCGCGCTCGACCTGCAGCAGGGCTATGTGCGCTGGCAGGGCGAGCAGGTGTCCTGGCAGCTCGGCCGGCAGGAAGCGGCGTACGGCAGTTCGCGGCTGCTGTCGGTACGCGACGGCCCCAACATCCGGCTGGCCTTCGATGGCGTGCGTGGGCGCTGGCAACAGGGCGCCTGGAAGCTCGATGTGATGGCGCTGCGTCCGGTCGACAACCGCATGGGCGCGTTCGACGACCGCGGCGACCGCGGCCAGTACCTGCTCGGCAGCTATGCCACCTGGCACGCGGTGCGGCCCGGCAACGGCGTGGACCTGTATCTGCTGGGCTATGGACGCGACGGTGCACGCTTCGCCAGTGCGGTGGGCGATGAGCGCCGCACGTCGCTGGGGACGCGATGGTTCGCGCTGCAGCCACGCTGGGACGCCAACATCGAGCTGGTGGCCCAGCGCGGCACGCTCGCGGGCGGGCAGGGCAACCTGGCCATCCGCGCCTGGACCCTGGCCAGCGACAGCGGCGTGCGCTGGCCCGGTGTGGCCTGGCAGCCGCGGCTCGGGGTGAAGCTGGACATCGCCAGTGGCGACCGCAACGCGCAGGATGGCCGCTTGAACACCTTCAACGCGATGTACCCGAAATCGGCGTACTTCAGCGAGGCCAGCCTGCTGGCGCCGGCCAACCTGATGGATGTGCAGCCCACCCTGACGCTGACGCCGCGCGCGGACCTGAGTACCGAGCTCGGCGTGCAGCTGGCCTGGAAGCACCGGCGCAGCGACGCCATCTACACCACGCCGGCGCCGCTTTCGGCGGTGCCTGGCACGGCCGGAACCCCGCGGCGGATCGGCCAGCAGTACAAGTGGGAAACCCGCTGGAAGGCCAGCGACCACTGGACCTGGCAAGGCCAGCTGGCCTGGTTCGACGCCGGCCCCGGCCTGCGTGTGGCCGGCGGCCGCGACACCCTGTTTGCATCGGTAGTAGGAGCATGGCAATGGTAGAGACGACTCCGAGCGCCGCCCCCGGCGCGTGGTCCCCCCTGAAGATCCGGCTGTTCCGCGCGATGTGGCTGGCCATTCTCGGCAGCAATGTCGGCACCTGGGTCAACGACGTCGCCGCGGCGTGGGTCATGGCCGAGCGCACCGGGTCGCCGTTGATGGTGGCGCTGGTGCAGTCGGCCACCACGGTGCCGGTGGTGCTGCTGGCCCTGGTGGCCGGCACCCTGGCCGACATCGTCGACCGCCGCCGCTTCCTGCTGTTCACCCAGGGCTGGATGCTGCTGGTGGCGGCCACGCTGGCCACGCTGACGGCCCTGTCGATGCTCACTCCGCCGCTGCTGGTGGCGCTGACCTTCGCCATGGGCTGCGGCGCGGCCATGGGCATGCCCGCGCAGGCGGCCATCGTTTCCGAGCTGGTGCCGCGCCCGATGCTGGCCTCGGCGGTGGCCCTGAACTCCATCGGCATCAACATCGCGCGCTCGCTCGGCCCGGCCATCGGCGGCCTGATCGTGGCGCAGCTGGGCGCCGGCTGGGCGTTCGGCCTCAACGCGCTGAGCTTCGCGGCGATGCTGTGGGTGCTGTTCCGGTGGGTACCCGATGCGCACGTGTCCAGCCTGCCCCCCGAGGGCTTCGGCGCGGGCCTGCGCGCCGGCCTGCGCTACGCGTTGCGTGCCGGCCGCCTGCAGGCGGTGCTGATCAAGTCGGCCGGGTTCTTCTTCTTCGCCAGCGCGCTCACCGCGCTGCTGCCGCTGGTGGTCCGCGCCGAGCTGCATGGTGGGGCCGGCACCTACGGGCTGCTGTTGGGCTGCATCGGCATCGGCGCGGTCACCGGCGCGCTGGTCCTGCCCAGCCTGCGGGCGCGCCTGGACCGCGACCTGCTGGTGCTGCTGGCCACGTTGGCCTGCGCACTGAGCCTGTTCGGGCTGGCCTGGCTGCGGCACATGGCGCTGTTGCCGCTGGCCATGCTGGTCAATGGCTTCGCCTGGATCACCGTGCTTTCCTCGCTGCAGATCGCGGCGCAGACGGCGGTGCCTGCCTGGGTCCGCGCGCGTGCGCTGTCGCTGTACATCATGGTGTTCTCGCTGGGCATGGCGGCAGGCGGCCTCAGCTGGGGCAGCATCGCGCAGCGCACCTCGATTCCGCTCGCCTTGACGGCGGCCGCCATCGGCGCGGTGGTCGCCGGGCTGCTGGTATGGCGCGTCCGCATCGCCGGCAGCGAGGACCTCGACCTGCGCCCGACCGGTCACTGGCCCGCACCGGAGCTGGCGGTGCCGGTCACGCATGACCGTGGCCCGGTGCTGATCACCGTGGAATACCACATCGATGAGGGCGACCGCGCCGCGTTCCATCGCCTGCTGGGTGAGCTGGGCCGGACCCGCCGCCGCGACGGGGCGGTGATCTGGGGCGTTGCCGAAGACGTGGCGACGCCCGGCGTCCACCTGGAGTATTTCGTGACCGCGTCCTGGATCGAACACCTTCGCCAGCATGAGCGGGTGACGGCCGAAGACCGCGCGTTGCAGGACAAGGTGAGGGCATTGCACCGTAACGAACACGCGCCGATCGTGCGGCATTTCGTGGGCGGCAGCGGGGCATTGACCGGGTTGCACCCGGGTCATGATCATGCGGCGTTGGGGTGAGGACCGAGCGCGCGCGGACCGGTACGCGTCGGGCCATGCCACCTTCTTAACCGCAATGCGCGTATCGTCGGCGCTCTTTGAGCAGGAGCGGGTGCATGCGTTGGATCGTGTTGTTGGCCGCATTGGCCATGCCGACGGTGGCGTGGTTTTCCCAGACCGGTCAGTTCGGCCCGACCAATGGTGCGATCTCCGACCGCTACCCCACGCTGCTGGTCGCGGCCGGTTACGCGTTCTCGATATGGGGCGTGATCTTCCTCTGGAACGTGCTGTTCGGGCTGTGGCAGCTGCGCCGCCGCAAGCCCGATGACAACGCCCGCGTGCGTGGTTGGGCGGCCGCCGGCTTCGTGCTGACCGCGGCGTGGATGCCGGTGTTCTCCAACCAATGGTTCATTCCCGCGCTGCTGATCATCTGGACGGCGCTGCTGTGCCTGCTGGTGGCCGCGACGCGCGCGGCACCGGCCACCGCCAGTGCCGGGCAACGTGCGTTCGCCGCCTATCCGCTGGCCCTGCACGCCGGCTGGCTGACCATGGCCGCCTTCCTCAACACCGCCCAGGTGATCGTGGCCTATCAGTGGCTGCCCACCGGCAACATGCTCGCGTGGAGCCTGGTGCTGCTGGCGCTGGCCACGCTGCTGGCCTGGACCATGAACTACCGGCTGCGCGGCCACTTCGCCTATCCGGCGGCGGTGGTGTGGGCGCTGGCCGGCGTGTACGTAAAGCAGTCGGACTGGCGCCTGCCGGGGGCCGATACCGTGGCCGTGCTGGCGGTGGCCATCGCCGCGCTGCTGGTGCTGCAGACCCTGCTGCTGCGCGCGCGTGCCTGGCGTACGCCGCGGCCGGGCGTGGTCGCCGCACACCGCCACCGCCGTTGAATCCTGCCGGTTGCGGCCGGCGCAGTCTGTATTCGTAGAAGGAGACCCCCCATGCGCGTTGCATTGCATGAGCAGTTTGGTGACCCCACCGTGGTCCTGCACGGCGGCGAGATGCCCACCCCGGAACCCGCTGCAGGCGAGGTGCGGATCCGCACCGTGCTGGCGCCCATCCACAACCATGACCTGTGGACGGTGCGCGGCCAGTACGGCTACAAGCCCACGCTGCCGGCGATCGGTGGCAGTGAGGGAACCGGCGTGATCGACGCGGTGGGCGAGGGTGTCAGTGGCCTGCAGATCGGCCAGCGCGTGAGCGCCGCGTCGGTGCACGGCACCTGGGCCGAGCACTTCATCGCCCCGGCGCGCATGGTGATTCCGATGCCGGACAGCATCGATGACGACACCGCCGCACAGTTGATCGCCATGCCGCTGAGCGCGCTGATGCTGCTCGAATTCCTGCGGGTGGAACCGGGCCAGTGGATCCTGCAGAACGCGGCCAACGGCGCGGTCGGCAAGGCGCTGGCGATGCTGGCCAAGGCCCGTGGCGTGCACTGTCTCAACCTGGTGCGCCGCGATGCCGGCGTGGCGGAAATGGAGGCGCTGGGGATCGACACCACCGTGTCCACCGCGCAGCCGGACTGGATGGCGCAGGTGCAGGCCCGGGTGGGTTCGGGCGCGATTGTCGCGGCGGTGGATTCGGTTGGCGGCCGCGCCAGCAGCGAGCTGATGACCCTGCTCGCCGACGGCGGCACGCTGGTGTCGTTCGGCTCGATGACCGGCGAGCCGATGCAGCTCAGCTCCGGCGACGTGATCTTCAAACAGGCCACGGTGAAGGGCTTCTGGGGCAGCAAGGTCAGCCAGGCGATGGCGCCGGACGACAAGCGCCGGCTGGTCGGCGAACTGCTGAAGCTCGCGGCGGCAGGTGGCCTGAACCTGCCGGTGGACGGGGTGTTCGGCCTGGACCAGATCGCCGAGGCGGCCAAGTCCAGCCTGCAACCCGGCCGCAACGGCAAGGTACTGCTTCGCCCGTAAGGAGCGCGTGCGGCGTGCAGGATGCGCCGCTACCCTCGGAGCGCCTCGATGACCACGCGCAGCGCGCTGGAGGACTGGCGACGGCTCGGGTAGTAGGCGTGGAAGCCGGCAAAGACATCGCACCAGTCCGCCATGACCCGATGCAGGCGGCCGGCGGCGATGTCTTCCAGCACCATCTCCTCCAGCAGGTAGGCCAGGCCCGCGCCGGCCAGCGCGGCGCGGTGGATGGCCACGCTGCTGTTGAACGTCCATTGCCCGTCCACGCGCACGTTGACGTTCTGGCCGTCCTTGTGCAGATCCCACACCATCAGGCCCCCGTGGGTGGGCAGGCGCAGGCCGATGCAGTCGTGCGCGGCCAGGTCCGCCGGTACCCGCGGCGCGGTGTGGTGCTTGAAGTAGCCGGGGCTGGCGACGATCGCCATGCGCTGCGGTCCGCTGATCGGCACCGCGATCATGTCCTGCGCCACGCGGTCGCCGAGCCGGATGCCGATGTCATAGCGCTGCGCCACGATGTCGGCCAGCCCGTAGTCCACGGTGAGCTCGACCTTCAGGTCGGGGTAGCGCGGCAGCACGGCCGCCAACCGTGGCCAGACGATCGCGTTGGCCACGTGTTCGGAGCTGGTGATGCGGATGGTGCCGGCCGGATGGTCGCGGTACTCGGCGATGGCGGCCAGCTCCAGCTCGATCTCTTCCAGCCGTGGCCCCACGCTCTCGTACAGGCGTTCACCGGCCTCGGTCATCGACACGCTGCGGGTGGTCCGTGTCAGCAGCCGTACCCCCAGTCGTTCCTCCAGTCCGCGCACGGTATGGCTCAGCGCGGACTGGGAGACGCCCAGTTGCGCGGCGGCGCGGGTAAAGCTGCGCTCGCGCGCCACCGTGACGAAGACCTGCAGGTCGTTGAAGTTCTCGCGTGCCATCGGGCGGGGGCAGGGGACGCATGGCAGTCATGCACCCACATCATGGGCGCGCGCCATTGATGAACTCAAGCGGTGAACCCTCAACAGCCGATGGCGGCAGGATCCCTGTCACCTTGCTCCCTGGCGCCGGGCGCTGCGAGGCAACGTGGCACGCGCGTACAGGCTAAAATCGGGGTTCTTCCGAGACAACCGCGAGCCCTGCCATGAACGACACCCGCTTCTATCCCATCGGTACCCCGGGCCAGCCCTGGGGCGCGGCCGAGAAGGCGGAATGGCGGGCGCGTCAGGTACCGGTGCGGCGTTATGCCGACGATGTGCTGCCGGTGCTGGAGGCACTGCGCGACCGGTTCGACGTGGTGCAGTACGGCACGCTCGACTACGCGCCGGACCGCTATCCGCTGTTCGCCGTGCGCAGCCGTGACTGGGACCCGGCGTTGCCGTCGGTGCTGGTCACCGGTGGCGTGCACGGCTACGAAACCAGCGGCGTGGAAGGCGCGCTGCAGTTCCTGGCGACCCGCGCGGCGGACTACGCCGGCCGCGCCAACGTGCTGGTGGCGCCGTGCGTGAGCCCCTGGGGCTATGAGCGCATCCAGCGCTGGAATGCCGATGCGATCGACCCGAACCGCTCGTTCGTGGCCGACAGCCCGGCGCAGGAATCGGCGGCACTGATGGCGCTGGTGGCACCGCTGCGCGAGGGCATGCGCATGCATATCGACCTGCATGAGACCACCGACAGCGACGAGAGCGAATTCCGCCCGGCACTGGCCGCGCGCGATGGCAAGCCGTTCGAGCCGGGCGGCATTCCGGACGGCTTCTATCTGGTGGACGACAGCGAGAACCCGCAGCCGGCGTTCCAGCAGGCGGTCAATGCCGCGGTGGAGCAGGTGACGCATATCGCACCCGCCGACGACAGCAACGAGATCATCGGCTCGCCGGTGGTCGCCCCGGGCGTGATCGAGTATCCGCTGAAGAAGCTGGGGCTGTGCGCCAGCATTACCGGCGCGACCTACACCACCACCACCGAGGTGTACCCGGACAGCCCGCGCGCCACGCCGCAGCAGTGCAACGATGCGCAGGTAGCGGCGGTGTGCGCGGCGATCGAGTACGCGCTGGCGCACTGATCCAACCGGAGCGGGCCGTCAGCGGAACAGCTGGTTCAGCACGGCGCCGCTGGCCGCATCGGCGAAGCCGTCGAAGCGGCCTTCGTCGTGGATCTGTTGCGCGGCGCGCATCAGGCCGCCCCAGGCGGTGCGCGCCATGGCGCCGCCGACGCTGACCCGGCGCACCCCCATCGCGGCGATGTCCTGCAGCGTGAACGGTACTGCGCCGCCGACCAGCAGGTTCACCGGCTTCGGCGCGACGGCGGCGACGACGGCCTCGATCTGTTCGCGGGTGCTGATGCCTGGCGCATACAGGCAGTCTGCGCCTGCCTGGGCGTAGGCACGCAGGCGCGTGATCGTGTCGTCCAGGTCGGGCCGGCCGACGAAGAAGTTCTCGGCGCGCCCGATCAGCAGCACGTCTTCGCCGGAGCGGTCGATCGCGGCGCGGGCGGCGCGCATGCGGGATACGGCGTCGTCCAGCGGCCGCAGCGGATGTAGCGGATCGCCGCTGGCGTCTTCGATGGAGATGCCGGCGACACCGGTCGTGATGGCACGCGCCACCGCGTCTTCCACGCCAGCGCCATCGGTGCCGAAGCCATCGCCGACGTCGGCGTTCACCGGCAGCGGTGTTGCCGCCACCAGGTCGCGCAGGTGGGCGAGGGTCTCGTCCAGCGACAGCTGGCCATCCGCGCGTCCGAGGCTCCACGCCGCGCCCGAACTGGTGCTGGCGAGGGCCTTGAAGCCCAGGCCATGCAGGTAGCGGGCGCTGCCGATGTCCCAGGGATTGGGCAGCACGAAGCAGCCATCGGCGTGCAGGGCGCGGAAGGCGGCGCGGCGGTGGTTGAGATCATCGGACATGGGGTGGCCTTCCCTCGGGAGCGTGGTGGCATCGTAGGCGGTTTACCGCAGCCACGCAGGGCGTGGCTCTACGCTGTCGGCCGCCGTGTCACGCGCGGACCCACCGCGCGCTCACGCCCACCAGCAGCAACGCCGCAGCGACCGCACAAAAGGCGACGACCAGGCTGCTGCCCTGCGCGACGAACCCGATCAACGCCGGCCCGGCCAACACCCCGGCATACCCCAGGGTGGTGATCGCCGGGATGGCGAGGCTTTCCGGCATCGCCTTCTGGTTGCCGGCCATGGAGAACAGCGCCGGCACGATGTTGGCGCAGCCCAGGCCGATCAGCGCGTAGCCCGCCAGTGCCGGCAGCAGCGCGCTGGCGAAGGTGGCGATGCCGAAGCCGGCGGCGGCGACGATGCTGCCGAGCAGGATCGCGCGCAGGCGGCCCAGTTTCGCCACCACGCCGTCGCCAACGAGGCGGGTCACGGTCATGGCGATGGCGAAGGTCATGAAGCCCAGCCCGGCGCGATCGGGCGGTACCTGCTGCACCTCGTGCAGGAACACCGCGCTCCAGTCGAGCATGGCGCCTTCGGCGAGGAAGGCGACGAAGCACAGCACGCCGATGGCCAGCACCACGCCATGCGGTACCGCGAACAACGGGGCGCCGCTCGGTGCGCGGTCGCGCCGCCAGTACGGCACCGATACCGCCAACACCACGACCATCGTGATCGACGCGAGCACGCACACCCACAGCGGTGGCAACCGCAGTGACAGCAACACGGTCATGGCCGCGGCGCCGACCGCACCGCCGATGCTGTAGAACGCGTGGAAGCCGGACATCATCGGGCGCCCGCTGTCGCGCTCGACCATTACCGCCTGGATGTTCATCGTGCAGTCGCAGGCGCCTACCCCCGCGCCGAACACGAACAGGGCCAGCCCCAGCGTCCAGGGCGAGGGCGCAATGGCGAGCAGCGGCAGGCTGGCCATCACCATCAGCAGGGTGACGATCATCACCGCGCGGCAGCCATGGCGGGCCGCGAGAATACCGGCCAGTGGCATGGCCAGCAGCGAGCCGGCCCCCAGGCACAGCAGCACCAGGCCCAGCGTGCCCTCGTCCAGGCCGGTGCGGGTCTTGGCGAACGGCACCAGCGGCGCCCATGCCGCGGTGGCAAAGCCGGGCAGGAAGAAGGCGGCGCGGGTGGCGTGCTGTTCGGCGCGGGCGGCGCGGGCAGGCAAGGCGGTGACGGTCATCGTGGCAACCTCAGTACGGCGCAGCGCGCTGGATGTCGATGCCGCGGCGCTGGAAGGCCTGCACCTGCGCATCGGGAGCATCGTGTTCGATCACGAGCAGGTCGATCTGCTCGGCGCCGACCACGCGGTACGCTGCCTGCGTGCCGAGTTTGTCGTTGGTGGCCACCGCAATGCAGCGGCTGCTCGCTGCCAGCAGGGCGCGCTTGAGAGGGGCCTCTTCGCCATCGATGGCCCACAGGCCTGCTTCCGCATCCACCGCACAGGTGCCGATGAAGCACAGGTCGGCACGCAGGCCGCTCACCGCTTCCAGGGCCTGCGCGCCGATGCAGGCGCCCGCACGCGGGTCCAGCCGCCCGCCGATCAGGCTGACCTCGATCCCGCCACGGGCCATCAGCGCCAGCGCGATGTCCGGTGCGTTGGTGATCACATGCAGGCCCTGCTGCTGCGGCAGGCAGGCGGCAATGGCGCTGTTGGTGGACCCGGCATCGAGCAGGATGCAGTTGCCCGGACGCACCTGCGCCACCGCCGCGGCAGCCAGTGCGCGTTTCTGCGCGGCCTGCTGTGCGTGCCGCGCGGGCAGGGGCGGGAAGTCCGGCGCGGCCGGCAGCGCGCCACCGTGCACCTTGCGGCACAGCCCCTGGCCGGCCAGATCGCGCAGGTCGCGGCGGATGGAGTCTTCGGAGACGGCCATCTGCAGCGCCAACTGCGCCGAGAACACCCGCCCCTGTTCGCGCAGCAGGCGGAGGATGGTCTGTTGGCGTTCCCCAGGCAGGGTGTCGGGTGTCATGGGCGGGTCTCGGTAGGGGGCCGTGGCCGGGTATTCATGCACATACAGGCGCGAATACGCAGCGGATCGGGCCGAAGTCTACCCGATATGCGCACAAACATGCATTAACGTGCATGCGCGTGCACGACCCTCAGTCCGGACGCTGCAGCTCAGGCACCAAGAGCGCCGCGATCCAGTCCATGAACGCCGCCACCCGGCGCGGCAGATGGCGGCGCTGCGCGTACAGCAGCGTGACCGGCATGGGCTCGGCCACGCACTGCGGCAGCACCTGCACCAGCTCCCCCGTGGCCAGTGCCCGGCGCGCGCCCAGGCGCGGGACCTGGATGATGCCCAGCCCGGCCAGCGCCGCCGCGCTGTAGGCCTCGCCGCTGTTGACCGTGACCGCGCCACGCATCGGCAGGCGGCGGTAGGCCTCGCCATCGTGGTACTCGAAGCCCGGCGAGCGCTGGCCCAGCGTGCCCACGTAGTGGACCAGTGCGTGCGTCGCCAGGTCGTCCAGTGTCTGCGGCACGCCGTGCACCGCGAGGTAGCCCGGGCTGGCACAGTTGACGATGTGCATCACGCCCAGCGGGCGCGCCACCAGGGTGTTGTCGTCCAGCGGGCCGACCCGCACCACGCAGTCGAAGCCCTCGCGGACCAGGTCGACGCGGCGGTCGGTGCCGCTCAGCTCGATCTCCAGTTCCGGATGCTGGGCCAGGAACACCGGCAGGTGCGGAACCACCAGCTGGCGGGCCAGGCCGCTGGACATGTCCACGCGCAGGCGGCCCTTGAGCTGGCCGGTGTCGCGGCGGAACATGCCCTGCAGCTCTTCCATGTCATCGAGGAGGTCGCGGGCGCGCTGCTGGAACTGGGCGCCGTCGGCGCTGAGCCGTACCCGCCGCGTGGTGCGATGCAGGAGCTGCACGCCCACCTCGGCTTCCAACCGCTGCACGGCCAGCGATACGCTGGCCTTGGGCAGGCCGAGCTGGTCGGCGGCGGCCGTGAAGGAGCCCAGTTCTGCAACGCGCAGGAAGCTGCGCAGCTGGTCGAGCCGATCCATCGATTGTTCGCTCTGGTTGGACAGTCAAATCAGGATCGCGCGATTTATGCGGAGCCGCAATATCAATAGTCTGCTTCCACGCCCTCAAGGAGACCGACATGACCGCTTCCCACCGTACCGTACTGATCACCGGCGGCAGCCGTGGCCTGGGCCGCAACGCGGCACTGGCGCTGGCCGCCGATGGCGCCGACATCATCCTGACGTACCGCAACCAGGCCGACGCCGCCAACGAGGTTGTCGCCGCGATTGAGGCACTGGGCCGGCGTGCGGCGGCACTGCCGCTGGACATGGCCGACAGCAACGGCTTCGCCGCGTTCGCAGCGGCGGTGCAGGCGCAGCTGCAGGCCTGGGGCGAAACGGCGCTGCAGGGGCTGCTCAACAATGCAGGAGAGGGCCTTTACGCCAGCATCGCCGACACCACCCCGGCACAGTTCGACCACCTGGTGGCCGTGCATCTGAAAGGGCCGTTCTTCCTGACCCAGGCGCTGCTGCCGCTGCTGGCCGATGGCGGCCGCATCCTCAACGTCTCCAGCGGCCTGGCGCGCTTCTCGCTGCCCGGCAGTTCCGCCTACGCGATGATGAAGGGCGGCATTGAGGTCTTCAGCCGTTACCTGGCTAAGGAACTGGGTGCGCGCGGTATCAGCGCCAACACGCTGGCGCCGGGCGCGATCGAAACGGATTTCGGCGGTGGGCACGTGCGCGACGACGAGAAGATCAACGCGATGGTGGCGGGCAACACCGCGTTGGGCCGCGCCGGCAAACCGGATGACATCGGCCCGGTGGTGGTGGCCCTGCTGTCACCGCAGACTCGGTGGATCAACGCGCAGCGGGTGGAAGCATCGGGCGGCATGTTCGTCTGACTGCGAACGCGTTGCATTCGCGGCAAGCCGGTATGATGGCCGGTCTTGCCGCCGTTGCCGAGATCGTCTTGCGCGCTACTGTTCCGATGCATCCGATGGGTCGTGTATTTGCTGTTGTAGCCCTGTTTGAAGCGTTCACCTGGGCCGGCCTGCTGGTCGGCATGTACTGGAAGTACCACGCGGCGGTGCCGACCACCGCCGGCGTGGCGCTGTTCGGGCCGGTGCACGGCGTGGCCTTCATGGTCTACGTGGTGGTCACCGTGCTGGCGGCGGTGAAACTGCGTTGGCCGTGGTGGGCCGCAGGGCTGGCACTGCTCGCCGCCGTGCCGCCGCTGGTGACCTTGCCGCTGGAATGGTGGTTCAAGCGGCGCGGGTTGTTGTCCGCCCGCTGACCCGCTGCATGCGTGGCCAGGCAGGGACTGGCACGACGGCGCAGGGGAGAGCCACGCCCTGCGTGGCTGCTCTCCTGTCACCATTCATAGCTCATTCCCAGCTGCGCGGTGCGCTGTCGATAACCCTGGCCCTGCTGCAGCGCCAGGCCGGCCCAGGCGCCGAGGCCGCCGGCGAAGGTGATCGATGCGCCCGCGCTCACTTCGGCGCGGTCGCGCGGGATGCGCGCATCGACACGCTCATCGTCCATGAGCACGCGCGCATCCGCACCGGTGCGCAGCCAATGGGCCGCGATATACGGCTGCACGCGTGCGGCCGAGCCCTCCCAGCGGGTCACCCCGGAGACACGCACACCGACCCGGCCGAAGACGCCGTTGGCGTCGTCGCTGGTCATCACCGTGCCGTTCTGTTCGCGGTGCTGCACGTCATTCCAGCGGGTGTACCCGACCTGCAGCTGCGGCTCCACGAACAGCATGCTGGCGCTGCCCGAACGGCCGATGCGGAAGGCATGACCCACTTCCAGCGCGCCCTGCCACGCGCGGCTGTCGTAGCGTTCGGTGGCCAGTGCGGTGCCTTCCACCCGGTTGCTGAAGCGGGCGTGCTGCAGCGAGCCGTCCAGGTAGAAGCCGCCGTAGGGGTCGCCGTTGCCGCCGGCACGCCAGGTGCCGTAGACGCCCAGCGCGGTGCCGCGGACCTTGCCGCGTGCCGCGTAGCCGGTGAGCTCGCTGGTCGAGGTCCTGCTGGCGTTGCCGCTGGAAAGCATCACGCCCACACCGCTGCCCTGCGGCGTGCGCAGCAATGCGGTGCCCACGCTCAGCGCCTGGCTGCTGCCGTGCACGTCGAGCTGGCGGCTGTCGGCGTCGAAGCGGTTGCGCGAGCCATCCACGCGGGCCCACGCGCGGCCGCCGTTCTGGCCGGCCTCGCGCTCGTGATAGCCGAGCCGGAACATGCCCTCGGCGGCCTGCAGGTTGGCCAGGTAGGCGCCCGGTTCGGGGCGCAGCACCGGAACCGGCTCGGGGTCCGGGGTCGGCGGGTCCACGCACTGCGGCAGCTGCGGGTCGATGACGCACTGGTCGGGCAGGCTGGGCACCTGCTCCAGCGCGGAGCGCAGGTACCAGTTGCCATTGCCGGCGTCCTTGAACAGGAAGTACTCGTAGATGCCGCCGACCGCGCGCCCGCTCAGATCGAAGGTGCCGTTGGACGCACCGGCGACATCGATCAGCTCGATGCCCTGGCTGGTCAGTGCGCCGACGCCGCCCACGTTGTTGACCCTGACGTTGGTCTGGCCGCTGCTGTCGCCGCCGATGACCAGCGTGTCCGACGCGGCGTCATCGCCGGCCAGCACCGTGTTGAACACCAGGGTGCCGCCTGCGCCGGTGTAGTCGCCGGTGACCTGCAGCGTGTGGAAGGCGGTGCCGTCGCCGAACTCGATGACCGAGCCACCGCCCACAGTGAGCTGTTGCATCGAACTGTCGCCGGTCAGCAGCCAGCCGGCGCCGTCCAGCTGCACGTCCGTGCCGTTGACGATGGCCCCGCGCAGCGTGGCGCCGTCGGTGAGACTCACATTCACCGTCGCACGGTTGTTGGTGCCCTGGGTCCGCCCGACGATGTCGCCGACGATCTGTGAACCGGCCACGTCCAGATTGGCGGTAGCCAGCGCACCCACATCCAGCGCGACGCCGTTGCCGCCTTCCACGCGCGCGCCGTCGCGCACGGTGATGTTGGCGTTTCCGCCCAGCTGCATGCTGATCGCCGGCCCGATGTCGGACCGCACGTTGGAGGCGCTGATGTCGACGGCATTGGTGCCGGCCGCACTGCCGGCCAGGCGTATCGCGCTGGTGCTGCCTTCGATGCTGCTGCCCTGGAGGGCGGTGAAGCGGCCATCGGTGAGATCCACGCCGATCCCGCTGGCGGTGCCGCCGCCGAGGCTGGCGTCACCCCGGATACGCGTACCCGAGGCGGTCAGCGTGGCATTGCGGCCCAGCGTGGCCCCGTTGGCCGCGAGGATGCTGGAGTCGAACACCTCGGCGACGGGCGAGGACGGACTGCCGTTCGGGGTGCCGCTCAGGATCAGCCCGGTGCGGCTGGACTGCACGGTGGAGCCGGTCAATAACAGGGTGCCGTCGTCCATGCGGATGCCGGCCGTCGTGCCGGACAGCGTGCTGTTGGTGACCTCCGCGCGGCCGCCGTCCATATCCAGCGCATAGCCGAGGGCGCCGCCGGCACTGCCGTCCGAGCTTGCGGTGACCGTGTCGAGCACCAGCCGGGCGCCATCGCTGACCTGCAGCGCTTCGCCGCCGGTGCTGAGGAGGGTGTTGCCCAGGATCAGTTCGCTGCCTGCACCGGTGGCGGCGAAGCCGCGACCGGCTGAAGTGACGGTCATCGCGTCGATGCGCATGCGACTGCCGGACGACACACCGCCCGCATCGCTGGCACTGGAGGTGAACACCATCTGCCCGCCGTTGAGGGTGGCCTCGCCGCCGTTGGCGACGCGGATGCCAAACAGCCCGGTCATGTCCACGCCGGTACCGATCACGCGGGCGTTGTCGACCTGGACGCCGCCGGTGGCGCCGCCGGGGGCGATGGTGAGCTCGGCACCGTCCTCCACCGTCCACAGCTCACGTGCGTCGCCGGGATGGATGGTGTGGGTGCTGCCGGGGCCGGTCAGTGAGCCTGCGCTGGCGGCCAGCGGCAGCGCGGCGAGGGTCACGGCGATGGCGGTGGACAGCACGCGGCGATGGCCGCACGTGGACGTGAGGTTCATGGCAGGACTCCGTAACGGAACAGGTGGACCGGTAGACCCCCGTAGCACCACAACGCAGTACCAAGGCCCCGGGCAGGATCGGAATGATCCGATTGCGTCCTGTCCTGGACCATGCAACATGTTGCACACGTCACTAATGACTCTCGCCTGTTCAGCATGAGCACGCCTATGTCGAGCGCGCGTGAATAAGGTATTCGGCCTTTTGAGCTGCCCGCGACGCTGCGGCGATGGGGTGGGTCGCCGCTATTTCCAGGGAAGACCACGCAGTTGCAGGGTGCGCTGGTGCATCAGCTCGGCGTGCAGTCGGGCATAGCCGTCATCGGTGAAGTCCACCGCCATCGGCGAGCGGGCGGCGTCACCGGCGGCCTGCACGCGGGCCTGGTCCAGGTCGTCACTGCGCAGGGCCAGGTCGGCCAGCACGATCACCCTGCCAGGCTGCACCTCCACATAGCCGCCGGACACGTACACGTGCAGCGGCGGCTCGGGTTCCACCGGGTACACCGAGACCATGCCCTCGCGCAGGGTGCCCAGCAGGGGCGCGTGCTGCGCCATCACGCCGAAGCGGCCTTCACTGCCGGGCAGGGTCACCTCGCGCACGTCGCCCGTCCACAGCTCACCGACCAGGCTGATGATCTGCAGGGAGAAACCGTGCGCATCGGCAAGCAGCGCGGGCAGGGGAGGTGACGCCATGGCGGGTCTTCGTGGAGGCGTGCCCACAGCTTACCGGGCATGCCGCCCTACCAGTGGTAGTGCACCACGAGCTGCGCGCCGTGCTGGCGGTAGCCGGACGCGTACCGACCCGACCAGGCGGCCGACGCGCCGACGCCAGCAGCGCCCCTGAACGCGGCACCCACACTCAGCTCGCCCCGGTTGCGCGGCAGGCGTGCGTCGACGGTTTCGGCGTCCATCCTCAGGGTGCCTCCGGCGCGCCCACCGGCCCAGTGGGCGGCCACGTAGGGCTGCAGGACGGCCGGCGTGTCGCGCCAGTGCGCAACGGCAGACAGCCGCACGCCGACCCGGCCCAGCAGCCCGCTGTCGTCACCGGCGGTCACGGCCGTGCCGTTGCGCTCGGTGTGGCGGATCGTACGCCAGCGGGTATAGCCGACATGCAGCTGCGGTTCGATGTAAACGCTGCCTGGACCCGCGCCGCCCACGCCGAATGCGTGGCCTGCCTCCAGCGCGGCCTGCCAGGCACTGCTGCTGTAGCGCTCGGTGGCCAGCGCGGTGCCCTCGACGCGGTTGGCGAAGCGGACGTGCTGTGCCGATCCATCCAGATGGAAGCCGGTGGCCGCGTCCGTGACCGCACCAGGGCGCCAGGTGGCATACGCGCCCACGGCCGTGCCACGGACCCTGCCGCGTGCGCCGTAGCCGGTCCAGCCGCTGGTGGCGGTGGTCGAGGCGGTGCCACTGCCGATCATCAGCCCTGCTGCGCTGCCCCCGGGGGTACCCAGCACCGTGGCGCCCACGGTCGTGGCCTGGCTGGTGCCGCGCAGCCGCAGCTGCTGCCCCTGCGCGCCGAAGCGGTCGCGCGAGGCGTCCACCCGTGCCCACGCCCGTGCGTTTGGATGGCCGGTTGCGCGGGCGTGATGGCCCAGCGCGAACATGCCCTCGGCCGCATGCAGATTGGCCAGGTAGACGCCGGCCTCCGGCCGCAGGACGGGAAGCGGTGCCGGCTCCGGATCGGGGTCCGGAACCGGCGCCGGGTCCGGGGTGGGGTCCGGGTCCGGAATGGGATCGGGAACCGGGTCGGGGTCGGGCACGGGATCCGCCACGCATTGGGGCAGGGTCGGGTCGAGCGCGCACTGGTCTGGAAGTGAGGGACCTTCAGGCGCGTCCGGCAGCACCGAGCGCAGGTACCAGTGCCCGTCTTCGCTGCCCTTGAACAGAAAGTACTCGTACTGACCGCCGACCGCCCGGCCGCTCAGGTCAAAGCTGCCGTTGGAGGCGCCGGCCACCTGGATCAAGGGAATGCCGCGCCCGGTCTGCGCGCCCGCGCCGCCCATGTTGTTCACCCGTACGTGGGTCTGGCCACTGCTGTCGCCCTCGATGATCAGCCGGTCGGTGGCGGCGTCGTCGTCGGCGAGCACGGTGTTGAAGATGACGGTGCCGCCGTGGCTCTCATAGTGGCCGGCGACGCGCAGGGTGTGGAACCGGCTGCCGTTGCCGAGCGTGATCGACGCGCCGTCGTCGAGGGACAGCCGCTGCACGTTGCTGTCGCCGGCAAGCTGCCATGCGCCGCCCGCCAGATCGAGCTGGTTGCCATTGACGATGGCGCCCTCCAGCTGTGCGCCCTGGCCCAGGTGGATATCCACCTCGGCGCGTTGCGGGCCCGAGGCGTCGACCCGGATGTCGCCAGCGACCGTCGCGTCCTCCACGCGAAGATCAACGCTGGCCCCCGCACCGACACTGAGCGCCACGCCATTGCCCCCGTCGAGCCGCGAGCCGTTGTAGATATCGATGGTGGCCGTTCCACTGGCCTGCATGTCCATGGCCGGGCCGGTCTCCGACGTCACCGACGAGCGGTCAAGGCTGACGCTGCTGCTGCCTTCGCCGCTGCCGGAGAGGCGGATGCCGGTGTTGAAGCCGGATATGTGGGCCCCGTCGCTGGCCAGCAGCGTGGAATCGCGGAGGTGTATGCCGATACCGCCGTCGGGCAGGGTGCTCTCCGCTGCCGAGACGCGCGTGCCGCCCAGCAGGAGCGACGCGTTCGCGACGCTGGCGCCGACCGCTCCGGTGAGACTCCCGCGGCTCATGCGCGCGATGGGGGCCACGCCAGGTTCGGCCGCATCACCGGCCAGGACCAGGGCGGTGCCCTGGGCCGAGTCGAGCATTGTGTCGAATGTCACCAAGCTGCCTGCGTCCATGCGGACGGCCGCGACGTCGCCGGAGACGTAACCATCGGACAGCTGGGCCTCGCCGCCGCCGGACCCGATCTGGAGGCCGAAGGTGTCCGAGTGCACCTCCAACCGGTCCGCGCCCAGGGTGGCGCCGTTGTCTACCTTCAGCGCCGCACCTGCGGCATGGATCGTGGTGCGGTTCATGTACAGCGCACTGCCGAGGTCGACGACCGTAAAGCCACTGCCCTCCGAGCTCACCGTGACGTCGTTGATCGTCGCCGAACTGCGGGAGGCGATGACAGCCGCCACCGCATCGGCCGAGCTCAGGTGCATCTTCCCGGCCGCAATGGAAATACGGCTGTCGTGTGAGGCCCGGATCCCGAACGTACCTGCCATGTCCACGTCCGCGCCCATGAGGTTGGCGTAGTCCAGGTCCACGCCGCCGGTTGCGCCGCCGGGTTCGATGGTGAGGGTGGCGCCGTTGGCCACGGTCCAGGACTCACGGTCATCGCCGGGCTGCACCGTGTGATTGTCCTCCGGTCCGGTCAGTGAGCCGGCCGTGGCGGCGGCGGGCAGCGTGGCCAGCGTGAGGGCAATCGCAAGGGGCAGCGTGCGGCGACCGCCGCAGGAAGAAGGGAAGTGCATGTGGGGGAGGGCTCGATTGACGGACGAAGGCGCCGGACCCTGCCGCAGCACTGCAGCGGTAATGGTCGGGTCGGGGCAGCGCGCAATGGTGCGTTCCTGTGCCGTCCTGATCCATGCAAATTGTTGCGTGCATCACCCTTGGTCTGTGCACTGGAACACGTGATGCGACCCGAAAAGACGCACATCCAAATGCGAGCTGTTATCATTTGACCGGATAGCCACGCCGATCCCGAATCGACGAAGCCGAATCAACGAACGCCCGCGCGTCTGCGCGGTGCGCGCTCCTTCCTGATCGGTCGTGGTATCTCATGCGCTCAATTCCCGTTGTTTCCGCCGTGCCGGCGTTGGTCTTCGCCGCTCTGGTCGGCACCATGGCGATGATGGCGTTTGTCGCGGTCATCGGGCCGGTGGTGCGTCTGCTGGGCTTGTCCGAGTGGGCTGCCGGTCTGTCGGTGACGGCCGCCGGCGTGTTGTGGATGCTGTCGGCGCGCCGCTGGGGCGCACCGAGCGACCGCATCGGACGCAGGCGCGTGCTGCTGATCGCGCTCGCGGCCTATGCGCTCATCTACATCGCGCTGGCGGTGTTCGTCGACACCGCGCTGCAGTCACCGCCGGCCCTGTGGGTGTCGGTGCTGGCGCTGGTCGGCCTGCGCGCGCTGGTCGGCCTGTTCTATGCCGCCGTGCCGCCCACCGCGGCGGCGCTGGTCGCCGATGAAGCCGCGCCCGGGCAGCGTGCCGCAGACATGGCCAAGCTCGGCACCGCCAACGCTGTGGGCATGGTGGTGGGGCCGGCGGCCGCCGGGTGGGTGGCCTTCCACCATCTGGCGTTGACGCTGTACGTCGCCGCGCTGCTGCCGGTGCTGGCGCTGCTGGTGATTGCCTGGCGCCTGCCTGCAACGGCGCCCGCGGTGGCGCCGGGCAGCGCTGCGCGGCCACGCCTGGCCTGGTTCGATCCGCGCCTGCGGCTGCCGGTGATGGCGGTGTTCGCAGGGATGATCTCGGTCACCACCGCGCAGGTCACGGTGGGGTTCTTCGCGATCGACCGCCTGGGTCTTGCACCCGCCGAAGGGGCGCGCATGGCCGGGCTCGCCTTGACCGCCGTCGGGGTGGGGCTGATCGTCGCGCAGCTGCTGGTGATGAAGCTCAAGGGCGTGCCGCCGCAGCGCTGGATCGCCATCGGTGCGTTGATCGCCGGTGCCGGGTTCGCCGCGGTGGCGCTGGTGCACGTGCCCTGGCAACTGCTGGCGACCTACGCGGTGGCCGCGTTCGGCATGGGCTTCGTGTTTCCCTCGTTCCAGGCGCTCGCGGCCGACTCGGTCGAGGCGCACGAACAGGGCGCTGCCGCCGGTGCCGTGGCGTCGGTGCAGGGGCTGGGCATGGTGATCGGCCCGATGCTGGGCACGCTGCTGTACCGTGCCGCCCCCGGCGCTCCGTACCTGCTGGTCGGGGGCGTGCTCGGTGCGCTTGCCCTCGCGGCCAGCCTGCACGGCCGGAGCGCACGATGAACGACACGCTGCGCCAGGCGGCCGCGCACGACGACGCCGCGGCCGAAGCCACCGAAGCGACCGCTGCGCTGCAGTTCCTGTTGCGCATGCCGGGGCACACGCTGGATGCGCGCGGCTGCCGTGCGCGGTTGCCGCGCGGCGGCACGGCGAGCCTGTCCGCGCGGGTGCAGGCGTTCTTCACCACGCCACGGCACGCACCGGCGCTGCTGGTGGGCATGCTGCCGTTCGATCCTGACGCGCACGATGCGCTGCACCAGCCGCAGTGGCTTGCAGCCGCCGCGAGCGAACCCGCGCCGCCCGCGCGGTTCAACGGTTCGGTCGTCGCCGAACCGAGCGCGGCGGTGTACGCCGACACGGTGGACCAGGCGCTGCACCTGCTGCGCGCCGACCCGGCGGGCCTGGCCAAGGTCGTGCTGGCACGCACACTGCGCGTGCAGGCGGCCGAGGTGCTGGACCCGCGCGACATCGCGGCGCGGTTGGGGCGCGATCCCAGCGTGACCACTTACCTGATGCCGCTGCCGGCGGTGGCCGGGGAGGCGCCGGCCTGGTTGGTGGGGGCGAGCCCGGAGCTGCTGGTATCGCGCCGCGGTGTGCAGGTGCTGTCGCACCCGCTGGCCGGCTCCGCGCGGCGGCGGGCCGATCCCGCCGAGGATGCGCAGGTCGCGCAGGACCTGCTGGCCTCCGGCAAGGATCACGACGAACACCGCCATGTGGTGGAGGCGATCGTGGACGCGCTGGCGCCGTGGTGCGTGCGGATCGATGCCGCGCCACGCCCGGGCCTGCAGGCCACCGACACCATGTGGCACCTCGGCACCCGGATCGAGGCGACCCTGCGCGACCCTGCCACGCCGGTGGCGACGCTGTTGGCCGCACTGCATCCCACGCCGGCGGTCTGCGGCACGCCGCGCGCGCGGGCATTGGACACGCTGCGCGCGCTGGAGCCGGTGCCGCGTGGGTTCTACGCCGGCGCGGTGGGCTGGATGGACGCGCACGGCGATGGTGACTGGTACGTGGCGATCCGCTGCGCGCACGTGCAGGGCACGCAGGCGCGTGTATTTGCCGGCGCCGGCATCGTGGCCGGCTCGGAGCCGGCACTGGAGGTGGCCGAAACGGCCGCCAAGTTCGCGGCGCTGCTGACGGCGCTGGGCGCCGACGCCGCCCCCCTGATCGAGACCGGGAGTTCGTGATGCATCCTGTACCCGCGCCGCCGCGCATGCCGCTGCGCCAGAGCTGGCCACCTGCGCTGGTGGCGCGTTATCGCGCTGCCGGCTACTGGCGTGGCGAGACCTTCCCCGGCTTCCTGCGCGAGCGCGCGGCGCAGTACGCCGACGACATCGCGGTGGTGGGCGGCGACACGCGGCTGAGCTACGCCCGGCTGTGGGCCGAGGCGGGGCGGATCGGCGCCGGGCTGCTGGCGCAGGGCCTGGTGCCCGGCGACCGCGTGGTGGTGCAGCTGGGCAACACCGTCGACTTCGTCAGCGTGGTCTGCGGGCTGTTCCGCGCCGGACTGATCCCGGTCTATGCACTCCCCGCGCACCGCTTCACCGAAGTGGCGCATGTGCTGCGCAAGGCCGAGGCCAATGCCTATATCGCCGGCGCCGCCGTTGAAGGATTCGATTACCGCACGCTGGCGCGCCAGTTGCAGGCGGACATTCCCGCGCTGCGCCACGTGTTGATCGTGGGCGATGCCGCCGAGTTCGTCGCCGTGTCCGCACTGGCAGGCGACGCGGCCCGCCTGCCGCCGGATCCGGATCCGCAGTCGGTGGCGTTCCTGCAGCTGTCGGGCGGCAGCACCGGGCTCTCCAAGCTGATTCCGCGTACCCACGACGATTACCTGTACTCGTTCCGCGCCAGCAACGAGATCTGCGCGATCGGCCGCGACAGCGTCTACCTGGTCGCGCTGCCGGCCGCGCACAACTTCCCGATGAGTTCGCCCGGCTTCTTCGGCGCGCTGTACGCCGGCGCGCGGGTGGTGCTCAGCCCCGGCGCGGGGCCCGACGTGGCGTTCCCGTTGATCGCCCGCGAGCGGGTCACCTGCGTGGGCCTGGTCCCGCCGCTGGCGCTGCTGTGGGCACAGGCGGCGGCGAACACCGCGCACGACCTCTCCAGCCTGGCGGTGGTCCAGGTGGGCGGCGCCAAGCTGGTGCCGGAGGCGGCGCGCCGCGTGATCGACGGGCTGGGCTGTCGCCTGCAGCAGGTGTTCGGCATGGCCGAAGGCCTGGTCAACTACACCCGCCTGCACGATCCGCTGGACTGCGTGATCCACACCCAGGGCCGCCCGATCTCGGCCGATGACGAAGTGCTGGTGCTGGACGACCACGGCAATCCGGTCGCGGAAGGCGAGGTCGGGCATCTGCTGACGCGCGGGCCGTACACGATCCGCGGGTACCACAACGATCCCGGGGCCAATGCGCGTGCGTTCACCGAGGATGGCTTCTACCGCACCGGTGACAGGGTGCAGCAGCTGCCCGGCGGCTACCTGGTGGTGCAGGGACGCGCCGGCGACCACATCAACCGGGCCGGCGAGAAGATCTCCGCCGAGGAAATCGAGGACCACCTGCTGGCCCACGCCAGCGTCTTCGATGCGGCGGTGGTGTCCATGCCGGACGCCTACCTGGGCGAACGCAGCTGCGCGTTCGTGATCGCCCGCGGCGACCCACCCACCGCGGCCAGCCTGAAGGCGTGGGTGCGGGGGCGTGGCCTGGCGGCGTTCAAGGTCCCCGACCAGGTGGTCTTCGTTGAGGCCTTCGGCACCACGGCGGTGGGCAAGATCAGCCGCCGCGAACTGCGCGCACAGCTGCGCGAACGTTTCATCGAACAGACAGGAGAACCGCGCTGATGGCGCTGCCCACGATTTCCGCCTATCCATTGCCCACCGCGGCCGAACTGCCCGCGCCGCGCGGCCCCTGGCAGCCCCGGCGCGAGCGGATCGCGCTGCTGGTGCACGACATGCAGCGCTACTTCCTGGCCGCGTTCGCCGCCGACGCCGCGCCGCTGGCACCGGCGGTGGCCAACATTGCCCGGCTGATCGCCCATTGCCGCGCGCACGACATCCCGGTGTTCTATACCGCCCAGCGCGGCAACCAGGATCGCCGCGACCGTGGCCTGCAGGCCGACCTGTGGGGGCCGGGCATGCGCAGTGGCGCCGAACACGAGGCGATCATCGATGCACTGGCACCCACCGCCGCCGATCACGTGCTGGTCAAGCACCGCTACAGCGCGTTCCAGCGCAGCAACCTGGACACGCTGATGCGTGCGCGCGGCCGCGACCAGCTGCTGGTGACCGGCGTCTATGCGCACATCGGCTGCACTGCGACGGTCGCCGAGGCGTTCCAGCGCGATATCGAGGCCTTCATCGCCGCCGACGCAGTGGCGGACTTCTCGCGTGCCGACCACGACCAGGCGCTGCAGTGGATCGCCCGCACCTGTGGCGTGCCCTTGACCACCGAACAGCTGCTGGAGCACCTGGCATGACACACGATTCAGACCTCGCACCCCTCACCCTGGCGCGCATGCGCGCCGATATCGCCGGCATGCTCGGCGAGGCCCCCGACGCCGTGGGCGACGATGACCACCTGATGGACCTGGGGCTGGATTCCATGCGCGTGCTCGGGCTGGTGCTGGCCTGGGGCAACACCGGCATCGCGCTGGAGTTCGGCCACCTGGCCGAGCACACCACGCTGGCGGGCTGGTGGCAGGTGGTGCAGCAGCTGCAGGCACGCAGCGCGTCCAACGCATGAACGCGCAGGCGGCGGCGGTGACGGCCGAGGTGGGCGAACGGCACGCGCTGAGCGAGGCGCAGTCCGGGCTGTGGTACGCCCAGCGGCTGGCGGCCGCGCCCGCCGCGTTCAACACCGCGCACGTGGTCTGGTTCGAAGGTGCGCTGGATGTGCGGCGTTTCGTGATGGCCGCCGATACCGCGGCGGCGGAAGCGCAGGCGTTGTGGCTGCGCTTCGGCGAAGACGCTGACGGCCAGCCGCGGCAGTGGCTGGACCCGGCGCATTGCCCATGGCTGCTGCTGGTGGATTTCTCGGACGCGCCCGACCCGGACAGCGCCGCCCGCCAGGCCATGCGCCACGATCGCCTCACCGCGGTGGACCCGTGCCGTGACCGGATCGCCCAGCAACGCCTGTTCGTGCTGGGTCCGAAGCGGTTCGCCTGGTACCTGCGCGTGCACCACCTGGCCACCGATGGCTACGGCATGGCACTGCTCAGCGCGCGGGTCTGCGCGCTGTATGCCGGCGATGCAGCGCCCGAGGCACTGCAGCCGCTGCTGCCCGTGGTGCAGGAAGACGCGCAGTACCGCTGCAGCGAGCGCCGCGCGACCGATGCCGCGTACTGGCAGGACTACCTGCAGGATGCCGCGCCCGGCGAGACGCTGGCCGGCGGCAATGCCGCCGCGTCGGCCGATGCGCTGCGCCTGGTGCGCGAGGTCGAGCCGGCGCTGCGTGAGCGCCTGCAGGCGGCCGCCGTGTCGATCGGCCAACCCTGGCCGGACCTGCTCGCCACGTTGGCGGGCGAGTATTGCCGACGGTTCGCGGCGCGCGACGAAGTGGTGCTGGGGGTGCCGTTCATGGGGCGGCTGGGCAGTGCGTCGGCACGCGTGCCGGCGATGGTGATGAACGTGCTGCCGCTGCGCGTGCGCGGCAACGACACCGGCAGCGTGGCGGAGTTCGTGCGCGACACCGCACGTGCCCTGGTGCGCGGGCGCCGGCATGGCCGTTACCGGGGCGAGCAGCTGCGCCGCGATCTCGGCTGGACCGGGCCGCAGCAGCGCCTGCATGGCCCGCTGGTCAACGTACAGCCGTTCTACCGGCCGCTGCCGTGGCAGGAGCTTGCCGCGCAGCTGGAGGTGCTGTGCACCGGCCCGGTGGACGACATCAACATCGGCTTCCGTGGCGATGGCGCGGTGCGGCTGGAGCTGGAAATCGAGGCGAATCCGGCGCTGCATGCGCTGCCGTCGCTGCACGCGCACGCCACGCGGCTGCTGCACTTCGTGTCGACGGCACTGGCCGTGCATGCGCAGGGCGGCACGATGGGCGAGATCGCCCTGGCGACGCCGGCGGAGGCGCGGCGTTGGCTGCATGAGATCAACGCCACTGACCATGCCGTGCCGGATGTCTCGCTGGTGCGCCTGCTGCTCGAGCGCATGGCTGCGACGCCGCAGGCCACCGCACTGGTGTTCGAGGGACAGACGCTCTGCTATGCCGGGCTTGAACAGCGCAGCCGGGCACTGGCGCTGCAGCTGCAGGCGCTGGGCGTGGGCCGCGAGTCCACCGTGGTGGTGGCGCTGCCGCGTTCGCTGTCGCTGCTGGTGGCGCTGGTTGCCGTGCTGCGCGCAGGGGGCGCCTACCTGCCGGTGGACCTGGGCCATCCGGACGCACGGCTGGCCCGCATCGTCGCCTCCGCACAGCCCGTGTGCGTGCTGGCCGAGGCCGCCGACGCCGCCCGCTTCGCCGGCACGACGGTACTGCCTCCGTCGCAGTGGGCGGTGCAGGGCGAGGCGGACCTGGTCGATGCGGTGCAGCCGCAGGACGCGGCCTATGTCATCTACACCTCCGGGTCCACCGGCGCGCCCAAGGGAGTGCTGATCGAGCATCGGGCGATCGTCAACCGCTTGCTGTGGATGCGCAGCCACTACGGCATCGGCGCGGACGAGCGCATCCTGCAGAAGACGCCGGCCACCTTCGACGTGTCGGTGTGGGAATTCTTCCTGCCGCTGATCACGGGCGCCACGCTGGTGATCGCCGCGCCGGGGCTGCACCGCGATCCGCAGGCACTGGCCCGGCTGGTCCATGCCGAGCGCATCACCACGCTGCATTTCGTGCCGTCCATGCTGAACGCATGGCTGCAGGCACCCGAGACGCACGGATTGGCGCTGCGCCGGGTGTTCACCAGCGGCGAAGCGCTGGACGCGTCGCTGCGCGACCGCTTCCACGCACACGTGCACGCCGAACTGCACAACCTGTACGGCCCCACCGAAGCGGCGGTGGATGTCAGTGCGTGGCCGGCCCTCCGCGACGACCGCTCCGACCCGGTGCCGATCGGGCACCCGGTCTGGAACACGCGGCTGTACGTGCTGGATGCGCGCCTGCGTGCAGTGCCGGCGGGCGTGCCCGGCGAGCTGTACCTGGGCGGTGTACAGCTGGCGCGCGGCTACCTGGGCCGCGATGACCTGACCGCCGAGCGCTTCCTCGACGACCCGCACGTACGCGGGGGCCGCCTGTACCGCACCGGCGACGTGGCGCGCTGGCGCGACGACGGCGCGCTGGACTACCTGGGCCGCAGCGACCACCAGGTCAAGCTGCGCGGCCTGCGCATTGAACTGGGCGAGATCGAGGCGGCGCTGCGTGGCGCGTCTGGCGTGGTGCGTGCCGAGGTGGTGCTGCGCGCGCACGACGCAGGCGTTGCGCCACGCCTGGTGGCGTATGTTTCGGGCGACGCACTGGACCCGCAGGCGCTGCGGCGCACCTTGGTCCAGCAGCTGCCGGATTACATGGTGCCGGCCGCCGTGGTGGTGCTGCAGGCGTGGCCGGTCACCGCCAATGGCAAGCTTGACCGCGCCGCGTTGCCCGCGCCGGACACGGCCGCAGCGGCCGGCCGACTGCCGGCCACGCCCAACGAGCACGCGATCGCCGGGTTGTTCCAGCAGGTGCTGGGTCTGCCGGCGACGGTCACCGCCGACGCCGATTTCTTCCGCTTGGGCGGCGACTCGCTGTCGGCGGTCCACCTGCTGCTGGCCATCCAGCAGCGCTGGCAGCGCGACCCGGGACTGGGGGCGGTGTTCGCCACGCCGACCGTGGCCGGCCTGGCCGCGCGGCTGGATGCCCCGCCGCAGGACACCGACCACGGGCTCGCGCCGATGATCGCGCTGGCGCGCGGCGAGGCGGGCAGGGCGCCGCTGTTCGTGATCCATCCCGCCGGGGGCATCGCGTGGAATTACCGTGCGCTGGCGCGGGCGCTGCAGCCGGCGCGCGACGTGCATGGCCTGCAGTCGCCCGTACTCGATCCCGCACAGCCGTTGCCGGACAGCATCGATGCGCTGGCCGCGGAGTACGTGGCGCGGATCGTAGTGCAGCAGCCAAGCGGGCCGGTCCACCTGCTGGGCTGGTCGGTGGGCGGCATCATCGCGCAGGCCATCGCAGTGCAGCTGCAGGCGCTGCAGCGCGAGGTCGGGCTGCTGGTGCTGCTGGATGCGTATCCCAGCGAGTGCTGGCGGGCCGAGCCCGAGCCCGATCCCGTTGCCGCGCTGCGCGCCCTGCTGGCCATCGCCGGCCACGACCCGGACGCCCACCCGGACCTGGACAGCCGCGAACGCATCGTGGCCTTCCTGCGCCGCGGCGACAGCGCTCTGGGCAATCTGCCCGACGCGGTGCTCGACGGCGTGGTGCGGGCGGTGACCGGCACCAACCGCCTGATCCGCGCGCACCACCACCGCCACTACGACGGCGAACTGGTCCATGTACGCGCCGCCAATGATCACGTACAGCGCCCGCAACTGCAGTCGGCGCTGTGGCAGCCGCACGCCACGCACGTGGAGGCGCTGCCGCTGCCCTTCCTGCACGCGGAACTGACCGGCCGCGACGCCGTGGCGCAGCTCGCGCCGTGGTTGTCGGCACGGTTGCAGCAGCGGGACGCCATTCCACAGGACGACAGAACATGAAACTCACCGGATTCCAGGACACCGTGGCGCTGATCACGGGCGCGGGCGGCGGTATCGGTGCGGCGCTGGTGCGCCAGCTGCTGGACAGTGGCTGCACCGTCATTGCCACCGACGTGCACGCGCCTGGGCTGCCCGACCATCCTCGACTGCATGTGCGCGCGCTCGACGTGACCGATGCGGCGGCGGTGGATGCGCGGGTGGCGGAGGTGGAAGCGGCGTTCGGTCCGATCGGTTTCGGGGTGAACGTGGCCGGCCTGCTGCAGGTGGGCGAGGTGACCAGCATCGACGATGCGCACTGGCGGCGCGTGTTCGCGGTGAACGCTGACGGGGTGTTCCATCTCGGCCGGGCGCTGGCGCGGGTGATGACGCCGCGCGGCACGGGTGCCATCGTGACCGTCAGCTCCAACGCCGCCGGTGTTCCGCGCCACGGCATGGCGGCGTACGCTGCCTCGAAGGCGGCCGCGACCATGTTCACCCGCTGCCTGGGCCTGGAACTGGCCCCGCACGGCATCCGCTGCAACATCGTGGCGCCCGGATCGACGCTGACGCCGATGCAGACCGGCATGTGGACCGACGACGACGGCGCGCAGCGGGTCATCGACGGCACCCCATCGACCTACAAGGCCGGCATTCCGTTGCGCAAACTGGCCACGCCGGACGACATCGCGCAGGCGGTGATGTTCCTGTTGTCCGACCAGGCCGGTCACATCGCGATGAGCGATCTGTACGTGGACGGCGGCGCCACGCTGCGCGGCTAGCGCGGGCTGCGTGCCCGGCGCGGCTTGGCCGGTGCCCGGCCCGGCGCGCTGTCGCGGCTGGGCAGGGTGCCACGCTGCTGCATCTGCTCCAGCCAGGCGAGGTTGTCGACGTAGGCCAGGAAGTGCTCGAGGTAGGCCGGCGAGACGTCGCCCATCC
This sequence comes from Stenotrophomonas sp., assembly GCF_032099025.1. Classification (GTDB taxonomy): domain Bacteria; phylum Pseudomonadota; class Gammaproteobacteria; order Xanthomonadales; family Xanthomonadaceae; genus Stenotrophomonas. The sequence continues at coordinate 175,780 of NZ_DAMCID010000001.1, forward strand.
AGCCGATCGTGCGATGGACCAGCACGCTGGAATTCAACGGACCGCCATCGCTGGGGCTCTGCGCCAGCGTCTGGCGCACCTGGCCGGCGGTGCGCAGCTGTGCCCACAGGGTGCGGAACTGCGCCAGCGCGGGCAGCGCGGGGTAGGTCGATGCCTGCGTGCTGCGCGCTGCGCCCAGTGTCGCCAGTGAATCCATCGTGGCGGCAGTGGCCACGGTCACCGGTGCAGCGGCCGAGGCGGCCAGGCGCGCGGCGTGCGCGTCAAGCAGTGTCTCCAGGCGTGCGTCCAGGACCCGGCGCAGCGCACCGTGGGACGCCTGCGCGCGACGCTGCAGCGCCTCCAGGAACGCAAACTGCACCGGATCGTGATGATCCAGCTGCTGTGCCCGCCACTGTGCGAGGCGGTCGTCGGCGGCGGGGCGGTTACCGTCCATCGCCCGCCACGGTCGGCGTCGGGCGCGGGATCGGAGCCATCTCCACGCGACGGTTGCGTGCGCGGCCTTCCTCGTCGGCATTGGAGCCGACCGGCTGCTCGGCGCCGAACGCGGCGGCGAACACCGATCCGGACGGCACGCCTTCGGCGATCAGGGTGCGGGTCACGGTCAGGGCGCGCTCGGCCGAGAGTTCCCAGTTGTCGGCGAACTGCCGGTTGCGCTCGCGCACCTGGCGGTCGTCGGTGAAGCCGCTGACCATGAGGATCTCTTCGCGCGAGGACAGGTAGCCGGCCAGCGGCGCGGCCAGGCTCTTGAGCAGCTCGCGGCCTTCGGGCTGCAGCTGGTCGGAGTTGAGCGCGAACAACACGCTGCCGCGGATGCCGATGCGGCCATCCACCAGCGTGACCCGGCCGGCAGCGAGCGGGCCGGCCAGGGCCTGTTCCAGCGTCTGGCGGCGCTTGGCTTCGGCCTGGCGCTGCGCCACTTCCTGGTCCAGCCGGTGCGACAGCTCCAGCTGCAGCGCGACCACCCCGACCAGGATCAGCACGAAGGCGCCCAGCAGCACCGACATCAGGTCGCCGAAGGCGGCCCAGATGGGTGCGCCGGCGTCGCCGTCGCCATCGAGTTCGATCTCGTCGCTCATGCGCTGGCGGCCGCGCTGCTGCGGCGGCGCCCGGCCAGCTGCTGCAGCTCCTCGATGATCTGCTGCTGCGAGAGCACGCTCAGGTCCACCACCTCGCGCGCCTGCGCCACGTAGTAGGCCAGCTGCTCGTCACTGCGGTTCATCGACGCGTCCAGCGCGCCGGCCACCTGCTGCAGCTGCTCGCCCAGCCCGGTGCTGGCGCTGCCGAAGCTCTGCATGGCGGTGCCGAAGGCCTCGGCCAGGCTGGCCACTTCCACGGCGCTGCCCGTGACCTGGGCGGCAACCGTTTCCAGCTTGCCGGTCTCGGCGGCGATGTGGTCGGTGAAGCGGCTGCCGACCCGTTCCAGCAGGTCCGCGGAGGTGCCGACCAGGGCATCCACGGCGGTACGCTGCTCGGTGGAGGCATGGTTGACCGCGTCCAGCAGCGTTTCCAGCGTGGCCAGCAGGCGGCTGCGTTCTTCGAGCATGGCGGTATCGCGGACCATGCTGTCCGACAGCTTCTGGCGCAGCTCGGCGACCACATCGGCGGCGGCCTTGGGTGCTTCGGAGGCGAGGGTGACCAGGCGCGATATCTCGCTGATGGTCTCGGCGGCATGTGCCTGCGCCTGGGTGCCGATGTCATGCGCGGTGCGCGACAGCGTCTCGCAGACGGCCTGCTGGCTGGCGGCGACCTGCGCGCCATTGTCGGCCCACTGCTGGCCCAGCCGCTCGGAGAGCTGCGTGAAGGCGTCGCTCCAGGTCGCCAGGCGCTGCGTATCGCGGGCTTCCAGGCGGTCCTGCAGGCCGTCGTGCGACGACTGCAGGCCATTCACCAGCGCGCGCGCATGGGTGTCGAAGTGGGTGGTGGCGGCCACCAGCGCCTGCTGGTTGCGCTCGGCCAGCTCGGCATTCACCGCCTGCTGGCCGTGCAGCGCGTCCCGCCACGCCTGCGCGCTGTCGCTGGCGCTGGCGTCCATGCGCCCGGCCAGGGTGTCGACCAGCGCGGTGGCGTGCTGCGTGTGTGCGTCGCTGAAACGCGCCAGTGCGCCATCCAGCTGGGCAATGAGGGCGGCATGGGTCTGCGCCTGTAGCGCCTGTGCGTGCTGCCATTGGCCGGCGGTGGCGTCCAGGCGGGCGCCGACGGCATCGAGCAGGGCGGTGCCGTGCTCGCCCTGGGCCTGGCTGAAGCCGTCCAGCGTCGCGCGCAGGTCGGCGCTGAGGGCGGCGTGGCGCTGCTGCTGTGCGTCCTGCGCCTGCGTCCACGCGTCCACGCTGGTATCGAGGCGGGCGGCCAGGGTGTCCAGCAGCTGCACCGCCCGCTGGTCGTGCTGGTCGCTGAGCGTAGCCAGGGTGGAGCGCAGTTCGGCCGAGAGCGTTGCGTGGGCCTGCTGCTGGGTGGACAGCGCCGCGCTCCAGGTGGCCGCCGTTGCCACGCGGCTGGCCTCGAAGCCGCTGGACAGTCCGTCCAGCTGTGCTCGCACGGCGTCGCCGACGGTGCTCTGCAGATCCGCGGTCTGCCGCGCGATGCCGGCCATGGTCGCTTCCATGATCGGCTGCAGCGCATCGCCCACGGCGCGTGCGCTCTGCGCCACGCTGTCCTGCAGGGCCTGCTGCACGGCGCCGGCCAGGCGCTCATGGGCAGCCTCGGCACGGGCGTGGAAGGTGGCCTGGCTGGTCGACAGGCGTTCGCCGGCCGCGCCACTCTGCTGCTCGATCGCCGCGCTCATTGCGTCGAGCCGGTCCACCAGCGCCGGCATCAGACCGGCCTGGGCCTGCAGCAGGCGGAAGGCTTCGGTGCGCTGCCAGGCCTGCGAGTGCACGTGCAGGGTGGTGGCGATGCGGCTGTCCAGCTGCTGCACCACCAGCAGGCGCTCGCGCCGGCACAGGGCGGACAGCAGGCCCAGCATGGCCGAGGTGGCGACGCCGGCAATGGAGGTGCCGAATGCCACGGCCAGCCCTTCCACGGGCGCGCCCAGCGAGCCGCGGATGGCCTGCAGGTCGGTGGCGCTGCCCAGCGCCAGGCCGGTGCCACGCAGGGTGGCCATCATGCCCAGCAGCGTGCCCAGCATGCCCAGCAGCACCAGCAGGCCGACCAGATACGGGGTCAACACGGGCGCGGGCAGGGCCACGCGTTCGCCTTCCACGCGCAGTCGCACGGCGTTGCGCAGGCCGGCTGGCACGCGTTCCAGCCAGTCACCCAGGGTGGCCGGGGGAGCAGCGGCGTCGTTCACGGCCAGCACCAGCCCGGCCGTGGCCTGGCGGTAGCGGTGCAGTTCCAGGGCGCCAGCGCAGTAGGCGGCCGCGATCAGCAGCGCCATGGCCAGGCCGACCGGGTTGGAGCCGACGTAGCCGGCGCCGATCCAGCACGCCGCGACAAGGCCGGCGAGGAAGACAACAACGTAGAGAGGAGTTCTGAACATGACAGCCCGGTTAGTGGGGGCGAAGCGCTGCAAGCAGACCTTCGATGGGGTGAAAACGAACATCCAGCTCCGCCAGCAGCACGGCCTGCATGTCTTTCCTGAATATCTGCAGCCAGCCGCTGTCGGGATCGACCTCGCTGCTGCCCGCGTCCTCGCGCAGACGCTCGAAATGCGCGCCGAGCAGGGCGGGCACGCTCGCCAGCAGCTGCTGTTCGCGCGGGCTCAGCGCCTGTTCCATCACGGCATCCACTTCGGCCAGTCGCGGCAGCTCGCCCGGTTCAGCGGCAAGCCGGTCGCGCAGCTGGCCGCGCAGGCGGCCGGTGGCGCTGAGCATGGCGCGCTGCACGGTGAGGCACCGCTGCCGGTAGGCGATGGCGTCGACCGGGACCGGCCTGCCGGCCTCCGACGGCTGGCTGATGGTCTCGACCAGCACCGCCCGCACCCGCGCGCATTCCGTCGCGAGCGCATCCGCCTGGGCCGGTTCAGCCTCGACCGGGGCCGGCAGGCGTCCGTCGAGCGCCCGCGACAAGGCCACCGCGCGGGTCCAGTCGATCCACTGACTGAGCCGATCGGACAGGTCCGGGCCGGTGCGCGGGGCGTTGCGGTCGGCCAGCGCCGCCAGCAATCGTATGAAGGGCGGGCCGGGGACAGGCGTGCGGTGCTGCTTTTTCGCCATGGTTCCGGTCAAAACAGCGAATTTTACACCGGAATGACAGCCGGGCTTGCTGAATGCCCGTGCGTTGCGGCCTGGACCGGTTGCGCTGCCCCGTCCACACGCGCTGCACACGCCCGTATGCACCGCGCTTACATCCGCTTCCCTACGGTGGGGGTGGGCGTCAAGACATCGCCCGTTTTTCCCCTCAAGGAGTCAACCATCATGCAGCAGATCCCCGAAGGTACCCTGGTCGTCGTGGCAGACGGCGGCTCGGCCCGCGTCTTCACCAATGTCGGCGACGGACGCACGCTGCAGCTCAAGCAGCACGAGGAACTGCAGATCCAGGACATCAGTTCGCAGGGCGTGTCCGGCCAGGGCCCCTCCGGCGCGGTGCCCAAGGATATGAGCATCTCCCAGCTCAACGAAGCCACGTTCGCCAAGCAGCTCGCGCAGCAGTTGAACGATGACGCGCTCAAGAACCGGTACAGCCACCTCATCCTCATCGCCGACCCGAAGACCCTGGGCCACATCCGCCCGCAGCTGCACAAGGAAGTCGAATCGCGGCTGCTGCGCGACATCGCCAAGGACCTGACCAACGCACCGCTGGAAGACATCCAGCGCGCCTTGAGCTGATCGCCGCATGGCGTACACCCGCGACTACGCCGTACAGGAGCCGCTGCGCTCGTCCATCGACGCGCACGCGGGCTGGCTGTTGCTGGAATTCGGGGCGCCATGGTGCCCGCATTGCGTGGGTGCGCAGCCGGTGGTGGCGCAGTGGCAGGCGGAGCACGCGACCGATCACATCAAGATCGAGGATGGCAAGGGGCGCCCGTTGGGGCGCTCCTTCCAGGTCAAGCTGTGGCCGACGCTGATCCTGCTCCACGACGGCGGGGAAGTGGCTCGCGTGGTGCGCCCGCGCGATGTGGATGATCTGCTGGCACTGACGGCGCTGCGCGAACGTTGATGGGTTGATGCAGCGACGCATGGCGTCGCTCCACGGCGGAGGCATGGGGCGGGGAGGCCTGGATTTCCGGCATGTGCTATCATGCATCGCTTGACCTTTGCCTCGGGCCATCGCCCGCCTCACGGTCATCCTTCCTGCAGCGCCGCTGTGTCCCCGCGGCCGTCCGGGATCGTCTGTTGAAGCCCCTTCTTCGCGCATCGTGCCGCGTTCTTTCGGAGGCGGCTGCTTTCCCGTGCCGTGCGCGGGCCTCGGGCGACGTGGTGACCACGCTCCCAGGAGACAGCAATGCAGCACCTGCATGCCGCACATGCCCATTTCGGCTGGTTCAAACGCCGCCGCCAGATGCAGGTTGACGAAGTCACCGTCGTCGACCGACCCATGTTGAAGAAGGCGGTGGGGGCTGCGGCGCTCGGCAATGCGATGGAGTGGTTCGATTTCGGCGTGTATGGCTACCTGGCCGTGACGCTGGGTCAGGTGTTCTTTCCCGCCAGCAGCCCCACCGCGCAGCTGATCGCCACGTTCGCCACGTTCACCGTCGCCTTCCTGGTGCGCCCGCTCGGCGGGCTGGTGTTCGGTCCGCTCGGCGACAAATACGGGCGCCAGAAAGTGCTGGCATTCACCATGATCCTGATGGCGCTGGGCACCTTCAGCATCGGCTTGATTCCGTCCTACGCCAGCATCGGCATGTGGGCACCGGCATTGTTGCTGCTGGCGCGCCTGGTGCAGGGCTTCTCCACCGGTGGCGAGTATGGCGGCGCGGCCACGTTCATCGCAGAGTATTCCACTGACCGCAATCGCGGCCTGATGGGCAGCTGGCTGGAATTCGGCACGCTGGGCGGCTACATCGCCGGTGCGGCTACGGTCACCGCGCTGCACATGGCGTTGAGCAGCACGCAGATGCTGGACTGGGGCTGGCGCATTCCGTTCCTGGTGGCCGGTCCGCTGGGCCTGCTGGGCCTGTACATGCGCATGAAGCTGGAAGAGACGCCCGCGTTCCGGGCGTATGCCGAGGAAGCCGAGAAGCGCGACCACGAGCGCCCCGGGCTGGGCGCGCTGCTGCGCGTGCATTGGCCGCAGCTGCTCAAGTGCGTGGGCCTGGTACTGGTGTTCAACGTCACCGACTACATGCTGCTCACCTACATGCCGAGCTACCTCAGCGTGACCATGGGCTATGCGGAGAGCAAGGGCCTGCTGCTGATCATCATCGTGATGCTGGTGATGATGCCGCTCAACGTGGTGGGCGGGCTCTTCAGCGACCGCCTGGGGCGCAGGCCGATGATCATCGGCGCCTGCATCGCGCTGTTCGCGCTGGCCATTCCGTGCCTGCTGCTGGTGGGCAGCGGCAACGACTGGCTGATCTTCCTCGGGTTGATGCTGCTGGGCCTGGCGCTGGTGTGCTTCACCAGTTCGATGCCGTCGACACTCCCGGCGCTGTTCTACACCCCGGTGCGGTACAGCGCGCTGTCGATCGCCTTCAACGTGTCGGTCTCGCTGTTCGGCGGTACCACCCCGCTGGTCACCGCATGGCTGGTGCAGCGCACGGGCGATCCGCTGGTGCCGGCGTACTACCTGATGGGTGCGGCGGTTATCGGCATCATCACCATGCTGTTCGTCAACGAGACCGCGAACCTGCCGCTGCGGGGTTCGCCGCCCGCCGTGGCCAGCGAAGCCGAAGCGCACGCGCTGCTGCGCAGCGACGAGCCGGTCACCGTAGACGCCACCCAGCCCACGCTGCCCCAGCCGGCACTGCCGAACGACCCCACCCCCGCGTAGTGCCACGCCGCGCCCCATGATCAGCGGGCGCCATTGCGATGAACGCGTCGCCACGCGCCCGGGGACTATCCGCGCCAACGGGGCATGATGCTGTTGCGTGGCAACCCCTGCCAACCTGATCCACGCGACCAACCCCGCGCCGCAACATGCGGCGCGGGGAGAACCAATGCTAGGATCGCTTCACCTTGAATCGATCTAAATCCAAATGAGCAGAGCGGGGAAGTCGGGCTGGGCTGCACTGGCCATGGGTGCAATGCTGGTCGCAGGAGGCGCATCGGGGGCCCCACAAACCGCAGGCGAACGTGCGTTTGCCGCGGTGGATCCCTTCATCGGCACCGCGGGCGAGGGTCACACCTACCCGGGCGCGACGGTGCCGTTCGGCATGGTCCAGCTCAGCCCGGACACCCGCATCCAGCCGCGCGAGAAGGCGTACGACTGGGCAGCCGGCTACCGCCATGACGACAGCAGCATCGTCGGCTTCTCGCATACCCACTTCTCCGGCAGCGGCCACTCCGACCTGGGCGACGTGCTGGTGATGCCGTTCACCGGCGACCCGGGCCTGGAGCGTGGCGACCCGGAAAAGCCGCGCAGCGGCTACGCATCGCGCTTCGATCACACCGATGAGAAGGCCGAGCCGGGCTATTACGCGGTGACGCTGAAGGACTACAAGGTCCGCGCCGAACTCACCGCCAGCGCCCGCACCGGCCTGCACCGCTACACCTACCCGAAGGGCGAGTCGGCCAAGCTGCTGCTCGACCTGCGCACCAGCCTGTACGACTACCCGGGCAAGATCCTGTGGTCGCGGCTGCGCGTGCGCGATGACGGCACCGTCACCGGCTTCCGCGAGACCCGCGGGTGGGCGCCGGGCCGGCAGCTGTACTTCGCCATGCGGTTCTCGCGGCCGCTCACCGGCCACGCGCTGCACAACACCGAGACCGACATCGCCTACAAGGGCTTCCCACCGCCGGGGCAGAACAACCCCGCACAGCGCCCGCAGATCGAGGGGCGCCAGCTGGTGGGCACGTTCGATTTCGGCGCGCTCGATGCACCGCTGGTGGTGACCGTGGCGATCTCGTCGATCAGCGAAGCCGGGGCGATCGCCAACCTGGAGGCCGAGGTCAAGGACCAGGACTTCGACCGCGTGCGCGCGGACGCACGCACGCAATGGCAGCAGGCGCTGTCGGTGCTCGATATCGAGGCGCCCGCGCATGACCGCCGCAGCGCCTACACCGCGCTGTACCACAGCCTGCTCGGCCCAACCCTGTTCATGGACAGCGACGGCCAGTACCGCGGGTCGGACAACGCCGTGCATCGCGCCGAGGGTTACACCAACTACTCGACGTTCTCGCTGTGGGACACCTACCGGGCGCTGCATCCGCTGCTGACCCTGGTGCAGCCGGAGCAGCGCAACAGCGACATGATCAATTCGCTGCTGGCGCACCAGCACAACAGCCCGTACGGCATGCTGCCGGTGTGGGCGTTCCACGGCCAGGAAACGTGGTGCATGATCGGCTACCACGCCGTGCCGGTGATCGCCGATGCCTACGTCAAGGGCATCCGCGGCTTTGACGCCGACAAGGCGCTGCAGGCCATGGTCGCCACCGCCAACTACGGTCCTTACGATGGCATCGCGCAGTACCGCGAGCTGGGCTGGGTGCCGATCGACGAGGAAGGCGAGGCCGCCAGCAAGACGCTGGAATATGCGTTCGACGACTGGACCATCGCCCGCATGGCCACGGCCATGGGCAGGACCGAGGTGGCCGCCGAGTTCAACAAGCGCGCCGGCAACTGGCGCAATGCGTTCGATGCCGAGACCGGCTTCATGCGCGCCCGCAAGCGCGACGGCAGCTTCCGCACCCCGTTCGATCCCAGTGCCAGCGGTTACGGCACCGATTACACCGAAGGCAATGCCTGGCAGTATTCGTGGTACGTGCCGCAGGACGTCGCAGGCCTGGCCGCCGTGCACGGTGGCGCCGACGCGCTGCTGGCGCGGCTGGACGCGGTATTCGACGCCAAGGTCGATCCGTCCATCTTCGAACACATGGAAGACATCACCGGCCTGATCGGCTGGTACGCGCACGGCAACGAACCGAGCCACCACGTCGCCTACCTGTATTCGTACGCGGGCCAGCCGTGGCGCGCGCAGGCGCGCCTGAAGCAGATCATGGACACCCAGTACGCCGACCGCCCCGATGGCCTGGCCGGCAACGATGACCTTGGCCAGATGTCGGCCTGGTATGTGTTCACCGCGCTGGGCTTCTATCCGGTCGCGCCGGGCAGCGGCGAGTACATCATCGGCCGTCCGTTCCTGCCCAAGGCGGTGCTGAACCTGCCGAACGGCAAGACCTTCCGCATCACCACGGACGGCATGGGCAAGGGCCACGAATATGTGGGTTCCGTGACGCTCAATGGCAAGCCGTTGAATCGCACCTTCCTGCGCCATGCGGAGATCCTGGCCGGTGGCGAACTGCACTTCACACTGCAGGCCGAACCCAACACGGCGTGGCCGGGGCAGGGCGCCGAGCAGCCGTATTCGATGTCGCACTGACGCCGCTCAGCCGTCCTCGTCCCACCCATCGCCGTCCCCGTCCATCGGGGGCGGCGATGTCGTTTCAAGATCCGGGTCGACGGGCTCCAGCAGCGTGTAGTCGTCGCGATTGAGGTCACGGAATGCGCGGCCGACGGGGTAGGCTTCCAGCGCGGGCGAGCGTACCCGCAGCTCGGCCGGCGTGGTGGCGGCACCTGACAGCCAGGCCAGCGCCAGCGCGGCCGGCAGGAACACCGGCCCATCGGGCGTGAGCGGTGCCGGGATGGCCCGGTTGGGCGCGGTGAGCACGCTGAAGGAGTCCATCGCGTGCCCCTCGCCATCCTCCCAGTGCTCCCAGATGCCTGCCGCCAGCAGGGCCAGGCCATCACCGCGCTGCACGAACAGCGGCCACGGCGGTCGTCGCTGACGAGCGAGCTTGTAGTACCCCGTCATCGGGATCACGCAGGGGCGTTCGGACCAGGCCTTGGCGAAGATGCGGCTGCCGGGCGCCCGGTCCAGCCGCGCCGTCACGGTGGTGTAGGGCGTGTCAGGGGCTTTCGACCAGCGCGGCACCAGACCCCACACCATGTCGGTCACGATCAACTCGCCATCGGCATTGCGCGCCAGCACGGCGGCAGGCGAGCCCTTGCCGATGTTGTAGCGGTCCGGCGCAGCGGCGACGGCGTGGGCGAGCGCGCGCGGCAGTCCGTCGGGGACCGATTCCGGCTCGGCAATGGCTTGGGCGAAACGACGCATGCCCGGAGGGTAGGACGTGCGCCGTGAGCATGCGGTTGAGCGCCGGCGCGTCCGGCGCTAGAGTCGTGGGGTGGTTGTTTCGCGGTATCTGCCCATGCCCCATCGAAAAAAAGACAGGCCGCCGGTGGACGCCGCCGGCCAGCGCCTGCCGCTGGGTCCCGAGTCCGCCGTGCTGTGCCGGGCCCGCGACTACGCCGCCGGCACCGTGATTCCGCTGCACCACCATCCTGATCGCCATCAGCTGGTGTACGCCGCCTCCGGCGTGCTGGTCGTGCAGGCCGGTGCCGGGCGATGGGTAGTGCCCAGCACGCGCGCGATCTGGATGCCGGCGGGCATCGGCCACAAGGTGAGCTGCATTGGCGCGGTGCGCATGCGCAGCCTGTACATCCTGCCGAAGGCCATGGCCGATGCACCGATGGGCGCGGCGACGGTCTCCATCACCCCGTTGCTGGCAGCCCTGATCGGTGCCGCCGCCGACGTCGAACAGCCGTATGTCGCGCAATCGCGCGATGGCCACCTGATGCAGCTGATTCTGGACGAGCTGCAGACCTTGCCGGTGCTTCCGCTGCACGTGCCACAACCGGCCGACCCGCGCCTGCAGCAGATCATCCGGCACTGGGAGGCCTCACCCGATGATGCCTCCACCCTGCAGGACTGGGCGGAGCGCCTGGGCGTGGACGCGAAGACCATCCAGCGCCTGTGCGCGCGCGAACTGGGCATGACCTTCGGCCAATGGCGGCAGCAGATCCGCCTGGTCCGCGCCCTGGAGCGCCTCGCCCACGGCGACAAGGTCATCGACGTCGCACTCTCCCAGGGCTACGCCAGCCCCAGCGCCTTCACCGCCATGTTCAAGAAACGCTTCGGCCGGCTCCCCAGCCAGTTCTTCGCGTAGTGCCGGCCGCTGGCCGGCTCTCGTCACACCACAACAAGGCCGACGCATCGCCGGCCGCTGGCCGGCTCCCCTCACACCGCAACAAGGCCGACATATCGCCGGCCGCTGGCCGGCTCCCCTTTGAACCGCAACCTACGGCTTCGTCTTCGGCAAAAACGCCGTAGCCAACCCCAGCAACGGCAGGAACGAGGTCAGGTGGTACACCCACACGATGCCGTGGATGTCAGCCAGCTTGCCCAGCCCGGCAGCACCGATGCCGCCAATGCCGAACATCAGGCCGAACATCAGCCCTGACACCATCCCCACGCGGCCGGGCACGGCCTCCTGCGCATACACCACCAGCGCGGCAAACGCCGAAGACATCACCAGCCCAACGGCCACCGCAAGCACCGCCGTCCCCATGAGGTTGGCATAGGGCAGGGCGAGCGCGAACGGTGCCACGCCCAGGAACGAAATCCAGATCACCGCCTTGCGCCCGATCCGGTCGCCAACGGGGCCGCCGATGAAGGTGCCCAGCGCGATGGAGGCAAGGAACACGAACAGGTACATCTGGCTCTGCTGCACGCTCAGGTGGAAGCGCTCGATCAGGTAGAACGTGAAGTAGTTGGTGATCGAGGCGATGTACACGAACTTGGCGAACATCAGCACCGCGACCACGGCGATGGCCTGCACCACCTTGCCGCGGCTGAGGCCGACCCCGTGCGAGCGCGACAGGCTGTTCATCTTGGCCTGCCCGTGGCGGACGGTCCAGCCGGTCAGCCGGAACAGCACGAAGATGGCCACGGCGGCGATCAGCAGGAACCAGCCGATGGCGCGCTGGCCATGCGGTATCACCACGGCCGCCGCCAGCAGCGGACCGATGGCCGAGCCGGTATTGCCGCCGACCTGGAAGGTGGACTGCGCGGTGCCGAAACGCCCGCCGGAGGCCATGCGGGCAACGCGCGATGCTTCAGGATGGAACGTGGCCGAACCCACGCCCACCACGGCGGCGGCCAGCAGCAGCATCTCGTAACTGCTTGCCATCGCCATCATGCCGATGCCGACGAAGGTGGCCATCATGCCGGAGGGCAGCAGGTAGGGCAGCGGCCGCTTGTCGGTGTACATGCCCACCCAGGGTTGCAGCAGCGACGCGGTGAACTGGTACACCAGCGCGATGGTGCCGATCTGGCCGAAACTCAGCGCGAACTGGCTCTTGAACATCGGGTACACGGCCGGCAGCACGGCCTGGATCATGTCGTTGAGCAGGTGCGCGAACGCAGCGGCGCCGACGATGCGGATCGCAAACCCCTGGTGGGCGGGGTCGGACGCGGTGGGCACTACCGGCGAAACAGGGACGGCGGGCGAAGCGGACGGCGGGGTTTCTATGCGCATGGGACCATTCGACAACAGCAGCGGCACCGGCCGGCCACGCGGCCAAGGCGCCGGCGCGTGCTCCAGCCTGGACCGGGTGGGGGACAGGTGGGGCACGAGGGTACGCCGGACGCACGGTGCCGTCTCGCGCGATAGGGGCCACTATCGTCGCGTTAGGGACATCGCGCATCATGGCGGCATGAAGATCCGCTACGCCGCCTTGCTGCTTGCCACCCTGCTCTCCCGCGTCGAAGCGTCACCGCTGCTGCAGCCGGGCATCTACCAGCGCACGCCGCAGGCGTCCGATGCGGATCGGTCGGCATCCCCGGCGGCCGGCGAGATCCATCACGACACGCTGTCCGCGGCGATTCCAGCCACGGCGAAGGTGCGCTACGCCTTCGTGTCGCGCGATCCGGGCGATGCCTTGAACAAGCTGGTATTCGTTACCGATGCGGCCTACCGCTACGACATCAACGGCGCCAACCGGTTGTGCCCGGCCTACGCGTTTCCCGGCTGGAACGAGCGTTCGGAGGCACAGCCATTCTGCCGGACCAACATCGGCAGCGCCGACCACGAAGCGGCGCTTGCCTGGACCGAACGCGGGTTCACGCTGCGCTGGGCCGATCAGAAGACGCTGCTCCGGACCGAGCAGATTCCCGCCACCCGCAAGCCGACGCCGGATGAGATCGGCGCCTGCGCGGTCAGTGGTGTGTGTGCGCCCGAATCCTACGGCGGCCATCTCCAGCACTACCAGGTCAGCCACTTTCGCGATGGGTTCGAGCTGCAGGCGTCACGGCCCTATATCGACGTGTTCGCGGCGACGGTGGATACGCCGGTCTACCCGCGCGCCGAGGACAGTACGCCGTCGGGCACGCTTGCGGCAGGACGCTACGCCGGTGTGCTGAGCAGGGGAGCGGAGTGGATCGGCATCGAGGACGTGGCGGCGGACGGCGTGCCGACGCCCGGTTGGATCCGCCGGGATGATCTCGACGGTGCGGCGATGCGCATTCCCCAGCAGGCCGCGACCGCCACGCTGCGCTTCGTGCTGGTCGTTGCGCCCGCCGACGACGATCAAGCGGTGCTGCAGGCCATCGATATCCTGGACGCCGCGACCGGCCGGCGCCGGCAGATCCTGCGCGACATCGATGCCGAGCCGATGGCGGCCGGCCCGGAGGTGCTGCAGCTGGTGGACGCCAATTTCGACGGCTGGCCCGACCTCAGTGTGCCGGCCTACTCCGGCGGGGCGGGCCCCAATGCCACGCGAAACCTCTACCTGTTCGATCCAGCGGCCAACGTCTTCGTGTTCGATCCGATGCTGTCGAGCCTGTCGCAGTTGGACATCGACCCGGCGACGCGCACCCTCACCTCCGCCTCACGCGGCAGCTGCTGCTCGCATGCAAGCGAGACGTATCGCTATGTTGACGGGCAGCTGCAGCAGATTGCCAGCTGGGAAGAATCGCTGTCGGCCGATGGCGAACACCTGCAGACCACGGTGGGCACGCTGCGCGACGGCACGATGAAGTACAACACCCGCACGCGGAAGCTGCCCGCCAACCGGCCCTGAGCGCATCAACCCCCCGTCACGTCGGCGGTGGCAGGATACCGGTTGCATTCCCCTCAGGAGACCGCCGTGTACTCAACCGTCGTCGTGACCCGCCACTGGGTCATCCATCCGTTCCCCGCCGCCGTGCTCGGTGGCGTGCTGCCGCTGTTCCTTGGCGCGCTGCTGGCCGACTACGCCTACTGGAACACCTACGAAATCCAGTGGAGCAACTTCGCCTCCTGGTTGCTGGTGGGGGCGATGGTCATGACCACGCTGGCCCTGCTGGGTGGCCTGGTGGGCCTGGTGCGCGGCAGCCGGCAAGTGTTCTATGTGGTGGTGCTGGCGGCGACCTGGATCGTGGGCTTTGTCAATTCGCTGCAGCACGCGCGCGACGCCTGGGCGATCATGCCGGCGGCGTTGATGTGGTCGGTGATTGCCACGGTGCTTGCGTTGCTGGCGACCTGGCTGGGCTTTGCCAGTCTGCGCGTGCGCGTGGGAGGTGCCCTGTGAACCGGTCGACATCGAAGGTACTGGCGGTCTCCACACTCGCCCTGGCATTGGCTGCCTGCAGCGGCAAGGCGCCTGACATGAACCAGCTGGGGGCCACTCCGGAACTGCCGAAGCCCCACCGCGGCGTGATGCCGGACATGACCATTGCCCAGCCCACCGCCTGGGGCGACCAGGTGCCGACCGTGCCGGCCGGCTACAAGGTCTCGGCGATCGCCACCGACCTGGCCATTCCGCGCCAGACCCTGGTGCTGCCCAACGGCGACATCCTGGTGGCCGAAGGGCGCGGCGGCAGTGCGCCCAACCTCAAGCCCAAAGACGTGATTGCGGGCAAGATCAAGGCCAAGGGCAATACCCAGGTGAAGAGCGGCAATCGCCTCACCCTGTTGCGCGACGCAGACGGCGACGGTGTGTATGAGCTGAAGACGGTCTTCGCCGACAAACTCAACGCCCCTTATGGCCTGGCGCTGGTGGGCAACGCGCTGTATGTCGCCAACCAGGACGCGCTGGTGCGCTTCGACTACGCCGACGGCCAGACCAGGGCCAGTGGTGCGCCCACCAAGGTCACCGACCTGCCGTCGGCCATCAACCATCACTGGACCAAGTCGCTGGCCGCCAGCGCCGATGGCCAGCGCCTGTACGTGGGCATCGGCTCCAACAGCAACATCACCGAACGCGGCATGGCGGCCGAGATCGACCGCGCCCAGGTCTGGGAGATCGATGCGCAGACCGGCGCGCACCGCACCTACGCCAGCGGCATCCGCAATCCGACCGCGCTGGCGGTGCAGCCGGGCACCGGGGTGCTGTGGGCGGTGGTCAACGAGCGCGACGAGATCGGGCCCAACCTGGTGCCGGATTACCTCACCTCGGTGAAGGACGGCGGCTTTTACGGCTGGCCCTACAGCTATTGGGGCAAGAACGTGGACCGGCGGGTGATGCCGCAGAACCCGGACAAGGTTGCCTCCGCGTTGGCACCCGACTATGCGTTGGGCTCGCACGTGGCCGCGCTGGGCGTGTCGTTCGCCAACGCTGCCGTGGGTGGCACCTTCACCGACGGTGTATTCGTTGGCCAGCACGGCAGCTGGAACCGCAATCCGCCGGTCGGCTACAAGGTGGTGTTCGTTCCGTTCCGTGACGGCAAGCCGGCCGGGGAGGCCATCGATTTCGCCACCGGCTTCCGCACCGATGACGGCAAGACCCGCGGCCGTCCGGTGGGTGTGACCGTCGATCCCAAGGGCGCGGTGATCGTGGCCGACGACCTGGCCAACACCATCTGGCGGATCACGCCGACCGCGGTGCCGACAACGCCCGCTGCAGCGCCTGCGGCACCCGTAGCGCCCACCCCGTAGAGCCACGCCCTGCGTGGCTGAAGTGCGCCTGCGGCCGATCGCCGCAGGCGTAGACGCTCACTCCACCCAACGCACGGCCTTCAGTGCCTCGGCGAGCCGTTGTTTCGCCTCTTCAGTGCTGAAGGGCGGCGTGCGCGGTGGATCGTAGACCTCCGGGCGCGTGCCGGTTACGAGCAGATCGATGGCGTAGCAGCGGTCATGCTGCACCGCGCGGTAGCTTTCCACTGACATGTAGTGGCTCATTGCCGCGTCGCCTGCGCTGAAATGCGTAAACGGGATGCCGTCGATATCGATGATGCGGGTCGGACCGGTCGCCTCGGCGGACGGGGTGAGGCAGGCCGCCATCGCCGCGGAGGCGTCATTGCGCCCCAGTCGCAGTTCGGCGGCGGTGACCTCGTTGGAGCCGTCCAGCACCAGCGCCACCAAGGGCGTGCCCGCAGTGTCGGGCGGGGCGAACACGGCCCAGCCATCGGAGGTGAGGTACGTGCGTTTGAAGTCATGACGCAGCGTCATGCCGGGCACGGCGTTGATGGCGATGCCAGGCGCTGTTTCAGCAAAGGCCGGGGCGGCCGTCGCGGCCAGGGCGGTGGCCTTGGCCGCGCCGGGGTCGGCGCCGCTGGGCGGCGTCGCTGCCGCAGCAGGGGTGGAGGTGGAGTTGCCCGCCTGCTCGGTGCAGCCACCCAGGGCGGTCAGCACCAACAGGAACATGGAGGCGCGAGGAACAATACGCATCGCTGTTTCCACTCCGATCGATCAGGCGGCCTTCGCGGGCTGGGCACTGCTGCTGGATTTTGCAATCAAGGTCAGCTTCTCATCGGTGGCCTTTTCCTCCGCCAGGGTTTCCAGCAGCAGCGGCAACGCGTCCTTGTAGCCAAGCTGCTTGGCCAGCGCCGCGATGGTGCCGTAGGAGGCGATCTCATAATGCTCCACCTTCTGGGCGCCGCCGATCAGTGCGGCATCGCGGACCGGGCCTTCCTCCACGCCATCGATGATCTCCTTGCCTTCCTCGACCAGGCCTTCCATTGCCGCGCACTTGATGCGCTTCAGTTTGATCCCCAACAGTTCGACCACTTTGTCGATCCGCTCGACCTGGCCCACGGTTTCCTCCAGGTGCGTCTCGAAGGCTGCCACGAGTTCCGGATGGGTGGCGGCGCGCGCAAGGCGGGGAAGGGCCTTGGTCAGCTGCTTCTCCGCGCTGT
The DNA here is from genome assembly GCF_032099025.1 of Stenotrophomonas sp. Classification (GTDB taxonomy): domain Bacteria; phylum Pseudomonadota; class Gammaproteobacteria; order Xanthomonadales; family Xanthomonadaceae; genus Stenotrophomonas. Next base: position 192,770 of record NZ_DAMCID010000001.1, read on the forward strand.
AGATATCGGAGAGTTCGTGGATGAACAGGTCTTCCATCGTTTTGATCGGCATGGTGCAGCTCCTGCGGTGAGTGAAGCAGCAGCATGGGCCGGCTGATGTTATTCGCCGGTCTGTTCGCGTGAGGGTGCGCGCGAGCGCGGCGTGAGCTCGGTGTTGACGCAGACAGCGCCCAACGACCGCAGCAGCTGATCTTGACGCGCACGCAGCGCAGCGACGGGAATACTGGTGACTCCCTCCTGCAGGAGCACGGCATGGGTCCTCGCAGACGCCTCCGCATTGCCACCTTCAACGTCAACGGTATCAAGACGCGGCTTCCGCACCTGTTGGCGTGGCTGGAGAAAGAGAAACCGGACATCGTGGCGCTGCAGGAGCTCAAAGCCAGCCAGGACGCGTTTCCCGACACCGAGATACGTGACGCAGGCTATGGCTGCCTGTGGCACGGGCAACGTGCCTGGAACGGGGTGGCGCTGCTGGCGCGCGGACAGGATCCGATCGAGAGCCGGCGCGGGCTGCCTGGCGACCGTGCCGATGACCAGAGCCGGTATCTGGAGGCGGCGGCGCACGGTGTGCTGGTGGGCGGGCTGTACCTGCCAAACGGCAATCCGCAGCCCGGGCCGAAGTTCGATTACAAGCTGAAGTGGATGCAGCGGCTGCACAGCCATGCACTGGGACTGGTCGAGCTGCCGCATCCGGTCGCCTTGATCGGGGATTTCAACGTAGTGCCTACCGATGCAGACATCTACGACCCCAAGTCCTGGCGACGCGATGCACTGCTGCAGCCGGAGGTACGCGAGGCCTATGCGGACCTGCTGGCGCAGGGATGGACCGACAGCCTTCGCCAGGTGCACGGCAAAGCGCAGATATTCACCTTCTGGGATTACTTCCGCCAGCACTACGAACGTGACCGGGGCCTGCGGATCGACCACCTGCTGCTCAACCCCGTGCTTGCGGATGGGCTCAGGGACGCCGGTGTCGATCGCTGGGTAAGGGGGCTGGAAAAGGCGAGCGACCATGCGCCCACCTGGATAGAGGTTCTTGCGCCGGCGCCGGAAAAAATGTGAACGCTTAAGCCTCATGGATTCATGCCAGCTGCGCATCTGCATATGCGATTTGGAACGAAAACGTTCGACCGCGGGCGCCAGTTCGAGGTGCACTCTGGCGTTGACGCAGACCGTGGTCACGAAGTTGTCGCATCGAGTTCACGAGTTGTTTATTCGCACCACAGGTAGATTCCCATCAAGGTTTGCGCGCGACGGCTACGGCGCGGCAGAAAAAACCTCCGCTGGTGGCGCAATGCCACGGGCACCCCCACAGCAGTTCCACCTTTGAGATAACCCCCATGTCGCCTCCGCGCGTCTCTGCTGTTCCTGTTCCTTTGCCTGTTCCCGCTGCAGAGGGCGTTGTCCGCGGCAACCGTGTGCGCCGTGCGCCCCGCCTGCGGGCGGTGGAAAGCGCCCCCGCGCCCACCGCCAGCACGGCGCGTGCACGTCGGGTACTGTTCGTGACATCGGAAATGGCCGACTACATCAAGGCCGGCGGGCTGGGAGACGTGGCCGCATCGCTGCCGCGCGCCGTGCGCGGGCGCTCCGACGTGCGCGTGCTCATTCCCGGCTATGACGAGGTGATTGCCGGTTCGCCCGACCTGCGCCTGGTCGGCCGCGTCCCGGCGCGCGCGGGCATTCCGGCCTGCGACATCGGCGAAGCCACGTTGCCGGACGGTTTGCCGGTGCTGGTGCTCGTGTGCCCGGCGCTGTACCAGCGTGGCGGCAGTCCTTACGTTGATGGCAGCGGCCAGGACTGGAGCGACAACGCGGTGCGCTTTGCCGCGCTCTCGCGCGCCGCTGCGGTGATCGCCTGCGGCAATGCAGGGCTGGAATGGCAGCCGGAGCTGCTGCACCTGAACGACTGGCCGTGCGCGCTGGCAGCCGCCTACCTGCGCTGGTACGGCTCGGACGTGCCGGCGCTGCTGACCATCCATAACCTTGCCTATCAGGGGCTGTTCCCGTTGGACCAGGCGGCGGCACTGGGTGTGTCCTCCGACCAGCTGGACAGCATCACCTTCCACGGGCGGCTTTCGTTCCTGCAGGCCGGGATCGTCCATGCCGACCAGGTGAACACGGTCAGCGAAAGCTATGCCCGCCAGATCACTGGCCCGGAGCAGGGCTGCGGGCTCGACGCGCTGTTGTCGCGGCACGCCGCGGGCGGCCGCCTGAGTGGCATCGTCAACGGCATCGACAGCAGCTGGGATCCCCGCACCGATCGCCATCTTACCGAGCACTTCGACCTGCACCGCTGGGAGGGCCGTGTGGCGAACAAGCGTCGCGTGCAGCGTGCGCTGGGCCTGCCACACGGCGAGGGCCCGCTGTTCGCGGTGGTGTCGCGGCTGGTGCACCAGAAGGGGCTGGACCTGAGCTGCGCGGTAGCCCATCAGATTGCCGCGGCCGGTGGGCAGCTGGCCATCATCGGTGGCGGCGAGCCGCGCATCGAAGCCGACGTAGCCGCGCTGTCGCGACGCTTTCCGTCCTCCGTGGGCGTGTACCCGGGGTTCGATGAAGGACTGGCCCGCAAGATGTTCGCCGGTGCGGACTTCCTGTTGATGCCGTCGCGCTTCGAGCCGTGCGGACTGAGCCAGATGTACGCGCAGCGATTCGGCTGCCTGCCCATCGCCCATGCCACCGGCGGCCTGATCGATACGATCGAGGACGGCGTGACCGGGCTGCTGTTCGACTCCGCCGATGCCGATGCCCTGCGTCGCTGTGTGCAGCGTGCCTTCCGTACGTATCGGATGCCGGGCCTGCTCTCTGCGATGCGCCGCGCCGCGATGTTGCGGCCGGGCAGCTGGGACCTGGCCGGCTCGCATTACCTGCGATTGTACGACCGCGTGCTGGAGCGTCAGGCATGAGTGAGCATGTGCGTGTGCTGTGCGAAGACCCTGTGGACCCCGAGCTGGGGGAGGAAGCAGGCGCGCCGTTGCCCGCTGCCTACGCCGATCTGGTTGCCGGCCGGCCCTGCGATGCGTTCGCGCTGCTCGGTCCGCACCAGCAGGCGGCAGGCTGGCAATGGACGGTCTGGCTGCCGGGGGCACGTGCCGTCAGCGCACGGCTGTCGTCCGGCAGCTGGGTGGCGCTGGCGCGGGTGGAGCCCGCTGGCCTGTTCCAGGCCCACCTCGCAGAACGGGGTACGGGCCTGCTGCGCATCCAGTGGCCTGACAATGTGCAGGAGATCGAAGACGCCTATGCCTTCGGCATCCAGCTGGCCGAATCGGACCTGGATGCATTGCGTGCCGGTGATCCCGACGCCGCGCGTGGTTGGCTCGGTGCGGTGGCGACCCTCTGCGACGGTGTGCCCGGGGTCCGCTTCGCGGTCTGGGCGCCGAACGCCCGTCGCGTGGCCGTGGTGGGCGATTTCAACGACTGGGACAACCGCCGCCATCCGATGCGGCTGCGTCACGACGCAGGCGTCTGGGAGCTGTTCCTGCCGCGGGTGGAGGAGGGTGCCCGTTATAAATTCGCGCTGACCGCCGCCGACGGCACTGCCGTGATGTTGAAGGCTGATCCGATGGCGCGCGCCTGCGAACTGCCGCCGGATACCGCCTCGCGTGTGCGGGCAGCGTCCCGTCATGAATGGAATGACAGTGGCTGGATGGACGACCGGTCCATCGCGCCGGGGCAGGCGATCTCGGTTTATGAGGTGCACGCCGGCTCCTGGCGGCGCGACGCCGAGGGCAACGCTCTGGACTGGAATGCGCTTGCCGGACAGTTGATCCCGTACGTGAAGGCGCTGGGGTTCACCCACGTGGAGCTGTTGCCGGTGAGCGAGCACCCGTTCGGCGGCTCGTGGGGTTATCAGCCACTGGGGCTGTTCGCACCCACCGCGCGGCATGGCAGCCCGGATGATTTCGCCGCCTTCGTGGACCGCTGCCACCAGGCAGGGATCGGGGTGATCGTGGATTGGGTGGGCGCACATTTCCCGACCGATGCCCATGGCATGCGGCGGTTCGATGGCACCGCGCTGTATGAGCACGAAGACCCCCGCCTGGGGCTTCACCCGGACTGGAACACGCTGATCTACAACTACGGTCGCGCCGAAGTGGCCGCCTTCCTGATTGGCAGCGCATTGGAATGGATCGATCGCTTCCATGTCGACGGCCTGCGCGTGGACGCGGTTGCGTCCATGCTCTACCGCGACTACAGCCGCGCTGAAGGGGAGTGGCTGCCCAACGCCAACGGCGGGCGCGAGAACCTGGAGGCGGTGGCGTTCCTGCGCCGGTTCAACGACGCCATTCGCGCCCGATTCCCGGATGTTCTGGTCATGGCCGAGGAATCGACGGCCTGGCCCGGCGTGACCGCACCGACCGCTGCGCACGGGCTGGGATTCACCCATAAATGGAACATGGGCTGGATGCACGACACCCTGACCTACCTGCACCGCGACCCCATCCACCGCTGCCATCACCACGGCGAGATGACCTTCAGTGCGATCTATGCCTTCAGTGAGCGCTTCATCCTGCCGCTGTCGCACGACGAAGTGGTGCACGGCAAGGGCTCGCTGCTGGCCAAAATGCCCGGCAACCGCGACGAGCAGCTGGCCAACCTGCGTGCGTGCTACGGCTTCATGTGGGCGCACCCAGGCAGCAAACTGCTGTTCATGGGCGGCGAGTTCGCCCAGCCGGACGAATGGAACCATGACGCCAGCCTGGATTGGGACAGCGCCGCCCATCCAGCACACGCCGGCATGGCCCGGCTGATCGGCGATCTCAACCGCCTGTTGCAGCAGGAACCGAGCCTGCGCCTTGCCAACGATGTGGAAGCAGGTTTCGAGTGGAGTGTCAGTGATGACCAGCGTAACAGCGTGATCGCCTTCGTGCGCCACGCGCCGGGTGGCGAAGGACGCTCCACGCTTGTGGTGTGCAACTTCACCCCGGTGACCCGTCATGGCTATCTGCTTGGGGTGCCGTCGGCGGGGGAGTGGTCCGAGCTGCTCAACACCGACAGCGCGTTCTACGGCGGCAGCAACATCGGTAATGCCGGTCGTGTCTCCACGCTTGCCCGGCCGATGCATGGCCACGCCCAGTCGCTGCCGCTGACCCTGCCACCCCTGTCGGTGCTTTACCTGCAGGCGGCGGAATGAGCGTTCAGGCGGGGCGCTGGGGTGCCTGGCCGGGCACGGACGGTTATTGGAACTTCTCCCTCTGGGCGCCTGCCGCGCAGCGCATGGATCTGCTGTTGGAAGGCGCCGAGCTGCCGATGCAGGGCAGCGACAGCGGATGGTTCACGTTACGCACCCCGGCGCAGGCAGGCATGCACTATCGCTACCGCATGGATGGCGAACGTGTGGTTCCGGACCCGGCCTCGCGCGAGCAGCCGCAGGGCCTGTTCGGCCCCAGTGCGCTTGCCGTCGACGACACCTTTGCCTGGCAGCACCGGTCCTGGCGCGGGCGCCCCTGGCATGAGGCGGTGATCTACGAAGTCCATGTTGGCGCCGCTGGGGGCTCCTACGATGCCGTGCGCGCACAACTGCCGCAGCTGGCGGCGCTGGGGTTCACCGCTATCGAACTGATGCCGCTGGCCACGTTCCCGGGCGGCCGCAACTGGGGCTATGACGGCGTGCTGCAGTACGCGCCGACGGCAGCGTACGGCACCCCGGATCAACTGAGAGCACTGGTCGATACCGCCCACGGGCTGGGCCTGATGGTGCTGCTGGATGTGGTCTACAACCATTTCGGGCCGGACGGTAATCCGCTGCCGGCGCTCGCCCCGGCCTTCTTCCGGGAGGACGTGCATACGCCGTGGGGGGCAGCCATCGACTTCCGCCGGCCCGAGGTGCAACGCTATTTCATCGACAACGCGCTGATGTGGCTGCGCGACTACCGCATCGATGGGCTGCGCCTTGACGCAGTGCATGCGATCCAGCCCACGTCGTTCCTGGAGACCCTGCGCGCGCGCATCCATGCGGCGCTGCCCGGCCGCGAGGTCGCGCTCGTGCTGGAGAATGAGCACAACCAGGCTTCGCTCCTCGCCGCTGGCTTCACTGCACAGTGGAACGATGACTTCCACAACGCCCTGCACGCGCTGCTGACCGGCGAGCACGAAGGGTATTACCGCGATTTCGCCGATGACCCTAACCGCCGCCTGCGCCGGGTACTGGCCGAAGGCTTCGCGTGGCAGGGCGAGGTCAATGCATCCGGCCGGGCGCGCGGTGAGCCGAGTACCGCCATTGCGCCCCGCCAGTTCGTGGTGTTTGCCCAGAACCATGACCAGATCGGCAACCGTGCGCAGGGCGAGCGCCTGCTGCAGCTGATCGGCCCGCGCCGGAACGCGCTGGCGATGGCCCTGACCGCGCTGACCCCGATGATTCCGCTGTTCTTCATGGGCGAACCCTGGGGGGCCACGACGCCATTCCTGTTTTTCACCGACCACCGTCCGCCGTTGGACGCGCTGGTACGCGAAGGGCGACGCGCCGAGTTTGCCCATTTCAGCAGCTTCCGGGACGACGCCCTGCGCGCCCACATTCCCGACCCGAATGCGCCCGGCACGTTCGAGGCCTCGCGCTGCCCTTGGCCCGATCCGGGCGATGCGGAGGCAGCGCGTTGGCTGGCGTGGTTCGGCACGCTGCTGGCGGTGCGTGCGGCCTGTCTCGGCGCCGCTGGCGATGCGCGTCCGCTGGGTGCCGAGGTGCTGGCGCCGGGGGTGCTGCGTGCCGGGTGGCAATTGCCAGGTGGACAATGGTGGATCGCATTCAATGCCGGCGATACAGCCGAGCCGGTGAGCCTCCCGTCCGGTCGTGAAGTCTTTCGCCTGGGTGCGGCGCGCGATGACGGCCGGTTGGAGCCGAACGGCCTGTATGCCGTTCTGGTCGATGCAGCATGAGCGGCACCGCGTCTTTGAGCGCCCTGGCCTGCGCGGTTGGTCTGAGTGTCGACTGGACCGACGTCGCCGGGCGGCCGCAGCGGGTGCGCGACGCAGCCCTGGTGCCGCTGCTGGAGGCGCTTGGCGTGCCCGCCGCCAACCCCGCACAACGACGCGAAGCCTTGTTGGCACTGCGCTCGGCGCGGCATCTGCCGGTACTTTGCACCACCCTGGCGGGTGAGCGCGTGGAGGCGGGTCCCGCCGACGCGCCCTGCCTGTGGGAGCATGAGGACGGGGGTCGAGAGGAAGGACGCACGGACGCCCACGGCAGTACGCCGGCACCGGCGCGACCGGGCTACTGGACCCTGGCCTGCGGGGCGCGCACCCAGCGCGTCGCCGTCGCACCGGCGCGGTGCTTCGGGGTGCAGGATGCGGTGAAGGGACGATCGCACCCATGGGGACTGGTACTGCAGCCTTACGCGGCGCGTGGCCCGCATGATGGTGGCGTGGGCGATACCGCGGCGTGTTCGGGGTGGGCGCAGCGCGCCGCGATTGCCGGCGCGGACGCTCTGGCCCTGGGGCCGGTGCATGCCGCCAACGGCATCGACGCCACCTACAGTCCCTACTCGCCGGGCGACCGACGCTATCTCGAGGCGATCCATGCCGCGCCCGTGGACACCTTTGGCAACGTCGCACTGCACGCGCTGGACCCGCATCCTGCACTGCGCGAGCAGCTCGCCGCGCTGGAGGATATGGCGCTGATCGACTGGCCCGCTGTCGCCGCCGCAAAGTGGGCATGGCTGGCCGCTGTTCGGGCTGCCGTCTCCGCAGATGAAGCAGCAGCCGAAGACCTGCAGCGCTTCGTGGAAGAGGGCGGGCAGGCGCTGGCGCGGCACGTCGCCTTCTCGCACCCGCGTGCGGGCGTATCTGCACCGCTGTACCTGTTCGGCCAATGGCTGGTAAGCCGTGGTTGGCGACGCGCGCAGGAGCTGGCGCGAAGCACCGGCATGGGCATCGGTCTGATCGCCGATCTGGCCGTGGGTTTCGACCCGCGTGGTGCCGAAGCCGACGCCGCCGGCAGCACCCGCCTGCAGGGCCTGGTGCTGGGAGCGCCGCCCGACGCATTCTGCGCGGGTGGCCAGGTATGGGGAGTGAGCAGCTATTCCCCGCAAGGCCTGCATGAACTGGGTTTCGCGCCTTTCATCGCGCTGCTGCGCGCAGTCATGCGCGACCGAGGCGGGCTTCGCATCGATCACATCCTGGGCTGGCAACGCTTGTGGGTGGTGCCGGAAGGGGCGGATGCAGGGCAGGGTGCCTACCTGCGCTACCCGCTTCAGGATCTGCTCAACATCGCGGCGATCGAGTCCTGGCGGCAGCGCTGCATCGTCATCGGCGAAGACCTCGGCGTGGTGCCGCCCGGCATCCGCCAGACGCTGGCCACGCGCGGTGTGCTGGGCATGGACGTGCTCGCGTTCGCCCGCGACGAGGCAGGCAGTTTCCTGTCCCCCGACGCCTGGCGCGCGGACGCGGTGGCCATGACCGGCACCCATGATCTTCCCACCCTGGTCGGATGGCGGCGTGGACTCGACCTGGGCTGGCGGTATCGTCTGGGCGAGATGGATGACGTCGCCCTGCAGGCGCAGGCCGCCGAACGCGCGGCCGATGTCGAGCGCCTCGATCTCGTGCTGGGCCAGCCCGGCGGGGATGAAACAGACGCACGCATGGCCGCGCTGGAGCATGTGGGGTCCAGTCCGGCCGCGCTGGCGCTGCTGCCGGTGGAAGACGCGCTTGGCATGGCCGAACAGGTGAACCTGCCGGGCACCGTGGCCACCCATCCCAATTGGCGGCAACGCCTGCCCGTATCGGGCGTTGAACAGATACTGGAGGATTCGATGGTCCGTTTCGCCGCCGCGCGCCGCAGGGCAGAGGCATGAGCATCGTCCGCGCGACCGTCCGGCTTCAGCTGCATGCTGGCTTCACCCTCTACGACGCCGCACGCGAGCTCGACTATTACGCCGCGCTTGGCATCAGCCACCTCTACCTGTCTCCAGTCTGGCACGCCGTGCCAGGCTCCACGCACGGGTACGACGTGGTTGATCCAGGTGCGATCAACCCCGCCTTGGGCGGCGAGGAGGCCCTGCGCGCCCTGGCCGTGCAGGCGCGCGCGCACGGCATGGGCCTGGTCCTCGACATCGTGCCCAACCACATGGCCGCGCACGCGGACAACCGTTGGTGGTGGGACGTGCTTCGGCACGGGCGGCAAAGCGCGTACGCACACTGGTTCGACATCGACTGGCGCGCGCCCCTGTCGCGGGGCCGCCTGCAGCTGCCTGTGCTGGACCGGCCGCTGGACGCCGCGCTGGACGAAGGCGCGCTGCGCATCGATAGCAGCGGCAGCGAACCGGTGCTGCGCCACCACGACACGCGGCTGCCGCTGGCGCCGGGCAGCGGGCAGGACACGACCACGGCTGACCTGCGCGCGGTGGTGGATGCACAGGCGTACCTGCCGCTGTGGTGGCGGTTGGGCGATGACCGCCTCAACTACCGGCGCTTCTTCACCATCTCCACGCTGGTCGGGCTGCAGGTACAGCACGACGATGTGTTCGAAACCGTGCATGGGTTGCCGTTGGCGCTGCTGGCCGAGGGGCTGGTTGATGGGCTGCGCGTGGACCACGTGGATGGGTTGGCCGATCCGCAGGCCTACCTGCAACGACTGCGCGCGGCAATGGACCGGGCCTGGGGCGAACGCGCCGGCCGCCCGCTGCTGTGGGTGGAGAAGATCCTGGCTGCGGACGAGGAGCTGAAGCCGGCGTGGGACTGCGACGGTACCACCGGCTACGACTTCATGGACCAGGTCGGGGCGTGGCTGCACCAGGCGTCGGGTGAAGCGCCACTGGCACGGCATTGGCGCCAGTCCACGGCCCGGACCGCAGGTTTCAGCAGCGAGGAGCGCCTGGCGCGCCGCGAAGTGCTGGGGCGCGGCCTGCGCAGCGAATTCGATGCGCTGCTGCGGTTGCTGGTGAAACACGAGCGTGGTGCGGTGCAGCCAGGCGCGCGGCTGGGTCGCGCGGTCCTGTCGCGGGGGCTTGCCGCGCTGCTGGTCCGCTTCCCGGTGTACCGCACCTACGCGACGGCCACAACGGCCGATGACACCGATCGCCGGCGCTGGGATGGCGTGCTGGACGTGGTGGCAGGTGAAGAGGCGGAGGACACGGTACTGGCCGCACGCTGGATCGCCACACGGTTCTGGCAGGACACCACCACGGAAGCCGGTTTACAGGCGCGCGAGACGCTGCGTCGGCGATTCCAGCAGCTCAGCGCACCGCTCAATGCGAAAGCGGTCGAAGACCGGGCGTTCTACCGGCACGGGGTGTTGCTGTCCCGCAATGAAGTGGGCAGTCACCCCGACCATTTCGCGCTGTCCAGCCGCGCCCTGCACACGCGGACGCAGATGCGCGCCAGCCGCCACCCGCAGGCGATGCTGGCGACCGCCACCCACGATCACAAGCGTGGCGAGGACACCCGCGCCCGGCTGGCGGTGCTGTCCGAATGCCCGCAGTGGTGGGCGCGGCAGACCCGCTCGCTGGACCGCCGCGCGGCCCGCCTGGGTCTCGCCCTGCCGCCGCCGGCAGTGCGCCAGATGCTCTGGCAGACCCTGCTCGGCGCGTGGCCGACGCAGGGTCTCGACGATCCCGCAGGCTTCGCCGCGCGCATCGTGGCGTGGCAGCGCAAGGCACTGCGCGAAGCCGACTTGTTCTCGTCGTGGACCGACCCCGATGCGGTGATGGAGCAGCGGGTGCAGGCCTTCATTGAAACGCTCCTGCTGCACCCGGCCACGGTGGCGCTGCGCAACGTGCTGGAGCAGGCGGCCATCCATGTGGGGGCGGCTGGCGCGCGAAATTCGCTCGCCCAGGTTGCGTTGCGACTGACCTTGCCGGGTGTTCCGGATCTGTACCAGGGCACGGAGGGTTGGGATCTGTCCCTGGTCGATCCGGACAATCGCACGGCCGTGGACCATGCGCAGCGCCGCGCCTGGCTGGAAGACCGGCGCTCCTGGCCACAGCTGCTTTCACAGTGGCAGGACGGTGCGGTCAAGGCGCGTCTGGTGCAGCGCCTGCTGGCGCTGCGACAGGCCCGGCCCGCGCTGTTCGCGGCCGCAGACTACCAGCCGCTGCACGCCGACCGCGAGGTGCCGATGTTGGCCTTCCTGCGCCAAGACGCGCACGACGGCCTGCTGGTCGCGGTGGTAAGGCACACCGCACTGCAACCGGCCCGTCGGGGCGCAGGCCTGGGCGACTCGCATGTGTCCGGCGCCTCTGTGGCAGTTCCGCCGGGGACGTACCGCAACACGTTGACCGGCGCCACCCTCGTGAGCGACGGCGCTCCCATGCGATTGCGGCAGCTGTTCAACGGCAGCCCGGTTGCGATCTATTCCACCTGCTGAGACGACGATGATGGATGAACAAGAGAAGGCCGAACGCACCCGGGAACTGGCCCGGCAGATCTGGGAAGCCGAGGGGCGCCCGGATGGGCACTCGGCGCGTCACTGGCAGATGGCCGAGCGGCTGGTGGCCGCCGAGATCGAAGCGGCCCTGCATGACCAGGAGGCCAGCCGATGAGCCGTGCCACCAGCGCCAGCCATTCGCGGGTGAAGGCCGGACGGCCATATCCGCTGGGCGCGACCTGGGACGGGCTGGGCGTCAACTTCGCCCTGTATTCCCGGCATGCGACCCAGGTGGAGCTATGCCTGTTCAACGAGCGGGGCCGCGAGGTGGAGCGGATCCGCCTGCCCGAGTACACCGACGAGATCTGGCACGGCTACCTGCCCGATGCGCGCCCGGGACAGCGCTATGGGTATCGTGTGCATGGGCCATATGCGCCCGATGCCGGCCACCGATTCAATCCCAACAAGCTGGTGATGGACCCCTACGCCAAGCAGCTGGTCGGGCAGATCAAATGGGCGCCGCACCTGTTTGGCTACACCATCGGCCACAAGGACAAGGACCTGAGTTTCGACCGGCGTGACAGCGCCGCCTACGTGCCGCGCTGCGTGGTGGTCGACCCGGCGTTCACCTGGGGCGACGACCGCCGTCCTTCGGTACCGTGGGACCACACCGTGATCTACGAAGCACACCTGCGGGGACTGTCGATGCAGCACCCGGAGGTGCCGGAAGCCTCGCGCGGCACGTTCTCGGCCTTGCGCGCCGACGCGATCACCGACCATCTGCGTCACCTGGGGGTGACCGCGCTGGAACTGCTGCCGGTGCATGCGCACGTGGATGACCAGTACCTGGTGGAGCGCGGTCTCAAGAACTATTGGGGATACAACACGCTGGGATTTTTCGCGCCGGACCCGGCGTATCTGTCCACCACGACCATCGCCGAGTTCAAGCAGATGGTGGCGAGCCTGCACCATGCCGGCCTGGAGCTGATTCTCGATGTGGTCTACAACCACACGGCCGAGGGAAACGAGCTGGGCCCGACGTTGTCGTTCAAGGGCATCGACAACGCCAGCTACTATCGCCTGGCCGATGACCGCCGCTACTACATCAACGACACCGGCACCGGCAACACCTTCGACCTGACCAATGCCGGCGCGTTGCGCATGGTGATGGATTCGCTGCGCTACTGGGTGCAGGACATGCATGTGGACGGGTTCCGCTTCGACCTCGCCACCATCCTCGGCCGCGAGCGCGCCGGCTTCGATTCCTCCGGCAGCTTCCTCGACGCGGTGCGCCAGGACCCGGTGCTGAGCCAGGTCAAACTGATTGCAGAGCCGTGGGATATCGGCCCCGGTGGTTACCAGCTGGGCAACTTCGCGCCAGGCTGGGCCGAGTGGAACGACCGTTTCCGTGACAACCTGCGCGCCTTCTGGAAAGGCGACGAAGGGCAGCTCTCCGAATTCGCCACGCGCCTGATGGGGTCGGCCGATCTGTTCGACCATAACGGCCGCCGTCCGCCGGCCTCGGTCAACTTCGTGACCGCCCACGACGGTTTCACCCTGCACGACCTGGTCAGCTACAACGACAAGCACAACATCGACAACGGCGAGGAAGGCCGCGACGGCAGCGACCACAACATCTCCTGGAACCACGGTGCGGAGGGGCCCACGGACGACCCGGCCATCCTGGCGCTGCGCCGCCGGCAGATGCGCAACCTGCTGGCCAGCCTGCTGCTGGCCCAGGGCACGCCGATGCTGCTCGCCGGCGACGAGTTCGGCCGCACCCAGAACGGCAACAACAATGCGTATTGCCAGGACAACCCGATCAACTGGATCGACTGGGAGCGCGCGGCCAGCGAGGACGGCCAGCAGCAGTCGCAGTTCGTCCGCCGCCTGTTGGCACTGCGCCGCCGCTATCCGCAGCTTCGACGCAGCCGCTTCCTCGACGCGCGCGATGGCCACGAGGCCGATGCCGCGCACTGGATCCGTCCGGATGGGCAGCCGATGCAGGAAGCCGATTGGCACGCCCCACAGCAGCGCGCTCTGATGCTGCAGTTGCCGGCCATGCCACAGGAAGGCGAGGCACACGCTGCAGAAAGCACGCAGCTGCTGTTGCTGATCAATGCTGCTGCCGAACCACAGGTGTTCGTCCCACCCACGGCCGACAACACCCCGTGGCGGCTGCTGATCACGTCGGTGGACGACACCCCGGTGCAGGCCGACGAGCAGGGCACGTGGCGGTTGCCGGACCGCGCGATCGCCCTGCTGGCCAGTCGTGGCGGTGGGCCGCACTGACCCGCGTCACGGATCGTCGCCGGGCGTCATCCCGGGTGGCCGCGTCAGCCACTCGGGGCCGGCGCGGGCGCGATCATAGCCGACCTCGTACAGCACTTTCATGCGTTCCGGGTCGAAGCTGGTCGCCTCGGGCAACGCCAGCGTGGAATCGATGGTGACCCAGGCGAACCGCGCGCGGTCGCGGCGTGCGTAGGCGTACTCGCGGAAAAGATCGCCGATCATGCCGGCGCGGCCGGCAACTTCGATGGTGCGGAACGCGATGCCCCGCAGCGAACGCTCCGCCGGATCGGAGGCGGCGTTGAGCTGGCCGTTGTGGATCATGAAGGTGTCGTAGGTGGCCGGCGCGCGCGACAGTCGCGTGTAGATGCGCTGCGGATCGATGATGCCGGCGTGCAGGAAGATGTTGGCGGCGACGAAGCCGTCGACGTGCATCTCGTCGTAGCGCTGCCCATGCACGTCCACCTCGATCAGCACCGGCGGAAACGCGATCGGTATCGACGCCGACGCCAGCATCACACGCCGGAACAGTGCCAGCGCCTCCGGCGACTCCCGCGTGGCGATCAGCCCCATGTTCCACACTGCGAACTGGCGGGAATCCAGGTCGGCGGTGCCGATGTACAGGCGGCGGCCGGCGCGGTGTTCCGCGGCGATCCGGGCCAGCAGCGGCGCATCGATGGCGCGGGCGATCAAGGCTTCCAACGGCGCGGTGTGGGCGAGGGAATCGCGCCGCAGCAGCGCCATGACCGGGTTGCCGGCAGTGAACACGTCGGCGTCGGAGGTGGTGGTGTAGAAGCGCTTGAGCGCCTCGTCGTACTCCGCGCCGAGGAACGCGTAGGGCGCCATGAGCGCGCCGGTGGATACCCCTGTGACGATCTTGAAGGTGGGGCGGGTGCCGGTCGCTGTCCAGCCGTTGAGGAAGCCGGCACCGAAGGCACCATTGGCACCCCCGCCGGACAGGGCCAGATGCGGGTAGTGGATGCGTCCATCGCTGGCGACGGGAAAGTCGTCCGGGCGCTCGTCGTGCATCGAGCGTTCGAAATCGACCTGCATGTCCCGGTTCGGCCGTCCGGCCCAGCCACGCACATCCGGCATGCCGGGCACCGTCGCCCAGGCGATCTGATCGGCAGGCACCGGATTACGGGGCAGGGTGACGCACCCTCCCAGCATCAGGCAGCCCAGCAGGACCAGGCCCCGCGCGAGCGCCTGCGCGTGCCGGGGCACGAGAACGGCGCGGCAGCGGGCGTTGATCGCATCCACCAAGGGCCTCGGCGCGGAGGGAGCACGGCACGAACGGCCCGAGCGTGCCAGCTCCGCCCAGCCCGGTCTACAGTAAAACCCGCAGCCAAACCGCCCACCAACCCGGTAGAGCCACCCCATGGGGGGCTGAAGGCAAACCCGTAGCGCCAGACCCACGGGGTGGCTGCACCCAAAGGCATCCCGCACCGTAGAGCCACCCCCATGGGTGGCTGCGTGCACCCACCACCACAACCTGTCAAAGTCGCCCACGCCCGGCACGGGGAGCGTGCCGCGCATCCATTCAATCGACAGGGGAATGACATGGATTCGAGAAAGCTCTGGGCCATAGTGCTCATCATCATCGGCATAGCGATCTACCAGGCCGCAAGCCAATGGGCTGCCCACCTGGACGCGACCAACACCCGGCCAAGCCTCTCGGCGGTTGCGCACCTGCTGTCGGCGCTGTCCATCCTGCCGATGGCAGTGGGGGCATACCGGCTGGTCACCGAAGGAAAGCGGCCCGCGCCTTAGGTTCGCTGGGGATGGTGCCGCGTTGCGCGCGACGGGTGCGCTCGCGGTCGTGCGCCGTAGAGCCACGCCCTGCGTGGCTGGTCTTCGTTCAGCGGTCATGAACGCCTGATGGGCGGCTTCGGCGGGTCTGAACGTCGGTTCGATGATTGCCATCGGCGTTGCGACGGTTTCGGAAGTTTGTTCCGCGCTGTGCGCGGTTGCCACGCAGGGCGTGGCACTACGGGTGCGCTCGCGGTCGTACTCCGTAGTGCCACGCCCTGCGTGGCTGGTCTTCGTTGAGCGGTCATGAACGCCTGATGGGCGGCTTCGGCGGGTCTGAAGGTCGGTTCGATGATTGCCATCGGCGTTGCGTCGGCTTCGGAAGTTTGTTCCGTGCTGCGCGCGGTTGCCACGCGCGGCCTGGCACTACGGACCCTTGCCCTGGATGATCCGGAGGTTCGCGTCAGGCGGTGGCGTCCCAGTGCGGTGGGGTGCCGAAGGCCTCCAGCAGGAACGCCGTTACCTCGCGGACCTTGCGCGAACGGAGTTTGTTCTCCGGTGAGAGCAGCTGGATGTAGGAGACCTCGGTGGTGACCGAGCTCTCCCATTCCTCGAGCAGCGGCACCAGTTCGTGGCGCGCGAAGCTGTCACGGTTGAACAGCCAGCTGGGAAACAGCACCGCGCCGTGGCCTTCCAGTGCGGCCGCGAGCAGGACCTCGGCATTGTTGCTGCACAGCGGACCGCTCACATTGACACCCTCGAACGGCTGGGCCAGCGCCTGCCGGAAATACCAGCGCTGCGTGCCGAACTGGCCCTTGTAGAGCAGGCAGCGATGTTCCAGCAGGTCGGCGGGGGTCTGCGGCGTGCCGTGTGTGGCGAGATAGGCCGGGCTGGCCGCCAGGATCTGGCGCTGGGCGGCGACGGTCCGCCCAATGAGGCCCGAGTCCACCTGCGGTCCGATCCGGACCGTGATGTCCACGCCTTCCTGCACCGGGTCGATGTAGGCATCGGTGAGCTGCAGTTCGACATCCAGGCCCGGATGCGCGGTCTGCAGGGCGTTGATCGCCCGGGCGACATGCAGACGCCCGAAAGCCTCCGGTGCATTGATCCGCAGCCGCCCGCTGAGCAGGCCGTCGTTGCGCCCAAGATCGTCCACGGCCGCATCCAGCAGGTCGATGGCCTCGCGGGCCTGCTGGTGGAAGCGCTCGCCATCCTCGGTCAGGCGTACGGCGCGGGTGCTGCGGTAGAACAACTGCCGGCCCAGATCCTTCTCCAGCGCCGCGATGAACCGCGACACCGACGACGCCGGCACCCGGAAATGGCGGGCGGTGGCCAGGAAGCTGCGCGTGCTGGCCACCATCAGGAAGTAGCGCAGGGCCTTGAGCTGCATGGGGTGGCTCCATAAATGCGAATCAAGCAATTGTGATTTGCTCGTTGGCCGGATTGTAGCTCTATCGGCATCTGCCTAGCATGGTCGCCTGCCCGCAAGCGCGGGCCCCTCCCCAGGACATCTGCAATGACTTCCCCCCTGTTCGCCCCGTTCGACCTCGCCGGCACGCCGCTGCGCAACCGCGTGGTGATGGCGCCGCTGACCCGCGCCCGCGCGCCCAATGACATCGCCGACGAGCGCATCGCCCTGTACTACGCCCAGCGCGCCACCGCCGGCCTGATCGTCAGCGAAGGCACGCCGATCTCGCAGGAAGGGCAGGGCTACCTGTTCAATCCGGGCATCTTCCGCCCGGAACAGATCGCGGGCTGGCGGCTGACCACCGATTCGGTGCATGCCGTGGGCGGCCGGATCGTGGCGCAGCTGTGGCACGTGGGCCGGGTGTCGCACCCGACCATCCAGGCCGACGGGAAGCTGCCGGTCAGCGCCAGCTCGAAGCAGCCGGTCGGCGCGCAGGCATACGGCTATGACGAGACCGGCACCCCGGGCCTGATCGCGCCGCCGGTGCCGCGCCAGCTGCAGACCGACGAGATCGCGCGCATCGTGGGCGAGTTCGCCCAGGCCGCCGCGAATGCCATCGAGGCGGGTTTCGATGGCGTGGAAATCCATGGCGCGAACGGATACCTGCACGAGCAGTTCCTCAACCCGCTGGTCAACGATCGTACCGACCGTTACTCGGCCGACAGCGTGGAGAACCGGCTGCGCTTCACCCTGGAGGTGATCGACGCGGTGGTGGCCCGCATCGGTGCCGACCGCACCGGCATCCGCCTGTCACCGTATGGCCAGCTGTTCGACATGCCGCTGTACGACGCGATCGACAGCACGTACGCAGCGCTCAGCAAGGAGATCGGCGCGCGCAACCTGGCCTATGTGCACCTGATGAACCAGTCGGGCTTCCAGGTCGGCCAGAAGGTGGTCGCCACCGGCACCGAAACCGGCTTCCAGGGGCTGCTGCGCACCATCAAGGGCAACCTGCCCAACACGGCCGTCATCCTCGCCGGCGGCCTGGAGCGCGAGAGTGCCGAGCAGCTGATCGATGCGGGACTGATCGACCTGGCGGCCTTCGGTACGCCCTTCATCAGCAACCCGGACCTGGTGGCGCGCCTGCAGCACGGCTGGCCGTTGAACACCCCGGACCGCGCCACGTTCTACGGCGGCGGTGCGAAGGGCTACATCGACTACCCGAGCTACAAGGCGGCCTGATCGGCGAACGCGTCGGTGGCCCGCACCAGTGCATCGGTGGTGGCCGCCTCGTTCGCGCTGTGCCCGGCCAGGACCATCTCCAGCCGGGCTTCCGGCCAGGCCTGGGCCAGGTCCCAGGCGCTGCGCGGCGGACAGATGATGTCGTAGCGCCCCTGCACGATCACCCCGGGCAGGTGGCGGATGCGGTCGATGTCGCGCAGCAGCTGCCCATGTGCCAGAAACGCGTGGTGGCGGAAGTAGTGCGCCTCGATCCGCGCCTTGGCCAGGGTGTCCAGCGGGTCGGCGTAGGAGACGGCGTCGACCTGGTGCACCAGTGTGGCGGCGAAATCTTCCCAGCCCAGCCACGCCTGCGCGGCGGCGATGCGGGTCGCGCTGTCATCGCTGTCCATGCGCTGCCAGTACGCCTCGATCAGGCTGCCGTGTTCGTCCGCCGGAATGTGTGCGGCGTAGCGCGCCCAGCGCTCGGGAAACAGCCAGCGCGCCCCGCCGTCGGCTTCGTTGAACCAGCGGTTTTCTTCCGCCCGCCCCAGGTAGACGCCGCGCACGATGATCCCGGTGGCGCGCTCGGGGTGGGCCTGCGCATAGGCCAAGGCCAGTGTGGAGCCCCAGGAACCGCCGAACACCAGCCAGCGTTCGACGCCCAGCTGGGTGCGTACCCGTTCGATATCGGCCACCAGGTGTGCGGTCGTGTTGTCGCGCAGTTCGCCGAATGGCGTGGACCGGCCGCTGCCGCGCTGGTCGATGAGCACGATCCGGTAACGCGCCGGATCGAAGAAGCGCCGATGGGTCGGGGACACGCCCGCGCCGGGGCCGCCATGCAGGAACACCACCGGGATGCCGTCGGGCGTGCCGCATTCCTCCACGAACAGCGTGTGCAGGTCATCGACCGCGATCTGGTGTTCACGGAAGGGCGTGATGGGCGGGTAGAGCGTGCGCATGAAGAAACCTTGGGCGGAATGCCTGACAAGGATAGCCCAGCGGCCGGATCAGTCCCGCTGCACCGCCACGTCGACATCGCGCGCGGTATCGCGGAGCAGCTCCACGGTGAAGGCCGGGGTGCCGCGGCGCGCCCTGACCACCACGTCCGTGCCATCGACAACGACGACCAGGTAGCGCACACCCAGGCGCGCGGCCAGGACGTCCCGGGCGGTCTCGGCCATCTGCACCTCTGTTTCGCCGTCGAGCACCGGCACGTCCACATGGATCGGCGAATCGTCGCCCGGCCAGATCCGGAAGCTGATGGTCCCGTTCGACGCGGCGCCGTCGTCGAATGCCACGCGCCAGCTCGATGCGGGTTCTGGGCGGGGGACGTCGCTGATCGTCGGACCCAACAAAGGGGCGAACTGGCCACGGGCCGGCATGCCGAAGGACAGCAGCAGGCAAGCCATGACCAGTGCGGCCATCCGGCGCATGCTGGCAGATGCGTGTGTCATGCCGTGAGTCTCGCCACCGACTACCGCAACACTGACAGGCGCCGGGCCTCACTGCATCGGCAAATCTGCGCGACGGGAGACGGTATTTCTACGCACCTGCGCCATCGCCGTGCCCCAAAGCGTAAGTAAAGGTACTGGAATCGGTAGAACTACCGTACGTCAGCGCCTATGGCATGGGCACGATGAGACTCGTTCGAAAGCGGCGACAACAGTGATTCTTCCGGGCACATGATCCAGACGGTCGTGAGCGCACCCATTCGGTCAGCACGTATTGCGAGCAGGTCATGGAATAGGTGGTGGTCGGCGTTCTGGTGGCGATCCCGGTGCTGCGCCTGAACAGCCGCATCACAGAGCACTAGCCGTGCCGGTGCAGGAATTTGCGTCATTTTCGCAGCGCATCCCGGTACAAGTACTGAGGAGCGCGCCTGGGCGGTGCTGGAGACTGCGTACTCACCCCATCGTGTGCAACGGGAGAAGTGCAGTGACCAAGGCAGCCAACACCACGTCCGCGAAGAAAAAGGGCAACACCGGCAACGCAGGCGACCGACCCAACATTCTGGTGATCTGGGGCGACGACATCGGCATGTGGAATGTCGGTGCCTACACCCACGGTCTCATGGGCCACACGCCCAACATCGACAGCATCGCCTACGAAGGCATGCTGTTCACCGACCACTACGGGCAGCCCAGCTGCACGGCGGGCCGCGCCGCGTTCATCATGGGCCAGCTGCCCATCCGCACCGGCATGACCACCATCGGCATTCCGGGCTCGACCCGCGGCATCCAGGCCAGTGACCCGACCCTGGCCGAAGTGTTGAAGTCGGTCGGCTACGCCACCGCGCAGTTCGGCAAGAACCATCTTGGCGACCGCAATGAGTTCCTGCCCACCGTCCACGGCTTCGACGAATGGTTCGGCAACCTCTACCACCTCAATGCCGAGGAAGAACCGGAAGAACTGGACTACCCGGGCCAGAAGAACCCGGAATACAGGAAGACCTACGGGCCGCGCGGTGTGCTGCATGCGTTCGCGACCGACAAGGACGATCCCGCCACCGACGCCAAGTTCGGCCGTGTGGGCAAGCAGAAGATCGAAGACACCGGTCCGTTGACCCGCAAGCGCATGGAAACCTTCGACGGCGAGGTCGTGGAGAAGACGCTGGACTGGCTCGATCGCGTCGGTAAAGGTGACAAGCCGTTCTTCTGCTGGTTCAACACCACGGCCATCCACATCCACTCGCATTCGCCACAGAAGTGGATCCAGAAGGCGGTGGATGAGGGCAGGGCGGAAGAGGACGTGGTCCGTGCCAAGATGCTCGAGCACGACGAGCAGGTCGGGCAGCTGCTCGACAAGCTGCGTGAGCTGGGCATCGAAGACAACACCATCGTCATCTACAGCACCGACAACGGCAACGAGATGATGTTGTGGCCCGACGGCGGATATGCGCCGTTCCGTGGCGAGAAGGGCACCACCTGGGAAGGTGGCGTGCGTGTCCCGCACCTGGTCAAGTGGCCGGCCAGGATCCCGGCCGGCAGCGTGTCCAACGAGATCCAGAACCACGAGGACGTGTTTGCGACGCTGGCGGCCGCGGCGGGGCTGCCCGATCTGAAGGAGGACCTGCTCAAAGGGCATTCCCTCAACGGGACGAAGTTCAAGGTGCACCTTGACGGCTACAACAACCTGGACCACTGGACCGGCGACTCGAAGACCTCCGCGCGCAGGGAGATCTTCTACTACGACGAAACCGACCTGATGGCGGTGCGCGTGAACAACTGGAAGATGCACATCGGGGTCAAGCGCGAGGGCAGCTGGTGGGACGAGAAGTACTATCCCTCCGTTCCGTACATCTTCAACCTGCGCATGGACCCGATGGAAAAGATGGACCCGCAGTCTCCGGAGTGGGGCTACATCGGCCGCAAGTTCTTCGCCGCCAAGATGTGGGCGCCGGCTGCCGGCGGTCCCATCATCGCCGAGCACCTGAAGTCGTTGATGGCGTTCCCTCCGTCGCAGGGCGCGGACACGCTCAGCTTGAAGAAGTCGCTGGAGAAGGCGCAGGCCAAGATGGAAAACCCTGCCGCCAGCAGCAACTGAGTACCGGCCGGGCGCACGCATGGCGTGTGCCCGGTTGTGGCCTGGCCCCATCATGGTGTGCTCATGCCCGGCCGGGGTATGGTGGAGACCCGCTTCCGTCGCCTCGGCGCCATGCCCCGCACGCAGTCCTCCGCACCACACGCCCTGCACGCGTTCCAACCCGCCACGCGCGAATGGTTTGCGTCGGCGTTTCCGGCACCGACACCCGTACAGGCGCAGGCCTGGAATGCCATCGGCGCCGGGCAGCACACGCTGGTCATTGCACCCACCGGGTCCGGCAAGACCCTGGCCGCCTTCCTGCATGCCATCGACCAGCTTTACCGCGTGCGCCAGCGGGAAAACGACGCGACGTCGGCCGAGCGGCGTGCCGCGCCAACGCCACGCACGCGCGTGGTGTACATCTCGCCGATCAAGGCGCTCGGCGCGGATATCCAGCGCAACCTGCAGGTGCCGCTGCAGGGTGTGGACGCCGAGCGCGCCCGCCGCGGTGATCCGAGCGTGGCGCTCAGCGTCGCCGTGCGGACCGGCGACACCCCGCCGGCCGAGCGTGCCCGCATGGTCCGCCGCCCGCCGGACATCCTGATCACCACGCCCGAGTCGCTGTTCCTGATGCTGACCTCGAAGGCGCGCGACACCCTGCGTGACGTGGATACGGTGATCATCGATGAAATCCACGCGGTGGCGGGCGGCAAGCGCGGCAGCCACCTGGCGCTCAGCCTGGAGCGGCTGGATGCGCTGCTGTCCGCGCCCGCGCAGCGGATCGGGCTGTCGGCCACGGTGCGACCGGTGGAGCAGGTGGCCGCGTTCCTCGGCGGCGACCGGCCGGTGACGGTGGTCGATCCGGCCAGCCCGCGCGCACTGGATGTGCGCATCGTGGTGCCGGTGGAGGACATGGCCGACCTGCCACCCGCTGCGGGGCCGGCGGGCGGGAACGCGCTGCCCGGTCGGGTCGGCTCCATCTGGCCGCATGTGGAAGCCAGCATTCTCGACCAGGTGCTGGCGCGGCGCTCGACCATCGTGTTCGCCAACTCGCGCGGAGTGGCCGAGAAGCTGACCGCACGCCTCAACGAGCTGTACGCCGAACGCATCGCGCGTGAGGCAGGCACGGCACCCATCGCACTCACGCCGGAACAGTATGCGTCCTCCAACGGCGGCACGTCGTCGCGCACTGCCGGTGGCCCGCCGCTGATCGCGCGCTCGCATCATGGCTCGGTGTCCAAGGAGCAGCGGCGCGATATCGAACAGTCGCTCAAGGACGGCACGCTGCGCTGCGTGGTGGCCACCTCCAGCCTGGAGCTGGGCATCGACATGGGCATGGTGGACCTGGTCATCCAGGTGGCCGCGCCGCCCTCGGTGGCCAGCGCGCTGCAGCGGATCGGCCGCGCCAGCCACCAGGTGGGTGGCACGTCCACCGGCCTGGTCTACCCGCGTACCCGCCGTGACCTGATCGATGCCACCGTGGCGATCGAGCGCATGCTGGCTGGGCAGATCGAGGCGGTGGACCCGCCACGCAACCCGCTGGACGTGCTGGCCCAGCAGACCGTGGCCGCGGTGTCCGTGGAGCCGCTGGACGTGGAGGCATGGTACGCGTGCGTGCGCCGCGCGGCGCCGTACCGCAGCCTGCCGCGCAGTGCCTTCGACGCGACGCTGGACATGCTGGCCGGTCGCTATCCCTCCGATGATTTCGCCGGCTTCCGGCCGCGACTGGTCTGGAACCGGCAGACCGGTCAACTGAGCGCACGGCCGGGTGCGAAACAGCTGGCGGTGACCAGTGCCGGCACCATTCCGGACCGTGGCATGTACAGCGTGATGCTGCCAGAGGGCGAAGAACGCGCCGGCTCGCGGCGGGTGGGCGAGCTGGACGAGGAGATGGTGCACGAGTCGCGGGTCAACGACGTCATCACCCTGGGCGCCACCTCGTGGCGGATCGAGCAGATCACCCATGACCAGGTCGTCGTCACGCCGGCGCCGGGACGCTCGGCGCGGTTGCCGTTCTGGCGCGGCGAAGGCGTGGGTCGGCCGGCCGAGCTCGGTGAGGCGGTGGGCGCGTTCCTGGCCGCGATGGACGCCGACGCGGCGGCGGGCGATATCGCGCCCGCGCACCTGGCGCGGTTGCAGGCGTCGGGGCTGCAGCCCAACGCGATTGCCAACATCGTTGGCCTGCTCGACGAGCAGCGCCAGGCCACCGGCGTGCTGCCCACCGACCGGCGGCTGGTGGTGGAACGCTGCCGCGACGAATCAGGCGATTGGCGGGTGATGCTGCATTCGCCCTACGGGCGGCGCGTGCACGATCCGTGGGCGCTGGCCTTGGCCGGGCGCATCCAGGAACGCTGGGGCGTGGACCCGGCCGTGGTGGCCAGCGACGACGGCATCATCGTGCGCATTCCCGATTCCGCCGGGCGGCTGCCGGGTGCCGAACTGTTCCTGTTCGATCCGGAACGGCTGCGTCGCGAGGTGACCCAGGCGGTGGGGGGTTCGGCGTTGTTCGCCGCGCGCTTCCGCGAGTGCGCCGCGCGCGCGTTGCTGCTGCCGCGGCGCACGCCAGGGCGTCGCTCACCGCTGTGGCAGCAGCGCCTGCGAGCGGCCGAACTGCTGGCCATCGCGCAGCGTTACCCCGACTTCCCGATCCTGATCGAGGCTGCCCGGGAGTGCCTGCAGGATGTCTACGATCTCGATGCGCTGGACACGCTGATGCAGCGCCTGGCCAGGGGCAATATCGAGATCGCCGAGGTCACCACCGAGGTGCCGTCGCCCTTCGCCGCCAACCTGCTGTTCGGCTATGTGGCCGAGTTCATGTACGGCACCGACGTGCCGCTGGCCGAGCGTCGCGCGTCGGTGCTGTCGCTGGATGCCGGTCTGCTCGGGGACCTGCTGGGGCAGGTCGACCTGGGCGAGCTGCTGGATGCCGGGGTGGTGGAGCAGGTCGGTCTGGAACTGCAGCGGCTGGCACCAGACCGGCGTGCATCGGGCAAGGAAGGCGTGGCCGATCTGCTGCGCGAGCTGGGGCCGCTGGGCGAGGCGGACGTGGGCGCACGCCTCACGGACGCCGACGCTGCGGCGATGCACCTGCAGGCGCTGCAACGCGAACACCGCGCCGTCCCGCTGACCTTGGCGGGACGCAGCCGTTGGGCCGCGGTGGAAGATGCCGCGCGCCTGCGCGATGCGCTGGGTGTGGTGCTGCCGGACGGACTGCCCGAGGTCTTCCTGCAGTCAGGGGCAGACCCGCTGGGTGAGGTGCTGGCCCGGTTCGCACGCACCCATGCACCATTCACCACGGCCGACGCCGCCGCTTACGCGGGCCTGGGCGTGGCCGTGGCCGATGCCGCATTGGAGCGCCTGGCCGCGCAGGGCAAAGTGCTCAGCGGTCATTTCGGCGCCGGGGCGCCCGATCCAAACCCGTTGGCGCGACGCGAGTGGGTAGGGGAGGCAGTGTTCCAGCGTCTGCGCCTGCGCTCGCTGCAGGCCGCACGCGAGGCCACCCGCCCGGCCAGCCGCGAAGCGTATGCCACGCTGCTGCTCGAGCGGCAGGGGCTGGTCGCCGATGCCACGGTCGCCACCCGCGCGGCCGCGGTGCCCGCGCAGGGCGCGCTGGAAGGCAGCGACGGCGTGCTGCGCGTGATCGAACTATTGGCCGGTGTACCGATGCCGGCCTCGGCATGGGAACACCAGATCCTGCCCGCGCGGGTCGGCGACTATGCGCCTGCCATGCTCGATGCGCTGCTCGCCACCGGGGCGGTGGTCTGGGCCGGACATGGGCGGCTCGGCGATGACGATGGGCTGGTGTCGCTGCACGTGCAGGCGCTGTCCGGTGAGACGTTGTCGGCATTGCCAGCGCCAGCGCTGTCGCCGTTGCAGAACGCGATCCTGGCGGTGCTGGCCGATGGCGGCGCCTTCTTCGCACGCCAGTTGATGGTGGCGGTACAGGCGCGGCTGGCCCGGTCCGGTACCGCCGACGCAGTGGATGCGGAGGCGCTGCATGATGCGTTGTGGACGCTGGCGTGGGACGGTTTCGTGACCACCGACCTGTGGACGCCGCTGCGCCACCTGTCCGGGTCACGACCGGCGCGCCCGCGCGTGAGCACTTCGGCGCGGCAGGGCCGGTATGCGCGGGGCAGGGCGATGATGGACCCGCTCGGTGCCGGCGGCGGGTTGCCCGCCATGGCCACCACGCTCGACACCGCCACCCTGGCGGGTCGCTGGTCGCTGCTGCAGCGCGTACCGGTCAGCGACACGGTGCGCGCCGTGGCGCTCGCCGAAGGCCTGCTGGAGCGGCACGGTATCGTGACGCGCGGTGCAGCCATCGCCGAAGGTATTGCCGGCGGATTCCCTGCACTGGTGCAGGTGTATCGCGGCATGGAGGACGCCGGCCGTGTCCTGCGGGGACGCTTCGTGGAGGGCCTGGGCGGCGCGCAGTTCGCCGAACGCGGGCTGGTCGATGCGCTGCGGCAGGTGGCCGAGGCACAGGACGCGGCCGACCGTGGCGTGACGGTGGCGCTGTCGGCGGTCGATCCGGCCAATGCGTTTGGTCCGGTGCTGCCATGGCCGGTGCATCGCGCCACGCTGCGGCCGGTGCGCCGCGCGGGCGCGCTGGTCGTCATCGGTGGTGGGCGGCTGCGCATGTACCTGGCGCAGGGGGGGCGGCAGTTGCTGACGTGGTTGGATCCTGCGGCCCCGGCGGCGGAACAGACCCTCGCTGCGGCGGCGCAGGCGCTGGGCATCGCACTGCGACGCGGCCGGCGGCTCACGTTCACGCTGGAACTGATTGACGACGCGCCGGTGAAGCGCGATGCACTCACCGACGCGCTGCGCGCGGCCGGGTTCTCCAGCGCGCCGAAGGGGCTGGACTGGAACGGCTGAGTGCCGCGCATCACGCCCTGTCGATGGGCATGCTTCCACACTCCACGGCATGCCGGCCCGCAGCGCGGCGGCAGTTCACCATGACGACAAGAGGAAAATGCATGCGCGGTATCAGTCTGGCAATGGGCGTGGCACTGGTGCTGGGCATGGGCAGCGCACGCGCAGGGGAACTGACGGTGTCGGCGGCGGCGAGCCTGGTGGATGCGTTCGGTGAGATCACCACGGCGTACGAACGCGAACACCCCGGCACCACGGTGCACCTCAACACCGCCGCGTCCGGGGTGTTGCTGCAGCAGATCCGCAACGGTGCGCCGGTGGACGTGTTCGCCTCGGCCGATGCGTTCACCATGGACGAGGCGGCCAAGGCGGGGCTGATCGATCCTGCGCAGCGCCATGTGTTCGCCCGCAACACGCTGGTCGTGGTGGTGCCGCCTGCGGCGTCGGCACCGCCGAAGAACATGCAGGACCTCACGGGCGCGACCGTGAAGCGGATTGCCATCGGCAACCCGCAGACGGTGCCGGCCGGCCGCTATGCGAAGTCGGCGCTGGACGCGGCCACGCTGTGGACGGCGCTGTCGCCCAAGTTGATCACCACCCAGAACGTGCGCCAGGCCCTGGACTACGTCGCGCGTGGCGAAGTGGATGCCGGTTTCGTCTACGGCAGCGATGCCAGCACGCTGAAGCAACGCGTGCGCACCGCGTTCCGTGTGCCGCTGACGCAGCCGATCGACTATCCGATCGCACCGGTGGCGCGCAGTGCCAACGCGGCGGAGGCCAGCGCGTTCATTACCTACGTGCGCGCATCGGCGGCACAGGCCATCCTGCGCCGGTACGGCTTCAGCGGAGTGGAAACGCCCTAGATGGGGATGGACTGGACGGCGGTCCTGCTGTCGCTGAAGGTCGCCGGCTGCGCGACGCTGATCAACCTGTTCGTGGGCGTGGGGCTGGGCGCGGCGTTCGCCCGCTGGCGCTTTCCGGGTCGCGAGACGCTGGATACGCTGCTCACCCTGCCGATGGTGATGCCCCCCACGGTGCTGGGCTATTACCTGCTGGTTCTGGTCGGGCGCAACGGGCCCATCGGCCACTGGCTCGACAGTACGCTGGGCATCCAGCTCATCTTCACCTGGCAGGGCGCGGTGCTGGCTGCGGCCATCGTGTCGTTCCCCCTGGTGTTCAAGCCGGCACGCGCGGCGTTCGAAGGCGTGGATACGCAGCTGGAGCAGGCCGCCCGCGTGCTGGGCGCGCGCGAGTCGAGCCTGTTCCTGAGGGTGACGCTGCCGTTGGCGTGGCGCGGCATCCTGCCCGGGGTGCTGCTGGCGTTCGCCCGGTCGATGGGGGAGTTCGGGGCCACCTTGATGGTGGCCGGCAGCATTCCCGGCAAGACCCAGACCCTGTCCATCGCCGTATGGGAAGCGGTGCAGGCCGGGCAGGACGACCGCGCCCTGTTCCTGGTGGTGGTGACCTCGGTGATCTGCATGGCGGCGCTGCTGCTCGCCGGTCACTTCGCCGCCGGTCCGCGCGAAGGGAGTCCGCGCCGATGAGCAGCGTCGACCTGTGCATCCAGCGCCACCTCGTCTCGCCGGGCCGGCGCTTCGATCTGGACGTTGCGCTGCAGACCACGCAGCGCCGCGTGGTGATCTTCGGCGAATCCGGCGCGGGCAAGAGCCTGACCCTCAAGGCCATCGCCGGGCTGCTTCGCCCGGACCGCGGCTGGATACGCGTGGACGGCACGCCGCTGTTCGATGCCGCGCAGGGCATCAACCTGTCACCGCAGGCGCGGCGGCTGGGGTATGTGTTCCAGGACTACGCCCTGTTTCCGCACCTCACCGTGCGCCAGAACATCGCCTTTCCGTTGGCCACGGGCCTGTTCAATCCGCGTGCGCGCGGACGCCTGCCGGCGGTCGAGCAGTGGCTGGACCAGCTCCAGCTTGGTCACGTGGCCGACCAGTACCCGCGCGACATCTCGGGCGGCCAGCGCCAGCGCACCGCCGTGGCCCGTGCACTGGTGGCGCAGCCGCGCGCCTTGCTGCTGGATGAGCCGTTCGCTGCCCTCGACCATGCCAGCCGCCAGGCGACCCGCCTCGGACTGGAGCGGCTGCTCCACGCGCTGGGCATCCCGGTGGTGTTGATCACCCATGACCCCGCCGATGTGGAGGTGTTTGGTGGCGCCGTGCTGCACCTGCGCGACGGCCGCACTGTGGGCGCCGCGCCGGGTTGAGGCGCGTGGCTCAGGGGTCGATCAGGCCCAGCCTGCGGGCTGTGCGCAGGTCGTCGGGGGTGTCGATGTCCAGCGCAAGGCCCGGCGCCTCCACGACACCGACGGTCGCCTTGGCGAGGGCGCGCAGGCGCGCACGGAAGCCGCTGTCCGCCGTACCGGCAGCGGGATCCGCGAACCAGTGGCCGGGCACCACTGCAGGAACGCCCAGCGTGCCCTCCAGCGCGGTCGCCGCGCAGCCGGACGCGGCGTGCCGCGCGGCGGTCAGCAGGGCATGCAGATGCGCGGCCTCCAGTGCGGGTTGATCGCAGCCGAGTACCAGCACGCGTGCTTGAGCATGCACCCACGGTGCGGCGGCCTGCAGGCTGCTTGCTATGCCGCGCCGGGGATCGGGATTGATCGCGGTTGCGTGGTCCA
Source organism: Stenotrophomonas sp. (assembly GCF_032099025.1). Classification (GTDB taxonomy): domain Bacteria; phylum Pseudomonadota; class Gammaproteobacteria; order Xanthomonadales; family Xanthomonadaceae; genus Stenotrophomonas. The sequence goes on from NZ_DAMCID010000001.1 coordinate 221,762, forward strand.
GGCCCACCAGTGCCTCGGCGAAGACGGCGGAGGCGGGCGGCAGCACCACCACCACGACGGTGGGTGCGGTGCCCTCGGCCAGGCGCACCACGCGATGAAGCAGCGTTTCATCGTCCCGCCGCAGCAGCTGCTTGGGCTGGCCCAGCCGTGTGCTCGCGCCGGCGGCGAGCACCACGACGGCATGCGCGCCACGGGTGTCGCTCACGGGTGCTCCGCCGTGATGCCGTGGCGCCACGCCTGCAACTGCGCCGCGATGCTCAGTGCGATCGCCTCGGGTCCGCGACCGCCGAGTGGCAGGCCGATCGGCGACCGCAGTCGCGGCAGCAGGGTCTCGCGCAACTCGGCGCGCAGCAGCTTGAACAGGTCCTCCCGACGGCGCTCGGGACCCAGCAGGCCGATGAAGGCCATGGTCGAGGCGGCAAGATGCTCCAGCGCCTCCCGATCCAGTTCGAAGTTGTGGTGCATCACCAGGGCCGCATCGAAGCGCTCCATGCCGGCGTGCGCCGCGTTGGCACCGGTAGCGTCCGACCGCGGGTCGGGGGACGCGACGCCCACCACGCGGCGCCGCCACGCCTCACGCGGCTCGCGGAGCTCCACGCGCCAGCCCAGCCCCGCCAGCAAGGGCAGCAACGGCACCGCCTCCGGGCCCGCGCCGAAGATCAGCACGCGGGGTGCGCGCCGCCACTGAAGCTGCCAGTGCGTGCGGTCGGCGTCCCACGCGAGGGGAAGGCTGGGCAGGGCAACCGCGAGGTGTGCGTCGCCACAGCGCCAGTCGAGCTGTCCCTCCGCATGCAGTGCCAGCGAGAGTGTGTGATCCCCCTGCAACCATGCCGACAGCAGCGGTGCCAGCGCGGCCAACGCTGGCAGCGGCACGAGCACCACGCGCTGGCGGCCACGGCACCCGACCGCATTGCCGGCGAACAGTGCATCGTCTTCGCGGGTGTCGATCTCCATCCAGGTCAGCACGCCCTCGTCGACGGCCTGCATCGCGCGGCGCTCAAGCTCCGGCTCCAGGCACCCCCCGCTCAGCCAGCCCACATGGCCGGTCTCGGCGAACAGCACCACGGTGCCCGCGCGCGTGTACGTCGAGCCGTCCGTTTCCAGCACGATGGCCAGCGCCGCGCGCCGCCCATCACGCAGGGCGTCCGCGGCCGCGCGCAGCACCTGGGCGGGGTTGCCGTCCTCCACGTCCAGCGGAGCGATGGACCGGCCTGCACTCATCCCAGCGCAGGCAGCCCGGCCAACAGCTTGTCCAGCGTGATGGGATATTCGCGGACGCGGGTGCCGGTGGCGTTGTAGATCGCATTGGCCACCGCCGCGCTGACCCCGCACAGCCCGAGTTCGCCCACCCCCTTGGCCTTCATCGGCGAGGACACGGGATCGGTCTCGTCCAGGAACACCACCTCCTGGTGCGGGATGTCGGCGTGCACCGGCACCTCGTAACCTGCCAGGTCGTGGTTGACGAAGAAGCCCAGCCGGGTGTCCACCGCGAGTTCTTCGGACAATGCCGCGCCTACCCCCATGGTCATCGCACCGATCACCTGGCTGCGTGCCGTCTTCGGGTTGAGGATGCGGCCCGCCGCGCACACCGCGAGCATGCGCCGGATCCGGCTTTCGCCGGTGGCGACGTCCACGCCGACTTCGACGAAGTGGGCAGCGAAGGTGGACTGCTGGAATTTCTCTTCCAGTTCGGCGAATTCGATGGTGTCTTCCACCACCAGGTCGCCCTGCGCGGCCGCCGTGCCCAGCGCGAAGGTCCTGCCCGCGTCGCTGACCGTGCCGTTGGCGAACGTGGCCGTGGCCGGGTCGACCCCGAGCCTGGCCGCCACCGCGTCGCGCAGCTTGGTGCAGGCGGCGAACACGCCCGCCGTTGAACTGTTCGCACCCCATTGCCCACCGGAACCGGCCGACGCAGGGAAGCTGGAATCGCCGAGCTTCACCGTGACCTGCTGCAGCGGCACGCCGAGCATCTCCCCCGCGGTCTGCCCGAGGATGGTGTAGCTGCCGGTGCCGATGTCGGTCATGTCGGTCTCTACCGTCACCTGGCCCTTGGCGTCGAGCCGCACGCGCGCGCCGGACGTCATCACCAGGTTGTTGCGGAAGCCCGCCGCCACGCCCATGCCGACCAGCCAGCGTCCGTCGCGCTGCATGCCCGGGCGCGCGTTGCGCCTGTCCCAGCCGAAGCGTTCGGCACCGGTGCGCAGGCACTGCACCAGCTGGCGCTTGGAGAAGGGCCGCTGCGGGTTGGCCGGGTCGACCTGGGTGTCATTGCGGATGCGGAATTCGATCGGGTCCAGGCCGAGCTTGTCGGCCATTTCATCCATCGCGATCTCCAGCGCCATCAACCCCGGCGTCTCGCCGGGTGCGCGCATGGCATTGCCCTCGGGCAGGTCCAGGTGCGCCAGGCGCAGGCCGGCCAGGCGGTTGGCGCCGGCATAGAGCAGCTTGGTCTGCTGCACGGCTTCCTCGGGCGAACCGCCGGGCAGGTTGCCCGACCAGGACTCATGCCCGATGGCCGTGAGGGTGCCTTCGGCCGTGGCGCCCAGGCGGATGCGCTGCAGCGTGGCGGGACGGTGGGTGGTGTTGTTGGCGATCTGTGGGCGCGACAGCGCGACCTTGACCGGGCGTTTGGCGGCGCGCGCGCCGAGCGCGGCCAGCACCACGTCCGAGCGCACGAACAGCTTGCCGCCGAACCCGCCGCCGATAAACGGCGAGATCAGCCGTACGTTGTCCTTGGGCAGGCCCAGGGTCTTGGCCAGGTCGGTCCTGCCCCAGTCGATCATCTGGTTGGAGGTCCACACCGTGAGCTTTTCGCCTTCCCACGCGGCGAGCGTGGCGTGCGGCTCCATCATGGCGTGCGACTGGTCGGGCGTGTGGTAGGTCGCATCCAGGGTGACGGGCGCGTTGCCGAACGCCTTCTCGAAATCACCCACCCGCGCGTCGGGGTCGGTCTTCTGGAAATGGGTGCCTGCCTTCTTCGCCGCCGCCAGATCGTAGGCGCCTTTCTGCGTGGCGTAGTGCAGCTTGACCAGCCCGGCTGCAGCGCGTGCCTGTTCGAAGGTCTCGGCCACCACCAGCGCCAGCGCCTGGTGGTAGTGGGCGATCTCGGGCCCACCGAGCAGGGCGGCGGTGTTGCGTTTGGACGTCTGCAGCGGACCGGCGTTGTCGGCGGTGACGATCGCCAGCACGCCCGGTGAGCGGCGCGCGGCATCGAGCTCCATCGCGGTGACCCGGCCCTTGGCAATGCCGGCGGTCACCACATACCCATACGCGGGTGCGGCGATGGCATCGTGGCGCTCATACGCATAGGGCGCATGGCCGGTGGTCTTGAGTGGACCGTCGATGCGGTCCAGTGGCTGGCCCACCACCTTCAGCTGGTCGATGGGGTTGGTGCCGGCGGGTGTGTCGAATTTCATGGCTTACCCCTTCGCTTCCTGGAGGACGGCGGCGAGCGTGCGTTCGGCCAGCTGCACCTTGAAGGCGTTCTGCGACGAGGGTGCGGCGCCTTCCAGCAGCTTGGCCATCACGGCCGCGGCACCCTGGGGCAGCAGCGCATCGGCCTCCGGCGTGCGCCACGGTTTGTACGCCACGCCGCCCAGTGCGACCCGGCCGCTGCCGTCGCGCTGCACGACCGCCGCCACCGACACCAGCGCGAACGCATACGACGCGCGGTCGCGCACCTTGCGGTAGATGTGGGTGCCGCCCAGCGGCGCGGGCAGGTGGGCGGCGGCGATCAGTTCGCCCTTGTCCAGCACGGTTTCAATGTGCGGCGTGGTCCCCGGCGCGCGGTACAGCTCGTTCAGCGGGATGCGGCGGCCACTGCCGTCCGGCCGGATGGTTTCCACCACCGCATCCAGTGCCATCATCGCCACCGCCATGTCGCTGGGGTGCGTGGCGATGCATGCCGGGCTGGTCGCGACCACCGCCAGCTGCCGGCTGACGCCACCGATGGCCCCACAGCCGCTGCCTGGCAGCCGCTTGTTGCAGGGCTGCGCGGTGTCGTAGAAGTACGGGCAGCGGGTGCGCTGCAGCAGGTTGCCGGCCGTGGTGGCCTTGTTGCGCAGCTGGCCGGACGCACCGGCCACCAGCGCACGGGTAAGCAGTGCGTAGTCGCGGCGAATGCGCCGGTCCGCCGCCAGGTCGGTGTTGCGGACCAGCGCGCCAATGCGCAGGCCCCCGGCGTCGGTGGCCTCGATGGTGTCCAGCGACAGCCCGTTGACATCGATGAGGTGTGCCGGCGTCTCGATCTCCAGCTTCATCAGGTCAAGCAGGTTGGTGCCGCCGGCAATGAAGCGTGCGCCCTGCGTGCGGGCGGCGGCGGCGGCAGCCTGGGCGGGGCTGGTGGCGCGTTCGTAGGTGAAGGCTCTCATGCGCGCGTTCCCCCCACGTCTTCAATCGCGTCCACGATGTTGGAGTAGGCGCCACAGCGACACAGATTGCCGCTCATGCGTTCGCGGATCTCCTCGACGGAGAGCGTCGCGCGTTGGTCGAGGTCGCCGGTCACATGGCTGGGGATGTTGTCGCGGACCTCCTGCAGTACCGCCACCGCCGAACAGATCTGCCCGGGCGTGCAGTAGCCGCACTGGTAGCCGTCGTGCTTGACGAACGCGGCCTGCATCGGGTGCAGCGCGTCCGGCGACCCGAGGCCCTCGATGGTGGTGATCTTCGCGCCCTGGTGCATCACCGCCAGGGTGAGGCAGGCGTTGATGCGGCGGCCATCCACCAGCACCGTGCACGCACCGCACTGACCGTGGTCGCAGCCCTTCTTGGTGCCGGTGAGGTGCAGGTGCTCGCGCAGCGCGTCGAGCAGGGTCACCCGCGTGTCGAGCTGCAGCGTACGCGCCTTGCCATTGACCTGGAACGCCACGTCCGCGAGGACCGGGGCGCGCGCACCGGCCGGGTTGCCCTGTGCGTCAGCGACCACGGCAGGCAGCACCATGCTGGTGGCCGAGCCGGCGCCGAGCTTGAGCAGGTCGCGTCGTGAAAGGGAAAGGTGCGGAGGGGTACTCATCGGCTTGCTCCTCGTTGGCTGCAAAGGCCTGGCTCACGGGATCAGGACTCACGGGATCAGGAACGGCAGCGCCAACGGCGTGCCGAGAGAAACAGGATGGCCGAGGCGCGGTCGGCGCACGGTGAAGCGGGTGGGGCATGGGCGGGTTACCGCGCATCGGCGCGGTCATGTGAATGGGGGGCGCTGCCATGCGAGCAGACCACCCATTCCGAATCGCCCTCCACGTAGCGTTCCTTCTTCCACACCGGCAACCGGTGCTTGAAGGCATCGATGATGTAGCGGCACGCGCCAAACGCGGCATCGCGATGCGGAGACGACACACCGACCCAGACGGCCAGTTCACCCACCGCGAGCGTGCCGCTGCGGTGCACACCGACCGCGTCGATGTCGCCAAACCGCGCGCGCGCTTCGGCCAGGATCGCGGCGCCTTCGACCTCCGCCAGCGTGGTGTAGACCTCATACTCCAGGCCGTCCACCTGGCGGCCGTCGTTGCGGTTGCGCACCCAGCCTTCGAAGGCGCAGAAGCCGCCGTGGGCAGGATTCTGCAGCGCCGCCCGCAGCGCCGGTACGTCCAGGGCGACCGCGCTCACCGAGAACCCGCTCATCCGCCGTTGACCGGTGGAATGAACACCACGCTGTCCCCGTCGTGCAGGGGCTGGTCCCAGCTGCAGAAGCGGTCGTTCACCGCCACCCTGAGCACGGAGGCGGGCAGGGTGAAACCGTGCCGGTCCTGCAATTGCCCGTACAGCGCGCTCAGCGACGTTGCATCGGTATCGAGGCGTTCGGAATCGGTGTGGGCCTGTTCGCGCAGCAATGCGAAATAGGCCAGTTCGATGTGGGGCATCAGCGCAGCTCCAGTTGCCGGCGTGCTCTCAGCAGCTCGTCCGGGGTGTTGACGTTGTCCAGGGTGTTGCCCGGCGCGGGCAGTGTGTGGATCTGCAACTGCAGCAGCGCCTTGCGCGGGCAATGGTGGCCGGACGCCAGCCGCTGCCGAAGCAGGGGGGCGGCGCTGGGTTCCCAGATGGCACAGAGGGGTTCGGGCAGGCCGTCATGGCGGCTGCTGAAGGCCGTGGCATCCCGATCCGGATCGCGCGCGTCGAGAAGCGACTGCAGCGTGGCTGCGTCCAGCAGCGGCAGGTCGCAGGCGAGCACCAGCCATGCGTGGGCGGGGAACGCCTGCTGCGCGGTCACGATGCCCGCAACCGGCCCTACGCTGGGCACCGTATCGGCCAGGGTAGGCAGGCCGGCACGCAGTGCGTCGCCCTGCTGGCCGGGATTGATCGACACATGCGCGTGGGCAACGCCGACGCGCTGCAACAGTTCCCACGCGCGCAGCAGCTGCGGCCGGCCGCCGTAGTCCAGCAGCGCCTTGTCGGCCTGCATGCGCCGGCTGGCGCCGCCACTGAGCAGCAGGGCAGAGAGCGGTGCACTCATGCCGGCAGCGCCAGGTCGGATTTGCCACCGCGCTTGGACACCAGCCGCACCTGCTCGATCACGATGGCGTGCGAGAGTGCCTTGCACATGTCGTAGAGCGTCAGCGCCGCGACGCTGGCACCGGTCAATGCCTCCATCTCCACCCCGGTGACGCCGTGGCAGGCCACGGTGCAGTCGATGACGGCGCTGTCGCCGTCCATCGCGATGGCGATGTCGCATCGCTGCAGGGCCAGCGGATGGCACAGCGGAATGAGCTGGGACGTGGCCTTGGCGCCCATCACTCCGGCAATGTGCGCCACTGTCAGCACCGCGCCCTTCGGCAGCACGAACCCGGCCTCGCGCAGCTGGGCCGCCACCTCGGGCGGAAAACGAACGCGGGCCTGTGCGTGGGCGACGCGGTCGCTGGCGGTCTTGCCGCCCACGTCCACCATGCGTGGCCGGGCGTCGGCATCCAGGTGCGAGAGCAGGGAGGGGTTGGGTTCCATCATCCACCTATGTAGTGCATTTCGATGCGGCGGCCCGGCGGGGTGGCCGGTCTGCCGCGCAGTTCGCTGTAGCGGTCGTTGCGCGCGGACCACACGCCGGCCAGGACCGCACGCAGGGCGGTGTCATCCTGGCCGGCGCGCAGCAGCCCGCGCAGGTCGGTGCCCTGGGTGGCGAACAGGCACGTGTACAGCAGCCCTTCCGAGGACAGGCGCGCGCGCGTGCAGTCGCCGCAGAACGGCTTGGAAATCGAGGAGATCAGCCCGAGCTCACCGCCGCCATCCAGGAAGCGGTAACGCGTGGCCACCTCGCCCGGGTGGCGCGGCGGCAGGGCCATCAGTGGCCAGCGTGCGTGAATGCGCGCCTGCAGTTCGGCGGAAGGCACCACCGCGCCGGCGGACCAGGCATTGCGGTTGCCCACGTCCATGAATTCGATGAAGCGCAGCACCACGCCGGTGCCGCGGAAGTGGTCGACCAGGTCCAGCGCACCGGCATCGTTGAGGTCGCGCTGCACCACCGCGTTCACCTTGACCCCGTCGCGGAAGCCGGCGTGGCGGGCCACCTCGATGCCGCGCAGCACCGCGTCGACCTCGCCGCGGCCACCACTGAGCGTGCGGAACAAGGCGGGGTCGAGCGTGTCCAGGCTGACCGTGACGCGGTCCAGCCCGGCGTCGGCCAGCGCGCTGGCCTGGCGGTCCAGCAGCACGCCGTTGGTGGTCAGCGCGATGTCGTCGATGCCATCGATGGCACGCAGCCGCCGTACCAGGTCCGGCAGGCCGTGGCGCAGCAGCGGCTCTCCACCGGTCAGGCGCAGCTTGCTCACCCCCAGCGGCGCGGCCTGGCGGCAGACCCGTTCGATCTCGTCGAAGTCCAGCCGCTGGGCATTGCTGAGGAACGCGTAGTCGTCACCGTAGGTGGCGGCGGGCATGCAGTACGTGCAGCGGAAGTTGCAGCGGTCCATGACCGAAATGCGCAGGTCGCGCAGCGGTCGGCCGCGGCGGTCCAGCACGGGCGTCGGTGCGTTCATGTCACCACCGATGCAGCGGCAGGCGCTGCCCCGCGTCGGCACCGGCGCCGGCGGCCAGTTCGACCACGCCGGCGGTGCCGGCCAGGGCGGTGAAATCGCCGGAGTTGCGTGACCCGACCGGTTCCGCAACGGCGTTGCCCTGCGCGTCACGGCCCAGTCGCACCGGTATGAACTGCGCGAGCGGGAAGGCGGGCAGGGCGCTGGCCAGTGGCAGCTGCTCCGGCGGCTCGGGCGCGAGGCCCATGCCCGCCAGCAGCGCGGGCCGCACGTAGCGGACCAGGCAGACCAGCGACGACACCGGATTGCCGGGCAGCGCGAAGACACGCTGGCCCGCCGGCCCGACGCCAAACCACATCGGCTTGCCCGGACGCTGCGCGATGCCGTGGAACTGGCAGCGCACCCCCAGTGCCTGGAGTGCATCGGGCAGGTAATCGCGTTGGCCCATCGAGACGCCCCCGGACAGCACCAGCGTGTCGTGCGACGCCAGCAGCGCCGCGAGCGCCGCCGCGAGCACGGTCGGCTCGTCGGCCAGGTGGTGCAGGCTGGCCTGGCCCAGTCCGGCCGTCTGCAGTGCCGCCATCAGCGCCAGGTCGTTGGAGCGGCGGATGCGCCCCGGCGGCAGCGTTGCGCCCACGTCCACCAGCTCATCGCCGGTGGCGACAACGGCCACGGCCGGTCGCCGCGCCACCGTTACGTGGGCTACGCCATTGGCCGCCAGCAAGGCCATCTGCGGCGCACCGATGCGTACGCCCGGCGCCAGTACCGGGCTGCCGGCGGCGCAGTCGCTGCCGCGGCGGTGGATGAACTGGCCCGGGGCAGGCGTCGCTGTTTCCTTCAGCGCGTAGCCGTCCGGCGTACGGCGCAGCTGTTCGATGGGAAGGATGCAGTCGCAGCCGTCGGGCAGTACGGCGCCGGTGGCGATCTCGATGCAGGTGTCCGGGTCGGTGAGCGCGCCGCCCTGCATGCCGGCCATCTGCATCCCGGCCACCCGCAGCAGGGCGGGCATTACCGGCTGCCACTGCATGGCCACGCCATCCATCATCACCCGGTCGAACGGCGGCTGGGGACCTTCGGCCAGCACGGGTTGCGCGAGGACGCGCCCGACCGCGTCGTGCAGGGCCACCTGCTCGGTGGCAGCGGCCACCGTCGTGGCCTGGATCGCCGCCGCCGCCGCATCGACGCTGATCAGCGGCCGCATCGCACACCCCTTTTCGGGGCGCCGTTGCAGGCGCGCAGCTGCGGGGAAAACGACGGCAGGCGAGGGAACATCACGGGCACGGCAAGACTCGATCTGAGTGGGGCTGGCCTCCCACCGCGCGGGTGCGCGGTGGGCGTGCGGGCTGGAGGCTTCAGATACGACAGTCTGGCGATCTGGATGTGATCGTCATTTCACGACGCGTCGCGCATCACCTTGTCCGGTGTGATCGGCGTACTGCGGACGCGCTTGCCGGTGGCATGGAAGATCGCATTGCTGATCGCCGCCGAGACGCCCACCAGGCCGATCTCGCCGACGCCTTTCGCGCCCAGGCTGCTGACCACCCGGTCGTCTTCCTCGACGAACAGCACGTCCACGTCATGGATGTCGGCATTCACGGACACGTGGTACTGGGCCAGATCGCGGTTCATGAAGCGACCGAAACGATGGTCCGCTTCGGTGTGCTCATGCAGGGCCGCACCGATGCCCCACACCACGCCGCCGATGATCTGGCTGCGCGCGGTGGTCGGGTTGAGGATGCGCCCGGCGGCGATCGCGCTGACCACCCGCATCACCCGCACCGTGCCGAGTTCCTCGTCCACGCGTACTTCGACGAACACCGCGCTGTGGGTGGCGCGGGTGTAGCGGCGCTGCTCCAGCACGTTCGGCAGCAGCAGGTAGCTGGCCTCGACGCTGTCGTGCCCGGCCGTGCCGAGCAGCGTGGTCAAGGCCACCGCGCTGGCAGGATCGCCGCGCAGCGCGAGGGTGCCATCACGGAAGACTACGTCCTCCAGCCGCGCCCGCGAGAACGCGGTGCCGGGCGCGAGGCGGGCCAGCGCCAGCAGGCGACGCCGCAGCTTGGTGCAGGCGCCGTCCACCGCCGACCCGACGGTGCTCACATGCGACGAGCCGCCTTCGATCGGGGCCACCGGCAGGGTGGAATCGCCGAGCTGGAAGCTCACCTGTTCCAGCGGCAGGCCCAGCGCCTCGGCCGCGATCATGCTCATCACGGTATAGGTGCCGGTGCCGATATCGCTGGCGGCGCTGCTCACCACCAGCCGACCGTCGGCATGCAGCACGGCCCGCGCCCGGGCGAACATCTGCATGGCGTCCCACTGCCCGGTGGCCATGCCCCAGCCCACCCATTCGGTACCTTCGCGACGCGCCCGCGGCTGCAGCGGGCGGCGGGCCCAGCCGAAGCGCTCGGCACCCTGCGCGTAGCAGTCGCGCAGCGCCTTGCTCGAGTAGGGCTTGCCATCGGCGGGATTGACCTCGGCGTAGTTCTTCAGCCGCAACGCGAGCGGATCCATGCCGAGCTCGGCGGCCAGCTCGTCCATGGCCACTTCCAGCGCGTGCACGCCGTGCGCGGCGCCCGGGGCACGCATGTCGATGGGGGTGTACTGGTCCAGGTCCACCACCTTGTAGCCCAGGTGGACGTTGTCGCAGGTGTACAGCTGCCCGCTCCAGTTGACCACCACTTCCACGTAGTCCTCGATGCGCGATGTTTCGGCCACCGCCTCGTGCCAGATCGCACGCAGGGTGCCGTCGGCGTCGGCGGCCAGCTTCACCCGCTGCGCGGTCTCGGCGCGGTGGCCGAAGGTGAACATCTGCTGCCGTGTCATCACCACCCGGACCGAGCGATCGAGTGCCAGCGTGCCCATCACGGCCAGCGGCAACTGGTACTGCGGGCGCAGGCCCGCGCCGAATGCGCCGCCGACGTAGGGGTTGCGCACCGTGACCCTGCGCTTGGGCAGGCCGAACACATGCGAGACGTACCAGCGGCTGTTTTGCGAGCCCTGGGTCTTGTCATAAATGGTGAGATGGCCATCCTCGCCCCGGATCACCGTGCTGGCGAACAGCTCCATCGGGTTGTGATGCTCGACGCCATGGTGGAAGTCGGCCGTGATCTGGACGGGGGCCTGCGCGAAGGCCTGCTCAGGATGTCCTTTGTCCTTGGGAGGGGATGAAAAGCCGGCCTTCATCTTCTTCGGTGGGCGGGCGCGCGCCATCGCCGCCAGCAGATTCGTGTCGTGTTCCTCCACTGCATAGTGGACCTCGACGCGCCCGGCCGCCTCGCGCGCGGCCTCGAAGGTCTCGGCCAGCACCAGCGCCACCGGCTGGCCGCTGTACAGCACGGTGTCGTCGTACAGGGGCCGGAACGGACTGCCGGCCGGTGCCGTCATGTCCTTGTAGAACAGACCGGCGCGGCGCATGTGCGGTCGGTTGAGATGGGTGATGATGCGCAGCACGCCGGGCACCGCATGCGCCGCCTCCAGGCTGAAGCCGAGGATGCGACCCTTGCCGATCGTGCTGTTGACGGCCACGCCATAGGCCAGGTCCGGCGCCGGCCATTCGGCGGCATAGCGGGCCTGGCCGGTGACCTTGGCATGGCCATCAATGCGCGGGGTGCCGGTGCCGGTCGGGACGTGCCCGGTACCGGCCGGAGCGACGGGCGGCTGCAGGGCCGTGGGAAGGTTCATGCCAGCGTCTCCGGATGCGGGCGCGTGCTGCCCTGGTTGTCCACGGTGCCTTGCGTTGCCACCTCAAGCGCGCGGATCAGCGTGCGCCGGGCCAGGGGGATCTTGAAGGCGTTCTCTCCCTGCGGGACGGCACCCTGCAGCAGCGCGTCCGCGGCCGCTTCGAATGCCACCGCCCCCGGGCGTGCGCCCACCAGCAGCGCTTCGGCAGCGGGGCGTCGCCAGGGTTTGTGCGCCACGCTGCCCAGCGCCAGACGGGCAGCGCGGATGACCCCGTCCGGCCCGATGTCCAGCGCGGCGGCGACCGACACCAGCGCGAAGGCGTAGGACAGACGCTCGCGCACCTTGAGGTACGCGCTGTGCGCGGCAAAGTGCGTGGCAGGCGGCAGTTCGATCCGCAGGATCAGTTCATCGGCCGCCAGCGTCGTATCCACCTCCGGCGCGTCGCCTGGCAGGCGATGGAAGTCCGCCAACGGAATCGCGCGTTCGCCGCGCACACTGGCCACGTGCACCACCGCGTCCAGCGCGGCCAGCGCCACGCACATGTCGGACGGATGCGTGGCGATGCAGTGCTCGCTGGCGCCCAGGATGGCGTGGTGGCGGGTGAGGCCGCCAATGGCCGAGCAGCCGCTGCCCGGTTCGCGCTTGTTGCACGGCGTGGCACGGTCGTAGAAATACGTGCAGCGCGTGCGCTGCATCAGGTTGCCGCCGTTGGTCGCCATGTTGCGGATCTGCGGCGAGGCGGCCGCCAGCATGGCCGCCGAGAGCAGCGGATAGTCCCGTTCCACGCGGGGGTGCCAGGCGGTATCGGCATTACGCGCGGTCGCGCCCAGGCGCAACCCGCCGTCCTCACGCACCTCGATCGCGTCCAGTGGCAGCCGGCTGACGTCCACCAAGGCAGTGGGCGTCATCAGCTGCAGCTTCATCAGGTCCAGCAGGTTGGTGCCGCCTGCGATGGGGCGGGTGGCGTTGCTGCCCGTGGCGCCGGCAAGTGCCTGCAGCGCGTGGGCAATGGCGTCCGGGCGCTGGTAGGTGGCGGGAATCATGCGGGCACCGTGCCTGGCACCCAATCATCGGTGGCGGCATCGCCGCGCAGGTCGTGGTCGGTGGCCAGCACGGACATCACCGCGTCGGTGATCTGGGGATAGGCGCCGCAGCGGCACACGTTGCCGCTCATCAGCTCGCGTACCTGGTCGCGGCTGCAGGCCTTGCCCTCGTTGATCAGGCCCTGTGCCGAACAGATCTGTCCCGGCGTGCAGTAGCCGCACTGCAATGCGTCGCAGGCGATGAAGGCCTGTTGCAGGGGATGCAGGGCATCGCCGTCCGCGAATCCCTCGATGGTCTGCACCTGCGCACCGTCCTGCATGACCGCCAAGGTGAGGCAGCTGTTGATGCGCCGCCCGTCCACCAGCACCGTGCAGGCACCGCATTGGCCGTGATCGCAGCCCTTCTTGGTACCCGTCAGCTGAAGGCGTTCACGCAGCAGGTCGAGCAGGCTGACCGTGGATTCCACCTGCAATGCGTGATCGACGCCATTGATGCCCAGGCTGAGCGGGTAGAGCACGCGTGGGCGTGGGGGTGCAACAGACTCGCTCATGGCAGTTCCGGCTGGGGCGATTGCGCCCACCGTGCGCCATTGCACGTCCAATCAGGGTGGAGACCCGGTGCAGTGCGCGCGAAGACCCCTTCAAGCGCGGTCACGTAGATTTACTGAGTCGGGGTGAGTAGTTCAACGCTGGCTGCGCCGACAGCACGCCACCACCCTGTTCTTACTGCTGCCCGAGCAGCGCTCGTGGGACCCGCGTCATGCCCAGCCAAGCCTCCGCCATCCAATGGGTCGAATGGTCGGCCCTGGGCATCGAACTGCTGGCGATCGCTCTGATCGTGGCCACGATCCTCGTGTCCACTGCGGTCTACGTCGTGGCGCTGGCGGTACATCACCAGGACCGTGCCGACAGCTACGAACGCTACCGGCGGCGGCTGGGGCGCGCCCTGCTGCTCGGTCTGGAGATCCTGGTGGCGGCCGACATCGTCCGCACGGTGGCGCTGGACAGCACCCTGAATGCGATTCTCTCGCTGGGGCTGCTGGTCATCATCCGCACCTTCCTGAGCTGGTCGGTGGTGCTTGAGGTGGAAGGATTCTGGCCGTGGAAACGGCCGCCGGAACGTGGCGGCATACGCCGCGAAGAGTAACCGCCACGTGCCGGGCAGGCGGTCAGCCGCCGCGTCGAACGCCGAAGATGACGTCCTTGCGACGCATGTCCAGCAGCTGGGAACGGGCCAGCACGATCTCGTCGTCGGTATCCCAGACGACTTCCTTGAGGTCGCCACGCAGCTCGCGCTTGGCGGAGATCGTGTCATCCCAGGCGCTGCTGTCGGTGACGATGGTGACGGTGTCCGCCTCGACCTTGATGACCTTCAGCAGTCCGTAGGCCTTCTCGCCCGGGACCTGGAACTCTGCCAGTTCGGACAGCTCCGCGGCGTACAGGTCGCCGACCCTCGGATCGTTCAATTGTGCGGTTTCGTCTGTGGCAGCGGCACCGCCGACACCGCCGACCCCGCCGGAGCAGGCCGTCATCAGGGACAGGGAGCCGAGCAGAACGGCGAGAAAAACAAGCTTCTTCATGAGGGATCACACAAGGTAGGGAAGGGGCGGTGTCGGTGGGCCACGTCGCGTGGCCGGATCGGAGGGCGCGGGCTCATCCGCTGTTTCGTGTCACCCGGCGCCGATACTCGCGCACGTTGTCCCCGCGGATCCGCGTCTCCTGCGTGCCGTTGTTGGTATCCACGAGGTGGTCCGAGCCGGTGATGGGCTTGGCCTCGACGGTGGTCTCACGCTCGAAGGCGTGAGACTTGTCGGTATTGCGGTAGTACCGGTACAGCGCCCAGTACAAGGCCGTTGCGCTGGCAGGGCCAGCCAACAGCAACCAGAGTCCACTTTCGTCGCTCATGAGGCCGCTACCAGGAACCAGAGGGTGAGGGCTTCAACGATCGTGCCGGTGGTGAGCGCGGCCAGCAGCAGCTTCCACTGCTGCACCGGCACGCTGCCCATGGTTTCACCGGTGCGGCCGTTGACCGCGATGTAATGCAGCATGCCGCCGTTGCGGCCGGGCTGGTGGTACGAGTACAGCCATACCGGCAGGTACATGGACACCCAGCGCGTGCCGTGCACGTCCACGCGCTCCTGCTCCCAGCGCACGCCACGGTCGTAGCGGCGCACCGAGCCCTCGACCTGGGCGCGGGCGATGGACAGCAGCTGGTCTTCCAGGCGCGGCCGCATCTTCTCCACGTCCAGCGTGCGCTTCTCCGAGGTGAAGCCCAGCAGGTACGACGCGTTCCACTTCAGCGCGTTCTTGGTATCAAACGGCAGGATCGTGTTGATGATGTTGTTGGTGTTGGTCTTCGTATCGAGATTGCCACGCTCGGCGGACGATTCCAGCGGCAGGTCGTCCACCGTGAAGTCCACCCCGCGCTCCACCTGGTACACATCGGCGTCGTAGTAGGTCTTCTTCTTGTCGCCCTCTCCGCGCGTGTACTCGCCCGTCTTGATCTCGCCCTTGCCGGACACACTGGCGCTGACGTTGCTGTCCACGATCATGTACGGCATGTAGACGCCCACGACGTTCTCGGGCGTGAACTGGTCCTTGAACGCCTTCAGCGCGAACATCCGGCGCTTGTCCACAAACTGGCGGATGCGCGCAACGGCGTCATCCTTGGCGATCCGGAACGGCAGCACCGCATCGGGCACGGCGCCGTTGGCGACCTGCTCGTTGACCCCGAACACATGGCGGCACCAATGGCAGCGTGCGGTCATGGTGGTTTCGGTGTTGATGGTGACTTCCGCGCCGCAGCCGGTGCACTTGAAGCTCATCAGGCTGGCGGTGTCGGCCTGGATGTCGCGTGCGCCGGAGGCGATGACCGTGCCGCGCAGCTGGTCGATACCGGCGCCCAGGCCGAATTCGTCCTCGACCAGCGCGCCATGCCATTCGTGACGGCAGAACTGGCAGACCAGCACATCGGTGCCGATCTTCAGGCGCACGTCCGTGGAGCCGCATTTCGGACAGCGGTTCAGGCCGTCCTTGAGTTCCTCGGCACTGGTATCGAGGGCGACCGGATCGGGCGCCTCGATCTCGGCACGGATCGGGTCGGGCAGGGTGGCCGGATCCAGCGGAAAGCTGCCCGGCAGGGGCGGGACATCGCGCGGCGAGCCGGGGCCGGTAACGGCGCCCGGCAACGGCGGCGGACCCCCGGGCAGCGGGGGCGGGGTTCTGGGGTCGGACATGGTTATCGTGCGTCCGCCTTACAGACCCAGCGCCTTGGCCTTGAGCGCGTTGTAGTCGTCCTGGGTGATCAGGCCGAGGTCCAGCATCTCCTTGGCCTTGGTCAGCTTGGCCACCGTATCGTCCGCCGCAGGCGCCGCCGGGGCGACCGGCTGCTGCAGGTTGCCGGCACCGAACATGCCCGACGCCATGCCCACGCCGACCAGGCCCGCCGCACCGCCGTTCTCGCCGGCGGACTGGATGCCCTGGGCCACGCTGGCCTGCAGGTTGGAGTTGCCACGGCCGCCGGACAGCGCATCGGCGCGCTGCACGGTCTTGAGCAGTTCGCGGGTGTTGGCGTCGTACTCGATCGAGACGATGGCAGTCTTGACGATGGCCAGGCCACGGTCCGACTTCCACTGGTAACCCTGCTCAACCGCCGCGGAAAGACTCTGGGCGAAGCCCAGCGAATCCTGCTGCAGCTTGGTGATGCGGTTGCCCTTGCCCGGATCGTTGGTATACAGGCTGAAGGCCGGCGCCAGCGAACCTACCACTTCGTTGAACAGCTGGCTGGCCGCGGCGTTGTCCATGTCGGTGAAGTCGAACACCTTGCCCGGCTGCAGGTACGCTGCTGGCACGAAGTTCTTCACGAACAGGATCGGGTCGACGATCTTCAGCGTGTACGAGCCGCGCGTGATCGCGCCGACCTGCGTATTGAGGAAGCCATCGTCCCAGTAGATTTCGGACTGCGTACCGAAGCGGTTGTCCGGCAGTTCCTTCAGCGAGACGAAGAAGGCCGCCTGCTGCCCACCCGGCTGGCCGCCGAACTTGAAACGCTCCCAGCTCTGCTTGATCAGCGGGGTGACGATGCCGTCGCCGGCAAAGATCGACTGCGAGTTGAGGTCATCCGAGCGCCACTCGTAACCGCCCGGTTCGGCCACGAAGCTGGTGATCGCGCCGTCCTGGAACAGCAGCAGGCCATAGCCTTCCGGCACGACGATCTTCGAGCCGTTGGTGATGATGTTGGACGAGCCGCTGGTGTTGGACCCGCGCCCGGCGTTGGTGCCCTGCGGCACGGCCGCGAACAGCGCCGCGGTGGACGGCAGCCCGGCCGGCACGGTGTAGAAGTCCTTCCACTGGTCGGCCAGCACGCCGCCGACTGCACCCTTCACCGCTTGAATAAGACCCATGACCCGCTCCCTGTGATCCAAGGACGGGCACCACGCCCGCCACGATGGTAGAACTATAGCAGCGCGCCACGACCCGGGGATGGACGTTTCCGGCAGGGGGAAGGACGGATGAGGGGCTAAACCGTTGCCGGTACCTGGGATGTCCCCCTGAAGGGGGGCTGACCTTGTCCGGCGCGTTGCCGGCCAGCCCATCATTCTCGTCGGGTTGTCTGACGGCGTAAGCTTCCGGTTCTTCGAGCTGGATGACAGCAGTGTTCTGAAATGGCGTGGCTATCCTGAGAACAAACCATGACTACGTTGATCGCTTCAGTCCAGGAGACTGCCCCGGGGGTCTACCGTAGCTACTACGGTTGCGTAGGGGCGGATGAAAATTATTGTCGCGCAATGAGCCTTACGGTTCTCCTGCTTATCTCAGAACTTGACCAGGAACTGTTGGAGGTTGTGGCCCGGTTGCTCGACACGATGGACGATCCTGGGCGCGAAGTGTCGGACAGTGGGCAAGCGAACTGGGGCTACAACGTGGTCGCGATCTGGCTTGACCCGCCAGTAGCCAAGCCAGGATTTGCTTGCTTTACCAATGACATCTACCCCGAGCTCGACGTAGGCGGAGAGCCGCCGCAGTATTCTCACGCGCAACTTTCCACCATTTTGAATCACTGGAACTTCTTCAAGGCAGAGATTTCCGCGCACGGCATGGAGGCAATGTCTGGAAGGAAGTTTGAGGTTGCGCTCAATGATGACGTTCGTGCTTGATGTTGTGGACCGGCCAGGATTTCGTAGACATCTCAGAGCCCTAATCAACGGTAGCGAGAGAGGGGTCTATGGCGAGCAAGCAGTACACGGATGAGTTCAAGGCCGAAGCGGCCAAGCAGGTTGCCCAAAGGGGCTTTGCTGTAGCCGAGGTTGCCAAGCGGCTGGGGGTTTCATCCCACAGCCTTTACCATTGGTCTACAAGGCCAAGAGCGAAACCTTGGCGGGCACACCCGAGGGGTCGATGTTGCGCACGCACAAGGACTCAGCCGAGGTGCGCGGAAATTGCCATGACAACGTGGTGGCTGAGAGCTTTTTCAGTGCACTGAAGAAAGAGCGGATCAAGCGACGGATCTACCCGACGCGGGCCGAGGCACGCTCGGATGTATTCAAATACATCGAGATGTTTCACAACTCAATCCGACGCCATGGTTCCGATGGCAACCTGGCCCCTGTAGAGTTTGAACGGCGCTACGCGCAAAGCGGCTCATGAATGTCTACGGAAGTCTGGCCGGTCCAGGGCGATGCTGCGGGGTTCATCAATGGGGCAAGCGGATTTGCGCCGGTTGACCGCGCGAGACTTATACTTGCGGACATGGGAGTGCACCCGCTGCCACACAGTGTCGTACTCAGGAGTGACTCCACCGTGCTTAATGAGGCCGCGCCCAAGATGACAGCTCAGCAGATTGCCGAGTTCATGCGACGTGCAAAGCAGGAAGATTGACGTGGACAGAGGTGTCGTGTTTTTTGTAGATACAATTTTGCTGGCTAGAGATGGTGGGAGAAATTACGTCGGATATGTGAACTCGGGTGGATCTATTTCGCTTGGTGACGTTTTTCATGTTGCTTATGTGATTCCGCGTACAATTGAAGACGTTCGTATGGAAAGGCCGCTGTCTTCCCCGGTAAACGTCAGAAGCGTTTGCTTGTCAGTTGAGAGCATCGAGGTCATGAGGCAGAAGCTCCAGCAGCTCAACCATGGAATCACGGCAATAGTTAGGCTTGCCGGTAAAGGCGATGATATTGTTCTGCAGGGTGATTGGTTGAGTACCGCCCAGGTCTAACGTTGCAGAGCTTCATCGAAACGCCTTGCTGACGTCTGAAGCGTCGTGAGCCTTCTTGGCAGGCTGATTGGAAGAACGTGGCTACGACCCCAGGGCAAAGGTAGATGAAGACCATTCATGTCGATGAGCTGCGTGAGATCGCGCGACGTCTGACGCAGAAAGAGCTTGAGGGATACGTTATTCCTGATGAGATTCGCGGTTCGCTGGTGTTGACAACTCTCTTTGAAGGTGATGATCGTGTCTTTGTGCTCTATGTGCCAGGTGAGCTTAGAAAAGACGCCCGCGTCATTGCTCGCACCACTGTGAATGCAATAACTGGAGCAGCGTCAGTGGATGTGTCCGGGCTGTCAAAGGCGTAGGATTTGATGAAGGATTCCAGCCTGCGGCGCGCGGGTGCTGGCACCCATGTTCCTTACCGGAAATCGCGAGAATGAATGCCACTCCATGGCAGGAAGCATTGGAAGATCTTTTTGCAGGCGCTATCAATCAAGAGCCGCTGGATGTGGCGTTGAACCAAGTCGCGGAGTTGACTGTAATTGATCCGTCCTACCACGAAGAGGTGATTGGTGCGCTTGACGTTGCTATTGGTCTTGCGGAACAGGGTAGTGTTGAAATGCTTCCGGCCATCAACAAGAGTGGATATGGCGCGATTGACGTGAACTCCGCACACTTCCTTTTATGCTATGTAAAAAAGGTTTACCTGGAAGAGCTAGTCAAAGTTCGCAAGCTTCGATGCGCATAGAAAATATGCTTGAAGAGAAGGCTCACTGGCAGCAGATCAAGCCCGCGCTACAGGCCGGTGGTGCAGGCCGTATCGACGAAGCGATTCGTGAGCTGGACCATGGCGTCTCACTTCCGCAGTCGATTCCCGCACTTGCGACTGACATGAGGAATCCGCGCTGTACTTCTGGCCGAAATGTGCACTTTGGGATGATGACGCTCACATCGAATGGTTCGACTCGAAAAGTGCTGCCCGAGAGTTTGTTGAACAGAACATCCTCAATGTCGAGAGTGCCACCAGATCCGACTTGGTCGGGTGATGCCGAGGGTGCGCCCGTTGACTGTCCGTCCATTGGCTGCGCTCGAATGGCGTTCAGTCAAGTGGGTACTGTGCCGCCAGGTGCATGTGATGGGAACTCGCAGAGGTTTCAGGCGATCAACCATGTCTTGAGAGGTTTGGTAAGGCGGACTGCGTTGGAAGCTCACTCTCTGGGGGGGCGTGATGGGCAAGATGGAGAAACAGTAAGATGACCGACGTAAACGTTCCTTTGTTCGAGACGTTTGAAGCGGCGCTCGCTGAATTTATGAAGGATGGCTCTGTATCTGCGGTTCGTTGCGAACGGTGCGAAGTGATGATTGAGATCGCTGCGCCGAATCAATCCGGGATGATTGTGAGATGCAGTTGCGGCGCCTATAACGATAATTTGCGCGGACTCTGCGGAGATCCGGTAGGCAGCTCGGGGTATCTGTTGACGCAATCCATGAAGTGCGGGAAATCGCCGCCAGCCGCTGCCCCCAAGGTCGGGCGCGCGGCGCTGGCGGGAGAGAGGGTGGCGCTGACGCAGGTGACGGTCAAGTGTTCTTTGTGACTCCGGATAGTCGAGATCGCCCATGATGAAGCATGCGGATGTTGGTATTGTTCCCGTAGGTGGCCTGCAGCAGACTGCCGAGCTGCTTGGGGAGGTGCTTGGTTGTTTTGCTTTTGTTGAGGATGTTGACGGTATTTTTGATGAGTACCCAGCATATGTAGCAGTGGGGGGCGACCATCAGTACTCGCTACTGGGTCCGCCTGCTCCCGAGGACGATGTGAGGAGCGAGCCGAGTGCGTATTTTCAGCTGAAACTGGAACCGGTTTCTTATGTCGAGGGCGAGATGAACGTAGATGTAGCTGAAGGAATCATCTCAAGAATCACCGCTGACGGCAGAGTTCAGTGCTATTCACTTGATTGAATTTTCCAGTCGCTCTCGACGGATCTCCGGCTCAGTAGTTCTGATAGGTTTCTTCGAAGCCCGGGTTCTTGGCTCGGTACTTGATCCACGACGGCCACGCCAAAGTGGCCTGGCTCTTGCAGCACTGCTTTGGAGAGAATTCGGGCCAACTTGAGGGCTACAGGTGATGGCGAGCGGTAAAACGTACCTTTATTGGATAAAACAACTGCCCGAAGCGGATAGTGATTTGTCGTCGGCAGCGTGTCCATCGTGTGGCAATGTCGGCCTGATGTTTCAGTACTTTGGCCCGGATTCAGGACAGTTCGGCTGGAAGATAGTCTGGTGTGAGACTTGCTGGTCTGGCATCAATGTATCTCGCATCAGACTTCCCGACTCAGCATTCGTGATCCGCTCTGAGAGTCAGTACAGAACCTGCGAGCCGACCATCGATCGCATTGATTTGATCCTGGAGTGAATGTAGGCATTTGACCTAAGGGGCAAAGAGTCGATCTCAGCTCGGTCGAATTAAGGGCGACCTCATCGCAGAGAGGGAGCGCAACACCGGTCAGGTATGGCCAACGTATTTGCAGCCTGTGTACAGCAAGTCGGGGGAAGTCAGCAGAAGGGTTGGCCAGCACTATGAAGCCCATCACGTCATAGAGCTGGGCTATGGCGGTCCAAATGAATGGTGGAATATTCATCCGGCGAGGCACCCTGATCAACACCAGATGGGCATCCGCGGGGCAGGGTCGCCTGGTAGAAATCTATTCGTAAGGTGAGGCGATAGTGACTGATTACGGGCAGTTGAACGGTATTCAAGGCGTAGGCGATCTATTGAAGAAGCTTGCCGCCGTTTCGAGCGAGAAGGCAACGTCGTTGCGGAAACAGTATCCCGGACTGCCAGAAGACTATATTGGGTTCCTTTTGCGCATCGGTGCCGGCGAGGTTGGAAGCGAAAACTACATGATCTATACGGGGCTGATTCCGGCTGAAGAGATATACGGTGAGAGCAAGCAGGTTAGAGGCGTACTGCTGTTTGGAGATGACCTCTGTGGCTTTGCTGCTGGCTTCGATTCCCAGACTTGGCGGGTTGTTGAGGTTGACACGGAACATCTGACATCAGTCGACGTAGCACCTGACTTCGCGACATTCATTGCGCGAAAGCTCAGTGAGATTGCGTCGTGGCAGTAAGGTCGGGCGATCGTATCGCCTCTTCCGCGATGGTCAGGGCCTTCTCTGCCTTTGCGTCATGACGGGCGGCTTTGCGCTGTACGAGATTGCTTTCCCGCTCTCGGCCAGCGAGCAATCCGGATATGCGGAACACGGCAAGAAATTTCTCGATGCGCTGGCGTACAGGGCATCGAGAGATCCGGGTTCATACTTCGGCCGATAGCGGCCATGCCAGCGTGCCGCAAAATGTGCGCCGCGCTTGCCGCACGTGACTTACGGCAGATCGCACTTCATCTTGCCGTCCACGTAATACGGTTTCGGCACATTCGGGTTCTCGCTGGTCTTCTCGAACACCACCTCAAACGAGTCCGCATCCGGCGTGCCCTTGCGGTCTGTGCAGGCCTCCTGCAGCTTCTTCTTGACCGCGGCAATGCCCGCGTCACGGTTGGCGCCATCGGCGCTGTTGGTCAGGTTGGCAACCTCGGCGTAGGCGAGGGAACTCATGCCGAGCAGGCATCCGACGAGAACGGCAGTGTGCAGCTTCTTCATTGCGACTCCTTTGCAGTGTCAAACGCCGGGCGCAGTGCCGTCGGCGCGTTGTCAGCATAAGGAAGTCAGGTTAAGGCCCCGTGGGCGTGGATCGCCGCTCCCTGCGACGGCGCTCATACAACTTCATGTCGGCGCGGTTGATGGTGTCGGCCACCGTCTCCGGCGGTCGGCTGATCGCGCAGCCGCCGGAGAACCGCACCGGTGCCGTATGGGCGCGCGCCTGATAGTCCGCCTCCAGCGCCTGCAACCTGCCGAGTGTGGCGCCCGGCACGAACACCAGGAACTCATCGCCGCCCAGTCGCACGACCACCTCGTTTTCGTCCAACGGCGCGGACAGGAACGCGGCGAACTCGACCAGCACCGCATCGCCATGCGCATGGCCCAGGGAGTCGTTGATCTCCTTGAAGTGGTCCAGGTCGAACACGGGGCAGCCCCATGCTTCCAGCTGCTGCTGTGCGAGCTCGGCCAGGTAGCGGCGATTGAACGCGCGGGTGAGGGGATCGCGGATGGCCATCTCCAGCAGTTGCCGCTCCTGCAGGTGCTGGGTGGTGATGTCTTGGGCGTGGCCGAGCACATACGGCGGATCCGCCTCGGTATCGAGCACGTTGTGGTAGGCCCAGTAGCGGCGTGACCCATCTTCGGCCACCAGCTCCATCAGCCCCGAATCGCTCTGGTTCTCCCGCACACGCTGCAGGTAGGCCTGCAGCTGACCCTGCTTCTCGCCAGGAATGATCTCGGTCAGCGAGCGCCCCAGCAGCTCCGCTTCCGGCCGGCCCAGCGACAGCGAGGCGGCAGGGTTGACCGAGGTGATCACGCCGTCCAGCGTGTGCGTGCAGATCAGGCCAAGGCTGTGCTGGAACAAGCGTCGGTAGCGCGCCTCGCTCTGCGCCAGTGCGTCGGTGGCCGAGCGTTGCTCGGTCACGTCCTGGATGGCGCCGATCAAGCGTGCGCCGGCCGCGTCGTCCACGCGTTGGCCGACGATATGCAGCCAGCTGCGCTCGCCGCCCAGTGTGGTGGCGCGCACGGTCAGGTCGATGGCGGTGCCGTCGCGGGCGCAGGCGGCGATCGCGTCCTCGAGTTCAACCCGGCTCGTGTCCGGGTAGAACGAGAGTGCCGCGCCAAGGTTGGGGTCAAAGTCCTCTGGTACGCCATGGATCAGGCGGGTTTCCCGGGTCCAATCCAGTGCGTTGCTCTCCAGCGCCAGCTCCCAGCCGCCCACCTTGGCCAGCGTGTTGGTGCGCTCCAGGAAGGCCTGGCTGCGCTGCAGCTGGCGGTGCAGGCGGTTGCTCTCGGCAATGCGGTTGAGCAGGCTGGCGCGCTGTTCCATGCCGATCGCTGCGACCCGCGCCAGCCACGCCAAGGCCTCGCGCTGTTCCGCGGTGGCCACGCCGGGCTCGGGGTTGAGCAGGCACAACGTGCCGATCCGGCTGCCGCCCTCCAGCCGGATGGGCGCGCCCAGGTAATGGCGCACGTAAGGCGGGCCGATCACGGTGGGATTGGTGGCGAAGCGCGCATCCTCGCGTGCGTCGTGCACCTCCAGGACGCTGTCCGACTGGATGGTCCACGTGCAGAACGAGATGTCGCGTGCGGTTTCGGTGACGGCCTCCAGGCCCACATGCGCCTTGAACCATTGGCGGTCGCCGTCGATCAGCGAAATCATCGCCACCGGCATGCCGGTCATCGCATGCGCGGCGCGGGTCAGGGCATCGAAGAACGGTTCTGGATCCGAATCCAGTATCCGCAGGGACTCCAGGGCAGCTTGACGGGCGCGTTCGGTCATCCGATCCCTCCACAGCGTGTTGGGCGCGACCCTCCGTCGCGCCTGTGACCATCCTAGGTAGCGGCGCGGCAGCGGCTGGTGAAAACCCGGACTCGTCCCGTGCATGTAATGTTATAGTGTAACTATCGCAGCCATGATCCAAGGCTGCCCCCTGACTTCCATTCGTGATGCTGCCCCTGACATGAAGATCCACGCTCTGGTGACGGCCGTTGCCGCCGTCCTGTTCGCCCCCGAATCCCGTGCCCAGTCGTCCGACTCGGCCCTCACGCTTGGCAAGGTGGACGTGCACCAGCACACCGAAGGCCAGCTCACCGCCCACCAGGTGCTGACCTCGGTGGATGTGCTGGGCGCCGACCAGATTGAAGACAAGAACGTGTCGCACAGCTGGGAGCTGCTCGGCCAGATGCCGGGCATCCAGCTGACCGAAACCCGCCAGGGCGCCGAGTCCGGCAAGGTCAGCTTCCGCGCCTTCAACGGCGAGGGCTACCTCAACGCCATCAAGACCCTGATCGACGGGATCCCCAGCAACGTCAACAGCGGCAACCAGCGCTTCATCGACATGCTGTTCCCGCTGGAGATCAGCTATATCGAGGTGGTGCGCGGCACCAACGACCCGCGCTATGGCCTGCACAACATCGGCGGCAACGTGAACTTCGGTACCCGCCAGGGCGGGAGCTATACGGACGGACGGCTCAGTTACGGCAGCTACAACACCCGCGATGCGCAGCTGGCCATCGGCCGAGAGAGCAACGGCTTCGCACAGAACTACTTCATCGGCAGCCAGGCGTCGGACGGCTACCGCGACCACGACACCTCGCGAAAGTATGCGCTGGGCGGCAAGTGGTTCTACGGCTCGCTCGACGAAGGCATGCGGATCGGCCTGAGCGCACGCGCCTACCACCACGAAGCGGACGAACCCGGGTTCATGACGGCCGAAGAGCTGCGCACCGACCGCCGCGGCTCGCAGTTGCGCAATGCCAATGACGGCGATGACCGCGACATGCGCCAGATCGGCATCCACATGGACCTGAAGCTGGCCGACGCGCTGTTCCTGGGCAGCAGGCTTTACTACAACCGCTACGAAGACGACCGCCGGGTGACCTTCAGCGACCTGCCCACCGGCAATGCGCCGCGCCAGCGCCGGGTGTGGGATGAGAAACAGACCGGCATGCTCACCACGCTGACCTGGCAGCCGGGCGCCGCCCTGAGGCTGGAGGGCGGGGTGAATGTCGAGCACCAGGACAACGGCTACATCCGCGAGCGCTTCAGCTACGCCGAGCCCACCGACTTCAGCGCCGCCCCGGCACGCGTGCAGAACAACGACCGCCACACCTTCGACAACTGGGGCGCCTACGTGCAGGCGATCTACCAGCCCATCGATGCGTTGAAGATCGTGCCGGCCTACCGCGTGGACCGTTTCGACGGCGACACCCGGCTGCCGGGCGGCATCACCGGGCAGCTGCAGCGCTACGGCAGCATCGAGCAGCCCAAGCTGAGCGTGGTCTATGCGTTCACCGACAGCACCAATGTGTACGCCAACTGGGGCCGTACCTTCCAGGTGCTCACCGGCTCGACGGCGCCTGCGTATCTGACGCCGGGCCAAGGCCCCATGAGCCCGTCGACGAATACAGGCATGGAGCTGGGCATGAAGTTCAGCCCGTTCGCGGGCAGCCAGGCGCGCATCGCGGTGTGGCAGCAGGATGCGGCCAACGAGATCTCCAACATGCCGGCCACCGGCACCACGGTGACGCTGGGCAAGACGCGCCGTCGCGGTGTGGATGCGCAGATCAGCGCGCAGGTTGGCGAGAAGTGGACGGTGTGGGCGTCCCATGCCTACCAGGAAGCGAAGATCGAGCGCGATGGTCGCGATGCCAGCCTGTCGCTGGAGGGACGCGAAGTTGCCGCCACCCCGCGTTACATCAGCAACATCGGTTTGGACTACCAGGCCACCGAGGCGCTGCAGCTGGGCCTGCAGGGCAGGGCGCAGGGCGACTACTATCTGGAAGAGCGCAACGTTGCCGGCAAGTACGGCGGCTTCGCGGTGCTGGACCTCAGTGCCCGCTATGACATCAGCCCACGTTGGAGTGTGGATGTGCAGCTGAAGAACGCCACCGACCGCCAATACGACTATGCATGGTATGACAGCTTCTTCTGGGAACAACCGCAGCCGATGTTCTCGCCGGCAGCGGGGCGTTCGTTCTTTGTCGCGTTGAACATGAAGCTCTGAGCGGCAAGCTGGTCATGCCGTTCTCACTGGCGCTGGGCTTCATCTTCCTGGCGTTCGGGCGCAAGCTCTCCGCCGTGTTCTTCGCTGCCTACCTCATCCAATATCTGGTTGCGTACGGAACCAGTGGCCGCATGGACCTGATAAGCGTTGCACGGGTATTTGCCTTCCTGGCCTTTGCCCTGTGGCGATGGAAGACGGGCCACCTCAGCGGGTGGCCACGTCCCCGGCGCGGGATCAGAACCGCGCCGTAGCGCCCACGAAGAAGGTGCGCGCACCGCCGTCGTAATTGTTGCCTTCATCCACGGTGGACACATCGCCCACGTTCGACACGCCCGCGCGCAGGGTCAGGTGCTCGTTGACGTCGAACCCGCTCACCAGGTCCCACGTGGTGTAGGCCTTGGCGAAGGTCGGGCTGGTGCTGGAGACCAGCTGCTTGCCGATGTGCTGGGCGCTGACGTTCAACGACCACGCATCGGTGACCTGCCAGTCCAGCGCCGTGTTGGCCGTCAGCTCCGGCACCACCAGCAGCGTCGCACCGGTCGTGCGGTTCTTCGATTCCAGCATGCGGGTGGCATTGGTGGTCCAGCTCAGGCGCTCGTGCAGCGGAACGGTGACGCTGGCCTCCACGCCGCGCGTGCGCGCCTTCTGGATGTTCTGCGCCACCGTCCACCAGAAGCCGTTGACGAAGCTGGCGTCGTACCCGGCGATATCGCGCAGCGGTACCTGCTCGATCTTGTCGTCGAAGTTGGTCAGGAAGTAGGTGGCCGAGACCGACCAGCCGTTGCGGTCGAAGCCCGCGCCCAGCTCGTAGTTGGTGCTGGTCTCCGGCTCCAGGTTCGGGTTGCCCGCCATGTAGCAGCCGGTGGTGCCATCGGCACTGACCGAACGGTTGGTCCAGCCTTCCACGGTCAGGCTGCGGCAGCCATTGCCGCCCGACTGGGTGGCCGCACCGGCGCTGCCCTGCTTGAGGTTCGGCGCGCGGAAGCCCTGCGACACGCCGCCACGCACCGTCCAGTCATCCGACGGATGCCACACGCCGTAGATGCGCGGACTCAGGTTGTCGTCGTAGTTTTCGGTGTTGTCCCAGCGCAGGCCGAGGGTCAGGGTGAAGCGCTCATGCAGGGTGATGTGGTCTTCGGCGAACAGCGCCCAGGAATCGGCCTCATTGGTCGGGCTGATCCGGCCACTGCCACTCCAGGTGACCGGCACGGTGCCGATGGTGTCGGTGTTCTGCAGCTCTTCCCGCTTCCACTGGCCACCCACGTTCAAGCGATGCTCGAACCCAAAGTGGAAGCCGGTGGCGAACGCGGTGTCGAACACGGTTTCCTTGGAGTGGTTGCCCACCTGGCTGCCCTTGTCCTCGTAGTCGTTCTGGGTCAGCGTGGACTTGGACGTGCTGGCATCGCCGTAGCGCCCGTCATGGGTGACCACGTAGCCGGTGTGCACCAGCTTGGACAGGCCCCATGCGCCCACGTCGCCGTCACCGCGGTTGCGCTGCACACCGTGCGTGGCCTCGAACCCGACCGTGTGGTCGTCGTTGATCGCCCAGTTGAGCAGGGCATTGGCGTTCTCGGCCTTGCTGCCCGGCGTCTGTCCGCGCGCACGGTCCGACTCGCGGTCGGTCACGTTGGCGCCCACGCGCAGGCCCAGGCGGTCGGTCAACGGACCACTGAACTGCGCGCCCATCTGGGTGGTGTTGCCGCGGTCGTCCGCATCGGGCCGGCTGTAGTTGAAGGTCACCGAGCCACCCCATTCCGGGGCGATCTTGCGGGTGATGATGTTGATCACCCCGCCCATCGCATCCGAACCGTACAGCGATGACATCGGGCCGCGCACCACTTCGATGCGCTCGATCATGTCCGGCGACAGCCAGTTCAGATCCTGCGGGCCCAGGTCGTCCCGGTAGTTCACGCCGGACGAATTGCCCTGGCGGCGACCGTCGATGAGGATCAGCGTGTACTGCTCGGGCAGGCCGCGCAGGCGGATCTTGGACTGCGCGCCTGACAGCGCATAACCACCGGTCACCCCCGGCACGGTGCTGAGCAGCTGGCCAATGCTGGAGACCGGCTTGCGTTCGATCTCTTCGCGGGTAATGACGCTGATGCTGGCCGGCGCGTCCTTGATCCACTGCTGGGCACCGGTGGCGGTGACCACGACCGTGTTCATGTCCTTGGCGTCGGCAGCGACGTCGCCGGCGGCGTGGGCCTGGGCGGACAGGGCCAGAGTGATGGCGGCCGTGAGCGCGGCCATCGAATGGGTAAACGTGGGGGAGGAAAGGTGCATCGAGCAAACTCCTGAGTAAGAGGGTCCGCTGGCGATGGCTGGGACGTCCGTGTAGGGAAACTGAAAACGTTCACAATGCTATCACGAATCATTCGCATTAGACATACGCTGACATGCGCCGGGGCGCCGGTCGCTGGCCGGCGTTCGCAACGTCTGCACGGTTCAGGAAGCCGGACAGCGGCCGGCACTACAGGTCGGCACGGTTCAGATGCCGGCCAGCGGCCGGCACTACACGGGGGCGCTCACCAGTCGGTGGGCGCGTAGTCCTTCAGGAACTGGCCCCACACGTGCTCGCCGGTGTTCACGCCGTGGATGATCGGGTCGACGATGCGTGCCGCGCCATCGACGATGTCCAGCGGCGGGTGGAAGCGTTCCTCTTCCACCTTGCGCGCGGCGATGTCGGCCGGATCCTCATCGGTCACCCAGCCGGTGTCCACGCTGTTCATGTGGATGCCGTCGTTCTGGTAATCGGCCGCCGAGGTGCGCGTCATCATGTTCAACGCGGCCTTGGCCATGTTGGTATGCGGGTGACGGGTGGTCTTGAAGTTGCGGTAGAACTGGCCTTCCATCGCCGACACGTTGACGATGTGCTTGTCGCGATCGGGCGTGCGCAGCATCAGCGGCTTGAGGCGCGCGTTGATGATGAACGGCGCGATCGCGTTGACCAGCTGGGTTTCCAGCAGTTCCACCGACGGCACTTCGGCCATCAGCAGGCGCCACGAATTGCGACCGCGCAGGTCCACCTGCTGCAGGTCCTGGTCCAGCCGACCTTCGGGGAACAGATGCTGCTGGCCCAGCAGTTCATCGGCCAGCAGCGGCACCTGTGAGAGCTCGGCGGCGCGGGTCAGGCCGTCGGCACCGGTCGCGCTGCGGTCCTGCAGGGTCGGCAGTGCGTCGTCCGAGCCCAAGCTCAACATCTCGGCGCTGCGCAGGCCTTCGTACTCGCCGACCAGCTTCCGGATCGTCTCGGGCAGGTCATGCAGCGCGGCGGTCTCGCCGGCCATCATGTGCGCGTAGAACTGCGGCGGGCGGCGCACCGTCTGGCAGGCGTTGTTGATGATGAAGTCCAGGCGCGTGCGCGTGGCCAGCAGCTCGTTGCAGAACGCCTCCACGCTGGGCGTGTGGCGCAGGTCCAGGCCGTACACCTGCAGGCGGTGGCCCCATTCGGCGAAGTCCGGCTCTTCGGCATAGCGTGCGGCCGAGTCGCGCGGGAAGCGCGTGGTCACGATCAGCTCGGCGCCGGCGCGCAGCAGCTTCAGGCCGGCCTGGTAGCCGATCTTGACCCGGCCGCCGGTCAGCAGCGCCACGCGGCCGCGCAGGTCGGCGGTCTCGGTACGCTTGACGAAGTTCAGCTCGGCACAGGCCGGGCACATCTGGTCGTAGAAGTGATGCAGCTGGGTGAACTTCTGCTTGCACACGTAGCAGTGGCGAAGCTCCGGCGAATGCACCGGCTCCGGCGCGGCAGCGGCCCCTTCGCCGTTGTGCGCGTCGTGCAGCCCGGCGGCATGCGGCGGGAAGTAGTTCGGGGTGCTGAACACCGGCTTGCGGCGCAGGGCGCGGATGCCGGTCTGCTCGAGCAGCGCCTCGGCCTTGCGCACCTTTTCGTGATGGCGCGCCTTGGCCTGCTGCTTGAGCTTCTGCCGCCGCGCCTTGGGCTCGGGGTGGTAGACCTTCGCCACGACCTGGTGGAAACGCACCCGGTCGTCTTCCGGCAACGTGTCCAGCACGCCGCGGTCGGCCTCGATGGCCTCCAGCAGGTCCAGCGCGGCACGCAGGCGGTCGGTCAGGGGCGGGTCGTCCTGGGGCAGGTCGTCGGCGGGAGCAGAGGCAATGGCGTTCACGTTGGATCCGGAAGTAACGGCGGGGTGGCGGCCGGCAAGGCCGTCAACCGCGTGGAAGCCGCCCCTGCCATGGCAGGCGGGGGCGTTCAGAGGGCCGCTATTCTCCCTGATCCGGGCGTTTCATGCTGGAAGGGGCTGAACAGCCCCGTTATTCAGCATCCTCGCCGCCGTGGGCGGCCGTCGGGTCATGCGCCCCCTTGGCATGGTACCGATGCCGGCTCAGTCAAGCCGGCACTGGCCCAGCACGTTGTCGACCAGGCAGGTTGCCGGGGCGTTGGCCGTGGGCATTTCCAGCGCCGGCGCGTTGTGCGGCGCTGTCGACCAGGACGGCGTGGAGGGCGGCGCATCCAGCGTCATCGTCGTTGCGGCCGCGGATGCCCATGGCGAGCGCGTGCTGGTCTGCAGCGCACTGATCGACTGCACGGCAGTGGCGATGAGACCCGGATTGAACCCGCTCACCAGCAGCGTGCCCGGCACGTACTCGATGCGGTAATTCGACAGGCCGGTTCCCACCGCGCCGCTGACGCCGATGGCGTACGCGCCCGGGTTGGCCAGCGACGACGTACCCTCGCTGGACAGGATTGCCGACGTGACCGTGTCTGCGTTGAACAGGCCTTCAGTGTAATAGGCGAGCAGGGCAGGGCCGTCCGGTGCGCGGGTCGTGTCGCGGGCGATCACCCGCAACGTGGCCGGGTCCACGGTGAGCCGCCCGGCGACATAGGCGATGTCGTAGTTGGACAGCCCGGCACCCGAGGCGTTGCTGGCCGTGATCGCGTAGCTGCCCACGCCGGCCGACCCCGCCTGGCCGGCGCTGGCCAGCTCGGCGGCGGTCACCGTATCGCCGTTGACCAGGCCACGGCTGGTAAAGCCGGCGAGGTTGGCGGTGCTTCCGTAGATCTTGCCTGCGTTGCCCGCCTGGATGACCAGGCTGGCCGGTGTCACCGTCAGCAGGCCGCTGTCGGCCGTGGCGAGTGCATAGCCGGTGCCGCCGGTAGTCAAGGTGCCCAGCCCCGTGGTGATCCGGTACGGGCCGCCGGCCACGCCCGCCGTTGCCGCCGCACCGAGCGAGCTCAGTTCGGGAGCGCCGTTCAACACCTGCGCCAGCGAGTCGCTGGTATAGGCACCGACAACGCCTTCCATCAACCCGGTCGCGGTCCAGCGCGTTGCCAGATCCGCGACGGTGCCATAGACCTTGCCCGCATTGCTGGACGACACCGTCAGCACGGGCTGATACGCGAATGCGTAGCGGTTGCCGGCCTGGCTCACGGCATCGGCTGCACCGACACTCCAGAGCGCGGTATTGCCGCTGTCCAGACCATTGAAAACGTGCCCGCCATTCGGATCGAGCAGGCGCACCAGCCAACGTCCGCCCGTCGCGCTGAGCGCATCGGCACCGCGGGTGTTGCGGAACACGCCGCCCGTGGACAGGTCGATGGCGGTGGCGCTGACGCGACCGTCCACGCTCAGGTCACCGGCGGTGCTCACCTGCAGCGAGGTGAGCTGGCTGTTGCCGAGCCGCAGTGCCGCGCCGGTACGCACCACGGCATCGCCACCGTTCAACGACACCGCGCCGGCGAACGCATTGCCGGCATCGGTCAGCGTGATCGCACCGCTACCCGCCGTGAACGTGGCGGTCGCATCCACGGACAACGCGCCGGACTGGGTGATGGCCGCATTGCCGCTGGTGGCGCTCAGCGCGCCGCGCACGGTGCTGCTGCCCAGGTTCAGGGCGCCGCCACTGGTGGCGGTCAGTGCATTGGCGGACACCGTGCCGAGGCTGAGCGCCGTCGCGGCGATCCGCACGTCGGCACCGGCCAGGTTCACCGGTCCCGCCAGCACATTGGCCGCATTGCCCAACGTGATGTTGCCGGTACCGGCATCCACGTGAGTCCAGCCGCCTGCCGTGAGCGCGCCGGCGGTCTGGGTGATGGCGGCGTCGCGCGTGGTCAGCGCCAAGGTGTCGGTTGCCGTGACGTCGTCGGCAAGTACGATGCCATCGCGTACCGTCATGCTGATCGCGCGGCCGCGAAGTTCGCCGTGGGTCGTCAGGGCGCCGCCGCGTGCGACCAGGTCGATCGTGCCGGTGCCGGCATCGATGGTCTGTCCCGGCAGGAACAGCGCGCCACCCGCGGTCAACGCCACGTTGCCATTGGGCCCGACGCCCACGTTGAGCAGGGTCAGGTCGCCGCTGTCGGTGACCGACAGGTTGCTGCCGATCAGGGCCAGGCCGGTGCCGAAACGGTTGCCGCTGCCGTCCAGGGTGACGTCGCCGGCGGCGGTGACACCGGCCGTGGTGCCCACGCGTATCGCGCCACCGGTCTGGGTGATGGCGCCGTCGCTCTGCAGAAACAGCGCCTGGCTGGCGGTGACATCGTGGGCAACGCTGACACTGTCGTTCGCGTACAGAGTGACGTTGCGGCCGCTCAATGCACCGTTGAGGCCGAGCGTACCGCCGGCGGCGATCGCGAGATCGGACAGCCCGGTCGACATCGTCTGTGCAGGGAGGGTCAGGTTGCCAAGCGCGGTCAGGGTGATGGCCGAGTTGCCGTCGCTGATGAGCGAGGCGATGGTCAGGTTGTTGCGGTCGGTGACGTTGATGCCGTTGCCGCGCAGCGACAGCGTGCTGAAGTCGTTGTTTCCGCCCTGCAGCGAGACCGAGCCGGCGCCGGCATCGACGGTTGCGGCACCCTGGACAGTCAAGGCACCCGCCGACTGCAGGATCGGGGCATCGGCGCTGTCCAGGGCCAACGTGTTGGCGCCGATGTTTTGATTCAGAAACAGACCACTGCTTGCGCTCAGGGTCACCTGATTGCCGCGCAATGCGCCCGCCGTGCTGAGTGAGCCACCGGTGGAGGCAAGGCGGATGTTGCCGGTGCCCGCATCGATGGCCTGGCTCGGAAGCGTGAGCTGGCCGCCCGCGGTGAGGACGATGTTGCGGTTGCCGGTGCCGACAAGCGACGTGATGATGAGGTTGTCGCGGTCGTTCACCGTGATGTTGCCGCCGTCCAGCGCCAGGCCGGCGCGGAAGTCGTTGCCCGTATTGCTCAGGCTGATCGAACCCGTGCCAGCGGTGATGCTGCTGGCCTGGTTCACCACCAAGGCGCCGCTTTGCGTGACGGCATGACCGTTGCTGGTCGCCGACAACGCGCCAGCGACGGTGCCGGTCCCCAGGCTCAGCACGCCATTGCTGACGGCAGTGAGCGCGCCGGTGGCAAGGGTGCCCAACGTCAATGCACCCACATCACGGATCAGGGTGGAGCCGCCGAACAGGTTCACGGGGCCGCCGAAGTGGTTGCCGGCCGCACCGAGCGAAATGGCACCCGTATCCGTAGAGAAGACGGACGTGCCGCCAACGGACAAGGCGCCCGCCGTCTGGGTGAGGGCGCTGTCGCCGGTCACGACCGCCAGTGCGCCGGCGGCCGTGATGGACGTGCCGAGATTCAACGCCGTGCGGCTGTAGAGCGAAACGGCATTGCCGGTCAGGGCGCCGCCGAGTGTCAGCGCGCCGCCGTCGGCGCTCAGCAGCAGGGCGCCATTGGTGCTTATCGCACCCGCCGGCATCGTCAGCGAACCGCGCGCGGTGAGGTTGATGTCGCCAACGCCGGCGTTGTTGACCGAACTTACCGTCAGGTCGTTGGTGTCGACCACGGTGATGCCGCGGCCGGCGAGGGCCAGGCTGCCTGAGAAGTCGTTCTCGTGCGCCAGGGTGATCGCGCCGGCGCCGGCATCGATGCTGGCGGCGCCGGCAACCGACAGCGCATTGGTCTGGGTGATGCCACCGGCGTCACTGGTGGCCGACAGCGCGCCGTTGATGACACCGTTGCCCAGGTTCAACGCGCCCCCGCTGCGGACGGTCAGCGAGCCAACACTCTGCGTGCCGAGCGTCAGTGCGTTTCTGTCGCGGAGCGTGGCATCCTGGGCGATGATCCTGACCGGGCCGGCGAAGTCATTGTCGGCATTGTCAAGCGCGAGGGTGTAGATCGTGGCGAACAGCGCGGATCCGCCCACGGTCAATCCAGCGCTCTGTCCAAGGTTGCGCGCGTTCTGCAGGTTCAAGCTGCCGCCCACGTCGCCCCCCACCTGCGCGATCTTGTTGGACCCGGTGAAGGCTGCATTGCCGCCGACACCCAGGCTGAGCGCGCCCGTGGTCAGCACGCCGCTCTGCTGGACGCCGCCGTCGGCGACGTACCCGAGCGAACCGATGCCGACGTTGATGCTGCCGCCCCCGCCGATGGCGGTCCCACTGCTGGAACCGCCGCCTGCGATCAGCATGACGCTGCCATCGGTGCCGCCGGCGATGCCCGCCGCGCTGATGACGCTGCTGTTGTTGATCAGCTGGCTGAACAGGCCCGGCAGGGACCGCGCCTCCAGCCGGACCTGGCCACCCGCTGCCAGGAGATTGCCGGAATTTTCCACGGCCACGGCGTCCAGCGGCAACTGCAGCGGCTTCTCGACGGTCACCCCGAAGCCACCGGACTCGAAGACCAGCACGACCCGATCGGCACCGACCAGATTGAGGTTGCCCGCGGCGGCGGTGATCGTGCCACCGTTGGTCACCTTCCCGCCGATGAGGCTGACGCCACCGGCAGAGGCGTTGATGGTGCCGGTATTGGACATCAGTGCAACGGTATTGCCACCCGCATCCAGGACGTTGCTGCCGCTCATGAAGGTGCTGGCATCAGTACCCAGCGTGCTGGCCACCAGCCCGCCGACATTGATGTTGGCCGTGCTGCCGAAGATCATGCCGTTGGTGTTGATCAGGAACACCTGGCCATTGGCGTTCAAGTTGCCGTAAATCTGCGTGGGGTTGCCGCCCTGGATCTGGTTCAGGCTGACGGCGCTGCTGGACGGCTGGTTGAACGTCACCGTTGCGCCCGAGCCGATATCGAAGCTTCCCCAGGTCAGCGCCATCCGGTTGGACGTCTGGGTGATGGTCAGGCTGGCGCCATTGGGCGCGTTGATGGTGCCGGTGCCGCCGGCGATGCTGCCGCCGGTGGGCAGCTGGCTGGCCGACACCTGCGCGTGGGCGGCAAGCGGCGCGCCGCACAGGCAGGCGGCGAGGGCGAGCACCAGTGGTGTGTGACGCAACGGGGACCTGCGCGACGTCATCGAAGGGGAGACAGTGGCATGCATGCGCAGATCCTCAGAAGGTGAAACCGAAACGCGTGTAAAGACGGGCGTCGTCGCGGCCGTCGGTGGCCTTGCGGCGTCCGGTCGGCAGCGCCGCGCTGATGCGCCACTCGAAGTTGGCGTACTGCGGCAGGCGGAAGGTCAGGCCCACGCCGGCGCCCTCCAGCGTCACGGGTGCCACGTTTCGATGGCTGGCAAAGACGCGCGCGTGGTCGGCAAACACGTCGAACTCCAGCAGCTCGCGCCATGGCCGGCCATCGAACGGCGACACTGCGTCACCGAATCCGGGGGCATCCACGTGATACTCCAGCGCCGCGTAGTAGCCGCGGTCACCCAGCGCGTCAGACACGGGGTAGGCCCGCACGCTGTCCGGGCCGCCCACCGCGAACTGCTCCATCGGGGTCAGGGTGTCGTCGGTGTATTGACCAGTGAGCTTGACGTACAGGCGCTGGCTGCGACTGAGGAACTGCATGCGCGTGTAAGACAGGCGCGCGATCGTGAAATGGCTGTCGCGGTCCGGCGTGATCATGTCGCCGGGCGCCGTGCGGTCACGCAGCGCCTGGCGGACGCTCAGCTGCACCAGGTCCACGCCGCGCCATGCCATGTCGGTGCGGCGCATCGACACGCCCAGTTCGGCGACGTCGAACTTCTGGTTGGAGAGGTCCAGGCCCAGTGCACTGAGCTTGGACTGCTCACGCAGGACGCGCGCGGAACCCTGCACCTGCAGCTGTTCACGATTGATGAACTTCCAGTCGGTGCCGGCATAGACCAGCGAGGTGGGACCCTTCAGCCCCAGGCTGGCGAACACGCCGTTGCGCACTTCCAGTTCGCTGCGGCTGGCCCCCACCACCGCGCCCAGCCCCGGCACGGCCGATACCGGCACGCCATAGGAGAGCGCCCCGATCTGGCTCTGCCGGGGCGCCAACGAGTAGGCGTAGTTGGCCGCGAATACATCGCCCACGCCAAGCGGGCTGTTCCAGGTGATACCGGCCTCGGCGCGATAGCGGCCGGTCTGCTCGGTCCCGTAGTTGTTGCCGCCCAGGCTGATCACGTAGGGGCGCGCCGATTCACTGGCCACCAGCACCACATCGGTCTCGCCCGGGTTCTCGCCGGGCTTGAGCACCGCCTGCACCGACACGCCCGGCAGGTCGCGCGCATACAGCAGCGCCGCGTCCACGTCCTGCTTGCGCAGCGCCTGTGCCTGCAGCGGTCGCAGCGCGGCGGACACGGTGCCGGCGCGGTAGCGCGACGCGCCCTGCACGATGACCTGGCCGACGCGGCCTTCCAGCACGCGGATCTCGACGATCTGCTCGTCGCCCACCGTCTGCTGGGGCAGGTACGCCTGGCTGACGATGAAGCCGGCCTGGCGGTACGCGCGTGTCACGGCGTCGGCGACAGCCTCCAGCTGGTCGAACCGCAGCGCAGCCACCGGCTGTCCGTCGGCAAGTTCGGCGAACGCGCGATCGGCAACCGCCTGCATGCTGGCGGGGTCGATGCCGGCTTCGGGATGCGACGCGACATCGAGCACGCGGAAGCCCCGCACCTGCACCGTGCCGGTGGCGGGCGACGCCTGTGCCGTCGGCTGCGTCGCATCAGCTGCGACGTTGTCCGTCGGACGGTCGGCAAGCGCCAACGCAGACACCGGCCCGGCAGCGAGCGACGCAGCGATGGCCGCCGCGATACACGTAATACGCATCTGATTCCCCTGAACCCCTGATGGCGCTGATGACACTTGCTTCATGAAGCAGTCGCAACACAAACTGCGAGCAAGGTCCTGGCCTTATTCAAATTTAAGTGCTACGCGTTGCTTTGACAAGCAACAGGGGCGTCAAAGGCTTGACGCCCAGACCTGACCAAACGGTAGAGCCACGCCCTGCGTGGCTGCGCGGCACCAAACGGTAGAGCCACGCCCTGCGTGGCTGCGCGGCACCAAACAGTACCGCCACACCCCGCCTGCCTGCGCGGAGCAACCTGGCGTTACAGGTGTCCCTTTATGCCGCGATAGTCACGCGGCGACATCCCCACCGTGGCCTTGAACTGCCGCGCGAACGCGCTCTGGTCCGCGAACCCGCATTGCTGGCCGATGCTGGCAATGCTCTCGTCGCCGTGCAGCAGCCGCATCGCCGCTTCGATGCGCAGCTTGGTCAGCAGCTGCTGCGGTGTCACCTGGAACACGCGCCGGAAGTGGCGCTCCAGCTGGGCCACGGACAGCTCGGCCAGGTTGGCCAGCGACTGCACGCGCAGCTGCTCGTCGTAGTGGTTCTGCATGTGTTCCAGCACCTTGTTCAAGCGCTCGAACGCGGAGTGCCGGCTGTCGGGCTGGCCCAGGTCGCGTGAGATGCCGATGACCCCGGACACCTCTTCGCCCTGGCACACGGGGCGCTTGAAGGTCAGGCACCAGCCCGGCATGCGGTTGGGGTACAGGTGCACTTCCAGCTGGTTGTCGATGACCTCGCCACACAGCACCCGTCGGTCCTGGATGGTGTAGCTGCCGCCGAGCGGCAGGGGAAACAGTTCCAGCGGCGTTCTGCCGATCACGTCGCTGCGCTGCTTGCGGCCCAGGCGCCGCACCAGGGTCAGGTTGCAGTGCGTATAGCGCCCGTCCTGGTCCTTGATGAAGAACACGACTTCGGGGAGTTCATCGAACAACGACTGCATTTCGTTGCCGGAAAGGTTGACGTCCATCGAATCCACTGGCGTTCTGCTGGGGGCACGTGACTCCGATCCTAGCGCAAAGCGGGCCGCCTGCCACGCAGTGCGATTGTGCAGATTTCCGCATTTGCCAACGCCATTCCGCGCTAGTCGCCACGGCGGTCGGATGGGAGCATCGTTGCCATGCACACCATCGACGTGATCGACTCCCACACCGCCGGCGAACCGACCCGTGTCGTGATCTCCGGTTTCCCCAGCCTGGGCGACGGCGACCTTGCGCAGTGCCGCGAGCGCTTCCGTACCGACTTCGACCACTGGCGCAGCGCCATTGCCTGCGAGCCGCGCGGGTCGGACACCATGGTTGGCGCGCTGCTGCTGCCGCCGCGGGATCCGCGCGCCAGCATCGGCGTGATCTTCTTCAACAACGTGGGCTACCTGGGGATGTGCGGCCACGGCACCATCGGCGTGGTCCGCACCCTGGCCGAGCTCGGCCGGATCGGCCCCGGCCAGCACCTGATCGAAACCCCGGTCGGCACCGTGGGGGTCGAACTTGACGAGGCAGGCAACGTCTCGGTCGACAACGTGGAGAGCTACCGGCATGCCAGCGCGGTCGAGGTGGAGGTGCCCGGCCATGGCCGCGTGCGCGGCGAAATCGCCTGGGGCGGCAACTGGTTCTTCATCACCGAACAGAGCCCGTGCGTGCTGGAGCTCGCCCACCATCGTGAGCTGACCGCTTATACCGAAGCCATCCGGCAGGCACTGGAGGCGGCCGGCATTACCGGCGCCGAGGGCGGTGAGATCGACCATATCGAAGTCAACGGCATCGCGCCGGACGGCAGCGGGCAGGCGCGCAATTTCGTGTTGTGCCCGGGCCTGGCCTACGACCGCTCGCCGTGCGGCACCGGCACCAGTGCCAAGCTGGCCTGCCTGGCCGCCGACGGCAAGCTTGCCGAAGGGGCGCGCTGGATCCAGCAGGGCATCCTGGGCACCGCCTTCGAAGGCAGCTACCGTGCCAGCGGCCGTGGCATAGCGCCGCGCATCACCGGCACCGCCTACATCACCGCCCGCGCGCAGCTGGTGATCGACCCGGCCGATCCGTTTGCGTGGGGCATCGGCGCGGAGACCTCCGCCCACCCATGAACACCCACGACCTCATCATCGTCGGTGCCGGCATTGTCGGCGCAGCCTGTGCCGAAGCCGCTGCGGCGGAAGGCCTGCGCGTGGCGCTGGTCGAGCCGGGCCCGGTCGGCGGTGGCGCCACGGCGGCGGCGATGGGGCACTTGGTGGCGATGGATGATGACCCGGCGGAACTGGCGCTGTCGGCCTATTCGCTGGGCTTGTGGGAACGCTACGCACAGCTGAAGGATGCCGAGTTCAGCCGCTGTGGCACGTTGTGGGTGGCGCGGAACGCGCGCGAGCTGGAGGCCGTTCCGGCCAAGATCGCCCGGTTGGCCCAGGCCGGGATCGTTGCCGGGCGCATCGATGCCGCGCAGCTGTATGCGCTTGAACCCAATCTGGTGCCCGG
Organism: Stenotrophomonas sp.; assembly: GCF_032099025.1. GTDB lineage: Bacteria > Pseudomonadota > Gammaproteobacteria > Xanthomonadales > Xanthomonadaceae > Stenotrophomonas. The sequence continues at coordinate 261,738 of NZ_DAMCID010000001.1, forward strand.
GCTGGCCGGTGGCATGCGGGTACCGGGCGAGGCGGTGGTCTACCCGCCGCGCATGGCGCGCTACCTGGTGGACCAGGCCTGCCAGCGCGGTGCGCGGCTGCATGCCGGGCGCCGCGTGGTGGCGTTGCTTGACCACGGGGTGCGGCTGGATGACGGCGAGGTCCTGTCCGGCCCGGTGCTGGTCACCACCGGCGTGGACCTGCCGCAGCTGCTGCCGGAACTGCCGGTGCGGCCGCGCAAGGGCCAGCTGGTCATCACCGACCGTTACCCGGGCGTGGTGCATCACCAGCTGCTGGCGCTGGACTACGCCGATTCCGCGCACGGCGATGCCGAGACCAGCGTTGCCTTCAACGTGCAGCCGCGACCGACCGGGCAGATCCTGATCGGCTCGTCGCGGCAGTTCAACGTTTCCCACCGCGAGGTCTCATTGCCGCTGCTGCGGCAGATGCTGGACCAGGCGTTCGCGTTCCTGCCGGTGTTGCGTGAGCTGCACGCGATCCGCATCTGGACCGGCTTGCGCCCGGCCACGCCCGATGGCCGCCCCTACGTGGGCCAGGTGCCGGGCCGCCGCGACGTCTGGGTCGCGGCGGGGCATGAGGGGCTGGGCGTCACCACGGCGCTGGGCACCGCGCGGTTGATCGTGGACGGCCTGCTGGGAAGCACGCCGGCCATCGACCCCACGCCGTATCGGCCGGACCGCGCCGTCACCGGGATGGCCGCATGAGCGCCACCGTGTGCCTGTCGGTCAACGCGCAGCAGGTGCAGGTGCCCGACGGCGCCACGGTGGCCGTGGCCGTCGCACTGGCCGGTGGCGCGTTCCGGATATCGCGCGGTGGGGAACCGCGCGCGCCGGTATGCGGCATGGGCGTGTGCTTCGAGTGCCGTGTGCGCATCGATGGCGTTGCCCAGGTGCGTGCGTGCATGACGCCGGCGCGCGATGGCATGGAGGTGCTCACCGATGGCTGAGTCCGTGCGCCAACCGCAGGTGCTGCACTACGACGTGCTGGTGGTCGGCGCCGGTCCGGCTGGGCTTGCCGCCGCACGGGCCGCCGCCTCGCATGGGGCGAGAGTGGGGCTGGTGGATGCGCAGCCGCGTGCCGGCGGCCAGGTCTGGCGCCACGATGTGCGGCACGGGGTACCGGCCGTGGCGAAGCGTGCGCTCGCCATCGTGGACGGCGGCCAGGTGGAATGGCTGGCGCAGACCCAGGTGACGTTGGCGCAGCCGGGCTGGTTGCTGGCCGACAGCCCCGGTGGCGCCCGGCAACTGCACTACCGCACGTTGGTGCTGGCCACCGGTGCGCGTGAACTGCTGTTGCCGTTCCCCGGGTGGACGCTGCCCGGCGTGACCGGCGCCGGCGGGGCGCAGGCGCTGGCCAAGCAGGGCTGGCCGCTGGCGGGCCGACGCGTGGTCGTGGCCGGCAGTGGACCGTTGCTGCTGGCCAGTGCGGCCACGCTGCGCCACCACGGCGCGCAGGTGCTTGGCATCCACGAGCAGGCGTCGCGACGTGCGCTCACCGGGTTCGCGCTGCAGCTGCCGCGCTGGCCGGGCAAGGCCGTGCAGGCCGCCGCGCTGCGCCTGCAGTTGGCCGGGATCGGCTATCACGCGGGGAGCGTGGTCGTGGCCGCGCATGGGGATGCGCGGCTGCGGGAAATCGACATTGACGGCCCGCGTGGGCGCCGCCGCATCGCCTGCGACCAGCTTGCCGTTGGCTACGGGCTGGTGCCCAACACGGAACTGGCCCAGCTGCTCGGCTGCCGGCTGGAGCGCCACGGCGCGCACCCGCAGGTAGCGGTCGATGCACAGCTGCGCAGCAGCGTGCCCACTGTCTTTGCCGCCGGCGAGGCACTGGGTATCGGCGGCCGCGACAGCGCCCGGATCGAAGGTGCCATCGCCGGGCACATGGCGGCCGGTGCCACCGCCGCCGCGGAGGCGCTGCAACCCCGTCGCCGCCGTGTACGCGCCTTCGCCACCCAGCTGCAGCGCAGCTTCGCGCTCGATGCGCGGGTCCACGGACTGGCGCAGGACGACACCCTGGTGTGTCGTTGCGAAGACGTCCCCCTGCGTGAACTGCGCGGGTTCACTGATACGCGCGACGCCAAGCTGGCGTCTCGCTGCGGCATGGGCGCCTGCCAGGGCCGCATCTGTGGCACCGCACTGGCCGAACTGGGCCTGGGCGATGCCGACCTGTCCACCGATGGCGGCCGCCGGCCGCCCTTGTTCCCGGTCCGCCTCGCGGCGCTGGCCGACTCCTTCACCGACGACTCGCAAGGGATACATCCATGAGCAATGCTTCTTTCTGGAAGGGCGTCCTGCCCGCCATCACCACCCCGTTCCATGCCGACGGCAGCGTCGACCACGCCTTCCTTGCCAAGCACGCGGTGCAGCTGGTCGATGCGGGTTCCACCGCGATCGTCCCGCTGGGGTCGCTGGGCGAAGCGGCCACGCTGAGCTTCGATGAGAAGGTCGCCATCGTCGCCACCCTGGTCAAGGCCGTTGGCGACCGGGTGCCGGTGGTGCCGGGCATCGCCGCGCTGTCCACCGATGAGGCGGTGAAGTTGGCGCAGGCGGTCAAGGCCGTCGGTGCCGGTGGGCTGATGGTGCTGCCGGTGTACGTCTACACCTCCGACTGGCATGAGGCCGCCGCGCATGCGCGCGCCGTGCTCGGTGCCACCGACCTGCCGTGCATTCTCTACAACAATCCGGTGGCCTACCGCACCGACATCCTGCCGGCACAGATCGCGCAGCTCGCGGGCGAATTCGCCAACCTGCAAGCGGTCAAGGAATCGTCCGGCGAGATCCGCCGCTTCGCCGCCATCAAGGAACTGCTGGGCGACCGCTTGGTGCTGCTGGTGGGCATGGACGACGCCATCGTCGAAGGCCTCGCCGTGGGCGCGGAGGGCTGGATCGCCGGCCTGGTCAACGCCTATCCGGTGGAGTCGGTGACGTTGTTCGAACTCGCCCGCGACGGCGGCTACGCGGCGTCCGCCGACCTCTACAACTGGTTCCTGCCGCTGCTGCGCCTGGACACCGTGCCCAAGTTCGTCCAGCTGATCAAGCTGGTGCAGGCCAAGGTCGGCCTGGGCAGCGAAACCGTGCGTGCACCACGCCTGGTGGTGGAAGGCGCGGAACGCACCGAGGCCCTTGCCATCATCGACCACGCCATCGCAACCAAGAAGGCCTGATATGACCCATGTCGAACCGCTCCTGCTGGCGGGACGCTGGCAACCGAGCCTGTCGCTGCAGGGAAGCTTCCGCGCCGCGGATCCCACCACCGGCGAGTCCATCGGGCCTGCGTTCCCCATCAGTGGCGCGGCCGACATCGACACCGCGGTCGCGGCGGCCAGTGCCGTCGCGGCCGAACTGGCAGCGGCACCGGTCGAACGCATCGCCGCGTTCCTGGAGGCCTACGCCGATGCGCTGGATGCCGACGCGGAAACGCTTGTGGCGCTGGCGCACGCCGAAACCGCATTGCCGGCCCCTACGCGCCTGCGCGGCAACGAACTGCCGCGTACCAGTGGCCAGCTTCGGCAGGCCGCGGCCGCCGTACGCAGCTACAGCTGGACCCAGCCGGTGATCGACACCGCGGCCGGGCTGCGCGCGCACCTCGCGCCGCTGTCCAAGCCGGTGCTGGTGTTCGGCCCCAACAACTTCCCGTTCGCGTTCAACGCCATCGCCGGCAGCGACTTCGCCTCGGCGATCGCCGCACGCAACCCGGTCATCGCCAAGGCGCACCCGCTGCACCCGGCCACCAGCCAGCGCATGGCGCAGCTGGCGCATGCCGCGCTGCTGGCAGCAGGCCTGCCGGCTGCGGCAGTGCAGCTGCTCTATCAGTTCGACAACGCGCTGGGCGTGGCATTGGCCGGCGACGCGCGGCTCGGTGCGATCGGCTTCACCGGCAGCCGGGGCGGCGGCCTGGCCCTGAAGGCGGCGGCGGATGCGGCCGGCGTACCGTTCTATGCCGAGCTGTCCAGCGTCAATCCGGTCTTCATGCTGCCCGGCGTGCTGGCCGAACGGGGTGACGCCCTGGCGCAGGAATTCTTCGCCTCCTGCACGCTGGGCAGCGGGCAGTTCTGCACCAACCCCGGTGTGGTGGTTGTGCCGCGCAGCGCCGACGGCGATGCGTTCGTTGCGGCGGCCACCGCGCACTTTGAAGCGGCCGCACCGATGGTGCTGTTCTCGCAGGGTGGGTTGGATCACCTCACGCAGGGCATCGCGACCCTGCGCGGGGCTGGTGCCGCGCTGCTGGCCGGCGGCGCGGTGGGCGAGGGCGGCTACCGGCATGCGCCGACCCTGCTGAGCGTGGACGACGATGCGTTCCTCGCGCAGCCGCAGGCGTTGCAGACCGAGGCGTTCGGCCCGGTCAGCCTGCTGGTGCGCGTGCCCGATGTGGACGCCATGGTGAAGGTGGCCGCGGCGTTCGACGGCAACCTGACCGGCACGCTGTACCGTGCTGCCGATGGCAGCGACGACGCGGCGTGGCAACGCATCGCACCGGTGCTGCGCGCCCGCGTTGGCCGCCTGATCAATTCCAGGATGCCGACCGGCGTGGCCGTCAGCGCCGCGCAGAATCATGGCGGTCCGTTCCCCAGCACCGGCCATCCGGGCTTCACCTCGGTGGGCATGCCGGGCGCGATCCACCGTTTCGCGGCCCTGCACAGCTATGACGCCGTGCCGGATGCGCTGCTGCCGGCGGAGTTGCGCGACCGCAACCCGGGCGGCGTACAGCGCACCATCGACGGCGTCGGCAGCACGGCCGACGTGGGCGGCGGCGCATGAGCGGTCAGATCGGCGGGCTGACCCTGGCCCAGGCGCAGGCCTTGCTGGCCCCGTGGGAACACCGGGCGCCGGCCATCGGCGCGGACGAGTACCAGGCCCGTATCGCGCAGGCGCGCGCAGTGATGCAGGCGCAGGGCGTGGACGCGCTGCTGGTCGGCGCAGGCACCTCGCTGCGCTATTTCACCGGGGTTCCGTGGGGCGCGACCGAACGCCTGGTCGGGCTCTTGCTGACCCTCAGCGGCGACCCGCTGCTGGTCTGCCCGGTGTTTGAAGAGGGGTCTCTGGATGCCGTGCTCCGCATCCCCGTCGACAAACGGCTGTGGGAAGAGCACGACGACCCGTATGCGAGCGTCGTACAGCTGATGGCCGAACGCGGGGCGCAGACACTTGCGCTCGATCCGGGCATCGCCTTCGGTGTCCACACCGGGCTCGCCAGGCACCTGGATGCGAGCGCCATCCGTGACGCCACGGCCATCATCGATGGCTGTCGCATGTGCAAGTCAGCAGCGGAGCTGGCGTTGATGCAGCAGGCCTGCGACATGACGCTGCACGTGCACCGGCTGGCGGCGCGGATCGCACACGAAGGCATCGGCACGGATGAACTGGTGCGCTTCATCGACCAGGCCCACCGTGCGCTCGGTGCCGACAACGGCTCCACCTTCTGCATCGTGCAGTTCGGGCATGCCACCGCGTTCCCGCACGGCATTCCGGGGGTGCAGCACCTGGAGGAAGGCCAGCTGGTGCTGATCGATACCGGGTGCACCGTGCAGGGCTACCACTCGGATATCACCCGCACCTGGATTTTCGGCACGCCTACGGATGAGCAGCGGCGTATCTGGGCACTGGAACACGCGGCGCAGGCCGCTGCGTTCGACGCGGTGCGGCCGGGCGTGACCTGCGCATCGGTTGACGCCGCCGCGCGCACGGTGCTGGAAGCAGCCGGGCTCGGGCCGGACTATCGCCTGCCGGGGCTGCCGCACCGGACCGGGCATGGCTGCGGCCTGGCCATCCATGAGGCGCCGTATCTGGTCCGCGGCAACGACACCGTACTGCAGCCCGGGATGTGCTGCAGCAATGAACCCATGATCGTGGTGCCGGGCGCGTTCGGCGTGCGGCTGGAAGACCACTTTTTCGTGACCGGGCACGGCGCGCAGTGGTTCACGCCACCGTCGCCGGCCATCGATCAGCCGTTTGCCTGAGGGCAGTGCACCCGCCGGCGCCCTGCGCGTTGGCGAGGTGCCGAGTTCTGTGATTCCTGTTACTGGAGAAGATGCATGGCCCTGTTCCGTCCTCTCGCCATCGGCCTGCTTGCTGCAGCGCTGGTGACCGCGTGTCAGCCGACCACCGCGCCGTCGGAAGGCACGAAAGCACCTGCAGCTGCCGCCTCCAAGGCCGACGTGTCCGCCGCCTTCGATGCACTGCTCGACCAGCAGTGGCAGTACCAGCTGGCGCACAGCCCGGAGTTCGCCAGCATCATCGGGGACAAACGCTACAACGACCGCTGGACGGACTACAGCCTGGCCGCGGTTGCCGCCGACCGGGCGTCCACGGTCGACCTGCTCACCCGCTTTGAAGCGGTGGATGCCACGGCACTGGACGAACAACGCCAGCTCAGCCTGCAGATGATGCTGCGCCAGCTGCGTGACCGGCTGACCGCCATCGACCTGAAGAACCATGAGATGCCGCTCGAACCGGTGGGCGGCATCCAGCTCGGCCTGGCCGGCATGGGCGATGCGTTCCCCTTCGAGGACGCCAAGGACTACCAGGACTACATCGCGCGCCTGAAGGCCATTCCGGCGCTGCTCGACCAGATTGTGGAGGTCTCGCGGCAGGGTGCGAAGGACGGGCTGGTGCAGCCGCGCTACCTGCTTGAACGGCTGCCGGCGCAGATCGCCAGCATCGCCGCACCCGCGGGCGCCGACAGCGCGTTTGCCTCGCCGCTGAAGAAGCTCGACAAGGCCGTACCCGATGCGGCGCAGCGCGAGGCCATTCGCACACAGCTCATCGCCGCCATCAACGCGCAGGTGCGTCCGGCCTACACCCGCCTGGCCGCCTTCGTGAAGGACGAATACGCGGCGCAGGGGCGGGTACAGGAAGGCATCTGGTCGCTGCCCGACGGCGACAAGCGCTACCTGTTCGCCATCCGCACCCAGACCACCACGGAAAAATCACCCGACGCGATCCACCAGATCGGGCTGGACGAAGTCGCGCGGATCGAAGGGGAGATGACCCGCATCGCGAAGGCGCAGGGCTTCAAGGATCTTGCCGCGTTCCGCAAGGCGGTCGCCACGGACAAGCACCACTTCGCCACCTACAGCGAGCAGATCCTGGCGTTGTACCGCGGCTATATCGCCGACATGGAACCGGAGCTGCCCAAGCTGTTCGGCACGCTGCCCAAGACGCCGCTGGAGGTGCAGGGCATGCCGGCGTTCCGGCGTGAGGCGCCCGGTGCGGAGTACTGGCAGAGCAACCCGCAGGGCAGCAAGCCGGCCATCGTGATGGTCAACGCCAACGACGCCACCGACCGCACCCTGGTCAACATCGAAACCACCGCTTACCACGAGGGCGTGCCGGGCCACCACCTGCAGATATCGCTGGCGCAGACGCTGCCGTTGCCGCCGTTCCGCCAGCAGGCCGGCTACAACGCCTTCATCGAAGGCTGGGCGCTGTATGCCGAGCAGCTGGCCGGGGAGGTCGGGTTCTTCAAGGACCCCTACAGCGAATACGGCCACCTGGCCGGCGAGCTGCTGCGTGCCAACCGCCTGGTGCTGGATACCGGTGTGCACTACAAGCGCTGGACCCGCCAGCAGATGGTGGACTTCTTCCACGCCCATCCGTCCGACGACGAACCCAGCATCCAGGCCGAGACCGACCGCTACATCGTCTGGCCGGGCCAGGCGCTGGGCTACAAGATCGGCCAGCTGGACATCCTGGCGCTGCGCGCGAAGGCAGAGCAGGCGCTTGGCGACCGCTTCGACATCCGCGCGTTCCATGACGCCATCCTCGGCGGCGGCGCAATGCCGCTGGACCTGCTCGACGCCCGCATCGATGCGTGGATCGCCCAGGCCAAGGCCGCGCCGGTCGCTACCGCCACCGCCAAGGAGACCCCATGAACCTGCGCTCCCCGCTGTCCCTGGCCCTGCTGTTGGGCATCAGCGCCACCGCCCTGGTGGCACCCGCCGCCGATGCCGCACCCGCGGGGGCCACCGCGGGTGCGGCGCCTGCCAACGATGCCGCCGCACGCTTCAAGGCGCTGTACACCCGCGAGTGGGCGTGGCGCGCGCAGCAGGATGCCGGCGGCGACGACGAGAACGGCGGTGGCCGGCCTGCCGACCACCTGCCCAAGGTCGATCCGGCCACACAGGAGATGCGCACCGCGTATTGGACCCAGGTGCGCAGGGAACTGGATGCGGTGCCGCAGGCGCAGCTGTCGGCGCAGGACCAGGTGAATTACCAGGTGTACCGCCAGCAGATCGACGTGCTGCTGGACCAGCAGCACTACCGTGCCTGGGAGATGCCGTTCAACAGCGACACCGCCTTCTGGACCAACCTGGGCTTCACCGCGCGCGGCACCTTCCGCAGCGCCGACGACTATCGACGCTATCTGGCGCAGTTGGCCGATATTCCGCGCTACTTCAACGACCAGACCGCCAACATGCGGGCCGGTCTTGCGCGTGGCTTCAGCCAGCCGCGGGTGACGCTCACCGGCCGCGACCAGTCAATCGCCGACGTCGTGGAGGCCAAGGGCGAGGCCAATCTGTTCTACACCCCGTTCAAGCAGATGCCGGCCAGCATTCCGGCTGCACAGCAGGCCGCGCTGCGCCAGCAGGCGCTGGCGGCGATCGCCGGCAGCGTCATTCCCGCCTACGACAGGCTGCTGCGTTTCATGCGCGAGGAATACGTGCCCAAGGCGCGTACCACGCTGGCCGGCGAGGCGCTGCCGGACGGCAAGGCGTATTACCGCGCGCAGATCCGCGAGTTCGTCACCAATGACATGGACCCCGCGCAGATCCACCAGATCGGGCTGCAGGAAGTGGCACGCCTGCGCCGTGAGATGCAGGCGGTGATGGACGAGGTCGGCTACACGGGCAGCTTCGCCGAATTCCTCACCTTCCTGCGGACCGATCCGCAGTTCTATGCCAAGACCCCGCAGCAGCTGCTGGACCATGCGGCGTGGATCGCCAAAACCATGGACGGCAACCTGGGCCGGTACTTTGGCCGCGTGCCGCGCCAGCGCTTCACCATCAAGCCGGTGCCGGACGACCTGGCGCCGTTCTACACCGGTGGCCGGGGCGGCCTGGACACCTACTGGCTCAACACCTACAACCTGCCGTCGCGGCCGCTGTACGTGCTGCCCGCGCTGACCCTGCATGAATCCTCGCCCGGCCATTCGCTGCAGATGTCGCTGGCCGCCGAAGATACGGACCTGCCGGACTTCCGCCGCTACACCTACATCTCCGCCTACGGCGAGGGCTGGGCGCTGTACTGCGAATACCTGGGCCAGGAGATGGGCATGTACACCACGCCCTACGAGCGCTTCGGCTACCTGACCTACCAGATGTGGCGCGCGGCGCGGCTGGTGATCGACACCGGCGTGCACAGCAAGGGCTGGAGCCGCGAGCAGGCGCTGGCCTACCTGCGTGACAACGCCGCGTTGAGCGAACACGAAATCACCACCGAGGTGGACCGCTACATTGCGTGGCCGGGGCAGGCGCTGTCGTACTACCTGGGTGAGCTGGAGATCCTGACCCTGCGCAGGAAGGCCGAAGCCGCGCTGGGAGACACGTTCGACATCCGCAACTTCCACGATGCGGTGCTCTCGCTGGGCTCGGTGCCGCTGCCGGTACTGGACGCACGGATCGACCGCTTCATCGCCGAGGGCGGTACATCGCCCTGGGCTGACGCTCCGCACTGAAGCATCGAACACCCCTTCGCCTGCACGCTGCGGCGCCGCTGCCGCAACGGCACCGGCCCGCACCGTTCCACCGGAGGACCTCCATGGCTTCAGCAGGAAAGTTCCACAAACGCCTCAGCCTGACCGACCTGACCTTCATCGGGCTGGGCTCCATCTTCGGCTCGGGCTGGCTGTTCGCGGCCAGCCACGTGTCCTCCATTGCCGGGCCGGCGGGCATCCTGTCCTGGATCATCGGCGGCATCGCGGTGTTCCTGCTGGGACTGGTGTACTGCGAACTGGGGGCGGCATTGCCGCGCGCCGGTGGCGTGGTGCGCTACCCGGAGTACTCGCATGGCACGCTGCTGGGCTGGCTGACCGGCTTCATCACGCTTATCGCGTTCTCCAGCCTGATCGCCATCGAAGTGGAGGCCTGCCGGCAATATGCCGCCGCCTGGTTCCCGTCGCTGAGCAAGCCTGGCAGCAGCCATCCCACGCTGCTCGGCTGGCTGCTGCAGTTCGGCCTGCTGGTGCTGTTCTTCCTGCTCAACTACTTCAGCGTCAAGACGTTCGCCCGCGCCAACAACATCATCAGTGTGTTCAAGTTCCTGGTGCCGCTGCTGGTGATCGTGCTGCTGGTGTCGCACTTCAATCCCGACAACCTGACCAGCCAGGGCTTCGCGCCGTCCGGCATGGCCGGCGTGGAGGCGGCGATCTCGGCCGGCGGCATCATCTTCGCGTACCTGGGGTTGACCCCGATCGTGTCGGTGGCCAGCGAGGTGCGGGATCCGCAGCGCACCATTCCCATCGCGCTGATCCTCTCGGTGGCGCTGTCCACCGTGATCTACGTGCTGCTGCAGGTGTCCTTCCTGGGCGCGGTGCCGGGCGACGTGCTGGCCAACGGCTGGGCAGGCATGGACAAGGTGTTCTCGCTGCCGTATCGCGACATCGCGCTGGCGCTGGGCATGGGCTGGCTGGCCACCCTGGTGGTGGCCGACGCCGTGGTCTCGCCCAGTGGCACCGGCAACATCTACATGAACGCCACCCCGCGCGTGGTGTACGGCTGGGCCCGCAGCAGCGGCTTCCTGTCCATCCTGACCCGGGTGGATGCCAAGTCGGGCATTCCGCGCCCGGCACTGTGGCTTAGCTTTGCGCTGTCGGTGTTCTGGACGCTGCCGTTCCCGTCCTGGGAAACGCTGATCGGCGTGGTCTCGGCGGCGCTGGTCCTGAGCTACGCGATCGCGCCGGTCACGGTGGCCGCGCTTCGCCGCAGTGCGCCGGACCTGGAGCGCCCGTTCCGGGTGAAAGGGCTGGCGGTGCTGGGGCCGCTGTCGTTCATGATCGCCGCGCTGATCGTGTACTGGTCGACCTGGACGACGGTGTCGTGGCTGCTGGGCCTGCAGGTGGTGGTCTACGCGGGCTACGTGGTGTCGCAGCTGTTCAACCCGCCGCGTCGCGCCCGCGTGCTGCGGCAGGTGCGCAGCTCCGCCTGGCTGATCGCCTTCTTCGTGCTGGTCATGCTGGTGTCGTGGCTGGGCACGTTCGGCGGCATCGGCGTGATCAGCCACCCGTGGGATACCGCGTGCGTGGCGGTGATCGCGTTCTTCATCTATCACTGGGGCGCGCGCAGCGGGCTGACCAGCGGCGAACTCAAGCTGGAGGAAGACGATGGCGAGTAGGGTGCTGCAGTCCCTTGCCGTCGCCTGCATCGCAGCGGCTGCGGCCACCGCCCATGCCGCACCGGATGCCGCCGACTACCAGCGCTCGCTCGGCCTGCGCGAGGCCTGGAGCGGCCTCACCCGCGACGTGGCGTTCCCGGCGCAGTGGCGCAGCGATGGCCGCTTCTACTACCGCCACACCGTCGACGGCGGTTTCGCCTTCGTGACAGGAACGCCCGACAATGATGCCGTGCAGCCGGCGTTCGATGCGGCGCGACTGGCACAGGGCCTGTCCACGGCCACCCAGCGTTCCCAGGCACCGCTGAAGCTGCCGTTCTCGTCCTTCACCTACGTCGCGGACGGCACCGATCCGCATGGCGCCATCGCCTTCCATCTCGACAGCGACTATTCGGGCTGGCGTTGCACGCTGACCACCTACGTCTGCGCCGCGCAGCCGGCCACCGGCCGCCCACGCGGGTTCGGCGTGGTACGCGACCTGCGCGTGCCGGCCGACAACGCGCCACGGCGCTCGCCGGACGGCCAGTGGGAGGCCTACGCCGATGGCGACAACCTGGTGCTGCGCCGGGTGGCGGACGGCAGCGAGACGCCACTCACGCAGGACGGACGCGCGGATGCGTTCTATGACCCGGAGACGCTCGCCTGGTCGCCCGATTCACGCCACGTCGCCGCGTACCGGGTCACGCCCGGCCTGCAGCGCCGGGTCACCCGTGTCGAGACCTCGCCACCGGGACAGCTGCACCCGGTGCTGCAGACCCAGCTCTATCCCAAGCCCGGCGATGCGGTGGATATCGAACAGCCCGTGCTGTTCGACGTCTCCGGCGGCCGCAGGGACATCACCACCCCGCTGCTCGCCAACCCATATGCGCTGGAGCCGATCCAGTGGCGCGCCGACAGCAGCGGTTTCAGCATCCAGTATGTGCAGCGCGGCTTCCAGACCGTCCGCGTGGTGGCCGTCGACGCGGACAGTGGCAGGGCGCACGCGGCGATCGAGGAAACCTCGAGCACGTTCATTCCCGCCGACCGCACCTTCGTCCATGACGTGAACGGGCAGGGCAGGGAACTGCTGTGGATTTCGGAGCGTGACGGCTGGCGGCACCTGTACCGGGTGGACGGGGCCACCGGCAAGGTGCTGCAGCAGATCACCCGCGGCGACTGGGTCGTGCGCGACGTGCTGCATGTGGACGATGCGCAGCGCCGCATCTGGTTCAGCGCCAGTGGCATGGATGCAGGTGGCGACCCGTACCAGCGGCATCTGTTCCAGGTGGATTTCGATGGTGGCCATCTGACCCGGCTGACCACCGCCGTGGCCGATCACGATGTCTCCATCGCCGACGACGGTCGCTACTACGTCGATGTGTACTCGCGCCCGGACCTGGCCCCGGTGGCCGAGCTGCGCGCCATCGACGGTCGCCTGGTGCGCGTGCTGGCGCGGGGCGACATTTCGCACCTGCTCGCTGCGGGCTGGAAGGCGCCGGAGACGTTCGTGGCCAAGGGCCGCGATGGACGCACCGACATCTGGGGCATGGTGGTAAGGCCGCGCCACTACGATCCGTCGAAGCGCTATCCGGTCATCGAGAACATCTACGCCGGGCCGCATGATGCGTTCGTTCCCAAGACCTTCTGGCCGTTTGGCTACCACGCCGGCGGCGACAAGCAGATCGGCATGCAGGCGCTGGCCGACCTCGGCTTCATCGTCGTGCAGATCGATGGCATGGGCACGGCCCACCGTTCCAAGGCCTTCCACGACGTGGCCTGGAAGAACCTGGGCGACGCCGGCTTCCCGGATCGCATTGCCTGGCACAAGGCGCTCGCCGCCAGGGACCCGTCCTACGACATCGGCCGTGGTGTCGGCATCTACGGCGCATCCGCTGGCGGCCAGAGCACGCTCGGGGCACTGGAGCAGCACCCGGAGCTGTACACCGTGGGCGTGGCGATGGCCGGCTGCTTCGACAACCGCATGGACAAGATCAGCTGGAACGAGCAGTGGATGGGCTGGCCGGTGGACGACAGCTACGCGCGCGCCTCCGGCGTGGTCAACGCGGCGGGGCTGCGTGGCGACCTGCTGCTGGTGGTGGGCGAACAGGACAGCAACGTCGACCCGGCCTCCACCGCGCAGGTGGTGGATGCGCTGATCAAGGCCGGCAAGGACTTCGACCTGCTCAACGTGCCGGGCGGTGAGCACTCGGTGGGCCGCTCCACCGGACCCATCGATTACGTGACACGCCGCCAGTTCGACTTCTTCGTCCGCCACCTGATGGATGCGCCGACACCCCACTGGAATTCCCGCACGGACCCCCTGCCATGACCGCTCCCCCACGCATCGCGCGGAGACCCACCGCGACCCGTCCGCGCCGACGCGCCGCTGCCTGCCTCGCCCTGCTGGGCATGCTGAGTGCGCCGCTGATGGCGGCCGAACAGATGCCGCGGTTCGTCACAGAAAATGGCCGGCATGCACTGCTGGTCGATGGCGCGCCGTACACGGTGCTCGCCGCGCAGCTGCACAACTCCAGCGCATGGCCGGCGGTGTTGCCGGGCGCGCTGGACCAGGTGGTGGCGCTGAACGCCAATACCGTGGAGGCCCCGGTGTACTGGGAGCAGTTCGAACCCGTGCCGGGCCAGTACGACACCACCAATGTCGATGCGCTGCTTGAGCAGGCGCGCAGGCGTGGCCTGCGCGTTGCGCTGCTCTGGTTCGGCAGCTGGAAGAACGGCCAGATGCACTACGTGCCCGAGTGGATCAAGCGCGATGCGCGCACCTACCCACGCACGCTGGACGAGCGCGGCCAACCGGTGGACGTGCTGTCGCCATATGCCAGCGCGAACGTGGAGGCCGATGCGCGCGCGTTCACCGCACTCATGCAGCACCTGCGCAAGGTCGATGGCCAGCGCCATACCGTCATCCTGGTGCAGGTCGAGAACGAACCGGGCACGGTGGGGGCGGTCCGCGACCACGGCGCCGCCGCCAACGCCGCGTTCGCCCAACCGGTGCCTGCGGCGATCACCGCCCGGCTGGGCAAGCCGGCGGGCAGCTGGCAGCAGGTATTCGGTGCCGAAGCAGACGAGGCCTTCAATGCCTACGGCACGGCGCACTACATCGAACAGGTCGCGGCAGCCGGCAAGCGCGCCTACGACATGCCGATGTATGTCAACACCTGGCTGCGCTACAAGGGCAAGAAGTTCCCCGGCGTGGACTACCCCTCGGGCGGGGCCACCGTCAACGTGTTCGATCTGTGGCGTGCGGCCACCCCGTCGATCGACTTCATCGGCACCGACATCTACACCAGCGACTACAACGAGTACACCAAGGTCATCGGCCAGTACGCCCGCCCGGACAACCCCGCGTGGGTGTCCGAAACCGGCTTCGAGCCGGCCACCGCGCCGTACCTGTTCCATGTGCTGGGGCAGGGCGGTATCGGCTTCTCGGTGTTCGGCATGGACGGGCTGGACTCGCCGGAGAAGCAGGCGGCCACGGCGGCCCATGCGGCCAACTTCGGCCAGCTGGCACCGCTGCAGCGGATCAGCGCCAAGGCCGCCTTCGAGGGGCGGCTGCAGGCCGTGGCCGAGCAGCCGGGGCAGCCCCGCCGCACGCTGACGTTTGGCGACTGGCAGGTGCAGGTGTCCTACGGCGCGCCGTACTGGGGCGATGCCGACCCCATCCTGCCAGGCAACAGCGACCATGCCGGTCGCCTGCTGGTGGTGCAGACTGCCGCCGACCAGTTCCTGTTGACCGGTTTCGCCGCGCGGGCCGAGTTCGTCCGCGTGGCCTCCGACGCGCTGCACGGCCAGCTGCTGCGGGTGGAGCAGGGCCGCTACGTGGATGGTCAGTGGCGGTTCGAGCGGCTGCTCAACGGCGACCAGACCGACTACGGGCTCAACTTCGTGCGCGACGCACCGCCGGTGCTGCGGGTCACCGTGGGCACCTACTGAGCCACGCTGCCACCGATGTATGCGGAAAACCGCATCGACGGCGCGGGTGCAGGACAAGACGCCGCGGCCCGCGCCACGCAGCATGGAGCCTGGTCATTGCAGAGCAGGGGCACCATGGATCGCAGACGTTTCCTGCGTCAGGGCGTAGCAGCAACGGCGGCGGTCAGCCTGCTTCCGGCAGTCGCCGGGAGCGCGGCGGCGGCGTCCGGCACGCCGGCTGCGCTGGCACGGCAGCCCCGGCCGGCACTGCAGCCCGCCACAGGGGTGGACCTGGCCGGCTTCACCGAACTGTGCGCATTTGAGCACCATGGGGTGGCCTGGACCGTGCATGAGGATCTGCGCACGCCGCAGGGCGCGCTGGTCCTGGCCAGTGCCGCGGGTGTACTCGACCTCGGCAAGCGCACCGAGGCGGTGTGGGGCAGCGACACGCCGCCGTACCTGGGCATTCCGCTGGCGAAGCTGGCCATGGCCGAAGCCGACCTGCTGGCCGACGCGCTGCTGCGCAACGGCGACCCGCGCGAAGACGAGGTACGCGACGTGGCGCCACCGCCCGCGTCGCGGCTGGACCCGAAGGACCACAATGGCCGCCTGCCGTGGACCACGTTCGTGGGGACCGTGCAGGCCAACGACACCATGCAGATCTATCCGGATGGCCGCAGCCGCACCTACCGTGCACTGCAGTCGTTCCCGGAGCTGGCGGATGCAGACAAGGTCGCCCACCGCCTCGAGGGGCTGCTGGGTGGCTGGATGCCGGCCGTGCACAAGGTGGTTCCCGCCGGCGAGGGCCGCTGGTACGACGTGCTGGTGTTCGCCGATGTGAACGCGCAGGACCGTTTCATCGTGCAGACCTGGCACCGCGCGGTGCTGGTGGAGCAGGGCAAGGCGGTGCGCACCGTCTTCGGCTACAGCTACCCGGACTTCCCGACGCGCCGCAGCGGCGCCAGCGCCGACGACTTCTATCGCGGCGTGATCGACTTCGCGGCCACCTGGCAGGCACAGCTGGCCCAGGCCAGCACGCTGCAGCTTCCGGACGACAGCTGGGCAGACCTGGCCCGCTTCGCGTTTGCGCGCGAGCTGGTGGTGCGGCCGGGCGGGGTGTACCCGAAGTACGGCGCGGTGGACCGCGACTATGTCGGCAACGAATACGACGGTTTCCAGGACACCTTCACCAGTTCGCTGTACGCCAATCTGGAATGGGGGCGCTTCGACCAGGCCAAGGCGGTGCTGGACAACTACCTCAGCGAGTACACCCAGGCCGACGGCCTGGTGAACATGCGCGGGCCTGAGATCGGCCAGTTTGGCCTGACCCTGTCCCTGCTGGCGCGTTACCTGCGCTACACCGGCGATGTCGCGCTGCTGCGCCGCCACCAGGGCAAGATCGAGGCCACCGCCGCGCTGCTGGTTGAGCTGCACGACGTCAGCCTGGCGCTGCCCCGCAGCGACCGCGGCCATGGCCTGATCCACGGCTGGAGCGAATCCGATGCCTGCCTGTACCCGGATCCGTCACTGTGGTGGAAGCCGTACTTCGGCAACAGCGCACTCACCGTTCGCGGCTGGGAGGACATCGCCGCCGCGTGGCCCTCCATCGCGGGCGAGCGCGGGCCCAGCCGCCAGTGGCAGCAACGCGCCCTGCAGCTGCGCACGCGTCTGCTGGCCAGCATCCGCGCCGATATCCGCCATGACCTGGTGCCGCCGTACCTGGGCCCGTTGCCCGGCACCACCGAGACGTTCCGCCAGGCGATGTCGCAGGAAGACCCGAGCCGAAGCGAGCAGTTGTGGTCGCATCGCGCGTACGCCGAACTGCTGCAGGCCGACGTGCTGCCGGCCGACATCGCCCACCTGGTCATCGACTGCCTGCGCGGCCACGGCGGCACCACCCTGGGCATCGTCTCCAACATCTGGAAGCCGACCCCGGAAGGCCGCGACATCCTGGGCTTCATCTCCTACGGACATGCCCAGCAGCTGCTGCGCCTGGACCGGGTCGAGGAGTACCTGCTGTTCCTGTACGCCCACCGTTACCAGGCCCATACCCGCGGCAGCTGGACGGCAGGCGAGGTGGCCGGCATCACCGGCGGCATGCCGCTGTTCTGCATGCCCGCACAGATGACCGTGCCGCTGCTGCTGCGCTGGATGCTGGTGTTCGACCAGGGCCAGGACCTGTACCTGGCCCGGGCGCTGCCGCGCGACTGGCTGGCCACCGGCAAGCCGGTCGATCTCCGGGACGCGCCGACGCCCTGGGGCCACGTCAGCGTGCGCCTGCAGGCCGACACGACCCAGCGCCGCATCGATGGCGAGGTCACGCTGCCCGCCTCACGGCCGGACACCACCTGGCTGACGCTGCGTGTGCCCACAGGCACCGCACTGCGCGAGGTGACGGTCGACGGCCGGCCGGTGCGTGCCACCGGCCCGCACAACGACCGCATCGCACTTCCCTTCGCCGCCGGGGCAACGCTGAGCGTGCAGGCCCGTTACGAATAACGCCACAGAGGACGTCCCCATGCCTGCTTCCAGCACGCCCCCCATGATCGATCCCTCGCGCCGCCGCTTCCTGCAATGGAGCGCGCTGGCGGTCGCCGCCGGGATGCTGCGCTTCCCGTTGGACGCCGCCGCGTCCACCGCGGGCAAGGTCACCGCGCTGCCGCTGCAGGCAGTCAGGCTGAAGCCGTCCATGTTCCTGGATTCCCTGCAGGTCAACCGCCGCTACCTGTTCGAGCTGGAACCCGACCGCCTGCTGCACAACTTCCTGCAGTACGCCGGGCTGCCGCCGAAGGGTGAGGTCTATGGCGGCTGGGAGGGCGACACCATCGCCGGGCACACCCTGGGCCACTACCTGAGCGCGCTGTCCAAGCTCTACGCGCAGACCGGCGATGCAGAGGTGAAGCAGCGTATCGACTACATCGTCGCCGAGCTCGCGCGTGCCCAGGCCAAGGACCCCGACGGCTATGTCGGCGGTCTGACCCGCAAGACCGACGCGGGCGTGATCGTGGGTGGCAAGCGCGTCTTCGAAGATATCCGCGCCGGCGCCGTCACTGGCAGCAAGTTCAACATCAACGGCAGCTGGTCGCCGCTGTACACCGTGCACAAGCTGTTCGCCGGGCTGCTCGACGCCGACGCACTGGCCGGCAACCCCCAGGCACGGCAGGTGCTGCTGCCGCTGGCGGGCTACCTGGCCGGCGTGTTCGACACACTGGACCACGACCAGATGCAGTCGCTGCTGGGCACCGAGTTCGGCGGCCTCAACGAGTCGTACATCGAACTGGGCGCGCGCACCGGCGAACCACGCTGGATCGCCATCGGCAAGCGCCTGCGCCATGAAGGCATCGTCGACCCGGCCATCGCCGGCAAGGATGATCTGCCGCACCACCATGCCAATACCCAGGTGCCCAAGTTCATCGGCGAGGCCCGTCAGTTCGAAGTCACCGGCGAGCCGGACTGCGCCGCGGCGGCACGCTTCTTCTGGGAAACCGTTACCCAGCACTACAGCTACGTGATCGGCGGCAACGCCGATCGCGAGTACTTCCAGCAGCCGGACACCATCGCCGCGTTCCTGACCGAGCAGACCTGCGAGCACTGCAACAGCTACAACATGCTCAAGCTCACCCGGCACCTGTACCAGTGGACCCCGCAGGCGCGCTACTTCGACTATTACGAACGCACGCTGCTCAACCACACCATGGCGGCCCAGCATCCCGAGACCGGCATGTTCACCTACATGACGCCGATGATCACCGGCGGCGAGCGCGGCTACTCCGACAAGTTCGATTCGTTCTGGTGCTGCGTGGGCAGCGGCATGGAGGCGCACGCACAGTTCGGCGACTCCATCTACTGGCAGGACGCGACATCGCTCCATGTCAACCTGTACATCCCGTCCACACTCGACTGGACCGACGGCGGCCTGGCGCTCGAGCTGGACAGCGGCATACCGGACAACGGACGGGTCCGCCTGCAGGTCACCCGCGCCGATGCCACCGCGCCCAAACGCCTGCTGCTTCGCATTCCTGCGTGGTCGGAACGGGGGCACACGTTGACGCTCAATGGCCGCAAGGTCGCCGCCACGGTCAACGATGGCTACGTGAGCCTTGAGCGCCGCTGGCGCACGGGCGACGTGGTGGAGCTGGAGCTGGACACCGCCCTTCGGCTGGAACACGCGGCAGGCGACCCGGACACCGTGGTGGTCATGCGCGGCCCCCTGGCCCTGGCGGCCGATCTTGGCCCGGCAACCACCCCGTACGATGCGCCGGATCCGGCGCTGGTGGCCGATGTGTCACCGCTGTCGGGCTTCATCGCACTGCCGCAACCCGGCCGTTTCCTGGCCAGTACCACGCGCCCGCAGGCACTGGAGTTCTCGCCGTTCCATGCGCAGCATGATCGCCGCAGCGCGCTGTACTTCAGGCGCATGACCGCCGCGCAATGGGCGGACGAAGCCCAGCGCCGCGATCGCACCCGGGCTGAACAGACCGAACTGCAGGCCAGCGCGGTGGACATGCTCCAGTTCGGCAACGAGGTCTCCGAGAAGGCGCACGCGCTCAGCAGCGACACCTCCTTTGCCGCCGCCTACCGTCGCCAGGAGTGCCGCGACGTGCGTGGCAAGGGGTTCGTCACCTTCGTCATGAAAGGCAGCACGCAGCCACTCGCGCTGCGGTTGCGCTTCTGGGGCAGCGACAAGGGCCGCTTCAACATCCTGGTCAACAGCACGCTCGCGGTGGAAGTGGAGGTTGAGCGCGGCCAGGTGATCGATTTCGTCGACCGCGACTATCCGTTGCCGCATGCGCTCACCCGTAGCGGTCACGCGCTCACCTTCCGCATCGAACCGCAGCACGGTGACACCGCAGGCCCCCTGTTCGGCGGCTGGCTGATTCCCGCATGAGCGGCGTCCATGCGCTATTCCGCATCCAGACGCGATAAAAGCGACAAGACGCGAGGTCGGGCCACCCGGCACATTGTGACCGTGAGATGAAAACGTTGTAGTTGAATGCAGGGCGAGTGGCGCCGTGCATGCGCTCCATCCGAACACCGCCTGCCCATGTGCGCCCTGGCGTGGAACGCCAGCTCGCAAGCCCCATCGAACCGTTTCACTGGCGCATGCCGGTGCGGGGGACTGTTGCCCCTCGACGCCACCGGCCTGCGCATGACCGAGGAAGTTCGCCCATGACGCCCCATCCGTTCCATGCACCGCATGCTTCGTCGTTGTCCCGATGTGCCACCGCCGCCCGTCGCCCGCTGTCCATGGCCGTTGCCGCCGTGCTGCTGCTGGCGACTGCCGCGCCGGTACTGGCACAGGAATCCACCGCTGCCGCCGGCAGCGGCACCACCAACCTGGACAGCATCGTGGTGACCGGCTCGCGCCTGCGCCGCGTGGACACCGAAAGCGCCAACCCCGTCGTGACCGTCACCCAGCAGCAGATTGCGGCCACGGGCAAGGCAACCGTCGGCGACCTGCTGCAGGAGCTGCCGTCCATTGCCGGCAACTCCACCAATCCGAACACCAACAACGGCGGCGGCACCGGCGCCTCGACCATCTCGCTGCGCGGCCTGGGCGACAAGCGCACCCTGGTGCTGGTCAACGGTGTCCGCCTTGCCTACAACGACGTCAACGCCATTCCGGCCACCATGATCGAGCGCATCGAAGTGCTCAGCGATGGTGCCTCGGCAATCTACGGCTCGGACGCCATCGGCGGCGTGGTCAACTTCATCCTGCGTGACCGCTTCGAGGGCGCGCAGTTCACCGCCGACTTCGGCACCAGCGGCGAGGGCGATGGCAACCGCCGCAACTTCTCGCTGACGGGCGGCAAGGCCTGGGACCGTGGCAGCGTCGTCGCCGGTGTCTCGTACCACAACCTCGACGCCGTCTCCGCACTCGACCGCGACTACTCCAAGGACGCGCTGTACCTGAGCAGCGGCGAAGCGGTGAAGCAGGGCTCGTCGGCCACGCCGACCGGGTCGATCAACTTCAACGACGGATCGGCCGCCTCCAGCGCCCTGGCGGCGGCCAACGGCTGCTCGCGCGTGACCCTCAACGGGGGCGTCACCGGTGCCACGGGCCCCGGTGATTTCCACTGCTACACCGCGGCCAACGATTCGTACAACTACCAGCCCTACAACCTGCTGCAGACGCCGCAGGAGCGCACCAACGCATTCGCGCTTGCCACCTTCCGCTTCACCGACAACATCGAAGGGTACGTCAACACCTGGTTCAGCAAAACCGAATCCGCCTCGGTGATCGCCCCGATCCCGATCTTCGCCAACGGCGACAACTTCCTGGTGTCGGCGCAGAGCTACTACAACCCGTTCGGGGTCAACTTCGGCACCGACCGCACCACTGGCACGTCGTACAACGACCTCAATACCCGCGCTACCGTCCTTGGCAACCGCCGGTACGAGTACAAGACCGACAACCTCCAGATCAGTCCCGGCCTGCGCGGTGGCTTCGGCGACAGTTCCTGGCAGTGGGACGTCAACCTGAACTACGGTCGGGTCAAGCAGACCTCGACCAACTATGGCTTCCTCGACTACGCCGCGTTCAACCAAGCGGTGGGTCCGTCGTTCCTGGACGTCGATGGTGCGGTCAAGTGCGGTACCGCCGGCAACGTCATCGCCGGGTGTACGCCGCTCAACATCTTCAACATCAACGACCCGTCCAGCCTGGGCACGCTGGAGAAGATGATCGTCAACCCGGTGGCCACCAGCGTCTACACCGTCAAGCAGTTCGAGGCCAACGCCAACGGCGACCTGTTCGAGCTGCCGGCAGGCACCGTAGGCCTGGCGGCCGGCATTTCGTATCGCAAGGAGACCAGCACCAGCAAGGCCGACGCCCTCTGGACCGGTGATGAGAACGGCCTGTGCGGTGTCATCGAATTCTGCGCCTCGCAGCTGAGCGGCAGCTTCGACGTCAAGGAAGCCTATGCCGAAGCGTTGTTCCCGCTGCTGAAGGAGCTGCCCGGCGTGCAATCGCTCAACCTCAGCATCGGCACGCGCTTCTCCGACTACAGCTCGGTGGGCAGCAAGACCAACAGCAAGGTCTCCATCGAGTACCGCCCCGTACAGGACCTGCTGCTGCGCGGCACGGTCTCCGAAGTATTCCGCGCCCCCAACATCAACGAGCTGTACTCCGGCGTGGTAGGCGATGCGCCCACGGTCAACGATCCCTGCAATGGCTACACCGGCGGCAACGACGTCGCCTGCGCCAACGTGCCCACCAACGGCAGCTACCACCAGGCCGACGGCCAGATCTCGGGCAAGGCCTCGGGCGCGGAAGTGGCCGGCTACCAGCTCAAGCCGGAAACCGGCAAGTCCTATGACGTCGGCTTCGTCTACGATCCGCGCTGGATCGAAGGCCTGTCGATCAGTGCCGACTGGTGGCGGATCGACCTGGAAGACACCATCACCGGCGTCTCGGCCCAGACCGTACTCAACCAGTGCTACGCCAATCCGGCCAGTGCGTTCTGCGCACTGATCCATCGCAACGGCAATGGCACCATCAACTACGTGGCCGAACCCACCGTCAACCTGGGCACGCTGGCCACCCGCGGCGTCGACTTCAACGCCACCTACCGTATTCCCGCCACCGCGTGGGGCAAGTTCACCGCCGGCCTCAACGGCACCTACCTGGAGCGCTACGACGTCCTGCCGGACACCACCGACCCGAGCACCGTCACCATCCGCAACGGCGGCATGTACACCTATGCCTACGGCAACTTCCCGCGCTGGCGCGGGCTGGGCACGCTGAACTGGAGCATGGACGACTGGAGCGCATCCTGGCGGATGCGTTACATCGGCAAGACGAAGATCGGCAGCAGCGATCTTGACCAGGGCCTGTCGGCTGATACCGATGAAGCCGGCGTGGTGCGCCGGATCGGCTCGTTCGTGTATCACAACGTGCAGGTCGGCTACACCGTGGCCCCGTGGCACACCAGCTTCGAGCTGGGCGTGGACAACCTGACCAACAAGCAGGCGCCGCTGTACTACGCCAACAACGGTGGCAACGGCAACACCGATGTGGCGACCTACGACGTGCTCGGTCGTTTCTACTGGGCGCGCATGTCGGTCAAGTTCTGATGTAGTGCGTGCCGCCGGGGCAGGGTGTCCCGGCGGTGCACCTTCCGTCGTAGACTCGGCAACGGAGCCGGTCGATCAAGGAAGATGCAGTGAGCCACGCCAACCCGCAGAAAAGCACCGGCCGCCCGCGTGTCAAACGCGCTGCGTTCTGGTTGGCAGCAGGCCTCTTTGGACTGCTGCTGGTGCTCGTCAGCCAACTGTACGCGACGATCGACAAGCCCTGGCGCAGCGGCGTGCAGAGCGGTGAAGACTTTACCGGCTCTTTTTCAGGCTCCCCGCTTACTGAAGACGGCGCCCAGATCAGCGCACGTGCGTCTGGCAATGGGCCCAGCCGCTTCGGCTACGCCTTGCAGCGCGTCCCCGGCACGCCCGGCCATTACAGCCTCACCTTCGCGGAAGGCACCCTCACCTCCGGGGACATGGTGGTGACGCTGACTGCCTATGACGGATGGCAGCGGCTCGATCGCGTGCGACGACACCTGCAGGGACCGGCGGATTTGGGAGGGCTGCGACTCGATCTGCAGGTGCCGGCGCGGGCCAGGCTGGTGGAGTTCATGGTGGGCGGGCGACCCGGGACGGATTTCAGCCTCCACACGGTGCAACTGCGCGAGACAGCACCGCCTTCGACCGGCAGTGTTTCCGGGGGAGTGCTGTACGAGGAAGCCATGCGCCTCATTGCGGCCCATGCGCTGCATGCGGACCGGTTGCCGCCGGATTACCGGGCGCAATGGCAGCCCGCGCCGCAGGCGACGCCCGCAGAGGCGCGGCTGGCCGTCAAGCAGGTGCTCAACGCGCTGGGGGACCGCCACAGCTTCATGATGGACCCAAGCCGGCGCGCAGACCTGCCGCAGGTAGCGAAGGCGACATTCAAGCCAGCCCGATGGGAGGTGGTGGAAGAAGGCATCGGCTATGTGGAGGTGCCGGGGTTCATCGGCACCGATCCTGACCTGCGCAACGCTTACGCCACGTCTCTCGTCGAGGCGTTGCAGGCCGGCAGCCGGCGCGGCGTGCGTGCGTGGGTCGTGGACCTGCGCGGCAATGGCGGCGGCAACATGTGGCCGATGCTGGCCGGGCTGGAGCCGCTGCTGCGGGGCCAGAGCCTTGGTTTCTTTGAGGGCCGCGATGGCAGCAGGCGCGCGTGGCGAAATGACCCGCCGCCCGCTGCGGCGGCCGTGCCGAGCATGGCGCAGGTGCCGGTGGCGGTGCTCACCTCCGGGCGGACGGCCAGTTCTGGCGAGGCAGTGGCCATCGCATTTCGCGGTCGGTCCGCCACGCGCAGTTTTGGCGCGCCGACATACGGCGTGCCCACCGCCAATGCCGCGTATACCTTGCAGGATGGCACTCTGCTGCTACTCACCGGCGCCCGCTTCATCGACCGGCTGGGGAAGGGCGATGGCGGCCCCCTGACACCGGATGAAGCAATCAGCGACCTGGGTGTGGCCAACCGCAGCCAAGTCGCGGCGGTGGCATGGCTGCGCGCCGAACGGACGCGAGGACGTGCGCGGTGATCCGCTGCCTCGACGGCAGCGACCGCATCGCCAAGGCAATCAGATCCGCGCAAGGCTGGCGATGGCCAGCACCACGGTGGCCGCGGTGACCAGGGTGAAATAGAGCCAGCCCAGCACGGTGAACTTGATGGTGGTGACCAGCCAGGACTGACCATACACGCGGCGCTGCATCAGCAACAGGTAAACCGGCATCCATAGCAGCAGCAACGCAATGGCAATGCCGATCAGCGTTCCGGCCGCAGGCACCGTGGTCAGCTGCCCGCCCAGCATCGACAGCAGCAGGATGCCCAGCAGCGCAACGCACAGGAAGGCATGGCTGTACAGCGCCACCACCAGGTGCTCCAGATAAAGCCGGCCACTGCCCAGGTAGAACACCTTCAGCAGCCCCGCGAACAACGGCACCAGCACGAACAGCGCCGAGGGCACCGAGGCGAAGAAGGCGTTGACCAGCAGCTGCGGCCGTTCGCTGATACGCGGCAGGTTCTGCCGGATGATGTCCGCCTGCCCGGTCAGCCAGCGGTTGGCGAAGCCCGGCAGGAAGCCGATATCGACCGGATCCTTGCCGTTTCCGGGAACCACCCGGGGTGGCGGGGCTGCGGGCTTCGCCGCGGACGGCGCGGATGTCCCGGGAGGAAGGCCCAGCAGCTCCTTCTGCCGTCGTGCTGCCTGCTTGTCCACCTTGGCGATTGCCACATCGATCGGCTTGCGCAGGGCCTCCGGCAGGGTGTCGCGTGATCGCTGCAGCGGTGCCAGCAGGGCCCGGCGCACCTGTTCGACCTCTTCGTTGGTGGTCGCATCACGGAACGCACCCGGCACCTCGGGCGGTGTCGGAGTCTGGCTGATGAACGACCCTGCATCGACGTGAACCACCAGCCGCGCCACGAAGAAGGTCAGCACGCTCAGGATCACGAACAGCCGGATCGGCGGGATATAGCGGGTACGGTGGCCCCCCAGGTAGGCGGCGGCCAGGCGACCGGGCAGCAGCAGCTGGCGCAGGGTGCGGAAGATGCGCCCGTCCAGGTGCCAGAACGACTCGAAGACCTCTTCCACCGCATGCCCGAAGCTGCGTACCGGGCTGTGCGCGGACTGCCCGCACTGGTGGCAGAAGTCGCCCTGCAGCGCGGTGCTGCAGTTCTCGCAGGCGTCAGGGTGGGGAAGGGCTGAACGCATCTGTGCCAGGACCCGGGCGGGGAAGGCGCATACGATAAGGGCGGCCGTGGCGGGCTGCCAGTGCCCTGGTGCAGGGGGCGCTCACGCCCACCTTGCTAGAGTCGAACGCCCCCCCATCGCGGCGACCACCATGCGACTTACCACGTCCCAGATCGCCATTCTGCGTGCCATTGAGGCGACCGATCCGGTATCGGCCGACGACGCCACCTGGGCGGTCACCGAGGGCCTGGCGGTGCAGGCCGAGGACGCGGATATCGACCTGACGCCGGCGGGAAGGAAGTCGCTTGCGGAGCTTGGCGAAACCTGAACAAATAGCAATGCCCTACCGTAAAACAAGGGTTTACCGACATCATGTGTCGGGTTTTTGCATGGACAGGTGTCGGGTTTTTGCATACCATGGGGCCTCGCAGGAATACGCCAATGCCAACCAAGAAACCAACACTCCAGGAACGTATTGCGCTGCGCGTCGCCAAGAGCAAGCGCGATGTATTTCTTACCCGGGATTTCGCCACGCTCAGTGGCGAGGATCAGATCATTCGCGCCCTGCGTGGTCTGGTGGGGGAGCGCAAGCTGGTTCGACTTGGAAAAGGGGTATACGCGAAGGCCCGTCCCTCGAGCTTGACCGGGAAAGCCGTGCTGGCCAATCCCGATGGATTCCTTTCGGTGGCCCAGCAAGCGCTTGCGCGACTGGGGGTGCGATGGGAGTCGACACAGGCGCAGCGTGCCTTCGCGGAGAATCGAAGCACTCAGATTCCGGTCAATCCTGTCCTGAAGGTCAAGGGGCGCTTCTCCCGGAAGTTGAGCTACGGCGCGAGCGAGTTGGTCATTGAACGCTGAGGGGCCGTCAGCGCAGCTGTGCGCGGATGTAGCCGACGCGCTGAGGCTTCCGCACCCAGGGTTGGTTGAGAAGGACTTCCACGTCGTTCGGGCGTTGGCTGCGCTGCAGCGCGTTGATGCCGAAGGAGCGCGCCTGGTGTTCGGCGGCGGCACGTCGCTGTGTCGGGCGTACCGGCTCATCGAACGGATGTCGGAGGATATCGACCTTCGCATCGTAGCCACTGCGCCGCTGAGCGACGGTGGACGCAGGCGATTCCGCAAAGCGGTCACCGAAGCGCTGCTTTCCGCAGGATTCACCTTCGATCCTGACAATCGAGACCACCTTGCCGTGCACGATGGCGGTAGAACGTTTGTCTACAATCTTCCATACCCCCGCGCATCTGCATCGGTCGCCAGCTTGCGGCCAATCGTCAAGGTCGAGATATCGTCTTGGCCACTGCAATGCGCCCCCGCACCCTGCGCCGTATCGACGTTCGTTTCACAGGCCAGGGAACGGCCTGCGGAGCTGCCGGAAATCCTGTGTGTGGATGTTGCGGAGACAGCCGCGGACAAGTTCGTCGCGCTGACGCGCAGAATTGCGGAAGAACAAGTAGCGGAAGGCTCGCGCGACGCCTCGTTGCTGCGGCACATTTATGATCTGCACCGGATCACGCCCGTCATTGATCTGAAGCTGGTGCAGCCAGTGCTCCAGTCGATCATGGAAAGCGATCGTAAGACCCGGGGAGCGCGGCTGTCCGCTTATTCGGAAGATCCAAGGGCCGTATCACGGAACGCCTTGCGTCTACTTGCGGAGGACGAGGCATACGCTGCAGCGTTCGCGGAGTTCCAGCGTGACATGGTGTACGGAGTGAAGGCTTCACTGGCGGATTGCCTCCCGGTGCTCGATCAATATGCTGAGCTCATGTAAAACGTGCTGGCGGCCCCTTCGCCTGCACTGCATACCGGCTGCACACCCGCTCCACATCGCGCTCCCTACAGTTGGGTCCATCCAACCAACGGCGCCCGCGTGTGAACCTGCAGACCTCGATTGCCCATCCGCTTCCCCGGCGCGCCCTGCCGGACAGTTGCCACTTCGAACTGCTGGATGTGAGCGCCCTGCAGGATCCGTGTACCGGCCGCATCGTCCATCTGTACTCGATGGTGGCGCGTTGCCTGAGCTGCGAAGTGATCTTCAAGGCGCAGGAAGGCGAGGGCTTTGTCAGCACGTCGGTCGCACGCGTGCTGCGTTGCCCGTCAGGATGCGGTGAGCAGTCCCTCAAGGGGCCGGCACTGCGCCAATGGCGACCGAGCGGCGCGTCTACCGCGTCGGCTCCTTCGCCCACCTGCTCTGGGTCGACACCGCTTCAACCACTTGTCCCGGCGTGAAATCGCAATGCCCCTCTCCTGTCGCGGGCAGCGTCGTCGGCGGGGGCGTGGCGCCCGCCCGTGCCGCCAGCGCCGGGTAGATCGGCTCGAAACGTGGGGTCACTGAGGGGTCGTCATGGTTGTACTGCAGCAGCAACGGTCTGCGCAGCACACCCGTCAGACCCAGCTCGCGCTCGACCCAGGCCTGCGCACCGGCATCCGCAGTGATGCGCCGCACCTTGGCATTGAACGCCTTGTCGTCGCCGAAGCCTGCGTACACCGTGCGCGTGTTGCCCACCGGCATGCCGCCGCTGCGCGTCACCAGTTGCTGGAACACCAGCGTGTGCAGGCTGATGGTGTCGGCCAGCTCGTCCGGTTGCAATTCCAGCCGTTTGGCCAGCGTGGCAGCCGCGGCCGGGTTGGCCTGCACGGCCGCCTCGATGGCGTCATACGTCTGCGCCTGGGGAAGGTGGGCCGCGGCGGGCGAGGTCAGTCCTGCTTCCGGCACGCCTTTCGCAGCTGGGAAGAAGTATTCAAACGCCACCAGCGAGGTGAGCATCTCGGCCGCCAGGACATCGCCCGGCAGATTGGCACCGCAAAGCGAGATGCCCCCCGTGTAATGCTGGGGAAGGCGCTCAAGCGTGGCGATGGCCACCGCGCCTCCCATCGAGAAGCCGAGGATCCAGGTGCGCCGGGTATCCGGATGTTGGGCAACGAAGCGCTGGCGTAGCCGCTCGGTATCCTCGATGGCGTCGGCGACTGCCCAACCCTGGCTGCGGTACCCGCTCTGGCCGACCGCATAGCCCGCCTTGACCAGTGCCTCGCTCCCTTTGTTGCCCGGCCACGGATCCGGGCGGGGCGTGCCGACCGGTTCGAAGCCGTGCGCAAGCATCACCAGCTCGCCATTCCAGTGGGCCGGGTAATCGATGCGCCAAGGCGCGCCCTGCAGTTGCCCGGTCTCGCTGCGCGGCTCCACAGAAGCGGGTGTCCTGCTCCACGCCGGCCCAATGATCAGGACGATGCACAGGCCTATGGACAGCGAACAGCGTCGGGCGTTGCGCATCAACTCCTCCTTATCTGGCAGCGGGTGCAAGGTCCACCAGCAGCGTGGGAATCAGCTCCGAGACCGTGGGGTGGATCGGCACGGCCCAGCGCAGTTCGTCCAGCGGGCGATCCGCGCTCATCATGTCGAGGATGCCGTGGATGGCTTCATCGCCGCCAGTGCCCAGGATCGCCGCGCCGAGGATCCGCCGCGTTTCGGCGTCGGCGACCACCTTCATGAAGCCCTTGGACTCGCCTTTCTCGACCGCGCGCCCCACCCGGGTCATCTCGCGCCTGGCAAACAGGAGCGGGCGACCCGTCTTGGCCGCCTCGAGCTCCGACATGCCCGCACGGCCCAGCGGCGGGTCGATATAGAGCGCGTACCCCGGCACGCGGCTGCTGACCCGCCGGTCCTCGCCATCAAGCAGGTTGGCCGCCACGATCTCGAAGTCGTTGTAAGCGGTATGGGTGAAGGCGCCGCGCCCGTTGCAGTCGCCCAGCGCCCAGACGCCGGGAACCGAAGCCTGCAGGCGGTCGTCCACCGTGATGTAGCCGCGCGCGTCGAGCGCGATGCCGGCCGATTCCAGGCCCAGATCGTCGGTATTGGGGCGGCGGCCGATCGCGATCAGCAGATGGCTCCCTGCCACGACCGATTCGCCCGCGCGGGTCTGGAAGGTCACGCCGATGCCGTCGTCGGTCTGCTTGAACGACATCTGGTCGGCACCGGTACGCACGTCGATCCCCTCGTCCTCCAGGATGCCGCGCACCGCATCGGAAATATCCGGATCCTCGCGGGCAATCACCCGGTCCGCGCGCTCGAGGATCGTCACCTGCGCGCCAAAGCGGCGGTACATCTGCGCGAATTCGAGGCCGATGTAGCTTCCGCCCACGACGATCAGGTGGTGGGGCAGGGTATCCAGCTCGACCATGCTGCTGTTGGTCAGGTACGGCACCTCCTGCAGGCCCGGCATGTCCGGCACCGCAGCGCGACCGCCCACATTGATGAAGATCCTGGGGGCCGCCAGCCGCTCGCCATTGACCAACACCGCGCCGGGCCCATCGAAACGGGCGTGGCCGCGGATCAGTGTCACGTTGGGCATGCCCGCCAGCCAGTCCTCATTGCCTGTGCGCGAATCCAGAATGACCTTGCGTGCACGTGCCGCCACCACCGTCATGTCCACGCTCACCGGGCCGGCAGAGAAGCCGTACTCCGCCCCACGTCGGGCCATCTGCGCGGCGTAGGCGCTGGCGACCAGGGTCTTGGTTGGCTTGCAGCCGGTATTCACGCACGTGCCCCCGACCAGATGCCGCTCGATGATCGCCACGCGCATGCCGGCGGCGTCGAGCCGGCCCGCGAGCGATGGGCCCGCTTGGCCGGTACCGATGATGATGGCGTCGAACGGGGTGTCGTTTGGCATCTGAGGATCCCTCTTGTGTCCCCGTCACGGCAGGGTGCGTGGATGTGGCCGCCAGTATCCGACAGGGTACGCCTGCAGCCGGTCAAGGGGAGGCAGCGAGGGAGGGGTGCCTGAGGCAATTGCAGCTGCCCAGCTGGGAGTGCCACCATCTGGCGGTCCACACTACCGCGACTTCGTGACGCTCGATGCCGCGAGCGGGGCTGGTTGGAGTAGCGGGCATGCAGTCCATTCTCATGCGGGAAACGCTTTCACATCGGGAATAGAGTGATGTCAACGTAAGATGTTCGGGAACAACATGGAGAAGGACGTTTGAAAGATCGGATGATGCGTGTGGTTGTTCTGCTGTTGCTTGTGGGTTGCGCCAGGACACCTGAGGCTTCGGTGCCACCACAAGGAAACGAGGCACCGGCCGCGCCCCAGCCCGCACAGTCCAAGGCCTCTGTGCTGGGCGGGCAGCGGGGCGATGGCATGCCGTACGAGGTGGTGGGCAGCGAGGTCTGGGACGTGCCGGATCCGGTTTCCGGACGGACGTACCAGGTTTTCGTCGCATTGCCACCGTCCTACGCAGACACGCCAGAGCGCACCTATCCGGTTCTTTATGTGACCGATGCGGACTACGCGTTCCCGCTCGCGCGACAGATCGGCCGGCGGTTGAATGTCGAGGGTCCGAAGCTGGAGGAGTTCATCCTGGTTGGGCTATCGTACGCGGTGGGCGATGAAGGGATGCCCAGCCGCCGCCGCGACTACACGCCCACCCCCAACGGACCCCGCAGCGCACCGGCCGACGCCGTGCACGGGGGTGCCGACGCCTACATTGGCTACCTTCGCCAGCAGGTGCTGCCCTTCGTGGCAGGGCACTACCGCACCGACGAAACCCGGCGCCTGCTGCTGGGGCACTCGTACGGCGCATTGCTCGGCACACGGATTCTGTTCACCGATCCGGGCATGTTCTCCGGCTATATCGTGGGAAGCCCGTCGTTCTGGTACGACCGCAATGTCACGGCGCGGTACGAGACGGACTACGCGGCAGGGCACAGCGACCTGCCGGCGTCCGTGTACATGTACGTGGGACAATACGAAACGCCCGCCTACGGCAACGACGCCGACATGGTGGCGGATGCAAAGCAGATGGACGCGGCCCTGCGCGCGCGCCACTACCCCTCGCTGCGGCTGCAGCTGGACGTCCTGAACGACGAGGACCACCTGAGTGTGGCCCCGCGTGGTCTGACGCACGGGTTGAAGTTCCTGCTGGGGAAGGAGCAGGGCCGCTGATGCCCTGGTGTCCGCCGTGGTCAGTATGTTTTCTGCACAACCATAAGTAGTAGTACGGGCGCGCCGGGGTGGGGCACCTGATGGAATAGGGGGACATCTGCCGTTCGGGCAAACCCTCCGGCAGGGTGTACGTGTTGCTCCCTGTCCTCCTGGAGGTTCCCATGCGCATCCTTGCCCTATCTTCCTCTCTCGCACTCATCCTTGGCGCGGTGCAGGTCGCACCCGCAGCCCAGCCGGCGCCCGCACCCCGCGCCACGCCTGGCCCCGTCACCGCGGCGTCCACGCAACTCTCCCTGCAGGGCAAGATCACCGCGCTGGACGCGAAAACCCGCGCCGTCTCGATCACCGGCAAGGACGGCGGGGTGCTGGACGTCATTGCCGGCCCTGAGGTGCGCAACTTCAGCCAGCTCAAGGTGGGCGACACCGTGACGCTCAACTACACGGGCGCCGTCGCCCTCGAGCTCAAGCCGGCCGGCAGTGCACCGGTGGGCGTGACCAAGACGCAGCAGAGCACCGTGCAGATTCCGGGCACCAAGCCGGGTGGTTCGCAGTCGAACACCATCAGCATCGTCACCGAAGTGGCGGCGGTGAATCCGGAGCGAAACACCATCGCGCTCAGAGGGCCGCGCGGCAACACGCAGATCGTGGCCGTCGTCCGCGAAGACCTGCGCGCCAAGCTGCCGAAGGTGAAGCGGGGTGACCTGCTCAACATCACCTACACAGAGGCGGTAGCCGTCAGCATCCGTCGCGACACCCCGTAAGCGTCGACGCCCCGCTGCACGGTGAGTGGCATCCCTGTGCCGCCTGCGCACCCAGGCGGCCGGGACCTCGTGTGTGAGCATGCGTGACATCCGGTGGGGGTATAGTCGACCAGACGACCTCCCCAAGGATAAACGCTATGCCCAAGGGCTCGGATCTACTGGTCAGCGCGCTGGAAAACGAAGGCGTGGACCGCATCTTTGGCGTGCCGGGCGAGGAAAACCTCGATTTCCTGGAATCGCTCCGGAACTCGCGTATCGAACTGGTCCTGACCCGCCACGAGCAGGCCGCGGCGTTCATGGCCGCCACCCACGGGCGGCTCACCGGCAGGCCCGGCGTCTGCCTGGCCACGCTGGGCCCGGGCGCACTGAATTTCTCCACCGGCGCGGCATACGCGCATCTCGGTGCATGGCCGATGATTCTCATCACGGGCCAGAAAGCGGTGATGAGCGCCAAGCAGGCGCGTTTCCAGATCGTGGACATCGTGGCGTCGATGAAGCCACTAACCAAGATGACACGGCAGATCATCAGCCCCGCAGCGATACCCGCCGTGGTGCGTGACGCATTCCGTGTTGCCATGGAAGAGCGCCCGGGTCCGGTGCATCTGGAACTTCCCGAGGATGTGGCCGGGGAGGACGTGGACGCGGTACCGGTGATTCCGGTCCACGCGTTGGAGCGCCCCGTCGCCCCGGCGGCCGCGCTCGAACGGGCGGAAGCCGCGATCCTCGCCGCCAAGCGGCCGCTGGTGATGATTGGTGCGGCGTGCAGCCGGCCGTCGCTGACCGAGGCCCTCTCCGCGTTCGTGTCCCGCACGCGCCTGCCGTTCTTCAACACGCAGATGGGCAAGGGTGCCGTCACCGGCGGCTCCAACCTGTACATGGGAACGGCTGCGCTCTCGGAGGGCGACTATGTGCACGAAGCCGTCGCACGCGCCGACCTGATCATCGCCATCGGCCATGACACGATCGAGAAGCCTCCGTTCCTGATGAAGAGCAGTGGCGGACCCAAGGTCATCCATGTCGGCTTCCAGTCCGCCACGGTCGAACAGGTCTACCACCCCGATATCGAAGTGATCGGCGACATCGGTGCGACCGTCAGTGCCCTGGCCGAGCGCCTGGAAGGCCGCCTGTCTGAAGACGAGGGCATGATCGAGCTGCGTCAGAAGATCCTGTCGCGCCTCAACGACCGCGCCGAGGAGGACCGCTTCCCGGTCACGCCACAACGGCTGGTGCATGACGTGCGCGCGGCCATGCCGGACGACGGCGTCGTCTGCCTCGACAACGGCATGTACAAGATATGGTTCGCCCGCAACTACCGCACGCATGTAGCCAATACGCTGCTGCTCGACAACGCGCTTGCCACGATGGGGGCGGGCCTGCCGTCGGCCATGATGGCGGCCATGCTGTATCCACAGCGGCGCGTGCTGGCGGTCTGCGGCGACGGCGGTTTCATGATGAACTCGCAGGAGATGGAGACCGCCGTGCGGCTGGGCCTGAACCTGGTGGTCATCGTTCTCAATGACAGTGCCTACGGCATGATCCGCTGGAAGCAGGCGGTGGACGGTTTCGCGGATTTCGGCATGCGCTTCGGCAATCCCGATTTCGTGCGCTATGCCGAAGCGTATGGTGCGAAGGGCAGCCGGGTGTCTGCAGTGGAGGAGCTGGTGCCCAAGATCGAAGCGGCCTTTGCTGGTGGCGGCGTACACCTGCTGGATGTGCCGATCGACTATTCCGAGAACACCCGCGTGCTGGTCGACGAACTGCGCAACCGCACCCCCGACGTAGGCTGTGCGTAGCGACCCGACAGTAGTGCCGGCCGCTGGCCGGCTCCACGCGAACCGGGCTCCGAGCGATCACCCACGCCAGAAACCCCGCCTCCAGCGCTCAAAACAAGGAGCAAAAGATGTTGACTGTCGTACAGGCCTTCGACCGCGCACCCATTGCAGAGCTCGGGTTCGACGATGCCGCCGCGCTGGAACGCAAACTCCGCGCCGCCGAAGGCGTATTCAAGGATCGCGATGGCTGGCTCAAGCCGCACCAGCGCATCACCATCCTGCGCAGGCTGGCCGCCCTGATGGACACCAAGCGCGACCACCTGGCCCTGCAGATCGCACGCGAGGGTGGCAAGCCGCTGCCGGATGCCATCGTCGAGACCACCCGCGCCATCGATGGCGTGCACAATGCCGCCGATGAACTGCGGAACTTCGCAGGCCGCGAAATCCCGATGGGTCTGTCGGCGGCGTCGGAAGGACGCTGGGCATTCACCACCCGCGAGCCCATCGGCATCGTGGCGGCGATCTCGGCGTTCAACCACCCGCTGAATCTCATCGTCCATCAGGTGGCCCCGGCCATCGCGGTCGGCTGCCCGGTCATCATCAAGCCCGCGTCCGCAACGCCGCTCTCCTGCCTGGAGTTCGTGGCCATGGTCCATGAGGCCGGCCTGCCGGAGCCGTGGTGCCAGAGCTTCCTCCCCGAAGGCAACGACCTGGCCGAAGCGCTGGCCACCGACAGGCGCGTGGGCTTCCTGAGCTTCATCGGCTCGGCGAGGGTAGGGTGGTCGCTGCATGCCAAGCTTGCGCACGGCGCACGTTCGGCGCTGGAGCACGGCGGGGTTGCGCCGGCCATCGTCGATCGCAGCGCGGACCTCGGCAAGATCATCGAACCGATCGTCAAAGGCGGTTACTACCATGCCGGCCAGGTCTGCGTATCCACCCAACGGATCTTCGTGCACACCGACATCGCCGACGATTTCACCCAGTCGCTCATCGCCCGCGTCGAAAAACTGCGTACCGGTGACCCCACCCTGAAAGATACCGAAGTAGGCCCGCTGATCCAGCCGCGTGAGGCCGACCGGGTCGCCGAATGGATCGACGAGGCGGTGAAGGGCGGCGCCCAGCTCGCGACAGGCGGAAAGCGCCTCTCCGAGACGACCCTGCAGCCGACAGTGCTGCTCAATCCTGCCAGCGATGCAAAGGTGACCACGCAGGAGGTGTTCGGCCCGGTGGTCGCGGTGTATCGCTACACCGACCTCGACCAGGCGATTGCCACCGCAAACGCGCTGCCCACGGCCTTCCAGGCCAGTATCTTTGCCCAGGATATCGACGTTGCCATGAGGGCCGCCAACCGACTGGACGCCTCGGCCGTCATGATCAACGACCCAACCGCGTTCCGCACCGACTGGATGCCCTTCGCGGGCCGCCGGGAGTCGGGCTACGGCACCGGGGGCATTCCCTACACCATGCGGGACATGTCGCAGGAGAAGATGATCCTGATGCGGAGGAGTTAGGCACCGCCACCGCGAACGACGAGCGAGCGGGGGCACTGCGACGGCGGGCGGTGCCGCCCCTGTCGGCTCGGGTTCCCTACAGGCCGTTACGGTACTGCGTGAATACTTGACGCGCTCTCGCTTCCCCCTGAAGATCGGCGCATTCAGCCAAGCGACTCAAGGATTGACCATGTCGGGCTTCATCGGTGACCTGCTGGAAGGCATTGCTACATTCGTGACCGATGTGTGGGTACTGCGCCGGCAACGCGCCGCGAAGGACCGGCCGCAGAATGCCTGGGCAAGGGACGCCACGGATGTCGCACTATTCGATGCCTGGGTGATCGGGCTGTCGATCCTGATGCTGGCGGCCACCGCCATCCTGTTGTTCGTACTCAAGCTGCCGCTGCTGATCAGCCTGCTGCCGGCGGCCGCAGGTGCCGTCTACATCGGCTACCGCTGGATGACGCTCGTCCGCGCGTAGCCAGGCGGGCAACCGGCAAACCCGTGCGCCGACACAAGCCACAGGGCCGAACAAGCGACCGGGCCGATACAAGCGACGGGGCCGATACACGCGACTGGGCCGATACAAGCGACTGGGTAGAGCGGACTGTTAGTCCGCTGCCCTTCGCGAAGACCCCAAACACCCATTCGCGCACCCAACGCACAATGCGTCACGCCCCCCCCCGAAACGCAACGCCCCTCCATAAGGCGCGGCCAATCCCGCGCCGACGTTATCAGCGCCCTGACTGCCCACCGCTTCCGTGCGCGCCAACCTTCCGATCCAGAAACTCCCGGATCACCGGAATGATCTCGTCCGCATGCGTCTCCAGCGCGAAGTGCCCGGTATCGAAAAAGTGGATTTCGGCATCGGGAATGTCGCGCTTCCACGCCTCTGCACCCGCGGGCAGGAAGTACGGATCATTCCGCCCCCACACGGCAAGCAGCGGCGGTTGATGCGTCCGGAAGTAGGCCTGGAACTTGGGGTATAGCCGTACATTGGAGGCGTAGTCCAGCAGCAGGTCCAGCTGGATATCCGCGTTGCCGGGCCTGGATACATGCAGGCCCTCAAGGGTGTAGCCATCCGGCGCCACCAGGCTGGGGTCGCGCACGCCTTCCAGATACTGCCACTTGATCGCAGCGGCCGTGGGGAACTCAGCCAGGGCAGCGCGGTTCTGCGCACTGGGATCGTTCCAGTAGGCGCGGATCGGATCCCACCCCTTCGCCAGGCCGTCCTCGTAAGCGTTGCCATTCTGCGAGATCAGGGCGGTGATCCGCTCCGGATGCGCGCTGGCGAGACGCCATCCCACCGGGGCGCCGTAGTCGTGCACCACCAGCGCGTAGCGCTCCAGCTTCAGCTGCTCGGCGAAGCGCTGCAGGGTCGCGGCCAGGGTGTCGAAGGTGTAGTCATACGCGCCACGGGCAGGGGCCTCGGTGTAACCGAAGGAGGGCAGGTCCGGGGCGATGACGTGGTACTTGTCCGACAGCGCCTCGATGACGTCCCGGTACATGTACGACGACGCCGCGAACCCATGCAGCAGGAGCACGGTCGGGCCCGAACGGGGGCCGGCCTCCCGGTAAAACACCTTGACCTCGCCTACCTGTTCGTAGCGGTATTGGACCTGGCCGTGCGCGGTGGCGGTGGCGGTGGCGGTGAGCAGGGCAGCCGTTGCGCCGAGTCGGGTGAGCGTATTCGAAGGGGTCATGAGTGTCTTTTGTAACCGCATTGGATTTGATTTGAAGGTTACGCACGGCAATGGTAACCTGTCAACAACACTTACAGGGGTTACGAATGATCGACTCAGCTCCCTCCGCCGCGCTGTTCGTGGCCAATGATCTGGCGCTCGACTTCATCAACTCGGCCTACGGCCCCGGCACGGCCCCGGTGGACGTGCTTGAGGACGACCCGGCGGTGATCGACTGGCTGGCTACGGCGGGCGTCCTCGAGGCGGGCGCGGTCGCCGTCCCGAACGGCGTGGCGGCGCTGGCCGTTGCCCTGCGCGACGAAGCACGCGAACTGCTGGCGGCTGCACGGGCAGGGCGCCCCTTCCAGGCAACGGTGGTGAACAAGGTACTGGAGGCCGGCCGACCGATCGTTCAACTGCAGTCGACCACTGACGGTGCAGGCCCTTGCGTGGTCGAACGCCGCCGCGATGACAGCGCAGAGAGCCTGCTGGAGCCCATCGCGGTGGCGCTGAGCCGGCTCCTCGCTGGTGGCGACCTGCAACATGTACGCGAGTGTGAAGCGCATGACTGCACCCTGCTGTTCCATGACACGACCAAGTCGCGAAAGCGGCGCTGGTGCAGCATGGCGCTATGCGGGAACCGGATGAAAGTGGCGGCGTTCCGCTCTCGCAAACAGGTGGGGAAGGGCACCTGAACGCGGCTCATACAAACCGCCATCCCTTCACAGTCCATGTACGCATTGCAGCGTCATCATCTCTCTGCATGGGGGGCGCAATTTACATGAACCCAAGAAGGAGTACTCGAATGATGATGACCAAGAAGAATGTGGTGTTGATGCGTACGCTGGGCGTGGCGCTCGTCGCCACCTTGGGCCTTGGCGGTTGCGCCACGTACAAGGACGAGTTTGCGACCATCAACTCACGCCTTGATTCGCTTGATACGAAGGTGCAGGGCGCAGCGCAGAGTGCCGAATCGGCCAATCAGTCCGCACAGCAGGCCAACCAGCGCCTGGATCAGATTGAAAGCCGTGTTCAGCGTCTTGAATCGGTCCCCGCAAAGCGTCAGCCGCGCGGCTGATCGCACGCTGCGTATGCGGTAAGGAACGTTTGAAACCCGGGACCCGGTGGCCTTGATTGGCCACCGGCTTCTTTGCATTTCCCCGTAGTCGCTTCAAGGAATTCCCCCATCAACACCTACATGCATCCCGCTATTCGGGCCACGTGTGGCGCACTGGTGCTGGCACTGGCGTTCGCTGCGCCCGGCGTGGCGCGTGCGCAGGCGCCCACCGAGGAACCGGCGGTATCCAACGATCAGCTGCCTCCGGACCAGGCCGTGTCCGAGACGGTCATTCAACTTGCGGGCTGGGTAAAGGCAAGCAGGGACACCGAAGGCTATCCATTCGCAGTAATGGACAAGGCCGCGGCCCAGATCTTCGTGTTTGACGGCAAAGGCAAGCTGCTGGGCGCCGCCCCGGGCCTCTTCGGCTCCGCTGTCGGCGATCATTCGGCACCGGGCGTGGCGGGTCTGGCGCTCAAGGAAATTCCCGGACGGGATCGTACTACCCCTGCTGGCCGCTTCATAGGCGGCTATGGCCCGTCACTCGACGCCGGGCGCGTGCTGTGGGTGGACTATGACACGGCGATTTCCATACATCCCACCGCGACGGGCGTTCCCGCGGAAAAGCGTGCCGAACGCCTCGCGACGCCGTCGCCGGACGACAACCGGGTGACGCATGGCTGCATCAACGTCAATCCGGATTTCTACGCGCGGATCGTCCAGCCGACCTTCGAAAAGGGCGGCGTGTTCTACATCCTGCCGGACAACCAGTCGCTCGCGGAGACCTTCCCGGACTTCGCGCAGAGTCGTGCGGCGTCACAGGGCGGCGGCGGCGAAGACGGTCGCGCGGGTCCTGCCCGACACTAAGGGCCGTACAGGGGTCCGGCGCAGCGCTTCAACGTGCTCGGCACGCGGTAGCGACCGTTGTTGCCGGCAGATGGACCGAGCTGGACAAGGCGAGGCGGCTCATCCCCTGAACGGGGGAGGGAATGTGCCCCTTGATTCCGCAGGCGGCGCGGTGTGCCTGAAGACATCATTCGATGTGTTTCCTGTTCCAGGAACTGGATGAGGTGCCTTATGCGCTATCGAATCTTTGGGCAGACCGGTCTTCGCGTGTCCTCGCTTGCGCTTGGCACGGGCAACTTCGGCAAGGGCTGGGGGTATGCGTCGGATCGCGACGAGGCTCGGAATATCTATGCCGCATATCGGGAGGCGGGCGGCAACTTCATCGACACCGCGGACCAGTACCAGTTCGGTCAGTCGGAAGAAATGCTCAGCGAATTCATTTCGCATGATCGCGACGAGGTGATCCTCACGACCAAATTCTCCCTCGGCGCCAGTCCAACCAGCGGCCTGCAACGCACGGGCAACAGCCGAAAGGCCATGCTCCAGTGCGTCGAGGCAAGCCTCAAGCGGCTCGGAACGGACCGTATCGATCTGCTGTGGGTTCACATGCCCGATGGGGTTACGCCAGTCGACGAGATTGCGCGCGGCCTGGACGACCTGGTTCGATCGGGAAAGATCCTGTATTCGGGGCTGTCAGACTTTCCGGCGTGGCGCATCGCGACCGCCGCGACGATGGCGGAGTTGAGGGGCTGGGCGCCGGTATCCGCCGTGCAGTTGGAATACAGCCTGGTGGAGCGCACGGCGGAGCGCGAGCTGTTGCCCATGGCCTCTGCGTTCAAGCTCGGGGTGGTGGGCTGGTCACCGTTGGGCGGCGGGCTGTTGACCGGGAAGTATCGAAAGGGCGAGACCGGCCGCGCCGAAGGTCTCGGCGCTGTGATTCACAGCGAGAGCAGCGAACGCAAATCCGCGGTCGTCGATGAAGTCCTTGCCATTGCGGAAGAAACCGGTCGACCTCCCGGCCAGATAGCGATTGCCTGGGTGCTGGCCAAGGGGACGCTGGCCATCATCGGCCCACGCACGCTGCAACAGCTGGAGGACAACCTGGGGGCCGTCGCGGTGGCACTGACGCCGGAGCAGATCCACCGGCTGGACGCCGCGAGCGCTATCCCACTTGGCTTCCCGCACGAGGTTGTCTCGGCCAGCGCCGGATCCCTGGCCGGCGGAAAGCTGGAGTTGATTGATTTCCCGGCAGGGGCGGTCAGATAGTCGTAACCGCGACACACACAACGAATACCGCTGGCGATACCGGCCAAGCCTGCCGCACGTGTTGGCGGCGGGTCAGGGCGCCAGCAACGGGCGCGACACGGACGCCCGCATGATCAGCTGGTGCGGCAGCACGTGGTTCACGGTGCCGCGCCCCGACGAAGCGGTGCGCCGGACCTCCCGCAACAGGATGTCGATGGCGGTGTCCGCCATTTCCGCCACCGGTTGATGGATCGTGGTCAGTTCCGGCCACACCATCGTCGATGCCGAGGTGTCGTCGAACCCCACCACCGAAAGATCCCCCGGCACCTCCAGCCCGCGACGATGCGCGACTGACACCACGGCGGACGCCATGTCATCGTTGCTGGCGAAGATCGCGCTGGGCGGCGGTTGCAGGGTCAACAGCCGTTCGGCCGCCTCGAGTCCGGAGCGGTAGGTGAAGTAGCCAGGCTGGACCAGCGCGTCGTCGTAGCCGATGCCGGCGTTGGCCAGCGCATCCCGGTAGCCCTGCCAGCGGTGCCCACTGGCGGTCTGGTTCGGGTCGCCCGTGATGTAGCCGATGCGGGTGTGACCGTGGGCGATCAGGTGCGACACCATGTCGTGGCTGGCCTGGCGGTCATCGATGCGTACGCAGGCGATCCGGTCATTGAAATGGCTGGACGCGATGGAAACGACGGGGATACCCGCATTCACGAATTCGTCGACGATGGCCTTCGATTCGCACAGCGGCGGCGGAAGGATCACGCCGGCCACGCTTGCGGCGAGCTGCCGTGCCGCATCGCGACGCGCCTCGTCACCCAGTTCATCCCAGGTGGCGATCACCAGCTGCGCCGCCGCGCGCGTGGAGCCGCGCAATGCGCCGACCAGTAGTTCACGCAGGTAGCTGGAGCTGGGGTTGGTGTAGATCAACGCGATGCAGGTGTGCTGGGCTGCGGCCAGGGCGCTGGCGGCCAGGTTGGGCCGGTAATCCAGTTCAAGCACGCTGCGCATGACCCGCTCGCGGTTGTCATCGCGTACTCCGGCATGGCCGTTGATGACACGCGACACCGTCATGGCGGAGACGCCTGCATGCGCGGCCACATCATCGATGGTGATGGCGCTCGCTTTGCGACGAACCGCTTTAGGGCTGTTCTTCAAGGTCGGGTTCCTTTGCTGCGCTGCATGATGACAAGCCCGACCCCAGATGATTAGTCTGCGCCGTGACGTGATGGTAGCGCTACCACTTGGTCGGAGTAAGGCCCTGCGGATACGCCCCCCCTTTACCACGCGGCTGTTCTGGCAAGCCTGAAAGCGAGTTTGAGTCGCAGTGCGCGCAAAGCGCATTGCGATGTTCGGTGTGGAAGACGGGCATCGCCCGTACGTGCCCCCAGGAGGGGCGGTACATCCATTCGATCGTATGTCAGAGGGGAGAGTCATGAGCGCGTTTACTTTTCGTCGTACCCCAGACCTGAGGGCTCGTTCATGAGCCGCACGCTGGCGAAGTTCAAGTCCAGGGCCATGTTTACGTTTGTCGGCGGTGTCCTGGTCATCAATCCCGCATTTGCGCAAGACGCACCTACGCCGGCGCCCGTCACCCAGCAGCAGGCCCAGTCCAGCCCGACACAGCTGGACACCGTGCAGGTCACCGGCATCCGCAACAGCCTCAGCCAGGCGATGGACATCAAGCGCGACTCGGCCGGCGTGGTGGATGCCATCAGTGCGGAGGACATCGGCAAGTTCCCCGATACCAACCTGGCCGAGTCCCTGCAGCGCATCACCGGTATCTCCATCGAACGCCGCGACGGCGAAGGTGCGCAGGTAACCGCACGCGGCTTTGGCCCGCAGTTCAACATGGTGACGCTCAATGGGCGCCAGATGCCGGGTGCCGATGCGTTCGGTGCGGCAGGGCAGGTGGCGATCGGCGGTGTCGACGGCGGCACCCGCGCGTTCAACTTCGCCCAGCTGGCGGCCGAAGCGGTCAATGGCATCGAGGTCTTCAAGACCAGCCAGGCCAACGTGCCCAGCGGTGGTATCGGCGCCACCATCAACATCCTCACCGGGCGTCCGTTCGACCATGAGGGCACTGTTGCCAGCGCCGGGGCCAAGATCGTCTCCGACCAGAGCCAGCCCTTCGACAGCGACCTGACCCCTGAACTTTCCGGCATCTTCAGCTACACCAACCCGGACAAGACCTGGGGCGTTGGCGTAAGCGCGAGCTACCAGAAGCGCAAGGGTGGCTCGGTCCAGGCCACCAACAACTACTGGAACATCCAGCCGTGGACCGGCACCATGCCCGGCAACCCGACGGTGACCAACGCACCGGCGATCGGCGCGTTGTACGGGCGCCCGAACGACCTGCGCTATGCATTCGCCGACTTCGAACGCGAGCGCATCAATGGCCAGGCGGTGCTGCAGTTCGCACCGACCGATGCGGTGACGCTGACCCTGGACTACACCTACTCGACCAACGAGATCGAAGAGAATCGCGGCGAGCAGGGCATGTGGCTGCAGAACAGCAACTACACTGATGTGACGTTCGATACCAGCGGTGCGGTGGCCACGCCGATCTACATCCGCGAGATCGCCGGCACCAAGGACTTCGGGCTCGAACAGCAGCGCAGCATGCAGAAGTACAAGCTGGGTTCGCTCGGCTTCAATGCCACCTGGAACATCACCGACCGCTTCAAGCTGAGCTTCGACGGCCACGACTCGAAGAACGAGAGCCGGCCGAACGATCCCCTCACCGGCGGCGGCTCCATCTTCAGCAGCATCGCCGGCACCAACAACTGCACCACCGGGCCGCATTGCGGTGGGTCGTGGGTGCAGGAGATGAACTTCAACAACGGCCTGCCCGTGGGCACCCAGGTCTGGTACCCGAGCACGGCCGATGCCCTCGCCAAGACCAACGGCGTGGTCAACCCGGGCTTCGTGCCGGGCGAGATCGGCTCGCAGGTGCTGCGCATCAACTCGCAGACCCAGATCACCGAGATCAAGCAGGGGCGTGTGGACGGTGAGTGGGCCTTCGACCAGGGGCGCTTCCAGTTCGGCGTGGACTCCAGCAAGCAGACCACCCACCGCATCCAGGCCGCGGAGAACTACAACACCCTGGGCGACTGGGGCGTGGCCAATGTAAACGGCGATGTTGCCAACGGCTTGATGGACCTGCTGCAGCCGGTGAACATCGTCGGCATGTTCGACGACTTCAACGTCAACAGCTTCACCGCCTGGCGCGGCGACGCGGGCCGGCTGGCGCAGTGGGCAGGGCAGCACTATGGCGCCAACCTCGGCGTCAGCCCGCAGAATGCCGCCGACAACCGGGTGGAAGAGAAGACCAATTCGGCCTACATCCAGGTCGAGCTGGACGGCGATCTGGGTGGCCATCGCACCAATACGCGCCTGGGCGTCCGCTACGAGACTACCGACGTGGTGTCGACCTCGATCATCGCCATTCCGGAATCCATCCAGTGGCAATCGAACAACGATTTCCGCGTGCTGTTGTCCGATGAACAGCAGCCCTTCACCGAGAAGACCAGCTACAGCTACATCCTGCCCAACCTGGACTTCAGCATCGACCTGTTGGACGACCTGAAGGGCCGCATCTCGTTCGGCAAGAGCATCGCACGTGCGCCGATCGGCAACCTGTATGCCGGCCCGACCGCGCAGCAGCCGTTCGGCTCGGTGCTGATCGATCCGTCCTCGCGGGCCAGCGGCACGGCGCAGAACCCGGCGCTGAAGCCACTGGAATCGGACAACCTGGACCTGGCGCTGGAATGGTATTTCGCCGACGCCAGCTACGTGTCGGTGACCTAC
Organism: Stenotrophomonas sp.; assembly: GCF_032099025.1. GTDB lineage: Bacteria > Pseudomonadota > Gammaproteobacteria > Xanthomonadales > Xanthomonadaceae > Stenotrophomonas. The sequence goes on from NZ_DAMCID010000001.1 coordinate 306,317, forward strand.
TGGAACAAGCAGGTCGCCAACTTCGTCGGCAACACCATCGTGCAGGAGAACCTGTACGGCCTGCGCGACCCCAGTTCCGGACCGGACGCACAGGCGGCGTTGGGTTTCCTGACCAGTGGGGCCTGTATCGCCCAAGTGGGCGTGGCCAACGCGGCGGCTTGCTCGGCCAATGACACCTCGCTGTTCACCGCGTTGGCGTTGCTGCGCAACAACCCCGCTGGCCTGGGCGCCTACAACGGCACCGACGCACAGGTCCTGGCCACCGAAGCGGCTTACGACCTGTACGGGGAGGCGGACGATCCGCTGTACCAGTTCAACGTCAACCGCCCGATCAACCAGAACGAGTCCAAGCTGCATGGCTGGGAGCTGGGCGGGCAGTACTTCTTCGGTGACACCGGGTTCGGCGTGCTGGCCAACTACACCATCGTCAACGGCGACGTGGGCTTCAACGACGCGGGTGATCCGAACGTCGACCAGTTCTCGCTCACCGGCCTGAGCGATACCGCCAACGCCATGCTGATGTACGAAAAGTATGGCTGGTCGGTGCGACTGGCCTGGAACTGGCGCGACCAGTACCTGATCCTGGCCAACCAGGGTGCCAGCCGAAACCCGTACTATGTGGAAGAGTATGACCAGTGGGATCTCAGCGTGGGGTACACGCTCGATGACAACTGGTCGTTCAGCCTGGAAGCGATCAATCTCACCGGTGAGGACGTGCGTTGGCGTTCGCGCACCTCGCAGATGATGGTGAAACTGGCTGACCAGGATCCGCGTTACATGCTTGGCGTTCGTTACAGGTTCTGAACAGGCCACGGGTGCCGCTGTCTCGGCAGCGGCACCCGTGCAGGCTCCTGCAGGGATTGGACTACACATGCCGCGTTACGAAATGCTCAACAACATCGCCCACCGGGAGCTGCGTGTAGCGACCGGGTTCGGGCCCGAATTTGGCGACGCGGTAGGCATGGTGCCGGCCTACCCGAGCGAGTACGCCGAGCTACAGCGCGAATACCCGATCTTCCTGCGCAAGGACACCGCCACCGGCGAGTGGCAGTCCGTCGCGCTGCTGGGCTTCGAGCAGCACGAGAACCTGTACCTGCAGGACGGGCGCTGGAATGCCTCCTATCTTCCCGGGGCGGCCGCAAAGGGGCCGTTCCTGATCGGCTTCCAGGAAAGCCGCATCGACGGAGAACTTACCGTGGAGCCGGTGCTGCACGTGGACCTGGACCACCCGCGCGTGAATACGGCGCAGGGTGAGCCGGTGTTCCTGCCGCAGGGCGGCAACAGCGCCTACCTGGACCATATCGCAAACGTGCTGCGCGGCATCCACGATGGCCATGCCTTTGGCGCGGAGATGTTTGCGATTCTTGACGCGAAGGGCTTGATTCAACCGGTCGCGCTCGACGTACAGATCGATCTCCAGAACCGGGTGGGCGTCAACGGCCTGCATGCCATTGACCGCGACCGGCTGGCCCAGCTGGACGGCGCTGCGCTGGCCGAACTCAACCGCGCCGGCTACCTGGAAGGTGCATACCTGATGCTGGCCTCGCTGCACAACATGCGACGCCTGATCGCCGAGAAGCAGCGACGCCTGCGCCTGCAGGATGCCGCCACTGCGGCGGGCAGGAACTGACCGGTGCTGGACGGCGTTGCCATGCGGACACTGGAAGGCCTGGACCCCGCCGCGTTGCCGCTGGAGGCGCTGGTAGCCGCCGGTGAACCGGTGGTGCTGCGCGGCATCGCACGCGACTGGGGGCTGGTACAGGCCGGGTTGCGTTCCACGCAGGCGGCGCTGGGGTACCTGCGCGGTTTCGATGCGGGCGTGCCTGTGCCGTATTCCTTCGGCGCCCCCGAGATCGAGGGGCGCCCGTTCTACAACGAGGACTTCACGCAGTTGAACGTGGAGGTCCGGCGTGGGCTGCTGACGCAGGTGCTGGACGGCATTGCCGACCATCTCGAGGCCCCGCGCCCACCCACCTATTATGTCGCGTCGCTGCTGATCGATCGGGCGCTGCCCGGCTTCGCGCACGCCAACGACGCCGGTCTGGCCGCGCAGGGCATCGAGGCGTCCGCAAGCATCTGGATCGGCAACCGCGTAACGGCCTCCTGCCATTTCGACACCCCGGACAACCTGGCGTGCTGCGCCGTGGGCCGGCGCCGGTTCACGCTCTTTCCGCCGGAGCAGATCGACAACCTGTATCCGGGACCGCTGGAACCCACCCCGGGCGGGCAGGTGGTAAGCGTGGTGGATTTCGACCGCCCGGACTTCGCGCGCCATCCGCGGTTCCGTGATGCACTGGCAAGCGCGCAGAGCGCCGAGCTGGAACCGGGCGATGCGATCTTCATTCCCAGCATGTGGTGGCACCACGTGCGCAGCCTCGAGCCGTTCAACGTCCTGGTGAACTACTGGTGGCGCAGCTCGCCGGCGTTCCTTTCCTCGCCGCTGCCGGCACTCCATCACGCGATGTGGGCCGTGCGCGATCTGCCGGCACGCGAGAAGCAGGCGTGGGCAGAGATCTTCGAGTACTACGTGTTCGGTCCGGGAGAGCGTGCAGGAGAACACCTGCCCAACGCTGCCCGGGGCGATCTGGCACCGTTCGACGAGACGCAGGCGCGGCGCATGCGCGCCCAGCTGCTGGCTCGACTCAACCGCTGATGGGAGCACCGCATTGAACGTGGCGAACACAACCGAAGGGCGTATCCGCAAGGTCGTCATCGCCGGGGGCGGCACCGCAGGCTGGCTGGCCGGCTGTGCGCTGGCGCACCAGTTCCGCGACCAGCTGGACATCACCCTGGTGGAGTCCGAGCAGATCGGTACGGTGGGTGTCGGCGAATCGACCGTGCCCCCCATCCGCACGTTCCACCGTTTTCTGCAGATCGATGAGCAGGAGTTCCTGCAGGCCGTCGCCGGCACGTTCAAGCTGTCGATCTCGTTCGAGAACTGGCGTCGTCCCGGGGATCGTTTCATCCATCCGTTCGGCACGATCGGGCAGGGTACCTGGGCTACGCCGTTCCACCATTTCTGGCTGGACAGCCTGCGCCGCGGCATGCCCTCCGACCTGGGCGATTGCTGCCTGGAAAGCGCGGCCTCGCGGGAAGACCGGTTCTCGCTGCAGACCCAGCCCCAGGTCAACTACGCCTATCACTTCGACGCGGGGCTCTACGCAAAATTCCTCCGCCGCAAGGCCGAAGGGCACGGGCTGCGGCGGGTGGAAGGCAAGATCCGCGAGGTCCGGCAGCACGCGCATGACGGCTCCGTTGCATCCCTGGTGCTGGAAGACGGGCAGGTCATCGAGGGCGATCTGTTCATCGACTGCACGGGCTTCCGCGGCCTGTTGACCGAGCAGACCCTGCACACCGGCTACGAGGACTGGCACGAATGGTTGCCCAGTGACCGCGCGGTTGCCGTGCAGACCGAGTCGGTCCATCCGCCGGTGCCCTATACCCGCGCCATCGCGCACGAGGCCGGGTGGCGCTGGCATATCGCGCTCCAGCACCGGGTCGGGTGCGGGCTGGTGTTCTCCAGCCGCCACATGTCCGATGACGAGGCGCAGGCCAAACTGCTGCGCGACGTGGACGGCCCGCCCCTGCGTGATCCGTGGCTGGTGCCGTTCCGCAGCGGCCGCCGCCTGAAAGCATGGAACAAAAACGTCGTGGCGCTCGGCCTGGCCAGCGGCTTCATCGAGCCGCTGGAATCGACCAGCATCCACCTGACCATCAGCGCGGTGGTGCGGCTGATCCAGATGTTCCCGTCCGATGGCATCCGCCCGGCGCTGGTGGACCTGTACAACGAGGTCAGCCGCCAGGAGATGGAGCACGTACGCGACTTCGTCATCCTGCACTACCACGCCAACCAGCGCGACGAGCCGATGTGGACCGCCTGCCGCGAGATGGCGCTGCCCGAGTCGCTCGCCATCCGGCTGCGCGCCTGGCGCGAACGCGCACATGCCTGGCAGGACCCCGGCGAGCTGTTCCGGGTGGACTCCTGGACCAGCGTGTTGATGGGGCAGGGCATCCAGCCGGGCCCTGCGCATCCGCTTGCCGCCGCCATCGGCGACGCCGACCTGCACACGCTGCTGGCGCGCATACGGCAGCCGGTGCAGCAGGCGGTCGCGACGATGCCATCGCAGGAGGCCTTCATTGAACGCTACTGCAAGGCGGCACCGGACGTATGGCCGCGGAGCGTGGCCCTGGCGTAGCCGGGGCCCCTGCTGTTGGACAGAAATGGTAGCGCTACCTTCAAGCGCGCACGGGGTGAACGCAATGGATCTGGTTGCAGGAATTGATGCCGGTACGCAGAGCCTCAAGGTGGTGGTCTATGACCCTGCCGTGCGCAGCCTCGTTGCCAGCACCAGCACGCCGCTGGGCCTGACCTCGGCCGCCGATGGCAGCCGCGAGCAGCAGCCGGCCGACTGGGTGGCGGCATTGCACGCCTGCTTCCATGCCATCGATCCGTCGGTGCGATCCCGCATCGGCGCGTTGGCGGTGTCGGGCCAACAGCACGGCTTCGTACCGGTCGATGCGGCAGGGGAGGTACTCGCACCGGCCAAGCTGTGGTGCGACACCAGCACGTCGGCCGAATGCGTGCAGATCATGGACGCACTCGGCGGCGCGGCGCGCACCATTGCACTGGCCGGCAATCCGATCCTGGCCGGTTACACCGCTTCCAAGCTGCCGTGGACGAAGACGCACCGGCCCGATGCCTACGCGCGGCTGGCTACGATCCTGCTCCCGCACGATTACCTCAACTTCATACTCACAGGTCAGCGCTTCTGCGAATACGGCGATGCATCGGGCACGGGCTGGCTGGATGTGCGCACCCGCACCTGGTCAACCGACCTGCTGCGCGCGACCGATCCGGAACGCGACCTTGCCGAGTGCCTGCCGCGCATCGCCGCGCCCGATGAGGTGTTCGACATCGACCTCGCTACCGCCACGGCACTCGGGCTGCCCGCCACCGTGAAGGTCGCCGTGGGCGGCGGCGACAACATGATGGCGGCCATCGGCACCGGCTGTGTTGCACCGGGTCGTCTGGCGATGAGCCTGGGCACGTCGGGCACGCTGTTTGCCTACTCCGACACCCCCGTGGTCGACCCGGACGGGGCGTGGGCCGCGTTCTGCTCCTCCACCGGCGGCTGGCTGCCGCTGATCTGCACCATGAACTGCACCGTGGTGACCGAACAGGTGGCCGACGCCTTCGACTTCAGCACCCGCTTCGGCGATGGTCACCTGCGCACCACGCCGCCCGGTGCGGATGGCCTGGTGATGCTGCCGTTCCTCAACGGCGAGCGCACACCGGACCTGCCGCATGGCAAGGGCGTGCTGGCCGGGCTGGACACCACCAACATGACCCCGGCACACCTTTACCGCGCGGCCATGGAAGGGGCCACCTACAGCCTGAAGTACGGCTACGACGCCTTCGTCCGTGCCGGCATGCAGTTCGACCGCATCGTGCTGACCGGCGGTGGCAGCAACAGCGGCGCGTGGCGGCAGCTGGTCGCTGATGTGTTCGGGCTGCCAGTGGACGTGCCCACGCAGGCCGAAGGCGCAGCATTCGGTGCGGCCCTGCAGGCGCTGTGGGCGCTGGGCCATGCCCGCGGCGACGCCGCCAGCATTGCCGACATCGCCAACCACCACGTTGCGCTCGACCCGCAGCTGTCGGCGCGCCCGGATCCAACGCGCACAGCGGCCTATGCCGAAGCCTATGCCCGCTACCTGCGCTATCTCGATGCCATCACGCCGCTGCAGCGCGGCTGATTTTCCTCTACGCAACACCCCGCACAACGAAAGGACCCCGCACCATGAGCACACAACCCTTCATCGGCGCCAAGGAATTCTTCCCCGGCATTGGCCGCATCCCCTTCGAAGGCCGGGGTTCGGACAACCCGCTCGCGTTCAAGGTCTATGACGCGAACAAGGTCATCGGCGGCAAGACCATGCAGGAGCACATGCGCTTCGCGGTCTGTTACTGGCACACCTTCTGCAACGCCGGGCACGACCCGTTCGGCCCGGGCACCCGCCACTTCCCGTGGGAAGCCGGCGCGCCAATGGCCACGGCCGAAGCCAAGGTGGACGCCGCGTTCGAGTTCTTCACCAAGCTGGGCGTGCCGTACTGGTGCTTCCACGACATCGACCTGGCACCGGATGCCGACGATGTCGGCGTGTACGAGAAGAACCTCAAGCACATGGTGGGCCTGGCCAAGGAACGCCAGGACGCCACCGGCATGAAGCTGTTGTGGGGCACGGCCAACCTGTTCTCGCACCCGCGCTACATGAACGGTGCTTCCACCAACCCCGATTTCGCGGTGGTGGCGCGTGCCGCCGTGCAGGTGAAGGCGGCGCTGGACGCCACGGTGGAACTGGGCGGCGAACACTACGTGTTCTGGGGCGGCCGTGAAGGCTACGCTTCGCTGGTGAACACCCAGATGAAGCGTGAGATCGACCACTTCGCGCGCTTCCTCACCATGGCGCGCGACTACGGCCGCAGCATCGGCTTGAAGGGCAACTTCCTGATCGAGCCCAAGCCGATGGAGCCGATGAAGCACCAGTACGACTTCGACAGCGCCACCGTGGCCGGCTTCCTGAAAGAGCACGGCCTGGACAAGGACTTCAAGCTCAACATCGAAGCAAACCATGCCACGCTTGCCGGCCACACCTTCGAACACGACCTGCAGGTCGCCTCGGATCACGGCCTGTTGGGCAGCATCGACGCCAACCGCGGCAATGCGGAAAACGGCTGGGATACCGACCAGTTCCCGACCGACCTGTACGACACCGTGGGCGCGATGCTGGTGGTACTGCGCCAGGGCGGACTGGAGGGCGGCCTGAACTTCGACGCCAAGGTGCGCCGCGAATCCACCGACCTGGATGACCTGTTCATTGCCCACATCGGCGGCATGGACGCCTTCGCCCGCGGCCTGGAAGTGGCCCACGGCCTGCTCAACGAGTCGCCGTGGGAACAGTGGCGCAAGGAGCGCTACGCCAGCTTCGACAGCGGCAAGGGCAAGGACTTCGAACAGGGCGCACTGAGCCTGGGCGACCTGGCGGCACTCGGCGCGAAGGGCGGCGAACCGAAGCAGATCAGCGGCAAGCAGGAGCGTTACGAAAACCTGATCAACCAGTACCTGCTGCGCTGAGCCCACCGGCAAGGATGAGCACCATGACGAACCACTCCGCCACGCGCCGCACCGGATATCTGCTGGCCGCGCTGCTGCTTGCACTTGCGGCCTGCAAGGGCGAGGACAGGACGGCCGCGCCGGCCCCGGCGCAAGCCAAGGCCGACGCCAACCCCTGGCCCCAGGTGACCTGGCCGTTGCCCGACGATCCGGCGCTTGAAAAGCGCATCACCGACCTGATGGCCACCATGACGGTGGAGGAAAAGGTCGGCCAACTGGTGCAGGGCGACATCGCCAGCATCACGCCGGACGACGTGCGCAAGTATCGACTGGGCTCCATCCTTGCCGGCGGCAACTCCGACCCGGGCGGCCGCTACGACGCCGCGCCGGCCAGATGGCTGGCGCTGGCAGATGCGTTCTACGAAGCGTCCATGGACACCTCGCAGGGCGGCAAGGCGATCCCGGTGCTGTTCGGTATCGACGCGGTGCACGGGCAAAGCAATATCGTCGGCGCCACGCTGTTCCCGCACAACATCGGGCTGGGCGCAGCGCGCAACCCGGACCTTGTGCGGCGGATCGGGGAGATCACCGCATTGGAAACCCGCGCCACCGGCATGGAGTGGGCGTTCGCGCCGACCGTGGCGGTGCCGCAGGACGACCGCTGGGGGCGCACCTACGAAGGCTATTCCGAATCGCCTGAGGTGGTGGCCAGCTACGCCGGCGCGGTGGTGGAAGGCCTGCAGGGCAAGGTGGGCTCGCCCACGTTCCTCGATGGCCGCCATGTGATCGCCTCGGTAAAGCACTTCCTGGGCGATGGCGGCACGCATGACGGCAAGGACCAGGGCGATACCCGGATCAGCGAAGCGGAGCTGGTGCGCATCCATGCGGCCGGCTACCCGACCGCGATCGCGGCGGGCGCGCAGACCGTCATGGCGTCTTTCAACAGCGTCAACGGCGAGAAGATGCATGGCCACAAGGCCTACCTGACCGACGCGCTGAAGGGCCGCATGAACTTCGGCGGCTTCGTGGTGGGTGACTGGAACGGCCACGGCCAGGTCAAGGGCTGCACCACCACCGACTGCCCGGCCACCATCAACGCCGGCCTGGACATGGCCATGGCGTCGGACAGCTGGAAGGGTTTCTACGAAACCACGCTGGCCGCAGCGAAGGCCGGCACCCTCTCCCAGGAACGCCTGGACGATGCGGTGCGCCGGATCCTGCGGGTCAAGATGCGGCTGAACCTGTTCGAGGCGGGCAAGCCGTCGTCGCGCGCGGTGGGTGGGCAGTTCGCCCTCATCGGTGCACCGGAACATCGTGCCGTGGCACGGCAGGCCGTGCGCGAGTCGCTGGTGCTGCTGAAGAACCAGGGCGGCGTGCTGCCGCTGGCGCCGAAGCAGCGCATCCTGGTGGCCGGTGATGGGGCGAACGATGTTGGCAAGCAGGCGGGCGGCTGGACGCTGAACTGGCAGGGCACCGGCACCACCCGCAAGGACTTCCCGAACGCGGAGACGATCTTCGAAGGCGTCGCGCAGCAGGCCAAGGCCGCGGGCGGTGAAGCAGTGCTGGCCGTGGACGGCACATACACGACCAAGCCGGATGTGGCGGTGGTGGTGTTCGGCGAGAACCCGTATGCCGAATTCCAGGGCGATCTGGCGACACTTGCCTACAAGCCGGGTGACGACGCCGATCTTCAGTTGATCAAAAAGCTGAAGGCCGACGGCATCCCGGTCGTGGCCGTGTTCCTGAGCGGGCGTCCGCTGTGGGTGAATCGCGAGATCAATGCCGCCGATGCGTTCGTGGCTGCATGGCTGCCGGGTTCGGAAGGCGGTGGCATCGCCGACGTGCTGCTGCGCAAACCCGACGGCAGCGTCCAGCACGACTTCAAGGGGAAGCTGAGCTTCAGCTGGCCGCGCACGGCGGTGCAGTACGCCAACAACGTGGGGCAGAAGGACTACGACCCGCAGTTCGCCTTCGGCTTCGGCCTGACCTATGCCGACAACGGCGACCTTGCCGCGCTGCCGGAAATCTCTGGCGTGACCGGCAACGAAGGCGCGGCCGGTGTGTTCTTCGCACGTGGCGACGCCGGTTCGGGCATGGCCCTGCGTCTTGAGGCCGCCACGGGGCAGGGCGTGACCGTCAGCAACGTGCCGGAGGCGCTCAATGGCGACCTGCTGGAGGTCACCGGCGTGGACCACCTGGTGCAGGAAGATGCCCGCCGGCTGGCGTGGTCGGGCAAGGGCGAGGCCACCGTCGCGGTGCAGTCGCACGTGCCGCTGGACCTGCAGCGCGAAAGCAATGGTGACCTGATGGTGTTGACCACGCTGCGCGTGGACGCTGCACCGCAGGGTGAGGCGTGGCTGGCCGTGGGTTGCGGCACCGGCTGTACCGCCCGCATTCCGGTGGGGCCTGCACTGGCCAAGCTGCCGGTCGGCCAGTGGACGCGTGTGGGCGTGCCGTTGAAGTGCCTGGCAGCGGCAGGCGCCGATGTCGGCAAGCTGGACCGGCCCTGGTCGCTGGGTACCGCAGGCGCGATGACGCTCTCGGTGTCACGCGTCGCGCTGGGTGCCTTGAACGAAGCAGAAGCCACCGTCGCGTGCCCCGGCAAGTGACGATGCCTTCTGCACCCTCACCGCCTGGGCGGGTGCGCGACCGAGTCGCGCATCACCAGCCCATGCGGCAGCACGTGGTCCGTCAGGACGCGCGCGTCGTTGCTTCTGTGGCGGATGGTACGCAGCAGGATATCGATGGCCGCGTCGGCCATCTCGGCGATCGGCTGGTGCAGTGTGGTGAGTTCAGGCCAGACGGTGGTGGCGGCGGAGGTGTCGTCGAAGCCCACCACCGACAGGTCGCGGGGAACGTCGAGTCCGCGTCGGTGCGCGACCGAGATCGCTGCGGCCGCCATGTCGTCGTTGCTGGCGAAGATCGCGGTGGGTGGCCGGTGGTGGGCGAGCAGCAGCTCGGCCGCCGCCAGCCCCGAGCGGTAGGTGTAGTCGCCCTGCTGGACCAGGCCGGGTTCGACCTCAAGACCGGCGTCGTTCAGGGCGGTGACAAAGCCGTCGTAGCGGCGCGCGCTCGCACTGAGGTCGTCGCGCCCGCGGATGAAGCCGATGCGGGTGTGACCCTGTTGGATCAGGTGTTCGGTCATCTCCTTGCCGGCATGGAAGTCGTCGATGCGCACGCAGGAAATGTCGTCGCGCAGGTGACCGGACGCGATGGCAACCACGGGGATGCCGGCCTTGACCAGCTCGGTCACGGCCACCGGCGACTCGCACAGCGGCGGCGGCAGAATGACGCCGTCCACGCGGCCGTTCAACGCACGTGCGGCCTTGCGTTCGGCCGCCGGGTCCAGGTTGTCCCAGTAGTGGATGACCAACTGGATGGCGGCATTGGACGCGCCACGCAGCAGGCCTACCAGCAGTTCGCGCAGGTACGCGCCGCTGGGGTTGGTGTAGATCAGCGCAATGCGCGTGTGCTGCGCCGCGGCCAGCGTGCTCGCGGCCAGGTTGGGCGTGTAGCCCAGCGCCTGCACCGCGCGCATCACGCGTTCGCGGGTGTCATCGCGCACCTTGCCCTGGTTGATCGCCCGCGACACGGTCATCGGCGATACGCCGGCCAGCGCCGCCACCTCGTCGATCGTCACGCCACTGGCTTTGCGGCGGACCGATTTCTTCGGTTTGTCCAATACGCGCTCCCGTTCTTCTTCGTGACGCTGCTGCATCCAGCGCACCGCCCGAGCTTACAAGGTTTGCGGCCACGGCTGCGGCTACGAACGGGTGTCGAGCGGTGTCATTGGATGTTGGCCGCCGCAATCGCCTTGATGGCCTGCTCGCCCAACGTGCGCGCCGAGGATGGATACGCCCTGTGGATGCGCTACGTCCCGCTCGAACCCGCACTCGCAGCGGACTACCGCACGCAGCTGGGCGAGGTGGTGGCGCCCGATCAGACGCCCTCGCAACGCGTTGCACGCGAGGAGCTTGCGCGTGGCCTGAGCGGGCTGCTGGGTCGCGCGCCCCGGTTCCAGCCTGCGGCAGCCGGTGAGCACGGCGTGGTGCTGGGTACCCCGCAGTCGTCGGCGTTGATCGCGCCGTTCCGCGGGGCGGTCGAATCGCTCGGCGACGAGGGCTACCTGCTCAAGGTGACGCGGATCGGCGGTCGCAACGTGCTGCTGGTGGCCGCGCGCGACGACATCGGCGTGCTGTACGGCGTGTTCCATCTGCTGCGCCTGTTGCAGACGGGCGCGTCACTGAACGGCCTTGACGTGCGTGAATCGCCAACGCTGCGGCTGCGCGTGCTTGATCACTGGGACAACCTGGACGGCCATGTCGAGCGCGGCTATGCCGGGCGCTCACTGTGGGATTGGCAGACGCTGCCGGAATGGCGCGACCCGCGCTACACGGACTACGCCCGCGCCAACGCGTCGCTGGGCATCAACGGCACCGTGCTGAACAACGTGAATGCCAGCGCGCAGAGCCTCGCGCCGGACTACCTGGCCAAGGCGGCCACGCTGGCGGACATGTTCCGGCCGTACGGCATCCGCGTGTACCTGAGTGCACGCTTCAGCGCCCCCATCGAACTGGGTGGACTGAAGACCGCCGATCCTCTCGACGCGAACGTGCAGCGCTGGTGGCGCGACAAGGCCGATGAGATCTACGCGCGCATTCCGGATTTCGGCGGCTTCCTGGTCAAGGCCAATTCGGAAGGCCAGCCCGGCCCGCAGGACTACGGCCGTACCCATGCCGACGGCGCCAACCTGCTGGCCGACGCGCTGGCACCGCACGGTGGCGTGGTGATGTGGCGCGCGTTCGTCTACGCGCACGACGTGCCCGCCGACCGCGCCACGCAGGCGTACACCGAGTTCGCCGGACTGGATGGCGCGTTCCGTCCCAATGTGGTGCTGCAGGTAAAGAACGGGCCCATCGACTTCCAGCCGCGCGAGCCGTTCCACCCGCTGTTCGGGGCCATGCCGCGCACGCCGCTGATGATGGAAGTGCAGATCACCAAGGAGTATCTCGGCTTCGCCACGCATCTGGTCTACCTGGGGCCGCTGTACGAGGAGGTGCTGCGGGCGACTACACAGCGTCCGCACGGCGCCACCGTGGCGCAGTCGCTGACCGGCATGGCCGGCGTCGCCAACATCGGCACGGACCGCACCTGGAGTGGCTCCCACTTCGACCAGGCCAACTGGTACGCGTTCGGGCGCATTGCGTGGAATCCATCGCAATCTGCCCGCGACATCGCGGCGGACTGGGCGGCGATGACGTTCTCGCCAGAGCCCGCCGTGGTGCAGCCCATCGTCGGCATGATGATGGCTTCGCGCGAGGCGGCGGTGAACTACATGACCCCGCTGGGCCTGCATCACCTCATGGCACGCGGGCACCACTACGGGCCGGGGCCGTGGGTGGACGGCGGCCCACGCGCGGACTGGACCTCGGTCTACTACCACCGCGCCGACCGCAACGGCATCGGCTTCGACCGCACCGCGCAGGGCAGCAACGCCGTGGCCCAGTACGCTCCTGTAGTGGCCGCGACGTATGGCGACCTGTCGCTGGTGCCGGAGCCGCTGCTGCTGTGGTTCCACCACGTGCCCTGGGACCACCGCATGGCCTCAGGGCGTCCGTTATGGGACGAACTGATAGGCCGCTACTCGCACGGCGTGCGTGAAGTACAGGCGATGCAAGCCACCTGGGCAACCCTGGCCCCGGCAGCGCCCGTTGCGCCCGTTGCGCCCGTGCCACCCACCGCCGTAGCGCGGGGCGCTGCCCCGTTGCCGCATGCCGTGGACGCCCAACGCCACGAACAGATCGCGGCCTTCCTCCGAATCCAGCTGCGCGAAGCGCAATGGTGGCGCGACGCCAGCGTCGCGTACTTCCAATCGATAAGCGGCCGGCCGTTACCGCCGGGCGAAGCCGCACCCCCGCACCCCCTGTCGTACTACGCAGCACTGCAATTCCCTTCCGCACCGGGAGACGGGCGATGAGCAGATCAGGCTGGGTAGTGGTCGCGGTTCTACTGGGCTGGGTCTCGCCTTCACTGGCCCAGCAATCCGTGACGCCCCTGTTGCACCCGCTGTTCCAGGACCACGCCGTCCTGCAGCGCGACCAGCCGATCCCGGTCTGGGGCCGTGCCGAGCCCGGCGCCACCGTCTCCGTAACTATCGCACGCCAGGCCGTCACCACCGAGGCGGATGCAGACGGACGCTGGCGCGCGACGCTGCTGCCCATCGCGGCGGGTGGCCCTTACGTTCTGAACGTGCAGGCAGGGCCGGCCACCCAGACCGTGAGTGACGTGCAGGTGGGCGACGCGTGGCTGTGCGCCGGCCAATCGAACATGGAACTGCCGGTGCGCCGCACGCTCGATGCCGACAGCGAAATCGCATCGGCCACGCACCCGGACATCCGCCTGCTCACCGTACCCAAGGCCGCAGCCGTCGGGCCACAGAACGGTTTCTCCGGGCCCGTGTCATGGAACCCCGCATCACCGGACACCGTGCGCGACTTCTCCGCCGCCTGCTACTACTTCGCGCGCGAACTGCAGAAGACCGTCAACGTACCGATGGGGCTCATCCAGTCGGCGTGGGGCGGCTCACGGATAGAGGCATGGACCAGCGCCGATGCGCTGCGTGCGCAGGGCGGAATGGACGAGGCGCTGGACGTATTGGCGCTCTATTCCAGCGATCCTGCTGCGGCAAATGCGCAATGGGGAAAGCACTGGGAACAGTGGTGGATGCAGCGCGAGGGGGCAACACCCGGCGATGCACCCTGGCAGCCCGGCGCAGACCCCGCAGGATGGCAGGCAGCACCGGCCCAGCTCGGCGCCTGGGAGCGATGGGGCGTACCGGCGCTGTCCGCCTACAATGGCATGGTCTGGTACCGCACACAGGTGACACTGACCGCCGCACAGGCAGGGCAGGGCGCACGCCTTGAGCTGGGACCTGCCGATGAAACCGACGTGACCTGGGCCAACGGCGTGGCCGTGGGCAGCCAGAACGCCCCGGGAGATGCGCGGTCGTATCCGCTGCCGCCCGGACTGCTGAAAGCAGGCACCAACGCCGTGGTGGTCAACGTGCTGGACACCTGGAGCGACGGCGGACTGGCCGGCCCCGCAAGTGCACACGCCGTGCGGCTCGACGATGGCACGCGGATCGTCCTGCACACTCCCTGGCAGTACCGGGCAGCACCCGGCAACCAGGCACCGCCGCTGGCGCCGTGGCACGCGGCCACGGGCCTGTCGACGCTGTACAACGGCATGATCGCGCCGCTCGGAAACTATGGCCTGCGCGGCATGCTCTGGTACCAGGGCGAATCCAACACCGGGGACGGTTCGGCGTACGCGGCAAAGCTGCGCAGCCTGCGCGATGACTGGCGCAACCGGTTTGGCACGCAGACGCCGCTGCTGGTCGTGCAGCTTGCAGGCTATGGCCAACCGCCCGTGGCGCCGGTGGAAAGTGGCTGGGCCCAAGTGCGCGAGGCGCAGCGGCGCGTCGCGGCGGAAGACCCGCACACGGGTCTGGCGCTGGCCATCGACATCGGCGATGCCTACGACATCCATCCGCCGAACAAACAGGAACTCGGCCGGCGTCTGGCGCGGGTGGCCCGGCATGTGGTGTATGGCGAACAGGCACTCGCAGCCTCCGGCCCGACCCCAGGCAGCGTATCCCGCACGTCGGTTGAGGTGCGGATTACCTTCGACGGCGTCACTGGTGCGCTGGTCACCACGGGTGCGAACGGTCCTATCGGCTTTGAGCTGTGCGATGCCGAGGCGAAGCACTGCACGTATGCGGATGCCCTGCTGGATGGGCGCGATGTTGTGCTGTCGTGCCGGGATTGCCTGGATTGCCTGGATTGCCTGGAGCCGGCCAGCGGCCGGCACTACAGTAGCGACCACGTGCGTGTCCGCTACTGCTGGGCCGACGGCCCGGTCTGCACGCTGCGCGACAGCAGCGGTGCCCCCGCAGGACCGTTCGAGCTCTCCCTCACCGATACAGGTGCCCCGTGATGCGACTGCTGCTTGCCACGTTACTGCTGCTGTCCGCCGCATGGCAGGTGCGGGCGGCCACACCCGCGCCCCCGGTCTACTTCGACTGGTTCGAATACGCCGGAAATGATGCGGCGTTTGAACCGCCGCTGCCCGCCGGGCAGTACCGCAACCCGATCCTGGCCGGGTTCCACGCGGACCCCAGCATCGTCGCCGCCAACGGCACGTTCTACCTGGTCAATTCCAGCTTCACCTATTTCCCCGGCATCCCGGTGTTCGAGAGCGTGGACCTGGTGCACTGGAAGCAGATCGGCAACGTGATCGATCGGCCCACCCAATTGGACTTCGACGGCCTGAGCGTCTCGCGCGGCATCTTCGCGCCGGCCATTTCGTATCACGAGGGCACCTTCTACGTGGTCACCACGGCCGTCGACAGCGGCGGCAACTTCATCGCCACCGCGCGTGATCCTGCGGGACCGTGGTCCGACCCGCACTGGCTGCCGGGCATCGAGGGCATCGACCCCTCGCTGTTCTTCGACACCGATGGCCGCGTGTACCTGCTCAACAACGACGTGCCGCCTGGCCCGCCACGTTACGAGGGACACCGCGCGATCTGGATGCAGCACATCGACCTGGCCGCGTTCAAGCCGGTCGGCCCGCGCAAGGTGCTGATCGATGGTGGCGTGGAGCCGGCCAAGAACCCGATCTGGATCGAGGGGCCGCACCTCTACCAGCGCGATGGCTGGTACTACCTCTCCGACGCCGAGGGCGGCACAGGCCCGCAACATTCCCAGGTCGTACTGCGCAGCCGCGATGTATGGGGGCCGTACATTCCGTATGCGGGCAACCCGATTCTGACCCAACGCGACCTGCCCAATGACAGGCAGTTGCCGATCACCAATGCCGGCCACGCCGACCTGGTGGAAGGCCCGGACGGTTCCTGGTGGGCGGTGTTCCTGGCCAGCCGGAACTACGACACGCGCCACTACAACACCGGGCGCGAAACCTACCTGCTGCCGGTGCAGTGGCGTGATGGCTGGCCGGTGATCCTGCCCGCCGGTCAACCCATTCCATATGTGGCCAAGGCGCCTTCCTGGATGCAGGGCGATGCCGCGCAGGTACCGTCCACCGGCAACTTCGTGGCGCGCGACAACTTCGATGCACCGGCGCTCGGCAACGAATGGCTGCGTGTGCGCGTCCCGAAACAGGCGTGGGCGGATCTGCGCGAGCGTCCGGGCTACCTTGCGGTGCATCCGCTGCCAGAGAACCTGGACACGCTGCGCAATCCCGCTTTCCTCGGGCGGCGCCAGCAACACCTGCGTTTCGAGGCCAGCACGCAGATGACGCGCCCCGCGGCGGGCGTGGCGGCCGGGTTGGCGGCATTCCAGAACGAGGCCTACTGGTACTTCCTTGGTGTACGCAGCGCCAGGAAGGACCGCGTGGCGGTGTTCCTCGAAGCGCGCGACGGCAGCGGGGTGACCAAGGTGCTGGCCACCAAGGAGCTGGATGCATCCGCGTCCTTGCGCCTGAAGATCACGGGCGACGAGGACAAGTATGCGTTCGCGTTCGACGGCGGCGACGGTCACGGCTGGCAGACCCTGGCCGCTGACGTGGACGGAACCGTATTGAGTACGGATCGTGCAGGCGGCTTTGTCGGCGCCCTGCTGGGACCATTCGCGCGCGATGAGCGTGCCTTGAGGAGCAACTGATGACGCGCAGGCCCCGGCTTTCCAGCCCGATGTTCCGCACGCTGGCGCTTTGCGCCGCGATCACCCTGGCGACCGTCGCCAACGCCGCCGAACCGCAGCCGTGGCTGGACACCTCCGCCAGCTTCGAAACGCGGGCGGCGGCGCTGGTCGCGCAGATGACCCTGGAAGAGAAGGCGGCGCAGATGCAGAACGCCGCGCCCGCCATCGAGCGCCTGGGCGTTCCCGCCTACGACTGGTGGAACGAAGGCCTGCACGGCGTGGCGCGGGCAGGCCAGGCCACTGTGTTTCCGCAGGCCATCGGCCTGGCCGCCACCTTCGACGTGCCGTTGATGGGGCAGGTGGCCACCACCATCAGCGACGAGGCGCGTGCCAAGCACCACCAGTTCCTGCGCGAGGGCTCGCATGCGCGCTATCAGGGGCTGACCTTCTGGTCGCCGAACATCAACATCTTCCGTGATCCGCGCTGGGGCCGGGGCCAGGAAACCTATGGCGAGGACCCGTACCTCACCGCGCGCATGGGCGTGGCCTTCGTGCACGGCCTGCAGGGCGACGACCCGGTGTACCGCAAGCTCGACGCCACGGCTAAACACCTGGCCGTGCACAGCGGCCCGGAGGCCGACCGCCACCACTTCGATGCACGGCCCAGCAAGCGTGATCTGTACGACACCTACCTGCCGGCGTTCGAAGCGCTGGTGAAGGAGGGCCAGGTCGATGCGGTGATGGGTGCGTACAACCGGGTCTATGGCGAGTCCGCCAGCGCCAGCCAGTTCCTGCTGCGCGACGTGTTGCGCCGTGACTGGGGCTTCAAGGGCTACGTCGTGTCCGACTGCTGGGCCATCGTCGATATCTGGAAACATCACAAGATCGTGCCCACCCGCGAAGCCGCGGCAGCACTCGCGGTCAAGAACGGCACCGAGCTGGAGTGCGGCCAGGAATACGCCACGCTGCCGACCGCCGTAGAGCAAGGGCTGATCAGCGGAGCGGAGATCGACGATGCGGTCACGCGCCTGTTTACCGCGCGCATGCGGCTGGGCATGTTCGACCCGCCCGAGCGCGTGAAGTGGGCGCGGATACCGGCCTCGGTGAACCAGGCCCCGGCGCACGACGCGCTGGCGCTGAAGGCCGCACAGGAGTCGCTGGTGCTGCTGAAGAACGATGGCGTGCTTCCGCTGCCACGCACTCTCAAGCGCATTGCGGTGGTCGGCCCGACCGCCGACGACACCATGGCACTGCTCGGCAATTACTTCGGCACACCAGCCGCACCGGTGACGATCCTGCAAGGCATCCGCGACGCGGCCAAGGGCGTGGAGGTGCGCTATGCGCGCGGCGTGGACCTGGTCGAAGGGCGCGACGATCCCAGCGCGACCCCGCTGATCGAACCGACCTACCTGCGTCCTTCTGCCGATTCCCCGGAACGCGGCCTGCGCGGTGAGTACTTCCGCACGACCGATCTTTCCGGCACGCCGGCGCTGGTGCGCACCGACGCCCAGATCGGGTTCCGCTGGGACCGGGGCTCCCCCACCGACAACCTGCTGGCCCGTGGCGAGGCGGCACCGGGGCAGGGCATTCCGGCCGATGGGTTCAGCATCCGCTGGAGTGGCCAGCTGTTGCCGCCGGTGTCGGGCCGCTACCGCATCGAGGCCGCCGCAGATGATGGCTTCCGCCTCTACGTGGACGGCAAGCGCGTGCTGGACCAGTGGGCCAACGCCGACCGGCTGCACGGCGATGGCGTGGAGCTGGACCTGCAGGCGGGCCGTACGTACGACATCAAACTCGAGTACTACGACGCCGAGCGCGACGCAGGCGTGCGGCTGGGCTGGCGCATGCCCGGTGCGAAGCCGCCGTTCGAAGAGGCACTCGACGCCGCCCGCAACGCGGACGTGGTGGTGTTCGTGGGCGGCCTGACCGGTGACGTGGAA
This sequence comes from Stenotrophomonas sp., assembly GCF_032099025.1. GTDB lineage: Bacteria > Pseudomonadota > Gammaproteobacteria > Xanthomonadales > Xanthomonadaceae > Stenotrophomonas. The sequence continues at coordinate 325,031 of NZ_DAMCID010000001.1, forward strand.
GGCGAGGAAATGAAGGTCAACTATCCGGGCTTCGCCGGCGGTGACCGTACCGACCTGCGCCTGCCCGCGCCCCAGCGTGCGTTGCTGGAGGCACTGCACGCCACCGGCAAGCCGGTGGTGATGGTGTTGACCGGTGGGTCGGCACTGGCGGTGGAGTGGGCGCAGGCAAACCTGTCCGCCATCCTCATGAGCTGGTATCCCGGGCAGCGCGGCGGTACCGCCGTGGGCCAGGCGCTGTTCGGCGACGTCAACCCCGGCGGCCGGCTGCCAGTGACCTTCTACACGGCGGACCAGGCCATGCCCGCGTTTGACGACTACACCATGGAAGGCCGCACCTACCGCTACTTCCGCGGTACCCCGTTGTATCCGTTCGGACACGGGCTGTCCTACACCCGGTTCGACTACGGCACGCCGCGCCTGGATTCCCCACGCATTGCCGCAGACGGCTCCCTCAAGGTGCAGGTGGAGGTGGCCAACGCGGGCAAGCGCGCGGGCGATGAAGTGGTGCAGCTGTATGTGCGGCGGGTTGGGGCCGGACCCGGCGATGCACAACAGGCGCTGCGCGGCTTCCAGCGCCTCCACCTCGCTCCGGGCGAGCGCCGGACCGTGGCATTCGATCTGCACGCGCAGCAGGCGCTGCGCCAGTACGACGAGGCGCGCGGCGCCTATGTCGTGCCGCCGGGGGCGTACGAGGTGCGCATAGGCGGCTCCAGTGCCGACGCCCGCGTGCAGTCCCGCTTCACCGTGGAGGCGAACCGTGACTGACCCTGGCCGCCTGCCGACCGCCGAGCACACGTTGTCGATCCGCGAAAAGCTGGGCTACAGCCTGGGCGACCTCGCCGCGAACCTGATCTTCCAGACGCTCATCACCTACCTGGCGTTCTTCTACACCGACGTGTACCGGCTGCCGCCCGCCACGGCCGCGACGATCATCTTCGTCGTCGGACTGCTGGGTGCCTTCGTGTTCACCCCGCTGATCGGCATTGCCGCCGACCGCACCGCCAGCCGGTGGGGAAAGTTCCGGCCGTGGATCCTGTGGACGGCGGTGCCGTTCGGCGTGCTTTCACTGCTGGCCTTCAGCACGCCGGAGCTGGGCGCGCGCGGCAAGATCATCTACGCCCTGACCACCTACGGCCTGCTGATGCTCGTGTACGCGGCCAACAACCTGCCGTACTCGGCGCTCAGCGGCGTGCTCACCGGCAGCATGGCCCAGCGCAACAGCCTGTCGGCCTACCGCTTCGTGGCGGTGATGATCGCGCAGTTCATCATCCAGGTGCTGTTGCTGCCGCTGGTGCTGATCCTGGGCGACGGCGATCGCGTGCTGGGCTTCGAGCGGGTGATGACGGTGTTCGCGGTGGTGGGAACGGTGTTCTTCCTGATCACCTTCGCCACCACGCGCGAGCGCATCGTACCCGCCAAGGAACAGACCGGCGGCGTGCTGCAGGATCTGACCGACCTGCTGCACAACCGGCCGTGGAAGGTGATGCTGGCGCTGACGGTGCTGGTCTTCATCAACCTGGCCCTGAAGGGCGGCACCTACATCTATTACTTCCAGTACTACATGAGTGAGTCCGCCCTGGCGGGCTTCCTCGACAACACCGGCTTCAACCGCTTCATCGGCGGATTGAATGCCGCGCTCAACGGCATGGGGCTGTCGGGCTTCGCGTGGCCGGAGGACCCGGCGACCTCGGCGTTCAGCCTGTTCAACGCCTGCGGCATCCTCTGCATGATCATCGGCATAGGGGTCTCACGCCGGCTGGCCGACCGCTTCGGCAAGCGCGATGTGTTTGGTGGGGCGCTGCTGGTCTCCACCGTGTTCCTGCTGGTGTTCTACTTCTTCCCGCCCACCGCAGTGGCCGTGGCATTTGTCTCCTTCATGCTGCACGGGTTCTTCTACGGCATCACCATCCCGCTGCTGTGGGCGATGATCGCCGACGTCGCTGACTACTCGGAATGGAAGAACAACCGTCGCGCCACCGCCATCATCTTCTCCGCGATGCTGTGCGGCCTGAAGATCGGGCTCAGCATCGGCGGTGCACTGGTCGCCGGCATCCTGGCGTACTACGGCTACCAGGCCGGCGCGGACCAACAGCCCGAGGGCGTGGTCAACGGCATCCGGCTGACCGTGAGCGTCTACTGCTCCCTGCCGTTCCTGGTGGCGGTGGCGATGCTCTTCCTCTACAAGATCGACAAGCGCATGGAGAACCGCATCGAGCAGGACCTGCTGCAGCGTCGCCAGGGGAACGACCTTGGCCACCTTGCCGCACACGCCATCTCCCAGCCGCTGGTGACCCACATCTACACGGCCGATCCGTCGGCGCACGTGTTCGAGGGGCGGTTGTACATCTATCCCTCCCACGACATCGACGCCGGCACGCCGTTCGACGATGACGGCGGGCACTTCGGCATGGAGGACTATCACGTATTGCGGATGGACAGCCCCACGGGCCAGGCCACCGACTGCGGGGTGGCGCTGCATGTGCGCGACGTGCCCTGGGCGGCGAAGCAGATGTGGGCACCGGACGCGGCGCACCGTGACGGACGCTACTACCTGTATTTCCCGGCCAAGGACGGGGAGGGGATGTTCCGCATCGGCGTCGCGGTGGCTGATCGCCCCGAGGGACCGTTCAGGGCCGAACCGGAGCCGATGACCGGCACCTACTCGATCGACCCGGCCGTGTTCGAGGACGACGAGGGTGCGCAATACCTCTACTTCGGCGGCATCTGGGGCGGGCAGCTGCAGAAGTATCGTGACAACCGCTACGACGCGGCGCACGAGGAGCCCACCGGGGCGGCGCCTGCATTGGGGCCGCGCGTCGGTCGGCTGGAGGCGGGCATGACGCAGTTGGCGGAGCCCACCCGGGAGGTGGTCATCCTGGACGAGCACGGGCAGCCGCTGCGCGCCGACGACCACGAGCGCCGGTTCTTCGAAGGGCCGTGGCTGCACAAGTACCAGGGCCGGTATTACCTGTCGTACTCCACCGGCAACACGCACCTGCTGTGCTACGCCGTCGGCGATAGCCCGTATGGCCCGTTCACCTATGCAGGTGTGATCCTCAAACCGGTAGTGGGCTGGACCACGCACCACTCCATCTGCGCGTTCGAGGGGCAGTGGTATCTGTTCTATCACGACGCTCTGTTGTCGGGCGGGGTAACCCACCTGCGCTCGGTGAAGTGCACCCCGCTGCACATGGAGGCCGACGGCAGCATCCGGACCATCGATCCCTATGCCGCCTGAAAGCCGGTTGCCGATTGACGACGCCGAGGCACCGCTGCCTGCCGGCCGCCTGCACTGGCTGCGGGCGGGTCGGCTGGAGGTCGCGCTGGCACCGGAGGCAGGCGGACGGATCGCCCAGATCCGCTACGACGGCGTGGACTGGCTGGTGGACGCGCGCGAGGGTGGGGCAGCCACCATCGCCTGGGGCTGCTACCCGATGGTGCCGTGGGCCGGGAGAATCCGGCACGGGCGTTTCGATTTCGACGGCAGGGCCTATGCACTGCCGACGAACTTCGGCGACCACGCCATCCACGGTGTGGGGTTCGCACTGCCCTGGCAGATCGATAGCGTGGAGACGGACAGCGCCACACTGTCTCTCAAGCTGCCTGAGGATCGCTACTGGCCCTTCGGCGGGACGGCAACGCAAGCCATCCACCTGACGCCCAACAGCCTGGCGCTGCGCCTCGCCGTGCAGGCCGGCGCCCAACCCATGCCGGCCGTACTCGGCTGGCATCCCTGGTTCCGCAAGCCCGACCAGCTGCTGTTCTCCCCCGAGGCCATGTACCCACGAGACGAGGAGGGCATCGCCAGGCTGCCACTGGTAAGCGCATCCCCCGGCCCATGGGACGACTGCTTCATCAACCACGCGGACATAACGCTGGTATCCGCAGGCCAGCGCCTCCGGCTGCGCGCCAACATCAACCACTGGGTGGTGTACAACGCTGCCCCACACGCCACCTGCGTCGAACCCCAGACCGGCCCACCCAACGGCTTCACCCTCGCACCCAACCGGCTCGAACCAGGTCAACACCAGGCGCTACGCTTCGAATTGAGGTGGTAGGGTCGGTTCCCAAACGACCGCCGATAACGGTGATCGGCACGGTAACGCATGACCCGAATCGAAAGCGCGCAGGCTGCGCCCAATGTCATGCCCTAAAGGGGTAATCACCACCCCGGCCGTTGATCGGGATGCAACCCTACCGGTGGCCGAGCTCGGCACACGGGGCTATAGTCGGACGGAAGGCTCGGCCCAAATCGACTCATGGAAGGTCAATGAACTGGTTCTCACGCCCGCCAAATCAGCCTTATCGAAACCTGTTTTTCGCGGCATTCATTGGCGTCCCCGCCGGGTACCTCGTGAACGCGCTCCTGATTTCCCTGGTAGGGTCCGTGTCACTTTCGAAGACAGTGACCGTCATCACCAGTGCGTTGCTTTTCTCGTTATGGGGTTACGTAGTCATGGTGCTGGCGCTTCTGGTGTACGGGCTTCCCGCACTCTGGTTGGCCCTGAAACTTCGCCTTGCCGGTCCGGCGACAGCGTTCGCAATCGCCCTTCTCCCTGGACTGTACAGATTGGTCAAAGACTGGCCCTACTCGATACTCCTCTTTACACCGTTGGCCGTATGCGCAGCCACGGGCCTGGCATTTGTAGCATTGGCCTATCGGGGCGCCGCGCAACCGCATCCATTTCGGAAACGGTAGGGTAGGTTCCCAAACGACGACGTGCTTGGATGCACACGTGGTGCGGCCGCAGGACGCGGAGGAGCACCACTGCCGATAGCGGTGATCGGCACGGTGACGCATGACCCCATATCGAAAGCGCGCCGGCTGCGTTCGAGTTCATGCCCCAAAGGGGTAATCACCACCCCGGCGGTTGATTGGGATGCAACCCTACCGTCGGCCGGCATTCAGCGGCCCGGCCGGCATGCAGCAGTGCGGCAGGCACAACCGCCCGGGTGCGGCCATGCACCTCAGCCCGCCACCTTCAGATCATTGCCCGGCGTTGCGCGGCGCCACGCCGCCAGGTAGCGAAGGTACTTGCCGATGAAGGTGCCGGTGAAGCCGCCGGACAGCAGCAGATAGGCAGCCCGGAAACCAATATCCCCAGCAAGCGTCGGCGACATCGCAAGCGCGGATTCAAACCCGTACTTCACCGCAAACGTCACCAGCAACAGCGGCAGCAGGCTGTAGTCCGCGCCGCGCCACAGCCTCCCGGTTGCACGGTTGGGGGTGAGCGTCGAATGACGCAGCAGCATCCAGCCGATGCCCGCGCCCACGCCGATTCCGACCAGCCAGATCGCCCACGCTTGCCAGGATGCACCGTAACGGGCACTGATCGACCACAGACCCCACGCGGTGAACAGGGCAGGCACGACGGCCAGCCTACCCAGCGAGACTTCACCCGGCTTCATGGCGGCGATGCCGCGCGTGATCAGGAAGACCAGAAGCGCCCAGACCCACAGGGGGGTGTGCGAAACGAAGAGCTGCAGCATGTTCATGGAACGTCCTTGGCTTGGGGTGGGGGCCGGCCGTACAGGGCCGTGCGGGAATGAGGTAATTCTCCCGTTGCGCTGAATTGGAACAAGTGACAGCTGTCAGCCATCGGGAAGTACAGGTTGCCGGCTACCATAGGGTCCTTTCAGTACGCTCAAGATCGACGGATGACGAAGCACGACACGGACGCCTTGCAACGATTCGACGCCAGGCGCGCCGGCGCCGCCAGATGTGCCAGGCGCATGGCCCAGCCGGCGGTGCTGGTCCTCGCGCTCGGCATCGCGCCGGCATGGGCTGAGGCACCCCAGGCATTTGTCCTGCAGGCCAGCGGGTTCGAAACTGCCCTGGTGGCGAACGAACAGGGTCGCCTGATCCAGGAGTGGCCGGGGCGACCCCAACAGATCGCGCCCAGTCGGTGGGTGGCCGTGGATTTCGACACAAGTCGCAGCGTGTGGTTCGATGAAACGGGCCGGGTTTCCCTGCGGGGCCCGTATGTCGAGCTCCGATCCGACGCACCGTTTGAGCGCCATCCGGAAGACCCAGATCCAACTCCACTGTTCAGCGCATGGTCCGAGGCGGGGACCGGGCTGATGCGGGCCGATGGAAGCAGCTTCGTGGGCTGGCAACCCGGGAGCGGCGAGTGGGCCATCACGGCACATCCCCAGCGTTACAGCTGGCGTTCGCGGGAAGCCGGCGAGCGCATCTTCGATGCGCATGGGCAACTGCGCATGCAGCTCGCCAAGGGTGAACTCCGGGCAGCCGGCCCGTTCCCGGACCGCCCGCAGTATCTGGTCTGCGATCTCGAACCGGGCACACCGTGCGCATTGCGCGACGAAGCAGGCAACACGCTGTGGACCGAGCGCATCGACAACCTTCTGCCGCTCAACAACGGGGGCTGGCTTGGGCTGCAGGGCAGGGCGTGGCGCAGACTGGATACACGCGGCCAGCTGACCGGTGATCGCACGCGTATCTACGTGGTGGGCTACTCATCGCCGCGGTCGCGCAACCTCGCCTCTGAAGACCTGGGCAGCTGGCCGCGCTGGGCGACCGAATACCGCGTCATCCGAGAAGATGCAGAGGGCATTTTTGCAAGCGAAGCCGGCGCCGTGGGCGGCCTCATGTACCCGGATGGGCGCTTCATGGCGATCGCCGGCGCGACCAAAGGCGAGGAGATCTGCCCAGGTATCTGGCGCACGACCATGGGCGACGCCGGTGACAAGCTGGTTGATGCGGATGGCAAAGTGCTCGGGCCATTCTCGGCATACGCGTGGAAAGAAGTCGACGGGCGTCCCGAGCTGAGGCAGGCGATTGCGGAAGACGGGCAGGAGACCTTGGTGGACTGCAGAGGAAAGCTGCTGGTTCAAACGCCGCCACTGAGCCGCCTAAGCGCAGAGGCCCCAGGCTTCTTCGGCACGCTGGACGGCGAATCACAGCCACGGCTGTGGCTCGACGCCAAGCTCGGCGAGCACCTGCTGCCAAAGGATACTTGGATCGACCAGGTCAGCGCTGATGGCGCATTGCTCCTCGTGCGCAGCGACGCGGAGGGGCTTCGCCTGTATCACGTAAAACGCCAGCGCTTCGTGGGCGAGACCATCAGATATGCAGAAGCATTGCTGCCAGGTGGCGTCGTGTTCCTGCGCGATGGCTATTACGGTTTCATGGATGCAGATGGAATCGAACGGCTGCCGGCTCGTTACACTGCGATCACCCCTTGGGGAGAGGATCGCCTGTGGACGTCGCGCTACCTCGCCGATGACGCGCCGGGCAGGATCGCAACCCTGCATCGCATGGACGGCTCGGTCATCGCCAGCTGGTTGAATGCCTCCATGAGCGACAGCCCCGTGCTGCGCAGCCTCCCCAATCAAGGGTCGCTGACGGAGCTGATCGGCCCGACCTTCGAGCGGGCGGATGGAGAGTACTTCGGGCAGCAATGGGTGGACCGCAACGGCCGAACCCTGTTCCTTTCAATGCAATGCAAACTCGGAACAAGCGAGGCCAAAGGCGGCGTGATTGAACCGCTCACAGGGCCCGCTCGACGCCACGGCACCCATTGCACGATTCCGGACGACATCAGAGTCGCAATGGCCGCAACCACCAACGATTGAGCGGTAACGCATGACCTCACATCAAAACGCGCTGCCTGCGTTCGAGGTCATGCCTCAAACGGGTAATAACCACCCCGGCAGTTGATTTGGATGCAACCCTACCATCGAATGTTCCGGCGCCCATCGACGGTTTGCGGGCAGATGCGCGGCGCCTCAACAACGTGCACAATCGCCCCGGGACCGGGCATGACGCCGGGTAAACTCCGTGTAATGTCCGGGGGTCAGCACGGAGCAGGACAACAGGGGGATGTACATAATGGATTCGCTCTATCCGGCGGGGCCGTCGGCCGTGCCTGCGCAACTCACCGCACCCAGCTCCGCCTATCGCCGCCATGCATGGCTGGCGGTGGCCGGTCTGCTCAGTTTCGCCTTTGCCTACTTCGCCCTGATGGGCTGGTTTGGCTGGACCGCTTACCGCGTGTTCCGCACCCTGCTGGCCGGGGAGGGTGGCAACGCGTTTGCCAATGTCCTCGTCGGCGGGTTCTCCGTGTTCCTGGTCGCGTTCATGGCCAAGGGGCTGGTCTTCCTGAAGCGTGGGCAGACCTCCAAGGACATGGAACTCAAGCCGGCCGACCAGCCTGAGCTGTTCGCCTTCCTGCACCGCCTGGCCGACGAGGCCGGCGCGCCGCGCCCGAAGCGGGTGTACCTGTCGCCGCGGGTCAACGCCGGCGTCTTCTACGACCTCTCGCTGGTCAACCTGCTGCTGCCCTCGCGCAAGAACCTGGACATCGGCCTGCCGCTGGTGAACGCCCTGAACCTGGGCGAATTCAAGGCCGTGCTGGCCCACGAATTCGGCCACTTCGCCCAGCGCACCATGGCGGTGGGGCGGTGGGTATACGTTGCCCACCAGATCGCCAGCCAGCTGGTGGCTCGGCGCGACGCGCTCGACACCATTCTGGCGACCGTGTCGCGGCTGGACTTCCGCATCGCCTGGATTGGCTGGAGCTTGTCGCTGATCGTCTGGGCCATCCGCTCGCTGGTGGACACCGCCTTCAGCGTGGTGGCGCTGTCCGAGCGCGCCCTGTCGCGCGAGATGGAGTACCAGGCCGACCTGGTGGCCGCCTCGCTGGCCGGCAGCGATGCCCTGGTGCATGCCTTGCACCGCCTTGGCGCGGCCGACGATGCCTGGGGCAGGACGCTCAGTTTCGCCTCGCGCGAATTCGCTGCCAGCCATGCCGTGGCCGACCTGTTCGCCGTGCAGACGCGCATGCTGGCCAACCTGCGCCGGGTGTCGCCCGACCCCCTGTATGCCGAGCCGCCGCAGCTACCCGAGCGTGAGCGTGAGCAGCACCGCGTGTTCCGCCAGGCCATGGTGCGTGCGCCGGAAATGTGGTCCACGCACCCGGCCAACATCGACCGCGAAAACAACCTGAAGCGGCGCTATGTGGAGGCGGTCATCGACGAACGCCCGGCCATGCTGCTGTTCCGTGACGCCGACGCGCTCAAGCACCAGCTCTCCAACGGCCTGCTGCGCGAAACCCCGCCGGCGTTCGCTGATGGCGAGGAATCGCTGCGCCGGCTCGATGCCGAGTTCGATATCCGTGCCCTGCAGCAGCGCTACCAGGGCACCTACCTGCGGCGCTCCTTCGTGCGTGGCGTCGCCACGCCGGCCGAGCTGTTCCTCGGCCCACTCGAACCGCTGAACAACGACCAGCTGCGCGACCGCATCGCCGCCCTGTATGCGCCGGCGCACGGCAAGGCACTGCAGCAGCTGCAACTGCTGGAGGACGAGCGCGCCACGCTGGAGGCCGCCCGCGCCGGGCACCTGCGCGCATCGGGCAACCGCGTGCATTGGCGTGACCAGGTGCTGGACACCTCGCGACTCGGCCCGGTCATCACCACACTGGATGCGGAGATCGCGCCACTGCGGCAGGCCGTGACCCAGCACGACCAGGAATGCCGCACGCTGCACCGGCTGGCCGCGCGCCGCAGTGGGGCTGGGTGGGAGGCGCTGCTCGAAGGGCAGGTGGCCCTGCTGCACTTCTGTGAGCACACCGAGGCCGACCTGCGTGACGGGTACGGGCTCTTCGTCAACGTGCTGCAGGTAGTCACCGCGGACAAGCGCGTTTCCGAGAACGAGCTGCGCCGACTCATCGTGGCCGCCAGCCGCGTGCAGCAGGCGCTTGTCTACCTCTACGACACCGCCGGCAGCTGCGTGATCGATGAGACCGTGATCGCCCACGGCGGCAAGCCGTTGGTGGAGGCGCTGGGCAAGCTGGGCCTGAGCGCGCCCGTACAGGGCAACATGGACAACTGGGTCCGCAATGCAGGCGACTGGGTCAACCACACCTGCGGCGCGCTGTCACAACTGCGCGCCGCCACGCTGGAAGCCCTGCTGGCCAACGAAGATGCCGTGGTGGAACGCCTGGATTCGACCGCGGTGGCGCCCGCTGCGCCGGCCCCGTCGCAGCCCCCCAAGGGCTATCCGCTGCTGCTGCCAGGCCAGGAGCGCAAGCTGCAGACCAAGCTGGGCTGGTGGGACAGGTTCCAGACGGCCGATGGCTGGGCCGCCAGCGCCGCCCGCGCATCCGCAGCGGCGGCGATTGTCGTGGGTGTGCTCGTGTTCGGCATGCTGACCGGCACCGCCACGGTGTCGCTGTACAACGGTTTGGGCATCCCCGTGCAGGTCACCCTCGACGGTAACACCGTCGCGCTGGAGCCGCTGCAGAGCGCGACCCTGGACGTGGAGCCCGGCATCGCCCACAAGGTGGTCACCCACACTGCGGACGGGGAGCTGATCGAGTCCTTCGACAGTGAACGCATGACCGGCCGCTCGCACTTCACCTACAACGTGGCCGGTGCAGCGCCCCTGATCCAGTGGTGGGCGGAATATGGCGGCGCAAAGGGCAACCCGGACCGCATGCTGGGTACGCAGCGCTGGTCGGCCACCGATGCCGACTTCGTGCTGCAGGAACCGCCCAGCACCATCCAGACCCAGAGCTACGAAAATGGCGGCACGCGCTCGGTAGTGACGGCGATGGGCGATCGGGCGCCGCGCCGGCAGATCGAGCTAGTGGGCGACGACGAGCAGATGAAGGCCATGATCCTGGCGCATGCGCGCTGGGATGCACCCGGCTCGCGGAACCTGACCACCTGGCTCGCCATGGCGGCGCGGGACCCGGACATCCTGCCAGGCCTCATCGCTGAGCGGCTGAAGCGCTACCCCGAAGACGTCGCGGCGCTGCGAATGGAGCAGGACCTGCATATCGGCCAGACACCCGCCGCGGCGTGCGAACGCCAGACGCAGATGGCGGCGAGCAAGCCGGAATCGTCCTCACTGGCCTATCTGGCCGTGCGCTGCATGGCCGATGGCCCGGCGCAGGACGAGGCGTTCCTGGCCGGACAGCGCCGCTGGCCGCAGGAGCCCTGGTTTGCCCAGGCGGCCGGCTACGTGCTGGCCTCGCGCAGCGACTGGGCGGGCGCCAACGAAGCCTGGTCGCAGGCGGCGACGGCGCCGGCAACGTCGGAGTACGTGGCGCTGGAGCTGGCGCGCGTCAAGCGCATGCTGGGCGCCAGCAATCCGGAGCTCAAGTCGCTGGCGGGCCAGTCTTCGCTGCTGGCCAACATGCTGGCCATCGACAGCGATGACGCCGTGGGTTCGCCCTACGAAGCCTATCTGAAGCTTGGGCAGGGCGAGTACGAGCAGGCGGTGCAGCTGGCTCAGCCTGACGCCGAGCTGCTGCCGCGCATGATTCGCATGATCGCCGCGTCCGACGGCGCGCCGAGCGAATACGTCGAGAAAGCCATGGCGATGACGGCGGAGCAGGGGATCGATCCGGATTCGGTATGGGCCACCTGGGCGCTGGCGCTGCGGCACGGCCGCGAGGAGGCAACCTGGCGCAAGGCGGTGCTGCTGTCTACCAATCCCGACGAAGCGGCGCGCGTGGTGGCGTTCGTTGACGCCGTGCGGGCCAATGCCAGCGTGCAGCAGGCAGAGGCAGTGCTGGGCCGGGTCAGCCCGAGCAATCGTGGCTATGCCTATACCGTTGCGGCCGTGCTGCGCGGCAAGTCTTGCCCGGCGGTGTGGCGCGAGGGGGCCAACCGGTTGCTGTTCGGCAGCGAACGCCCGCACCTGATCTGAGGTACTGGTCATGGCGGGAGCGGATCCCGCCGTGACCAGATTTCGCTGTCTCACCCAACCGGCATAAGGGGCATGGCATGACAAACGTCCTTGCGTTCACCACCACTCGAAACGCCTTGGTACGCGTTTTGGGTCTGACGCTGCTGTGTACGCTGGTGCTGGCGAGCGCCAGCTGCAGTCGCATGAGTCAGTCGTGGAAAGAGGAAGTGCGGCTATCCGACGGCCGACTGATCGTGGTCAAGCGCACCGCGAAAGGGACCATGTTGCGCGATATGGCGATGCGCCCAACGGGCTGGGAGCCCGGGGAGACCACGGTGCGGATCCCGCACACGGACGGGGATGTCAAACCGCCCGTGTGGCGATCAAGCCTGATTCCGGTCGTCATGGACTACGACCGGGCCACATCGACGTGGTCGGTTGTGGCCACTTACCTGTTCTGCGGCGAGTGGTACGACATGGGCCGCCCGGCATCGCCGTACGTGCAATACATTTCGGTCGGCGGGGAAGCGTGGCGTGTCGTGCCCCTGCAACCGGGCTTGATTGGCAGGCGCGCAAATCTGCTGACCCACATTCAACCGACACACATGTCGCCCATGGTCCGGGAGCAGTACAAAGAAATGGCCTGGCGCCGGGCCTCGGCAAAGTACAAGTCGATCTCAACGACCTGGAAAACCAACTGCTAGTGCGTCACCCCATCACGCAATGGCCAATTACATGCTCGGGGCAGGGGAAGTCAACGGTAGGGTCGGTCCCCAGACGACTGCCCTCAGACGATCAACACCCGGTAACGCATGACATTAAACGAAGCGCTGCGTGCCCAACCCCCCATCTGGAAGAACCCACGACCAACGTGCCTGACGGACCGCGAAAGCTCTGTTCAAGGGTCATGCGTTACCGGGTGTTGACGGTTTCAGGGCAGTCGTCTGGGAACCGACCCTACCAGCGGCGTTGTTCCCCGCAGCGAGATGGCGTGCGGGCGAGCAGCCAACGCAGTGAATCCCACGTGACGCACACCACTCAACACTTCACTGCATGGAAACCGTGACGGTGCAACGCTCACCCGTCCATTTCCTCCCCCATGAAGTGCAGCCTCTCCATGACCCAGAAACAGCTCACCACGATCAACCCACTGACCGAAGAAGTGATTGCCACCTATTCGTACATGTCGGACGAAGAAGCCGCCGCCGTAGTCCAATCCAGCCACAACGCCTACCTGGAATGGCGCCTGCGCTCCTTGGAAGAGCGCGCAAAGGTGGTTTCCGCCATCGCCAAAGCACTTCGCGATCGCAAGGAAGAGTTCGCCCAGCTGATGACCCGTGAGGTCGGCAAGCTCATTGAAGACAGCCGTACCGAAATCGAGCTGTGTGCCGGCATCTGTGACTACACCGCCAAGGAGGGTCCTGTTGCACTGGCCGATGAGGAACGCAGTGTGGAGGGTGCCACCGGCATCGTGACCCATGCGCCCATCGGCGTGGTGTACGGCATCCAGCCGTGGAACTTCCCGGCCTACCAGGCGATCCGCTACTCCATCGCCAGCCTGATGGCCGGCAATGGCGTGCTGCTCAAGCATGCCGAGAGCTGCACCGGCAGCGGCCTGCTGCTGCGTGACATCTACGAGAGTGCCGGGTTGCCCAAGGGGCTGTTCGGGGTGCTGCTGATCAGCCACGACCAGTCCAACGACATCGTGGAGAATGATCTGGTCCGCGCCGTGACGCTGACCGGCAGCGAGGCAGCGGGGCGCACCGTGGCCGCCAAGGCCGGCGCGGCGCTGAAGAAAACGGTGCTGGAGCTGGGCTCCAATGACGCCTATCTGGTCCTGGACGACGCGGACCTCGACCTGGCCGTGGCGACCTGCGTCAAAGGCCGGCTGTTCAACAACGGCCAGACATGCGTCAACGCCAAGCGCTTCATCGTCACGGAAAGCAATTACGACGCCTTCGTCAGCGCGTATGCGAAGCAGTTCGAGGCGATCCGGATGGGCGACCCAAACGCCACGGATACCCAGCTCGGCCCCATGGTCTCCAAGGCGCAGCGCGACAAGCTGCACGAACAGGTGAGCAGGAGCGTCTCGCAGGGCGCGCGTCTGGTGGTGGGCGGTGAACTGCCCGACCGCACCGGCTGGTTCTACCCGGCCACGGTACTGGCGGATGTGGCGCCGGGTCAGGTGGCCTATGAAGACGAGTTGTTCGGCCCCGCTGCGGCCATCATCCGTGCCAAGGACGATGAAGACGCGCTCCGTATCGCCAATGACAGCCGCTACGGGCTGGGCGGCGGCATCTTCAGCCGCAACGTGCAGCGCGCCCGGGAACTGGCGAGCAAGTACTTCGACACCGGCATGGTCTTCATCAACACCTTCGACGTTGCATCGCCCGCGCTTCCGTTCGGTGGGGTAAAGGCATCGGGCTATGGCCGTGAGCACGGTCCGGAGGGGTTGAAGGAGTTCGTCAACGTCAAGTCGATCAAGATTCCGGCTGCCGCCTGACGGTTGGCCGCTCGAACGCGGGGTGACGGCAGCGCCGCCCCGCACTGAGTGTTGCACCTCTCAGCCATCCTTCCGCTTGCGCGGGGTCTTTTTCACCACGGGCACGATGAGGGGGTCGCGTTTCGTGGACGGGTTGCTGTCCAGCGGATCGCGAGGCGCAGCGCAGGTACTGGCCGGGTAGACCAGGCAGGTGCACGGCGCCAGCACGCCAGGCGCGCCAGTATCCGACAACCCGACGAAACCCAGCGGTGCATGGAAATAGCGGATGCCGTGCGGTGCTTCCGCCACGGCGTTGCCATCTCCATCGTGGGGCCAACCGGTATCTCCGGTGGTACGTACCGCGGCCTGCCAGTAGTCGCCGCTCACATACTCCCCGTCCGGGTCGAAACGCACCTGCAGACCGTCTTCCAGGTCGATCCAGTCGTCCTCCCGTCCAGACGACGGCCGCAGCGGCACCGCGCCCTCGTCGAGGCTGACGTCACCGCGGGCCTGCTGGTCCCAGCGGCGCACCTTGCTGGTCGCGGTCGCCTGCCGGGGTGCGTCCGTCGCCAGCACCAGCTCGTCGCCGTCGACACTGGCGACGCGGCACAGCGCGCCCGGTAGCCCGTCCAGGTCATCGCCCTCGTCGCTGAGCTCCACCCACTGCGCATCGACGAACCCGCGCGTGCTGGCCACGCGCAGGCGTTTACCGCCGCCGGATATCCACCGCGTCACCACGCTGCCGTTGTCGCGCGACCATTTGAACGTTGGCGCGCCGCTTTCGCTGCCGCGATGGATCTCAATGCGATAGAGATGGTTCTCGGTGCCACGGTAGGCAACCTCGGGATCGGTCACGCAGGGATCGTCCAGGCGCTCGGGCGGTTGCAGCCGCAGCGCCATCGTTGCCCCGGCGTCGCGTTCGAACAGATGCAACGGCACCGCGCAGGCCTGCTCCGGGCTTTCGCGAAGCAGGTCGCGCTGCGCCACCAGTGCGTCCAGCCGTGCCTGAAGCTGCGCCCGTTCGGCCTCGTCGTCGGTCTGCTCGATGCGCTTCTTCCAGCCTTCGATGCGCCCCTGCAGGCGCTTGTCCACCTCGGCAAGATCGAGCGCGCGCACCTGCCACACCACCTGCGAGCGGCTGCAGGTGTCCGGGCCGCCGAGCGCTACTTCGCGCAGGTGCGGCATTTCGATGCTGGTGACGTGGCGCTCCCACACCTTGAGATAGACCCAGAACCGCGAATCGTCCCGGTTGGCGCTGCCCAGCCAGCGGCGTAGCGCGTCCATCGGACCGTCCTTGCCATCGGCCGGGGTGTAATGCGGCTGGGCCAGGTAGTCGCAGCCGTCGCTCTCGCATAGCAGCCCCTGGACGTAGTAGCGGCCGGCACCGATCTGCAGTCCCAGGCCGTCATCGTCCTCCAGCACCAGGCCGAAGCCCGGACTGCCGGCGGGCGCGGCGTAGGGACCGAACAGATCCAGCGCCAGCGTGCGCAGGTGGTGCAGGAGGATGGCGCCCTGTTCGTTCGGGTCGGCGTCCAGGGTCACGCGACCCTGCTGCAGCAGTACCTGGCTGAAGTGATGGCGGGGATCGAAGCTGACCCGCGAGAAATCGCCTTTCATGGGGTGTTCCTTGTATGGTTCAGTCCGCGAACAGGAGCCCGACCGTCATGCCGGCCGGCGTATGTTGGTCCAGGCGCGCGCGCAGGTTGGCCTCGCGCTGGGGTTCGTAAAGATCGTGATAGGCGCCCATTTCCGAGCCGTCGTCGGCGCCGCGGCGGATCTCCAGCGCGGTGTCCGGCGTCAGCCGCGCGTAGCCGGGCAGGCCGTAGCGGCGTGACTCGAAGCGCGGCTGCACGCGCTGGCGTTCGGCGTCGATCAGGGTCGTTTCGATGGCGTCTGGCAGATGGCGCGCGCGCACCGCCGCCACTACCGCGTCCGGCTGGCAGCGGTAGCGCCGCGGCGAGCGGCAGTGGCAGGGAATGTGGCAGTAGCGCACGCAGCCGATCTGGCGTCGCGCCACGTTGAGACAGGCGTCGAACACGCTGTTCTCTGCCAGCTCGACGGCGTGCACCTGGACCTGGCCGAACACCGTGCTGTCGCGCAGGGTCAAGCGGACATGGGCGACCGCCGCATCCATCGCCCCGATCGCATCGCCGCTGCCGGCGGCATCAATGATGCTGTCCGTGATGACCAGCGCGATCGGATCGGTGCCCACCTCATCCTGGCGCACCTGGATCGAGCCGACGATGCTGTGCTCGATCTGGACGCGGGCCTGCACGCCCAGCAACTCCAGGCTCGGTTCGGACGCGCGCTCGGGCCCACAATCGCAGCCGATGCCCCAACCCGGTACCAGCGTGCAATGCCGGATCGCCAGCTCGGCGCCGCAGGCAGGGGTCTTCGCCGCCTCGTCGGCATACGCCTGCGGGTCGTGCGGCGCACTGACCTGCATCGGCCGCCCGGCAAGCAGGATGCCCTCCAGCGCGAAGCGGCTGCCCACGTCCAGTTCCACGCCGAGCGCGTCGGGCAGGTCGGTCTGCCAGTCGATCAGGCGGATGACCGGCCGCGTACCCGTGGCGGCGCACAGCGTCAGCGACTGGCCGGGACGCAGGCGCACGTGCACCGGCTCGACCCACACGCCGCTGTGCATCAGCTCGATGACGGCGTGGGCGGGCGCATCTTCCTCCCACTTGCGCAAGGCATCGCCGAGGCGCGGCAACGACGAGACACCGCCCTGGCCAACGCGATACAGCGTGAACGGTGCCGGTGGCCGCCGCGCGGGACGCGGATACTCGCCGCCACCCAGATCGGCCGCAAAGCCATAGTGGTAGCTGACCCGCACGCCTTTCTTGGGCACCTGGTCCGGCGGAAACATCAGCCGTCCGCGCTGCGGATCGATCGCGACCTTGCCGCGCGGCGGCCGGTAGCGCCAACCGCTCAGGTCGGCCACCACGATCGCGTCGACCGGCACCGGCACGCTGCCATCCTGGCCGGCCCATTGCTCTGCCCAGACCGCCAGGCTGGCGTCGGCGCCGTAGTCCTGGTGCAGGTGTTCGCGCAGATCGCGGCGATGCAGCGGCAGCGGCAGGTTCTGCTCGTCGGCCTGGTGGAACGCGTCCGGCTCCGGCCGCGGCATGCGGTACAGCGGCGCATCCTGGCCAAGCACGCTGAAGGTGAAACACTGTGCGCCGGCGTCCTCCACGCAGTAGGCCGGCGTGCGGGTGACCGGATAGCTGCGCATGCGCCAGACATGCACGCCGACGCTGGGCACGTTGTACCGGCCGCGGCGGTGGCGCGACTGGATGCGGCGCAGGTCGACGCTGTGGGCCAGGGTGTCGAACGGACTCTCGCAGCGGTCCAGCGCGAGCATGTCGCGCAGGTCCGCCGTGCCCAGGCGCTCGGCATGCAGATGGTTGAGATGCTGTGCCCGGTCGAGCAGGCGGAAGTACTCCTGCGCGCGCGCCGGCCATCCGCTCACATCGAAGGCCAGGTCTTCCAGCAATGACACCGTGCCCTTGCGGCGCCGCTGCGCGATCAGATGCGCGACCTCGCGTCGCGGCACGCGGACCCGCTCCAGCGCCTGGGTGCCGGTGCCTTCGCCCAGCGCCGCCTCCACCGGCTGATAGCCGAGCAGGTCGGCGAGGTAGGGCACGGCCCAGTCCTCGGCGGTCTCGATGAACCAGTTGTCGTACAGCCGCGCGATGTCGTCCTCGACCAGGTTCACCTGCTCGGCGATCACCCGCAACAGGGCCTGCAGCGGATACCCCTGTTCGGCGTCGCGGATGCGGTGAACGGCCGGCAGCAGCCGGTACAGGCGGTCTTCGCGGGGAAGCGTGTGCAGTGAAGGAAGGTCCATGTCTGCGCTCACGAGTCGGGGTTGAGGATCAGGGTGTCGGCGACCGACGGCATGAAGCAGGCGATCTGCGCGGGCCGGGCCACGCCTTGTTCAATGCGGCCCGGGCGTGCCTCCACGCGCGGCGGTGGCCGTTGCAGCGTGGCGCCGGCGGATAGCGACTTGCCGGCGCTGTCCCCGTGCAGGATCCGCTCCACCTGCGCGGTGATCTGCACCTGGCTCACCAACCGTGGCTGCCCGCTCTGCGGATCGATCTCGGTATCGGTGATGCCGCCGAAGCTCTCCACGTCCACGAAGTCGATCCCGGCGACCGATTGCATCGCCGCGATCACCTCGCACAGCAGGGCGGGCTGCGCCAGCGCCCGCGCATCAAAACCGAAGCGTGCCAGCAGCCGCGCACGAACCGCCGTGGTCACCGGTTCCCAGCGGTAGCCCGGCAACAGCCGCAACCGCGCCTGCAGCACCAACGCGATGCGCTCGCGCCAGACCAGCCGCACCGGCAGCCCGGGATCACCCAGCGTGCGCAGCGCCTGGGCCAGGTTGCGGTACAGGTCCGAATCGATATCGATCGGCATGTCCTCGACGCCGGCGTAGCTGACCTGCACGACGTCGCCCGCCAGATCGGAAAGCCGCCGCGCCTCTGCCTTGGCAATGCCGGCAAACATGCGGGTGAAGTCGGCGTAGTCCGGGACCGAAACCAGGCGGTCGAGCGCGATGATCGAGCGCGGCGCGTTCTCGCGGATCAGCGCGTCGGTCTCGCGGTCGGCGCCGCCGGAGGCGCGCAGGGGATTGACCACGTCCTTGAGGCCGAGCGGGCGGGTGACCATCAGCGCGACCTGGCCGGGGCGCACATTGCCGCCCTTGCCGATGCCGTTGCGGTACTCGGCGCGCAGGTTCTCGACGCCGCTGGGCGGACGCAGGCCGTGCTCGCCGTCGCCGAACACCACGGCGGTGCCGCCGTCGCCATCGGTGGTGGTGACAAACGCGCGGTCGTCCGGACCGAGCAGTGCCAGGCTCGGCGCTTCAGGCCAGGCCACATCGTTGACGTAGACCTTCAGCGTGCTGGTGGCACCCAGCGCGGTGGGCGCCGGGCGCCAGGTCAGCGGTGGCTGGCGCAGCTCGAAGCGCTGCAATGGGCGCCGCGCATCGCTGCTGCCCAGCACTTCGCGCCGGGTCTCGCCGTGGCTGGCGGCGACCACGTTGCCACGGACGACCACGCTGGCGCGGTAGTAGCGGTAGGCCAGCGGCGTGGCCAACTGCAGGGTGGTGTGCGGACGGTCGCCCGGCAGGTCCGGGTCCTGGCCGTGGCGCAGCCCGGCGACCATCATCAGCTCGGCCGCGTTCACCCCGCGCACGCCGGCCAGGTCGCTGCGCTCGCCCTCCACCACCACCCAGCGACCGGACGCCAGCTGCTCGTGCAGCAGCGCCAGTTCCAGGGTGTCGCCGAAGACCTCGTCCAGGATCGGCGCGTCGGCCAGCTGCAGCACGCGCCGCTGCGGATACAGCCAGGTGCCGCGCAGTTCGGTGATGAGCGCGCGCGACTCCTTGCCGCCCTCGACCTCCCGCCACTCGGTCGGGCCATCGCCATCGCCGAAGTCGACCCGCAGGGTGTCGCCAGACAGACCGTAGGCGCTGCGCGGACCGTTGCGCGTGCGTGACACGCGCAGCACGTCCAGCCGCGGCGGATCGTCGAAGTCCTCGCCGGCGCGCGAGACCAGGATCAGCGCACCGGACGCCAACAGCGGATCGGCGCTGGGAAGGAAGGCATTGCTCGCGGTTTCGTCGGCGGCGTAGCGCCAATCGGGCCAGCTCTGCAGGGATGGCAGTCCATGGTCATCCGACGCCGGCACCGGATGCGCCGAGGTGGCACCGAACAAGGCCTGGCCGGCGCCAAGCAGGTACACCGCCTGCAGGGCGGACGGCTTGGCGCCGGCATTGGAGCCGCGCCAGGCGTCGTAGTAGGCGTCCTTCAAGCGCGGCGCGAAGCCGGTGATCAGCTGCGGCTGCAGGTCGGCGCCGGGCGCAAAAGCGTCGCCAAGGTCGCGGCGCAGGCGCAGGCGGTTGGCCGCCTGGACCTGGGGCGGCATCAGCAAGGCCGCGACCGCATCATCCGGCGTGGACACGACGGCTCCGTTGGCCGGCACGTCCAGTGCCTTCAACGCATCACCAAAACCGGTGATCGCATCGCGCGCTTTGCCTTGCACGCCGGTCAGCAACTGCTCCGCCCATTCGACCAGCGGCCACGCCTCAACGCCCAGGTACAGGCCATCACGCAGCCGGGTGGCGTTGCGCAGGCCGCGCACGTCGCCTTGGTCGTTGTCCTGCAGGCGTTGCAATTCCCGCACCAGCTGCTGGAGCAGCGGCAGGGCCTGCGGCACCCGCGCGCCCAGCGGCTGCAGCTGCAGCGTGGTGCGCTGGGCCTCGAAATCGGTCACCACCGCCAGCACGCGGCGCGCCTGGTAGCGCATCGCGCCCTCGGCGAACTCAAACAGCAGCAGGTCACCGGCCTGTGCCTGGCTGTCCACGCCGGCCACGTACAGCAGGTTCAAGGCGGGCAGGGCGTCGGCGTCGATCCACTGCGGGCGCTGGCGGCGGATGCCCAGGTCGTTCCACTCGCGACGCGCCTGCAGCGGCTCGTCGGTCTCGAACATCTGCGGCAGCTCGTCCGGGCCGGGAATCGACTGCGCACGCGTGCCGAGAGGCACGTCCACCGCCTCCGCCTGCTGCGTATCAACGTTGTAGGACAGGTGCACGCTGGCCGACACGCCGGCGCGCGGCTGGTAGCCCACCAGGCGGGCAAGCTCCACCAGCGAGCGGCGCTGCACCGCCGTGCGCAGGTAGCCCTCGTTGGCGATGCGCTCCTGGTAGAACGTCAGCACGTCGCCAACACAGGCCCAGGCATCGAGCAAGGCCAGCGCTGGATCGGCAGGATCGCGGGTCGTCAGCGCCTGCAAGGGTCGATGGCTCACCATCGTCTGGCCGTCGTCGCCCGGCGCGATCACCTCCATGCCGGGCAGGCGCGCCTTCATGCTGGCCAGGAAACGGCCATGGGTGCCGACGCGGCAGGGCAGCGCCGGCAGCGCCGGGCGTGGCGAGATCTCCATCGGCGTCATCGTGGCAACGCCGCTGCAGCAGCCACAGTCCGCGCCACCGCAGTGGCAATCGTGCGTGCTCATCGTCCACCCCCCACACTGATCGACAGCCGTCCGTGTCCGGGCTGGGCGGCGTCGCCGTCCAGTCGTGCGATTTCATTGCGCCGCAACGCCAGCAGGCCGTCGTCGAGCTCGCGGTTCGGCGGCTCGTACATGCGCTGCAGCCGGGTGACCTGCGCACATTCGACCCCGGGCACCGACATTGCCTCGGCCACCAGCGCGCTGACGCGCACGCCCTGTCCGAACTGCAGGCGGTCGGGATGGAAGTAGCCGGGCCGGCCATCGCGGCGGCAGCCGGCGCTGAAGTGATCGAGCAGCGCGGCCTTGATGGCGCCGCGCTCGTGGCCGGGCAGCGCGCATACCTGCAGTTCCAGGTCCAGCGGCACGTAGATCGCCGTTTCCACATGCAGGTCGTGGCCCATGCGGCGCACGCGTTCCAGCGCGGCCTGCACCTGGCCCATCACCGTTGCCGATGCCGGCACCTGGCCGATCGGATCGAGCGCCACGTCTGCCTCGTACCAGCTGCCGGTCCACACCAGTTCGGCGGCGGCACGCTGCAGGCGCGGGTCGCGCTCGGCAATGTGCGCGTAGTCGTCGGCGACGATGGCGCGCTGCAGGTCGGTGCGGAACGCCGACGGCGCCAGCAGGCGGGCCTGCGCCAGCGATTCCGGATCGCTGCCACCCCGCGCCGGCAGCGGGTTGCCCAGGCGCAGGTCGATGCCGCTCAAGTGCTGGCCGCGCACGTACAGACGGTTGATGCTGCCGGCGCCCACGTTGCCGGCGCTGCCGTTGCCGGCCCGATAGCGTGCCTGCATCTGCAGGCCGGCGCGCGGGCGCTGGCCCAGGCGGCCGTCACCGAATCGCAGCCGGGCGCGGCCGTCATTGTCGATCTCGGCCACCACATGGCGGTCGTCGCCGTGGCTGGCGAGGAGGTCGAACACCGGTGTCCAGCGGGCGTCGTCGCTGTCGCTGACGTCCAGTGCCGGAAACGCATCGCGTGGATCGCCACCGGTGCTCGCGCTGGCGGCCTCGCTTGACGCAGGCGCGGCATGGCGGTGGGTCAGCGGTGACGCTGCCAGGCGCCAGCTGACGCGCGCGGCGCTGACCTCGACATCGGCCGGCCGGCCTTCGCAGAGGCAGTCGGGTGTGACCTCGCTTTCCGGTACGGTGCCCAGCGCTTCCGGGCCGGTGCTGCGGCCATGATCGACCAGCACCACGTTGGCGAAGACCATCGATACATCGCGCAGGCGCGCGCAGTTCGGCGCGGGCCCCAGCACGGACAGGCACAGCGGGAACGGCAGCGCGTCGTCGGCATGCCATTCAACCTGCAGCAGCGGTGTCGGTCGTGGGTCGTCCGGACCCGCGGGGAACAGGCTGTCTTCCGCAGGCGTGAGCTTCACCACGCGCACCGGCCACACCCGGTGCGGATCGGCGTCGGACGCCAGCCCGCTGCGCGCGCCGAGCACTTCGCGCAGGATCAACACGTCGCCCACACGCAGGTCGAGCACGCGCGCCGCGCCCTCGGCACCGGCCCACGCGTCGCGCAGCATCGCCGTGGTGGCGCCACGGT
Source organism: Stenotrophomonas sp. (assembly GCF_032099025.1). Taxonomy (GTDB): domain Bacteria; phylum Pseudomonadota; class Gammaproteobacteria; order Xanthomonadales; family Xanthomonadaceae; genus Stenotrophomonas. Next base: position 347,738 of record NZ_DAMCID010000001.1, read on the forward strand.
GCAGGCAGCAGTCGTCGCGGCCCCAGTCGTAGAAGCCGATGCGACTGTGCGCGGCGCGCAGGCGCAGGCGTGCACCTGCATCGGCGACCGGCTCGAACACCGCCAGGGACGGATCGACCAGGCCCGCCATCCGCTCGTCATCCAGCACCGTCGGCAACGGCGCGTCACTGGCAATACCGCTGAGGAAGGCGAGCCCGGCGGCGTCCAGCTCCAGGTCGCTGTCGGTTTCCAGCGCCACCCAGGCACGTGCGTTGCAACCCTCGTGCAGGCGATAGTCCACCAGCCGCGCATGCCGGCGTACCGAAATGCGCTGGCGCGCGGTGCCCAGGTAGGCCTCGGTCGCCACCGCATCCTGGGTGTAGCTGAGGTAGTCGCCGACGTAGGCCAGCAGCTCGGTCAGGGTGACGCCCAGGTCGGGCACGCCGCGCGGCTGCCACGCCGGCGAGATCAGCGCCAGGCGGTCTTCGATCAGGCGCTTGAAACTGGCGTAGTCCTTCACCAGGTAGGGCAGGGAAGGCTCGGCCGGTGCCGGTTCGACACAGGCCGCCGCACTGGCGCAGTCGAGATCGGCGGGGCAGCCGACCTTGAACGAGAACGCCACGCTGGCATACATCGGATCGAGCCCGGCCACATCCTCCAGGTACAGGTGATAGGTGCCGTGGTCGCCACGCTTGTCCAGGCGCACGATCAGCCAGTCGTCGCGATCGGGACCGTCGCCGATGTGCGGATCGACATCGAGGATGGTGAGAGGCCGTCCAACGCGCCCGCCTTCCAGGCGCAGGTGGCGCGGCAGGTCGGGGCCGTCCTCGCGCAGTTCCGGCGGCAGCTTGCCGAGGAAGGTCACATGGAGCGACCGCTGGTCGTCGGAGACCTCGACGAAGTCCAGCCCAACCCGTCCCTGGAAGGCACGGACGGCCTGGCGGCGCGGATCAGTGAGGCAGGAAAGGCTCATGGCATGGCTCCTGGTCGCAGCGCTACAAGTCGTGTTCAAAATCGGCGACGGCTTCTTCGCCGGTGCGCAGCACGCGATATTCCACATGTACCCGCAGCGCGGCATCGTCGGCCGTGACCTGCAGGGCGCGCAGCTCGACCACCTCCTGCAACCAGCGCTGCAACGCGGCCTGCAGGGTGAACTGCACGGTCGCCGCCAGTTCCGGACTGTTGCCGGCGAACACCAGCTGCAGCAGGCCGCTGCCGAAGTCCGGACGGTTGACGCGCTCGCCGGCCTGGGTGAACACCAGCTGCTCGATCAGGTCGCGCACGTAGCCGTCGAGGCCGACCTCGGCGCTGCGGCCACGGCCATCGACGTGGAAGGGGAAGTCGAGATAGGCGCTCATCTGCATGCTCCTGGCGGTCACATCGCGCTGACGCGCGACTGCATCGCGCCGACGATCGGCGCGCCCTGCGGGATCTGTTCGGCGCTCTGGCAGATGCCCGGTCCGGGGCCTGGTGCCGGCACCAGCATCACCGGCAGCCCCATCACCTTGACCCGCGTGCTCGGCATCGACCAGCGCACCGTCACGCACGGCTGTGGCTTGCTCGGCGGCACCGTGAAAGGACAGCCGGGCAACACCGCAATGGTGGGCGGGCCGGGCGGGATCACCGCCACCGGTTGCCCGCTGACCAGGACGCGGGCCTGGCCGGGCACGATCGTCGCCTGGCCGCCGGCGTGCTGGCAGGTCATGGCGGCGTTGGCGTGGAGCAGGAAACCAGGCATGGCGGCATTCCTCAGGTGATGGTCATCGCGACTTTGTTGAAGGTGATTGCCGGGCCGACGAGATAGATCGAGGCACCCTTGCCGTTGTCGATGTAGATGCCGCTGTCGTTGACCACGAGCATCGCGCCGGTGGTGCTCTTGAGCACGATGCCGCCGGTGAGCGGTGTCGGTGGCATGTCGCTGACCATCACCATGTTCTGCAGCAGCGTCTGGATGACGATATTGGGATCGGCCGGGTTGCCGAGCTTGGCCATCGCCGGCGCATCGCTGGGCAGGTCGAAGCGGCAGCCCAGCCACACCGGCTTGTTGGCGTTGCCCTGTTCGAACATCACCCACACCCCGGCACCCGGCGGCGGCACCGCGTAGATGCCCATGCCCGGGCCCGGCGGGCCGGACAGCGGCGCGCACGGTTCGGCCCAGGTGGTGGGCACGAACGAGGCGACGTCGGCAATGGACAGCAGCAGGCGGCCGCGGAAGTAGGGGTCCGCGTTGGTGGTGACGGTGCCGCGGTAGAGGCCGGGGAACTGTCCGTTGCGATGCGATTGGCTCATACCGGTACCTTTGGGGTCATCGAGATCAGGCCATCGCGGCTGAGCTGGAAGCTCTGCTTGTATTCGCCGCGCTTGAGTTTGTGGGTGACGCTGTCCACGTAGTACAGGCCGTCGTAGGCCACGCTGGCGCCGCGCACGCCCACCAGCATCCGCGAGCGCAGCACGCGGCCATAGCGAAGCACGTCGAGCGAGCCGGTCGCGGTAACGGCGTTGGTCGAGCCTTTGAGCAGCCGGCCAAGTACTTTCTTGGCGGTGGACATCGTGTCGTCGCCGCCGGCGTCACGGAACAGCGCCAGGCGCAGCGGCGCAAGCGGACGCGCACCGAGCGGCGGCTGGAAGATGCTCACCGCCGGAATCGGCAACGGGATCGGAACACGGCCGGTGGCCGGATCGTAGACGGTGACCAGCATGTTCTCCTTGGCCAGGCCGTCCAGCGAGAAGCTCAGCGACTCGACATTGGTGTGCGCATCCATGTTCCCGTTGAGCGCCGGCTGCGGCACCGGGATGCGGATGTCCGGGCCCAGGTAGGCGATGCTCTGTCCGGGCAGCGGGCCGGGTTCAACGTAGAAGACGAACCCGTTGTCTTCGGCAATGCGCCGCAGGTGGGTCAGGTCGGTGCCGTTCTGCGACTCGATGCGTTCGGTCATGATCGGCTGCGTTGGAATGAAGCCGGGGATCACGATCGGCGTCACGCCAAGGAACGCGTACTTGGCCAGCACCGCGTAGGCCTGCACCGTGTCGGACATGTTGGGGTAGGGCAGTGCCAGTTCGATCAGGTCCATTGCCGCACTGAGGTCGTCGCCGGTCACCGTCAGCGTGGACTGGCCGGGGTCATTGCTCGGCGCCAGGTCCTGGCGCGTCACCATGCCGTCCATCAGCACGTGCGGCATGCCGCCCAGCGTGACCATCACGATGACCCGCGTCAGCAGCGGATCGAAGTAGCCGGCCGGCAGCAGCGTGGTCAGCAGGCTGGACTGCTTGCCCACCGCGAAGGTCAGCTGGAAGCCAGCGCGGTCGCGGCCACTGGTCACTTCCACGCTCTGCAACGCCTCGACCACGGCGCGCGGCGCCGGCACCGGCACGGCCGGTCCGATCATCAGCGTGAGGTGGACGCCCTGCAGCATGGCTCACTCCCGCGCCGGCGGCGGCACGCCGTCGGGCAGGGTGATGCGCACGCGCTCGCCGATCTCGTCGGTGAGTTCATCCGGGTGCATCACGTTGTTGGCATCGCATAGCCGCCAGAACGCTTCCGGATCGCCCAGCTCGCGCGCGGCGATGTGGTCGGGCCGCTCGCCTTCGACCACCGCATGCTCGCGCAGCACGGTGAAGCCGTCCAGTGCCGGCAGGAAGCGCCGCTGCAGGTAGGGCACGACCGTGCCGTCGGGCAGGGTCAGCGTGGTGATCGGCACGGTGTGGTAGCGGCTGGTCGGGGGGAAGTCGTAGTTGGCCATGACGGAGTCCTCAATGAATTCCGGAAATGCCGAGCGCGCGGAAGTCGCCCTGGACCGCCTGCGCAGCCAGGCGCTCGCGTGCCTGCAGGTAGCCCATGAACAGGCCACCGCCGCGGCTGTCGAAGCCGAGGTCGTCGACGTTGAGCACGCGCAGGCCGAGCGTGACCTTGGCGCGGATCGGATTGAGCTGGGTGTCGAAGGCCTCTTCGGTGATGCTCAGCTCGGTCACCCGCACCGGCACGATGCGCTGCGGCCCAAACACGAACACCGCCAGCGGCGCCATCGCCGGCGCGATCTCCAGTGAACCGGTGGAGGCCACGGCATCGGCGCTGCGCAACGCGGCGCTGGTGGGCTGCACCAGGGCTTCCAGCGCGGCCAGCTGCGGATGCAGGCCCAGCACCACGTTCGGGCCGCGCCCGGTTTCCAGCGCATCGGTGGCATCGATCTCGGCTTCCAGCTTGATGGTCTCCACCGCCGGCCCCTTCAGGCGCAGCGCCTCGCTGCGGTCGCCCTGGTCGGCGCCGACCCCGCGCACCTGCAGGGTGCGGGTGAGGGTGTCGGGGTTGTACTGCAGCGCGACGATGCGCAGCACGTTGCCGGACAGCGGATCCAGCAGGGCCAGGCCACCCTTGACCAGTTTCGGCGTGCGCGTATAGCCGCTCATGTCATCTCACTCGTAGCTCTCGGCCACGCCGCGCAGGTAGCCGGGGTGGCGGCGTTCCAGACAGGCGGTGGCCATGCTCAGGGGGCATTCCTCCTCGCCGTCCTGCATGCGCACGATGGGCAGCCGGTAGTAGAGGTTGTCCGGATCGTCCAGCTCTATGTCCCATGAGGCGTCGTCCAGCGCGAGCACCATCACCAGCCCGATGTGGCGGGCAACCGCGTCGAGCACCGCGCGGTGTTCCAGGGACAGGGCCTCGTCCGGGTTGGCGAAGCGGGCGAGCAGGAAGGCTTCGATCTGGTCGAGTGACGCCATATCGCGGCCAGGGTCGTTTGGCATCAGTGCGTAGAGCTCGTCGCGCACTTCGAATTCGCTGGCGAGCCAGAACTGGAAGTCCTCGCGGGAATGGAATCTGAAGGCGTGGAAGTCGTCGGTCATGTCGGTGGGCTCCGGAAGAGGGTGAGGGTTCATCGCCTGGGCAGGTTGCGGCTGACGAAGGTGCTGCTGCCCTTGCCATCGAACGTACGCCGCTCGACGAGGATGCCATTGTCCAGCAGCAGTTTGAGCAGCGGCCCGCTGGGCTCGGTGTCGATCAACATCCACTTGATCTTCCAGCCACGCTTGACCAGCTTGGCGTCGCGCATGGCTTCCCAGACGATCTCTTGGGTTGCATAGATGATGCCCGTCTCGTAGGCCTTCACCTCGATGCCGATCTTGTTCTTGACGTCGACGATGTCGAGCCGGCGCGTTTCGTCCTTGCCGGTATCGACGGGCTCTTCCTTCGTGCCAAAGCCGAGGCGCTCGTGCTCGGCGGCAACGATCTTGTTGGCCTTGTTGGCCTTGTGGACGTTGGACTCGTAGACTCTCGACCAGCTTTCGTAGGGCAGGTCACCGCTGACCAGTTCGTACATCGCGTGGCGGATCTTCTTGTGCCCGGCACTGCCCACGTCCTGAGCGCGCAGCTTGACCTCGAGCGCGGCGTACTGGACCTGCTTTGCCTTGGACAGGCCCTTCGCTGCGACGAAACCTTCGCCATCGCCGGCGAAGTCGGTGCCCAGGTCGAGCGTGCGCAGGTGCTGGTCGAGCTGCACCTGCAGGCTCTCCAGCTCGGCCATGGCCCGGCTGGCCGCTTCCGGGCCGAGCGTGCGCATGAACTCCATCTGCTGCCTGATGGCATTGGGCAGCTTCTGGACTTCGAGCATGGCCTCGTAGGAGGCGCGGTGTTCCGGCTTGACCGCGTCGATGCCGATCAGCCGCACGATATCGGCGATGGCCAGCCTCACCCGACCCGAGAAGCCCTGGTACTTCTGCATCGCGCGTACCGTGTCGGCGTGCATGCCAACCGTTTCAGGACGCGCGTCGGGGCCGCAGCGGATGCGGATGTCGGTGATCTGCCCGGTCTTCTCGTTGATGTCGTAGTCGATGCGGACGTCGTTGCCTTCGAGCGTGTCGTCGATGCGGGCAAGCTCGCGCAGGTCCGGCGGCAGCTCGCGCACCATCTCCTCGAGCGTAGCGCGGCGTTCGGCGGCCGGTTGGGTGCCGGGTTCGGCGGACTCGGGTGTTGCCGTCAGCTCCTTCTCGGCGTCCCTGCGGCGCGCTTCATCGTCGGCCGCGTTCGATTTCTCCTTGATCGGCGCCGCCTCGCCCAGCTGCGGTTCGCCCGGCATCCGCTCGAGCGGGCTCTTGGACGTCGGCTCAGCCGGCGTGGTGGCGTGCTCTGCCGGCAGCGTTTCCTTTGCGCCTGCGCCCTTGGTGGCGGGCTTCGCCGGGCCTTGCGCATCGCTGGCCGCCTTCGCCTCCATCACGTTGCCGGCAATGAACAAGCCGTTGTTCTGTACTGCCGAGCCGATGGCCTGGGCACGCGCGCGGCGTGCGGCGGCATGGGTCATCGCGCCGCTGTTCTCCTGCGCGGCAATGTCCACCATCTGGTCCAGGAAGCTGAGGTTGCCCCAGACCAGGCCGCCGTAGTTCAGGGCTTCGTTGGCGATTTCCACGCCCTTGGCCAGGCGCTCGGCGGCCTTGAGTGCATCGGTGGCGGCGGTGACCTGGGCCTGGGTGAACTTTCCGTCCTGGACGATCGCGAACACCTTCTCGAAGCGCTGTACGCGCAGGGTGGCCACGGTCTGCCCCAGCGCGCCGACACCCCCGAGCACACCCAGCACATCACTGACCGTCTGCGCATCGAGGTTCAGGCGACCAGCCTTCCAGCGCTGGATGAGCCGCGCCGCTGCCACGCCGGCACCGATCACCGCGCCTGCGGTGCCCGCCGAGGCGACGAACAGGCCCACCGCAGCCAGCGTCATCACCAGGTCGTCCAGGCGCTTTTCCGCCAGTGCCCAGTTGGCCGGGGCACTTTCGATGTACATGGTCTCCGGCGCCCCGACCTCCAGCCCGAGGTTGCCGGTGCGCACGCCGATCCTGCCTCGGCCATACGCGGCATGGCCGCCGAACCTGGTCAGGGCCGAGCGCAACGCTTCGGCCGGCGTGCCGCCCATGCCCACATATGCATCGCCATCGCGGTTGGTCACGTCGCTGACCAGCCAGCGGAAGCGGTCGCCGCTCTTGGCCATCGGCCCGGCCGACAGGAGCAAGGGGTACTGCTCGCCGGTGACTTCGGACATCAACGTCGCATTGAGCCGGCGCATCGGCTGGAGGTCGGTGGCACCTTCTGTGCGCTCGGCTTCGTGACGCTCGTGACGCTTGATCTGTCCCTGCACCAGTTCCAGGTCGCGCTCGCGGCCGTAATCGGACAGGCTTGGCGCTTCCTTGCGGAAGTCGTCCAGCGCCTTCTTCTTTTCGGCCTCGCTCTTGCGCAGCACAGCCAGTGCCGAGCCTTCGTAGCGCAGCGCTGCCTGCTCCAGGAGCGCGCGCAGGTACCTGGCCTTGGCCACTTCACCGGCGGCATCGGCCTCATTGATCTCCCCCCGCAGCTTGTCCAGCTGTTCGCCCGGCTCATCCAGCGCCTCGTCGACGGCTCTCTTCATCGGCGTCACTTCGGTGATCCTGGCCGCGACCGAGGGCGGGCGGATGATCTGCTTGCCCTCGCTGTCTTCGTTGATCGCCGGGGTGGTGATGGTGCGCACCAGGTAGATCCCCTTTTTGGTGAGGGGGATCTCCTGCTGCGTACGCGGGCCGGCGAACAGCTCGGCCACCCAGCTCAATGCCGCGCCGATGGCCGTGGTCAGCAGCGAAACGGGGGCCAGCTCCAGCGCCAGCCGGTTGGCGGCGGCATTGGACAGGCGTTCGCCCACGGTGTCGCCCTGCGGCATGACCGTGCCGCGCGCGGCACGCCGGTTGTCTTTCCACCAGTCGTTGAACGCGCGGTTGAATTCGTGGCTGGCCCCGCCCATGCCGGTGACATCCTTGCCCGCACCCTTGGTGGCATGGGTGAGCGCCTCGAGCTTCTCCTCGTAGCTGGGGCCGCTTTCGTCGACCTTTTCGCCCTTGATCCGCGCAATGTCCTTCTTGCCCTGCTGTTCGGCGTACTGGGTGACGTCGAAGCATTCCCAGCGGTAATGGATGGTTTCGCCGATCTGCGAGATCGCCTGCGAGGCCATGTTCCAGTTGCCGTTGGCGCCCCAGTCGATCGTCGCCGAGTAGGTGGGGTTGGCATCGACCGGCACCAGTTTCGGCCCGGTCATGCTCACCGGCCATGGCGGCGCGTTCGGTGGCTGGCCGTCGCCACGGCCTTCGACCGGGCTGGCGTAGAGCCCGGCACCGCCCGTGCCTTCCTTGCTGCCGCCGCCACTGTTCGCGTAGGTGGGGACGAAATAGATCACCAGCGGGTTCGGCGTGGCATTGACCCGCTGCCGGAACGACCCCGCGTCCTGCAGGATCGCGGTGAGGTCCATGATCGGCAACGTCTTGGGCGCGGGCGTGCCGGCGGGCGCGTTCTTTGCCTCCTCGTCGGCCTGCTTCTTTTCGTCGGCGGTGAGGTCGCGCGAGACCACGGGGCTGGCACTGGACTCGATGTCGATGCTCTTGCCCGCGCGGTCCACCGTCACCGCGCGCATCGCGTTGCCGTAGTGCACGTAGATGCCGGGCGTGAACTTCAGGCCCTTGATGGCCTTGAACGGCAGCTTGCCGCCTACCGGCTTGCCGCTGTCGTCGTACACCTTCAGGAATTTCGGGTGCAGGCCGACGAACACCATCTTGCGCAGCGCTTCGCCGCGGAAATTCAGCTTGTTGGCGCCCATGTAGGCGGCTGCGGCGTCCATGCCGGTGTTGTGGATCTGCAGCCGGGTCCAGTCCGGGTCGTCCTTCTTCTTGTCGGCATCCGGGGCCTTCGGTGGCGTGGACTTGCCGGCCTCCGGCTTGCGCCGCAACACGGGGGCAGCGCCACGGTCCTGCGCCACATGGGCCAGTTCGTGCGCGATCAGGCGTCGGCCTTGCGGCTCGCGCGGCGCGTAGCGGCCAGGACCGAAGGCGACGTGCCCGCCCACGCTGAAAGCCTGCGCGCCCAGCTCGCGCGCCGACTGCGCCGCGACCGTATCGTGATGCACGCGGACGTGCCCGAGCGAGGCGCCGGTCTGCGCCTCCATGTCGTCGCGCAGTGCGGGGTCCAAGGGCTGGCCAGGGCTGTCCAGCGTGCGCGCCAACGAGACCGGCGGGGCGACGCGCGAGGCCCTTGACGCCGGTGCGGCCGCGCCCGGCAGTGACGGCGCGGCGCGGCCGGCCGCATAGGCATCGGCGAAGCGGTCGGCCTCGCGCTCGCGTGGGTCGTCGTGATCGCCGAGGGCGATGGACCCGGCGTCATGGGCGGCGGACGTGCAGGCGGCACAGCTGGCTTCGCCCATCGTGTGGGTGCCGCAGGCGCAGCGCGATGCCACGCCCGAGCTGGGCGCCGGCGCCAGGCAGCTGTCACGCTGGCGCAGCGTTTCGCTCATGGCCGCAGGCAGCCGAGCAGCGATGTGGCGACGGCGCGCGCGCCATCATCGGCCATCGTGGCGCGGCCGAGCGCGACCGGTGCGGCCGCGAGGCGTTCCTGCGTGACCGGCCGCGGCGACAGCGGCTGCTGCGCGAGCAGGGCGCCAAGCTGCGCCTCCAGTGCCGCCTGGAACTGCTGGCGCTGCCCGGCACCGAGCGCGATGCCGTGCAGGACGACGCGGTCGATGTGCAGGCGCGCGCTCATGCCGTGGCCCTTGCCGCCGACGGCGGGGCGCCGGCACGGAAATCCGCCTCGTCCACCGGCCGGCCCAGTTTGCGCAGTTCCGCGCGCACCGCCGCCAGCATCCGCGGCATGTCCACTGCATCGTCGTCGGCCGCCGCGGCGAAGGCCGCATTGAGCGCGATGGAATGGATGTTGCCGCCGCTGAGGTTGAAGCGCGCCAGTCGCTC
>NZ_DAMCID010000001.1:357464-497602 GCF_032099025.1 Stenotrophomonas sp.
CCAGTCGCGCCCAATCCAGTGCGCGGCCCGGAACGTCCACCGGCAACGCGTTGCGCCAGATGCGGCCGCGTTCGGCCGGGCCGGGGTACGGGAAGTTCACCACGAAACGCAGCCGCCGCAGGAACGCAGTGTCCAGCGATGCCTTCATGTTGGTGGCCAGGATGGCCAAGCCGGAGAACGACTCCATGCGCTGCAGCAGGTAGTTGATCTCGATGTTGGCGTAGCGGTCGTGGCTGTCCTTGACCTCGCTGCGTTTGCCGAACAGGGCGTCGGCCTCGTCGAAGAACAACAGGGCGCCGCCCTGTTCGGCAGCGTCGAACAGCCGCCGCAGGTTCTTCTCGGTTTCCCCGATGTATTTGCTCACCACCGAGGACAGATCGATGCGGTACAGGTGCAGCCGCAGTTCGTTGGCGATGACCTCGGCGGCCATGGTCTTGCCGGTGCCGCTCTCGCCGGCGAACAGCGCGCTGATGCCGAGGCCGCGGTTCATGCGCTCGCCATAGCCCCACTCACGGTATACGCGGTGGCGGCCGCGCGCCTGTGCGGCGATCTGCCGCAGCAGCGCATGCGGTTCGTCGCTCAGCATCAGGTCGTTCCAGTGCGCCCTCGGCTCCAGCCGCTGCGCCAGCAGTTCCAGCTGCGACGAAGCGAAATCGCGGCACAGATCCCACGCAGGAACGGCACGTGTCCGCGCACCCGTGGCGGCCTGGCGTATACGGCCGAGGTCCAGATCGAAGTGGCTGGACAGGCTCGCCGCCTCGGCCTCGTTGTCTTCCTCGACGAGCGCTTCCCGCCAGGCGTGGTACTGCTCGCTCGCCGTCGGCAGCGGCGCGCGGACGGAACAGCTCGGCACGTCCAGCGCCAACGACGTATCCCGCAGACCGACGAACACCGGTCCCAGCGGCAGCGAGAGCAACGTACTCAGTGCGGCCAGCCGTTCGCCCTCGGCCTCGTCGGCCTCCACGTACAAGGCCAGCGGCAGCAGCAGGCTTTCCCGGCGCCACAGGCGTGCCAGCGTCTCCAGTTCGCCGCGCTGCACCGGCAGCGATTCGGAGGCGATGCGGTACAGCCGGCGCGACAGCCGCGCGCAGACCTGGGTGGCGATGGCCAGGCGGCTGTGGCGGTCCTGTCCCAACAGCTGGACCACCGGCGGGGCGTCACCGGGCGCATCGTCCAGCGCCGCCAGGATCTGCTCCACGCTGGCCTGTTGCAGCCCCGACACAGGACGCTCCGCGACCTCGGGGCCGATCCAGGTGCCCAGGCGCGCATCGGCCACGTTGAGGCCCTTCACTGCGTTGACGATGCGCTCGTCCGCACGCAACGCCGCAGCGGTGAGCGCGGTTGCGCCGGGCTGGTTGATCTCCAGCAGGCGCAGGTGGCGCAGCGGTCGGTGGGGCGACAAGGCATCCCACGCCGCTTCGTCGAACAGGCGCAGCGCCAGCGCGAAGGTCGGTACCGCCAAGCCGTCCTGTGCGGCCGCAATCGCGGCAGGCAGCGTCGAATCCAGCTCGACCGCCACGCATAGCCACAGGATGTCGGTCTCGAAGCGGTCCAGGCCAAAACGTCGCGCCAGCGACAGCAGTGCCGGCAGCGGTTCGTCGCCCGCGAAGGCGTCGCGCGCAGCGGCGACCTCGGCCAGTGCCGCAGCGGGATCGGGTGCCGGCAGGGCTGGCAGGTCGGGCAGCTGCTTCTTCCAGCGCGACCACGAACGCGGCGCGCCACCAGCGGCAGTGGGTGCGGCAGCGCTGGCAGCGGCGGGTGTCAACGCCTCCAGGCGCAGGTGCAGCCAGTCCAGCGACAGCGCCAGATAGCGCTCGTTGGCCAGGCTCCAGCCGGGGTGGTCGTGGGGGGCAAGGGCGTGCATGGGCCTCATGCCAGTTCCACGCTCTGTTGCGGATCGAACTGCGCCACACCCTCGCTGCGCAGCACCGGCAGGCTGTCCACACCATCCACGCGCAGCGCCACGGCGTGCACGCCTGCGGTGGCCATCGCCGCAGGCACGGTCGCATGCACCGTGCTGGGCAGGCTCGCGTCCACCGGCGTGTCGACGCTGTCCACCGCCAGTTCCTGCCCGCCGAACAGCAGCCGCACGCCGCCATGCTGGGCGGCCAGCAGTTGCGGCACGCACTCGATCGCCAGCGCGAGTTCGGCCCCCATGGCCGCCGTCAACGGGTTCACTGTGATGCGCGGCGCCAGCATCCACGGCAGGGGATCGCCGATCAGGTCCGGTTGCCCGGGCGTACTGACGCGCAGGCGCAGCGTGTACAGGCCGGGCGCCCACGCCGAGGCGACATCCGGCACGTCGGCGGCCGGCAGCTGCAGCCGCCACTGGCGCGGTCCATCGGCCAGCAGGGGCAGGGACTGGCGCAGGCCGCTGCGCGCGTGGTCGAACACCACGTGGGTTCCGGCACCGGCGCCATCCACATCGACCCGCAGCAGGTCGCCCAGGCGACCGCCAGGCAGTCCCGGCAGCGTGAGGTTCTCGATCGCGCGCAGGCGCGGCGGCATCGCGGCGACGGCGCGTGGGCCGCGATCATCGGGCCCGCGCCGCAGGACCGGCAACGCGGCGCGCACGTTGGCGTCCGACTGGATCAGCACCACCGAGACCTGATAGGCCATCGACGCGCGGAAGCGCGCCTGCGCCGCGGTCCACAGCTTGGACAGCTCCTCGGCGCCCAGGTACTGCGGCGTGATCTTCAGCCACTCCACCTGGTCCGCCAGGCTCTCGGCCGAGAACGACCCGAACGGCAGGGCGGGCGGCGCCAGCAGGGCACGCAGGCGAGCGCGGTCGAGCAGGGGCGTTTCATGCAACGCCTGCATGCCCAGTCCCAACAGCGCATCACGATTCAACTCCTGGCTGCCGAATGCGGTGAGCAGGTAGTGCAGGTCCAGCGCGAGCGGCGGGTTGGCGGTGCGCTGTCCGGCGCCGTCGCGCGACGCCAGCCCCACGTTGCGCCAGCCGCTGTTGGCGCTGACCTGGTAGAGGAACAGGTTGATCTGGTTGGGCTCGTTGTCGCCGGTCAACACGCGGTCCAGCGCCATCGCACCGACACTGACGCTGCCGAGCGCGGACAGGTCGAGGCCGTCGAGATGGCGATCCACCAGGTTCTTCAACGCCGCGGTCACCGCCGCGATTGCGAGCGCATTGCTCATCGCGGGCCCCCATGACGCTGACGCAGGTAGGCATCGAGGCTGGGCACCACCGCGCCGGCGACCGGACGCGAAGGCGGTCGTTGCGGCGCAGGCCCAGGTCCAGGCGGATTCGCGCGGATCTCGACGCTGCCGATGGTGACGTGCACCGGCGTCTCGGCCGCAGCCGGCAATGCCGCGCGGCGTGCCGGATGGGCGACCGGCGCGGCGGCACGCCGGGTGGCCGGCAGGCGCGCCGGCAACGGCAAGGCCGGCAGCGGCGGCGGGGAAGCGGAGGACTCTGCTGCTGCCGGGCGCGCGCGGCGCAACGGCGCGGGTTCGCCTGCTTCGGCCGTCTGCTGCATGCGCGGTGCGGGCGGCGCCGGCGCGGTGGTGTCAGCCGCACGGCGTGGGCGCCGCACCGACAGTGGCGGAGCCTCGGCACTCGCGGCCACGGCCGCCATCCCGCGCCGCATGGCGGGGGTGGCGGACGAAACGGGCAGGGGATGCAGCGACGGTGGTGCTGGCAACGCGGCTTGCAGCGGCTGCGTACCCGCTGAGGCCGGCCGGGCCGGGCGCTCCGCACGGTGTGCGCGCGGCGTCAACTGAGCGTCCGTGCGGTCGTGATGATGGATATCGTGACTGTGCACGAAGACGCGCTCACTACCGCCGGGCGGCGTAGGCGCCGGCGAGGCGCGCTCCGCATCGAGCGCCATCGGCGGGGTCGGCGCGGCCTCCCGAGCTTCAAACACGCTCGGCCTGCGTCGCCGCAGCGCCGCGTGCGCCGGGCCCTGTACCCGTTCCACCAGCCGCTGCAGGAAGCCGCTCACGGCTGCACCAGGTCAAGGTAGAAGCGGCGGCGCACCGCCGTCAGCGAAAGGATGTCGTGTTCGCGCCACCCGTAGGCACGCGCCAGCAGGTGTACCTCGGACAGCAGGTCCTGGGCCCAGTCGTCCAGCGACTCCCACAGATACTCCCCGATGTCGAAGGCCGCGTCCCACGCCGTGGCGCAGGCCGGGCAGCTGAGCGACAGGCGCAGGTCAGCCAGCGGGTCGGACGCGGCCATGCGGGCTTCCAGCTGCACCACCAGGTCCGTTGGCAGTTCGTCCGCGCTGGCCTCGCGTTCGCCCTGGCGCAGGCGCAACACGCAGCGGCGCAGCAGTGCGGAGACGGCTACGGCAGGATCCGCTGCAGCATCGCGCAGCGCCACCACGTCGTTGCTGCTGGGAAGACGGAACTCGATCTCCCAGTCCTGCTCGCGCAGCGCCAATGCCGTCGGCACAGGTGTCGGCGCACCCTCTCCAGTGAACTGTGCGCAGTCAAACTGCGACTCCAGGGTCTCGCCGCAGGCCGGACACTGCGTCAACGTGTGCAGCTGGGGGCCGAACAACGCCGACTGCAACCGGAACAGCGCCGCATCGCGTGTGCCCAGGCTCGCCGCGCTCCACGTCTCCGCCTCGGGCTGCGGCCACACCGCCTGCAACAGGCCCACGGCGCGCGTGTCGGCGTCCGCCGCATGCAGCTGTTCCCAGGTCTGCAACAGCACCTGCTCGAATCCGGCGGCGTGAACGGCAGCAGGCATCGGCATCGTGCTCACGTCGGCTCGGTGAAGCTCGGTTCGGCCGGCTCAACCACGTCGGGGTCGCGCTCCCAGCCCTCGTTCTCAAGCTTGATGTGCTGGATGGCTACCGCGTTGGCATTGGCGTCCAGGTCAGGCAGCGCCTGGTATTCCGATACCCAGCAACGGAACAGGCGATAGGCGATCGCCAGCTGCCCGGATTCGTTGTAGACCTCGATGATCAGGTCTTTGCGGAAGTCCTTGAGCGAGGTTTCAGAACCCAGGCCGGAACCGAAGTTCCACACCTTGTTCGCCCACTGCTCGAACTCCTTGTCGTGGGTAACGCCGCGCTCCAGCGTGATCGGCTCGGACTTGGTGCGCCCGGGCGACTTGCGGCTGATGCTCGGGTCGCCACCTTCGCGGTGTTCGACCACCTCGGTGCTGCGCTTGAGCGCACCCACCTTGCTGATGCCGGCAACGTACTTGTTGTCCCATTTGACGCGGAACTTGAAGTTCTTGTAAGGGTCGAAACGCTGCGTGTTGACGGTGAACTGGACCATGGACGTGCTCCGGTGAAGAGGGGGATCAGGTCTCGATCGCGCCGGCGATCTGCTGCAGCTTCAGCACCACGAACTCGGCCGGCTTCAGCGGGGCGAAACCCACCACGACGTTCACCACGCCCAGGTTGATGTCGTTCTGCGTCGTGGTGTCCTTGTCGCAGCGCACGAAGTAGGTGTCGCGGGGCGAGCTGCCCTGGAACGCGCCCTGGCGGAACAGGTTGTGCATGAACGCGCCGACGTTGAGCCGCACCTGCGCCCACAGCGGCTCGTCGTTGGGTTCGAACACCACCCATTTCAGGCCGCGGAACAGGCTTTCCTCGATGAACAACGCGGTCCGCCGCACCGGGATGTACTTGTACTCGTCGGCCAGCTGGTCGGCGCCGCGCAGCGTCCGTGCACCCCAGACCACGCGGCCGCTGGCTGGCATGGCACGCAGGCAGTTGATGCCGCGCTGGTTGAGCTCGCCGTTCTCGGCATCGGTCAGTGGCACCGACAGCTGCGGCACCCCGACCAGCCCGGCATCGAGTCCCGCCGGCGCCTTCCACACACCGCGCTGCGTATCGGTCCGCGCGAACACGCCCGCCACCGCGCCGCATGCCGCGAAGGTTTCAATCGCGTTGTTGCGCAGCAGGTTGGGCTGGCGCAGGCGAGGGAAGAACAGGGCGGCGTTGCGGCTGCGCGGGTCGGCGAACTCATCCAGACCCTCCAGCGCGTCGGCCTTGGTGTCCCATGCGCTGGGCGAGTCGATGACATGGAAGGCGCGGCGCTGCTCGCAGTACGCGGTGGCCGCGGCCAACACGATCGCTTCGGCATCGAAGTTCGCGCCGTCGTTGCTGCGGTAGGGCGGAATGCACAGCAGGTTGAACAGGTCGGCCTGCTCCAACGCGTACAGGCCGCGCTTCTGCACCAAGCCGAGCTCGGGCAGGAAGTCGGGCGCCGCCAAGGCGCCGCCATCGCTGGCCCGGCGATCGGCCTCGTCGTATTCCAGCTGCAGCGCTGCGCGCGACTGGTCCATCGCCTGCTTCAGCGCGGTCGTGTCCGCGCCGTCGCGCACGCCCTTGTCGAACGCGAGCTTGGCCGCGCCCACCGCGTCCTCGGCGGCGCTGACCTCGTCCACGCCATCGTCGACCGTGGCGGGCAGGGCGCCCTGCACACGCACCAGGTTCGATTCGGAGAGCAGTACCCGGTCCACGCGGCGCGCGCTTTCGACCACCGTGAGGTTCAGATAGGTCTCGCTGCCGCCGCCCGGCGAGGCATCGCGCACGGTCAGGTTGAACACATCGCCGACGCCCACGCCCAGCGCGGCCGCGACCTCGGCGTTACCCGACATCGTGACCGCCGCGCGCAGTTTTCCGCCCCAGCGTCCCTCGTTGGCGGCCTGCAGTGACAATCCGCCGGCCTCCAGCGCCGCTCTCGAGGGGGCTGCCGCCTTGCCACCGGCCGCGAGCGCGGATTCCTTGGTGGCGCCAGACGCTGCCGAGGCAGAGGTGATCGCAGTGGCGACGGCTTTGGCCGCGGACAGCTCGGGTTCTTCGGTGAAGGTAGCAGCCTTGGTACTTGCATTGGCGACCACCGTCGCCAGGTCGGCGCCGCTCCCGGCCGCCGTCAGCACCTCTGCAGCCGCCGCCTCTGCGTCGGCGCGATCCGCGTCGCTGGCGTAGCTGGGGTGGAACAGGCGCACGATCACCGCCTGGCCGCCGCCGTTGAGGAAGAAGTCGTGAACGGCGTAACCGAGTTGGCTACCCAGCCACAACCCGCCGAAGCTGCGCTCGAAGTCGCCGAAGCCATTGATGGTCACCGCTTCGTTCACCGGGCCACGTAGTGCGCGGCCAACGAATGCCGTGACCGACGTGGCCACACCGGTGATGGTGCGCACGCCACTGGGGATCTCCTCTACGTAGACGCCGGGATAGCTAAGGGCAGCGGGCATTTCGGTTCTCCTTGTTCCATGTCAGTGCAGGTCAGCGGTGCGATCGGGGTTGAAGGCGTCGCTCAACGCATACAGAACCTGTCCGTCCGGTAGCAGACGAACCTGCAGGCGGCCACGCTCGGCAAGCAACATCAGCACCGCCTCGATACGACCGCTTTCGCGGTTGTACCGTTGCTGCGGCAGCCACCACCGAACGATGCCCTGCAGCGTGTCCGCGGCTTCCGGATGCGCGCGGAGGTACGCCAGCACGGTGTCGGCGACTTCCAGATCCGGATCATTTCCAGGCGGCTCGAGCGTGGTCATGCGAAGCGTCCCGATGCTGTCGAAGTACAGTTCGCAACATCCATGCCAGCGGCGTTCCCGGCGCAGATGGCGCTCGGAGGCAGGGAATTCGACAGAAAGCGTGATCGAGTGCGCAATTCAGGCGCGCAAACGGCGCTCTGCGACCGGCTCTCCTGGGTGATTGCACACCCAAGGGCGATGCGCGCGGGTGCGCCAGGACCCGGCAGTCAGTCGTGGCAGTGCCGCCCCATGCCGTGGCGCTTGAGCATCTTTCCAAGATGTCTGCGCTCGGTGCTGGCCTCTTCGGCAGCACGGCTGACGTTGTTGCCGGTACGGGCCATGAGCTGCGTCAGGTAGTCGTGCTCGAAGCGCTCCACGGCCTGCTGCTTGGCTTCCGCCATCGAAAGCACATCGTCGCCGCAGATGCGTGGCATTGCGGTAATCGACGCTGCGGGCGGGGAAAACAGCGTTTTTGCCGCGAGCGCCAATTCTCCGATCCCGATGCGGCCATTGCTGGCGTGCATGCAGGCCCGGAGCGTGACGTTCTCCAGCTCGCGCACATTGCCCGGCCAGTCGTGGCGGGACAGGGCCTGCAACGCCTGCTCGGTCCACTCGCACGGCGGGAGACCGAAGCGTGCGGTCAGCTCGGGCAGCAGGTGCATGGCCAGCCCTTCCAAGTCGCCGGCACGATCCCGCAGCGGCGGCAGGGTCAACTGCAGCGCGCCGAGCCGGTAGTAGAGATCGCTGCGGAAGCGACCCTGTTCGATCGCAGACAGCAGGGGACAGTTCGTGGCCGCCAACACGCGGACGTCAGCAACACGCAACGTCCGCTCGCCGACGACACGAAACTCGCCGCTCTGCAGGAAGCGCAGCAACGTGGTCTGCGCCCTCGGGGACAGCGAGTCGATCTCGTCCAGGAACAGCGTGCCACCGCTGGCGACCTCCACCAGCCCCTGTTCGCTGCTCCGCGCGTCAGTGAAGGCGCCACGCCGATGGCCGAAGAGTTCCGTTTCGAGCAGGTTGTCGGCCAGGGCGCCGCAGTTGACCGGCACGAACGGCTTGTCGCGGCGCGAGCTCGCGTAGTGCAACTGGCGTGCGACCAGTTCCTTGCCCGTACCGGTTTCGCCCTCGATCAGGACCGACGCATCGCAGCCGGCATAGCACGAGATGAGGTCCTTCAGCTCCCGCATCGCGGGGGAGTCGCCTACCAGCACCTGCATTTCCGGGGGCTTCCGAGTCGCACTGTCCATAGCAGCTCACTCCGTAATTGACCGATTTCTTCCAGATGCGCTGCGCTGCAGATGGAGGTCGCCTGGCGGAAAACACACCTGGCCACGGGCTCCAGAATCTGGGGCAACATCAAGTTGCACGTAAAAGTGGGCAGTGACCGGACAGGGAGGCACGAATTCGGTACGCCAGCCCTTGGCGAACCGTCCAATCTTCGAACGAACGCCCCTTTACGAGAGCTCAGCTGACCGATTTACGAAGCTGAATTGCGTCACGCATGGCGGCAAGCGGCCTTGGAGACAAGCGTCCTGCCAAATGCCCGGCGCACGCTTACAATCGCATGCACCGCGCCCCATGCCCGGCGCACCCTTGCAATCGCGTGCAACGCGCTCCATGCCCGGTGCACGCTTACAATTGCGTGCGCCGCACGCATCGACCGGTGCACGAAGAATCGTAGTGCCACGCCCTGCGTGGCTGCCCCAGGAGACGTCCCGCAGAGGGCGCTCAAAAGAGAGAGCATTACAACTTGATCGCAAGCGAATGGAGTAAATCCCTAGGTCTCATCGGCATGGCACTAGCCCTGGCACCCATGGCATCAGCAGCAGAACCAGCCCGGAACCCCACCCCCAATCAGGAACAGATCGATCGCGCAGTAGCGCTCGCAACCTGCAAGGCCGACCGCCCAGCGTTCCGCACATTGGCCTATGAGCTACGCGACGTCGCATCCACCCGCGAGCCCTCGGCAGGCTGGCAACCGGTCGCCCGCGAAGCCGGGGAGTACGGCGCGGCGCTAGGCAATATTTCCGGTGTCCTGGCGGAAATGCGGCTCACCGAACCCGTTCTCATGTTCGGCCATCCGACCACGCGCTTGATACTGTCGCGCAGTTCCGTGGTGGCTACCTTCGATGACCCAGCCATCGGTGCAGACCTTGCCACGTCCATGGGCATTGAACCGGAGACGGGGCAGGGCACCCCCGGAGGGATGCGCATTGTCGAGTCAACGCCGGAAGCCGAAGGCGATGGCATCGAGGTGAAGGCATTGATAACCTCGCGGATCGACGCCGATCATGGACCGTCCGCCGTGGCAGGGTGCCTCTACTACACCCAGTAGACGCGAAGCCACCTCTGCCCACCCTATTGGACACAGCAGCAAGGACCGAGCCATGAGTCAAAAGGGCACGCTAAGGCGCAACACGCTCATCTTCTTCGCGCTCGGCCCGGTGATGGGTGGCCTCTGCATGTTCATCCAGGTTCATCTGGGGTTGGAGCATCCAGTGCCGCTGTCCGAATTCTTCAGCAGCGGCACGATCCTCATGGTCGTTGTCTTCATCATTGGCGGCTACGTGGTAGGCGCGCTCCCGGCGCTCGCCGCCGGAGTGATGTTCGCCCTCCTGGCTTCCCGGCGCACACTGGGCTTCATGGGGAGCCTCTTGGTGGGCGCCGGCGCAGGCTTCCTCACCAGCGTAGTGGCGGAGGCGGTCATCATAGTGGTCAATGCAGGCGAGCCCGCATGGAACTGGACCATCCCCGCCACGGGCGCGGTTGCCGGCGCGATCTGCGGCGGCTACTGCTGGCGGGTTGCGCAATGGGGATCCCAACAATGTCGCCTTTAGGTTTCGTGGCAGTCGTCCAGATCGGAGGTGGTCTGCTCGGATGCATCGTCTGCTCGCAGATCACCGACACCAAGTTGCCTGAGGCCGTGATTGACGATCCCAGCAGAGGCTGGCGGATCTTCGAACGCACCATGCTGTTCCTCATGTGCAACATGCTTTCCTTGTTTGCCACGGTGGGGCTGCTTGAAAGCCTCCTGGACGACCCGGTGAAGCGCATGCTGGCCGTTGGCCCTGACTGGATGGATGCATTGTTGCTGCTGGTGACGCCGCTTCCGATTGCCTGGCTGTTCTACCTTGCCTTTGCCGGACTCAGCCGTTGGTGGCACAGATTCCTTGGCCGCTAGCACGGCACTGAGGGCCTCAAGGAATTCGTTAACATAACCTCCATCAAGATCCCCGCGTCACCCTGACTCGCGGGCTTGCCACCCCATTCAGCGAGTTCCCAGATGCAGTGGATTGATCTGCGCAGCGACACCGTCACCCAACCCACCCCCGCGATGCGCCAGGCCATGGCCACCGCGGACGTGGGGGATGACGTCTATCAGGACGACCCCACCGTCATCCAGCTTGAGCGCCTCGCCGCCGACATGCTGGGAAAGGACGACGCGCTGTTCGTTCCGACGGGGGTATTCGGCAACCAGCTCGCGGTGTTCACCCATTGCCGCCGTGGCGACGAAGTGATCGCGGGCGACGACTCGCACCTGGTCTGGCACGAAAACGGTGCCGCGGCGGTGATCAGTGGCGTCCAGCTGCGCACCATCGCCAGCAACCGGGGCCTGTTGGAGCCCAGCGAGATCGCGGCCCGCATCCGGGTGGGGGAGGATATCCACATTCCCCGCACCGGACTGATCTGCCTGGAGAACGCGCACGGCAACGGCCGCGTCATCCCGCTGGCAACCATGGAGGCCACCGCCGCCATCGCCCGGGAACACGGCGTGCCCATCCATCTGGACGGCGCACGCGTGTTCAATGCCGCCACCTACCTGGGGTGCGACGTAAAGGCGATTACCCAGCATGTGGACACGGTGATGTGCTGCCTCTCCAAGGGCCTGGCCGCACCCGTCGGCTCGATCCTGGCGGGGCCGGCGGCCTTCATCAAGCGCGCGCGTTACAACCGCAAGCTGCTGGGAGGAGGGTGGCGCCAAGCCGGGGTGATTGCCGCGCCGGGCATTCTTGCGCTCACCGAGATGACGCAACGGCTGGATGTGGACCATGACAATGCAACGTACCTGGCTCGGCAATTGGCCGACGTGCCAGGCATTGACGTGGACATGGACGACGTCCACATCAACATGGTGTGGTTCGCGCTACCCGAAGGGGTAGACATGCGTCGGCTGATGGAGGCCCTGGAGGCGGCAGGCATACACGCGAACGGTGCGTACGGCGGGAAGATGCGGTTGGTGACCCATTGGCAGATCGACCGGGAAGCGATCGACAGGACCGTCTCGGTGATCCGGAGCGTGGTGGCTGGGTAATCAAACAGGCCGGCGCGCGACCCAGCCCCGGAAGCTGAGGGCGGCGTAGAACAGCTCCACGTCCGTGAAGCCGGCCGCCTCCAGCAACGCAACCTCGTCCTCTGGGGAGATGGCCGGGAGCTTGTCCGCCATGACCGCAATCGACGCTTCGGCCTGCTCATCCAGAACACCGTCCGCTGACGCGAACGCTGCCGAGCGGCGCAACCAACGCATACGCGCTTCAGGTGCATAGCTGTGGTGAGCTACCACGAGCACGCCGCCAGGCCGCAGGCGCTGGAACAACCCACGCAGGGTTTTCAGCCGCGCATCGGGGTCGAGGAAGTGCAGGGTGAGCAGGCATGTAGCGCCGTGAAACTCGCGGGTCGGCGCATCCTCAATCAGCCCCTCCACCAGCACAGCACGCGAGGCGTTCGCGCCCAGGGTATGCCGTGCAAGGTCCAGCATCGGAGGTGAAGGGTCTACGCCGACAAATCGCCAGCCGGGCTGCGCCTGGGCAAAGGCGTCGAGCTCCAGCCCGCCCCCGGCACCCAGCACCAGCACCTCGCCCGTTGGCGGAACGGATTCCGCCAACAGAATGTGCGTCATGCGATGGAGTGCCGCCATGCCAGGCACCTTGGCTTGGGCGGTTTGCTGATAACTGCTGACTGCGAAGGGGTCGTTGAACGTCGACATGGATACTCAGCCCGCGTGGGTCCATTTATATGTAACTGCAATTGTTACATACGACGGACACGCACCGCGACCGGGTAGGGTCGGTTGCCAGACGACCGCACTGAACCCATCAACACCAGGTAGCGCATGACCTCGAACGAAGTCCGAGATCGACCAGGAAGTGTCACGCAACGGTGCCTCTTACATTTCCTGCGCCTACCGAAGCGCGGAGTCAAACAGCACTCTGGCCTGCTGGATCGCTGTCTCATGCGTAGCGGCCATGCTGCTCCGTGCCAGTTACTGGGTGGGAGCGTAACGCAGGGTGGGGGAGGGCGTTTGCAGGATCTTGCTGTTGTTGCGCGGTGCGGGTTGGGAGCGACAGTGTTGCCGGTGGTTTGGCGAACATTTGGGTTGCGACCGAACGGGCTGGAAGTGGGACCTGCTGCCTTGGTAACTGCGTGCCGGTACAAGGATTTTGACGAAATGATTTGCTCGCGAAATTCCGTTTCGCAACCCCATTGATGCCGTGAACCGCGACCGGGCGGCGTCGAATTCCAGTACTGTCACGTCTGTCGCATGGTGTGCCCTGGGTGTCAGAACCCGAAACAAACATTGCATGTTGAACGTCCTGTGTCGGGAGGGTGGCGGAATACAACACCCTCGTGGAAACACGTCGCACCGTCTTGTTTGTTTCACGGTTCTGAACCTCCCGACTCCCTCGCCATCCCGGCGAGGGAGAACACAGAGGAGAAGCATCATGCACGACGATTGGGCGAGCCTGACCCCCGAGCAACAGGCCTTCCGCAAGCGCTTCTGGCGCGCGCCGAAGAGCGTAATGATCAATGCACTTCATCACGACGGACTAGAGACGTATCCCGGCTGCCCGACCGTGCCCTGTCTGAAGACGCGGGGCCTGTGGATGCGTGACCTCGGCATCGAGCCTGGGACGCGGATGTACCTGGGTATCGGACGCGAAGTGTTTGTCCTGGCGGCAGACCCGTCGCCGGACGCGCTGTCCAAAGCGATGGTCCGGTTTGAGAAGACTGGGGCCAGTTGGAGGCTCGGGCCGGTTGGGTAAGTCAGGCCAGAGCGGGGCGGCGGCAACGTCGCCCCGGGACGCTCCTCATAAACCCCGCACGGCATGATCAACCACGGCTCGCCACCCGCATCAGTCCGGGCGGCTCTCGGCCAAGCTACTCACCATCCACGGCGTACGCGGCATGCACCAGGGCCAAGTGACTCAGGCCCTGCGGCGTGTTGCCCAGCCCCTGTTCTGCCTGCGGGTCCCACATCTCCGACATCAGACCCACGTCGTTCTGGACACGGGCCACCAACGATCCGAACAAGCGATTGGCCTCATCTGCCTCGCCCAACAGTCCGTAAGCTTCCACCATCCAGAAAGCGCAGCTGATGAACGTCCCCTCGCAGTCCTGCATGCCGCTGTAACGCCAAAGCAGATCGCCGCTCTCATCCGACAGCTCGCGCCGCATGGCCTCTCGGGTCGATATGAAGCGCTCCCGCCGAACCTCAGCAAGGCCGAAGCGCGAGGCCAACATGAGGCTGGCGTCCAGGCGGTCAGTGCCGGGGTGCATCACGTAGCTCTGCTTTGCCTCATCCCAGCAGTGCTCGTCGACCCAGGCCGGGATGCGCTCCTTCTCGCGCTGCCAGCGCGGCAGACGCGCGGTGGTGATGTGGCCAGCTTCGGCCAGTTCACAGGCCCGGCGTAGGGCCATCCAGCATTCCACCTTGGACATTGTGTAGTGCTGCGCGTCTCCCAGCTCCCAGAAGCCGCTGTCCTTGCGCATCCAGGTATCGGCGCATTCGTCGGCGAGCTCAAACAGCAGGCGGGCGGTGGTGGGGTCGAGGATGTGGCCCGCTTCGATCATCCGGCTCGCCATCTCCAGAACGTCGCCGTAGGCGCAGGTCTGCAGCTGCTCAGAGGCCGCGTTACCCACGCGCACCGGTTGGCTGTTGCGGTAGCCCGGCACGTCGATGCAGCGTTCCTTCTCGACCTGCTCGCCGCGAAGGGAGTAGCACGGCGCAAGCCCTGGGCGATGGCGGCCAATGGTGGTCATCAGCCAGCTGAAGCCAGCCTTGGCGTCGGGGAGGGCGCCCACGCGCAGGAAGGTCTTGATGACGTAGGCCGCGTCGCGCACCCAGGCATATCGATAGTCCCAGTTTTTGTCGCCACCCATGCGTTCCGGCAGCGAGGCGCTTACCGCTGCGGCGATGGCACCGGTGGGGGCGAACCACAGAAACTTCAGCGCCAGCGCTGATCGAATGACCTCGGCGTGGCGGCTGACACCGCAGTGCAGGTCGTCCACCCACTGACGCCACTCCCGGTCGGAGCGATCGATGCGGGTATCGATATCGGCCAAGGGAGGGACGGGGAGCACTTCGTCCTGCGCGGCCAGCAGCGCGATGATGTGCCTGTCACCAGGCCGAAGGGTGAGGCTGCCGCGCACTTCACGGTCGTCACACTGGGTGATCTCCGCGCTGTCGGGATAGCGCAGCATCGTCATCACGGGGCCGGCATGATGTACGCACCCGTTGGGGGTGTCGCTCATCCACGGCGTGCAGGTGCCGGCTCGGGTGCCTGGCAGGTAGTGCAGGTCGAAGGTCACCTCTCCCTCAACGCCCTCCAACCGCCTGGCCAGCTCGGACCAAGGCAAGCGGCCGGCCGGGCCGCTGTTGAGCGACTCGGTTACCCGTACCAAGCCGGTCGTGGTGCGGACTAGCGTTTCCAGGACGTTGCTGTTATCGCGGTACCGCCGTTGCACTTCCTGAGCGTCCCGGGCGTGCAGGACAAAGCGACCGCCGGCGGGTTCATCAAGCAGACGGTCGAGCAAGGGCGGGGCGTCCATGCAGGGCGCGCACCACCAGTCAATGCTTCCATCGGGGGCGATGAGCGCGCTGGAGCGCCCATCGCCGATGGCGGCATAGGAGTGGATGGGGGCATACCCGTCCGCGTCGCGCTCGACAGGAACGGTCCCGGCCTTGCTGGCACCAGCGGTCACGGAAGCAGCGTGCCGCCGGTGGTACCGCTGGGAAGCTGGGTCAGCGGCTTCTGCGTGTCGTATGGATTGAGAGAAGTCATTGGAGTCCGCGGGGAGGGGAGTGCCAGGCGCGTTACAGGGTGACGGCACCGCCGGAGACGGTGAGCAGTGCACCGGAGGTGTAGCTGGCGCTGTCGGCCGCAAGCATCACGTAAGCCGAGGCGAGCTCGGCTGGCTGGCCGGGTCGACCGAAAGGCGTCTGGCTACCGAACTGCTCCACTTCTTCCGCGGCCATGCCGGCAGGAATGAAGGGCGTCCAGATCGGGCCTGGCAGCACTGCATTGACCCGGATGCCTTTCTCTGCGAGCAGGCCCGCAAGACCAATGGTGAGGTTCGCAAGGGCGCCCTTAGTAGCGGAGTAGGGCAGGATATTGGGGGTGGGCTTCTTGGAGTTGACCGAGGCGGTGTTGATCACCGAGCCGCCGTCCTGCAGGTGTGCCACGGAAAGGCGTGTGAGATTAAACACTGCATGCACGTTCGTCTCGAACGTTTTGCGCCAGTCCTCGAGGGTGATGTCGTCGAAGGACTCGTAATAGCGCTGGTACGCAGCGTTGTTGACCAGGATGTCCAAGCCGCCAAGTTCGGCCGTGACCTGCTTGATGAGCGCCGCAGCCTGGGCGTCGTCGCTGATGTCGCAGGGGCACAGGACGGCCTTCTGACCCGCCGCTTCGATCAGCGCGCCAATGCTGGCAGCATCCTTTTCCTCCCCCTCAAGAAATGCAATCGCCACGTCGGCGCCCTCGCGGGCGTAGGCGATGGCCACTGCGGCACCGATGCCACTGTCGCCGCCGGTGACCAGGGCTTTCTTGCCCTTCAGAAGGCCGTGGCCAACGTAGCTCTCCTCACCGTGGTCTGGCCGGGGGTCGAGCTTGTCGGTCTTGCCAGGAAACGACTGCTGCTGAGCTTTGAAGGGCGGCTTCGGGTAGTTGGGCACGGGCATCGAGGGAGCCTCTATGGGGTGGAAGAAACGCCAGTGTGCGAATGTGCGGGTAAACAGAGCGCCCCTGCGATGTGGATGGCTTGTGCAGGGGCCTGGACAAAGCCAATCAGCGGCGTCCTCTTCGCTTGGCGCCCCTTGCGGACTGAGTGATCAGCGCGGCGCTTCCCACGGCGATGGCATCCTCCACGGCCCCGGTGCTGGTTTGGCCGTAGCGGGCAATCGCGCGCATGCGCAGGTTGAAGGTCACGTAGGCCATACCAACGGCAGCACCGGCCCCCAACAGCGCGCCCAGCTTTCGCTGCCGATGCGGAGCCAACGCCGCGCCGGCAATCAGCCCGGTAGCGACGCGCGCCACCATGCCTGCCGGCACGATCCGATCAGGGGCCGTTTTCATCTTGTCGCCGATGAGCTCACCGCCTGCCAACGCAAGCATGCCTGCCGACGCGAGGTTGTTGGACAAAAGGCGAGGCGCACCGTTATCGGCCGGCAGGTTGCCGCTGCGGGCGGCGTTCGTCACCGCAGCCAACGGGGTCATCGCGCGCATCCCGGCTACTGCGCCCATCAATATCGAGTGGATCAAAGCCATCTCGTTCTCCTGAGTCGAAAATGTGCATGCTGGGCCTGTAACCATGAGAACGGCGTCTTGGCGGGATCCACATCTTCACTACACGGCAGTCACCGACCGGGGACGCGGTGACGGGTATCTCTAGGTGCATCGATCACGTCACGAGGAGCCCCAATGCGCGCGTTGACCTACCACGGCAGCAAAGACGTCCGGGTGGACACCGTTCCCGATCCCACCCTGGCTGCGCCCGATGACCTGATCCTGCGCGTCACCGCGACGGCCATTTGCGGCTCGGACCTTCACCTTTACCGCGGCAAGATTCCTGATCTTCATACCGGCGACGTGCTGGGCCATGAATTCATGGGGGTCGTGGAGGAGGTGGGCAGTGGGGTGACCGATCTGAGGCCGGGCGACCGGGTCGTGGTGCCGTTCGTCATCGCCTGCGGCGAGTGCTTCCACTGCAAGCTGGCTGAACACGCAGCGTGCGAGACAACCAACACCGGCAAGGGCGCGGCACTGAACCAGAAGGGCATCCGCCCGCCGGCGGCACTTTTCGGCTACAGCCATCTATACGGCGGCGTTTCAGGCGGGCAGGCTGAATACGTGCGGGTTCCGAAGGCAAACGTGGGCCCGCTGCGCGTGCCGGACGCGCTGCCCGATGAACAGGTGCTGTTCTTGTCGGATATTTTGCCAACCGGCTACCAGGCCGCGATCAACGCGGGCGTCAAGCCGGGATCTACTGTGGCCATCTTCGGCGCCGGCCCGGTTGGACTGATGGCTGCCGCGTGCTGTCGCCTGTTGGGCGCTGAGACCATCTTCATGGTCGATCATCTGGCCTACCGACTGGCCTTCGCCGCGCAGACGTACGGCGTAACCCCGGTGGACTTCAGTCAGATCGAGGACCCCGCGCAATACATCATCACCCAGACCAATGGGCGCGGCGTGGATGCGTCCATTGAGGCAGTCGGCTTCGAAGCCGAAGGCAGCGCTCTTGAATCGGCGTTGACCACGCTGAAGGTGGAAGGCAGCAGCGGGGTGGCGATCCGCCAGTGCATCGCCGCCACCCGCCGCTGCGGCACGGTAAGCATCCCCGGCGTCTATTCCGGCTATCTGCATGGCTTCCTGCTTGGAGATGCGTTCGACAAGGGCCTGACCTTCAAGATGGGCCAGACCCACGTGCAGGGTCTGATGCCCGAGCTGCTCGATTACATCGGGGAAGGCGCGCTCGACCCTGGCGTGATCATCACTCACCGTCTTCCGCTCGAAGAAGCCGCCCGCGGCTACGAACTGTTCGACCGTAAGGAGGAGGACTGCCGCAAGGTGATCCTCATCCCCTGACACATGACAAGGGCGGGGCGGCAACCCGCTCGACTACGAGAGCTGTTCGTGGATGGCCGTGATCAGCTGCTTGAAGCGGTAGGGCTTGGGCAGAAAACGCATGGACGAAGGGATAGGTGGGAGCTGCGAACGTTGCAGGCCTGATACCACCAATACCTGGGCGTTGGGCTGTGCCTGGGCAACCTCCGCAGCGACGTCCAGGCCCGTTACACCGCCTGGCATGCTCACGTCCGTAACAACCACCGCATACCGTGTGTCACCCCTGAGATGAGCGATGGCTTCCACGCCATCGGATGCAGGGGTGACCACGAATCCTTGATCGGCCAACGCTTCAACCACCACGGTGCGCAGATCGTCTTCGTCTTCAACAAACAATATGTTGATGGGCATTTCAAGGCTCATGGATTGGAAAACAAAGCACGATGCGGGTGCCTACGCCCGGAACGCTGCTCAGGTGAGGAAATCCCCCGGATTGCTTGGTAAACCCAAAGACCTGACTCAGGCCCAGACCGCTGCCGCGTCCTACCGGCTTGGTCGTAAAGAACGGCTCGAAGACCCGTGCCTGTTTGTCAGCTGGGATGCCCTCGCCATCGTCCTCGACCGTCAGGCAGACGTGGGGCTCCGGCGCGTGGTTTTCGGAGGCAGGATCCTGTGTTTCCTGCACGCGCGCAGCAATCGTGATGGTGCCGCCATTGGGCATGGCATCCCGGCTGTTGCACACCAGGTTGAGCACCGCTGCCTCCAGTTGGGCCTTGTCGACGAATACCAGGGGAAGATCTTCATCGAGGTCGAAAACAACGTTGACCGCGTCACCCGCGGAGCGTTGCAGGAGCTCTTGGGATTCGCGCAGCGCTGCGGTGACATTCAAACGTTCAGGGGACAAGTTCTGTCCCCGGCCAAATGTCAGCAACTGTCGGGAGAGTAGCGCTCCCCGTTCGGCCGCCCGTAGGGCCGTCTCAATCAGCTTGGCAGCGGGCCCGTCCTTCACCCGGACGCTGATGAGGTCCAGACAATTGACAATGATGGTCAGCAGGTTGTTGAAGTCATGGGCCAGACCCAGAGTCAACTTGCCGATGGCTTCCATCTTCTGCGCCTGCAGCAGGCTGTGTTGAACCTGCTGCAGCCGTTCCTGCGCGTCGTGGCGCTCGGTGATGTCGCGTGTCACTTTGGCGTATCCAACCAGCACGCCTTCCACCCAGATGGGATCGATGACTACGCTCGCCAGGAAACGAGAACCGTCTCGCCGAACCCGCCATCCATCCTCGATGCACCGGCCCTCCGTGGCGGCCGTTCGCAGGTTGCGTTGCGGGACGCCTGCTGCGGCATCGTCGGGCAAGTAGAAGCGGGAAAAGTTGGTGCCAATCACCTCATCGGCGGTGTAGCCCTTGATTCTCTGACCACCGGGGTTCCAAGTGCGAATCACGCCATGCTCGTCCAGCATGTAGATCGCATAGTCGGTAACGGAGTTGACCAGAAGCGCGAACTGCCGGCTCTCGTCGTTCAAGGCGTCTTTGGGGCGTTGCAACTCTGTCACGGCCATCCTCCCCGGATCGGGTCACCCTAAAGCACCGTTTGTAAAGAAATCGTAAAACATTCGGCACCGCAGCCTCGCGTTGATCCCGTCTTTACACATACAGAGGGACAGTCGTTCACACTGAGTGCTCGGTGTTATCACGCTGGCGAAAGAGGCATTGCATGATGGACGAGGCGGGCCCGGTGAGCGTGTTCCTGGTCGAGGACGAACCCAGCCTGATGTATGTGCTGGAGGAGTCGCTCAAAAGCCTGGGTTACGCCGTAGGGGAGAAAGCAGAGTATCTGCCAGAGGCCTTGGAGCGAGCGCAAAGCGAAGCCTTCAATGTGGCGATGCTGGACGTCAACCTGCATGGCCAAGAGTCTTTCCCTGTTGCGGACGTGCTGATGGAGCGCGGGATCCCGTTTGTGTTCACCACGGGCTTTGGGGTGAGGAAGTTCCCTGAGAGGTTCAACCGTACGCCCGTCATGGAGAAGCCGTTCCGACTCAAGGATATCCGGCGCGCAATCTCTGAGCTCCACCCGGCGGCATCTGCCTGACCGCTTCGTTGTTGAGCGGCTCCGCTCCGCCGTCACGAATCAATCGCCGACTGGCTAGAGGCGGATTTGACGATCCCTTGACGCCGCAGTGACGCGCCGTGCCCTCCGCCAAGCGGATATTTGTCTTCAGATATCTGCCAGGAGGATCTTATGAGTGCTTACCCACAGTTCCGCGCCGCAACGCCCCGCGTAACTCGGATGGAAATGGCGGATCTCTACGTGGGCGATGCCACTACCGTGGTCCAGCTGGACGCGGTCCCCTGCGAGACCTGGATCCAGAACCTGCGAGCACTGGTCAGCCGGTCCACGGATCTTGAAGGAACTCGAGTGGAAGTGGAGGGCTCATGGGTCCACTTCATCGGCGTGCGGAAAGAGGGTGGCCCCGTTGCCGCTCGCCTCTTGGAACTGATCGCGACTGCAGGCGAGATGGCCTACGAACCCGCTCCCATCCGAGCACCCACGTTCAGGGCGACGCCAGCGCCCGCTGTACAGTGACCTAAACGCGATGCGTCGATCCATCCTGTCCGCCACAGCCGCACTTACCTTGACCGCCTGTGGAGGCGGCAACACCGAGTCCAGCGTGCAAGCCCCGGGAACCGATGAAACGGCCAAGACCAAGGCGCTGGAGGCCGGCGCCGCGCTGCTGCAGGATCGCCCGCCGATTGCCGCGATCAATGCCTACCTGGACGGCTTCCATTTCTACAACGGCCGGATGGACGCTCAAATGGAAGCGCATCACTATTGCTCCATCCTCAACGAGGATGTCATTCAGTGCACGATCTACGACGGCAATGTGAAAGACGCCAAGCTGATGGGGGTGGAATACATCATCAGTGAGAAGCTGTTCGCTGGCCTCCCTGAGCAGGAGAAGGCGCTCTGGCACAGCCACGTCCATGAAGTGAAATCGGGGCAGCTGATCGCACCAGGGATCCCGGAGGTGGCCGAGCATGAGCTCATGGAAAAGCTCATCCACACGTATGGAAAAACGTGGCACACCTGGCACACCGACCTGGATAAAGACCTGCCGCGCGGGATGCCGCAGCTGATGATGGGCTTTACCGCCGATGGCCAAGCCGACCCCGCGATGGTGGCAGCACGGGATGCACGGCTGGAGGTCAGCAGCGAGGACAAACGGAACCGCCGCGCCGATATCCCCGAACCCGCTATAGACCCGGGAGCAGACGCCTGGCAACAGGGGAGGGTGGTCCAGCTTCAAGATCCGACGGGTGCACACGCTCACGACGCCGGCAGTAACGTCAAGGCGCCTTCCAACCCCGAGCAGAACGCAACGTCCAATGACTCTACCGAACAGTAGGTGTGAGTCGGCAAGGGGTTTGAGAAACACCCTTCAGCGGCGCAGGTAACTCGCCAGCTTGAGGACACTAGCCGCCTTGGAGTCACCCAGCAGCCGTAATGCGGTCGTTCGTCTGGAGCCAATACCAGCCACCGCTTCCTGCACCACGATCGTGTGGTATTCCCTCGCATTGCTGTCGAAGCAGGTGGCGGCGATGCATGACTCGGCGGTCATTCCTGTAATGACGAGCTCGCTCACGCCAAGCTTGGCCAGGAGCACGGAAAGCGGGGTGGCGAGGAACGCCGAGTGCTTGGGTTTGAGCACGAAGTAGTCGCCACGCTGCGGCTGCAGAATTTTAGCGATTGCTGACGACTCGCCTTCCGTCGCCAGACAGAAGCCTACCAGTTCTTTGAAGTCCATCTGCCAGTTGGCAAAATTGTCATTTGCATATATCACCGGGTTACCTCGCTCGCGGAAGCGCCGCGCGAGGACAGCGATCTGCCCGGCGGCCTTCAGCGCGTTGAGCTTCACCTGGTCAGCTTCGGGGAAGTCGAACAGAGTGAACATGTCAATGATCAGAAGAGCAGGGGTGGGCTGACTCATGGATGCTCCGGCGCCTCAATCGCCCGTCTGACTGTGCGGTGCAGCCAGCGGCTTCGACTGGGGCGAGTCCTTCTGGCGCAGGAAAATGGTCAAGATGACCAACGCGAGCACAGCCAAAAATTCGCTCTGCCAGTTCTGGAACGACTCGAACCAGAAGCTGCTGCTCCATAGGTGTTCCCAGCACGTCGGCGTGGGCTGCCCAAGGGCCCTCTGTTCATCGACTTCCGCACGCCAGCTGCCCGCAAGGTGCAACGAGAAGCTCAACAGGAACAGCGCACCGAAGGTGATCGCCAGGGAGTGGCCGTATAAGGTCTTCCAGAGCCCGCCTTTGCGAACGGCCCAAGGGGTAGGGCCAGACTCAATGCGCTCCTCTTCTTCGGCCTCGTTCAGTGGTCGGGATTCAGCGGAGCCCTTTTGACGCAGGCTGACAGTCAGCAGGACATACATGCCCATCTGGAGGAACTCACTCTCCCAGTTCTCAAACGTGGCGCTGACGAAGTGCCCGCTCTGCAGGTAGTCCCACAAGTCCAACGGCGCTCGGTGTGCGTCAGCAAGTTCCTGGTTGTGTGCCAGGAAGCCCGTCCACACTTGCCCTCCCAGGAAGCAGAGAAGCAAAAAGAGCAGCACGATCGACAAACCGTTACGTTTCCACATTCCCATACGGCCCAGAGTTAAGCTAGCTATCCGACGTTAGTCCCGCCGGTGGAGAAATCCGGTGAAGGAGCGGCAGCCAGTGCCGCTCCCCGGATTACCGGCTGGATCAGGACGCTTTCTGGTCGCGTTCCATGGTCCTACCTCACGCCGCCTGGGCTGCCTTGGCATTTCCACCGGACTTGGCCAGGAGCGTCAATTTCTCATCGGTTGCCTTCTCTTCGTCCAAGGTCGCAAGAAGAAGGGGGAGCGCGTCCTTGTATCCGAGCTGCTTGGCGAGCGCTGCGATGGTGCCATAGGAGGCGATCTCGTAGTGCTCCACCTTCTGGGCGCCGCCGATCAGCGCAGCGTCGCGCACCGGGCCCTTCTCAACCGAATCAATAACTTCTTTGCCTTCCTCAACCAGCCCTTCCATCGCGGCACACTTGATGCGCTTGAGCCGGATGCCCAGCACTTCAACGACCTGATCGATGCGCTCGATCTGCCCCTGCGTCTCTTCCAGGTGGGTCTCAAAAGCCGCCGCGAGATCCGGGCTTTCTGCGGCTCGGGCTAAGCGGGGCAGGGCTTTGGTCAGCTGCTTTTCAGCGCTGTAAATGTCGGACAGCTCGTGAACGAACAGCTCTTCAAGCGTTTTGATGGCCATCTATGGGTCCTCTGCTGGGGTGAGCCAATACCTTGCCGCCGGCGTCGCCGAAGATGCGTGAAGGGAGGCCCTTAAGCGTTGAGAATTTCTTAACCAAGCCACCTTGATTGCAATCGCCGCAGGTGAACGCGCGGCCCGGAGCGACGCCGGGCGGTCTCTAAATCATTCAGGCTCAGCCAAGGCCTCTTGCCGGCACGGCATGCCGCGTTGCGGCGCCAACGCTGCCCCCCCAGTAAATCCGCGAATCACCGGAAACGAAGAGGGTCTCCCCCGAAGTGACTGCCCGAGCTAAACTGGCTTTCAGGCAGCTCCTGCCGGAGCCCATGCAGCATCGCCAGCCGTCACCAAGGGAGTACCCGCAATGGATATGCAGGTTGCAAGTAGTGTCCGCCCGCTCAGCTGCGAGACCCAGCCTACGCTGACGTTTTCGTGGCTGTACGAGCAGGTGCAGGCCTACACCTCCACCACCATCTACCCCAAAGCATCGCAGCTGGAGCGTTGGTCACTGTGGGTCGGCGTGGCAGCAACCGCCTTGGGGCTTAGCGTGGCTGCCTTGTCGACAAGCCTGGTACCGCCCCTCTGGGCGCTGAAGATACTAAAAATCTGCCTTGCCGTTGAGGTGGCTGGCTTTGTCCTTTCATTCGTACTCATGCTCAGCAGGGAGGGGCGCCAATACATCAACCCCCGACTGACGCATGCAATTGAAATGGATGCTGCGTTCCACCATTGGCAGATGCTGGTGGAACGATTGCGGGAGTACCCCAAGGTAGAGCGAGAGCGCCGGCTTCGGTTCGTAAAAGACCTGCGGGTCGGCATGATCGACCGCATGGGGCTGATGTACGGCGGGCTGCAGAAGCTTGGTCCGTTTCCTGTGCTTATTGCCCTGTATCTTCAATTTCGCAATTGGAAGTGGGGCGACTGGGCCGGTGCGTTTGATGTGAACCTGGTGGCCGGCACTTTGATCGCGGGGCTCGTGATGCTGTACCTGATGGGCTGGGTGCTGATCGGGATGCGGACGCGGCTGGATACCTATGCTTGCCTGCTGGAGGCTTCCTTGGAAGATGCGACGAATTCCGGTCCTTGTGCTGATTAGGGATGTTTATCGGGGCTAGGGCGGATGTCCGCTTCTGGCCGGAAGCGGACTGACGACAGGAGGAGCCTCGCTGCCGCTCTACCACCTGTTAGCAACCCAAAGTGGACAACAACCGTCGGATGCTGGCTATGAGTCACCTTGCTGCGTGACCTCAGCGTTCATAAGATAAAGTTCAACAAGTAGTTGGCCCGCTGCAAGGTACGTTGTGAGCAAATCTATAAAACACACCCTAATAGATAGTTAGGCCACAGATGGAGCATGCTCGTGACTCAAACAGTTGAAGCTTCAGAATTTATCGAAGAGGATTTCATTGGTGCAATCGAAAGAGAGCTTGAGAAGAACGTCTATTCGCGCTGGATGACGATATCCCGGATCTCCCAGTCCGCGGAGAGGGTACTGGGATACGACGGAGTTCTGACGTCAGCTCTTCCATTTTATATTCAGTTCAAGCGCTCGACTCTCTACCGTGAGGAATATTCTGGGAAGCTTTCCAGCGATCGTAAAGCGGTATTTGGGTTGGAGCACTATTTTTACGGTTTCGAGCTTCATAAGGACTCAAAGACCGGACTATTTGAGCAGCACAACGCGCTGCACGCCCTCTCCGCAAATTTTCCATGCGCTTACATCGCCCCGCTATTCCACCGAAGCAAGCAACTCTCCGGCTACAAGACCCGTAAGCACAACCGCTCTTATCCATGGCGCTACCACGAAGGCGTGATCCATGACGGACCCGCCGGGACTGTCTACAGGGCACGTATGTTCGATATGACTGCAGCGATCAGCCCTCATAAGAACCTTCCGAGTGCGGACCCAGCACATCACTACACCTACAACAGAGAATTGGACGTTTGCTTCCACAGCGTACCCGAGCCATTGGGGCCTAGAGGAGGCTCGTTTGGACGTTTTTTGGGAGGCGTCATAAGCTCGTTCGAGCAGCGCGACTTCGCGCCTCCTCATTTCGACGAGTTGATCAGCCTTGTTGCACGCCTTTATCCTGCGGAGGCACGCGAATCGCTGAGCAGAGTTGTTCGTCTTCACGCCCCAACCGCAGAGTCATGGCAGTCCATATACGAGCTTCCAAAGTATGTCCAGCTCGCGGTAATCGAAGATCTACTCTGGCAGGATTTTGGTGTTCGTCAGTATGTAGCTCACACATCTGCGGCCTAAAGATCCATTCAAGTCCATGTCGTTTCGCGGCACGGCTAAGTTCAAACGTTGGCTAACGTCCGCTCCTGGCGGAAAGCAGACGTGCCGCCACCAGGCAACGGGACATAGAGTGTTAGCGTCCGCTCTCGACCCAAAGCAGACATCGGGCACCGTTGCGAAAGCCACCGGCACACCGATATGCTGTCATTCAGATCATGGGACGGGGCTGGGATGTCGAACTCAACGGGCGAGAAGGTAAACAATGCGCGAGTTCTTGCCTTGCTGGCGTTGGCACTTGCCACCCCCCAGGCATCTGCAGAGTGCGGCCAGCTTCTCGGCACTTGGCAGTCAGATCACGAAAGGACGATGACCTTCAATCGAACATACTCCAAGCTGGAGGAGCGTCAGGACCGTTTTCTCGCTGCGATCATTGGTCACATGACCATGGAATTCAGCGCCGATGAGTTGCTTCTGCGAATGCCGGACACCCAGGTCACCGTGGGCGGGGAGATCAAACCATTTTTCGGCTTTGAGCACAATAAGCCTTACAAGATCCTGCACTGCGACTCTCGTTCCGTTGTGATCGAGTCGCCGGAACCGGTGACAGGCGAGAATAGCGTGACAACGTACTTCTTCGTCGGCCACGACGAGATGTGGGCGTACATAGGAACGAACAGTACGCGTGTTCCCGATTTGCACTTTCGCGAGTACTTCCGGCGTACCAGATAGGTTGCGTTGGGGTGCCGCATAACGACCGCTCCTGCCCGATAGCGGACATGGGCCTTCCGCGCGGATATGCAGGCCCATGTGGCTTACCTGGACCGCATTCGCGGCTAACACGAAAGGCTGCGCCAGTTCTTCTACGGTTACCTGTTCACGGACACGCCGTTCGTCAAGAGCGACTACGGGTCCATCCCCCCGTTTGAGCCTGGGGAGTGAACCCAGCCTTGGCCCCCACCCACCGGCAACGGGGTTGTGCGTCGCGCCCGGCACGACGACCATGGCGCTGGACAATACCGGGTTCAGACCAGGCGAACAGCATGAGCAATGATGGACACAGCACCCAAGGTCGCCGGGACACGGACCTGTATTTCACCCATGTCATCTCCGGCGCACCCAACGTCGCACTGCTCTTGGGCCACCTGTACCTGGAGGGCCACGAGCCCAGCATCACCCGGGTGATGCTGATACGCGACGGCACGTTCTACTTTGTCTACGATCTTCCCGATATCACGTACGGCGCAGCGTTGCTGTCGGCCACGGAGGAGCAGCCGCTCGCCTTCGCCATGCTGGGCAGGCGCGGTCTGCTGCGGATCAACCCGACCGGCCAAGCACCGCAGGATGAAACGCTGCCCTTGCCCAATGCATACGTGTTGCACCTGCAGCAGATCGCAGGGGAGTTGTATGCGTGCGGCACGCAGCAACAAGTACACCATCGCAGCGCCGAAGGATGGGTTCGGATGGATGATGGTTGCCACGCGCCATTGGTGGACCAGGTCACCTGTGGTTTCAACGCGATGGATGGCTTCGGCGCAAACGACATCTATGCCGCGGGCGAGGGCGGTGCACTTTGGCATTGGGATGGCCGGCAGTGGCAGTCGCTAACTCCACCTACCAAGTCGACCATTCGTGTGGTGCACTGCATGCCCGATGGCAGCGTGGTGCTGGCCGGGGATGCGGGCACGGTGTTCCGAGGCAACCGAGCGGACGGCTGGCGTGAGCTCACTTTGCCGGCATTGGCGCATCTCAGCATCGAACATGCCTGCCTGTTCCAGGACACGCTCTACCTGTGCGCGCAGCGGGCGTTGTTGGCGTTGTCAGGCAGCACGGTGGAAAGGGTGGTCGTGCCCGTGGAAGGACATCCGGCCTACTACAGCGCATCCGCCACCGCGGGAGCAATGTGGACTGTGGGCGATGACGCGATCCTGCGCTTCGATGGAACCCATTGGGAGCGCTTCAGCTGCCAATGAGTTCATGACTCTCCATGCTCAGCCGCTGGTCCCATTAGATGACGCGAATGGAGTCAAGCGCGAGCACGTAGCGACCATCGACCTTGGTCATGTCGAAGCGGGCTGTGCTGTCGGTCGGCTCACCGTCGTACTGCACGTTGACGGTCACCCAATCATGTTCAACGATCCGGCTGCTGTCGTCCGCCTGGATCCGCCAGGCCAGCGCCAGCTCCGGGGCGTCGCCAAGCGAGGTGATATGACTCAACCACGGGCCTTCAAAGCTGGGGTCAGGCAGTTCGGCCACCCAGTCTTCCAGATCATCCCACAGCCAGCGCAGATGGTGCTCCAAGGTTTCAGCCTCGCTGCGCCCACTGAATGCCTTGATCGATGCGGAAGACGGTACCTGGCCAAGATTCAAGCGAAGCTCGTCGAAGAACAGGGAGATTGCCTGCTGTACTTCAGTGAGCGGTGGCGGGGTCTGCCATGACATGTTGACTGAGCTCCTTGTTGGTAGAGCAGAGTTTAACCTTTCCGCCAAGGTGGCAATCGAGCGCGCAATCCCGGTAGAGCAGGGGGCCACCATCGCGCGTGCGCAGCGCGAGGCGGTGAACGGCGCCTGGGATATTCCCCGCGACCGTACCATGTAGCAGTTCTATGCCAGCCATCCGCAATGGCGTGATTCGGCGCCGCTTGGCGATGCTTTCCACTACAAGTGGGATCTGGCCTTCCATCAAAACCGTGATGACCAGGTTGCGCCGTTGGTGGCCGCGTACCGACATGGCATCGGACGCCGCAATGCTGCCGCCGCCGCAGTGGGATGGGTGCTGCCTTGGGTTCGTGAAGAGCGACTATGATCGGATACCCCCGTTCGAGCCAGCGGAGTGAAGCCAGGCTTCCCACAGGGGATACAATTCCCCTCAATCATGATCCAGGATGGAGTACAGCCCTATGCATTTCACTGCAGCAGCCAGTTCGCTTGTCGTTCTACTGTCCATGGCGTCTGCCGTTCCGGTCTCTGCGGGGGAACGTGACATATTCGGCATCACAATAGGGGCACCACTAGCGCTGCCCGCTTGCCAGATATCCTTGCCCGCTCCAGCTGCCCGCAGAAGCAACAAAGGGTTGGGGGCCAGGGCGTTCAACGAGCTGATGAGCCCGCCGCCGGAGCCGCTGAAGGCCACCCCACCGGCAACAGGGTTGTGCGTCGCGCCCGGCACGACAAACATGGCCGTCGGCAATACCGAGTTCGGGGCAGGGGAGTACGGGTACCTGGTCTTCGCCACGGGTGAGTTTCCGGCGTGGGTGGCACCGATCGGCATGTCGATGGGCGCGGGCGCAGGTGACGCTTTTTCTCTGGAGGGTGCAGGCGGCCTGGTTCTGCTGCGCAACGGGCGTGTGATCGCCTTGCGCTTCAACACCACGGGGTTCGAGGCGCAGCCGCGCGTGATGGAGCTGCTCAAGCGCAAGTTCGGCCCGCCCAGTGCGCAGAAAGCGGTGAGCTGGAACAACGATCTGGGCGGCAGCCGCGAATCGATTTCCGCGCAATGGCGCAAGCCTGATTTCTTTGCGGATTATTCTTCGGTCGTGCAATCGCAGGCCATGCGAGCACAAGGGCTTTCTGGCGGGATCGGGCTCCTCAACATCGGTAATGATGTGGGGCAGCAAGTGCTGCAGCCTGCTGCAAGCAAGGAAGCGGAGTTCTAGGTCGCGCTTGACCGCGCAACGCCTGTCGCACAGTCTAGTGCTGGGGTTTTCCGCAAGCTTGAAGCGGGGCCGGGGGTTGCCAGAGCCATTGCCGATGCTTAGCATCGGTGCAGCACGATCGACCCGGAAGCGCCTGGTTGCGGCAGAAGCTCCAAAGGTTGCTTAGCGTACGTGCGCGGTAGAGCGCGAGTTGGTAAAACGGACAAGGAAGCGCTCATGGCACGACCAATCACAAAATTCGCAATCGGCGCGGGCATCATGGCTTTCGCGGCGCAAGTCGGGGCCAGCGAGCTTCTGATCGATATGCAGGGTGCAGCCGGAAAGCGTGTCAATGTCTACGCCAATGACGCGGCTACCGACCGCACGCCGGTCGATGATGTCACGAATCCTGGCCCAAACCGGATCCGTCAGATTGATGTGACAATGGTCTATGAAGCGATCGACCAACCCCTATGGTTGGAATATCAACTCCAGTTCAAATGCCCCAAGCCGAGTCAGCGCGGCCGTGGCGCGCCCAAGCACAAGGCTGATTCAACCGGCATGTTGGACACGCCGGATTCCGTGGAATTCCGGGTGGCCAGCGGCACGAAGTCCATGAAACAGGATCCGGCGATCATTGATCTCCAGCCCACCGATTGGCAAAGTACGAGCAGCCATACGATGCGACAGGCATGGAATGTAGCCTGCAACAGTGACAGCATTATCGGCGCCAAAGAAGCTGCGTCGGTCAATCGTGTGGTTCAGGCCGACACATTGCGACCGAAACTGGCAGCCCTTGGTTTGAATGGACTGGAACTGGTCCCGGACGGACTGTCGATGAGTTCGCTTGCCGACTTTACCTGGGAAAAGCTGTGGTCCGATGTACCGAAGCCTGCGATCAACAACGGCCGCAAGCTGACCCCAGCAGAATCGGCAGCGCACAAGGCAAAATTGGCGCAAATGCAGCAACAAGTAGCCGAAGCACAGGGGAGGGTGCAGGGCAGTCTGGAGACGATGAAGACCGATCTGGATTTTACTCAGGCCGCCGCTGAATACCGGGCAAAAAGGCGTTTATCGCGCAGTGAATCGATCCTGATTCCGGTGTGGGTGGGCAAGACCGAGCAAGAGGTCGTCGCCTCGAACGGCAACCCAGCTGTCCGTCAGGTCGGCATCGCGCGGACGCTGTCTTATGGGCAGTCCTTTGACAATCGCGTCATGTGGCAGAACCTCGCAACCGGCGCGACGTATGGCGGCGGCGGATATAAAAGCTGCAACGTCCGCTATGTACTGATCCCGGACAGCGCCGGGATGCTGAGGGTTGCCGATGTGAATGTCTTCAGTGAAGCAAGTGGCGACACTAGAAAGATAAGTGACGCCTGCGCCGACATCTTGAACATGCCAAACGGCTGAAATCACGGCCTATTTTTGAGTCGCGCTCATGCAAGCCGAAAGCTGGCGATACGCCAGCTGCAGCTGGACAACCTTTGAGCGGAACACCTCTTTCCCCTGAAACTGGATAGCGAGCTCATTACTGTCCGGCTTTTCCTTCACCGATTTCCGCACGTCGATGGTGAGCAACAACGCCCCACTGCTCTGGCCCGGCATGCTCACATGGGCGGCCTGGACGTTCTGCGTGGGGTGGTTGGTAGATGACAACGTGATGGGAACGATCTCGGTCTTTGTCACCGGAGGGATCGCCTGGCTGATGAACCAAAGGCCGCCATGACCCTTTCGCGCCATTTCAGCGTCGGCGGGGCCACGAAGCGAAAAGGTGGAATCTGGCGAGATGAAATTAACCGAGCAGTGGTAACCGGTGTTGACGGATTCGCGCACCAGCACCCAATTGCCCTCAACCCCCTTGTAGAAGGATTCGCTGAACATCGGCTTTCCCGGATCCGCGCCGCCGAGCAACTCAGGGGCGATTTGAGCAGCGCAGGGGCTGGTCCATGCCATGGTGACTACTACGCCGATCAGCCAATTCTTCATCTAAAATCGCTCTCCATTCGTGGGACCTTGACGTACGGTTTCGTGCAATTCCTGTCCTGGCCCTATCCAGGCGGCTACGGGCCATAGCTTAGCCTTCCAGGATGGCAGTGTAACGCTCTGCACGCCATGTACTTCTGCGAAGACTCTATCTCCGACCTTGCCGGTAAAATCCGCTTGGCGGTGGGATCCTACCTGGACGCAGCAACCACATTACGGACACAGAGCAACCCGATGCTGTCGAAACTTATTGCCGCAACGGCGCTGTGCCAGGCGGCCGCAAGCCCGGCCGAACTTCCTGTCACCCAGCTTCAGGCGATTGACCGCTATGTCGCGTCTGAAATGGCTCGGCAGCAGATCCCTGGCTTGACGCTCGGCGTCTATCGCCATGGGCACGCCGTGCTCTTGAAGGGGTATGGACTTGCGAACATCGAGCACGACGTGCCGGCCACCCCGGATACCGTGATGCAGTCTGGCTCGATTGGAAAAACGTTCACCGCAACCCTGGTGATGATGCTTGTGGAGCAGGGCAGGCTTCGCCTGGATGACAGCATCCGCTCACATGTGGCCGGACTGCCTGAGACGTGGCAGGCGATCACCATCGGCCAGCTGCTCTCGCACACGTCGGGCATTGCCGATTATGACGGCGACGAGTTGACCGGCCGCGACGGGCCGTTCGACGTGCGCCGGGACTTTACGGAAGCGGAACTGGTGCAGAAGGT
Organism: Stenotrophomonas sp.; assembly: GCF_032099025.1. Lineage (GTDB taxonomy): Bacteria > Pseudomonadota > Gammaproteobacteria > Xanthomonadales > Xanthomonadaceae > Stenotrophomonas. Next base: position 389,626 of record NZ_DAMCID010000001.1, read on the forward strand.
TTCCCAGCTGCCCGTTGAGGCGTCTCCAGGAGAAACGTGGAGCTACCGCAACGCAAATTACCTCCTTCTTGGCGCCGTCATCCGCAGCATCACCGGGAAATTCCACGGCGACATCCTGGCGGAGGACATTTTCGGCCGTCTCGGCATGACCGCATCCCGGGTGATATCCGACCAGGAGATCGTCCCCCATCGGGCCGCAGGGTACGAACGCAGGGAAGGGACCCTGTACAACCAGGCATGGGTATCGCCCACCTTCAATTCCACGGCGGACGGCACCCTGTACCTGACCGTGCGGGATCTGGAGCACTGGGATCGCGCCTTGTGCAGCGCCTCCGTTCTGGCTCCCGCTACGTTGGCGCAGATGTGGACACCGTATCCGGTCGACGGCGTGGTTCCCGAGGGAGGCTACGGTCTGGGCTGGTTTGTCCGCAACCACCCATCGGGTCCCATCGTGGAGCATGACGGCGCATGGCAGGGGTTTACGTCGTACTTCGGCAGATACCTGGGAACGGGCGTCTCGGTTGCTGTATTCACGAATCTCCATGCCGATCACAGTCGCCCTGATCAGATCGGCCAGGGGGTCGCAGGATTGGTGGACGCGCGCCTGGTGGATTGACGGACCACGTATGTGTGCAACCTGAGATCATCCAGTTTTCAGTAGTTTAGCCAGCGCGCATGCCTACTGCTAACAAGCTGAATACGGTGCCACATTAAGGTAAATCTGCAACAACTTCTGAAACAGCACGTATTTCTGCAATTTGCTCAGTCAACTGGTCAGTTCTTGCACGGATCCGGTTGCACCGCCCCCATTGCAGGAGTAGGTTCCTGACCATGGCCTCCGGAGCCGCGCTGTGCATCGCAAACGGAAATCGCGCAGAGCTCCAGCTAGCAACTCGGCCACCAACACGCCTGCGGTCGCATTTGTGCAGGCAAAGAGCCAAGCATGCTGGGTGATACGCCAGGAGAGAGAGGATGAGCCTCGTTACGAAGGCTAGGCAACGCCGTCTCGGCATACGCCAAGCGCGGTCTAGCAACTCAGCAAACCTCTGGGTACTTCAGTCGCCCACAGCAGAGTCACCGGTGACACTGAGCGGCGACCTGCGGATGAAACTCTTCTATTACTGCGAGGGCGATCCGACGATCCTCAGCACTGAGTATAAGGAGCGGGCATTAGAGATACCTGATGGGGTAGACACGGTCGTCGCCGACGCAATGGTTACGTTGGTTGATAGATCGGTGAAGGCCTTTGCGATCGACGATGGCTCGATGCGATCCAAGGAAAACGTGGACGCACTGAGCGTCGTGTGCCGCGATTCGCTCGTTGTGATTAGCACACGCGACTTTTGCCGATTCGCGATGAGGATACGTAACTGGCAATTCGCTATCTCGGCTTACCATCGCAGCCGCGGCTCAGACCTTGGCCCGGTTGCACAACAAATTGAGGCCGTTGTCCGACGGCGCGGCAAGACCACTCTCGGCGAGGTGATGCGCAGCCAAGGACCGATTCATCCCGCTGTGGTAATCGGTGCCACCGTCCTTGCTTTGCGCAACCGCGTCATAAGCTCCGACATGGACGCCAACCCATGGTCCTCGCATACCAAGCTCCTGAGGGCTCGGCATGACTTCGGCCGTTAGATTTAACCGCAGGACACTTCCTGCGGAACTTGCCGACTACGGGGCGTGGCCCGCGTTCGACGCGAGTCAATTGAGCGCAGCAGAGTTGGCGTTGTATGAGCGGAGGATGCATGGCTTGATCGCCTATCTGAACGGGGATTCGACTTCCTCGATCGCATCATCCTACGGACTTCAAACAAGCGAGGTACTTCGATACCTCAACAGATGCGTAGCCGTAATGGATGATGGCCGCGTAGCAGGCTGGACGGGCTTGGCAAAGGGATTTCGAACAGGCAAACCTATTCGAGTGAAGCCGGTATGTGCTATGCCACGGCAGTCATTAGGGGGCTACACGGGGGCACTGTCGGCGCTGTTCACTCGGCAGCCGGATGTCCAAGCGGGACTGGATAAGTACCTCGCGACTGGGATTGATCCGGATGGCCGGAAGCGAGGAAGAGCTACCAAGCTGACTGCTCATGAAATCTTCCTGCAGCTATGTACCACCTCTGGCATTAGTCGACAGGCCTGGCCGTTCTGCGTGAACCGCAAAGGGAGGAACTGCATCGGCAAGTACGTGGAGGATTTCTTTACCCAGAGACACGAGAAGATTGCCTTGCTGCAGTACGGCGAGGAATGCAGGCAAAGATCAAAACGACCAGGCCGTTGGCCAGAGAGTCCCGAGGCTGTAGCACCATTTGAGATCGTTGAAGCTGACGAGCACACGTCAGACATCATCTTCGCAGTAGGGGTCAACACTCCCAAGGGCACCAAGTATGTGCCCTGCTACCGCATGACCCTCATCGTAGTAGTGGACAGGTTCACGAGCTACATTCTTGGCTGGGCTGTCGTGGTGCGCCGACAGATTACCACCGCTGATTTCCTTGGGTGCATGGGCAACGCTGTCGCTGGGCAGTGCCTGTCTGAGGAGATTGTGCGTGCGCTACATGTTTCGATTGGGAATCAAGCTGATGACCCAGAATTCCGCGCCGGATTCGTAAGCGTCTTCGTTGATAACGCGCTCGCGCACCTTTCCGACTCCGTTGGTGACAGGGTGCGTTCGGAGACGGGGGCCGCCGTCTCTTGGGGCGGCATCAAGCGACCGGAGCGTCGAGCGGTGGTCGAGCGGGTCTTTGGGTGGATTGAGCAGGAAGTGTTTCACCAATCACCTTCGACAACGGGGAACAGTCCGGTAGACACCAGGCGAAACAAGCCCGAATCGCAGGCCGTAAAGCACAAGGTTACCCTTGAACAACTCATGCGGGAGACCGCTGCCGCCGTGGATCGTTGGAACCTCAATGGTACCGAAGCAAACTATGGGGGTAGCCCTGCGGCGCAAATGCTTGAGTACTACGCAACAGGCTCTGGCTGTCTCGCCCCGCTAGCTCCGGCCCGATCAGCCCTGTCACCGCCGCTGAGGATCGAGGTGAGCTCAGCTCCGGTGCGCGGCAGTCGCGCAAAGGGTAGATCACCGTGCATCTGCTATGCCAGCGTAGAGTACAGCTCGCCAGTTTTGGCAGCTCGCTGGGATCTCATTGGTCGCAGAGTACAGATTCATGCAGACCCGTACGACGTATCCCGCGTTCGCGCCTACACGGAAGACGGGATGGAACTAGGCGAACTGGTGCCGCTGTCTTCCCGCTGGCGTTTTCCGCACTCTCTCGAGATGCGACGATTACTCAAGTCCAACATTCAGAACGGGCATGATGATCCGTACGTGAACCCGACAGGTCAGGCGCTCGGAAAGCTTGCCCAGCAAGCCCTCGACGCCTGTTCGAGTGCTCCACGGTCCACCCGCGCAGCAACCGTAGTCGCTGAGGAGGCCCGGAAGGGATATACAGCTGAGCCACTGAGCGAGCGAAAGCCCAAACGCCCCGACACGAAAACCTTGGCGGCGCGCGTTCGAGCTGGGCGGGATATCGACTTTACCGTCATCGCAAAATGATGAGGCCACGCATGAACCCTCAGGACAGCATCGCGGCGATCCGAGCCACCTACCCATCGCTGCGGGATAGGCACCCACTTCTTATGGCAGCAGCTGTACTGCCTACCGCGCCCGTAAAGGAAGTCGCCCGCCTGGTGTTCGACAGAGCGCAACGCTTCCGCTCCTCGATCGCCTTCTGGGCGCACCCATTGTGCGGGAAATCGTCCTGCATTTATGCTCTAGAGAAGCTGGCCCCCGCCCAGTTTCCCGGATCTGCATTCGTGGTCTACGAGCCGTCATCCAAGGAGGTCGCCGCGGAAGGCGCATTGATCGAGGATCTTCTATCTATCATCGACTACGAGCCTCGGGTGCATCGCTCACTTGCAGGAAAGCGCGATCAATTGCTTCGAGCACTCTACGCCATGTCCGTCTCTGGACGTCATCTTTTCCTGGTTATTGACGAAGCCCAAAACCTGCACGTCAAAGATCTCGGATGGCTGAAGCGCGTTGTCAACTGGCTGAATGTTCATGAGATAAAGGTCACGGTGGTTCTTTTCGGCCAGAGTCAACTATGCACAATGCATCAGCGGTTTATGGCCGAGATGCCGGACCTGACGATCAGATTCATGGCGGAGTTGATCGAGTTTAGAAGCCTGCAGGATGCTGCTGATCTCCGCGTCGTTCTCAAGTCGTGCGACGAGGAGACCGAATACCCCCGCGGGTCTGGGTGGTCATACACGCAATATTTGTGGCCGTGTGCCCATGCCAATGGCTTCCGCTTGGCGAACTGTGCATCAGAGTTGTACGAAGCGTTTCGGGCTCAATCAGCTGGAATGGTCGACCATGAAGGCATAAGCATGCAATGGGTAGCCGAGGCGCTGATGCTGGTCGGCCAGGAGAACGAAGGTGCTGACGCCGAAGCCCTGAGGATTCCACGGGTCACGTGGGAGCGAGCTATTCTGGACTCAGGCTACCGGAGCAGAACGCCACCAGCGCTAGCGGCTACAGCAACCGGCAGGGCAAGGGCATCAAGGCGGTCATGATCGCCTGGAGCCGCTTGCTGATCGACGACCATTGCTCCTCCTGGACAATCGTCCAGTTGTTGGAGTGGTTCAACGTCAGCGATATCCAATGGAGTAGGTTAAGCCAGTCGTGGAGATTCAACCTTGGGGAGACAGCCGTATTCCTTTCTGAGCAGATTCTCACCGTCCAGGCACCCGATGATCTTTGTGCCTTCATTCTAGACGTCAATTCAGCACTGGGAGAACGCTGTCGATGGCTGGAGGACGAGCCTCTCCGCTATTGCCCCACTTGCATTCAATCAGGCATGCACTATCGCTATCAGCAGGATAAGCGATTCCGCCACTGCATCCTCCACCGCCGAAAGCTGAAGACTGGCTGCCCTCGCTGTGGAATCGCTCTGGATACAAAGGGGAGGGAGGTGCATGGATTCGTCTGCAAATCCTGCGGCGCATCGCCACTAAGGCGCGAAATTCCCGGCGCGATCGAAACTCCTAGAAGGCAATCGGAGGCTCGGGTTCTAGACGAACTTGAGAAATGGGAGGCTGCGGCGAATGCGGCTACATATGACTACCAAAAAGCTGGAACGGGCGAGGGCTCGCCATTCATCGACGCCCAAGGACGTAGCACGGATGCAAGCCTGTATTGGTATGCGCTTGTGAGAATCCCAAGCAAACGCATTGAAGCCGCGCTTTCGCAACGCCCTCACTCCTTCAAGCTGTTTCCAACCACACATCTGTCGCCACTGCCACATTATTTGCATGACCCCGAACAACCCGATCCCATTGATCCGTACCGGAAACTACTCAGATGCATCGCACGTCGGCTGCGTCGAACCCATCTAAAGGGACATGCTGCGTGCAGAATTCATGCTACCCGGTCGGTGGGGATCAGTGATCGCCGCATTCATCGCGTCGTGAAACTACAACCGCATCTTTGCTGTCTTGCACAGGCGTATGCGGTGTGGCTAATGCAGCGGCGTATCGAACTTCGTGAGATTGAAGATCAGTTGTTCCAAGGCTTCTACTTATCTCATACGGCACCGATGCTATGCCCAAGCTTAAGAGAGGCTGCACTTAGCTATTTGAGCTCTTTCGAGGAGTGGGTGCAGACCCTTGCGCAACTGCAGTCCTCGGTTAGGCGTTCCAACAAAAACGCCGTGCATTGTGATGGGATCAGCAATCTGCCGCATTGGTCCCTGTTTCAGCGTGGTGCATCTCGAAGCTGCCCGGTGCACCTTCGTATAGACGGCCTCCGCGATTTGGGACGTTGCGACAAGGGGCGCGTATTGCGGGACGAGCGGGACATGATCGTTGCGCTAGGTCTGCGCAGACACCTATTGTTGAACAAGCTTAGCGCGCGGCGCAAACAAGCCCGAGTCGGCGAAAAAATCCAACCAGACGTGTCCTCACGCAGCCGGCGAGTATTGATGCGCGAGGTTGAAGTCCCAATAAACTGAATTGCGGGGTCGGGCGGCCTAGGCGTTGCTTCCGGATCCGCTCGGGCACTTCGGCCAACACCGTGAAGTAACCCAGGCGCTAGAAGAGCTTGAGATGAATCAGTACCGCCAGCTGCGGTCTCGGCTGGGTGGCCAGCTGTTTGGCGAATGCAATCTCAGCGGCGGTGGGGGTATAGACCTCCTCCAGTTCGTTGGCGGTGGGATCAGGCTTCAGTCGCCGGTAGGCGGTCTCGTCATGCGCATGCGCAGCTGCAGGGCCGATTTGTCCTCGGGCGCCGGCAGCGCCATCGCCGGTACCGCGGTTGGACTGGGCAGGCTTGCTTCAATGCGGTCCCGGGCAAAGGGGTCACGCCCGTCCAGATAGCGCATGGCCGACTGCACATCGCGCCAGCCCACGTACTCCATCAGCGCCTTCATGTCCCAGCCTTGGTCGTTGGCCCAGCTGGCAAAGCCGCGGCGCAACGAATGGCTGCTGTGGAGCCCCGCATCGGCAAAGCCGGCACTGGTCAGCAACTCGCGTAGCAGGCGCACCAAGCTGTTGGGATGCAGGCCCTCGGCGCTCACCTGGCCCCATTGGTTGACCGCCCGAAACACCGGCCCTTCGTGCAGGTCGGCCGCCTGCAGCCACACCTGGGTCGCCTCCACCGGGCACAACCGCGACAGCGCCGGCACCTTGTAGGTGACGCCGGCGGCCTGGCGGTCGCCCTTGCTGCGCGGCAGGAAACAGGTCATCCCCTGTCCCGGCACCATCGTGAGATGGGCCACGTCCAGACGCAGCAGTTCATCGCCACGGAAGCCCCGCCAGAATCCGAGCAGCACCAACGCTCGGTCGCGTTGATGGCGCAGCGCCGCCGCTCCGTCGCCCCGGGCATGCGCCGCCGCGATCGCGGCAGCCAACCAGTCATCGAGCTCGACCAGCCGCCGAATCTGCAGCGGCGCGGCTTGCTTGACCTGGCCCGGGTGCAGGGTCTGGATGCCTTTGAGCACCTTGCGCACCAGCGGCGACCGGGTCGGGTCGACAAAGCCGTGGTCGCGGTGCCAAGAGGCAATGGCGGCCAGCCGGTGGCGAAGCGTGCTGGCGGCTAGGGTCTGCGCATACGCGGCCAGGTACCGCGCCACGCTGTCCGGTGTCGCTGGGAGGTGGCCTTGCCATTCAACCTCGAAGTGCCGCAGCGCCGACGCATAGCTGCGCACCGTGTTCTGGCGCGTGGCCGCATCGAGGTAGCGGTCCAGTTCGGTCACTGGCGCGTGGCCTCCACAGCGACCGGCTGCCGCAGGGTCGACAGGATGGTGCATTCAGCCCGCTGACCGCCGTGGCAACTGGCAATCACCCGTTCCAACTCGCTGGCCATGCGCTGCAGGTCGGCCATGCGCGCCCGCACGTCGGTCAGATGGCTGCGTGCCAGCCGGTCCACGTCCCCGCACGAAAGCTCCTCATCGCCGGCCAGCTGCAGCAGGCTGCGGACCTCCTCCAGGCTGAAGCCCAGGTCCCGGCCGCGGGCAATGAAGCGCAGCCGCTCGATGTCGGCCGGGCCATAGACCCGGTAGCCATTGCCCGAGCGCCCCGGGCGCGGCAGCAGGCCGATCCGCTCGTAATAGCGGATCGTCTCCAAGTGGCATCCACTGGCGTCGGCAGCCTCACTGATTTTCATTCGTAGTACGCTTGACTCCGTAGTAGCTACGGACTTTACCCTCACCGGCTGTGTCATGCCAGCGTCCCGCCGGGCCCGGCTTCCTTGCGAATGGAGATGTTCCGATGAGTGATTGTGGCTGCCACCACGAGGCCAAGAATGCGCAGGAGCGGCGCGTCCTCTGGATCGCCTTAGCATTGAACGCGGCGATGGCCGTGATCGGCGGCATCGCCGGCTGGATTGCCCATTCCACTGGCCTACTGGCCGACGCTCTGGACATGCTGTCCGATGCCACCGCCTATGCCATTGGCCTGGTCGCTATCGGGCGCACGGCGCGCTTCAAGGCCAATGCCGCGTGGGTCAGCGGCAGCGTGCTGCTTGTGCTGGGTGTGGGCGTGTTGGTCGAGGTCGGCCGCCGCGTAATGTTCGGTGCCGAGCCGGTCAGCGGCTGGATGATTGGTACCGCCCTGCTGTCGCTGGTGGTCAACGTGACGGTGCTGCGCATGCTGGCTCCGCTGAAGTCCGGCGAAGTGCATCTGCGGGCGACCTGGTTGTTCACCCGCGCCGATGTGGTGGCCAATGTTGGGGTGATCCTGGCCGGCCTGTTGGTGTGGTGGTTGGCTAGCCCGTACCCGGATTTCGTGATCGGCGCCCTGATCGGTCTGTATGTGATCAAGGAAGCTTTCGAGATCCTGGGTGATGCCCGCCGGGCACGTGCCGACGCGAGCAAGACCCCCGCATGATCGCCATTGGCCGGCTGCGGACGGGCCTCCGCTGGCTGCTGCTGGCGCAGCTGGCGGTAGGTTTGCTAGTCCAGCCGGTCTTGGGTCTGGCGAGCGAACTGCACGTTCACATCCATCCGACCATTGCCGCCCATGGGCCGGCAGTGGTCGCACCAGCACCTGAGCGTGGCATCGGCGCCGCCTTGCACCGGCTTCACCAGCTGGCGCTGTGCTGCAGCCAAGCCGCACAGCCCCCTGAGATCCTGCTGTCCGTTGCGGACATCGGCCGGTATCTGCCGGTGATGCACGCCAACACGCGCCCCTATCCGCACGAGCACCCGGTCGCGCCGTTCCGGCCTCCGATCGCAGGGTGATGTCCGCCGGCAGCACCGGCTCAGCGACCTGCGGTGCGTGGTGGCGGTCGCTTGTTGATATCGAAACCCTTCGGAGTACTCCCATGTATGTGCGATTGGCGGCCTTGGCCGCGTGGCTGCTGCTGACTGCGGCGACAACGCCGGTGGCAGCGGCCGAGTTGATGACCTTGGACGACGCGTTCGCGCGTGTGGCCCAAAGCCACCCCGAGCTGCGCCTGGTCGATGCCCGGGCCACCGTGCTCGCTGCCGAGCGCGACCAGGCGGTGCAGCGCCCACCGTGGACGCTCGGTGCCGAGATCGAAAATGCGTTGGGCACTGGCGCGGCCCGCGGTCTGGACAACGCCGAGTTGACCTTGAGCCTGAGCTCGGTGCTGGAGCGCGGCGGCAAGCTCGACGCGCGCCGGACCTTGGCCCAAAGCCGAATTGACGCGCTGGCCGTGCAGCGCGAGACCGGGCGGCTGGACTTGCTTGCCGAGACGGCGCAGCGCTATTTGGCCGTTGTCGGTGCTGACCGGCAACGCGGCCTGGCGGAGATGGATGTTGGCCAGCGCCAGCGCACCGTGGCCGCCGCCCGGCAGCGCCTGCAGGCCGGGGCTTCGCCCGAATCGGTGCTGCTCACCGCACAGGCAGCGCTGGCGCGGGCCGAGCTGACCCGTGATCGGGCCGAGCAACAGCGACTGGCCGCCCGTCAGCATCTGGCCGCGCTGTGGGGCGAGCGTACTCCCAACTTTGAGGTGGCCCCGGCCGATCCGATGGCCCTGCCGGCGATCGCCTCCATGCAGACGCTGGCCGAGGAGCTGGAGCGGACTCCGGAACTTGCGCAATTTGCCGATTCCCGCCGGATCGCGCAGGCGCGACTCCAACTGGCGCGTTCGGCGGCCTCACCGGATCTGTCCTGGCAGCTGGGTGTGCGCCGACTGCAGGAGACCGACGACACCGCGCTGGTGGCCAGCGTGTCCATGCCACTGGGCAGCCGCAGCCGCGCACAGCCAGAGATCCGCGCCGGCGAAGCCGAGCTGGAGGTCCTGACGATCGAGCGCGAGGCCAAGGGTCTGTCGCTGTATTCCACGCTGGTCGAGGCCCATGGCCGCTACATCGTGGCACAGGCAGAGGTAGCGCGCCTGCACAGCGACGTGTTGCCGAAGCTGGCCCGAGCCGAGCAGGCCGCTGAGCGTGCCTATCACGCCGGGGCGATCAGTTACCTGGAATGGGCACAGTTGCAGTCCGAACGCACGGCCATGGCCCAGCAGCAGCTGGACGTGGCCTTGGATGCGCAGCGTGCCCTGATCGAAATTCAACGACTGACCGGCCAGGCGCTTGTAACGCCGCCGCCGGCCGCTTCATTTGGAGATAACCCATGAGCCGTTTTTCCTGGACCGCACTGGGCATGACCCTGTTGCTGACCGCCTGCAATGCGTCGGCTCCCAACGAAGCCACTGAGGGCGCCGCCGCCGCTGAGGGCGAAGAGCACGGCGAGCACGAGGAAGCGCCGCTGGAAACCAAGATTGCCGCCAAGGCGGCGCAGGCGGCGGGTATCCAGGTCGCGCCGGCAGGACCTGGTGAGATTGCTGACGAGCATGAGGTGCAAGGTCTGCTCACCCCGATCGATGGGCGCATCGCGCAGGTCACTGCACGCTTCCCCGGACCGGTCCGCTCTGTGCGAGCCGGCGTGGGTGATCAGGTGCGTGCCGGCCAGGCCCTGGCCACCGTGGAGAGCAACCTGAGCCTGACCACCTATACCGTCACCGCGCCGATCAGCGGCGTGGTGATGGCGCGTACGGCCGCCGTGGGCATGGCGGCGGCTGAGGGCGCGCCACTGTTCGAGGTCGCCGACCTGTCCACCCTGTGGGTGGACCTGCACATCTTCGGGGCCGACGTCCAGCACATCGGTGCCGGCGTGCCGGTGACAGTCACCCGCTTGAGCGATGGCGTCACGGCGCAGACCACCTTGGAGCGCGTCCTGCCCGGCACCGCCACCGCCAGCCAAAGCACCATTGCGCGCGCCACCGTGGCCAACACCGATGGCCTGTGGCGGCCGGGTTCGGCGGTCAAGGCGCGGGTCACCGTGGATCGCCAATCGGCGGCGTTGGTGGTGCCGATCACCGCGTTGCAGACCGCAGAAGATCAGGACGTGGTCTACGTGCAGCAGGGAGAGACCTACCACACCCGGTCGGTCAAGCTGGGGCGCCGCGACGCTGAGCGCGCCGAAGTGCTGGAAGGGCTCAAGGCCGGTGAACAGGTGGTGGTGGCCCAGAGCTTCCTGATCAAGGCCGACATCGAAAAATCCACCGTCGAAGAAGACCATTGAGGCCCGCCATGCTCGAACGCCTCATTGGGCTGTCCATCCGCCATCGCTGGCTGACGCTGGTGCTCACCGCTGCGCTGGTTGCGCTGGGCGTGTGGAGCTACCGTCACCTCTCAATCGACGCCACGCCGGACATCACCAACGTCCAGGTCCAGATCAACACCCAGGCCCCGGGTTACTCACCGCTGGAGGCCGAGCAACGGGTCACCTTTGCCATCGAAACGGCCATGGCCGGCCTGCCCAAGCTGGACTACAGCCGCTCACTGTCACGCTACGGGCTCTCCCAAGTCACTGTCGTGTTCAAGGACGGCACCGACCTGTACTTTGCCCGCCAGCAGGTCGCCGAGCGCCTGCAGCAGATCGCCAGCCAACTGCCCGAAGGGTTGGACCCGGAAATGGGGCCTATCTCCACCGGACTGGGCGAGATCTTCATGTACACCGTGGAGGCCGAGCACAACGCTCGCAAGCCCGACGGCACCCCGTACACGGCCACGGATCTGCGCACCCTGCAGGACTGGGTGATCCGGCCGCAGCTGCGCACCACGCCCGGCGTCACCGAGGTCAACACAATCGGCGGCTTTGAGCGGCAGATCCACATCACCCCCGACCCGGCCCAGTTGGTGGCGCTGGGCTTCACGTTAAACGACGTGGTCGCCGCGGTCATGCGCAATAACCAGAACATCGGCGCCGGCTACATCGAGCGCAACGGCCAGCAGTTCCTGGTGCGCGTGCCCGGCCAGCTGGCCAATCTGGAGGCGATCGGCAACATCGTGCTGGACCGGCGCGATGGCGTGCCCATTCGGGTGCGCGATGTGGCCAGCGTCGGGGAAGGTAAGGAGCTGCGCACGGGCGCGGCCACCCAGAACGGCCATGAGGTCGTGGTCGGCACCGCCTTCATGCTGTTCGGCGCCAACAGCCGGGAGGTCTCCCAAGCGGCTGCGGCCAAGCTGGACGCCGCCAACGCCAGCTTGCCCCCGGGCGTGCATGCCAAGGCCGTGTATGACCGCACCGCGCTGGTGGACCGCACGATCAGCACGGTGTCCAAGAACCTGATCGAGGGCGCGCTGCTGGTGGTGGTGGTGCTGTTCCTGCTGCTTGGCAATGTGCGCGCTTCGCTGATCACCGCCGCAGTGATTCCGCTGGCCATGCTGTTCACCATCATCGGCATGGTCCGTGGCGGCGTATCGGGCAACCTGATGAGTCTGGGTGCGCTGGACTTCGGCCTGATCGTGGACGGGGCGGTGATCATCATCGAGAACTGTCTGCGCCGGTTCGGGGAGGCGCAGCACGCGCTGGGCCGCCAGCTCAACGATGAAGAGCGCTATGACCTGACCGCCTCGGCCACCGCCGAGGTGATCCGTCCCAGCCTGTTTGGCCTGGGCATCATCGCGGCGGTCTACCTGCCGATCTTCGCGCTGTCAGGGGTGGAAGGAAAAATGTTCCACCCGATGGCGATCACGGTGGTGCTCGCCCTGACCGGCGCCATGGTGTTGTCGCTGACCTTCGTGCCGGCGGCGATCGCCACCTTCCTGCGCGGCCGCGTGGCTGAGCACGACAACCGCCTGATGCGCTGGTCGCGCGCTCGCTACACGCCACTGCTGGATTGGGCGCTGCGGCGCCGGGTCGTGGTGCTGGCAGGCGCGGCCGTGCTGGTGGTGGGCTGTGGCGTGCTGGCCACCCGTTTAGGCTCGGAGTTCGTGCCGAGCCTGGATGAGGGCGACATCACCTTGCAGCCCATGCGTATTCCCGGCACCAGCCTGGAGCAGTCGGTGGCTATGCAGGAAACGCTGGAGAAGCGCCTGGCCCAGTTCCCGGAGGTGGCCAACATCTTCTCCAAGATCGGCACCGCCGAGGTGGCCACCGACCCGATGCCGCCGTCGATGGCCGACACCTTCCTGATGCTCAAGCCCCGCGACCAGTGGCCCGATCCGCGCAAGCCCAAGGCCGAGCTGGTGGAAGAGCTGGAGGCGGCGGCCAAGGAAATTCCGGGCAGCAACTACGAGTTCACCCAGCCGATCCAGATGCGCACCAACGAGTTGATCTCCGGCGTCCGTTCGGACGTGGCGGTCAAGGTCTACGGCGACAACCTGGACCAGTTGACGCGCCTGGCCAGCCGGGTCGAGCGGGTCATGCGCAGCGTCCCCGGCGCCGAGGACGTCAAGGCCGAGCAGGTCACCGGCCTGCCGCTGCTGACCATCACGCCAGATCCAGCGGCATTGGCACGGTATGGCCTGAACCCGGGCGATGTGCAGGAAACGGTGGCCACCGCCATTGGGGGCAGTGTCGCCGGCCAGTTGATCGAAGGCGACCGTCGCTTCGACCTGGTGGTGCGCCTGCCCGAATCGCAGCGCCAAGACCCCGCCGTGCTGGCAGATCTGCCCATTCCGCTGCCGGCAAACACCAGTATCGACGAGTCCAGCCGCCTGGCCACCGGCGCCAATGGTGGTCCTCGTACGGTGCCGCTGCGGGAAGTGGCGAAGATCCAGGTGGAGCGCGGGCCCAATCAGATCAATCGCGAGAACGGCAAGCGGCGCGTGGTGATCACCGCCAACGTGCGCGAGCGCGATCTGGGCGGGTTCGTCGGCGAGTTGCGCACACGCATCAGCCAGGATGTCAGGCTTCCAGAGGGCTACTGGATCGACTACGGCGGCACCTTCGAGCAGCTGATCTCGGCGACCCAACGCTTGGGGGTGGTGGTTCCGGTGACACTCGCGTTGATCTTCGCGCTGCTGTTCATGGCCTTCGGCTCGGCCAAGGATGCTGCCATCGTGTTCAGTGGCGTACCACTGGCGCTGACGGGCGGAGTGCTCGCTCTGGCTCTGCGCGGGATTCCGCTGTCGATCTCTGCCGGCGTGGGCTTCATCGCCCTGTCGGGCGTGGCTGTGCTCAACGGGCTGGTCATGATTGCCTTCATCCGCCGCCTGCGCGAACAGGGCGATCCGCTGGACGACGCTGTGCGGGACGGCGCCCTTGGCCGCCTGCGGCCGGTGCTGATGACCGCCCTGGTGGCCTCGCTCGGGTTCCTGCCCATGGCCTTGAATGTCGGTGCCGGCTCGGAGGTGCAGCGGCCGCTGGCCACCGTCGTCATCGGCGGCATCGTGTCATCCACCGCATTGACCTTGCTGGTGCTGCCGGTGCTTTATCGTTGGCTGCATCGCGACCGAGCTCCCCGCGCCGGTGGCACTGCCATGGAGTCGTCGACACCATGAACGAGATCAATTTGGAACAGGTCCGTGCGGCGATGTTTACCGACCCCGGTGTGAAGGCGGTGGACGATCTACGTCTGGTCCCCGGCAAAGAACCTGGCCGCGCGATCGCGGCCACCATCACTGTCGCTGCGCCCTCGGTCGACCTGGACCTGGTGCATGCCGTGACCGCGCGGGTGCTGGCCGACCAGTTCGGCATCGATCAGGTCATGCTGTGCTTCAACGACCCGGGCCCGGTGCCGCCGCCCCCCACCGCGGCACCCTTGAAGAAGATGTAATCCGCTGCCGGCGAACCTGTGCGCCGACAACGTCATTGAGCGAGCGGCAGCCAGATCCAGAGGGCGACAAGCGTGGCCAACAGGACCGGGGGCGTGAGGATCAGCCCTACCTTCATGTACTGCCCCCACGTTATCCGTTGGCCCTTGCCGGCAAGGACGTGCAGCCACAGCAGGGTCGCGAGCGACCCAATCGGAGTGAGCTTGGGGCCAAGGTCGTTGCCCACGACGTTGGCATACATCATCAATTCGCGGGTGGCGGCCGGAAGATTGGCCCCATCGATGGCAAGCGCACCCACCAGCGTCGCCGGCATGTTGTTCATGATCGAAGCGAGGCCCGCCACTGCGAAGCCGGTACCGATCGTGGCCACAAAGGTTCCCTGCGCCGCCAGCCACTCAAGCACCGCACTTGCCGCCTTTGTCAGCCAGGCGTTGCCAAGCCCATAAACCACCAGATACATGCCAACCGAGAACAGCACGATCTGCCAGGGCGCACCGCGCAGAATCTTGGTCAGGGCCATGGTGGCGCCTCGGCCGCCTGTCGCCCAGCGACCCGCAATTGCCATCAGCACCAGCGCAGCCACACCCGTCACCAAGGCGATCGGGACGCCCAGCGGCCCGGTCACGAAGTAGGCAACGAGCAGTGATGCGAGCAGGGGCAAGGCGGCGCGGAAGACCGCCTTGTCGCGGATCGCTTGATGCGGCGCTTCAAGATCGTGGACCGGGTAGGTGCGAGGAATGTCGCGGCGGAACCAGAGCCATAGGACGATCAGCGTGGCGCCGACCGATACCAGATTCACCGGCACCATGACCGTTGCGTAGCGCCCGAACGAGACGTCAAAGAAGTTCGCGGTGACGATGTTGACCAAGTTCGAGACAACGAGCGGCAGGCTGGCCGTATCAGCGATGAAACCGCAGGCCACAGTAAACGCGAGCGCACTCGCGGGCGGGAAGTTCAAGCGCAACAGAATGGCAAGGACAATCGGCGTCAGCAGGAGAGCCGCGCCATCGTTGGCGAACACTGCCGCGATCGCAGCGCCCAGCAAGACAATCAGCGGAAAGAGTTTCCGACCACTGCCGCCGCCCCAGCGGGCCACGTGCAACGCCGCCCATGCGAAGAAGCCGGCCGCGTCGAGGATGAGCGAGATGATGATGAGTGCGACGAAGGTGAACGTCGCATCCCAGACAATCCCCCACACCGTGGCGACGTCACCCCACCCGACGACGCCGGTGGCCAATGCTACAGCGGCGCCGGCCAGTGCCGACCAACCGATACCGAACCCGCGCGGCTGCCAGATGACGAATATAAGAGTGACGATGAAAATCGCGAGGGCAAGCATGCAGCGCTCCGACAGGGGTTAGATGGAGCGCTGATTCACGCGCTTGGACAGTTCTTCGGCGCTCTCAACACGTTCGGAATAGCGATCGGTCAGGTACGCTGAGCGACCACGCACCAGCCAGGTGAACTTCACCAACTCCTCGCATACGTCAGCAACGCGCTGATAGTACGCAGACGGCTTCATGCGCCCGGCCTCATCAAATTCCTGGAAGGCCTTGGCCACTGAGGACTGGTTCGGGATGGTGACCATGCGCATCCAACGGCCGAGTACGCGCAGCTGGTTTACTGCGTTGAAGCTCTGCGAGCCACCAGACACCTGCATCACCGCCAAGGTTTTGCCTTGTGTCGGGCGCTTGGCCCCGTCGGCCAGAGGAATCCAGTCGATCTGCGCCTTCATGATCCCGGTCATGGCGCCGTGGCGTTCGGGGCTGACCCAGACCATGCCTTCGGACCAGTACGCGAGTTCGCGCAGCTCACTCACCTTCGGATGATCCGGGGTGGCTCCGTCAGGCAGTGGTAAGTCGTGCGGATCGAAGATCCGCACGTCGCAGCCGTACCAGCGCAAGAGTCGGCCGGCTTCTTCTGCCAGAAGCCGGGAATAAGAGCGTTCCCGCAGCGAGCCATAGAGGATGAGGATCCGCGGTGGGTGCCTTGGGTCGCCGGGCCCAGCTAGTGCGTCAACGTCGATCGGTGCAAGTTGTGCTGCGTCGATGCTCGGCAGATCTACGGCAATGCGATCAATCACGTCGACGCCCCGGCTGCGGTCACGATTTCGCCGTCTTCCTTGGTGAAGGAGGACACCGGCTTGTCCAGCAGCGCGAGCACCTTTTCGGACGGTCGGCACAGGGCCGCGCCCCGGCCGGAAACGACGATGGGACGGTTGATCAGGATCGGATGCGCCATCATCGCGTCCACCAGTTGCTCGTTGGTGAGCGCGGGATTGTCCAAGCCCAGCTCCGCATACGGTGTTCCCTTCTGGCGCAGGAGCTCACGAGGGGACATGCCCATCGCGGCGAGCAGCTCGACCAGCTTCTCGCGCGTGGGCGGCGCCTGCAGGTACTCGATGACCACCGGGTCTTCACCTGACTGGCGCATCATTTCCAAGGTATTCCGAGACGTGCCGCAGGCCGGGTTATGGTAGATCGTCAGCGTCATGATGATCTCTCAAGCCACGTCGGGTCGGGGCGACGTGGCGCCCTCGAACTGCCCGATGTCGCCTACCTGCGCCGTCAAGGTCGCCCGCGACAGCGTGTGGATCGGTAGCGCGACGAACGCCTTGATGCGGTTCTCCATGTACACCAGCGCCTGCCGGAAGGCAGCGCGCTGCCACATGTCCCCGCGCGTTTCGTGGCTAGGGTCCTCGATGCCCCAGTGCCCGGTAACCGGCTGTCCTGGCCAGAACGGGCAGGCCTCGCCGGCGGCTTGGTCGCAGACGGTGAACACGAAATCCATGCGCGGGGCATCCGGCACTCCGAACTCGTCCCACGCCTTGGAGCGCAGGCCCTCGACTGGGTAGTCGGCCTGACGCAGCGTCTCGATTGCCAGAGGGTGGACCTCCTCCTTGGGGTGGCTGCCTGCGGAGAACGCATTGAAACGGCCATCGCCGATCTTGCGAAGGACGCTCTCGGCCAGGATCGAGCGGGCTGAATTACCGGTGCATAGGAACAGGACGTTAAAGGGCTGAGGAAAGCTCATGCGCAGGTCTCCACGGTACAAGGATTGACGAGGTTATTGAGGGCGCCGCAGATGTCCGGATTCCCGGAACAGCAGTCCTCGGTGAGGAATTCAAGAAGCTGGCGCATGTCCTCGTAGCTGGCGGCGTACAGGACACGCCGCCCGTCGCGCCAAGAGCGCAGAAGGCTCGCCCGCTCCAGGGTCGCAAGGTGAAAGCTCATGCGCGGTGGCGGAATCGCGAGCGCTTCGGCAATTTCACCCGAGGGCATTCCGTTGGGACCAGCGCGCACCAGCATCCTGAATGCGGCCAGCCGGTCGGAGTGAGCAAGAGCAGAGAGCGCTGAGACGGCAGAGTCATCGTTCATTCGCCGATTCTACAACGATCCTTGTAGGATGCAATCATGGGGTGTTGCCACCTATCAAGCCAATTATTTCTGGGCCCGGGAACCGCCAATGCCAAGAATTCCAACGCTTCTCTATGCGCTTGCGCTGGCAGGGACATAGAGCTGATGCCCCGGCAGCGTACACACGCCGGCGTACACAAATGCCACGCTTTGCCGCGCCCGGGTAAAGGCCACGTAGTATTTCGGTGGCGCAGTGATACGCGCCGCATCTGCGGTGCGCAGGTACTGAGTCAACGGCCCGTTCGGAAAGATGAGGACTCGACTGTAGGTGCGGCCCTTGCACTGCCCAAAGTTCACTGCCGGTAGTCCGCCGCACTCCTGGCGCCGGTCATGCCGGAGCACGGTGGGGGCAAACTCCAGCATGTACGCAGCGACGTCGCCGGGGGCGACAAGGTAGATGCCATCGTGTCCGGTGACCTCGCCATTGCCAGATTGGGTCCGGGGCATCTGCGGATAGAGCGTGTCAGCCATGTCGCACAGGGCCTGGACGCAGCGCAGACTGATGAGGCGGTGATCCAGCTGGCATAAGCCGTCCGACTCCCAGATCTGAAACAGCGCTGCCAGATTGGGCCCGCGATACTGGCTGTGCCTTTGCGCATAGTTGGTGGCATACGTCGCCTGGCGCGTATCACCCACCAACGTGATGGCGATATCGCTCTTCAACAGCCGCTCGACCAGATCCAGATCAAAGCCGGCCAGGTCCTGAACTTCGTCGATGTAGAGCTCGTCATACATGGCCGCAAGGCGTGCCATGACCTGACCTTGGGTCAGCTCATCGCAGCGCACAGCAAAGTCGGCGGCCCGGTCAGAATACATCCGGTTGCCTGACAGGTAGTGGCGCGCCACCTGGGTGCGTGGGGCCCGGTTGTTGGTGACACCTTCTACGAACAGGATGGTCTCGATGCGAGGCTCAGAGCACAGTGCCGCCTGGTACGGGCGGATGCACTGGCGCAGCAGGAAGCCATACCAACTGTGCAAGGTGACATGCGCGGGGACCGCGCCGGCGTGGACCTCAAACGAGCGCCGGATCTCTTCTAGATTTTCCAGCGTGTAGGTGACAATCGCGACGCGGCGCCCAGGTCGCTCCAAGGCCTGCCGGACCAGCAGCGTGGTCTTGCCCGAGCCTGCCGCTGAGAGCAGTACCCGGTTAGGCGATGGCACGCTGGACATAGTCCGGGAACCTGATCGAGTGAGGGCTGTTGAAGATCGCCAGGGCCGTATCGGTCTTATGGCCTTTCATGTACTTGAGCAGCGCCACCTCATCGGCGAAGGTCTTTCCCAGCACGGTGTTGAGCTCAGCCAGCGAATTGGCTTTGATCAGTTGCTCTTCCAGCGATGGGGCACTTTCGTCGGAATCGTAGTAGATCGCGGTGAGGTGCTCGGCATAGCGTTCCTGCACAACGGCGATGTCGCCATCGTTGTCGGTGATCACCTTGGCCTGAATCTTCAGCCGATCCGCGATCTGCAAGAAGCGTTTGAATGCCAGCGATTTGACCGAGATGATGTCCACGCCATGGGCCATCGGCGCCACGCCGTGGTGGTCGCTGTAAGCACGCTGCACGATCAGCTCATCGGACGGTCCTTCCACAAGGATCGCCTGTTTGGCCAGGATCAGCCGCAGCGTGTCGTGACCAGGCAGCTTCATGAAATAGTCGTGGGTGTCGCTCGGCAGCTGGTCCAGCTTCATCTGGCCCTGCGCACTGAACAGGATCACGTTGTCCACGCCCAGCTTGTTCAACACGAAGCTACTGTGGGTGGCGATGATCACCTGTTGGGCGGTGGAGAGGGCTGCAATCTTGTCGATCAGCTGGGTCATGCTGGAGAAGGACAGATGATTCTCCGGCTCCTCGATCAGCAGCACGTGGGCCGCGCCCGCCGCGTGCATCGCCAGCTTCATCTTCACCGCGCTCTGTTCACCCTTGCCGGCCTGGGTGAAAGGTAGCTCATCCAAGTATGGTGACAAGCTGGTTTCCCACGTCGAACGCGGTGATGTGTCCACACCCACCGTCAGTGCTCGGTGGCTGATGTCCCCGGTGTGCTCGGTCAGGTAGGCATTGATGGCCGCAACATCCGCTTCTTCGGAAAAACTCTGCCGCATGCGGCGGAAGCTCAGCGACAGCGAGACGCGTTGCGCCGGCGTCAGTGCCTGCTCGATGATGCCGGCGATATAGCGATCGGCACCGGACAGAGTCTTGATGCCGTGCGTGTCGATGATGGTGGAGTCAAAGGGAATACTGCGGGCGGTGACGCCATTGTTGGCGAAGGAGTACCAGCGCACCGTGTAGTACTCCACCGGCAGGCTGACCGCGCCCTGGTGCTGCTGCAGGTAGGCGCTGAACTCATCGCGGTAGTCGTCGTTGAGCTCAACCAGCAACCGGATGCCGGCGGTGTCATGGCGCAGCGAGTTGTTGGTGCCGCGCAGCGCCGCCAGCGCGGCGTCGGCTCCCAGGTACGCTTCGATAGATATCCGTGGCGGCGATGCTGGCGTACCTGCCGCAAGCGCCGCCAAGTACTCCTGCACCGTCGGCTGATGGAACAGGTAAGGCGTTAGCTCGTAGGCAAGATTGCGCCCATGCAACTGCCCGGTGACCACCGCGTGGATGGCCTCCAGCAGGGTGGACTTGCCGACCTCGTTGTCGCCCACCACCAGGTTCATGTGGGCGTTGAGCGGCAGGTCCAGATGCCGAAACGACTTGAAGTTGTCGATGACGATACGTTCGATCGGCATGCACAGTCCTTTGATGACCAACGGGCTCGGTGGCGGAGCCTGGCCGCACCCTGGCTGGCCTCCTTTCCGCTCTGGGCCATACTACCCAGCGATCGCCGGCCTTGGGCGGTTTCGTACTATTTGGGGCGCTGGGAAGGGCAAGAATCAGCCTTACGCGGGATAATTCAATATTATCCCGCCTGAAACTTGTGTCCGCAGCCGGGCCTGTCCAGCTGTTGAGTAGTACGTAATTACATGGTATGTAATGCATTACGAAATACATGGGAGGGCGAATGGCACGTTCTGGTTTGTACAAAAGCGATGTGCAACGCGCCCGGGACAGTCTCCGGGCCGAAGGCAAGAACCCCTCGGTGGACGCGGTACGCGTGGCACTGGGGAATACCGGGTCCAAAACAACCATCCACCGCTACCTGAAGGAGCTGGAAGAGGAGGAAGGGCAAGGCGTGGGCGCCAAGATCGCGGTCAGCGACGCCCTGCAGGACTTGGTGGCTCGTCTGGCCGAGCGGCTGCATGCTGAGGCCGAAACGATGGTCGCGCAGGCACGGGAACGGTTCCAGGCCGAGCTGCACGAGCGCACCCAAGCCATGGAACAGGCCCGGCAGGAGGCCGGCAATCTCAGCGCGCAGCTTCAGCGCACCGAGACGCTGCTACAGACAGAACGCCAAGCGGGTGAAGCCGCCAGAGGCGAGGTGGCTAGCCGCACCACCGAACTGGCCCAACTGGAGGAGCGCATTGCCGGCCTCACGGCGCGGCTGGCACAGCACGAAAGTCACGCGTGCTCCCTGGAGCAGAAGCACGAGCATGCCAGGGAAGCCCTTGAGCACTACCGTACCTCGGTCAAATACCAGCGCGAACAGGAGCAACGCCGGCACGAGCACCAGGTGCAGGAACTGCAGGTCGCTCTGCGCCAAGCCAACGAAGCATTGAACGCCAAGAACCATGACCTGGTGCAGCTCAACCGGGAGAACGGCCAGTGGCTGGAACGCCACACCCGGGTGGAAAGGGAGGTGGCACAGCTGCGGCAGACCGTCCAGACGCAACAGGGCGAGCTCGATACGCTGCGCCTGGCGGCGGCCGAATACCAGGCGTTGCAGGTGCGCTGGGGCCAAGACACCCAGACCTTGGAGGTGGCTCGACAAGAGCTCGCGCAAGTCCGGACCGAGGTGGTCCAGGAGCGCGAACGACGCGAGCACGCCGAGACGGAGACGCTCCGCGCCACCGTGCGCCTGAGCACCCTAGAGCCGCTTTTAGCCCAGCTTGGGCCGGCCCGTTCCGCCGGTAAAGGCTCCAAGCGAATCTCATAGGAAAGGACGCCTTCGCCATAGCCTACGTGGAAAACAGCTCCCCAAATTAAGTGTTGGCCGCACTTGCCTGGGCCCGGCATTATGGCGCTAGAATGAGCAGGTGCAGCCCGTCAACGGAGGTGCGACGTGAGAAAGGATGCGGAGGGGATGCGCGGAAACCGCGCACGTAACCAGAACGGCCGCTTGCGCGACAAGCGAGACGACACTCGCGTGGATACGATCGAGTCACAATATGGCCGCGACTTCGGCGTACGCAGTGACATGCAGCTGGGTACACTGTTGAAGAAGACCGGCATGGCGTCACTTAATGACCTTATCCATAGCAAACTCGGACGCAAATAGATAAGGAAACACCCGCGGTAGGGCGGGGGTGAAACGAGCCGTAGCAGCCCCAGGGGGGGGACATGCAAGGATTGCTTATTTTTCCGGACGACGTGGCGGTCGTGGACTTGCTGCACGCGGAACCGCTGGCGCGCACCATCGCAGAAGTCATCCGCGCGCATCCAGACCACGGCTTGGTGCTCGGGGTTCATGGGGACTGGGGCGCAGGCAAGTCCACCGTGTTGTCGCTGGTCAAGAACTCACTGGAGGACCAGGCCGGCGTAGCCGCATTGTGGTTCAACGGCTGGGAGTATGAGGGCTTCGAAGACGCCAAGATTGCGATCTTGGAGGGCATAGTCCGCCATCTCCAGCAGGAAAAGAAATTCGTTGCCAAGGCAACGGATCTGTTCCATCGCCTGCGCAAACGGATCGACTACTTGAAGCTGGCTCGGGCCGGCGTCGTCGGCGGGATCGGCGCTTTGGTGGCCGGTCCAGCCGGTCTGGCGCTGATGCTTCCCACGCTGCTATCGAAGGAGGCTGCAGGCGAGAACTTCGACACTGCCACCGAGATCGTGGGTAAGGACACGCCGGCGGACGACCCGCTGGATCTACACGGCTTCCGTCGTGATTTCAACGAGCTGTTGACCAAGACTGGAATTAAGCAGCTCGTGGTCTTAGTCGATGACCTGGATCGCTGTTTGCCGCAGACCGCGATTGGCACGCTCGAGGCGATCCGCCTGTTCCTTTCGGGCCCGCGGACGGTATTTGTCCTTGGCTGCGACCGAGCCATGATCGAATATGCGGTTAGGGAGCATTTCCCCGCCCGGCCGGGCCTGAAAGGTGACGAGTACGCGCGTAACTATTTGGACAAACTGATCCAGGTGCCGTTCGTGTTGCCGGTCTTGGGACCAGTAGAGGTCGGCCATTACGTCCAATTACTCCTGCTTGAGGGCGTGCTGGGAAGTTCTGATACCGGCTTCCTCACGGTGCTCGCCCAGGCGAAGGAGCTATTGAAGAAGCCATGGCTGACGCAGCAGCTTAACTTGGCGCCAGTCCAAGCCAGTATGAACGCCAATGAGTCTCTGCGCTCATTGCAGGCCTTGATGCTGGGCATTGCGCCAGTACTTGCTGCGGGCACCGATGGAAATCCACGCCAAATCAAACGGTTCATCAACGCCGTGTTCGTTCGCTTACGGGCGGCACATGCGCGCGGACTAGATGACATTAAGGTCGCGCCGTTAATGAAGCTTATGCTTGCTGAGTACTTCCATCCAGACCTGTTCGACGCCATCGCCGCGGAGTGTCGCGAAGGGGACGGCACCAGCACTATGTTGCGACAGTTGGAAGCCCCTCGCGATTCCAAGCCTCGGCCGAACGCCGCCAAGGCGAGCGCGAAGGCGGATGACGTCGAGGCTTCCACCGACTTCGCCAACGATCCCAAGATCAGCCGCTGGGCAACACTTGAGCCCAAGATCGCCGAGGCTGACCTCCGTCCCTACCTCTTCATTATTCGGGATGCGCGCTTGGTAACCGGCTCAGGCCTACCAGACGACGTCGGCGAACTGCTCGCCGCCGTGACCGCCCGGAAATCCCTGCTTGCGCGCAAGAGCGATTTCATCAAGCTGTCCTCGGAAGGACGGGGACTGCTAGCCTCCGAGATCGTGACGCGCCTTGCGCAGGCTGGCGACCAAGGCCGCCGTGACCTTTTCGCACAGGGGCTGCAGGACCTCCTGCGCCTTGATGCAACAGGCCTCACCGGGATCATTGATCGTGGGTTCGTCGGTATGCCTACGTCGGCCGCCGGCGCTTGGATCTCGCAGCTCAGCGCTCTGGCCACGCCGACGAGTAACTACCGTGCATGGCTGCAACGGGTCACGGAGGAGGGAGCCCCTCGACCGCTGGCCTCAGTCATCCAGGCCATGCTGCAACCACGGGGGGGGTGAAGATGGGCACCTCTGCGAGCTATTCCGGGCCGAAGGGCAGTAACCCACTGATTCCCACGTGGGCGGACTTACCTTTGCCGGGTGAGCCCTCGAGCGGTACAGATCCCGAGCCCGGCTCCCTGGGACCGGAAGACGAATCCGCGCCGCGCCCCGTACCGGCCGCGCCCTTGCCGGAACCCACCCGACTGATCCCTTTGCGCAAGGCCGTACGCCGCTCTGCGCGAGCAGGCGGTTCTGATGACCGAGCGCTGCGCGCGGCCGCACGCCACTTTGCCAGTAGTGGGATGGGCGGCGGCGCCAGCGGCGCCCGCCGCATGGGGGCCGCTCGGCGCGCCGGCGGGCGCATGGCGCAGGCGTTCAGCGCACTGGCCGCCGGTGGCGGGCAGGCGCTTGCACGCGTCCTGCGCCTCGACTCGCTCGCGGGGCTGTCCGTTACCCAGCTCTGGGACCGGCTTGCGGACTTCGTTTGTTCGGACGGCGCATCAATCGATGAGGCCATCGTACGCGTCGCGTTTTTTCAGACCCTGCGCCTAGAGATGGAAAGCGGCCTGGACGATCTGCTGGAGGCGAATCCCGAGCAACTTGCCGCTTTCTTCGAGCGCTTTATTGGCGAATGCGTCTTGGAGCGGCTTTCCCAGGATGGCGGTAGCCTGCTGGAACAGAATGGCGTGTCCGCCGCAACGGCATTTACGCACTTGTCGACATTGAGAGCCTTCGTCACGGTGCATGTGCGCCAGCGCCTGGCTGACCGTCAGAACCGGTTCCTTCCACAGCAAATCGATTCCCGAAGCTTCGACGCGATCGTCAGCGATACGTTGCAGGAAGCCATCACTGCGGTAGGTGAGTGGGGGAGCCAAGGATGAGCCAAACAGAAATAGTGTTGTCCTGGGATGGAAGCCGTCCCGCTGATGGTGTCGGTGATGATGCGCTGATCGTTCAACTGGCCGATCGTCGGAGACATCCCCGCTTCGGACTCGGCCAATTGGTGAAGGCGATCCTACGTACAGGTCGACGACCGAGCCCGCAGGCGTTTGAGCTCGCCCTGGTCGCGCTCGGTGTATGGCTTGCTGATACTCGCCTCTCACGGCAGCAGTATTCGGAGGACAACTGGACGCGCGATATTCGCCTCTCAATTCCCGTACGCGACCCCGAGCGCTGGCAGTCATGCGTGCCGTTGCTGAATCGTATGCTTGGCACCCTGAGCGGGGACATCTGGGCGATCAACTTCCGGGCGGCGCCGCCCGATATGGGCGCTTATATCGAGACGGTTTGTGTGGAGGAGTCGCTTGATGCTGACGCCCCGGCGGTCGCGCTCTTCTCCGGCGGGCTGGACAGCTTCACCGGTGCAATCGACGCCTATGGCCGCGAGACCATTCCTCCCATATTCGTCAGCCAAGTCGATGGTGGGAATTCCCAAACCGTCGACGCGCTAGTGGACCTTCTATCTGCTCGCACCCGACGACCGGTGGAGGTGGTGAGATGGGCTGTCTCGTCACGCGCCGCAGACTTTGGTCCGGAATTCTCGGGGCACGGCGAGCTCACAATGCGGGCAAGATCATTCCTGTTCTTCGCCGCGAGCGTCGTCGTTGCTTCTGCGTGGGGCAGCGCTCGCGTGCTTGTGCCCGAGAACGGATTCATTTCACTTAATGTACCGCTGGACCCGTGGCGCCTAGGCGCACTGACCACCCGTACCACTCACCCATACGTGATTGCAAGGTTCAATGATCTCCTTGCGGCGCACGGGCTGCAGGCACGTCTCGAAAACCCGTTCCAGGGCAAGACCAAGGGAGAAATGCTGGCGCAATGTCATGACCCAAGCTTGCTTTGGGATGGGCTCGACTTGACCGTTTCGTGTTCCAAACCGAAGTTCGTGAGGCGCTATCGAGCGGCATTCGGCACGAGCCACTGCGGGACGTGCTGGCCTTGTCTGATTCGGCGGGCGGCCATCAAGCACGCATTCCCAGCTCGCTCAGATCCCACTACCTACGTGACAGATGCATTGGACCACTTAACCACCGAACCCGGCGCAACGGGGCACGTTGGTCGATCACTCCAGTACGGCCTGAACATGTTGCGCCTGCCTGACGAACAGCTGCGTTGGGTCCTTGCTACGGTTGCCCCACTCACGGATGTCGAAACCCAAGTCGAGGGCCTCGTGGCCTGCGTCCGCAACGGACTGCGCGAAGTGGCAGATGTTGTCGGGTTGGAGACACCAGGATGACCGGGATAGCCAACTTTAATGGACTGGTGGATGCCCATTGCCATGTTGATCTATTGCCGAACTGGCAGCAGGTTCTAAAGGACCTCGAGGCAAAGCAGCAATTCACCTTTGCGGTGACTACCACTCCCCGGGCTTGGCAGGTCGAGAAGGAAGTTGCGCGCGACTACCGTTACGTTCGGATCGGCATTGGCCTCCATCCCCAGGTCGTGCGCGATCGCGCTTCGGAACTTTCCGCGCTCGAGCGCGGTATCCCGGAAAGCCCATTCGTCGGAGAAGTTGGTCTCGATGGCTCGCTGGCGCACAAGGGGAGCATGGTGGAACAGGCAAAAGTACTCCAGCGGATATTCTCCGTATGCGGCGAGGTGGGGGGGAGAACTCTCTCACTGCATAGCTTGCAAGCGACGGGCGCCGTGCTCGACTTGATCGAAAGGTCGCGGGTGCACGAACGGAACACCTTAATATTTCACTGGTTCACAGGCTCATTGGCGGAGCTTCGGCGCGCGCTCGACCTTGGCGCCATGATGTCCGTAAATGCAGACATGCTGAGTACCTTACGGGGCAAATCCGTTGCGCTGACCGCGGGCAGGCAACGGACGCTTACTGAGACCGATGCTCCGTTCACAAAACGCCATAGGCTAGTCGAAGGCATACCGGATGTTCATCCAGCCCTGATTTCGCTTTCGCGCTGTTGGGCGGACGACGTACCCAACGTAACAAGAGATGTAGGGAGACTGGCGATGGATGTGTGGCGCCAATGATGGCCCAGCTTCGCACAACACGGCCCCCATTTTTTGAGGAGATAGAGCGCCACAAGGTCCGTCCAGGAACGCTCAAACGTTACAGATGTCTTCTAGGTGTTTCCAGGCTCAGAACCTTGACCTGACACCCGCTAGAGCTCGAGCTGGAAGAGCATTTCCGCGGGAACCGCCGGTTGGGGCTGTTGAGCATAGAAGGGTACGGGTCCCAGCTAGCGATCATCACTATCGTTGAAGCTATCAACCCGCATAGCCTTGATCGCTGTTCCGTGCGGCTTCCATCAGAGTGGTGCCCCTGGTCGGAATCGAACCGACGTGTACGCGCTTATCTGGCGCGTGCTCTCACCGGGGTATAAGGCCGGCGCTCTGACCAACATGAGCAACAGGGACGTGATCGATCGATGCGATCACGCCGGTATTCGAAGGTCGAGGTGGCTCAGGCGGTTCATGGGGCAATCATACCGGGGATGGACGCCATGCCGCTATCCCCGGGCGCGGCGGTAGGAGTGGGCCCACGCCGGAGCAGGCATGCGGTCGGTCGCCACCAGCCAAGCCATCCGCAAGGCCTGCGCGTCCACCAAGGCATGGTGGCGCCTGGCCCTATGTTCCGGATGGGCCGCGAACCAATCTTCCACCAGTAATCCCGGAAGACCTTCCTTCGACATGCGTGTCATGACGGGCACCGGCCGGGGCCCGCACGCGGCAACCTGGTCATCGGGTAACTCAAACCCATCAAGGGCGTACCGCAGCAGCTGGAGATCGTTCGGGAAATCCGCCATCACCGCCGGCGCGTCGACCTCGCTGAGGAAGGCGCGCAGCTTGGTAGTCAGCGCGGCATCAGGCAGGGCTGCGTCGCCGCGGTCTAGCAGCGGGTAGACGCTTTGACGAACGAAGTCGGTGGGAGCCTCGGGCAGGCTGGCTCGCTCAGCGTAGAAAAGACGGTCTCCACCTTCGTTCACCAGCGCCAGACTCACCAGCTCGCTGCCCGTTACATCGGCCCACTCGGTGTCCAAGAAGTAGTACGTGGTGGCCATGATGGAATGGTGCCACAGCTTCCCGGGGAGGGCCGAGCCTGGAAGTGCGGTCGAGGGTAGAATTCAGCGATCCATCAATCGGCTAGCGAAGATCTGGCCGTGCTCGTAACGATTCCCTGCCTGCCCTCGAGACGTGGTGGTCCAGCGTGGGCGCACGACTGCGCCAGCACGCCATCGAGACGGGCCGACCCGACCTGCCCGACGCGGTGGTGACGCTGTCCCAGCGCCGTTAGAACGCAGCCCTGGCACAGGCGCGGGACCAAACCAACCGCAGGGCAGGCCACGCCAGCGCCCAAAACCAGGCGCTCTACCAGCGTCACCGGCAAGCGCTAGAATTCGGGTGGCGACCACTCCTCAGCAGGATCAACCCATGGCCTCGGCCGATCAACTGCAGCTTCGCATCCGCGCCGCCCGGGACCTGGTGCAGCTCACCCGCCCCGTGTTCGCCGAGCTCGGCGTCCGGGTCGATGACAGGAGCGCGACGGCCATGCCACTGGCATTGGCCGCACTGGATACCGCAGACGCCATTTTCGTCTTATTGGAGCAAGATCTAGCCCAGTTCTGGGTGGCGGCGCTAACCCTGCAGCGGACTCAGATGGAGTATGTGTTGCGGGCAGCATTCTTCGCCAAAGCCGCAGGACACGAGGAACTGATGCGCTTCCGGCGCACGGGTAAAATGCCCAAGCGGGGGAAGCGGGTTATCCATATCGCCGAAGTTGCCCGGGAGGCTGGTGAGCACCTGGGCTGGGACAGTGCCACGCTGTTGAAGGTCGTCAACACGCACCAGAAGAGCCTGTCTGGCTTAGTACATGGTGGAGTCGAGGTGCTGGGCATCTATACCCAACACCTCGAATGGGGCGATCTGACAATCAACTGGGACGAGCTGGCCCACAACATCGACAACATATCCGTGTTCGTCCAACTCGCACTGAGCGTTGCCATGCTCCTCTCCCCGCTGGATCCCGACGCGCTGGACAAAGCGGTGCGCCCTGTCTACGACCGCAGCGTCAGCTACTTTTCCAAGAAAAACACGAAGAGGTAAGCTCCCGACGCACCTGCGGCGGGCGATCCGCAGCCGATGCATTCTTAACTAGACAGGGAGTAGAGGGTGGCCAGTGTTTCCGAATGGATTCTCGGCGTAGTCGGGGTGGGCGGCGGGTTCAGCGCGATCACGTACTTTGCACTGAAGAAACTGGCTGACAACTGGCTTGACGAAAAGTTCAAGAACCGCCTGCAGGAGCTGGTTCACACCCAGAACAAGGAGATCGAGCGACTGCGCAGCGAACTCACTACGTCCTTTGATCGCGCCACGAAGCTTCACCAACGTGAATTCGAGGTGCTGCCACTGGTGTGGGACGAGGTACATGAGGCCTTCTGGTCGACCGCCGCCTTGGTCTCCTCGTTTCAGACCTACCCTGACCTCAATCGCATGAAAGAGCAGCAGCTGCTGGCCTTCCTTGAAAAATGTGAGCTTGAGCCGTGGCAGAAAGATGAACTCCGTACAAGTTCGGATGCAAACACGGAGTATCGCCAGTATTCGTTCTGGCTGCAGCTGCATCATGCAAATCGAGCGCGCCACTCGGCACTGAACAAGATCAGCCGCCATGCGATCTTCCTCGACAGTGCCATGAAGGAGCAGCTTCTGGAAATACTCCGCCGCCTCAATGGCGCCCTGATCGAGCACGAGAGCAACAATATCGGCCCCAAGCCCCGGACTTCGGAGCGACTGGCCACAGATATAGACTGGGTAAAGCAGCAGGGCAGGGTGGAGCTGGACGAGATAGAGGCGACCATCAGGCATCGCCTCTGGACCACGGCGCCGACGCACGAACGAGCTTAGTCACCGCCAGCGGCGATCGACAAAGTGCTGAAACTGCAAGAAGGGGCAGGGTATGAGTATTTCCGGAGAAATCCGAGAGCTGGAGGAGGGTGCGGCGAGGGGAGCCCTCGATACGGGTAGCTGGGAGCTATATGCCTCGCTTGTGGATGCAGCAAGCGATGCGCGCAACGAAGACGAACTGACTAACCTGATCGCATTAGGGGCGCAGATAGCGGCAGCATCCTCCGGTTGGTCGATCTGCTGGGTTCTGTACTGCATTGCCAACGCCTGGAGCGCGCTGTACACCATTCGACGCTATCCCGGCCATGCGTTGTCTTGGCAGCAACCTGAGCTGGTCAATCAGCTTTTCTACCTTCGCTCTGCCCTGCAACACGACGCGGCGTCGGAGCTTCCGTTGCCGCGCCGCGCACAGATACGGATCAATCTGGCCAATACCTTCAATTCGGCCGGTCGCATCATTGATGCATTGGACGAATGGAGGGCCGCACTGCAGGACCGACCAGGTATTGCGATGGCTTTCGGCTCCCAGGGCAAAGGCTTGCTGTACTACGCTCGTCATCTCTATGACGACGGCCATGCGCTCTGGATCTTAGACGAAGCGAGGCGCCACCTGACAGCTGCCGTGATGATCGGCGTCGGACGCGATGAAGCGACGTATCCCGAGGCGATTTCCCACTTTACGAGCGAACTCGCACAACTCCAGGCCTACCTGAACCGCTGCGGCTATCCGGATGAGCTGGACCATGCGGCCATGCATCACTTCTCTCTTGGAGACTCCGAAGAGGAACGACACTACCGGCAATGGTGCCTTGATCGTCGGCTGTTCCTAAATCCGATGAATGACGCTTTCATCGCCCCGATCGCCGCGCACGATCCGCTGGGCTTACCCAGTCACATGGCAACAGGCGTCGGCATTACGTACTTGGCGTTCTTCAATCAGATGAAACAGGAGTACACCTATGCGCGATGGTGTCTTTACGCCGGCTCGACCGCAGAGGAGGTCCACTGCGCCGACCGAGAAGTCATGTTGACAATGAATGGTGATTCGGCGCGCTATTCCATGGCATTGGAGCAAGTGAAAACAAGCTTCCGCGCCGCCTACTCAGTGCTCGACAAGGTAGCCTACTTCATCAACCACCGCTGGGCGTTGGGCATTCCCGAAACGCGCGTGGAGTTCGCCACGATCTGGACACAGCCCAAGGGCCCGCACAAGGGCGATATCTGGCCCCAACTGGAGGCCTCGCAGAATCTCTGGCTTCAGGCGTTGTATCGGCTGTCGCTGGACATTCACAGCAGCGACGATCAGGCAGTGGCGGCGCCCGATGCCCGCGACATCAGGATTCTTCGCAATCACCTCGAGCACAAGTTCGTCAAGATTGTTGATGTCAAGTCAGGCCCGCACACGCCAGACATTCTGAAAGATCAGTTGGCTTACGAGCTTGACCTGCAGGAACTGGATTCCAAGGCCCTGCGGATGTTGAGGACCGCACGCTCAGCGCTTGTATACCTGTCGTTAGCACTACACCGCAGTGAGACGTTGCGTGAGCGCAACGAGCCTGTACTTTCATTAGAGGTAGCCACACTCCAGGATAAGCATAAGTGCTGATTTCTGCCACTGGGTCCAGGTGCAGCATTGACGGGCGGGGACGGCCGTGCCGCCATCTCATTTTCTCAAGGGGGCGGGGGCGCGAGGGAAGTAGCCGACCCGCATCGAGTTACTTAGAACGCGTTGTGCCTTAGCTGAATGGTGCCTCTGGGTTACGACGGACATCAAGTCGCCCGCGGACATGGAGACGCCAGATCTCGTCTCTACTGGAGGGTAAGAAGTCTCGCTCGGCAACAGGGCGCGCTGGAGGACCGTAGACGGTATCTAGCGTCCTGGCCGGGGAAGCTGCCCGAATTCGCCCGGGCGTTGCGCCAGTTGGCGTCATGCCAAGCCATTGGGCGCACTGAACTCAAGCAAATAGACGCTACGCCGATAGTAGATGCTCAGCGAGTGCATGGAGTGTTCAAATGAAGGGCATCGGGGACAAATTGTCTACAGATCAAGTTGCACCGCAAACGGCGGCCAGCGCATCCGATCAGCAGCGAAAGCGCGAGCGCTTCTTTGCCAGCATCAAAGATCAGATAGAGCTGACCAAGGGCGTGTCTCTCGGTCTGGCAGTGATAGCGGCATCCCACCCCTTGCTGGCGACCTCGTTGAGCCCGCTCGCGCGAATCGTCGGGGCGATGATCTGTATTACCCTAGGCTTCTGGACCCTGTACTGCTCAGTGGCCCTGTTCTTCCAGCACAGGCTAACTCTTCAGGGCTTGAGGCTCCGTCATAAGGTGGCGCGCGTAGCGCAGTACATTGTGATCACCACCGCCTGCCTCTACGCGGGCAACTTGGTTTTTGAGATTGGCAAGCAAGCTTCGGCAACCAAGGCAGGTCTAGCTGGCGTAGGCCAATGATCGCCACTAAGCTGCCGCATTGCGCAGCAGGACGCGGTGCGACCATGAAAGGGACGAACGGCTCAAAGGGAGTGCTGGGTTGACAGCAGTTCTTTATGAAAATCAGCTGCTAGGTTAACGCGTGACCCCAATCAGCGTGGAGGAGGCCGTACCATTCCAATCCCCGCAGCTCAAGCGCCGCTTTCCACTCACCACCTTGCTTCCGCGCTCCAAGACGAAAAATCTTGCCGTGCAGCCTCAAGTACCTGATCCGGGGCAAAAACCAGCATCTCGGATGGCGAGCTCCCGTGCAGGCGCGCATGCGGAGCAATCAGCCACTCAAGCTCCTCCCAACCTGACGTCCGCTCGCCGCCCGAAACTCCATACTGGCCACGCAGTAGCGCCAGCACTGGGGAAAGGGCGGTAGATGGTCTCCCAGCCGAATCGAGCTGCCATTGTGGGAACACAAACAAACGACTTTCGGGGACCCACACGGCGAGGACGACGCCAGAGTGCAGGCATTGATCCAGCGAGCGGCCTTGACGGGCATCCGGTGCCAAGAGGGATTCGAACGTCGCTGCGTCGAGGCAATCTGCCACAGCCTCCGCTCTGGCTTGAGCAGATGCTGGGGTTGCCGGCGGCAAATCACTGCGCATTGTCTGCCTGCTGCTGAGCTACTGGCGTAAGAATGCCACGGTCTCCACGTTGTAACGTGTGGGGAAAATGTCTCACTCGTACACCGAAGACTTAGGGTGTCGATGCGTGCGAATGAATAGGCAAGGGTACTTGAAGGGAGGCGCAATCGGCGCACAATTAGGCTCGGACGCCTGCTTCCGGAAGACGACAATGCCCGGCCCAATCGCGCAAGAGGAAGCTTTCTTGGCGTTGATGTCCCTTCTTGAGAAGGGGCAGGTGACTACTCAAGCCAATCTTCGACAAGAGCTCGGAGGGCGCGGCTCGGGCGCCAAGCTAAAGCAGTGGATCGACGATTTCTACGCCCAATTTGGACCTGTGATGGTGGCGCCGCCGAGCTCAGGATTTGAAGGGGTCGATGACGCCTCGTCGCACCAGCCGGATGATCTCAGTACGCCGGCAAAGGCGGCAGCCACAATACCTGCGGACAGTCCGTGGCGTCAGGTCATTGATCAACTTAGCGCCTGGGAATCAGACTTGGCACGTCGCGAGAGGATCCTGTCGAGGCGCGGCCGTCTTTGAACGCACTTTGCTTGAAGTAATTGCAGATTTACGTGGCGCTAGGTTGCAGATTTACCTGCTTCGTCATGGATCCGGAGCCGGCCAGCGAACATCCTGATCCAGTCGATCGTTGAAGCGGGACCCAGCCACCTGAAACAGCGTGGCTGGGACAGATCTACCATTTCGCATAATGTATATTATGTAAGAACGCAGATAGCTTCCCAAGCCCCGCACCCGATGTCGGTGTTCCTACTTGATGTGCCGAGGCCTGTCACTTGGTTTCGCCTGAGCGCAACCTCTAGATCCGCCGGCAAGTTCTGGAGCTTGGCCAGCTGGTCTGCTTCAATCGACGTATGTCCTTTCAGTGCGCTGGCCAGCTACGCCTGCACCACCTTGCTCTCTTGTCTAGAGCGATCAGTATCAGCGGCCAGTTCTGCAGCCTGCAGCTGAAGCTGATCGACAAATCGCTGCAACTTGGTGGCCCGGGCGCATGCGATCCGTTCGGCGGCAATTGCCGCCTCCGACCTCGCACGGATAGCGTTCATCTCACCTCCAAGTGCCTTGGACCGGACAAGACACATTGCCTGAGCGATTCAGGCAATGCGCCCTACTCAGCAGCGTAGTAGTTTTACTGGCGGCTGCTCGCAAGTATTGCGGTTGCGTAGCAAAAAGTGCATCGCCAGACTCGCATTACTGGTGACAACCTGCACGCAGTTGAAATACGGCCTGCGGCGGTCTGTCGCTGCTCTTCATTGGAGAGGCTACATGGCTATTCGCAATGACAAGCCTCAGAGCTTGGCCTCCAAAATAGTGGCGTCGCACCTCACCCACGCCTCACACCTCGCCCACTCCCCCGCCAGCGGCTTTCCGACCGAGCAATCGGTCGCGCCACCGTTTGATACACACGACACAAGACGGAGAGAAGGTTCGGCAGCCACTCATCGGAGAGAGCAATAATGAGAATTGACGGAGCATCCTCCTCGATCTCCAACATTGTGGGAAATCGTATCGGTTTCGGCTGTGCCTCACGACGTAACTTGTTGCGGTGGTCGGACACTACTGCAGCACTCATCGCGCTATCCATATTTTTCAGTTCGGATATGGCCCAAGCGCAGGTTTCAACCTGCGCAGGACAGACAGGCGGCTGCAGAATCGACCAGGTCCTGTTCGGCAATTCTCCAGCAACAGCGCCAATTGGCAACGACTCCGCTGGAGGACTGACTATCGGCTACTCCAGCAACGGAGCCTTGGACATCCAGGGAGGCGCTACAGTCGTTAGTGGATTCTCCTTCAACGGAATTGGAAACACAATTGGAGACTTGGCGACCGGGGATGGCGCGGTGACCGTAAGCGGCCTCAACTCCGCGTGGAACTCATCAGGCAATGCCCTCATTGTCGGCAATGCTGGAACGGGCACACTTAATATTCAGGGCGGCGCCCAAGTCGTAAGCACGGCTGGCGGGCTCGTTGGCAATAGCGCCACTGGCTCAGGCACAGTGACAATTGACGGGCCGGGCTCACTCTGGCGGACCAACACTGCCAGCATCGCGGTAGGCAGTGCAGGAAGGGGCACGCTCGCGGTCCTGAACGGCGCAAGTGTCTCCACCAGCTTCCTGGACATAGGTAGCAACGCGAATGGGTCGGGCGCAGTCACTGTGAATGGTTCTGGCTCGGTAGTGCAGACGACCGGCATGCGCGTAGGAACCGCCGGTTCGGGCACGCTCGCGATTGAGAACGGCGGGACGGTCAACAACAATGGGAACGTGTTCATTGGCAATAGCGCGTCCGGCTCTGGCGTGGTCACACTGATTGGCGCTCAAACCAACTGGAACAACAGCGGCGGCGTCTATGTCGGCCTGTTCGGTACAGGTGCGCTCACCGTTGCTGACAGCGCAACTGCCAGCGCCAGCTCCATCTATGTGGCTGCGCGCGCCGGAAGTCGCGGCACTGTCAACATTGGTGCACAGGCCGGCGCAGCAGCCGCCGCGCCAGGGACGCTTGCTGCCACCTCCGTCGAGTTTGGCCCTGGCATCGGCCTGCTTGTGTTCAACCACACCACAGCCGACCATACGTTTGTCCCCGCCATCAACGGCCCTGGCGCGGTCAGCGTTCTTTCGGGGACGACCATCTTCGCCAACGACAAGGCTTACACCGGCGGCACCACCATCTCCGGTGGCACCTTGCAGCTGGGTAACGGCGGTGCTTCCGGATCGGTCGTCGGCAACATTACCGATAACGGGACGCTTGCGTTCAACCGGGGTGACGTTTACACGTTTGGCGGCGTGATTTCAGGCATCGGTGTGGTGAACCAGTTAGGGGCGGGTACAACCATCCTGACTGCCGATAACACCTACACCGGCGGTACCACAATCGCGTCGGGCACATTGCAGCTTGGCAATGGCGGTGCGGGCGGCTCCATCGTGGGCGACGTCACCGATAACGGTACGCTGGCATTCAACCGGAGCGACATACATACATTCACCGGCGCCATCTCCGGCACGGGCAAAGTCAATCAAGTCGGGACCGGAACCACGGTTCTGACCGCTGGAAGTACATACAGCGGGGGCACCACGATCTCGGCCGGCACGTTGCAGATCGGCAACGGCGGCACATCGGGCGCGCTTGTGGGCGATATCACCAACAATGGGCTGCTTGTCTTCAACCGGTCCAACGTGAGCGCATTCGCGGGCGCGATATCGGGTACCGGTGGAGTCGACCAGATCGGCAACGGCACTACCCTGTTGAGCAGCACGGCCAACTCCTACAGTGGGGACACCCGCGTCAATGCGGGGGTACTGCAGGCCGGTGCGGCAGGTGCCTTCAGCCACAACACGGATGTGACCGTCGCACCTGCCGCGATGCTTGATCTCAACGGTTTTTCACAGACCGTCGCTGGCGTCGCCAATGCTGGGCGGATCATCTTCGGTGTAGATGCACTGCCCGGCACCACGCTGACCACGCGGAATTACGCCGGCGTCGGCGGCACACTGGAGATAAACACGCTTCTGGGCGGTGACGGGTCACCGTCCGACCGGCTGGTGATAGACGGTGGCGGCGCGTCCGGTAGCTCGATTCTCGTGGCGCGTAATGCAGGTGGGCTCGGCGACGTCACCGTCGGCAACGGCATTCTTGT
Source organism: Stenotrophomonas sp. (assembly GCF_032099025.1). GTDB lineage: Bacteria > Pseudomonadota > Gammaproteobacteria > Xanthomonadales > Xanthomonadaceae > Stenotrophomonas. The sequence continues at coordinate 426,473 of NZ_DAMCID010000001.1, forward strand.
GGTGGATGCGGTCAATGGCGGGTTAACGAGCGGTACAGCGTTCGCGCTCACGACACCGGTAGTGGCCGGGCCATACGAGTATGGACTGCGGCGGGGCAGCGTTGACGGCAGCTCGGCCGAAAACTGGTACCTACGCTCCACCCTGGACTGCGGGGCCGCGGGCGCGCCTTCGCCCCCCTGCCCGTCGCCCCCTCCTCCTCCGCCTCCGCCTCCGCCGCCGCCGCCGCCGGTGCCACCACCGGTGCCACCACCGGTTCCGCCGCCGCCACCGCCACCGCCCGAGCCCCCCGTGCCGCCGGCATATCGGCAAGAAGTGTCCTTGGCTGCTGCCCTTCCCTCCATGGCGGCCATCTACGCGCGCGCAGTTGTTGACACGCTGCATGAGCGGGTGGGCGATGAGCACGTGCTGAGCCAGCGCGGAGCCTCCTCACCCGATGCTGGCCTTGGCGGCGCGTGGGTCAGGGCGCTGCACCACGACGGCGAACGCGACGGAGGCAACCAGGGCATCTATGGAAGCAGAGGGCCTGGGTTCGACTACGCGTTTGATGTGCTGCAAGTAGGCGTAGACCTCTACCGCTCCATCAGCGAGGACGGCAGCCATCAGCATGCCGGTGGTTACCTGGCCTACGGCAAGGCGCGTGGGAGGGTGCGGCACAATCTGCTCGACTACGATTTCCATGCCGGTACCGACGAATTCGACGCGCGCACCGTCGGCGCGTACTGGACAGCATTCTCGCCCCGTGGTGCTTATGTGGACTCGGTGGCGCAGTACACCTGGTATGACATGCGAGCCAAATCCACCCGGCTGCCGGACGTATTCACCAACGGGACCGGCGTGCTGGCGTCCGTGGAAGTGGGCTGGCCATGGTTGCTGGGCGCGGAACGAATCGGCGACATGTCGAAGCCAGGCTGGCGCATGGAGCCGCAAGCCCAGGTCATCTGGCAGAAGACCGCGCTGGACGACCTTGTCGACTCGACCGCGCGGGTACGATACAGGGATGACGACGCTAGCGTTGGCAGATTGGGAATACGGCTGAGCCGGCTCGGGCAGCGAGCGGCAGACTCAGGTGATCGAGCGACAAGTTGGTGGATCCGCGCCAACGCCTGGCATCAGTTCAGCGGTTCGCCAACCACTGAGTTTTCCAGTGCACGCGGCTACGTACCTTTCACCGCCGACCTCGGCGACAGTTGGGGTGAAGTTGGCGTCGGCGGCACCTGGCAGGTGAGTGCCGTCGGCTATCTCTTCGCGGATGCTGACTACACGTGGAGCTTCGATGGCGAAGAATCGTCATGGAACGGAAAGATGGGGATGCGTTGGCAGTGGTAGGGCATGGCACGAACAGATGCGGTAATCGGTTGAACAACCCTTGTGCAGCAGCCACGAGCAATCGTCCACCGAACTATCACCTGGCGCCCAATTCACCCTCCGAACCACAACCGTTCAAAGCGTAGCCTGCGCCTGCAACGTAAACACCCAAGCATCCGGCCGCTCTGACAACCCCGACGGCCGCGTCACATATTGCAGCGCCGGTCGAAGTACCAACCACGGTGCCACCTGGGCGCCATAGTTGAGTTCCAGCATTTCTTCCCGGGTCTGCACCTGCTGGCCGGAAGCCTGCTGGTACGCCTGCAGCCGCCGTGAGAAATCCAGCCGCGTCCAACCCACGCTCAGGATGTCGTCCTCGCGCGCCCGGAATGGACCGCGCCAACTGACGCCCAGCTCCCACGAACGGCGCAGCGTGCCGGTGCGAACATCGGCCTGCGTGCCGATGGCGAAGGCGGAAATGCCGCGCACCGTTTCTTCTTCCGGCTTCCAGATGCGCTGCGCCAGCTGCACATACTCGCCGCTGCGATGCGAAGCTTCGCGCGCCCCGGGATTGCCCAGAACGGCCGCATTCGAGGTGTCCCAGTAGTAGCCTGCTTTGTAGGTACCGCCGTACCCGCGCTGACCGGGGTCGTTCACGTAGCCCAGCTCGACCGGGAAGAACAGACCTGTGTTGCCATCCAACGACAGCTTGAAACCGTTGTCGGCCTGCTTGCGGGACGGATTCACGTCGAACACACCGGTCTGCGCGTACCAGCCGGACGGGTCGGTCCATTTAACGCGCAGGCCCCATTGCCCGGTCGGATTGTCGAGCCAGCCGGAGCTGTAGATCGGTCCGAGCGGATGACCACACTGCCCGTTGTTGTTGAAATTGCAGGTGTAAGGCAGCCCGCCGAAATCATTGCCCATCGAGAAGAATCCCCCCTTCAGGCTGAGCCGCTTGTCCAGCAGCGCACGCTCGTAAGAGACCTCATTGAGACGGAAGTTCTGGCCCTGCCCCCAGAACGCCTGGTTCTGGATGTAGCTGCCGGTGTAACGGTCGTGCGCCGCTTGTCCGAACCGATCCGACAAGACCACTCGCAACGTGCCATCCACGCCGAATGCCTTGCCGGTGTCCACGACGGCGCCGAAATCAACATGGGTTGCCGTCGCAGTGCCCGAGCCACGGTAGCCACCGTCGACGTAACTCGACGACACCACCACCCGCGCCGTCGGGGTGACGCCCCGGTCCTGCAACCAGTCGCGCACTGGCAGGCCGGTACTCAACGGAACCTGCTTGACGGACTCCACCGGCTTGGCCGGAACACCATCAGCGGCCATCGCCGGCTGACATGCCAGCACGGAACTGATCGACAACACCACTACAGATGCGCGCATCACAGCGCCCTCCTCTTCCGGGCCGCCCTGCGCCGCCAGATCCAGATACCCAATGCAATGATCGCCAGCCCGCCGAGCGGCAGGCCGTAGGTGGTCAACGTCATCAGCAGCGGCCTGGGACCGCCTGCGCGTGCCAGGCGCACGTCCGCTGCAGAAACGCTGTCGCCCGGACCGAACTGTTCACGGACATACGTGGCGACGCTGGCCACCTCTTCGTCGCTCAACCGCTGTACGTAGGAGCCGGTGGAGAAATGCGGCATCACCGTGTGTTCGCCGGCCACCTCACGATCCACGCCGGTGAGAATGGTGGCAATCAGGTTCTGCGGCGTGGCTGCGCCGACCGTGCTGTTGTTGACCAGCGAGGGGTAGTACTGATCGGCACTGCCCTCCCCGCGCGTGCCATGGCAGCTCGCACAGACACCGTCATAGAGCACGTGGCCGTCGGACAGTGGCAGACCGGTGCCACGAATTCGGGCCTCCCCTGCTCCCGCGCCGGTGCGCAGCGTCCACGATGAGGCGTTCCTGCTCATCGAGGGGTCCGCGACCGCTGGCACGGCCCTCAGGTAGGTCACGATGGAGGCGATGTCCTGATCGGTGAGCTTGGACAGGCTGTGCGTGATGGCCTCGGCCATGCCGCCGCCCGCCTGGGCCTTGCCGGCGACCTTGCCGGTCTTGAGATACTGGGCGATGTCCTGGTCGGTCCAGGCACCAATACCACTGACCTTGTCCGAGGTGATGTTGGGGGCGTACCACAGCCCCAGCGAACCGCCCGACAGCGCTTGACCCGACTTTTCCTGCATCATCAGGCCGCGCGGCGTGTGGCAGCTGCCGCAGTGTTCCAGGCCTTCAACCAGGTAGGCGCCGCGGTTCCATTGCGCGCTCTTGGAGGGATCGGATGGCACCGGCGTGCGATCAAGGAACAGCAGGTTCCAGCCGGCCATCGACAGGCGCACATTGAACGGGAACGGCAGGTCGGTTGACGGCGAGAGCTGCTCGACCGGTTTGACCTCGGCCATGAAGTAGGCATACAGATCGCGCACGTCACGATCGGTCAGCTTGGCGTAGGACGTGTACGGCATCGCCGGGTACAGGCGGGCGCCGTCCTTGCGGATGCCCTGGCGAACGGCACGTTCGAAGTCCGCCTCGCTGTAGCTGCCGATGCCGAACTTCACCGAGGGCGTGATGTTGCTGGCCCAGATCTCGCCCATCGGCGAGGCGATGGAGTAACCGCCTGCATAGTCCTTGCCGCCATTCGGCTTGGTGTGGCAGGCCATGCAGTCGCCGGCCGTGGCCAGGTAACGCCCACGCTCGACCGCGTCGTCGGCGTGGACGTTGGCCGCCGCCATCAGTGCCAGGACCAGGCCCGGTAGGCTCAGCCACTTCACAGGGCACGCTCGATGGCATCGGCCGCCTTCAAACCCAGTGCGGCCATGGTCAACGTGCTGTTGACCACGCTTGCCGACACCATCGCGCTGCCACCGGGCAGCCACAGGTTGGCATGGTCGTGCGCGCGGCAGTTCTCATCCACCACCGAATCGCGCGGATCGCTGCCCATGATGGTGGAGCCCATGATGTGGTTGTTTGCATTGAGCGCAGTGGTGATCTCGAACTCGTCGGCATTGAACAACGTGCCGATGTGGCGCAGCTGCTCGCAGGCCTTGTCGTAGCCCTTGCGCGCATAATCGCCCAGCGAATAGTGGATGTCCGGGCAGGCCAGGCCGAGGCCGTCGACACGCGATTTCGACAGCGTCAGGCGATTGCTCGGATCCGGCAGCGGCTCGAGGCTGATCGAGAGGTCCACGCCGTACACCGCGCGCCGGCGGATCTCGGCGTCCAGCGCCTCGCCCACCAGGCCCATCTTGAGCGCCTGCTGGGTGGCCACCGGAACGCGGCTGATGTTGTTGAGGATGATCTTGTTGGCCGAGTACTCCGAGCGGAAGCTGCCATCGCGCGGGCCGACCATGCAGCTGGACTGCGCGGGACCGCGCCCGAGCCAGATGGGACGGTCGGCGATGAAGGAGCAATGGAAGCCCGAGTGATCCATCATGTTGCGGCCGACCTGGTCGGAAGAATTGGCGATGCCGTTCGGGTTCTGTGCATTGGCGGCCAACAGCAGCAGGCGCGGCGTTTCCAATGCGTTGCATGCGATCACGAACTGCCGTCCGGTCGCCTTGTGGCTGACACGCTCACGGTCGTACCAGTGCACCGCTGTGACGGTGTTGTTCTGGTCGGTGTCGATGCGGTACACCACGGCCTCGTCCAGCACCACCGCGCCTTTTTTCTCGGCCGCATCCACCGTGTGGACGCCGTTGTACATGGCGCCGATCGGACAGATGGGCTGGCAGTTATTGTTGCCACAGCACGCCGGGCGCTCGTTGAACGGCTGGATGGTGCGCCCTTGCGGAATCGGCACCAGGTTGTAGCCATGCGGGTTGACCACCTCGGCGAAGGTGGTATCGCCATGGCCCCACGGAATCATGTCGGCGACGTACGGCTTGGAGCGCTCGCGCGGGCTCTGGCGTTCGGGATCGTTCGGTCCGGAGACGCCCATCGCCTCTTCGGCGCGGCAGTAGTACGACTCGATGTCCGAATAGGCAATCGGCCAGTCGCGGCCAACCCCGTAGGCGGACTTCATCTTGAAATCGACCGGCAGATGGCGCCAGCACGAGGCAGCCCAATGCCAGGTGGTGCCGCCGACGGCCTTGATGAAGCCCTGGCGGAAGCTGTTGCCGTCCGGCCCGGAAAGGGCCACGTAATCATTGGGCGGAAAGTACAGCGGCGCAGTGGCCAGTGGCGACTGACGGTACGGCCCCTGGAAGTCGCTGCCGATGCGGCGCTCGAAGCTGGCATTCCGCCAGTTCTGGACGATTTCGGCCCGCTCCAGGCGGGGACCGGCTTCCAGAATCACGACGGAACGACCGGCGGCGGCCAGTTGGTTGGCAATCAGGGCGCCAACGACGCCGGAACCCACCACGATGACGTCTGCATCGACGTCACCGCTGTTGAATGTTGGTTTTTTCACGGGAATGCACTCTGAAAGCGCGGCGTTGGCACGCCACGCGGCAATCGACAGGAAGGCGGTGGGTCAGCGCAGGGCGATGGCGGCCGGCGGTGCGGCGACCCACCAGGCCGGGCCGCCCAGCGCATACGTCGCCGGGAACAACCCGTCGGCAACCGGGCGCTGCATGAGCGCGTCACGGTAGGCGACGGTAACGGCGGCGGTGCCCTTCCCTACCGTGCCGGTGTACCACGCGGCAATGATGGCCAATGCCGCATCGCGCACGCCTGGCGACGCGACGATCGTCGCCGGGGAGTCCGCGGTGGCGGCCACACGCTTCAGCGCGGGAAGTGCGGCGGTGGTCGCCGGATCCAGTGAAGCCAGCGCGGCACGGATTCGGCCGGCGACCGACGGATCCAGATCGGCCTTGCCGGTCAAGGCCACGGAGAGCGCAAGGAATTCGGTGTCTGCAGCGGTGCTGCCCGCTGCTGCCGCATCGCGGCGTGGGGTCTGGTTGGCGCTTGGCTGGGTGCCGGCAGCGGGGTCATCGCTGCGCCGGCAGGCCGCGAGCAACGCCATCGAGGCAGACGCCAGAAGGAACTTCCGACGCGACCATCCATGGGATTGCACTGGGCCCGCATCACCGTTGCTGTCATCCACGGGGCGTTCCAATTGTGACGTTGGGGGGTACGCCCATGATTGCAGGCGGCGCAGGTAGCATCAATTGACGAAGCTAATAGTTCACTTATGCAATCAATATTCGGGCGCCGTGTTTAAGTGAATGAAAACCGCCGCTTACGCGACAGCGGCGACCTGATGCGTACAGACGTCCGACGATGGAACGATCTGTCTTTGTCCGGCCCAACATTCACGCCGCCCTGACGCGACCGCGTCGCAGCCGCAGTAGTTTTACTGTCACGGTCTCCGCATTGACACGCATGCAGGGCACGCGTCTGCACGACACACTTCCAGGCATCTGCTGCGGCCCCAACGGAGAACCCATGAGCCACGCCCCTGCCCCGCCAGCCGCCGCGCCGACCGCCTCGCTGGCCAACGACCTCGCCCGCGGGCGCACCCACCTGGGCAACGAGCGCACGCATCTTGCCTACCTGCGCACCACCGTGTCGCTGATCGGGTTCGGGATCACCATCAACCGGTTCAGCACCTATCTGATCCAGAACGATGAAGCGCCCAAGGGCGGCCGCCTGATGCTGCATGACGCCAGCAACGCCGGTTTCGGCATGGTGCTGTTGGGGCTGGCGCTGCTGGTCTGGTCGCTGGTGCGGTACCGGCTGGTGACACGGGACATCGAGCGGGGGGTCATCAACCCCCGGCACCGCGCCACCACGGTATTCACCCTTGGCTTGTTGTTGATGGGCGGGCTGACCGCGGTCTGGCTGTTCACCGACTAAGGTCTTCCACCGCCCCCCTCTTCACTGGGGCCTCTGCTCAGCGGGGATAGAGCAAGGTGACACTGAACCGGAGGCCCCAGTCCGGCTCGCCGCGCGGGCCGTCCAGGTAGGCCCGCACCCCACCCTGGTAGCTGATCATCTGGCTGCCCAGCTTGCTGACCTTCGAGTACTGGAGGTTGAGCGGCACGGTCCACTGGCTCGCCTTCCAGTCGTAGGTGGACTCGATGTTCACCGCCACGGTGCGGCCGCCGGTGAACGCCTTGGCCACGAACGGCTGGACGAACGTGTTGCTGATGTCCCTGCGACGGGAGCCACTGCCGGCGATGTCCGACAGGTGGTTCACCAGCGCGCCGAAGGTCCAGCTCGCGTCCTGTCTGAGCACCACGAAGGTGGGACCGGCGCCCCAGGTGTCCGCGCCCAGGTCATCGGTGCCGGTGGGTACCAGCAGCGCCGGGCCGATGCCCCAGACGATGCCGGACGGGCCGGTTTCCTTGGGCGAGAAGAAGAAGCTCTGGGTGAGGTCGCCGAGGCCCGCCTGGTCGGTGCCGGGAATCACGTCCTCCTGGTAGGCCACCGGCAGGATGGTGCGGGAGATGACGTTCCACTCCGGCGAGATCGAAAACGGTGCAACCGGCTGGATGTTCAGCGTGTGCCGATAACCACCATTGGCGTAGCCGTCGTCGTAGTTGTACTGGAACGGCACGCTGATGAGCGCCGCGACGGGGTTGGAGAGCTTCTTCGCCAGGGCGTCGGCATCCTGCGCCGACACCGGGCCGGACAGTACTGCGAGTGCCGGAACCAGGGCGAGCGCAGCCAGCAGCGGGCGTAGGCGCAGGGGGCGAGCAGCGTTGGATGAGCAGTGCATGACGGAGACCTATGAAGGCGTGGGCAGGGCCACAGAACGCTGGAGATCGAGCATCGGGTCCTGTGGCACGTTGATGCCGCCGGTACTGGGCAGGTCCAGGTCCAGTACCAGGCCCACGGCGAGCGAGAACAACAGGAGCAGCAGCGTTGTCGACGTCCGCTGGCGAACGCGTTCATAGCCGAGCAGCCCTGCGGCAAACAGCGCGAACAGGAACAGCATCCGCAGGATGCGATGGGGAATGTGGTCCTGCCGGGCCGCGAACCGCTCGCCGGCGAGGTCGATGGATTCGTTGGTGGTGGTCACCATCAGGCTCGCGCGCGGGGTGTCACGGAAGGAGTCGGTGGCCGACATCACGGCAGCCCACAGCTCCGTCTGCAGCGCGGTGGTGCGTGCGTACCGATCCAACTCCTGCTGTGCGGTCTTTGCCTTGGCGAAATCCACGCGTGCGTCGATGTACCGGCGCAGCACGGCGCGTACGCGTTCGGCGTCGGGCGTCTCCAGCAGATCCGTCCGCAGCCAGGTGGTACCCAGCGCGTTCGCCTCATGCAGCACCAGCGATCTGCGCTCGTCGTAGCGGCCGAGCGCGAGCGAAAACGTGAAGCCGATCAGCAGCGCCAACAGGCCCAGCACGGTGTTGGTCGAGAACGAGTCGCCCTCATCGGCATCGGTGGCCGTCGGCTCCCGGGACTTCCGCAGGTTCTCTCGTCTGCGCAGGAAGGACCCCAGCTCGCGGGCGGCGATCAACGCGACGAAGAAGATCACGGTGAGCAGCCACAAAGGGACGAAGGAAACGCTGCCTGGCATTTGCATGCTCCATCAACAACGGGTGCGCGAGGGGTGTGGTTGAGAATCGCCGATGACTCCCGCATCTGCTTCGGTACTTCTACCGAGCCTTACCCAGTGATTGATGCATGTGGCACTGCAACTCACGCGTCGCCCACCTTTGCCGGTGCGCTGACGCGCCGTCCCTTGCCTCATCCACCGTCTCCACCCTCCGCATCCAACAAGCGCTCGACGAACTCCACGGCGTTCTGCATCACCGCATCGAAATCCGCACCTTCCTCCACATCGGGTTGCATCCAATGCTGGTCTTTCAACGTAATCACGAAAACAAAGGCCGGCTTGCCCGCCGGCTGCCACGCGGTGACGTGATAGTCGACGTGCCGGTACGCCGCATCCAGCGTCGCGCTGGCCACGGAGGCACGTTCGATGTGTCGAGCTGCACCCCGCGCCTCAAACCCGGCATCGCTACCCGTTGGCAGGTCCAGCACCTGGGTGCCGAACCGCACCCGCCGGGAGGCGGCAAGGCGACTGTATTTCCGCGATGCCACATCGGAGATGCCGCACAGGTTGTCCGGGCACCGCCCCAGGTTCGGGCCACGCATGGGATACGTTCGGTTGGAAGCCACTCGGGACATCGCCACCCACCTGTCGTGCCGGTCTACGGGGCAAAGTCTGGCCGCACGTCGCCAAGAGCGCATCAGTAAAGCCGCGTGCCGGGCGTGCGTAGTCTTACTTACCGGCCGTCACAATCGGGAACGCGCCCCGATCCGAACAGTGATTTCGGCGAAGCGCTGGTCGCCACGCTGATATGCCGTCGGGCTGAGACGCCTGGAAGCTGCGGCCACCGTCAGTAAAAGTACGGTCCCGCAGGGTTTGCATCGGCAAGGCAGCGCTGACATTGCCTTCATGCGCGCGGGTCAACCCTGTGCGCAGCCTGCCATTCCCACCGGAAGGACGTTCGCCATGCTGCCTGACTCGCTCCGGCGTATCGCCACCCAGTTGTTCGATAACGGCCTGCTGCGCCTGATCTTCGAGAACACGCGCAACATGGCGGTGTCCTCGCTCATCACGGCGGCCGGGCTGGAGGTCGTGCGTGCCGGGCCGGGCGACCTTGACCTGGTCAATCCCACCCTGGTGGGTTACGTGGTCACCACCATTGGCGCCATCCTGCTGGTGCTGAACCTGATGGACGGCCTGTGGCGGCTCAGCCGGGTGAAGTCGCACCTTATCCTGCAGGTATTGCTGTGCGGCGCGTACGCCTTCATCTTCTGGCGCGTGGTGTACCTGGTGCTGTACTTCAAGGCCGGGGCGGGATGAGCATGAATACCGGCGGCTGACAGGCTTCACGGCTCGTCCTTGAATATCTTCCCGTCCTTCATGATCACGTTGAAGTTGGCGTCCGGATTCGTGATCACCGCGATATCGGCCAGCGGGTCGCCGTTGACCAGCAGCAGGTCGGCCAACGCGCCCTCCTCCACTACGCCAAGACGCCCGGCATAGGCGCTGCGCTTGCCCGACAGCGCCAGCAGCTGCGCGTTGGTGCCGGTGGCCATGATGAGCGCCTCGGCCGGGGTGTACCAACGGGTCAGGCTGGCCAGGATACGGTTCTGCTGGGAGGCCAGCGCGCTGGAGAACAACACGTCGGTGCCGAAGGCGGTCTTGAGCTTGTACTTGATGGCCAGCCGGTAGGTCTGCTCGGTGCCGGCGAACACTTCCTGCGCCTTCTGCCACTGTTCCGAGCCCGTGGGGAAGGCATCGGCCAGCTCCGGCGGGAAGGGCTGCGTGCTGAGCCAGGTGCCGGTATCGCGCATGCGCCGGGCGGTGGCGTCGTCCATCAGGCTGGCGTGTTCGATGCACTTCACGCCCGCACGGATGGCGCGCTGGATCGCCTCGGGCGTGTAGGCGTGCACGGTGACATAGGTACCCCAGTCTCCAGCCGCTTCGACGGCGGCGCGCACTTCCGGTTCGGTGAACGTGACCACGTCCAGCGGGCTGTGCGGCGAGGACACGCCGCCGCCGGCGGTGAGCTTGATCTGGCTGGCGCCGCGCATCAGCTGCTCGCGGGTGCGCACGCGCACTTCATCCGGCGTATCGGCGATGGCACTGTCGCCGATCACGTCGTGGCGCGAACCGGGCTGGCCCAGCGCACGCGGCAGGTCGGATGCCTCGCGGAAGTCGCCATGCCCGCTGGTCACGCTGATCATCGAACCGGAGGGGAAGATGCGCGGGCCATCGGCGTGTCCGGAATCGATGGCCGCTTTGAGCCCCCACACGGCACCGCCGACGTCGCGCACCGTAGTGAAGCCACGCATCAAGGTCTTGTGCGACTCCGCGCCGGCCACGATGTTGATATAGCCTGTATCGGCGGTCATCAACGACTGGATGGGGATGCCGGCGAACATGCTGTGCCAGTGCATGTCGATCAGCCCCGGCATCAGGGTGCGACCGCGCCCGTCGATGCGGCGTGCGCCGGGCGCATCGATCGCGCCAGTGGCTATCCGCGCGATGGTGTTGCCCTGCACCAGCACGTTGCTGGGCGCGGAGAGACGTCCGTGGCTGCCATCGAAGATGCGCACGTTGGTGAACAATACCGATGGCACCGCCGCTGCACCGGTCGCAGGCGCTGCGCCCGCCGCCTCCGGTGCGTTCTGCATCACGGAATGCGCGGCGGTCGAGGCTGCCAGGCCGATCGAGACCACGGCACCCAGAATCAACACGGACAGTCGATGCGACATGGCGCTGCGCCCCCGTAGCGGTGATTGCGCTGGTATAGGAGTGGACGCGTTAGTGCCGCGTGTTTGCGGGATTTACTGGTGTTGGTTTCACCGCTGCATAACGGCCACGGGAGGGTAATTCCAAGGTCTACCCTGGAGTGTCTGTCATGACCGTGCTCTCCCGTTTTGGCAAGGACCCGGGCTCCATCGGCGTGGCAATGAAGGCCAGCTGGCCACGCCTGCTGATCGTGGGGGTGCTGCTGCTGGTGATGGGGGCCTTCGGCATCTATGCCTCCTCGCTGATGGTGAGGACGATGACCGCATTGGTCGCCGGCTTGTTGGTCATCGCTGGCGCGCTGCAGCTGACCGAGGCGTTCCTGCTGCATGGGCTGCCCAGCTTCGCCATGACCATCCTGCTGGGTGCCGCCCAGATCATCGGCGGCGTGGCGATCTATACCCACCCCGAGTGGGCCGCGTATGCGGTGGCCACGACCGTGGCGGCGGTGCTGGTGGTGCAGGCCATCGCGCAGATCAGCCTGGCATTCCGCTTCCGGCCGGGCGGGAAGCGCTGGATCTCGCTGGTATCCGGGCTCATCGCGCTGGTCGCGGCCGTGGTGTGCGTGAGCGGCGTGGCCTGGGCGGGCCGTGCATCCGCGTCGTGGGGAGTCGGGCTGGCACTGCTGGCCATGGGGGCGGCGTACATCGCCATCGCCCTGCTGTTCCGCCAGGACCGCGATCCTGCGTAGGCCGATGGCGCGCCCTAGAGCGCGCCTTCCAGATAGGCATAGATGTAGTTGGAGCCGCCGTCGACCGTGCCCAGCAGCCGCGCCGAGCCGAAGATGCCGGAGCGGTGCGAGACGCCCACGCCGAAGTAGAGTTCGTGCCAGCGCTCGCTGCCGAAGATGTCCCCCAGGCTGACGTCGATGCTGGGGTCCAGATAGTTCAGCACCTTCGAGGTATTGCGGTCGCGCCGCGCCTGCGCCTGGGCTTCGGCATAGGGCACGCGTTCGGCGTACGACACGCCGAAGCCGAACCCGATCCGGGTCTTGACCCGGTGCGACCACGGGAAGCCGTAGTAGAAGCCTTTCATGTACGCGTCTATCTGCCAGGCATCGGGCTGGTGCCCGCGTTCCTCATGACGCAGCACGCCGACATAGCCCACCAGATCCAGTGGCCAGCCGTTGAGGCCGGACACGAACGGGCGGCCCACGTGCACGCCCCAGATGTCGGTGGGATCGTCGTCGTTCAAGTCGGTGCAGCTGAAGGTCATGATCTTGACCAGATGGCAGCCTTCGGCCGAGTCGCGGCCATAGAAGACCTTCACGTAGGTCGGCGTGCCCTCCTTGTCCCACCGGACCTGGCCATTACCGAAGTCATACGCTGCACCCAGCATCGCGCCCCACTGCATGTCGCTGTCCACCAGCGGGCTGTTGCGGATGGTGCTGGCGTACTGCTTCACGAACACGCCGCCGAGCAGGCTCCAGTGCTGCAGGATGCGGTAGCGCCCGTACAGGCCGGCGGTCACGTCCACGCCACTGCCGGCCGAATAGGCCGTGCGTTGGTCCGTCACCTCCCACGGCTCCACCCCGAAGTAATAGTCGTTGAGCTTGGCGCTGCGCCAGTCCACGCTCAGCACCGGCTGCAGCGCCCAGCGGTCGCCACGCCAGGTATGACCGTAGGCGGCCCGTACTTCGGTGCCGTTGGAACTGCCGGACACGTCCTGGCGCACGCTCAGGTCCAGCGCATGGCTGCCGTGCTTGAGGTAATACCGCGCCCCCACGTCGGCTTCGCTGTTGCGCGTCTCCATGCCCTCGAGGATGTCGGGGGTCTCGTCTTCGGGATAGCCTTCCAGCCGGCGCTCGACGAACAGCTCCAGGCCCTGGTCCTCGCGCGGCGTGAAGCGAACGCCGGCTGCGTTGGAGCGCAGGAAGAAGCGCTCCCCCTCATAGAGATAGAGCGGCATGAAGTCGATGCGGTCGTCGGCACCCGTGTACGGCGAGGATTCGATGCGGCTGAGGAAACCGAGACCGGCGCTGCCGGGTTCCTCCAGGATAGTGCCCAGCATGGCGTCCTGCGCGGCCAGCGGTGCGGCGGCGGCCAGTGCGACGGAGAGCAGCACGGGTCGCAGCCGGCGCGGCGCGGTGCGGCGATGTCTCGAGCATGTGGCCATGATGCCTCCTACTTCACGAAGTCGTACTTGATCGCGGTCTGCAGGCGGAACACGTCGCCGCTGGCGCCGCTCTGCTCCTGCAACTTGCCGTACAGCAGTTCGGCACCCCAGCTCCAGCTGGGTGCGGGCTGCCAGATGACGTTGGCGGCGGCGTAGTCGCTGCGACGGAACGTGGTCGGATCCAGCAGCGTGTCGCGCTCCAGATAGAGGCGGCTATAGGTCACGGTGGAGCGCCAGCGCTGGGTCCAGTGGTGGGTATAGCCCACCCACCCGCCGTACTGCTGCATCACCTGCAGCTCGCCCTGCGGATCGACCACGCCATCCAGGTTCAAGCCGCCCAGGTCACCCAGGAACGCCGCGATGCCCTGCCCGCCCAGCGCGCCGAACACGAAATAATCGCCGTTGTCGCCGCCGCCCCAAGTGCCGGTCAATGCCACGCCACCGGCCATGGCGCTGTCACTGCCTTCGTTGCTGTCCTGCGCCGAATCGTAGGCCAGGTAGCGCAGCAGGCCGGACGCCTGCAGGCTGCCCCAGCCCGCTTCATGCCGGGCGGCCAGCACCAGGTTGGGGGCCGCCGTGCGCGAGCGCTGCGTTGCGCCACCGAACTGCAGCTCGGGCGCGCGATGCTCGGCGGCCAGGATGATCTGGTTGCCGCCGCCCAGCGGAAAGTATTGGCGGATGCTCGCCAGCCGCGCCGACGGCGAGGCGCCCGGGCCAGCGAAGTCCAGCGTGTCGGGGCCGGAGTCCAGGTCCATGAAGGCCGACCAGCCGAAGCCCACGTAGGTGTTGCCCAGCTGCCCCCACGCATGCCGCAGCCGGTAGCCGTAGCTGCCGCCCGAGCCGAAGAAGTCGTTCTGGATCAGGAAGCGCAGCTGGCCGGCGCCGGTATCGCGTCGCCCTTCGAGGGTCAGCCGGGTCTGCCGTGCGTGCATGTTGAAACGCGTGCTGTCGCGGCCACCATCGACCGGAATCTCGGAGGTGATGAACTGGTCGCTGTCGCCGGCATCGCCGCTGTCGAACATCGCATCCAGCTTGGCGTAGCCGCCGAGGCGCAGCCAGGTGCCCGTGCCCGGGATCAGGAAGAAGCCGTCCAGTTCGTCACCCGGGGGCACTTCATTGTCGACGCGGGCGCTGGCCTGGTCATCCTCATCGAAGGGTTCGCGTGCCGGCAATGGCGACGGCGGCACCTGCAACGATGCAGGCGTGGCCGCAACCAGCGGCGCGGCGGGCACCACGACCGCGCCTGGGGTCGCGGCCACGGCGGTGGTTGGCTGCGCAGGCGCAGGCGCAGGCGCCACGGGCGTTGCACTGGCCTGCCCCGTCTCCAGCGCCTGGATGCGCGCGGTGAGCAGGTCCACGGTCTGGCGCAGGCGCTGGATCTCGGCGTCCTGGCTGGCGTCGCGGGTCTGGGCGGCGACCGCGCCCGGCAGCAGCACGGCGGCAAGGCAGATCGAGCGGGTGGGAATGCGCATGGGAAGCGGCCCTCACTGGCGTGTCATGAAAAAGGGAACCTCAGTCGGCGGGTTGCTCCCGCTGGTCCTGGCCGCCGCCCAGTGCGGCGTACAGGTTCACGGCGTCCTGCAGTGCCGCCGCACGCAGCTGCAGCAGGTTCTGTTCGGCGGCGAAGTGGTTGCGCTCGGCATCGAGCACCTCCAGGTACGGGGTCAGGCCGACGTCGTAACGGTCATGTGCGGTCACCACCAGCGCCTGCTGTACGTCCACGGCGCGCACCTGCGCGGCAATCTGGCGGTCGTTCTCCTCGGCCGCGATCAGCCCGCTGGCGACCTCGCGGAAGGCGTTCTGCACGGTCGACTGGTAGGCCACTTCGCGTTCGTCGCGGCCGGCATTGGCGCCGTCCACGCGCGCGCGGCGCGCACCCCAGTCGAGCAGCGGCAGCACGGCACCGGCACCGAACGACCACACCCGGTTGCTGTCCGAAACCAGCCCGGACAGGTCGCTGGACGCGTAGCCGCCAGCGCCGGTCAGGGCGATGATCGGGAAGTACAGGGCCCGCGCCACGCCGATGTTGGCGTTCGCCGCGCGCAGCTGGTGCTCGGCCAGGCGCACGTCCGGGCGCGCCTCGAGCAGGGCCGACGGCAGCCCCGGAGCGAGCCGGGTCAGCTGCGCGTCGGGATCCAGCGGCAGCCCGGCCGGCAACGTCGGCGGCAGCGGGTTGCCCACCAGGAACTGCAGCAGCTGCAGCGCCTGCCCATGGTTGCGCCGCAGCTGCGCCAGCTGCAGTTCGGCCTGCGTGACCAGCGCATAGGACTGGTTGAAGTCGATGGATGACGTCAGCCCGGCATCCATGCGCAGCTGAGCCAGTTCCAGAGTCTCCTGGCGGCTGGACAGCGAACGCTCGGCCAGCACGATGCCCTCCTCGCTGGCGCGCACCGCGTAGTAGCTGGCGGCCACGTTGGCCACCAGCGAGAGCTCGGCGGTGTTGCGTGCTTCAACGGTGGCCAGGTACTGGCGTCGCGCCACCTCGTTGAGGTTGGCGACGCGGCCCCAGAAGTCCAGTTCGAATGACGGTATGCCCACCTGCACCGCATAGCTGTCCACCGTGACCCGCGGCGCACCGTCGGCGGCGCTGAGGGGCGTGCGCAGGCGCTGGCCGGATGCATTCGCATCCAGCCCGGGCAACCGCTGGCTGCGCTGGATGCGGAACTGCGCACGCGCCTGCTCGATACGGGCCGCGGCGCCGGCCAGATCGCGGTTGTAGACCAGCGCCTGGCCGACCAGATCGCGCAACACGGGATCATGGAAGAAGGCCTGCCATGCAATCGCCGGCGCGGCTGCGCCCCCGGCGGGCAGCTGCGGAAACTGCGCGGGCACCGGCGCGTCCGGGCGCACATAGTCCGGCGCCAGGTTGCAGCCGCACAGTGGCGAGACCGCCAGCACCACGCCCACGCGCCAGAGCATGCGGTCAGCCATCGGCATCCCCGTTGCGCGCGGCTGCAGCGGCTGCGGGGTCGACCGTGCGGGCGCGGGCGCGTCGCCGCAGCAGGAAGTAGAACAGCGGGGTGAAGAAGACGCCGAACAGGGTGGCAGTGAGCATGCTGCCCAGCACGCCGGTGCCCACCGCCTGGCGGCTGGCCGCGCCGGCACCGGTGGCGATCACCAGCGGCACCATGCCCACGATGAAGGTCAGGCTGGTCATCAGGATCGGACGCAGCCGCTGCCTGGCCGCCTGCATGATCGCGTCCTGGGTCGGCACGCCGCGCGCCTCTTCATCCAGGCCGAACTGCACGATCATGATCGCGTTCTTGGCCGCAAGGCCGATGATGGTGACCAGGCCCACGGTGAAGTAGACATCGGCCGACATGCCGCGCATCCCGGTGAATACCACGGCGCCGAGAATGCCCAGCGGCACCACCAGCAGCACGATCACCGGGGTCACCCAGCTTTCGTACAGCGCCGCGAGCAGCAGGAAAGCCACGATGAAGGCCAGGCCCAGCAGCATGCCCACCTGACCGGAGGCTTCGCGCTCTTCGCGCGCGGTACCGGTCCACTCGTGGCGCATGCCCGGTGGCAGCACATCGTCGGCGATGCGTTCCATTTCCTGCAGGGCGGCGCCGCTGGCCACGCCGGGCGCGCCCTGCCCCGACACCGTGGCCGACAGGAAGCCGTTGTAGCGCTCCACCTGCTGCTCGCCCACCGTCCAGCGTGTGGTGGCGAACGCCGAGAACGGCACCGACTGGCCATTGCTGCCGATCACCCGCAGGTCGGACACATCCTCGGCACGCATGCGCTGGTCGGCGTCGCCCTGGATGAATACCCGCAGCACGTTGCCCTGGCGCACGAAGTCGTTGACGTAGGCCGAGCCGAACATGATCCCCAGCGCCTGGTTGACCTGCGACAGCTGCACACCCAGCGCACGCGCCTGGGTGCGGTCGATGTCCACGAACAGCTGCGGGGCACGCGGCATGCCTTCCGGGCGCACGCCGGACAGCCGCTCACTGGCCGCCGCACGCGCGGTGATGCCCATGGCGGCGGCATTCAAGCCCGCGCCACCCACACCACTGCGGTCCTCGATCTTCATGCTGAAGCCCGACGCGTTGCCCAGTGACTGGATCGCCGGTGGGTTGAGCGCGAACACCTGCGCCTGCGGAATGCGCGAGAACGCCGCGTTCATGCGCGCGGCCAACGACATGGCGCTGCGCTCGCCGCCGCTGCGTTCCGCCCACGGATGCAGGTCGACGAAGGACATGCCCACCGCCTGGCCCTGGCCGAAGAAGCTGAAACCTATCACCGTCGCCACGTTGCGCACTTCGGGCTGCTGGTGCAGGATCGCCTCGGCCTGCTCCGCCGCCGCACGCGTGCGGGCCATCGTCGCCCCGGGCGCGGCGTTGTACGCCACGAAGATATAGCCCTGGTCCTCGGTGGGCAGGAAGCCGCCGGGCAGCCGCGCGTACAGCACGCCGGTGACCGCCACCACCACTAGGAACACCCCGATCCACAGCCACGGGCGCAGCAGCATGCCGCCCACCCACCCGGCGTAGCTGCGGGTGCTGCGGTCCAGGCCGGCGTTGATCGCACTGAACAACCGGCGCCGCGGACCGCCCTTCCCCACCTGTTCCTTTGCCGGGCGCAACATTGCACCGCAGATGGCCGGCGCCAGGGTCAGCGAGAGGATGGTGGACACCACCAGCGACACGCTCAGGGTGATGGCGAACTGGCGGTAGATGCCGCCGGCCGAGCCGGGGAAGAAACCCATCGGGATGAACACCGCCAGCAGCACCAGCGTGGTGGCGATGATCGCCCCGGAGAGCTGACCCATCGCCTTGGCCGTGGCCTCGCGCGGCGGCAGCGCGTCCTCGCGCATGATCCGCTCGACGCTCTCCACGATCACGATGGCATCGTCGTTGAGGATGCCGATCGCCACCACCATCGCGAACAGCGACAGCAGGTTGATCGAGACCCCGAACGCCAGCAGGCCGAGACACGCGCCGAGCAGCGAGACCGGCACCACGATGGTGGGCACGAACACCGCACGCCAGCTCTGCAGGAACAGCAGCACCACGATGGAGACCAGCACCAGCGACTGCACCATGGTGACGGCCACCCCGCTCACCGATTCGGTGATGAACGGGGTGGTGTCGAACGGGGTCGTCCAGTGCATGCCGTCCGGGAAGCTCGTCTCCAGATCCTGCATGCGCTGGCGCACTGCGGTGGCGGTGGACAGGGCGTTCGCGCCCGTGGCCAGCGATACCGCCAGGCCGGCGGTCTCCTGGCCGTTCAGGCGCAGGTTGAACGCATAGTTGTCGTTGCCCAGCTCCACCCGCGCCACATCGCCCAGCCGCACCGTGGCGGCGCCCGGCGTGGCGCGGATGATCACCTGGCGGAACTGCTCGGGTGTGCTGAAGCGCCCGCGCATCACGATCTGCGCGGTGGTTTCGGTGGACGGTGTGGTGGGTTGCAGGCCTAGTCCACCTCCGGCGGTCTGCGCGTTCTGCTCGCGCACCGCCGCCATCACCTCACCCGGTGAGATGCCATAGCTCACCAGCTTCTCGCGATCCAGCCAGATCCGCATCGCATAGCTGGAGCCGAACAGGGTGACATCGCCCACACCGTGTACACGCCGCAGTTCGTCGGCAATGGTGCTGTTGGCGTAGTCGCCCAGCTCCAGCGCCGAGTAGCGCCCCGTGTCCGACTGCAGCGAGATCAGCATCAGGAACCCATTGCTGGCCTGGGAGACCCGCACGCCCATCTGCCGCACCTCGTCCGGCAAGCGCGGTTCGACACGGGCCAGGCGGTCCTGCACCTGCGAACGCGCGATGTCCAGGTCGGTGCCGCTGCGGAACGTCACCCGGATCTGCGCGGTACCGTTGGCGCGGCTGGTGGAGGTCATGAACAGGAAATCGTCCACGCCGCTCAGCTCGTTCTCGATCACCGACGTCACGGTGCGGTCCAGCGTCTGCGCATCGGCGCCGACGAAGGTGGCCGAGATGCTCAGCGAGGGCGGCGCCACATCCGGGTACTGCTCCACCGGCAGGCTGTTCAAGGCAATGCCGCCAAACAGGATGGCGAACAGCGCGATGACCCACGCCAGCACCGGCCGGTAGACGAAGTAGCCGCTCATGGGGCCTTGGCCTTCGCTTTGGCAATGGGCGCGGTCTGGATGGACACCGGCTGGCCGGGCTGGATCTTGTGCCAGCCATCGACGATCACCCGGTCACCGGGGGTGAGTCCGGATTGCACCACCCAGCGGCCATCGGCCTGGCCGGCCAACGTCACCACCCGCCGCACCGCGATGTTTTCATCGTTGACCAGCATCACGCTGGCCTCGTCCTCGCCCACTTGGATGGCGCGTTCGGGCAGGCTGGTGCCGTTGCGGATGCTGCCCACGGCCAGGACACCGCGCACGAACTGCCCCGGCAGCAGCCGCCCGTCGGGGTTGGCGAAACGCGCACGCAGGGTGCGGCTGCCGGTGGCGGGATCGATCGCGGTCTCGCTGAAGTCGACCACCCCGGGGGTGGCGAGGCGCTCGCCGCCGTCGAGCAGGATCGTCACCTGCACCTGGCGGTCGTCGCCCACGTCGATGCGGCCCTCGGCCACGCCGCGTTCCAGCGCGTTCATCGCGATGTTGGACGGATTGAAGATCACGAACGCCGGGTCCACCTGGTCGATCCGGGTGAGCAACGTGGCCGCAGCGGCGCTCACCAGCGCCCCTTCACTGACCTGCGCGCGCCCGGTACGCCCTTGGATCGGTGCGCGCACGGTGGCGTGATCCAGTTGCAGCACCGCACGGTCCACCGCGGCCTGCGCCTCCATCAGCGCCGCGTCGGCCTGGCGGAACGACGCCTGCGCCGATTCGTATTCCTGCACGCTCACGGCCTTGCGCTGCACCAGGGTCGACAACCGCGCCCGCATCGACGACGTCTGCGCACGCGCGGCCTTGGCCGAGGCCAGCGAGGCACGTGCCTGCTGCACGCGGGCCTGCAGGTCGCGCGGATCGATCTGGAACAGCGGCGCGTTGGCCGCGACCTCGGTGCCGTCCACATAGAGCTGGCGCTCCACGATGCCGTCGGCACGCGCGCGCACTTCGGCGGAACGACTGGCCTCCACCCGCCCGGGCAACTCCACCAGGTTGGGCACGGCCTGCGCCTTGACCACTTCAACGGCGACCAGCGTTGGCGGCCGCTCCGCACCGTCCGCTCCACCGCCGCGCCCACAGCCAGCCGCCAGCGCAACCGCCGCCAGCAGCCATGCACGCGCCATCCACCCAAGGGATTGCATCCTTCTGGCCTCCGCGGTGTCGCGGGGTGGCACGGCTCGGCGCCGGCCGCCCTGCGAGGAAGTGTCGGTTGCGCCGTGCCTAGAAAGACACCGCGTCCCGGATCAACGGACAGGTCATGCAGTGGCCGCCACCCCGGCCACGCCCCAGCTCGGCCCCGACGATGCTGATCACTTCAATGCCCTGCTTGCGCAGGTCGGTATTGGTCTGCGTGCTGCGGTCGTAGGCCACCACCACCCCGGGGGCCATGGCCACCAGGTTGTTGCCACTGTCCCACTGCGAGCGCTCCGCCGCGTAGCGGTCACCGCCGGATTCGACGATGCGCAGCTGCTTGAAGCCCAGCGACTCGGCGACCACATCGCAGAACGGCTTCTTCTCGAACACGATCTCGAGGCCGGGCTCCTTGTCGCTGGGATACAGCGACACGGTATGGATCTGGTCGACGATGCCCGGGAACACGGTCACCACATCGCGGTCGGCGAACGTGAACACCGTATCCAGATGCATCGCCGAACGCAGCTTGGGCATCACCGCCACGATCACTCGCTTGGCCGCCCCGTTCTTGAACAGCGACTGCGCCACCTGGGTGATGGCCGTACGCGACGAGCGCTCGCTCATGCCGATCAGGACCACGCCATTGCCCGGAATGAGCACGTCGCCGCCTTCCAGCGTCGCGTTTCCGTAGTCGACGGTGGGGTCGCCGAACCAGATCGGGAAGTCCGCCTTCGTGAAGTCGGGATGGAACTTGTAAATCGCCGTGGTGAGGATGGTTTCCTCATGCCGCGCCGGCCAGTACAGCGGGTTCAGCGTCACCCCCTGGTAGATCCAGCAGGTGGTGTCGCGTGTGTACAGCGTGTTGGGCAGCGGTGGCAGCAGGTAGCCGACCAGATCGGGCACCTCGCGCACGGCCTGCAGGGTAGGCCCGGCGAAGTCGTCCGGCAGGTCGAGGACGCTCAGGCCGCCGATCAGGGTTTCAGCCAACTGGCGTGCCGGCAGGCCCTGCAGGTAGGCGCGCACCTCGGCCATGAACTCCACGCCCACTTCATTGGCGTTGATCTGGTGGTCCAGGATCCAGTTGCGTGCTTCGACATTCTCGAGGGTTTCGGTCAGCAGGTCGTGCATTTCCACCACGTCCACGCCGCGCGCCCGCATCTTGGACATGAAATCGAAATGGTCGCGTTTTGCGTTGTCGACCCAGATGACATCATCGAACAGCAGGTCGTCCTTGTTGCGGGGCGTCAGCCGGCTGTGTGCCATGCCTGGCGCACAGACCATCACCTTCCTGAGGACGCCGACTTCGGAATGTACGCCGTAGACGTTTGCAGTGGACATTGCGGGTCTCTCCGTTGCACGAAATGACGGGAAAAGAAGCCGCCCGCCCGTTGCTGCGGTTGGCCGCCAGGTACGTCGTTGCTGCGCGAAGAACTAGTCCTTGAAAGGTAAAGCGCACGTGAGCGTCGGAATCTGGATAGCGGCAAAAACCCCTTGAATTGCTGAATATGCTGCGCCTGCTGGGTGCCCGCGCGCTTTCACGCCGCCGTTACCCGCCGCGTAGTTAATCGCTGCTGCATGGAGCAGATTACGGTCAAGGCTGGCTGTTCCTATTTCCGTTGTCCCGCGTGCTATTCCGATGGAGACACAAGATGAAACTTCGACATGCAGGCGCCGCAACGGCGCTGTTGGCGTCTGCCCTGTTCATGGGCGGCTGCGCCACACATACCACCCCCAGCACCTTCAACCGGTCCGAGGTCGGGCGCGCGCAGACGGTCGAAGCCGGCACGGTCCAGTCGATCCGTCCGGTACAGATCCAGAATGATTCCCGCGGCGTGGCCACCCTGGTCGGCGCCGGCATCGGTGGCGTGGCCGGCAGTTCGATCGGTGGCGGCAGCCGCGCCAATACCATCGGCGCGATCGCCGGTGCCGCGGCCGGTGGCGCGGCAAGCAACGCGCTGGCGCGAGGTGTACGCAACGGCGTGGAGATCACCGTGCAGCTAGAGAACGGCCGGACCGTTGCGGTGGTGCAGGACGGCAACCCGTCCGACTACCGCGTGGGCGACCGCGTGCGCGTCTCCAGCGACGGCACCACGACCCGCGTCACCCGCTGACCCGGGGATGCCCCTGATGACGTGCCCCGTCCCCCACGGACGGGCACGTCACCGGTCTGTCCAGCCGAAGGAACCGTCATGCGCATTCTGTTGATGTCCCTGCTTGCCGTGGCGACCCTGGGCGGCTGCGCCACGTCGCCCACCATGACCACCCAGGACCGCTTCAATCTGTACGTCCAGCACGCCGGGCCACCGGTGCAGTCCTTCCAGCTCACCCGCTTCGTGCGCCATACCCAGTGGACACCGCTGGGCGACCGCGCCCTGGCGATATGGACCAGCTCCAGCCGCGGCCACCTGCTTGAGCTGCGCGGCCGTTGCACGGGCCTGTCCATCGCGCACACGGTACAGATCACCAATTCGTTCGGCACCGTCAGCGCCCGCTGGGACAGTGTGATTCCACGCACCATGAGCGTGGCCATGCCGCAGTCCTGCCGCATCATCCGGATCCGCCCGCTGGACGGCACCGCCATACGCGATGCGCGCCGCGAGATGCGCAACACCCTTTACGGTGACCGCCCTGCCGACGTCGTGGAAGACACCGGGCCGGATGTGTCCGATCGGTTCGACGACTGAAGGCTGAGCGGCCATGCCAATGGGACACTTTCGCAGCCTGATCCGCCGCAACGTCTCGCGCAGTCTGTTCGATGCGCGATGGATCATGGCGCCGTTCTATTTCGGACTGGTGGTCGCCCTGCTGCTGCTGTTGTTCGTGTTCCTGCGTCAACTGGCCACCTACGTGATGCACATTGCCGATCTGGGGCCGTCCGACGCGGTGTTGCTTGCACTGTCGCTGATCGACATGTCGCTGGTGGCGAACCTGCTGCTGATCGTCACCCTGGCCGGTTACGAGAACTTCGTCACCCGGATCGATTCCGGCCAGGAACGCCGCCCGGTCTGGATGGGTACCGTCGACTTCGGCGCGATGAAGACCAAGCTGATGGGGTCGATCATCGCGATCTCGGCCATTGCGCTGCTGCGGATCTTCATGAAGCTGGAGGAAGGCCTGGTGATCGAACCAGAGGTATTGCGCTGGATGTCGGTCATCCACGGCATGCTGCTGCTGTCGGCACTGATTCTGGCGATCATCGAACGCCTGTCCCAACAGACCCGGACACCGCATCCGCCCCGCGAGCCCTGAGCGGCGCTCAGCCGCCGGCCGCGCTGCGCCGCTGTTCGATCTGCTGGCGTCGCCGTGGGTCCAGCAGGGACGCGAGGCGACGGAGGTCAGCGGCGCTCCAGTCGTTCGTGCCCAGCACCGCCTGCCAACCGGCCACGTAGTGCGACGGCGCGAACACGTGGCCGTAGCCCATCGGCGTGCGGTCGGCCAGCAGCATGTCCAACGCCAGCTGCAGCATGCTCACCAACGGGTACCACCGCACCGCCGGGGAGACATCCGGCGCACGCGGCTCGGCCATCCAGTCCGGCTCCCGCCACGCATCGTACGGGGTGAAGAACGTGATCGGGTCACTCGCGTACTGCAGGTACACCACCCGCATTCGGCCCCATGGCGCATCGGCGGGCACCGGACTGCCGCCCTGGTTCATGAAGCGCACGGTGCGGCTGTCACGGAATACGGGCAGCCACTCGGTGGAGCCGGCGTTGCGCTGATTGGTCGTCTGTCGCCAGGTGCGCGTCGCGAAGGGCGGGCCGCTCCACAGCGCACCGTCGATGGGCGTATCGATCATGTCGAACAGGTTCACCGAGCGCTCGGAGTTCATCGCGCCCAGGCTCAGCCCGTGCACGTACAACCGTGGCCGCGTCTCCACCGGCAGCGTACGCCAGTAGGCATAGACCTCCGCGAACAGCAGGCGCGACGTTTCCTCGCCGTACTCGGGCTCGACCAGCAGCGACAGCGGGCTGGACAGGTACGAGTACTGCACGGCCACGCTGGCCACGTCTCCGTGCAGCAGGTACTCCACGCTGTCGATTGCGGCTGGGTCCACCCAGCCGGTGCCGGTCGGCGTGATCACCACCAGGTTGCGCCGCTGGAACCCCCCTTGGCGCTGCAGCTCGCGCAGTGCCAGCCGCGCCCGGGCACGCGCGTCCTGCGCCGCCGGCAGGCCGGCATAGACGCGCAGCGGTCGTTGCGCGGGCCTGCCAGTGAACGCCGCGATCTCCGCCGCCTCCGGTCCGGCACTGACGAAGTCGCGCCCTGCCCGGCCCATCTGCTCCCAGGCCACCAGCGAACCGGGACCTCCGGTCGTGCCGGGCACCGTGGGCGCGGTGGACTCGGGCGGAATGAGTGCATCGGCCTTGCGGAACGAGGCGTCTGCCGTGTGCAGCGCACCGCGCAGCAACACACCGTTGGCGATGTTGAAGAACAGCACCGCGGCCACCACGATGCCGAGCAGCCGCGCCACCGGTGCCGGCATCACCCGGCGCGACAGCGCCCCCACCCGTCGGGCCACCCACGCGAAGGCACGCCCGACCACCAGCAGCACGGCGAAGACCAGCAGCGCAATCAGCAGCAGCCGCAGCGAGTAGCCCTCGTCCATGGGCGGCAGCCCCATCACCGCGCGCACCGAGTCCTGCCAGGGCCGCACCCACCACACGGTCAGTGCACACGCCAGCAGGCCTACCCAGGGCAGCCAGCGCAGGCCACGCTGCAGCGGGCCGTGCCCAAGCTCGGGCAGCATCAGCCGTCGCCACAGGGCCGCCAGCGCCACGCCGATCAGGTAACCGACCGCGAAGCACACGCCTGACAGCACCCCCTGCGCGACGAAGCCGCGCGGTACCAGACTGGGCGTCAGCGAGGCGATGAAGCACAACGCACCCAACAGCACTCCGGTGCGGCACAGCGGGCCGCGATACGGCGCAATCAACCGCGCCAGTCCGCTTCGCAGCGGTGCCGCCGCCCGCGCGCGCGTCACAGCCGCAACCAGCCGCTGCCAAACCCGACCACGGCCGTCACCGCCATCGCGCACAGCAGCAGCAACACCACGGTCTCAGCCGGGCGGAACACCACGCCGCGGTGCCGCTGCCACGCCCAGAACAGCAGCGAACCGGGCACATACAGAAGGCTGGACAACAGCAGATACCGGCTGCCACCGGCCAGCAACATGGCGGCCGCATACACGGTGGCCGCACCGGCGATCCAGCGCATGCGCGCGTGTGCCGCCGCGTCCACCCCGCCCTCCGCGCCCAGCGAGAGCTTGAGCTGGTACGCGGCCACCAGCAGGTACGGCACCAGCGTCATCGCGCTGGTCATCTTCAGTGCCAACGTAAAGGCATAGTCGGCAAACCAGCTGACCAGCAGGAAGGTCTGGATCACGCCGTTGGTGAGCCACAGCGCCGCGTCCGGCACGCCGGCGCGGTTCTCGCGGGCGAGCGCGCGGGGCATGGCATCGTTGAGCGCGGCCGAATGCAGCACCTCGGCCGCCAGCAGCGACCACGACAGGTAATTGCCCAGCACGGAGACCAGCAACCCAATGCTGATGAACAGTGCACCCCAACGCCCGGCAATGGCCTCCATCACCCCGGCCATCGACGGCGTGGCCAGCGCGGCCAGCTCCGGTCGCAGCAGGACGCCGTAGGACAGGATGGTGACCATCACCAGCAGGCACAGCACGCCAAGGAAGCCGGCGACGGTGGCGATGCCCACATCCTCGCGGCGGCGCGCGTGCCGCGAGTACACGCTGGCGCCTTCAATGCCCACGAACACGAACACCGTGAGCAACAGCGTGCCGCGGGTCTGGTGCCAGAGCGTGCCTGCGCCGGGCGGCTCGCCTCCCCACAGGTTCAGGGCGAACACGTCGGCACGGAACCCAATGAACAGGAACACGATGAACACCGCCAGCGGCACCAGCTTGGCGACCGTGGCAATGGTGTTGATCAACGCGGCTTCCTTGATGCCGCGCAGGATGAGGAAGTGGAAGCCCCACAACAGTACCGACGCCGACAATATCGCCACCACCGTGGTGCCATCACCCAGCGCAGGGAAATACTGCCCCAGCGTGGCCTTGATCAGGATCAGGCAGGCCACATCGGCCAGGCAGCAGCCCAGCCAGTAGCCGACGGCGGAGAGGAAGCCGGCGTAGTTGCCGAACCCGGCCCGAGCGTATGCGTAGATGCCGGTGTCCAGCTCCGGCTTCAGCCGCGACAGCGACTGGAACACGAAGGCCAGCATCAGCATGCCGGTACCGGCAATGGCCCACGCGACCAACGCGCCATTCACCCCGGTATTGGCGGCGAACGCGGCCGGCAACGCAAAGATGCCCGAGCCGATCATCGAGCCGACCACCAGTGCGGTCAGCTCCAGCAGCGACAACTTGCGGCTACCCACGGCAGGGCTCATCGCGGCACGATCCTCGTCCGGTGGGGTGGTCCTCGCTCACGCACGTTTCAGATCTGGATGTAGCCCGTCGCGATCCAGTACACGCCGACCAGGGCGGCCACCACGGCGAGGCCCAGGATGATGAGGTCCGACGCCTTGGTGAAGATCTTCCCGCCCTGCTCGCGCCGTGCCCAGACGTACAGCAGGCTGCCGGGCGCATACAGCACCGCCGACAGCACGATGAACTTGATGCCACCGGCATACAACAGGAACGCGGTGTAGATCGTGGCCAGGATGGCCAGGGTGAGGTCGCGCCCACGCTCGTTGGGCCGCTCGTTGTAGGTCTCGCCGCGCAGGGTGAGCTGCAGGCCGTAGGCAGCCACCAGCAGGAACGGAATCAGCGACATGGCGCTGGTCAGGTTGAGCATCAGCGAGAAGGCATCCCGCGACCAGTAGGTACTGATCACGATCAGCTGGATGATGATGTTGGTCGCCCACAGCGCCGACGAAGGCACGCCGTTGGCGTTCTCACGCGCGAAGATCGCCGGCATGTCCTTGGTTCGCGCGGCGGCCGAGAGCACCTCGGCGCAGATCAGCGACCAAGTCAGGTAGGCACCCAGCACGGACACCAGCAGGCCCACGCTCACGAATATCGCGCCCCAGTGGCCCACCACCGCTTCCAGCACCGTGGCCATGGACGGCTGGCGCATGCCGGCGATGTCGGCCCGCTGCAGCACCGCGAACGGCAGCAGCGTCACCAGCACCATCAAGGTGGTCACCACCAGGAAGCCGGTGATGGTCGCCGCACCCACGTCCTTGCGGTCCTTGGCGTAACGCGAGTAAACGCTCGCCCCCTCGATGCCGAGGAACACGAACACCGTGACCAGCATCGTCGCGCGGACCTGTTCGAAGATGCTGCCACTCAGGTCGCCGCCGTAGAAGTTGAACCGGAACAGGTCCATCTTCATGGCAAAGGCCATGATCACCAGGAACACCACGATCGGAATGACCTTGGCGATGGTGACGATCTTGTTGATGGCCGCGGCCTGCTGCACACCGCGCAGGATCATGAAGTGGAACAGCCAGATGCCGGCGGAGGCCACGAGGATGGCCACGACGGTGTTGCCGTCGCCGAAGACCGGGAAGAACGCGCCGAGGGTGGATTTGATCAACACCCAGTACGAGACGTTGCCGATGCAGCTGCCGATCCAGTAGCCGAACGCGGACAGGAAGCCGGGGTAGTCGCCGAACCCTTCCTTGGCGTAGGCGAACACACCGGCGTCCAGATCAGGCTTGCGTTCCGCGAGCATCTGGAAGACCCGCGCCAGCGTGTACATGCCGAGGCCGGCGATCGTCCAAGCCACGACCGCACCCAGGGGACCTGTGGCACTGGCGAACGTCCGGGGGAGGGAAAAAATACCCGCGCCGATCATTCCGCCTACCACCATGGCGGTCAGTTGCGTGCGCGTCATCTTCACGACGTTCGAGGACATGGCCAGCGTCCGCATGCAGGTTGGAGCATTCAGGATGGAGAGCAAATCGTCAATTCGACGTGAGATGCGGCTCAGTATTTCGCGCATATTCCGCACTGCGCGACGCTGCTATCCGCAATCCGTCACATTCGCCGATTCATCCTGCGAGCCGGGCCCTGCAGTGCCCGGTGGCCTGGTTCAGCGATTGGCCAACGCAAACTCCAACCCGGCCACGACTGCGGCCACCTGGGCGTCGTTGCACTGGGCGGGCGTGGAGCGCGGGCTGTCCGGATACACCTCGGTGGTGGTGGCAAAACGGGCATCGGTGACGCCGGCGCAGGCGCCTATCGAGCGCGATTCACCCCACACCACCCCCGGCGACTGCAGCGGCAGGCCCACCAGGTTGCCTTGGGCGTCGGCCGGGGCGATGTGGGTGATCTGGGCCACGGCGGCAATCAGGGCCTGCTGGAAGGCAGGCTCGGGATTCTCGCTGTTGCCGATGACGTAGAAGCCATCCGGAATGGTCTCGGGCGTCCAGACCTTGCCATCGCGCGAGGCCAGCGCGGGGTCGAACTCATCTGCATCGCTGTCGGTGGTTTCGTGCAGGTCGAGGTGCACCAGCAGCGTGTCATCGCGCGCGGCGAGCCAGTTCATCAACGAGGCCGATTCCACGATCAACCCGCCGTCACGGAAGCTGCGGTTGGGATCAAACGCATCGCGGTTCCAACGCTGGATGCGCTCATAGCCCCACGGGCACACGCACGGCACGACGATCAGGTTGAGCCGTCCCACGTAGTCCTGTGCGTGCCCACGCAGGAACTGCAGGGCGCCATGCACGCCACTGGTCTCATACCCATGCACGCCGCCGGTCACCAGTGCGGTCGGCAGGGCCGGGTCCCAGTCACGACTCATCGCGAGCAGCAGCGGGTAGCTGTCGGTGATCGATTCAAGCTGGCCATACTGCACCACCTCCAGCGAACCCGGCAGCGTCTGCAAGGCTTCCACCACATCCCGCGCATAGCTGCGCTGCTGCACTTGGCGCGCGCGCCATGCAGCCCGCTCACCATCGCCCCAGGCATGGCCGGGCGTACCGATGGGATAGAAATGGGCGGTGGTCATGGCAAGCTCCTCAAACAGATGCGCCCATTGTAACGGACTGGCTTCTTTGTACAGCCACAGCCGAAGCTACAGCTACAGCCACAGCTACAGCCACAGCCACAGCAAGAACCAGAGCACCTGGTTTGCGGGGTCACTGTGTGAGGGCCGGCGGGCATGGGGGTACGGGACACGCCGTGAACCCATCCATGGGGGCTCGTAGAAAACATCCATGTTTTCTACGGTCCCGTACCCCCATACCCGCCGACCCTCTTTGAAGTTGGCCGGTGGCCTACGGAAGATCAAAACAAGACGGAACATCAAGACAAGCGAGCTACCGTCACCTGCGCCTGGACTGCATTGCTCTGCCCTCGGCCACCGAAACACTGTCGAAGGGTCGGCGGGTGCGGGGGTACGGGACCGTAGAAAACATGGATGTTTTCTACGAGCCTACATGGACGTATTTACGGCGTGTCCCGTACCCCCGTACCCGCCGGCCCTTACCAGGCGAACCCAGCAGACGAAGGCTGTTAGCTCCAAAAGCTGTTAGCTCCAAAAGCTGTTAGCTCCAAAAGAAAAAGGGGGAGCCGGAAACCCGGCTCCCCCACTCCACACACCATCAAGCAGCTTGCACTTCTTCGTAGCCGTTCAAACGCATGTCGCTCGATGCGCGGCCCTGGGTGAGCGAGCGCAATGAAGTGGTGTAGCCGGACAACTGCGCCAACGGCGCGTAACCCACCACTTCCGCGCGGCCACCCTGGTCATCGATGGACGCGATGCGGCCACTGCGCCGATTGATGTCACCGACCACGTCGCCGACATTGACCGACGGCACGTGGATGGACACCTCCATCACCGGCTCCAGCAGACGCGTACCGGCCTGCAGCAACGCCGCCTTGACCGCCTCGCTGCCCGCACGGTGGAAGGCCATGTCCGACGAGTCTTTTGCGTGCGTCTGCCCATCGACCAGCGTCACCTCGATGCCGACCACCGGATGGCCCTTCGGGCCTTCCATCAGCGCCGTGCGCACACCCTTCTCCACCGCCGCCACGAAACCGCGTGGGATCACCCCGCCAACCGTGCGGTCGACGAAGTGCACCTCCCCGTCCTCGCGCGGCGCCACATCGATCAGCACCCGCGCGAACTGGCCCTGGCCACCCGTCTGCTTGACCACCTTCCCTTCCACACCGCGCAGCGCCTGCCGCAGCGTTTCCTGGTAGGCCA
The DNA here is from genome assembly GCF_032099025.1 of Stenotrophomonas sp. Classification (GTDB taxonomy): domain Bacteria; phylum Pseudomonadota; class Gammaproteobacteria; order Xanthomonadales; family Xanthomonadaceae; genus Stenotrophomonas. The sequence goes on from NZ_DAMCID010000001.1 coordinate 457,519, forward strand.
CCCGCGGTGCGCCCGTCTGCACATTGACGTTCCACTCCGTACGCAACCGCTCCACCATCACCTCCAGGTGCAGCTCGCCCATGCCCCAGACCAGCGTTTCACCGCTGTCCGCATCGGTCTCGATACGGAACGACGGATCTTCCTGGGCCAGACTGGACAAGCCCTGGCTGATGCGGATCAGGTCGGCCGACTTCGCCGCCGTCAACCGCCACGCCAACACCGCCTGCTGCGCCTTGATCGTGTCCAGCAGGAGCGGCCGCGATGGCGCGCTGAGCGTTTCGCCGCTCACCGCATCTTTCCAGCCCAGCACCGCCACGATGTCGCCGGCCACCGCCTGCTTGATGTCGTGGGTCTGGTCGGCCTGCACACGCACCAGCCGGCTGACCCGCCGACCCTGCGCGTGCTGCGAACTGGCCAGCGCATCGCCCACCCGCAGCGTGCCCGAATAGACCCGCACGAAGCTCAGCGCACCGTGGTTCTGGTGCGTGATCTTGAACAGCAGTGCCGCCAGCGGACCGCTCGGATCCGGCGGCAACGTGACCTCGCCATCCGCAGATCCGGCCACCACCGCGGGCCGGTCTTCCGGCGCGGGCAGATAGTCGACGATCACGTCCAGCAACGTCTCGATGCCCTTGCTCTTGAACGCCGCACCCGCCAGCACCGGCACGCCCGCACCGGCCAGCGTGGCCCGGCGCAGCGCCGCGCGCAGCGACAGCGCATCGATGTCGCCGCCTTCGAGCCATGCCTCCGCCAACGCGTCGTCATGGCTGCCCACCGCCTCCACCAGCTGCAGGCGGCGCGGCTCCCATTCGCCACGTTCGTCGTCGGTCCACGGCGTTCGCGTCGGCGTACCGGCCTCGTCCCAGCGCACGGTCGTGCGATCGACCAGGTCCACCCAGCCGTTGAACTGCGCCTCGGCGCCCAGCGGCCAGCCGATCGCCCACGGTCGCGCCTGCAGCTTCTCCTGCAGTTGCGACAGCACGCGGTCGAACGACGCACCGATGCGGTCCATCTTGTTGACGAAGGCAATCATCGGCACCCCGTGACGGCGCGCCTGGTGCCACACCGTTTCGGACTGCGGCTGTACGCCATCCACGGCCGAAAACACCGCCACCGCACCGTCGAGCACGCGCAGCGAGCGCTCGACTTCAATGGCGAAGTCGATGTGGCCCGGGGTGTCGATCAGGGTCAGGTGGTGGATGGCCTCGCCGCGCGGCGCCCAATGCGCCTGCACCGCGGCTGCGCCGATGGTGATGCCGCGCTCGCGCTCGATCGCCGAGAAGTCGGTGGTCGTCGCGCCATCGTGGACTTCACCGACGCGATGGATCTCGCCGGTTTTCCACAGCAGCCGTTCGGTGAGGGTGGTCTTGCCGGCGTCGATATGGGCAATGATGCCGAGGTTGCGCCGGAGGGTCTGGGTCTGGGTCTGGGTCTGGGTCTGGGTCTGGGTCTGGGTCTGGGTCTGGGTGTTCATGGACTATGTTCTCGCTGCCAACTTCGGGGAGCCGCACGCCGCCGTTGGCTGACGGGCGTGCGGCCAGGTTTGGGGCTCGGCGATCTGGTGCATGGCACGTTCTCCTTCATGAAGTTGTGGAACGCGGAAACGAAAAGAGCGCCCGGTGGGCGCTCTGTCTGGGTCCTTCGGCTGACCGGATCAGGTCAACCGCTTGAGGAGCCGCGAGGCAGACGCGCCCGTCCCGCGAAAGCGCGGGTGCGAGTAAAAAACGTCAGGAGCGGCATCAGGGTCATGGCGGCAAAGGAAGGAACCTGCGCGCATTCTAGTCCTGTGTTGGCCGTATGCAAGCAGGTTTTGCAACCATCCATGGAACACTGAGCGACCGAAACGTCCCTGGAGAGCGCTTTCGACAACGAACCGCACCCGTTCCGGTCTCTTATATGCGAATAGGTCGCAATTGCATCCTGTGCGGAACTGCCTAGAATGCGTCGGGCACTGTCGTCCGAGTTCCCATCATGATCACCGCTCCTGCCAACACCCGTCCGCTGCCACGCCACCCGCTCGCCCTCGCCTGCTGCCTCGCAGCCGCCACCTTCGCGCCTGCAGCGCTGGCGCAGACCGCCACCGCACTGGATGCGGTGCAGGTCAATGCCTACCGCGCCGCCAACAGCACCAGTGGCGCCACCAAGACCAGCACGGCCATCGCCGAAACGTCGCAGTCGGTGTCGGTGATCGAACGCGCTGAACTGGACGCCCGCGGCGTGCAGTCGCTCAACGACGCCATGCGCTACGTGGCCGGCGTGAGCCTGGAGAGCAGCGGCATCGACAACCGCGTGGATGACTTCCGCATCCGCGGTTTCGATGCCGGCAGCTGGTCCAACAATGTCACCCTGGATGGCATGCGCGCACCGCAGGGCAGCCAGTGGAACCGCAGCATGTTCGACAGCTGGAACCTGGAGCGCGTGGAAGTGCTCAAGGGACCGTCGGCCGTGATGTACGGCCAGATGGCACCGGGCGGCATGGTCAACCAGGTCAGCAAGACCCCCACGCCCGATCAGCAGCAGCTGCTGCGGCTCGGCCTGGATGCGGACGGCCAGTACAGCGCCGCGTTCGACGTGGGCGCCGGCAGTGCGGACGACCAGCATCTGCTGCGTCTGGTCGGGCTGTACCGCGACGGCGACACGCAGATCAAGCACACCGCGCAGCAGCATTGGTTCCTGGCACCGAGCTACACCTGGCAGCTCGCCGACCGCACCCGGCTCACCCTGCTGGGCATGTACCAGAAGGACGACGGCGGATCGACCTACCAGTTCCTGCCGATGGCCGGCACGCTCAACGCCACGCCATATGGCTACATGAAGAACAGCACCTTCATCGGCCAGCCGGACTGGAACACCTTCGACCGCACGCTGTGGACGGCCGGCTGGATGTTCGAACATCAGTTCAACGACCATATCACTCTGACTCAGAACGCGCGCCGCACCCACGTCGACTCGCTCTACCGCGGCGTGGTCACGTTCGGCGCGCTCAACGCCGACGGCCGCACCCAGAACCGCCGCGGCGTGCAGGGTACCGGCGATTCCGACGGCGATACCTTCGACACCCGCCTGCAGGCGCGCTTCGCCACCGGCGCCGTGGACCACACCGTGCTGCTCGGCTGGGACTGGCAGCGTGCCGACTGGGAAGGCGTGCGCAGCGCGATGACCAACCCACGCGCGATCGACATCTTCGACCCAGCCTATTACCCCTACCAGCCCACCGTCACCACCGAAACGCCCACCGCCGGCATCAACCGGCAGAGCGGCGTGTACCTGCAGGACCAGCTGGCCGCGGGCAACTGGCGGCTGACCCTGGGCGGTCGTTACGACTGGACCAAGGACGACACCCTGAGCGCCACCCGCAACATCGCCACGGGCGTGTCGCAGCCCGGCCCGCACAACGTGATCAAGAACGAGGCGTTCACCGGCCGCGGCGGGCTGCTGTATGTGTTCGAGAACGGCCTGACGCCCTATGTCAGCTACGCAGAATCGTTCCAGCCCTCGACCAGATCGCCACTGGACAGCTTCACCCAGACTGCGTTCGACCCGGTCACCGGTTCGCAGTGGGAGGCCGGCCTGAAGTACCAGCCGGCGAGCGTAGACGGCCTCGTGACCCTCGCCGTGTACGACCTTCGGCAGGAGAACATGATCGTCGACGACCCGATCACCAGCCATCGCAACTGCGGCGCCACCGGCACCGCCACCTGCTCCATCCAGGGCGATGAGGGCCGCGTGCGCGGTATTGAACTGGAAGGCCGCATCACCCCGATCGAGGGCCTGAGCTTGATCGGCGCCGGCTCGCGCATGGATTCGGAGATGCTGCGCTCTGCAGCGTACAAGGGAAAGCAACTGGCGATGGTGCCCGATGTCAGTGCCTCGTTCTGGGCCGACTACACCTTCCAGGCCGGCGCCCTGCGTGGCCTGAGCCTGGCGGCGGGTGCACGCTACAACGGCGTCAGCTACGGCGACAGCGCCAACCTGTACCGCATTCCGTCCTACACCCTGTTCGACGCCGCCCTGCGCTATGACCTTGGCCAGCACGGCAACACCCACGTGCAGCTCGCGCTCAACGCCAGCAACCTGGCGGACAAGCGTTATGTGTCGACCTGCACCGGCGTTTCGTCGTGTTACTACGGCAGCGGCCGTACCGTGACGGCCACCGCCACGTTCGGCTGGTAAGCCGCGCGCACGGCAGCCACGCAGGGCGTGGCTCTACAAGCCAGAACGGGGCGGCACCCGTAGTGCCACGCCCTGCGTGGCAACCAAGCAGTGCCGAACGCAAACGTACTGCCACGCCCCGCGTGGCAACCAAGCAGTGCCGAACGCAAACGTAGTGCCACGCCCTGCGTGGCAACCAAGCAGTGCCGAACGCAAACGTAGTGCCACGCCCTGCGTGGCAACCAAGCAGTGCCGAACGCAAGCGTAGTGCCACGCCCTGCGTGGCAACCAAGCAGTCGGCTCTACTCCGGGTCCGCCACCACCACCAGCGGCACGTTGCGCTGCGGGTGCCGCAGCACCAGCACCGGCTGCTGGTATACCCGCTCGATGTGCTCGCGCGTCAATACCTGGTCCGGCGTGCCATCGGCCGCCACCCTGCCCTGCTCCAGCAGCACGATGCGGTCCGCATAGCCGGCGGCCAAATTCAGGTCATGCACCACCACGATCACGCACGCGCCGGCATCGGCCAGCCCGCGCACCGCACGCAGCGTCCGCTCCTGGTGGCGCAGGTCCAGCGCGGCGGTGGGCTCGTCGAGCAGCAACAGCGGCGTGTCCTGGGTGAGTACGCGCGCGAACGTCGCACGCGCCGCCTCGCCACCGGACAGAGTCTGCACCTCGCGCTGGCGCAGCGCGTGCATTTCGGCCTGTCCCAGCGCGTGTTCGACCCGCGCCGCATCGCGCACCGCGTCGGCCGGGTGCGGCAGCCTCCCCATGGCCACCACCTCCTCCACCGTGAAGGCAAAACGCACCGCGTGGTCCTGCGGCATCACCGCGCGCTCGCGCGCCAGCGCCATCGCCTTCCACTGCGCGATGGGCCGGTCATGCAGGATCACGCGCCCTTCGTCCGCATCGATATCGCCGCTGGCCACCGCCAGCAGCGTCGATTTACCCGCGCCGTTCGGGCCGACCAGCGCGGTCAACGTACCCGGCGCGAACGCCAGGTGGATGTCGTGCAGGATGCGGCGCTCACCCAACCGCAGCCCTACCCCGTCCAGCTGCAGCAACGGCGCACTCATACCGTTCCACTCCGGCGCTGGTGCAGCACCAGCCACAGGAAGAACGGCGCGCCCAGCGCGGCCGAGAACAGCCCCAGCGGAATCTCGGCCGGCGGATCCAGCGTCCGTGCCGCCGTGTCGGCCACCACGATCAGCAGCGCGCCGGTGACCGCCGATACCGGCAGCAGCCAGCGGTGCCCCGGCCCCACCAGCATGCGCACCACGTGCGGCACCACCAGCCCCACGAACCCGATCGAGCCGGCGAACGCGACGGCCGCGCCCACCAGCAGCGCGCTGAACGCAATCAGCTTCAAGCGCGTGCGCCGCACATCCAGCCCAAGGTGCTGTGCCTGGCGCTCCCCCAGCGCCAGCATGTCCAGCGGCGTGGACAGGCGCAGCAGCGCCACCGTGCCCAGCACGAACACCGGCAGCGCCGCGGCGACGTCGGCCCAGTCGGCCTGCGCCAGCGACCCCATCTGCCAGAACACCAGCGACTGCAGCTCGCTTTCGCTGGCAATGTAGGTCAGGAATCCGATCGCCGCCGAGCAGAACGCCGCCATCGCGATGCCCACCAGCAGCAGCGTCGCCGTGCCGCTGTTGCGTCCCGGACGGGCCAGCGCGTAGGTAAGGCTGATCGCCGCCGCGCCGCCGGCGAATGCCGCCAGCGGCAGCGTCCAGCCGCCCACGCTGCCGGCCCCCAGCACGATGGCGGCCACCGCACCGAGCGCCGCGCCCTGCGTCACCCCGACGATGCCCGGGTCGGCCAGCGGATTGCCGAACAGGCCCTGCAGACTGGCGCCGGCCATCGCCAACGATGCGCCCACCAGCGCGCCCAGCAGCGCCCGCGGAATGCGCAGGTTCCACACCACCGCCATGTCACGCTGGCTCACCTGCGACGGGTCCAGCAACCCCAGCTTGACCGCCATCGCCTGCATCACCTCCAGCGGCGGCAGCCGCAGCGGACCCACCGCGAACGAGGCCAGGATTGCGCCCAGCAATGCCAGCGCCATCATCGCCAGCACCCAGCCGCCTGCGCGGCGACGCCTGCTGCGCTCCATCACGGACTGCCAGTCACGGTGACGGCAGCGCCGCCAGCGCCTTGGCCAGCGCCACGGCGCCGCTGCCCGAACCAACGCTGGCCGCCTTGAGCTGTACGTCCGGCATCACCCATACGCGGTTGGCCGCGCCGGCCGGCGTCTGCTTCAACGTCGGGTAGGCCTTCCACAGCCCGGCCTCACCGCCGAACAGCTGCAGGTCATTCTCGGTGACCAGGATGACGTCCGGTGCCGCCGCCACCACGCCTTCATTGCTCAGCGCGGAGTAGTTGGCCACCCCGGCCTCGGTACCGATATTGAGGCCACCGGCGAGCGCGATCAGCGCGCCCGAGGCACTGTCGGCGCCGGCCACGGTGGGCGCGCCGCCGGCACCCGTGGCCGAGAGATGGATCACGCGCGGGTGGTGCGTGCTGGCCGCCGCGATCGCCGCGGCCTCATCCAGCTGGGCCTGCACCTGTGCCGCCAGCGCTTCGCCCGCCGCCGCGACGCCGAGCGCCGCCGCCACCTTGCGCACCTTGTCCGGTGCCGGCTGCAGATCGTCGATCACGATGGCCGCCTCACCCGCCCCGCGCAGCTTCCTGGCCAGCTCGGTATGGCGGCGCAGGCTGTTGCCGATGAACAGCGACCCTTCCAGGCTGAGCACGCCTTCCACGCCAGTGGTGCGGTTGAACAGGAACTGCTTCGGCGCCTTGCGTCCCGCCTCGGTGGCCGAACGCAATGGCGCGGCATACACCTGCCCGCCCATGCCAAGCGCCTCGATCACCGCGATGACGTCGTCGCCACCGGCCACGATGCGCGCGGTGTCCTTCACCGTGACCTGTTCGCCATCGTCGGACTGCACGGTCACCGGCAACACCGGCGTCAGGCCCGTGCTGGCGGGGACGTCGGTGCCAGCAAGGCGCAGCCAGCCCTGCGGCAGTGCGGCCGCGGTGGTCGCGTCCGCACGCGCGGGTGCCTCCGGTGTGGCCGCAGGCGCTACGGCGTCCGCCGGCGTTCCACCGCATGCGGTGAGCCCGGCCGCGAGGGCCAGCACGAGCACGCGGCGGCGTGCGGACAAAGCGCTCAACATGGTTTTCTCCAGTCAGGCGCGCGCAGGACGTTGGCTCTGCGCGCGCGGCACATCAACGGCGGATCGGGGTGATGCGGGTGATGCGGTCGCCCTTCGGGTCTTCCGCACCGCGCGACTTGTTGACGGCGAACACATTGCCCTTGCCGTCCTCACGGACGTGGTTCGGGAACGTACCGCCATCCAGGTTGCCGACGACCTTGCCCTCGCCATCGACCACGGTCACGGTGCCGGCACCGCGGTTGGTGACGTAGGCCAGGCCGGACACCGGCTCGAATGCCACGTTCAACGCGCCCGCACCGACGGCCACGTCGTGCAGCACCTTGCCGCTGGCCACGTCGACGATCAGCAGGTTGTCGGTCCCCTGCGAGGCCACGTACAGGCGGTTGTGCTTCGCGTCGAATGCAACGCCCGAGGCGCTGATGGCATTGCCGAGGTCGATCACCTTGTCGACCTTGCCGCTGGCGACATCGATCACCGCCGCCTCGGGCGTGCCGATGCTCACGGTGAACAGCTTGCCGCCGGCCTCGTCCAGCACCAGGCTCATCGGCACGAACTTCTCGTCGTCCACGCCCGAGGCAAGGGTGATCGGTTCCAGCGCCTTGAACGTCTTCGCATCGAACACCGACAGGTGATCTTCACCGGCGGCGGACGCAAACACCTTGCCGCGCTTGGCGTCGACCACCACGTCGCGCGCATGCGGCACCGCGCCCACCGGGAACTGGTGGACCAGCGACAGGTCGGACTGGCGATACACCGCCACGGTGTCCTGGCGGGTATTGCTCACCCACACGGTGCCGTTGGCGTCGTCCACGCCCACGCCGTAGACCGCGAACACGCTGCCCCCCTTGGCATCGGGCACCTGTGCCGGGGTGATCGCCTTGACCACCTTCAGGGTCCCGGGGTCCACCTTGAGCAGCTGCGACTGGGTCACCGGCGGGCGACCCACCGCCGCGGTCACGAACAGCGCGTTGCTGCCCGCGCTGTAGCTGCTCTGGTACAGCCCCTGCACCAGCTTGCCGGAGGTCTGGCTGAAGTTCTGCTGCCCACTCAACGGCAGGCTCGGCGATACCCGCAGGGCCACCACGGCGGCGGCGGCCGGCTGGCTGGCGCGCACCACCACCGGGTGCTGACCGGGCACCGCATCGGCCGGGATGGCCACGCTGGCCTTGAAGTTGCCCTGCGCGTCGACGACGTACGGGGTGGCGTTGAGCACGGTCTCGCCGCGCAGCAGCGTCACCTGCTGACCGGGCACGAATGCACGGCCGGTCACTTCGGCGGTGCTGCCCGGCACGACGTTTTCATTGCGGGCACTGACCTTGCCACGGAAGCCGTTGGCCGGCGCGTCGAACACCGGCTGGGCGGACACCGCCCCGGTCACCAGCGACAGGGCCACGGTCAAGGCGGCAAGGCGCGGAAGGGAAACGAATCGGGACATAGCAGACTCCTTCTGTAGGGGCGCGCCAGCGGCGCGTGTCACAAGGGTTGCCTTGGCGTAGCTGCATCGCTGCGGCGGTGGCACATGGCCACGCATTGCCTGGGTAAGGGTGAAAAAGATCAATCCGAGGTCGCGTCGGTGGCCGTGCCCGCAGGCGCGGTGCTGCGGTCGGCGGCGCCGTACAGCGCCGCCAGCGTCGCCTTCAACGATGCCGGCAGCATCGGCCCGTGGCCGAGCCCGGGGAATTCGCGGTAGGTCACCTGCACGCCGGGCACCTTCGCCAGGCGCTGGCTCAACGTGTAGGCGGCGTCCGGCGTGGCACCGGCAATGCGGCGCAGGTGGGCGACCACGCGGGGATTGGTCAGGTCACGCACGCCGCGGTTGCCGCTGCGCTCGTCGCCGCCCAGCATCAGCCACACATTCGCCGGCGACGGCTTGGCCACGAAGTGGTGCTCCATCACGCCCTGCGGCGCGCCCTGGCTCCACCACAGCGAGGGACTGGCGCTCACATAGTTCTGGAACGCCGTGGGCTGGGTATACAGCGTGCTCAGCACGAACAGCCCGCCCAGCGAATGACCCCACAGCGACTGCTGCCCCGCATCCACGCGTGCGCGACGCTCGACCTCCGGCTTGATCCGGGTCTGGATCATCTCCAGGAACGCCTGCGCGCCGCCGCCACTGGACTGCGGCGCACCGTTCTCATCGTCGGCGGTATCCACCCAGGCGGTGTAGTCGATCGTGCGCGCCGGGGAATCGATGCGCAGGTCGTTGTCGTAGCCGATGAACACCAGCACCGGCGCGGCGTGCGCGGCCAGGTCGGCGAGCATCGCCTGGTCGAAGACCATGGCAGCAGCATTGCCGTCGAGCATGTACAGCACCGGCGCAGCCTTGGCGGCGGTGTGTGTCGGCACCCCCACATTGACGCGCCAGCGACGTGCCGGCGCACCGCTTTCGATCACGAAACGTTCGAAGCGATAGCTCTGCGCGGGCTGGTCGAGGACGGTCTCGCCGACCTTCTGCAGCGGGTTGCGCTGCTGCGCCGCGGCCGGTGCTGCTGCCACCATGCCCAGCGCAGCGACGACGCCGACGGCGCGCAACCAAGGAGAGAACGACGGAATCAGGCAGGAAAGCACGGCAGGCACGACTCAGGGCAAGGCGATCACCCCAGTGTACCGCAAATGCGAATGGGTATCACTTGCCGCATCCAGACCTCTCGTCGCGCGCCTCGGCCACGCTCGCGTACGTGTCGCCGCTGGCATCGACCCAGCCGCGCAGCGACGTCGTCGCCGGCAGTGCTTCCGTGCGCTCGTGCGGGGACACCACCATCTCGCGCCAAGTCCCGACCGGCTCCAGTTCGGCCAGGCGCGCCGCGCGATCATCGTCGGTGCTCAGCCGATCCTCCGGGCCGGACGCCGGCGTGGTGGTCTCAGTGGCAATCTTGGTCGCCCGAATCCGGAGCTGGCCGACCGCGTCGCGCGAGACGGCCAGCACGTAACGCTCCTTGCCGTACGCCCAGGCGGTTGTCTTCTCGGTGCTGATCGACGCCCCTGCCGCTGGCACCTCGGCCTCCCGGCCCGCTACGCCGGTCACCATCGCCATCCCGGCCAACGCGCCCATGTATTGGGCGCCGCGGATGGCGCGCAGTTGGCCGCCCGACAGCGGCGCAGCACCTGCGGCGTCCGGCGCGGTGTTGAGGAACGTGGCGCGCGTGCAGATCGTGACCACGATGGGCACGCCTTCCCCGCCGCCGTGCCGCACCAGCATGTCGCTATTGGCGAACTGCTCGACCACCGCATGATCGACTGCGCCACCCGAGGGCAAGGCCTGGGTAATCGTGATGCGTGCGCTGCGCTCGATCAGCGCCTCGAGGGTGGCAGGCACATCAGCGGCGACGGCGCTGGACGAGAACGCAGCAGCGGCAACCAGGTACGACAGCGAAACAGGCGTCATCAACATTCCTTTGCAGTGGGCGCCGCCGGCGCGCCACAGGGAACGGCATCATACGCCAGCGATCACGCCCCACCCCACGCAAAAAAAAGTCCGGCCTGGGGCCGGACTTCGGTGATTCGGTCATTCCATTCCGGCAGGTGCTTATTCTTCTTCTTCCTGCTGCCCACCCTGCTGGTTGCGCTCGCGCTTCTGGTCGGCATCCTGCTGTTGCTGCTGACCCTGGCGCTGCTTGTCGCCCTGCTGGTCTTTCTGGTTCTGCTGACCCTGCTGCGGATTCTGCTGGCCCTGCTGCGGATTCTTATGGTTACCCATGACTGTCTCCGGTATTCGGCGTCGAGAGTGATGCCGGTGACCCAACACTAGGCAATGGCCCGTTACCGCCGCGTGCGCTGAAAGCCACCCGTCATCGACGCGCAGCGCACGTCACTAAACAGTTCAGACGGCCGTGCCCGCATCGTCACGCTGCTGTCGCACAGGGATGGATACGTGCGCTCCGGATTACTGCGCGGCCGCCTGCCACGCCGCCACCTTGGCCCGCGTCTGCGCCAGCAGCGCGTCCAGCGCTTTGCGATCATAAACGTGCCCGCGCAGCACCACGGCACGGATCGCGCGGGTCGCCTGGATGTCCTGCAGGGGGTTGGCGTCCAGCAACACCAGATCTGCCGCCTTGCCTTCGGCGATGCCGCCATAGCGATCCAGCGTGCCAAACCACGACGGGCCCGCACGCGTTGCGGAAGACAACGCCTGCGCGGGCGTCAGTCCTTCCTTGACGAACAGGCCCAGCTCGTCATGCAGGCCGATGCCGGGATAGTTGAATGAATTGAGGAAGCCTGCATCGGTGCCGGCCATGATCGTCACGCCCGCCTGCTGCAGCATCGGCAGCACCGCGGCGACCTGCTGGTAGTTGCGGTGCCGCGCATCGATCTGCGCGGGGCTCGCCTTGGCCGCACGCTCGACACGCCAGGCATAGGTCGCCTGGAGCCTCGGGCCGATGTAGGCCAGGTACGGATCCTGCGCGTGATCGTCCTGGTCGAGGAAGTCGAGGATGCGGCCGCCATTGAGGGTGGGCGTCACATACACACCCTTGGTGGCGAAGCCACGGTACGCCGCCATGGCGGTGTCGCGATCAACGCCTGCGTCCAGCCGGCGATTGGCTTCGGCGCGGTCGATGCGCTTGGCGGCGAAGTCCGCGGCAATGCTGGCCTCGTCTTTGACGCCTGCCTTGTACGCGTAATCGAGGTGCTCGATCGAGCTGATCCCCGCGTCCACCGCCTGCTGCACGGTCAGTGCCATCGGAATGTGGCCGGAGGCGCGCAGGCCGTTGGCACGCGCGCCGCGCACGGCGGCCAGGAACAGTTCCGGCGTCAGCGTGCTGTCGGTGATCTTGACGAAGTCCACATGGTCGGTTTTGAGTCGCGCCAGTGCCGCGTCCAGGTCGGCTTGGCTGCCGACTTCCAGCGTGCCCTTCCAGACCGGCTTGATGCCTTCGATCTTGGCGCCGGAGCTGAACAGCTGCGGACCCTCCAGGCTGCCGTTGGCGATCTCGCCGCGCCATTGCAGCACTTGTTCGGGCAGGTCCCCGGAGCAGTCGCGGATGGTGGTGATGCCGTGTGCGATGTACAGCGGCAGCAACGCCTTGTTCTCTTCAATCAGTTCCGGGCCGCCGCCGAAGTGCACGTGCATGTCCCACAGCCCGGGAATCAGGAAACGGCCCTTGCCATCGATCCGTCGCGGCGCGTTCCAGTCCCGGGCAATGACGCGGTCGTCGCCGACCGCCACGATGTCGCCGCCGCGCACGACCACCGCCTGGTCGGCGCGGGTGGTGGCGTGTTCGACATCGACCACCGTGGCGTGGCGGATGATCAGATCGGCCTGCTCGGCTGCCAGGGCGGCAGGGGTCAGCGCAAGCAGCAGCGGGAACGCGGTCAGCACGGTCAGGTTCATGGCGGGGCGCAATGCAGTAAAGACCTCCGCACCATACGGCGCGGAGGCCCGCATTCACCAGTTAACTTTCTGCATGGCCATCATTCGTTATTCGAATCCGCGCTCAGACCTCGCCCTGCATCGCCGTCCGGGCCTGCACCTGCGCCAGCCATGCCGCCACCGCCGGGTAGTCGTCCACCCCTGCCCCGACGTAGGTGCCGTAGCCGACCACCTGCGCCACCACCAGGTCCGCCAGCGAGTAATGCGCGCCGAGCATCCAGGCGTTGCCGCCCAGTCGTTCGTCGAGCACCTCCAGCAGGCGCTTGGCGTCAGAGGACGCCGCAGCTGCCTGCCGTGCATCGCGAAGTGCATCATCGGCCGTGGCCAGCCGCAGCCGGCCGATCACGGCCATGTAGGTCACGTAGGCCCAGGCGCACCACGACATGGCCTGCAGCCGTTCGGGCGTGTCGGCGGCCGGCCACAGCCCGCGTTCCACGCCGAAACGCTCGCCCAGCCAGAGATGGATGGCCAGGCCTTCGAAGATCGGCGTGCCGTCCACCACCAGGCACGGCACCTTGCCATTGGGGTTGATTGCCAGGTATTCCGGGGTGCGCTGCTCACCGTTGCGGATGTCGATCCTCACCCGGTCGTGGGCGACACCCAGCTCGGCCAGGGCGCAGGCGATGGGGGTGGCACTGGACATGGGGTGCCAGTAGAAGACGAGGGACATGCAGAACTCCTTGTTGTGTGTCGGCGTGGACGGTGCGCGGCGAAGGGCCTTGCACCACGGACACAGGCTAGCCACCATTGCGGACAGACCCTGTCCTCGACAGGCGCGACCCTGCTGCCATGCTCACCACCTCCGCCCGACTGCTGCGCCTGCTCTCGCTGCTGCAATCCCGACCGCATTGGTCCGGCACGACCCTGGCCGCCGACATCGGCGTGCACCCCCGGACGCTGCGCCGCGATATCGACCGCCTGCGCGAACTCGGCTACCCGATCCAGGCCAGCAGCGGCGTGGCCGGCGGCTACGCTTTCCGCGCCGGACGCGCGCTGCCCCCGCTGCTGCTCGACGACGAAGAGGCGTTGGCCGCCGCGCTGGCGCTACGGATGGCGGTGACCGGCACCATCAGCGGCATCGAGCAGACCGCCATCACCGCCATGGTCAAGCTGGAACAGGTGATGCCCGCCCGGCTGCGACGTCGACTGGATGCCCTGCGCACCTCGATCCTGCCGGTCGACCAGGCCGGGCCGGTCGTGGATGCCACCTTGCTCGCCACGTTGGCCGGCGCCTGTCGCGACCAGTTGCAGCTGCGCTTCGACTACGCCGACCGCCAGGGCCAACCCAGCCACCGGCAGGTCGAGCCGCAAGGCGTGGTGCACGCCGAACGCCGCTGGTACCTGGTGGCCTGGGACACGCTGCGCACCGATTGGCGCACCTTCCGCATCGACCGCATGACCAGTGGGGCCGAGGTCGGTGCACACTTCCGCCCCCGCCCGTCGCCGGCCAATGGCGACCTGCGCGCGTTCGTCATCGCGTCGTTGTCGCTCGGCCCGTATGGCGACGAGGCGCGCGTGATCCTGCACGCGCCGATCGAGGTGGTGCGCGAGCGCATGCCCAGCTCGGCCGGCCTGCTGGAGGTGGTGGACGCGCAGCGCTGCCTGCTGCGGTGCGGCGCGCACCCGCAAGGCGCAGTCGTGTACTGGCTGCTGGCACTGGAACTGGAATTCGAGGTGCTCGGTCCACCGGCCCTGCACGTGATGATGCGCGATGCCCGCGCCAGGCTCGGCCGCAGCCTGGCCCGCGGCGACGCCGCCCTGGCCGACTGAGCCGCACGCGTTGTCGCACCCGCGTGGCATGCTGCCACCCTCGTCATTTACATTCTGGATGCCAGCATGCGACCCAGTGGAAAACCCCATCGCGCCCTGTTCGAGCTGGACCTGCTGCGCGCCATGGCGATGGTCGCCGACTGCGGCAGCTTCACCACCGCCGCCGCGCGCCTGCACTCCACCCAGTCCACCGTCAGCCAGAAGATCCGACGCCTGGAACAGCTGGCCGGCCATCCGCTGCTGGTGCGTGGCAATCGCGACGTTCACCCGACCGACGCCGGGCAGACCCTGCTCGGCATCGCGCGGCAGATGCTGGCACTCAACGACCAGATGGGCGAGGCCCTGGCGGGCGCTACGGTAGCCGTCACCCTCCGCCTCGGCGTGCCGGAAGACTTCGTGAGCGCCCGCACCACCGAACTGCTCGGGCGTTTCAACCGCCGCCATCGCGGGGTGAAGCTGGAGGTCACCAGCGGCCTCAGCCGCGACCTGGCCAATGCCTACGATCACGGCGAACTGGATCTGGTGCTGGTCAAGCAACGGCGCAACAGCCGCCAGGGCGTGCAGTGCTGGCCCGAGCCGATGCGCTGGGTGGACAGCGTCCGCAGCCCCTGCATCGGCCTGGACCCGGTGCCGCTGGTGACGTTCCCACCGCGCGGCCTCTACCGCGACGAGCTGATCGCGGCGGTGGAAGGCATGGGCCGGCGCTGGCGGATCAGCTTCACCAGTTCCAGCCTCAGCGGGATCCAGGGCGCTGTCGCCGACGGCATGGGCATCAGCCTGCTGCCGGCACGCGCCATGACCCGCGAACACCGCGCACTCACCCCGCGACACGGCCTGCCACCGGTCGACAGCATCGAGATCGCGATGCTGCATCGAAGCAATGCCGAGCCGCTGGTGCTCGAACTGGCGACGCAGTTCACACGCCTGCTGGATCGCGAGCGGCGCTGACGGGCGACCATCGCCACCGGGCGGCCGGAGGCGTGCAGAGAGTGACGGGCCTCTCGTCCCGCGTATAGGAATAATCCTAATCTGGCGTCAGGGCATCTTTGCCGGACAGTGAAGCAGTAAGAATGGCGCAGACCCAACGAGTGCGCGCCTCCTTTGTCCCTACGCCCTACAGGCCCCCTGCACGGAACGGCATGCCCACCCGTGCTGAAGATCGCGCTGCTGGATGACCATGATGTCGTCCGGCGCGGCAGCGTCGTGCACCTGGCCAACGATCCGCGTTTCCAGGTGGTGGGCAATCACGCCCGCAGCCGGGCATTGATCAACACCCTCACCCAGCACGTCGTGGACGTGGCCGTGATCGACTACGCCCTGGCCGAAGGCGACCTGCAGGGCATGGAGCTGCTGCGCATGCTGCGCCGCCGGTTCCCGCGCGTGCGGCTGCTGATGTTTTCGGCCAACGTGCATCACGTGATGATCTCCAACACCATTGCCGCTGGCGCCGCGGGCGTGGTGTCCAAGGGTGAACCACTGGAGGCGTTGGCCCGCGCGGTCGGGCGCGTCGCCGCCGGCCACATCCACCTGCCGGTCAACTACCGCGATGAACACGAGGCGCACCGCCTGTCGCCCAGCGAGCGCGAGGTACTGCAGCTCTGCCTCAGTGGCATGACTGTGACCGACATCGCGCTCAAGCGGCACCGCAGCATCAAGACCATCAGCACCCAGAAGCATGCCGCCTTCCGCAAGCTGGGCCTGCGTACCGACCGCGACCTGTTCACCCTGCGCCACCAGCTGGCGGTACTGTGAGCGGCGCCGAATGGGCACGCACCAGCACCCTGCTGCTGGTGCTGGCCGCCTTGCTGCCGCCTGGCTTGGCCACCGCCGCCCCGACGCCCCGCACAGTGCGGGTGGCGACCGACCCGTCGCAGCACCGGTTGCTGGCCACGGAGAGTCGCGCGGCGCGTGACGCCAACCTGATCAGCGGCTACGCGCGCCTGGTGTCGGAACAGACGGGCCTGCAGTTCCGCGAGCAGCAGGTCGACTCCACCCGCGCCGCGCTGCAGGACCTCTGCGATGGTCGCGCGGACCTGATGCTGCTGCTGGGCGCACTCGACGAGGCGCCGTGTGCCGCGCTGGCAGCATCGCCGGCGTATTACCGGGGCCAGGCCCTGCTGGCCAGCAGGCACACCCTGCCCAATCCGCCGGACCTTGCGGACCTGCGGCGGGTGGCGGTGGTGCGTGGCAGCCGTCATGACGAATGGCTTGCCGCTTACCACCCGCACCTGCAGGTCATCGGGGTGCCCACCCTGCGCGAGGCGCTGGCCGCCGTGGAAACCGGCGTGGTCGACGTTGCATTGGGGCTGGACGTGGTGATGCGGCCCCTGGTGCGCCGCGACCACGGTGACAGCCTGCTGCTGCATGGCGGCCGCGCGAACCTGCCGGGCAGCCTGCACCTGGTGGTCCGTCACCAGGACCGGGCCCTGCTCGAACAGATCCACCAGGCGATGCGCTCGATCAGCCCGCAGGAACATGCCGAGCTGATGCAGCGCTGGACCAAGGCCACCTACCTGAGCGGACCGTCTTTCGCGGTGCTCTCGCGGCATTTCGGCTGGGAACTGCTGGCCATGGGCGTAACCCTGCTGCTGATGCTGTCGGCCGGATTCTGGCTTCGCCGTGCGCAGCAGTCGGCACGCCGCAGTGAACGCCAGCAGGCGCGCTTCATCGCCATGATGAGCCACGAAGTGCGCAATGCCGCGCAGGCCCTGGTGACCTCGGTGGACCTGCTGCACCAGTCCGGGCTCGACCAGGGCCAGCGCCAACTGGTCAATGCCGCCCGCGCCGCCGGTGCAGGCCTGCGCTACCTGCTGAGCCACGCGCTGGACTACTCACGTCTCGCTGCTGGCGAGTACCATCCCACCCCCCGCTGGGAGGACCTTCGCCAGCTGGTCCGCGAATGCATGGCCGTGGTGCGTCCATCCGCCGAGGGCAAGGGCCTGGTGCTCGCGCTGAAGCAGACCACCGACCCGATGCCACGCGTGTGGATCGACGGCGACGCCCTGCGCCAGGTGCTGAGCAACCTGCTCGGCAATGCACTGAAATTCACCGACCAGGGACACATCGAGGTGAGCATGGGCCTGCACCTGGACGCCGACAGCGCGCACCTGCGGGTGGCGGTGCGCGACTCCGGCATCGGCATCGCACGCGAACATCAGGACAGCGTGTTCAAGCCCTTCGCGCAGGCGCATGGCGCCCGGTCGCGGCAGGTGGGCGGCGCGGGCCTGGGCCTGTCCATCTGCCACGACCTGGTGCGCGCACTGGGCGGGACCCTGCAGTTGAGCAGCGCACCGGGACAGGGCAGCTGTTTCGCGGCATGCATACCCGTCGTTGTCGAGGCGGCCGGCGCGCCCCCCATGGGCAAACCACTGGCTGGGCGCACCCTGCTGCTGGTCGAGGACCATGCCTTGAGCCGTAGCATGGTCAGCCGCCGCCTGGCCGCGCTCGGCGCATCGGTGACCAGCTGCGCCGACGGAGCCAGCGCGGTGCGCAACCAGGCCGCCGAACCCTGCGGCGTCGTGCTGCTGGACTGCACGCTGGATGACATGAGTGGCTACGAGCTGGCAGTGCTGCTGCGCCAGCTGGAACAGCAGCGTGGCGCCACGCCCGCCCTGCTCGTCGCCTTGTCCGCCAACGACTCTGCGGCGCACGTCGAACGCTGCCGCGCCTGCGGCATGGATGCGGTGCTTTGCAAGCCGCTCGACACCCGCCGGCTGCTGGACATCCTGCGGGTGGACCCTGTGGACCCGCCCCCGTCCAGCGCGGCGGGCGCGGACCCGGGCGGCGACCCCATGTGGCTGCAGTTCCTGCAGTCGCTGCAGGAGGAGCAGACGGCCCTGCAGGACGCCCTGCGCCAGCAGGCCGCCAACCGCCTGCGGCATCACGCCCATCGCATGGCGGGCATCCTGCGCATGCTGGGGCAGCCCGCACTGGCGGCGATCGCCGGGGACCTGCACGAGCTGGAGCTTGACGATACGGCCGACTGGCAGGAGGCCGAGCGGTTGCTGGGCTATCTGCGCCCGGCGGTAGCACTGATGGTGCGCGGCGGGGTTACTTCAGCTGCAACGGATACCGCTGCCACAGCACATGCACGAGAAAACCCGTCAGTTCCGGATCCTTTCCGCTGATCGCCGCACGGATCTTGTCCAGCAGCACCATGTCGCTGCAGGTGCGCACGTCGCCCTGCCCGGCCTGCCCTGCACGACGTGCACGGTAACGGGCTGCACGCTGCGCATCGGTCATGGCGTAGCCGAACGTGGGCGGACGGCCGCGCTTGCGCGGCAGCATCAGCTCCAGGGTGCCGGGGTCTTCTTCATCACGCATGACGGGCAGAGAAGTAAAACGGGGGCGCGCACGATATCGTGAGCGCTCACAGAAATCCAGCGGATTTCTGTGAGCGCCCTCAACGGGCGACCTGCCACTCCGCCAGACGCGCACCCAGCCAGACCAGCGCAAATCCGGCAACAAGGCTGATGCCCAGATAGGTCGGCATGACCCACCCGCGCCCGCTGCGCACCAGCAGCACCGCCTCGAGCATCATCGAAGAGAACGTGGTCAGGCCGCCGATGACGCCGACGACCGCGAACGCACGCCAATACAGCGCCGCGCTGCCGCGGGTCTGCAGCCACACCACGACGTAGCCCACCGCGAACGCGCCCACCAGATTCACCGCGAGCGTGCCCCACGGGAAGCCGCTGCCAAACTGGCGCAGCAGGGCGTCGCCGACCATGAACCGAAGTGCCGCACCCAGCGCGCCGCCGGCCATCACCAGGCCCAGCTGCTGCCACCATGTGCCGAAACCGCCCATCACTCCTGCGCTTTGCGTGCGCGGGCCTGCTCGCGTTCGGCGCGCAGCCGGTCGAGCTTGTCCTTGAGCTTGATCTCCAGCCCGCGGGGCACCGGCTGGTAATACACCCGCTCGCCCATCGCATCCGGGAAGCCGGTCTGATCCAGTGCGATGCCGCCCTCGGCGTCATGGTCGTACTGGTAGGTCTTGCCGTAGCCGAGCTCCTTCATCAGCTTGGTCGGCGCGTTACGCAGGTGCAGCGGCACGTCCTGCGTGCCGGACTCGCGAACTTCCTGCCTGGCCAGGTTGAAGGCGGCATAGCCGGCATTCGACTTCGCGGTGCTGGCCAGGTACAGCACCAGCTGCGCGAAGGCCAGCTCGCCTTCCGGACTGCCCAACCGCTCGTAGATGTCCCACGCCTCCAGCGCCATCGACTGCGCACGCGGATCGGCCAGGCCGATGTCCTCGATGGCCATCCGGGTCAGGCGCCGGGCCAGGTAGGACGGGTCGCAGCCCCCGTCGAGCATGCGCGTCAGCCAGTACAGCGCCGCGTCGGGATTGGAGCTGCGCACCGACTTGTGCAGGGCCGAGATCTGGTCATAGAACTGTTCACCGCCCTTGTCGAAGCGGCGCGTGCGGTCGGCGAGCACCTGCACCAGCATCTCCGGGCTGATCCGACCGCCTTCGCCGCCGGCCAGTTCGGCCGCGATCTCCAGCAGGGTCAGCCCGCGGCGAACGTCGCCGTCGGCGGCGGTGGCGATCTCCAGCAACGCCGCGTCGGTCACCTGCAGCGCGTCGCCGCCCAGGCCACGCACCGGGTCCTGCAACGCACGCTGCAAGGACTCGACGATATCCGCCGGCGATACCGCTTCCAGCACGTGCACGCGGCAGCGCGACAGCAGCGCCGAATTCAGCTCGAAAGACGGGTTTTCAGTGGTGGCGCCGACAAACACGATGGTGCCGCGTTCGATGTGCGGCAGGAACGCATCCTGCTGGGCCTTGTTGAACCGGTGCACTTCGTCCACGAACAGCACCGTGCGGCGGCCTTCCGCGAAGCGCTGCGCGGCCTCGGCCAGCACCACGCGCACGTCGGGCAGGCCGGACAGCACGGCCGAAATCGCCCGGAATTCGGCGTCGGCATAATGCGCAAGCAGCAAGGACAGCGTGGTCTTGCCGCACCCCGGCGGGCCCCACAGGATCATCGAGTGCACGTGCCCGGATTCCACCGCGCGGCGCAGGGCGCTGCCCGGGGCCAGCAGACGCTTCTGGCCGACCATCTCGTCCAGCGTCTGCGGGCGCATGCGCTCGGCGAGCGGGCGCATGCTGTCCCGATCTACCGCCAGCAGATCGGGCCCGTTGAATGTCGTTCGGTTTCTGGCCACGCGGCTATTGTAGAGCGATCAATCGCCGATGACGTCGGTGCCCTTCGGCGGGGCGAAGCTGAAGGTGCCGGCCGCAAAGCCCGGGTTGCGCTTCCAGCCGGTGAAGCTGATCACCGTACGCTGGCCGACTGCATCCACCACTTCCATGCGCGCCAGGCCCTGGGCATTGAAGCCGAGCGCGGCGTACTGGAAGGACGTTTCGGTCTCGCGCTTCGGGCTAAGCGACAGCCACTGCAGGCCATCACGCGGCGCGGCTTCTTCGCTCACGTCGTACTGCTGGTCCAGCAGCTTCGGGTTGATCAGCGCGGTCAGCGGGCTGTTCTGCTCTTCGGCACCCTGGGCGCGCTTGGTGGCCTGCTCCAGGTCCTTTTCGTACACCCACACGTTCTTGCCGTCGGCAATGATCAGCTGCTCGTGCGGCTTGAGGTACTCCCAGCGGAACTGGCGCGGTGCCGACAGCGCGACGCGGCCGCTGGTGGTTTCCTTCACTTTGCCCTTGCTGTCGAACACCTGCTGGCTGAACTGCCCGTCCAGGCCCTTCAGGCCCTGGCTGAAACGGTTCAGTTCGTCGCGGGCGCCGGCCCACGCACTGGCCGATCCCACGCTGGCACAGACCAGGGTGGCGGCAACGAGATAGCGGCGGAAGGAGCTGTGCATACGGGGATCCAGTGACAAGGATTGAGGATGGCCGACAGTGTGCCGACGCCATCCTGAATGGGCAATCAGGGACCGGCCTGGACCGTACGCAGGTCGCCGTAGACCACCTGCCCCCGGAACCCGCGCCGCACCTGCTGGTAGAGCTCACGGAACGCAGGATAGTCGGCCGGCTCGCACAGCGCCTGGGCGCCCCGCACCGCGCGCTGGTGCAGCCGGTGGCGGGCCACGATGGTCTGGCCCTCGCGCGACCAGGTCAACGCGTACTCGCCGGCCGCGTTGCGGAACTGCTGGTTGCGCGGCATGGCCACGATGGGGATCCCGGCCGGGAACTCGAGCCGGTAGGTTTCCTCGCGCTGGTTGTCGTTGCAGTAGAAGGGCGTGGCGTTTTCCGGCGCGGAGGTGGTGGTGTAGATGTCGCGGAAGGATTCGCCACCCGGCGCGTCCGGCAGCGCCATCCCGCCGACCACGCCGAAGTCGACGTAGTCGCTTGCATGGAAGTCGTAGCGGTAATTGAACGGACGGGTCAGGTCCTGCGGGTCGCCCACCAGGGTGAGCGAGCCGCTGCCATCGAAGCCGGACGCCGCCATGATCGACTCCTCCACGCGCGCCCGGTTCTGCGCGTTGAGCCGCGCGAACGAGCCACGCAGGCCGATCTCGGTGACTTCGCGCGGCTGCTGCACGGTCTGCCCGGCCAGGTTGCCGCTCGGGTCGAAGCGGAACGTCACCTCGAACCCCGCGCCGTTGCGCGCGGCATCGTTGTCCGGCGTGCGGGCCACGGTGGCCTGGCGGGTGTGCAGCACCGGCGCGCCCAGATCGCCCTCGGGCAACTGGCCGAAGCGTGCGTAGGCACTGGTCGAGTCCAGGTACAGGTCGAACTCGGGCACGTAGGTGATGGCGTGGTTGAAGCGCCCCAGCAGCGGAATGGCCGGCAGGGTCGGGCCGCCGCCCGCGCCGATCAGCACCGGGGTGCTCTCGATGCCGCGGGCCGCCAGCAGCGCCTCCAGGATCACCACATGGTCCTTGCAGTCCCCGTAATGGTTGTCGAGGATGCTCTGCGCCGGATTCGGCTCCAGCCCGCCATTGCCCAGGTACACGGCCACGTAGCGGATGTTCTGCGACACCCAGCGATACAGCGCGGCAGCCTGTTCGCGGGGGTCGTCGATGCCGCGGGTGACCTCGTCGGCCAACGCCTGGATGCCCGGGGTGACCTGGGCCGCCTCGCCGCCCTTCACCTGGTAGGCGCGCGCCACCTGCGACCAGTCGCGGTAGGTGCTGGCCATGATGGTGGGACTGAACTCCCAGGCGGCCGCGGACCAGTTCTGCACCTGCATGGGATCGGCGCGACGGTACCGCCATTCCCACCGTGCCTGGCCATCACGGTGCTGCGGCGACTGGCCACCCTCGACGCCGCGCGACTGCACATGCATCGGCAGGCTGGACGGCGCGGTGAGGGTCACGCGCGCATCGTCGTACTGGGTAAACACATTGAAGGTTTCCCACAGCCCGAAGTAGCCCGGGAAGTACGGCGTGTTCTGGGTGCGGCGGGTCTGGTAGATCACGCGCGTGCCGGGCGCCAGGTTCGGGAACACCACCACCCGCACCTTGCGGTCGGCGTACATGGCCGCGGCCGCGCTGGAATAGCTTTCCTGCGTGTAGATGCGGTCGGCCGGCACGTCGCGGCGCTGGCCGTCGGCGGTGGTGTATGCGGCCAGGACGTCCAGCGTTTCCATCTTCTCGCTGTAACTCAGCCGCACCTGGCTGAACTGCTCGACCGCGGACTTGGTCTTGAGCAGGATCTCGTATTCTTCGGTCTGCACGTTGCCGGCGTCGGGCCGCACCACGTAGTCGGCCCGATATCGCACGAAACTGTAGTTGTTGCTGGCCTGGGTGTCGCTGGCCGGGGTGGCCTGCGCCGGTGGCGGGGCCATGGCGGGCACGGGAATCCGGGCCGGTGCCGGCGTGGCGGACTGGGCGCAAGCCTGCGCGGGCACCAGCGCCACGGCGCACACCGCCAGCCATGTCATGCGGTTCATTTGCGGTTCCTTGCGGTGCGCAGCCACGCAGGGCGTGGCTCTACGGATCTTGCAGCCACGCAGGGCGTGGCTCTACGGGTGCGCGTTTATTTTGGCGGCGGCGGGGCGAGGACGCTGCGGTCGCCATTGTGTTCAGGCGGGCTCACGACACCAGCGGCTTCCATGGCTTCGATCAGGCGGGCGGCGCGGTTGTAGCCGATCTTGAGGCGGCGCTGCACGCCGGAGATCGAGGCGCGGCGGGTCTCGGTGACGATGCGCAGCGCCTCGTCGTACAGCGGATCGGACTCGTCCCCTGCCCCGCCACTGGCTTCCGGCAGGCCGCCCGCGCCGACCACGACGCCATCGCCCATCATCTGCACTTCGTCCAGCACGCCACTGATGTAATCGGCCGGGCCGCTGGCCTTGAGATGCTCGACCACGCGATGCACTTCCTCATCCGACACGAAGGCACCGTGGACACGGTCCGGCAGCGCGGTGCCCGGCGGCAGGTACAGCATGTCGCCGTGACCGAGCAGCGTCTCGGCGCCGGACTGGTCCAGGATGGTGCGGGAGTCGATCTTGGAGCTGACCTGGAAGCCGATGCGGGTCGGAATGTTGGCCTTGATCAGGCCGGTGATGACGTCCACCGACGGGCGCTGGGTCGCCAGGATCAGATGGATGCCGGCCGCACGCGCCTTCTGCGCCAGGCGTGCAATCAGCTCTTCCACCTTCTTGCCGACGATCATCATCATGTCGGCGAATTCGTCGATGAAGATGACGATGAACGGCAGCGTCTCCAGCGGCCGCGGCGCCTCGCCCAGTTCGGGATTCGGCTTGAACAGCGGGTCCATCAGCGGCTGGCCGGCGTCCTCGGCGTCCTTGACCTTCTTGTTGAAGCCGGCCAGGTTGCGCACGCCCACCGCGCTCATCAGCTTGTAGCGCCGCTCCATTTCGGCCACGCACCAGCGCAGGCCGTTGGCGGCCTCCTTCATGTCGGTGACCACCGGCGCCAACAGGTGCGGAATGCCCTGGTAGACGCTCAGCTCGAGCATCTTCGGGTCGATCATCAGCATCCGCAGGTCTTTCGGCGAGGCCTTGTACAGCAGGCTCAGCACCATGGCGTTGACCGCCACGGACTTGCCCGAGCCGGTGGTACCGGCCACCAGCAGGTGCGGCATGCGCGCCAGGTCGGCCACGGTCGGCCGGCCGGCGATGTCCTTGCCCAGCGCCAGGGTCAGCGGGCTGGTCGACTTGTCGTATTCCTTCGAGCGCAGCAGCTCGGAGAGGTAGATCATCTCGCGGGTGACGTTGGGGATTTCCAGGCCCACCACCGACTTGCCCGGAATCACATCCACCACGCGCACCGACTTGACCGACAGCCCGCGCGCGATGTCCTTGTCCAGCGAACTGATCTGGCTGACCTTGATGCCGGGGGCCGGTTCGATCTCGAACCGGGTGATCACCGGGCCCGGATAGGCGCCGACCACCTGGGCTTCGATACGGAAGTCCTTGAGCTTGAACTCGATCTGGCGCGACAGCGTTTCCAGCGTCTCTTCGTCGTAGCCCTTCGGCTGCGGCTTGGGGTCGTCCAGCAGTGCCAACGGGGGCAGGTCCGAGCCATCGCCGTTGACCCCGCGGAACATGGGAATCTGGGTTTCGCGCTTGGCGCGGTCGCTCTTCTCCAGCACCGGCTCGGGGCGCGGCTCGATCTTGACCGGCTCACGCTTGGCGCGGACCTCGGCGTCGACCTTGCGCACTTCCTGGCGTTCTTCGCGCAGGGCGCGGGTCTGCTGCCATTCGCTGGCCTGTTCCTTCTTCTTGCTGAGCAGCGGCGGCAACGCCAGCACCGCCCGGCCGATCTTCTCCATCACCACGAACCACGAAATGCCGGTGGCCAGGGTGATCGACGCCAGCAGCAGCACCAGCACGAACATGTTGGCCCCCAGCGCACCAAAGCCGGCGCTGAGCGAGTTGCCGACCAGCCGACCCAGAATGCCGCCCGCGTGCGCGACATCGCCACTGAACAGGCGCAGATGCAGGAAGCCGGTACCGGCGATCAGGAAGCCCACCAGTCCGACCAGGCGCAGCGCCGGATCCAGGTCGTGCTCGCCCTTGCTCTCGCGCTTGAGCCCGAACATGGCAAACCAGGCCAGCGCGCCGAGCACGATGGGCAGCACGAAGGCGATGTAGCCAAACAGCTGCAGCAGCACGTCGGCGATCCACGCGCCAACCCGCCCACCCATGTTGTGGATGGGCGCCACCACGCTGCCGGTATGCGACCAGCCGGGATCGGCTGCCGAATAGGTGAACAGACTAGCCACCAGATACAGCAGCGCCGGCGCGATGGCGATCAGGCCGAGATCGCGCCACAGGCGCTGCTTGCGCGGGTTGTCGACCGGCGCCGGCGCAGCCGCCGCACGGCGCGACGACGCCTTGCTGTCGGGAGACTTGGTTCGTTCCGGGACCTGCTTCGCCACCTTAGACCAGACCTTGGGAATGCACTGTTAGTGCTTGATAATAAACGACTGACGTCCCCCAAGGTAGGTGCCAACCGCTGGTCGGCACACTTGGAGGCGCCGGCGACCGTCAAATCCCCGGCGCGCTGTTGATCGACCTCCCTGCCGGGCTGCGTCGTTCCATCGCTCGCCTTGAATCAGCCCGCCCCTGCCGCCACTCTATGACCTGTCTTGGACGCACGGCAATCCTCCGCCAGCGCCCCGCCCCATCATCTCTTTGCGAGTCTACATGAGCAATTCCAAGCCTTCCCGCCACCAGAAGCTCGTCATCCTCGGTTCCGGCCCGGCCGGCTGGACGGCTGCGGTGTACGCCGCGCGCGCCAACCTGAACCCGGTGGTGATCACCGGCCTGCAGCAGGGCGGCCAGCTGATGACCACCACCGAGGTCGACAACTGGCCGGGCGACGCCCACGGCCTGATGGGCCCGGACCTGATGGCGCGCATGCAGGCCCATGCAGAGCGCTTCGAGACCGAGGTGATCTTCGATCACATCCACACCGCCGACGTGTCCCAGCGCCCGTTCAAGCTGATCGGCGACAGCGCCGAATACACCTGTGACGCGCTGATCATCGCCACCGGCGCCACCGCCAAGTACCTGGGCATTCCCACCGAAGAGGCCTTCAAGGGCCGCGGCGTGTCGGCCTGCGCCACCTGCGACGGCTTCTTCTACCGCGACCAGGACGTGGTCGTGGTCGGCGGCGGCAACACCGCCGTGGAAGAGGCGCTGTACCTGTCCAACATCGCCCGCAAGGTCTACCTGGTCCACCGCCGCGACACCCTGAAGGCGGAAAAGATCATGCAGGACAAGCTGTTCGCCAAGGTCGCCTCGGGCAAGATCGAGACCGTGTGGCACCACCAGGTGGAGGAAGTGCTGGGCAACGACGCCGGCGTGACCGGCGTGCGCGTGAAGTCCACCCTGGACGGCAGCACCCGCGACATCGACGCCCACGGGTTCTTCGTGGCCATCGGCCACCACCCCAACACCAGCCTGTTCGAGGGTCAGCTGACCATGAACAACGGCTACCTGGACATCCGCTCCGGCCTGGGCGGCAACGCCACCCAGACCTCGGTGGAAGGCGTGTTCGCCGCCGGCGACGTGGCCGACCAGCACTACCGCCAGGCGATCACCTCGGCCGGCTTCGGCTGCATGGCCGCCCTGGACGCCGAGCGCTACCTGGATGCGAAGGGCGAACTGGGCTGAGCGACCCCGTCGCCCCGCAACGTGAACCGAAGGCCGACGCAGCAGCGCCGGCCTTTTTCTTTCCCCCCGCAGGGTTGAATCGCGGGCGACCCGCCTTTCCGGGAACAGGACGCCCACTTGACCGACTGTAGCCCAAAGGCTACAGTCCTGGCCATGGAGATGAAGCGCACCCACGAGTTCATCGCGTGGATCGACGCCCTCAAAGATGTTGCAGGGCGCGCTAGAATTCTTGCCCGTATTCGGCGACTGGCGGATGGCAATCCCGGTGACCATCGAAATCTGACCGGTGGAATATCCGAACTTCGCATCGATGCAGGGCCCGGTTATCGGGTGTATTACACCCAACGAGGCAATCAGCTCATCATCCTGCTGGTCGGGGGCGACAAGAGCTCACAGCAACGCGACATTGAGAGCGCGAAGGAATTGGCCCGCAATCTCTGATGTCATGAAGAAGAATCCAGCCGACACGCAACAATGCAACCGGAGCACACCATCATGACCACCAAGAAGAAGACTCCGCTGGAGGCATTCGACGTCGCGGAGCATCTTCGCACCCCGGAAGAAATGGCTGCGTACCTGGACGCCTGCATCATGGAAAGTGATGGTGACTCGGCATTCATCGCCAAGGCGCTGGGTGACATTGCACGCGCGCAAGGCATGAGCAAGGTCGCCCGCGACGCAGGCGTGTCGCGCGAGAGCCTCTACCGCGCCCTTTCCGGCGAGCGGAGTCCAGACTTCGCGACGATCCTCAAGGTAACCCGGGCCCTTGGCGTGCAACTACACGCCAGCGCGGCCTGAGTGCCGCACCCGGACACGGATGATGGCCGACGCAGCAGCGCCGGCCTTTTTCTTTCCCCCCTTGCACGGGTTAAGCCGCAGGCGACCCGCCCGGCTTGGAACAGGTGTGCTGAAACTCTACCGGCGCGGTGGCGACCCCATCCACATCACGCAACACCACGCTCCACCTGGCATCGCCGGTGAGCGACCCCCGGCAACGCATCAAGACGGTGATCGGCGTGTTCGGATCGTCGAAGGTCGTCTTGCTTGGCCTGCATGCACCCGGCGAGCTGCAGTTGGCGGTCGTGAACTCCATGGTGACTGGAAACTGCGGATGGCCGGCAAACGGCAGCGTGATCTCCTGCGAGGTGCCCGCGGCGAGCGAGATGTCCGGAATCTGCTGCAGTACGAACGGCTCGCAGGTCTTTCCTTCGCGGAACAGGCGGACGCCCTTCTCCACCCCCTTCATGGATGCCTCCCGGAATACCGGATCTTGCAAGGCAACCGAGTCCTCTGCATTGGAGTGGTAGGCAATTTCCACCAGGACGGACGGCATGGTTCCGATGCGGTTCTCACCGTGGCCACCCGGGCTGGCATCCTGTCTCGCAGGGAAATTCTCGTAGCCAGGTTGCGCACGAATCAACTCACGCATTCCGCAAAGGACACTCTCTGCCAGAGGACGGTCGTCAGGTTTGTCTCCGTGGTAATAAACCTCGACACCACGAATCGCACCAAGCTCGTGACCGTTGGTATGCAGACTTATCATGGTGCCAACACCGAGATGATTGGCATACAACGGCCTGGCACGGATATCCTCCTTCACCTCACGATCGGCATCAGTGTCGTTTGGGAGCGAGTTCCAGATATCGGTGCGATCAGGCAGCAATGTCTTCAAGTGATATCGAGACGACATGTAGTCCCACGGCCGATTCGACTCAGGGTGGGGATCCTGCGAACGATTTCTTGCTCGATTGACGCCCGAACCGCTACGTTCCTCAAGCAGGCGTTGCAGCGCATCACCATATGGTGGCGTAATCATATCCTCGCGAAAGCCAAACGCGTCCGGCCGCTGGTAATCCCAGTTCAAAGCAGGATGCACTCGCACCAAGCCATGACTGGCGGACACAAGCGCAGTCTGATTCCGCGCGTCGATTCGCGCACGGGGCGGCACGGCAAGTTCCGCAGGGTAGTAAGACTTGAGTGGCTTTCCCTGATAGCGGAAATCCACACCGACGATGGGCAGCCCTGCCTGCTCCGCATAGTGCCGAAGCGTTACCGCAAGCTCATGGAGGAACACTTCCGCCTCGTCAGGACCTGGCAGGAATCCCGGTCCGAAATCGGCGAGGATCACCCTGTCGTCCATATTGATGGAAACACTGACATCAACCACGCGAAGCCTGCCTCGGCTCTGGAGATAGGCAGTTACCTTTCTGGACGCCTCTTTCTCCAGCACAAGAATCAGCTCGGCATCGACATGCCACCTCGTCATCGAAATGTCAGCGCCTGCCTCAAGCCGCCGCTCTGCATTGGCGACCGTCACTTCCGCCGGCGACGCTATTGCACCACCAGCCACAAACAGCACTCCGCAACCTGCCGCGATCATCTGTAGGGTGTTTCTTACCATCGTTCTTCTCCTTGAAGGGGTCGGCGCATCCCCGGATGCGTTCACGCAATCTGCGCGCTTCGCGCGTCGGCTTGCGCGCGCCAACGCACGCTTTCTCGGCGTCACAGAACGACCTTCCGATCGCTTTCCGGAACACCATCTACCCCGCCTGAAATCTCCCCTTCGGCATCGGCCTGCCCTATCCTCTAGCCATGCCCGATCCACGCTTTCTCCATCGCCTTTCCGTCCTCCCCGCCGCCGACTGGGACGCCCTGCACGACGGCCGCAATCCGTTCGTCAGCCATGCCTTTCTTGCCGGGCTCGAGGCGCACGGCTGCCTGCGCGCGGAATGGGGGTGGCGGCCACGCCACTTCACGCTGTGGGAGGGCAGCAGGCTGGTGGCGGCCGTGCCCGGTTACCTCAAGGACAACTCGCATGGCGAGTTCGTGTTCGACCATGCCTGGGCCCATGCCTATGCCCGCCACGGGCTGGAGTACTTCCCGAAATGGCTGGGGGCGGTGCCGTATTCGCCGGTGACCGGGCCGCGCCTGCTGGCCGCCGACGACGCCACCCGCGCGCAGCTGGTGCAGGCGCTGCGCAGCGAGGTCGCGCGGATGGGCTGGTCGTCGGCGCACGTCAACTTCCATGTGGCGACTGACGACACGGCATTCGGCAACGACTGGCTGCTGCGCGAGGACATCCAGTTCCAGTGGCACAACCCCGGCCACTGGCAGGATTTCGAGGGCTTCCTGGCCGCGATGGACCACAAGCGCCGCAAGAACATCCGCCAGGAACGCGCGAAGCTGGCGCGCACCGGCGTGACCTACCGGATCGTGCACGGCGACGAGGCCAGCGAGGCCGACCTGCAGGCCATGCATGGCTTCTACCTGCAGACCTTCAGCGAATACGGCAATTCCCCGGCGCTGACCCTGCCCTTCCTGCGCCACCTGGCCGGCACGATGCCCCGCCAGCTGGTGATCTTCCTGGCGATGCTGGACGACGAGCCGGTGGCCGGCGCGCTGTGCCTGCGGGGCGGCGACACGCTGTATGGCCGTTACTGGGGCGGCGCCACCCTGCCCGGCCTGCACTTCGAGACCTGCTACTACCAGGGCATCGATTACTGCCTGCGTGAAGGCCTGGCCCGTTTCGAACCTGGCGCGCAGGGCGAGCACAAGCTGGCGCGCGGGTTCCTGCCGCACACGGTGCGCAGCCGACACTGGATCGCCGAGCCGGACTTTGCCGGTGCGCTGGCCGGTTGGTGCGAACAGGAACGCGAGGAAGTGGCACGCTATGCGGAGGTATTGGCCGGGCACAGCCCGTTCAAGGCGCCGGACGCCGCATGAGCCGACACCTGCCATGGCTGCTGGACGAACGCCCCGATGCGGCATTTCCACCTGCGGAAACCGCCCTGCGCGACCCGGACGGACTGCTCGCCCTGGGCGGCGACCTGTCGCCGGTGCGGCTGCTCAACGCGTATGCGGGCGGCGTGTTTCCGTGGTTCTCCGAGGGCCAGCCGCTGCTGTGGTGGTCGCCGGACCCGCGCATGGTGTTCCGCACGGAGGGCGTGCGCCTGTCGTCGCGCTTCCGTCGCACCCTGCGGAACAGCCACTGGACCCTGCGTGCCGACACCCGGTTCCGCGAGGTGATGGACGCCTGCGCCGCCAGCCCCCGCCCCGGGCAGGACGGCACGTGGATCACCCGCGACATGGTCGAGGCGTACGTGGCGCTGCATGCCATGGGACATGCGCATTCGGTGGAGGTGTACGACGGCGACACGCTGGTGGGCGGCATCTACGGCGTGGCCATCGGCCGGATGTTCTTCGGCGAAAGCATGTTCAGCGCGGTCAGTGGCGGCTCGAAGGTGGCGCTGGCGGGCCTGGCGTACCGGCTGCGGGACTGGGGCTGGCCGTTGATCGATGCCCAGGTCGAGAACGATCACCTGCTGCGCATGGGCGCCGAGCATTGGCCGCGGGAGCGGTTTTTGGAGGTGGTGCGGAGGCAGGTGCGGGAGCCGGGGCTGGCAGGAAGCTGGGAAGCGGCGTTCGGGGCAGTGCCGGCCCACGTGGTCGCGGGGTAGCGGCCGGGGTTAACACAAACTTTGCATCCACGGGGAAGTGCGCGTAAAATGCCCGCTCTTAAGGCCAGCTCGGCCGTTTACAGAACTGCACAGGACTACATGTCGAAAGACGACTCCATCGAGTTCGAAGGCACCGTCAGCGAGACGCTGCCGAACACCACTTTCCGCGTTCGACTGGAAAATGGGCATGAAATCATCGCCCACATCTCCGGCCGCATGCGCAAGAACTACATCCGCATCCTGACGGGCGACCGCGTAAAGGTCGAAATGACGCCCTACGACCTGACCAAGGGTCGCATCACCTACCGCATGAAGTAAGCGGTACGGGTTTCCCGCCAGAAGGCCGGCCACGCGCTGGCCTTTTTGCGTGCGCGCCATTCAGGCATGTCCGTGCCAAGCGGCACCCTGACCCTCCACACCCTGCCGACGGTCAGCCTGCCTTGATGCAGATTCGCCCTTGGCGGCGCAGGCGCATTGTGATGCCCGGTCCACTCCGGATCGTCATCGCCTGGCCCCCGACATGAAAACCCTGCTCCCCCTGTGCCTGCTCGCCGCCTGCAGTCTTGCCGGCGCCGCATCCGCCCAGACGGCACCCGCTGCCGCGCAGCCCGGCAGCGAGTGCGTTGCCCTTTCCAGCGACCAGCAGCTGGTGCGCAAGGGCGCGGACCGCAGCATGCTGCTCCGCAACGGCACCGACCATTACATCGTCCATTTCGCAGGCTCGTGCAGCAGCGCGAGCTTCTCGCGCAAGCTGACCTTCGTAACCCCCGGCCAGGAAGGCCAGCTGTGTGGCGCACGGGCCAGCAAGCTGCGCACCGATACGCAGAGCTGTGACGTGACCACCCTGGAGCCGATCACCGCCGAGGCATTCGCGAGCCGCGCCCGCCGATAAGGGCTGGCCAACAAAAAACGCCCCATCGGGGGCGTTTTTCGTTCACATCAACCCGCGGTCACTCGACCGTCGCCGGCAGGCGGCGCTCCGGCTCGGCCTGCGCCTCGACGAACAGCTCGTCGTCGCGCACATCGATGCTCACACGGCCACCGTCGACCAGCTTGCCGAACAGCAGCTCGTCGGCCAGCGGGCGCTTGACCTTGTCCTGGATCACGCGCGCCATCGGACGGGCACCCATCAGCGGGTCGAAGCCGTGGCGGGCCAGCCAGTCGCGCGCCGTCGGGGTGGCCGACAGGCTGACGTGCTTTTCCTGCAGCAGCATCTCCAGCTCGATCAGGAACTTGTCCACCACGCGCAGGATGTGCTCGAAGCCCAGCGGCTGGAACTGCACGACCGCATCGAGGCGGTTGCGGAATTCCGGCGTGAAGCTCTTGCGGATGATCTCCATCGCGTCGGTGGCGTGGTCCTGGCGGGTGAAGCCGATCGAACGCCGCGACGCCTGTGCGGCACCCGCATTGGTGGTCATTACCAGTACCACGTTCTTGAAGTTGGCTTCGCGCCCGTTGGTGTCGGTGAGCACGCCACGGTCCATGACCTGCAGCAGGATGTTGAAGATGTCCGGGTGGGCCTTTTCCACCTCGTCCAGCAGCAGCACGCAGTGCGGAGTCTTGACGATCTTCTCGGTGAGCAGGCCACCCTGGTCGAAGCCGACATAGCCCGGGGGCGCACCGATCAGGCGACTGATCGAATGCGGCTCCATGTACTCGCTCATGTCGAAGCGGACCAGCTCGATGCCCAGCTGCAGCGCCAGCTGCTTGGTCACCTCGGTCTTGCCCACGCCGGTGGGGCCAGCGAACAGGAAGTTGCCGATCGGCTTCTCCGGATTGGCCAGGCCGGAACGGGCCAGCTTGATCGCCGACGACAGCGTCTCGATGGCCGGATCCTGGCCGAAGATCACCATCTTCAGGTTGCGCTCGAGGTGCTTGAGCACGTCCTTGTCGGTGGCGCTGACCTGCTTGGCGGGGATACGCGCCATCTTGGCCACGATGGTCTCGATCTCTTCGATGTCGATGAGTTCCTTGCGCTCGCCTTCCGGCAGCAGCCGCTGGCGTGCGCCGGCCTCGTCGATCACGTCAATGGCCTTGTCGGGCAGCAGGCGGTCGCCGATGTGCTTGACCGACAGATCCACCGCGGCCTGCAGCGCGTCATCGGCATAGGTCACGCCGTGGTGCTCTTCGTACTTCGGCTTGAGGCCCTGCAGGATCTCGTAGGTTTCGCCCACGGTGGGCTCGACGATGTCGATCTTCTGGAAGCGACGCGCCAGGGCACGATCCTTCTCGAAGATACCGCGGTATTCCTGGAACGTGGTCGAGCCGATGCAGCGCAGCTCGCCCGACGCCAGGGCCGGCTTGATCAGGTTGGACGCGTCCATGGTGCCACCCGATGCCGAACCGGCGCCGATGATGGTGTGGATCTCGTCGATGAACAGCACCGCATTGGGCATCTTCTTCAGCGCGCTGAGCACGCCTTTGAGTCGCTTTTCGAAGTCGCCGCGGTACTTGGTGCCCGCCACCAGCGCGCCCAGGTCGAGCGAGTAGATGACCGCGTCGGCCAGCACGTCCGGCACCGAGCCTTCC
This sequence comes from Stenotrophomonas sp., assembly GCF_032099025.1. Lineage (GTDB taxonomy): Bacteria > Pseudomonadota > Gammaproteobacteria > Xanthomonadales > Xanthomonadaceae > Stenotrophomonas. The sequence continues at coordinate 491,528 of NZ_DAMCID010000001.1, forward strand.
ACGATGCGCTTGGCCAGGCCTTCGGCGATGGCGGTCTTGCCTACGCCAGCCTCGCCCACGTAGAGCGGGTTGTTCTTGCGGCGGCGGCACAGCACCTGGATGGTGCGCTCGATTTCATCGCGGCGACCGACCAGCGGATCGATCCGGCCATTGCGGGCGGCGTCGTTGAGGTTGCTGGCGAATTCGGCCAGGGCATCGCCCTTGCCCTCACCCTCGCCCCCTTCGGCACGCCCCTCGGCATCGGCCGACGGTGGCACCTCGCCGTCCTCGCCCAGCTTGGCAATGCCATGGGAGAGGTAGTTGACGATATCCAGCCGGGTCACATCCTGCTGGTTGAGGTAGTAGACCGCATGCGAGTCCTTCTCGCCGAAGATCGCCACCAGCACATTGGCGCCGGTGACCTCCTTCTTGCCCGAGGACTGGACGTGGTAGACAGCCCGCTGCAGCACGCGCTGGAAGCCCAGGGTGGGCTGGGTGTCGCGGCCGTCATCTTCGGCCAGGCGGGACACCGAGGCCTCGATGGCCTGCTCCAGTTCCTGGCGCAGGCGTTCGGCGTCCGCCCCACAGGCCTTGAGCACGGCCTGGGCGGACGGGTTGTCGAGCAGTGCCAGCAGCAGGTGTTCCACCGTCATGAACTCATGCCGGGCCTCACGGGCGCGCTTGTAGCACTGACCGATGGTGTGTTCGAGGTCTTTACTGAACATGTTCTACTCCGGCGGCAGTTGAGAACAATATGCGGCCTAGCTGCGCAATTTCCATCACCCTAGCGGATCGGTGCGTTCATATGGCGTTATGGCCGGATCCAACGGCCGGGGACGGCCACCCGGCGCCAACACGCGGGCCGGCCAACGGCCGGCGCTACCGGGGTGCGTCCGGCGCCATCAGTAGATTGATCCAGATCCCCAGGGGCCCGTAAAACTCCGTCGGTCCGGCCGCTGGCCGGACACCGCGCGCAGCGCGGCTCAAGCACTCAACCACAGTGCACCTCGGATGGAACACTCCATCCGACGTTTGAACCCACCGACGCCGCCTCGAACCGGGACTACCCCGTCTTCTCCATCGTGCACAACAGCGGATGCTGGTTCATGCGCGAGAATTCGTTGACCTGGGCGACCTTGGATTCGGCCACTTCGCGGGTGAACACCCCGCAGACCCCGCGCCCGCGGGTATGGACGTGGAGCATCACCTGGGTGGCCTTGTCCAGGTCCATGGCGAAGAAGCTCTGCAGCACGGTCACCACGAAATCCATCGGGGTGTAGTCGTCGTTCAACAGCATCACCTGGTAGAACGGCGGCGGGGCGACCTCCGGGCGGGCCGGTTCCAGCGCTACGCCGTGGTCGTGATGGGGTTCTTGGGAGGGCTCGCGGGGCATCCAGACATTATAAACGCCGGATCCACCAGATTGGACGTTGCCCCCCTGCCCCCGTCACAATCCACTCATCCGAACACACTTTCACAGGGACTTCATGAAAAGGATCGCCACCGCGCTGCTGCTGACCGCCACCATCTTCGGGGCCCACGCCGCAACGCCCGACAAGGCCGTCGGCCGCGTGCTGGACACGCTGAAGTACCCCTATGAGGTCGACGAGGACGGCGACTACAAGATGGTCTTCGACCTCGATGACGGCCGCACCCAGCTGGTCTTCGTGCGATCCACGGTGGAAGAATACGGCAAGCACAAGATCCGCGAGATCTGGTCGCCGGGCTACAACGCCCCGGGCAAGCAGTTCCCCGCCGCCGTGGCCAACCGCCTGCTGGAAGACTCCCAGGACGCCAAGCTTGGCGCGTGGGTCAAGCAGGACCAGCTGGCCATGTTCGTCGTCAAGGTCGACGCCACTGCCGGCGCCGATGCGCTCAGCGACGCGATCGACGCGGCCATGCGCACCGCCGACGCGATGGAAGCCGAGCTGACCGAGACGGACGAATACTGAGGTGAATGCCGTGCAGGACCAGCGCTGGGCACCGCACGTGACCGTGGCCACCGTCGTGGTGCGGGACGGCGAACTGCTGCTGGTGGAGGAGTCCATCGATGGCCACGCCGTGCTCAACCAGCCGGCCGGCCACCTCGAACCGGGCGAGAGCCTGGCCGCCGCGGCGGTGCGCGAGACTCTGGAAGAGACCGGCTGGACCGTCGCACTGACGGCCTTCATCGGCACCTACCAGTGGACCGCCCCGGACGGCACGCCGTTCCTGCGCTTCGCCTACGCGGCCGAACCGCTCTCGCACGACCCCGCGCGCCCGCTGGACGCCGGGATCCTGCGCGCACTGTGGCTGGCCCCGGCAGCGCTGCAGGCCGAGGCGGCGCGCCTGCGCAGCCCGTTGGTGTGGGCGGTGGTGGCCGACTACCTGGCCGGCCAGCGCTACCCGCTGTCACTCGTGAAGGACACCGCATGAGCACGCCCCGGATCATGGTCGGCGTGTCCGGCGGCGTGGATTCGTCGGTGGCGGCGTGGCGGCTGGTGCAGCAGGGCGAGCCGGTGGCCGGGCTCTTCATGCAGAACTGGGCCGATGACGGCAGCGGCGACTGCCGCGCCGAGGACGACCGCCGCGACGCGGTGGCCGTCTGTGGCCTGCTCGGCATCCCGTTCCATTTCCGCGATTTCTCCGGCGAATACTGGAAGGGCGTGTTCGAGCACTTCCTGGCCGAATACGCCGCCGGCCGCACGCCCAACCCGGATGTGCTGTGCAACCGCGAAGTGAAGTTCAAGCACTTCCTGGACGCGGCCCGCGAGCTGGGCGCCGAGCGCATCGCCACCGGGCATTACGCGCGCGTGGCGCAGGTGGGTGGCCGCTGGGCGCTGCTGCGCGGTGCCGACCGCAGCAAGGACCAGAGCTACTTCCTGCATCAGCTGGGCCAGGCCCAGCTGGCCGCCACTCTGTTCCCGATCGGCGACCTGCAGAAGAACGACCTGCGCCGGATCGCCCGCGACGCCCGCCTGCCCACCCATGCCAAGAAGGATTCCACCGGCATCTGCTTCATCGGCGAGCGTGATTTCCGCGAATTCCTGGGCCGCTACCTGCCCGCCCGGGCCGGCGAGATCCAGGACCCGGACGGCAACCGGATCGCCGAGCATCCGGGCGTGTTCTATTTCACCCTGGGCCAGCGCGAGGGCCTGAACATCGGCGGCGTGCGCGGCCGTCCTGCGGCGCCGTGGTACGTGGTCGGCAAGGATGTGGCCAGCAACGTGCTGTACGTGGACCAGGACCGCGAGAGTCCGTGGCTGCAGTCCACCCGCCTGCATTCGGAGGTCGCACACTGGATTGCCGGCGACCCGCCCGCGCGCCGGTTCGAGTGCACCGCACAGACCCGCTACCGCCAGCCCGACGAACCCTGCACGGTGCTCGTGCGCGACGACGGCACCCTCGAGGTGCGCTTCGCGCGCCCGCAGCGTGCCGTCACCCCGGGGCAATCCCTGGTGCTGTATGACGACGAGGTCTGCCTGGGTGGCGCCGTGATCGCCGCCACCGACGCGCCGCTGGAGCAGCGCCTGCGCACCACCCCTTCCCCCTTTGAGGTATCTGCTGCATGAGTTTTTCCGTCGACGACCGCGTTCTTGCCCTGGCCGGCATCGCCCAGGCGCTGCAGCAGGTGCGCCGCATCGCCGAAACCGGCCACTCCGAGGCCAGCGTGGTCCGGACCGCGGTCGACAGCGTGTTCAAAATCGACGCCGACAGCCCCCAGGCGGTGTTCGGCAGTGTTTCCAACGTCGCACCGGGCCTGCGCCTGCTGCACAACTACTTCCGCAACCAGGGCCAGGACGAGATGCTGCCACGCCTGGCGCTGGCGGTGCTGCAGCTGGAGCGCCGCTTCGTGCGCGAGCATGCGGTGGTCGAGCAGGTCAGCCAGGGCATCGGCCGCGCCCAGCGCCAGTCGGTCGAACTGGGCGACAGCGCCCACCCGGACGTGCTGGCCACGCTCGGCGGCCTGTACGCCGACACCATCAGCCACCTCAAGCCGCGCGTGATGGTCCAGGGCAACCCGCACTACCTGGGCCAGGCCGGGGTGGTGGCCGAGATCCGCGCCCTGCTGCTGGCGGCCGTCCGCTCGGCGGTGCTGTGGCGCCAGACCGGCGGGCAGTACTGGGACTTCCTGATCTCGCGCAAGGCGATGATCGAGGCTGTGGACCGTCAGCTGCGCTGACGGTGCCGGTCTGCCACGCAGGGCGTGGCACTACGAGGACGGTGCCGGTCTGCCACGCAGGCCCTGGCACTACGAGGACGGTGCCGGTCTGCCACGCAGGCCCTGGCACTACGAGGACGGTGCCGGTCTGCCACGCAGGGCGTGGCGCTACGAGGACGGTGCCGGTCTGCCACGCAGGGCGTGGCACTACGAGGACGTAGAGCCACGCCCTGCGTGGCTGCGCACGGCGCGCGCACGAAAAAATGTGCGCCGTGCCTAAAGCAAACGGGGGTACGGCCGATACATCTTCCGTGCACCTCCCCGAGAACGTCCATGTACTCACGCATTTTCATTCGTCTGGCCGCCCCCCTGGTCCTGACCCTGCTGCTTCCCTTCGCCATCGGCTTCGAATGGCCTGTCGCCCTGCGCTGGGCGATCCTGACCACGATGACGCTCAGCTGGCTGGGCTTTGCCTGGTGGACTGCCCGCGCCCAGAGCCAGCGCTCGCCTGAGCATGCCCGCATGATGCGGGAACAGGACCAGCTGCTGACCGACCTGCGCTCGTTCGTCGGCAACGAAATCGACGGTTCGCGCGGCGAGATCGAACGTGCCCGCGACCTGATCCGCCAGGCCGTGGCCGGCCTGGGTGGCAGCTTCGACGCCATGAACCGCAAGTCACGCCAGCAGAGCCAGGCACTGGCCCGCATCGTCGACCGCGCCGGTGAAGACGGCGGCGCCGGCGTCGACGTGGCCCGCTTCGCCCAGCACGCCAGCCACCGCATGGAACAGCTGGTGGAAGCGCTGGAACAGGTCAGCGGCCAGAGCAGCACCACCGTGCAGCACATCGACCAGATGGCGCAGCACCTGGATGGCATCTTCGCCCTGCTGGAAGACGTCAAGTCGATCGCCGACCAGACCAACCTGCTGGCCCTGAACGCCGCCATCGAAGCGGCCCGCGCCGGCGAGGCAGGCCGGGGCTTTGCGGTGGTCGCCGACGAGGTCCGCAACCTCTCCGAGCGTTCGACCACCTTCAACGAGCAGATCCGCAAGCTGGCGCACAGCTCCAAGGATGCCATTGCCAAGGTCCGCGAGACCGTGTCCAACATGGCCTCGCGTGACATGGACCGCTCCCGCGAAGCGCGCCACGAAGCGGCGCAGATGCTGGACAACGTGGCCCAGATCAACGCATCGCTGGGCGATGGCATGCGCGAGATTTCCGAGTGCGGCCGTGCGATCGACAGCAGCGTTGCCGAGGCCGTCCGCGCCCTGCAGTTCGAAGACATCGCCACCCAGGCGCTGGGCGGCGTGCATACCCACCTCGACCGCCTGACCTCGATCAACCGCGAGGCCGTGGCCCTGCAGGAACTGCTGCACCGCAATGGCGGCGTGTTCGACGCCGAGGTCGCCACCGCCCTGCAGCGTACCGGCAGCCGCCTGCGTGAAATGCGCAGCGAATGGGAACGCCCGCCGCACAAGCCGGTGAGCCAGCAGAGCATGGCCGCTGGCGCGGTCGAGCTGTTCTGATCGATGGTGTTGTGTGCCGGCAACGGCACCCCACACGGCCCCGCTGATCCCGGGGCCGTTGTGCGTTCACCCCCGCCCCCGCTGCAGATGACCGCCCCATGCTGCTGAATGTTGCCCCCACCCCCTCCACGCATGCCGGCGCCGTGCCCGCGACCGACGGCGCCGCCGAGGTCGCCCGCGCCGCCGCTTCCACCGTCACCCCGCCTACCGGGCGTGCGTTGCTGGCGGCGCTGGAGCATCAGGCGCAACGGGAGCTGGCCGAAATGGCGGCGACAACAGCCGCGGCCGACCCATGTCCAGATCCCGCGTTCGCGGCATTGGCATGGGACCTGGGATTGAGCGGAGACGACGTTGCGGCGACCGAATCTCCGAACGCGACGTGACAATTCTCGGTGACCTACCCGAATCTCCGAACGTGACGTGACAATTCT
>NZ_DAMCID010000001.1:497702-522370 GCF_032099025.1 Stenotrophomonas sp.
AATCTCCGAACGTGACGTGACAATTCTCGGTGACCTACCCGAATCTCCGAACGTGTGACAATTCTCGGTGACCTACCCGAATCTACGAACGTGACGTAACAATTCTCGGTGACCTACCCGAATCTCCGAACGTGACGTGACAATTCTCGGCGACCTACCCGAATCTCCGAACGTGACGTGACAATTCTCGGTGACCTACCCGAATCTCCGAACGTGACGTAACAATTCCGTAGATCCACGCCCTGCGTGGAGACCGCGCGCAGCGCGGCACAAGCGCCCGAAGCCGCTCGATCACGGCTCGCGACCCACCTGCCGACGTTTAGACGTGCCGAAGCCACCCGTAGCGCCGGGCTCTGCCCGGCGCCCTCTCCGTTCCGGCGTCATGAACACCTGACGCGCGTCTTCGGTTGGGTATACACCCGGATGCATGATCGCGAGCCGTGTTTGACGGGCTTCGGATGCTTGTGCCGCGCGTCGCGCGGTGTCCACGCGAGAATCATGCCCCGTTGCGGCGGACGGTCCCGGGCGCGTGGCGACGCGCTCATCGAAATGGCGCCCACCGGCCATGCGGCGCGGCGTGGACCTACGGAATTTGTACGTGCCCAGGCAGATTTAGAGCGGATGACCGCGCGCGTTTGGGTTACGGAGCCGCCAGAATCCGCGCAGGATCCAGCGCCCTTGCCAGCAACTGCTGTTGCCCCTGCACCCCGCTCTTCAACCATTGCGCCAGATCGCGCGGCGTCAGCGGCCTGGAATACAGGTAGCCCTGGATCTCGTCGCAGCCCTGCCGGCGCAGCATCGCTTCTTCCTGCTCGGTCTCCACACCCTCGGCCACGACCTTCATGCCCAGCGCGTGGCCCAGGTGGACGATCGCCTGGGTGACCTCGGCGGTGCCGGCGTCGTGGAGCATGCCCTGCACGAAGCTGCGGTCGATCTTCAGGCGGCCTACCGGGAAGCGGTTAAGGTAATGCAGGTTGGAGAAGCCAGTGCCGAAGTCATCCACCGCCAGCGGCACCCCGTGCCGTTCCAGCACGTCGAAGCAATGCCGGAGCACGTCGGTGTCACGGATCAACGCCGACTCGGTGAGTTCCAGTTCCAGCCGCTGCGGTGACCAGCCATGGGCATGGCAGGTGTCGATCACCCGTTCGGCGAAGCCGCGGTCACGCAGCTGCACGGCCGAGACATTCACCGCCACGCGGTCGAACTGCAGCCCGGCCTTGTCCCACGCCGCCGCCTGGCGGCACGCCTCATTGAGCACCCAATCGCCAATACGGACGATTTCGCCGCATTTCTCGGCAATGGGGATGAACTCGGCCGGGCTGCAGTAGCCGATGCCGGGCCGGTGCCAGCGCAGCAGGGCCTCGATGGCCGGTGGCTGGTCGTGGGTGGCGTGCAGCAGCGGCTGGTAGGCCAGGGTGAACTCCTCGCGCTCGATCGCGCCCAGCAGGGCGTGCTCGATTTCCAGCTTGCGCTGGATGCGCAGCAAGGCGTCCTGGCTGTAGTACTGGTAGGTGTTGCGCCCTGCTTCCTTGGCCGCGTACATCGCCGCATCGGCGGCGCGCAACAGGGAATCGAAATCGTTCCGGCCTTCATCCAGCATTGCGATACCGACACTGGCGCCCACCTTGAGCGTGGTATCGCCACGCTGCAGCGGCTCGGCCAGCGACGCGATCAGCTTGCGCGCCACATGGCCCGCATCTTCCGGATCGGCCAGGTCGCGCAGCACCACGATGAACTCGTCGCCACTGAACCGCCCGAACAGATCGGCGTTGCGCAGGTTCTGATGGAGGCGCGAGGCCGCGGCCTTCAACAGGGCATCGCCGGTGGCGTGGCCGAAGGTGTCGTTGATGGTCTTGAAGCCGTCCAGGTCGATGAACAGCATCGCCAGCGGGGCGCCGCGGTCGCGCGCCACTTCGATGGCATCGGCGGTCTGCTCGCGCAGCAGCATGCGGTTGGGCAGCCCGGTAAGCAGGTCGTAGTGGGCCAGCAGCTCGATGCGCTCGTTGGCCTCGCGTTCGCGGGTGATGTCACGGAACAGCACCACGAAGCGCGTGGGCAGGCCATCGCGGTGGTCCAGCTCGATCAGCACCTGCACCCAGATGCGCAGCCCGGACTGGCGATAGAAACACAGGTCCAGCTGCTCGGGCAGGCCGCCATTGGCGATCCGTGCCAACGCCGCTTCGAACGCGTTGCGCGAGTCCTGGGTGTACAGGGCCAGCGCCTGATCCAGGCTGATGGGCTCCTTGCGCAGCCCATGGATGCGGTAGCACTCCTCGGTCCACTGCATGTTGCGGGTGGCCACCTCGATCTCGCAGCCGCCGATGCGGCCCAGCGCGGAGACCCGGTTGAGCAGCTCGGTGCGCCAGCGGATCAGCGCATCGGTCTGGTGTTGTTCGGTGATGTTCTGCACCTGGCCAAGCAGGCGCTGGATGCGCCCGTCGGGGCCCAGCAGCGGCTGCATCCACAGGCGCATGTGCAGGGAGCCCTCGCCCTCCCGCGGCAGCTCCAGCTCCAGCGTGGCGGGGGTGCCGTCGCGCAGCATGCGCCGCCAGGCGTGCCGAAGCAGGCTGCGCGAGCGCGGCTCGAGCCGGCGCAACCAGCGCCGCCGCCCGGTCAGCGGGTCGTCACCGACCTCCAGCAGGCTGCGGAACTCCGGCGACCACCAGAACTGGCGGTTGTGCGGGTCCCACGACCAACTGCCCATGCTGGCGATGCGCTGTGCTTCTCGCAGGTGCACCTGCTGCTCCAGCAGCAGGGCTTCCATCTGTTTCTGTGCCTGGATGTCGGTATGCGTCCCAACCATGCGCAGCGGCTGGCCATCCACCGTCCGCGCCACCACCCGGCCGCGGTCCAGCACCCAGCGCCAGTCGCCGTCGGGGTGGCGGAGGCGGTACTGCGCCGTGTAGACCTCGCCTTCGCCGCGCAGGTGCGCGTCAAGCGCGGCACGCACGGCAGGCTGGTCATCCGGATGCACCGGGGCCAGCAGCGCCCCACCCGCATCGGCGGCGGCGTATTCGTCATGCGCGGTCGGCGCGTCATCCCAACGCCGCGAGCGGGTCACCGCGTCGCTGGGCAGGTCCCAGTCCCACAGACCGTGCCCGGCGTGGTCCAGCGCCAGCTCCCAGCGACTGCCCGCGTAGGCGGCCACCGGTTCGGGAATGCTCAGGGTGAAGCCCAGCAGGTGGCCATCGGGGTCATGCACCGCGCGCATCCAGCCGTCGAACCGGCCGCGCGGGCCGCCCGGCAGCTGGCAGGGGACCAGCCCACCATCGGCGGCCAGCAGGCGCAGGTCTTCCAGCACTTCACCGTAGGCGGCCACGGTGGCGGGCAGGCCATGCTCGCGCGCGGCGGGATTGGCGGCCAGCGGGCGTCCGTTTCGGTCCAGGATCACCAGGGCCGACGCCAGGGGGTGCTGCAGCAGACTCGCGATAATCCCTTGGTCCACGCGGTAAGACTCCGATAACGCACCCGACGCCCGGGAACGCAATCGTTAGCGGCGGCGGCGAGCGATAGTTGAGTCCCGCGTGCGCCAGGGGGGCGCACAGCCACTACTATGGACCGCCCAGCCGACCCGGATTCCGTCGCCCCCATGCCTGTCGCCCCGCCTGGCCCGCCCACCGACGAACGCCCGCTCGCCAAGGCCCTGCGCCGCGACCGCTGGCGCGTGGTGGTCGGCTACCTGCTGCTGGCCCTGGTGTGGATCCTGTGCAGCGACGCGGCGGTGCAGATCATGGCCACGGACCTGTCCACGGCGGCACGCTGGCAGACCGCCAAGGGGGCGTTCTTCGTCATCACCAGCGGCGCGCTGATCTACCTGCTGCTGCGCCCGCTGGCCCATCACGTCCTGCACACCCATGCGCAGCTGGAGCAGTCCGAGCAGCGCCTCCGGCAACTGTTCGAAGGCAATCCCGGCCCGATCCTGGTCTACGACCTGGACAGCCTGGAGATCCTGGATGTGAACCCGGCCGCCTGCAGCCTGTTCGGCTGGACCCGCGAGGCGTTCACGGCGATGCAGATGACCGCGCTGTGGCCGCCCGGCGACGAGGCGGCGCTGGCCGCCAAGCTGGAACAGATCCGTGCCCAGCCCGATCAGCTGTGCGTGATCACCGCCGACCTGCTGCTCAAGGACGGCAGCCCGCGCCGCATCGAAATGCGCAGCAACTACCTCGACTACGACGGCCGCCCGGCACGGCTGTTGATCGCCATCGACCGCACCCGTGAGGACCAGGCCCTGCGCCGCCGCGACCAGGCCCTGACCCGGGTGGAGGAAGCCCACGAGATGGCCCGCATCGGCGCCTGGGAAGTGGACCCGGCCACCGGCCTGGGACGCTATTCCAACCAGGTCTACCACCTGCTGGGCCGACGCCCGCCGGAGGCGCGACGCTGGCATCGCTTCGAAGAGCTGCTGGTACCTGCCGACCCCGCCACGGCCGCACTGAGCGAGCAGCTGTTGCAGGACATGGGCGGCGAGCAGGTGCAGATCGATGTGCTGCTGCCACTGCTGGCGATGGACGGGCGCGCCCTGATGGTGCACCTGCGCGCGGAGAGCGGCACCGACGACGCCGGCCGCCCGCGGGTACTGGGCACGCTGCAGGATGTGACCGAACGCGAGCAGTCGCGCCGCCTGCTGCGCGAACGCGAGGAACAGTTCCGCGAACTGGTGCGGGTACTCCCCGACGGCGTGGTGATCCTGTCGGACGAACACGTGCTGTACGCCAACGCCTGCGCGGCCGCGCAGTTCGGCTACGGCCAGCACACCCTGCTGGGCGAGCCGCTGGCCGCGCTGGTGGTGGCGCAGGACCTGGCGCGGGTACGCGCGCAGCTGTTCGCGCCCATTCCGCTGCCCACCACCGGCGGCAGCGAGGTGATCGGCATGCGCCGGCTCGACGGCCAGTGCTTCCAGGCCGGCCTGGCGGTGGGCGACGTGCGCTACGGCGGGCGCAACTGCAAGCTGCTGATCGTGCGTGACCTGAGCGAGCCCGAACGCATCCGCGAAGCGCTGGAAACCAGCAACCGCGAGCTGCAGGCCATGGCCGGGCGGCTGTTCTCGCTGCAGGAGGACGAGCGCCGCGCCATCTCGCGCGACCTGCACGACGACATCGGGCAGGCCATCACCGCAATGAAGCTGTCCGCCTACGCCGCCCAGGACGAAGCCGACGAGCGTCGGCGTGGCGAGGACCTGGAGCAGATCATCCAGCTCGCTGACGCCACCGTCGGCAAGCTGCGCGACATCTCCACCCTGCTGCGCCCGCCGCAGTTGGACGCACTGGGACTGGAAGCCGCGCTGCGCTGGCAGGCCGGCATGCTGTTCCGTTCGGCGTCGATCGAGCTGCTGGCCGACATCCAGCCGCTGCCGCGGCGCCCGCAGGGCGACATCGAGCAGGCCTGTTTCCGCATCGCGCAGGAAAGCCTGACCAATGTGCTGCGCCACGCGCGCTCCAGCCAGGTCAGCCTGAAGCTGCACGACGTGGACGACCACGGCCTGCACCTGCAGGTGCGCGATGACGGCGAAGGGTTCGACCCGGACGGCCCGCGCGGGCTGGGCCTGATCGTGATGCGCGAGCGCGCGCAGAGCGTGGGCGGCACCCTCAAGATTGAATCGGCGCATGGTGCAGGCACCCTGGTCGATCTGTACCTGCCGTACCGCATCGACGGTACGGCCACCTCCGACACCCTGGAACATTGAGTCATGTGGAACCCTTCCCTGCCCCTGGTCAGCATCGAGGACGCACCGCCCCGCCTGGGCGCGGGCAATCCGGAACTGCAGGCCATGGTCAACGAGGCCGCCTCGGGCGGCACCCCGCTGATGCTGATGCACGTGGACATCGACCACTTCGCGTCGGTAAACGAAAACATGAGCGCCGAAGTCGGCGACCAGGCGCTGGTGCTGGTGGCCCAGCGCCTGCAGCACCACCTGCGCGGGCGCGGCAAGCTGTGGCGGCATGGCAGCGACGAATTCCTGCTGGCGGTGCCGCGCACGCCGGACCTGCCGCTGCCCGATGACCTGGCCGAAGAGATCCGCCAGCAGCTGGAGCTGCCGCTGTCGGTGCTGCCGTACACCTTGTTCATGACCGGCAAGCTGGGCGTGAGCCTGTGCCCGGAACACGCCACGGAGACCTCGCGGCTGCTCGACCACGCGGAGGACGCGCTGTACCAGGCGGCGCGCGAAGGCGGCAATGCGGTGCGCATCCACGCGGTGAACACCCCGTCGAGCGCGCACAGCGAGAGCATCATCGCGCGGCAGATCGTCGACGCCATTCCCAATGGCGAACTGAAGCTGCGCTACCAGCCGCTGGTGAGCGCCCGCGATGGCCACGTGGTGGGCATGGAGGCGCTGCTGCGCTGGCAGTCGCCCACGCTGGGCATGCTGGTGCCGGAGCGCTTCATGCGCACGGCCGAGCGGCTGGGCATCATCGTGCAGATCGGCACGTGGGTGCTGGAGGGTGCGCTGAAGCAGGCACGGCTGTGGCGCGACCAGGGTTTCGACGACTTCACGATCGCGGTGAACGTCTCCACCCTGCAGTTGCTGCGCCCGAATTTCTTCGCCGAGGTGATGGCGTTGATGCAGACGGCAGGCGTGCCGGCGCAGATGCTGACGCTGGAAATCAACGAGAGCGCGCTGACCAACAACGTCAACTTCGTCCACGAGACGCTGGTGAACCTGCGCAACGAAGGCATCAGCCTGAGCCTGGACAACTTCGGCACGGGCGATTCCAGTCTGAGCGCGCTGGTCCGCTACCCGGTGGACAAGCTGAAGATCGACCGCAGTTTCATCAAGAGCGCCCCGGCGGGCAACCGCGAGGCCGCGATCGCGCGCGCGATCATCGCGATGGGCCACCAGCTGGGCATGACGGTGATCGCCAACGGGGTGGAGTCGCAGGCGCAGCTGGGCTTCCTGCGCCGCAACGACTGCGATGTGTTCCAGGGCTACCTGTTCGGCGAGCCGATGTCGGCCGATGCGGCGGGGATGACGCTGCGTCGGCGCTACCTGCGCCCGGAGGCGTTCGCGGAGACACGCCCGGACCGCACGCTGCTGCTGCTGGACGATGAGGAGAACGTGCTGCGCTCGCTGGTCCGCCTGTTCCGTCGCGACGGCTACCGTATCCTGGCGGCAGGCAACGTGCGCGATGCCTTCGACCTGCTGGCGATCAACGATGTGCAGGTGATCCTGTCCGACCAGCGCATGAGCGACATGAGCGGCACGGAATTCCTGGGCCGGGTGAAGATGCTCTACCCGGACACGATCCGCCTGGTGCTGTCGGGCTACACCGACCTCAACACGGTCACCGACGCCATCAACCGCGGCGCGATCTACCGCTTCCTGACCAAGCCGTGGAACGACGACGAGCTGCGCAAGCACATCCACCAGGCGTTCCGCACGCACGAAGAGCAACGCCGCGCGAACACGGCGCAACCGGCGGCGATGTCGGCGCCTGAGGGCGAATAGTCGGATTACGGCTTACGTCGAAAGGCAGCTATTCGCTGCTACGTGCAGGGGCGGCCGGCGGGCAGCCCCCTCCGGGACACGCCGTGAATCCATCCATGGAGGCTTGTCAAAAACATCCATGTTTTTGACAGTCCCTACGGGGGCTACCCGCCGGCCGCCCCCCATACATGGTCGTGTGCGGTGTGGAAAAGCAAACACGCTTGGGGCGTGCCTGTCGTTTCCTTGGCCACCAGCCAACTGTCGAAGGGTCGGCGGGGGTGGGTTTGCGGGACTGTAGAAAACATGGATGTTTTCTACAAGCCCCCATGGATGGGTTTACGGCGTGTCCCGCAAACCCGCACCCGCCGGCCCAGCTCAGACCATGCGCGGCCAAACGGCTGTCCGCCCGAAACCATCAACAGCCGGGCAACGCCCGGCGTCACCGCACAACACGCAATCACGCCATCGCGAAGGTCAGCGCGGCTGCTTGATCGGCAGCACCAGGCGGAATTTCGAGCCTACGCCCGGCGTGCTGTCCAGGTCGATGCGGCCGTGGTGCTTGTTGATGATGCTGTAGGAGATCGACAGGCCCAGGCCGGTGCCGCTGCCGACCGGCTTGGTGGTGAAGAACGGATCGAAGATGCGCTGGCGCAGCTCCGGCGAAATGCCGCCGCCGGTGTCTTCGAATTCCACCCAGACGTAGTCGCCATCCACGCCGGTGCTCACCGTGATGGTGCCGCGTTCGGCAATGGCGTGGCCTGCGTTGAGCAGCAGGTTCATGTAGACCTGGTTGAGCTCGGACGGCAGGCACTCCACCAGCGGCAGCTGGCCGAACTCGCGGTGCAGGGTCACCTTGTACTTGAGCTCGTTCCAGATGATGTTGATCGTGGATTCCAGGCCCGAATGCAGGTCCACCAGCTTCCACGATTCGTCGCGACCGGAGTACGAGAAGTCCTTCAGGTCGCGCACGATGCGGGTCACCCGCTCGATGCCCTCGCGCGACTCCGCCATCAGCTGCGGCAGGTCGCGGCTGATGAAGTCGATGTCGAAACGGTTGCGGATGTCGTCGATCTCGGGGATCAGCGCCTTCGGATCCGGTGCGCGCAGCGCCCGCTCGTAGGCCTCGATCACGGTGAACAGGCTGCGCAGGTACTCCTGCAGGCTGCCCAGGTTGGAGTGCACGTAGCCGATCGGGTTGTTGATCTCGTGCGCCACGCCGGCGGCCAGCTGGCCGATGGAGGCCATCTTCTCCGACTGCAGCAGCTTTTCCTGCGTGCCGTTGAGGCGCAGGTAGGCCTGGCGCAGCTCGGCATGGCGCTGCTGCAGCTCACGCTCATAGTCTTCCTGGCCTTCGATGCGGCGGAACAGGGCCAGGTAATGGCGCTGGCCGGCATCGTCGTGCTGGTAGATATGGGCGATGACCATGCGCTCGCCGACCGGCAGGCTGCCGTTCCAGTGGCCGTGCTGGCGCGCGTGTTCAAGCGCGTCGGGCGGCAGCATCTGGCGCAGCCATTGCGCCGCATCCACCTGGGCATCGCGCTCGGCCTGGCCGAGCATCTCGCGCACGGCGGCATTGGCCACGGCCACGCTGCCGTCTTCGCGGAACAGGAGCACGCCTTCGTTGATCCGCTCGAACAGGGCGAGCAGGACGGGCTGCGGCGGCAGCGGTGCGGTGACAAGGGTGGTAGACACGGTCACGGTCACATCGGGCAGTCAAACAGGACGCCCACTATATCCGTGTTGGAAAGAGACGGGCGCCGCAGGCGCCCTGCCCGACTCAGGCAACGGCCAGCGGACGCCGCGTGTGCAGGGTGTTGGACTGGCCCTTGGCGTCGTACGCCGAGGCCTCTTCGCTGCGACCCAGCTGGCGCAATGCCCAGTTGACCTCGCGGCGGCGGCGCGCCAGCAGCACGCCGTTGGCGCGGTTGCGTTCGGCCAGCTCCTGCAGGCGCTCGTTCTGCCCCACCGGCAGCGTGGCTTCCAGCGCACGCAGCGCGTCGAGCTTGGCACCGGTGGCGCGGATCAGGGCCTGCACGTCGTGCTCGACCAAGGCCTGGCGTTCCACGTCCAAGGCCTCGCTGAGGCGCTGCAATGGCTCGCTCATCGCCAGTTTCATCCCTGCAGCTGCTGGTCCAGCTCAAGCATGCGCGAGGCGATCGCGTCCGGGTTGATCTTGTAGGTGCCGTTCTGCAACGACTCGCGCACGGCCTGTACGCGGCCGGCGTCGATCGCCGGGGCCGTGCTCAGTTCGCGCTGCAGGGCCTGCAGGCTGGTGGCTTCGCCGGTCAGCCGGAGGCTGTCGGCAGCTTCCACGGGGCGCGCCGGGGCATCGGTGCCGACGCTGGGCTTGGTCCCCGGCGCAATGCTGCGCAGATGGGCGGTAGCCTGCAGGTTGCCGTCGATTTTCTGGCTCATGGGTCTGTCCTGGAGTTGCGGTTCACAAGGGATAACGGCACGGGGACCGCCATCTTTAGGGTCTTTTGGGCGGTTTGGGTGATTTTGGTCAGCGCGTCACAAAAACGTCGCCACTGGCCGCCACCGTACCCTGCACTATCTTGCGTGACGACAGATTCTCTACCGAAACGCGTTCATTTTCACCGGCGTCAGCCAGGGCCTTGCCCGCCACCCGGACCTCCACCCCGCCGAAACGGGAGACCAGCGCCACACTGTCGCCCCGCCGGACCAGCCGCTGGGCGACCAGGTCGTTGGCCGACAGCAGGCTGCCGGCGCTCAGGGTACGGCGGGCGACCCGGCCGACCGCCGCCGCCGGATCGGCCAGGGCGGCACCGGCGATCCGGGCCACGTCGCGCTGTGCGGTGGTGATATCGGCCACCCCCAGCGTTTCTCCAGCGGCAACGCCGCGGTTGAGGATGAGCACGGTCTGGTTGCGGCGCACCTTGACCGGCACGAACAGGCGCCAGCCGCCGGCATCGGGGCAGCTCACCTCGACGGTGCTGGTACCGGTGGGCTGCGCGCGCAGCGCCTGGCCACACGCAGGCAGGCGCAGGGCCGAATCCAGGGTGGTGTCGCCTTCGCTGCCAGCCGGCAGGGTCGACAGCGCCGCCGTGCGGATGCTGTCCACGGGCTGCCAGCTGCCGGCCGCCTGGGCAGGCGGCGACGCAAGCGCGACCGCGGCGATTAGGGCGGTGGCAATAAACAGGATACGCATGGCGGCTCCGGGGGCATGGCACATGCGCAGCGTCATGCAAGCGGTGTGCCGAAGCCGGCGGGCAGCGCGGCCCTCAAGTGATCGCCGACGGCGCCGATACCACCCCCATGTCACATGACCTGCTCAACCGCATCGACCAGCGCACGCGCCTGGCTGGCCACAACCGCCTCGCCCTGCTGTTGTTCCGCCTCGGCGGACGTCAGCTTTTTGGCGTCAATGTGTTCAAGGTGCAGGAAGTCCTGCGCCGACCAGACCTGTTCCAGGTGCCGGGCCTGCCCAGCCAGTTCGCCGGCGTGGCCGACGTACGGGGCCGCTCGGTCCCGGTACTGGACCTGGGCCTGGCCATTGGACACCCCGAACGTGAGCCCGACGCCGACAAGGCCCCGGGCTATCTGGTGGTGACCGAGTTCAACCGGTCGATCCAGGGCTTCCTGGTGAGCGGGGTCGAACGCATCGTCAACATCGCGGTGGAAGACATCCACCCGCCGCCGGAACTGGGTGCCGAGTCGAGCTACCTGACCGCGGTGACCCGCTTCCAGGGCGAGCTGATCCAGGTGATCGACGTGGAAAGCGTGCTGGCCGACATCGCCCAGGTCCGTGGCGAAGCGGTGCTGGACCCGTCGATGGCGCTGTCGCTGGTCAGCGATGCCCCGCAGCTGCAGGTGCTGGTGGTGGACGACTCGCGGGTCGCCCGCCAGCAGATCCGCAGCGTGCTGGACCAGCTGGGGGTGGGCGCGACCCTGCTCTCGGACGGCAAGCAGGCGCTGGACCACCTGCTGCAGATCCACGCCGCCGGCGAAAACCCGGCCGAGCGTTACGCCATGGTCATCTCGGACATCGAGATGCCGGCCATGGACGGCTACACCCTGACGACGGAAATCCGCCGCCACCCGGGCCTGGCCGGCCTGTACGTGCTGCTGCACACCTCCCTCTCGGGCGTCTTCAACAACGCCATGGTCGAGCGGGTGGGTGCGAATGCCTTCGTGGCCAAGTATTCGCCCCACGAACTGGCCGATTTCGTGCTGGAGCGGCTGCGGAAGGTCGCGCAGGCGGCGTGACCCCCCAGAGGCATCCACGGTCCTGCGCCAAGAGCATCCACGCAGGGCGTGGATCTACGCCCCACCCCCACGCCCCACGCCGACCGGGCTGGGGGCCGCTTTTGATTACGTGATCGTCCTGCGCACGTAACAATTCGTAGGTCCACGCCGCGCCGCATGACCGGCGTGCGCCATTTCCATGAACGCGTCGCCACGCGCCCGGGACAAACCGCGTCTGCGGGGCATGATTCTGTTGCGTGGACACCGCGCGACGCGCGGCACACGCGTCCGAAGCCGACGCGGCAACGGCTGCCCGCCGTCGGTCCGGCGTTTAGAGACGGCCGAAGTCGCCCATCAGGCGTTCATGACCCCGTAACGAAGAGCATCCACGCAGGGCGTGGATCTACGCCCTCAGGGCGCACGCGCTCGCTTCTGGCACAGCCCTTGCACCACCCCACACATCGTCCCGTGGGAGTGCGCCATGCCCAACCTGATTTCCGACTATCTGGGTGTCCATGCCCAGGCCATGCCGTTGCGCGAGCAGCGGATGAAGCTGATTGCCAGCAACCTGAGCAATGCCGACACCCCCGGGTACAAGGCCCAGGACCTGGACTTCGATGCCGCCCTGCGCAATGCCCAGGGGGCCGACAGCAATGGCCTGATGAAGACCACCAGTGAGCAGCACTACGCCATTGGCGGCGGGCTCAACCCGTTCCAGATCACGAAGGAAGGCGTGCAGCCGAGCATCGACGGCAATACCGTCGATCCCGATGCCGAGCGGGCCGCCTATGGCCGCGCCGCGCTGGAATACCGCGCCTCGCTGAGCTTCGTCGAATCCAAGGTGCGCTCCATGCTCACCGCGATCACGGGGCAATAAGCCATGAGCAACCTGCCCATTTTCGATATTGCCGGCTCCGCGCTGCAGGCCCAGTCCGTGCGCATGAGCACCCTGGCCTCCAACCTGTCCAACGCCGACACCATCGCCGGCTCCGCCGACGCCGTGTACAAGCCGCTGGAGCCCATCTTCCAGTCGGTCACCAGCCGCACCGACCCGAACATCACCACCGTCCAGGTCAAGGAAATCAGCCAGAGCAACGCCGCGCCGATCAAGCGCTACGAGCCCGGCCATCCGCTGGCCGACGGCGACGGCTACATCTACCAGCCCGACGTGGACCCGGTCGCGCAGATGGTCAACCTCATTTCGACCTCGCGCAATTACCAGGCCGGCGTGGAGATGCTCACCACCGCCAAGGAACTGGCGCTGGCCACCCTGACCATGGGTCGCTGACCCCTCATTCCCCAGGACATACCGTCATGAGCACCACCAGCGGCGTCGGCAGCACCGACATCTACAGCGCCTTGGGCCTGAACGCGCCCAACAGCGATACCACCAAGAAGAAGGACACCCTGGACCAGGCCGATTTCCTGCGCCTGATGACCGAGCAGCTGCAGCACCAGGATCCGCTCAAGCCGATGGACAACACCCAGATGGTCGCGCAGATGGCGCAGCTGTCCCAGGTGCAGGGCATCAACGACCTCAACACCACGGTCAAGGGCTTCCAGGAATCCATGTCCAGCGACCAGGTCCTGCGCGGTGCCGCGCTGGTGGGTCACGACGTGCTGGTGCCCTCGACCAAGTGGCAGCTGGAAGCCGAGGGCGATACCACCGGCATGGTCGCCGCGCCCGGCGCCGGCTACGTCACCGTCGACATCACCGATGCCAACGGGGTCAAGGTCACCCAGCTCAACGTCGAGGCCAAGGAAGCCGGCGAAGTCACCTTCAACTGGGACGGCAAGGATGCCAGCGGCAACCGCATGGCCGCCGGCAGCTACACCATCGCCGCCACCCACACCGACAGCGCCGGTGCCCAGACCAAGATCAACACCTACGTCGAAGCCCCGGTGGAAAGCGTCACCGTCGGTTCCGATGGCCTGTACCTCAACCTCAAGGGCCTGGGCACGGCCCCGATCGACTACGTGCTGCGCGTCAGCTGAGTCACTTCGTCACGCATCCAAGGAGAACCCCATGGGCTTCAACATCTCGCTGTCCGGCATCAATGCCGCCAATGCCGACCTGAACGTCACCGCGAACAACATCGCCAACGTCAACACCACCGGCTTCAAGGAATCGCGCGCCGAGTTCGCCGACCTGTTCTCGGCCACCAGCTACGGCCTGTCCAAGAACGCCATCGGCTCGGGCGTGCGCCTGAGCAACGTCGCCCAGCAGTTCTCGCAGGGCAACAACGAGCAGACCGGGCGCAGCCTGGACATGGCCATCTCCGGTGAGGGCTTCTTCACCATGAGCATGAACGGTGCCCGCGTATACTCGCGCGCCGGCAACTTCCAGACCGACCAGGCCGGTTACGTGACCAACCCGCAGGGCGCGCGCCTGCAGGTGTTCGCGCCGAACGCCGACGGCACCAGCTTCGACAGCGGCCGCCTCACCGACCTGCAGCTGCTCACCACCGACAGCCCGCCCAAGCAGACCGGCAAGGTCAACGTGGCGTTCACCCTGCCGGCCAACGCCAAGCAGCCGACGCTGGCGACATTCGACCCGACCGATTCCAACAGCTACAACCAGTCCACCGGCGGCATCACCGTGTATGACTCGCTGGGCGTGAGCCACACCCAGACCTCGTACTTCGTCAAGACCGCCACCGCCAACGAGTGGCAGGTCCACAACTATGTCGACGGCCAGGCGGTAGGCACGCCCTCCACCCTGACCTTCAACGACGCCGGCGCCCTCACCGCCCCGGCCAACGGCCAGATCGTCATGGACCCGTTCACCCCGACCACCGGCGCCGGCACCCTGGCGATGACCCTGGATGTCACGGGCTCCACCCAGTACGGCGAGAAGTTCGCCCTGCGCAACACCCAGCAGGACGGCTACGCTGCCGGCAAGCTCAATGAAATCACCGTGTCCGAAGAAGGCGTGGTCTACGCGCGCTACACCAACGGCGACGACAAGCCGCTGGGCCAGGTCGCACTGACCACCTTCAACAACTCCCAGGGCCTGGAAGCCAAGGGCAACAACCTGTGGGTGGAAACCTTCAGCTCCGGCACCCCGCGTACCGGTGCGCCGGACAGCTCCAACCTGGGCAAGGTGCAGGCCGGTTCGCTGGAAGCGTCCACCGTCGACCTGACCGAGCAGCTGGTCAACATGATCACCGCGCAGCGCAACTTCCAGGCCAACTCGCAGATGGTCTCCACGATGGACCAGATCACGCAGACCATCATCAACATCCGTTGATGAGCCACTGACCGCAGCACGGGAACACAACGATGGACAAGGCTCTCTACGTCGCGATGACCGGTGCACGCGCCTCCCTGCAGGCGCAGGGCACGCTGTCGCACAACCTGGCCAACACCGATACCCCCGGATTCAAGGAAGCCCTCGCCAATACCGAGGCCTTCCCGATCAAGGGCACCGGCTACGCCTCGCGCGTGGATGCCCTGCACGTCGACGCCGGCTTCAACCGGCGCATGGGCGCGCAGCACATCACCGGCAACGCGCTGGATCTGTCGCTGCAGGCCGGCAACTGGCTGGCGGTGCAGGCGCCGACCGGTGGCGGTGAAGCCTACACCCGCGGCGCATCGCTCTCGATCACGCCCAATGGCCAGCTGGTCACCGCCGGCGGCCATCCGGTGCTGGACGAGAACGGCGCCCCGATCGCGGTGCCGCCGCACCAGGCCATGGACATCGGCAATGACGGCACCATCTCGATCATCCCGCAGGGCGAAGGTCCGCAGACCATGGCCGTGATCGGCCGCATCCGCGTGGTGCAGGCCGAGGATGCGCGGCTGGAACGCGGGCTGGACGGCCTGATGCGCAACACCGATCCGCAGCAGCCCTTCGTGCAGGCCCAGGGCAAGTCGCTTGAAAGCGGCCAGCTGGAAGGAAGCAACGTGGACGCCGCCGGGGCGCTGGTGCAGATGATCCAGCTGCAGCGCCAGTACGAAATGCAGGTGAAGGTGATCAAGCACGGCGACGAAAACGCCCGCAGCGCCAATTCCCTGCTGCGCCTGGGCAGCTGATCCGGGGCCGCGACGTAATTCCGGCGCGGTTCTGGCACGCGCCATGCATGAGCCAAGACAACGGCCCCGCCAGGTGGCCACCCGCACCAATACAGGAACAACGCCATGAACCAGGCATTGTGGATCGCAAAGACCGGACTGGATGCGCAGCAGACGCGCATGTCGGTGGTGTCCAACAACCTCGCCAACACCAACACCACCGGCTTCAAGCAGGACCGTGCCAGCTTCGAAGACCTGCTGTACCAGCAGGTGCGCCAGCCCGGCGGTTCCTCGTCGGCGCAGACGCAGCTGCCCAGCGGCCTGCAGTTGGGTACCGGCGTGCGCGTGGTGGCGACCTCCAAGAATTTCGAACAGGGCAGCCAGCAGCAGACCGGTCGCGCCCTGGACGTGATGGTCAACGGCCGCGGCTTCTTCGAAGTGCAGATGCCCGACGGTTCGTCGGCCTACACCCGCGACGGTTCCTTCCAGCGCAACCAGGATGGCGAGCTGGTTACCAACAGCGGCTACCCGGTACAGCCGGGCATCCAGATTCCGGAAGGCGCGCAGTCGCTCACCATCGGCACCGACGGCACCATCAGCGTGAAGATGGCCGACGACGCCGCGTCGGTCGAGATCGGCGCACTGACCCTGACCGACTTCGTCAATCCGGCAGGCCTGCAGGCACGCGGCGAGAACCTGTTCCTGGAAACCACTGCGTCGGGCCCGGCCCAGAACGGCAACCCCGGCCTCAACGGCCTGGGCAGCGTGGTGCAGGGCGCGCTGGAAGGCAGCAACGTCAACGTGGTCGAAGAGCTGGTGTCGATGATCGAAACCCAGCGCGCCTACGAAATGAACGCCAAGGCCATCTCCACCACCGACTCCATGCTCGGCTACCTCAACAACAACGTCTGATCGGCCGAACCGGGAACCTGCCATGTCGCCTCTGCGCCCTACCCTCCGCCTGCTGCTCGCCAGTGCCGTGATCGCCCTGCTCGGCGGCTGCGTGATTGCTGGCGACGTGCGCCCCTACCCGGCCATGGCGCCCATCGTCCCCGTGGTTGCGCCGAGCGCGCCAGCCACGGCCGGTGCCATCTACGCCGCCGGCCCCGGCCTGCAGCTGTACTCGGACCGCCGCGCACGCGATGTGGGTGACCTGCTCACCATCACGCTGACCGAATCCACCACCGCGCAGACCACCGCCAACACCAGCACCAACAAGGAATCGGAAGTGAGCATCGGCTCGCCGACCATCTTCGGTGCACCGGTCACGCTGGGCGGCAAGGACATCCTCAGTGCCAGCGCCGCCGGCACCCGCGACTTCACCGGCAAGGGCACCAGCGCGCAGAGCAACCGCCTGCAGGGCAGCGTGACCGTCACGGTGATGCAGCGCCTCCCCAACGGCAACCTGGTCGTGCAGGGCGCCAAGAACCTGCGCCTGAACCAGGGCGACGAGCTGGTGCAGGTGCAGGGCATCGTGCGCGCCGCGGACATCTTCCCCGACAACACCATTCCTTCCAGCCGCGTGGCCGATGCACGCATCGTCTACGGCGGCCGCGGTCCCGTCGCCCAGTCCAATGCCATGGGCTGGTTGAGCCGCTTCTTCAACTCGGCGCTGACGCCGTTCTGAGGCTGATATGAAGAGCATTTTTTCGATGATTTCCGCGAATCCACGCAGGGCGTGGATCTACGTCATTGCTACATCCCTGCTCTGCATGTCTTCGGCTTCGGCAGAGCGCATCAAGGACCTGGCCCAGGTCGGCGGCGTGCGCGGCAACGCGCTGGTCGGCTACGGCCTGGTGGTGGGCCTGGATGGCAGCGGCGACCGCACCAGCCAGGCGCCCTTCACCGTACAGAGCCTGAAGAACCTGCTCGGCGAGCTGGGCGTGAACGTGCCGGCCAACGTCAACCCGCAGCTGAAGAATGTGGCCGCCGTGGCGATCCATGCCGAGCTGCCGCCGTTCGCCAAGCCGGGCCAGCCGATCGACATCACCGTCTCCTCCATCGGCAACGCGGTATCGCTGCGCGGCGGTTCGCTGCTGATGGCGCCCCTGCGCGGTGCCGACGGCCAGGTCTACGCCATCGCCCAGGGCAACCTGGTGGTCGGCGGCTTCGGCGTGCAGGGCAAGGACGGCTCGCGCGTGTCGGTGAACGTGCCCAGCGTGGGCCGCATTCCCGGCGGCGCCACCGTCGAGCGCGCCCTGCCCGACGTGTTCAGCGCCGGCGGCGAAATCACCCTGAACCTGCACAAGAACGACTTCACCACGGTGTCGCGGATGGTGACGGCACTGAACAGCGCATTCGGCGAAGGCGCGGCGCGCGCCGTGGACGGCGTGACGGTGGCGGTGCAGTCGCCCAACGACCCCGGCGCCCGCATCGGCCTGCTGGCCCGCATCGAAAACCTCGAACTCACCCCCGGCACCGCGCCGGCCAAGGTGGTCGTCAATGCACGTACCGGCACCGTGGTCATCGGCTCGCAGGTGCGGGTGGGCGCTGCCGCCATCTCGCATGGCTCGCTGACGGTGACCATCAACGAGAACACCAATGTCAGCCAGCCCAACGCGTTTGCGGGTGGGCAGACCGTGGCCAGTCCGCAGTCGACCATCACCGCCACCAACGACGGCAGCCGCATGTTCAAGTTCACCGGCGGCACCACGCTGGACGAGATCGTGCATGCGGTAAACGCGGTCGGCGCGGCCCCGGGCGATCTGATCGCGATCCTGGAAGCCCTCAAGCAGGCCGGCGCGCTGAGTGCCGAACTCGAGGTGATCTGATGCGCATCCAACCGTCCCTGGAGCTCAACCCTGCCCAGGCCAACAGCCCGGCCAAGGTCGACAAGGTGGCGCGCCAGCTGGAAGGCCAGTTCGCGCAGATGCTGGTCAAGAGCATGCGTGATGCCAGCTTCGGCGACTCGCTCATGCCCGGCGAAAACACGATGTTCCGCGACATGTACGACCAGAAGATCGCTGAAGCCATGACCCGTGGCCGCGGCCTGGGTCTGTCGGTGATGATCTCGCGCCAGCTCGGCGGCGGCGACGGCGAGACCGCCAAGCCCACCGACACCAGCCTCAACCCGGCGGCCGCGCTGCGTGCCTACCGGCTCAATGCCCCGGCCGCAGCGCCGATCGCACTGCCCACCGGCAGCGCACCGGCGGCCGCGCCGAGCGAAGTGGACCTGCTGCAGCAGCTGGGCGGCGGTGAACCCGCGGCCGTCCTGCAGCCGATGGAACGCGCGCTGGACCTGATCGCCGGCCGCGAAAGCAGCCAGATGCACGAGGCGATCGGCCGCAGCGATCCCTACGGTGCCCTGCCCGCCGCCGATCCGTCCACGCAGAACTGGGCCATGGCCGATGACCGCTGGCGGGAGGTGGGCGCCACCGCCTCCGCCGCGGCACCGACCGCGGTGGACACGCTGGCCGGCAGCACCGCCGCCGCCCAGCTCGGCCCGCACACCCCGGAAGGGTTCGTGGCCAGCATCTGGGGCCACGCCCAGCAGGCCGCACGCGAACTGGGTGTGGACGCCAAAGCGCTGGTCGCCCAGGCCGCACTGGAAACCGGCTGGGGCCGCAAGCTCATCCAGCGCAATGGCGGCGGCAGCTCGCACAACCTGTTCGGGATCAAGGCCAGCGGCTGGAGCGGCGAGCGCGCCACCACCGGCACCCATGAGTACGTCGATGGCGTGCGCCGCAACGAAACCGCCAGCTTCCGCGCCTACACCTCGGTCAGCGACAGCTTTGCCGACTATGTGAAGCTGCTCAAGAACAGCCCGCGCTATCAGAACGCGCTGCAGGCCGGCGGCGATGTCCGCGGCTTCGCGCAGGGCCTGCAGAAAGCCGGCTACGCCACCGACCCCAGCTACGCGGCCAAGATCGCCGCGATCGCCGGCGGCCCGACCATCGAGCGCGCTATCGCCGCCGTGGGCGATGCCAGCCAGCGCCTGGGACGCACTTTTGCCAGCACCGCCAGCCCTGCCGGGCTGGGGGCAATCCGTCGTTGAGGTAACCCATGTCCGTACTTTCCACCGGCACCAGCGCCCTGCTCGCCTTCCAGCGGGCCCTGGCGACCACCAGCCATAACGTCGCCAACATCAATACGCCCGGCTACAGCCGGCAGAAGGTGGACTTCGCCACCGCCACCCCACAGAACCTGGGGTATGGCGACATCGGCAACGGCACCCGCATCACCGACGTGCGCCGCGTGGCCGACCAGCTGGCGATTTCGCGCCTGCTCGACAGCAGCGGCGAACTGGCACGCCTGAAGCAGCTGTCCACCCTGGCCGATCGCGTGGATTCGCTGTTCTCCGATACCGCCACCAATGTATCGGGCGTGTGGTCGAACTTCTTCGATTCGGTCAGCGGCCTGTCGTCCAACGCCTCGGGCACCGCCGACCGGCAGAACCTGCTCGACAACGCCGGCACGCTGGCCAGCCGCTTCAAGCAGCTCAATGAAAGCCTCAACACGCTCAACGGCGAGGTCAACAACGGCCTGATCGCCGGCGCCTCGGAAGTGAACCGCCTGGCGGCCGAGATCGCCCAGCTCAACGGCGCCATCGGCAGCAACGCGAATACTGCCGCGCCCGACCTGCTTGACCGCCGCGACCAGCTGGTGGCCAACCTGATCGGCTACACCGGCGGCACCGCGGTGATCCAGGACGGCGGCTTCATGAACGTCTATACCGCCGGCGGCCAGGCCGTGGTGGTGGGCACCACCGCCAGCAAGGTCACCACCGTCACCGACCCCTACCAGCCCGAACGGCTGCAGCTGGCGATGGAAACCCAGGGCCAGAAGATCACCCTGGACCCGAAGAGCCTGGGCGGCCAGATCGGCGGCCTGCTCGAATTCCGCACCACCGTGCTCACCCCGACCCAGGCCGAGCTGGGCAAGCTCGCCGTGGGCCTGGCCAGCAGCTTCAACGAGACCCATCACCAGGGCGTTGATCTGTACGGCAACATGGGCGCGGACTTCTTCAGCTACGGCAGCCCGCGCGTGACCGGCAATACCGGCAACACCGGGTCGGCCAGCTTCAGCGCCAGCTTCGGCGACCTGTCCAAGCTGGATGGCCAGAACATCGTGCTCAAGTTCGACGCCGGCACCTGGCAGGCGACCCGTGCCGATACCGGCGCTGCGGTGCCGATGACCGGCACCGGCACCGCGGCCGATCCGCTGGTCCTCAACGGCGTGTCGCTGGTGATGTCCGGCGCCCCGGCGCAGAACGACCGCTTCCTGCTGCAGCCGACCGCCGGCGTGGCCGGCACGCTGGCAGTGGCCATCACCGACACCTCGCGCATCGCCGCCGCCGCTCCCGTCAAGGCCGCCGCCGGTCTCACCAACACCGGCACCGGCAAGGTCAGCGGCGTGGCGGTGACCGACTACGCCAATGCGAACCTGCGCAATCCGGCCGCGATCGTGTTCACCAGCGCCACCGAGTACACCGTCGATGGCACCGGGCCGTTCACCTACACGGCCGGCCAGACCATCAGCGCCAACGGCTGGAGCTTCGTGCTGGATGGTGCGCCCAAGCTCGGCGACAGCTTCAACATCAGCCCCACCCCGGCCGGCTCCAGCGACAACACCAATGCCCTGCTGCTGGCGAAGGTGGAGGACGCCAAGACCTTCAACGCCGGTACCGTCACCCTCAACGGCGCACTGGGCGGCCTGACCACCCTGGTCGGCTCGGCCGCGCGTGGGGCCGACTACTCGCTGCAGGCCCAGCAGGTCATCACCGACCAGGCGCAGGCCTCGCGCGACTCGGTGTCCGGGGTGAACCTCGACGAGGAAGCCGCCGACATGCTCAAGCTGCAGCAGGCCTACCAGGCCGCGTCGCAGCTGATCTCCACTGCCGACACCATGTTCCAGACCATCCTCGGAGCCGTTTCGCGATGAACAACCGAATCTCGACCGGGATGATGTTCAACCAGTCCATCTCGATGATGATGGCCAAGCAGAGCAAGATGAACCACCTCGAACAGCAGCTGGCCACGGGCAAGAAGCTGGTGAGCGCCAAGGACGACCCGGTCGCGGCCGGTACCGCCGTGGGGCTGGACCGCGCCGTGGCCGAGCTGGACCGCTTCGCCCGCAATGGCGACGTGGTGCAGAACCGTCTGGGCCTGCAGGAAAACGCGTTGGCCCAGGCCGGCGACATGATGGCCCACATCACCGAGCTGACCATCCAGGCCAACAACCCGGCCCTGTCCGCGGCCGACCTGAAGTCGATCGCCTCCGAGCTGAAAAGCGTGCGTGACGGCCTGCTGTCGCTGGCCAACAGCACCGACGGCACCGGCCGTTACCTGTTCGGCGGCACTGACGACGCCGATGCGCCGTTCAAGCTCAGCAATGGCGTGGTCACCTACAACGGCGACCAGACCCAGCGCCAGGTGGAAGTGGCACCGGACACCTTCGTCAAGGACGCCCTGCCCGGCAGCGAGATCTTCCTGCGCATCCGCACCGGCGACGGCACCCTGGACGGCAGCGCCGCCACCACCAACACCGGCACCGGCGTGCTCACCACCTTCGGCCGCGACCCGGCCTCGGGCAACTGGGACGGCGCCAGCTACACCCTGCGCTTCACCGGCACGGATGCCTACGAAGTGGTGGATGCCAGCAATACGGTGGTCAAGACCGGTGTGTTCAAGGCCGGCGATGACATCACCTTCGCCGGCGTTTCCATGCGGATCGAGGGCGAACCCAAGACCGGCGACAGCTTCGGCATCGGCACGGCCGACGCACGCGACATCTTTGCCACGCTCGACGGCATGATCACCGCCCTCGACAACGCCGCCGACGACCCGACGTCCGTGGCCCGCCAGCAGAACATCCTGCAGTCCGGCATCCGCGACGTCGCCCGCGCCTCGGAGAAGTTCATCGACGCGCGTGCGGCCGGCGGTGCCCAGTTGAAGGCCATCGACGATGCCGGCGCGCTGCGCGATGCCAACGGCGTCACCCTGAAGACCACATTGTCCGCGATGCGCGACCTGGACTACGCCGAAGCCATCGGCCAGTACCAGCTCGAGCAGATCTCCCTGCAGGCCGCGCAGACCATTTTCACCCAGATGCAGCAGATGTCGTTGTTCAACGCCATCCGCTGACATAGCGCGTACGCCGGGCGTCGAACGCCCCGCATTGCAGGCTGTTGCGCGCATTCCGGAGCCGTTCCGGATGCGCGCAACCCCCGACCATCACCCCCACCGGGTGATGTTTTCCGCGTTTTTTTCTCAAGCCTCCGGCATTACCGCCGTTATCTCTCCTGCAACAGCTGCATCCGCCACGGATGCGGTCTCTGCGTCAACTCCGGGTGCACGCCGTGGCCGGAACTTGCCCACAGGAAAGAGATAAATGGCACAAGTAATCAATACCAACGTGATGTCGCTGAACGCTCAGCGCAATCTGTCGACCAGCGGTTCCAGCCTGGCCACCACGATCCAGCGCCTGTCCTCGGGCCTGCGCATCAACAGCGCCAAGGACGACGCGGCCGGCCTGGCCATCTCCGAACGCTTCAGCACCCAGATCCGCGGCCTGGACGTGGCCGTGCGCAATGCCAACGACGGCATTTCGCTGGCGCAGACCGCCGAAGGCGCGATGGTCGAAATCGGCAACAACCTGCAGCGTATCCGTGAGCTGTCGGTGCAGTCGGCCAATGCGACCAACTCCGACAGCGACCGCGAGGCGCTGAATGCCGAAGTCAAGCAGCTGACCTCGGAAATCGACCGCGTCTCCCGCCAGACCAACTTCAACGGCACCAAGCTGCTGGACGGCTCGTTCTCCGGCGCCCTGTTCCAGATCGGCGCCGATTCGGGCCAGACCATCGGCATCAACAGCATCGTCAACGCCAGCACCTCGGAGCTGGGCAATGGCCTGTACGCCGCCAAGCAGACCTCGACCGCTGCGCCGATCACCGGCACCGCTACCGCCAAGGGCACCGTCAGCGACATGGAAATCAACGGCATCGCCATTGATGCCGTGGACGTCGCCGTGGGCGACAAGGCCGCCGACGTCAGCAAGAAGCTGGTCAACGCGATCAACGACAAGATGGACCAGAGCGGCGTGTATGCCTCGCTGGACAAGGATGGCAAGCTGGAACTGACCTCGCTGAAGTCGGGCAAGGATTTCGAGTTCACTGCCGCCACCACTGACGCCGCCGGCCTGACCATGGCCATGGCCGGCCTGGCCGACGCTGATGCCGACGCCCGTGACACCGTCAGCGGCGTGGACATCTCCTCGGTGGCCGGTGCGCAGAAGGCACTGTCGATCGTTGACGATGCCCTGAAGTCGGTGAACTCCTCGCGCGCCGACATGGGTGCGATCCAGAACCGCTTCACCTCCACCATCGCCAACCTGAACACGACCTCGGAAAACCTGTCCGCGTCGCGCAGCCGTATCCGCGACACCGACTACGCCAAGGAAACCGCCGAACTGACCCGCACGCAGATCCTGCAGCAGGCCGGCACCGCGATGCTGGCCCAGGCCAACCAGTCGCCGTCGAGCGTGATGAGCCTCCTGCAGGGTTGATGCCTGCGGTGGGTGTGTAACGAAGAACCCCGCGAAAGCGGGGTTTTTTGTTGACAAACGAAAAAACGCACGTCCGGGCCTAAAGGTTCCCGCCGGGGTGTCGTTAATGATTTCAACCAGGGCACATCGCCCACTGCCTCCCCCGAGGCACCCCAACCAAACCGCATCACCTTCGTACCCAGGAGCACGGAAATGGCACAAGTCATCAACACCAATGTGATGTCGCTGAACGCACAGCGCAATCTGTCGACCAGCGGTTCCAGCCTGGCTACCACCATCCAGCGCCTGTCCTCGGGCCTGCGCATCAACAGCGCCAAGGACGATGCCGCCGGACTGGCCATCTCCGAGCGCTTCAGCACCCAGATCCGCGGCCTGGACGTTGCCGTGCGCAACGCCAACGACGGCATCTCGCTGGCCCAGACCGCCGAAGGCGCGATGGTTGAAATCGGCAACAACCTGCAGCGCATCCGTGAACTGTCGGTGCAGTCGGCCAACGCCACCAACTCCGACAGCGACCGCG
>NZ_DAMCID010000002.1:0-22308 GCF_032099025.1 Stenotrophomonas sp.
TTCCTCTTCGCCCAGAAGGATACGCATGAACTCTCCCTAGTGTTGTGGGTGTGGCCGTGGGCCAGTGGCTAACAGATGACTGCGGACAACTATCCCCGTTCAGGGGTTATCGCCGCGTAGTGATGACATATCCGAACGCGGCGGGCGGGGCTGTGAACGCGGCGGGGCCGGGTCGTCCATGTAGCGGACGCGACCCCGGTCATCCATGTACTTCACCCGGTTGATGTCCCGCCCGTCGAACGGGACCCGCTCGGCGCCGAGGATGTGTCCACCGGTGGTCCGCTGGACCCGGCGCACGGCGTCGGACAGCGAGCGCTCCTGGGGGGCCCCCCTGACGTTGCGCGCCATGCTTTCGGCCCGGGCCGGATCCGGCTGGGGGGCCTGTGCGCTGGCACTGCCTGCGGCAGCAACAGCGCCTGTCGCCAGCAGGGCGGCAAAGGCAAGACGGCGGTGGCGGGTCACGGAGAACATCGGTCTGATCCTAGCGGAGCGCGTCAAAACGTTCAAAAGTTGTGAATCGGCAACCGCCAGCCTGGGCCGGCGCTTTACGAATCTTTTGCAAATTCTTGGTTTTACGCAGTGAATCCGGTCTGAACTTTTATGACCGACGCCTCGCTTCGTTCATCTAGGTGAACATTGACGGCTACTTCCGCCGCGATGTCAAGCACCGACTGTGACGGGCCTCACGCTGCGACGCGCTCTGCCTGGTCGCGGGTGATGGTGAGCGCCTGCTCGATCAGGCCCCAGTCAGCACCCGGGCGGTGGGCGCCCTCGCTCAGC
The DNA here is from genome assembly GCF_032099025.1 of Stenotrophomonas sp. Classification (GTDB taxonomy): domain Bacteria; phylum Pseudomonadota; class Gammaproteobacteria; order Xanthomonadales; family Xanthomonadaceae; genus Stenotrophomonas. The sequence goes on from NZ_DAMCID010000002.1 coordinate 781, forward strand.
ACCTGGCGGAACGCGCGGCCACCCGGTTGCCCGTGGAACAGGCCGAGCAGGTGGCGGGTGATGTGCTTGAGCGCAAGACCGCGGGCCAGCTGGGCCTCGATGTAGGGGCGCATGGCGCGCAGCAGGGCCTCGCGCGGCTGCAACGCCGCACCGGTCTGCGCGGCCTCGAGCTGATGCAGCACGTAGGGGTCGTGGTAGGCCGCGCGGCCCAGCATCACCCCGTCCAGCGCGGGCAACTGCGCCTGCGCGGCGTCCACCGTGGCCAGGCCGCCGTTGAGCACGATCTGCAGCTGCGGGCGGTCCGCCTTGAGGCGGTGTGCCCACTCGTAGCGGAGCGGCGGCACCTCGCGGTTTTCCTTCGGCGACAGGCCCTTCAGCCAGGCATTGCGCGCGTGCACGATGAACATCGCGCTTCCGGCGTTGGCCGATTGATCGACGAAGTTCACGAAGTTTTCGTAGTCGTTGTCTTCATCCACGCCCAAGCGGCATTTCACCGTGACCGGGATATCCACGGCCTCCACCATGGCCGCCACGCACTCGGCCACCAGGGCCGGTTCGCGCATCAGGCAGGCACCGAAGCGCCCCGCCTGGACCCGGTCGGAGGGGCAGCCGCAGTTGAGGTTGACCTCGTCGTAGCCCCAGTCCTGGGCGATGCGCGCGGCCTGCGCCAGGAGCGCGGGATCGCTGCCGCCCAGCTGCAGGGCGAGCGGGTGTTCGCTGCCGTCGAAGCCCAGCAGGCGCGCGCGGTCGCCGTGGATCACGGCGTTGGCGTGCACCATCTCCGTGTACAGCCGTGCGCCCGGGGCCAGCAACCGGTGGAACACGCGGCAATGGCGGTCCGTCCAGTCCATCATCGGGGCAACGCAAAGGCGGATCTGATCAGTTTTCAATGTTTTCATACACTTAAGAGCATAGAGGACGCACAGATGCACCCGATTTATCCCGGTTTCGCCCGGTTTTTCCCAAGCAGATGTGCCATTTTTGTGCCAGCGTTGGATTGGCACAACACGGGATGGCACAACGATGGCAACGCTTCAGAACCGCAACGGCCGGTGGCGCGCAATGGTGCGCCGTAAGGGCCACAAAGACCAATACCGCACTTTCCCAACCAAGACCGCCGCCAAGACTTGGGCCGAGCGCATCGAGCGCGAACAGGCTGACTACGAGGCGCGTGGTGGAACACCCGGTGAGAACCTGACCATCGATCAGCTGATCCACTGGCGGACCAATGAACTGGCCTCTGTGAAGGCGCTGGGGCTAACCAAGTAGGCAACCTCAACCGCATCCGTGAGGGTTTAGGCACCATCGTGGCCCGGAACCTAACGGCCACCGATGTGATCGAGAATGCGCGCCGTCGCGTGCAAGGCAACCACATGAATGCGAAGGCGCACATTATCCCCCCTTGCGCGCCGGCGACCATGAACGTAGAGCTGGGCTTCGTCTCGGAGCTGCTCAAGCTCGCCGGGCCAATGAAAGGCGTGAAGTTGGCGACGGACCCGGTCGCAGAGGCACGGCCCGTCCTGCGGCTGTTCAAGCTGGTGGGAAAGTCCAAGCAACGCGACCGGCGCCCTACTGCGGACGAGCTACAGCGACTGCACGAACACTACACGGCCGCAGCCTGGCGCTCGGTGATCCCTATGAGCGACATCATCACCTTCGCCATCCTGACGGCGAAGCGCGAGAGCGAGATCACCCGGCTGCAGTGGTTCGACCTCGATACGAAGAACCGCACGGCGATGCTCAGGGATGCCAAGCACCCACGCAGCAAGATCGGTAACCACCGTACCTTCCCGCTGCTCGGGGACGCTTGGGCGCTGGTGCAACGCCAGCCGCGGATCGAGGGCGACGACCGCATCTTCCCTTTCAACTCGAAATCCGTAGGCACCTCATTCACCCGCGCCTGCAGTGACCTGGGCATTGTCGATCTGTGCTTTCACGACCTTCGCCACGAAGCCACGTCGTGACTGTTTGAACAGGGCTACGATATCCCCGAAGTCGCCGCCGTCACCCTTCATAGCTCTTGGAATGAGCTGAAGCGATACACGCAGCTGCGGCCCGAATCTCTCCATCGCCCAACCGAACCCAAGGGAGATCAACAGCATGCTTAGGAAGCCCTACGGCCAGACGCTATTGGCGGGTGCATTGGGCGTGCTCGTGGGTGCAGGCCTTGGATACGCCAAGGCCACCGCTGGGTATCCCGTTGACTGGTCATCTACCGGCACCATGATGCAGGGATGGGCTGCGCTGATTGCCGCTTGCGCGGCAGCGTGGGGGGTCAACAGGTGGCAGCAGGAAATCAGGTTCAAACGCAACGCCGAGCTTGCCGAGAAGATCATGGTCTCGGTTGAAGGTTTGGCTCGCGCGCTTAGTGACGCCCGGTCTAAACCCATGGAGTTGGAGCTTGATAAACGCGTGCCAGGCGGCATCGTTCTTACCCCCATATCGTATGAGCTGCGTAGCAAGTTCCTAAACACCGCCCCCCATGCGGCCGAGATTGAATCACTGCAAAACAACGTGTCTGCAATCTTCGGGAAAAAGCACAGTTCCGCTCTCACCGTGCTCTTGGCGATCCACTACACCATACGAGGGTCGCTGATGGAGTGCGTTGCCACGACCACAGGCGTCAAGGATGGGCGTTTAGAGTTGGAGGCACTGGAACTTATGCTGCCCGTTGCAGAATCGGTCGTTCCCGTCACCAGACGGGGGCAGGCTCTTTCAGACGTGATCAACATGAGATTGAACCGTGTCCGAGACCTCTTCGACGGCTCGATCTGACCCCCATATGCGGCTTGCGCGCTCCCTAGGTAAACGCGCCTATGGAAACGGATGCAGCAACGATTCCTTCAGCAAGCGGTTGCCCCGCACCGCCTCCCGCCACTGGACAATCTTGTCCACGTCCGCACGTAGTTGTACCTGGTGCCGACACACCCTGGTATCGGCCCCGCTGCGGCCCTGATCGTAGCCGGTACACACCCGCAGCCCGTCTGCAGGGAACTTGTAGCGCCCCAAGGTCGGTCGCCATACCCCATCGATGCCGTGATGCATCTGGACGACAGCGACGCCACGATGCTCGAGCAAAGTGTCCGGGCCGAGGGCGCCATGCGGGGTCGTCCATTCGAAGTCGTCGGGCAGCGTCATAGGCGGAGAGGATACGGCTGGCCATCGCAACGACTGCGACAAAGCTGGTGATCGTCCTGACGGCGTTGCAGGGAGGCGCCGGGGCGAGCGAGAGAGCGACCACAGTGGACGCCGGCGCGTCCCCGCCCGTTTAAAAGGAAAAGAACCGATGACCACGGGGAACGAGCAATTTTTGCAACCGCCCCTCACCAAGTCCAACAAATTACTTTAAATACAATAACTTATGCACCTATATCAATGGCAATAATAAGGCAACATCCAAGCAACCTGATTGCTTTTCGGTAAGGCAACCCGGGCCTGAAATAATTTCCTTATGAATCAATGACATTGCAAATTCCCCTTTCCGAAATTGCTCAAAATTGACCCCAAAAGCAATCGCCACATATCCATTACAATCAATCACTTGCCGCACGCATCCGGCGTATCGATTGCCTGATTGCCTTTTTCCCGTGGCCATCCGTTTTTTTTGGGGCGCCGGCTCAGGCAAGGGAAGGTCCGCCCCCCTCTCGCGCAGGGAACCGCAGGGCCGGTCGGCCCCTGAAGGCTGGCAAAGACCCATACAGGGCGGGGGCTGGGCCGTGCTGCAGAGAGTGCGGAAAAGGCACCCCAAGAAGTGCGCAGGCGTGGCGGGGAGATGAGTGCGCGCGCCGGGTTAAGATGCCAGTAGCCATCAAGGAAGGACGCAAATGGGGTTTGTTAAGCCTGAGCACAGTCGGAAGCAGGTCGAGCGAGCTGGTGACGCCCTGAGGCAGTCACCAATGAACATCGATAAGGTGGTGGCCGCGATCCCTGTGATTTCAAACTGGCGAGCCGCGCATGCGTACCCGCTCAACACGTTCCAGGCCACCCTTCGCCACAAGCTCAAGAGCCTGGGAATGGACGCCAAATCAGCCCCTGTGGGTCAGCGCCTGAAGCGTCTTCCCTCTATCATTCAGAAGCTCCAACGCTTCGACCAGATGTCGCTAGCGAGAATGCAGGACATTGCTGGACTCCGAGCTGTCGTTCCTTCAACATCGATGCTCAGGGCGATCAGCAGGTCATACCTTGAGGCGGAACGGTTTCCCCATGAACTGCGGACCGTGCACGACTATGTGCAGGAGCCGAAGGCGGATGGCTACAGAAGCATTCACCTGGTGTATCGCTACCAGAATCCACGGGCACCGGCGTATGAAGGTTTGCACGTCGAGCTGCAACTGAGGACCAAGGTCCAACACGCTTGGGCGACGGCTGTTGAGACTGTCGACACCTTCGCAAACTCAGCCATCAAGGCTGGAAAGCCGACGCCGATGTGGAAGGAATTCTTCCAACTTACTAGCGCCGCGTTTGCGTTCACTGAAGCTCAGCCGCTACCCGCTGCGTACAGAGGGATGCCTCTCATCGACATACTCGCCCAGCTGTCGCATGTTGAGGCCGAGCTCAATGTGATACGGAGGCTGCGGGGCTTCAGCATCGCAGCAGATAAGATTCAGCGAGGAGGACGCGGAATCGCGGCCTATCACCTCGTCGTGCTCAATACGGAGCATTTTGACCTATCTATCCAATCCTTTCCCGAGCGGGAGCTTGATCAAGCGACAGATGCTTACGAAAAGGCCGAGGAGCGGACAGCTCGCGGCGAACCAATCGACGCGGTGCTGGTTGCCGGAGGAAGTATTGAGCAGCTAAAAAAAACGTATCCAAATTACTTTTTGGACGCCAGCGTGTTTGTTAAGCGCGTATCTGCCTTATGTAGTTCGTTCCGCCGATCTGCCTAGGGATGGTCTGAGCAGATCGTCCGCAGCGCTGAATTCGTAAGCCGAGCGTGTCCGCGCCTTGCCTGAGCGGAAGATTTTGGTGAAAATGAGGTTTTGAAGGTGCCGTTGGGCACCTCCAGGCGGATCTATCCCTGGGTCGGCACGAACTGCCGGCGGGTCATCCACAGGTTGGACAATGCAAACAGCGTCAGCACCTGCGCGCTGTTCTTGGCCAGGCCACGGTAGCGCACCTTGGTGTAGCCAAACTGGCGTTTGACGACCCGGAAGGGGTGCTCCACCTTCGCGCGCATGCTGGCTTTACAACTCTCCCATCGCTCGTGCTGCCGGCGATCCCGTGCGTTCTTGATCGCCTTTACCTTGCCCCGCTTCTTCGCAATCAAGAAGGCGGCCTTGGAGTCCTGTAACTCTGGTCGCGAGTCCGCACCGGTATAGCCGCTGTCGCCCAGCACGCAGTCCTCCCTGCCGTGCAGAAGTTCGTGCGTGACTGTGACATCGCCTACATTGGCAGCCGTGCATTTCACGTGGTGTACAAGGCCGGAAAACTCATCCACGCCGATGTGCGCCTTCATGCCGAAGTACCACTGGTTGCCCTTCTTGGTCTGGTGCATTTCCGGATCACGCGCCTTGTCGGCATTCTTGGTCGAGCTGGGCGCATGAATGATCGTGGCATCCACGATCGTGCCCGCACGCAGGCTCAGACCCTGATGCTGCAGGTGGGCATTGACCGCCTCCAGCATCTTCGCGCCCAGTCCATGGGTCTCCAGCAACCGGCGGAAATTGAGGATCGTGGTCTCGTCAGGAATGCGGTCCAGGCTGTTGATGCCGGCAAATCGGCGCATCACCGCCGTGTCATACAGCGCTTCTTCCATCGACGGATCGCTCAACGCGTACCACTGCTGCAGGAAATGGATGCGCAGCATGGTTGCCAACGGATACGGCTGACGGCCTCGCCGGTCTGCAATCGGGTAGTGCGGCTCGATCAACGCCAGCAGTCGCTTCCAAGGAACCACCTGATCCATCTCGTTGAGGAACAGCTCGCGGCGCGTCTTCCTGCGCTGGCCCAGGCCTTCGGCATCTCCGAATGTCAGCTGCATGGAGGATCCTTCAACGTGATCTGATGGACCTCAAGCTTGCCGGCCAGCGGCCGGCACTACCATCATATTTCGCGCAGAATTGTTCAGACCATCCTTAGAGCTGGAACGGGGCAGATGACATTGACTACTCAAAACCGCCCCCGAACTTCAGATGCTTCATATCCCGGCTCATTCTGACAATCTGAACGTTGAAAGCTATTTTCGGCATCGCGCCTCTGAGGAAGCTATCGATTTTCCGGACAGCCAGAGTCTGGAACCTAGTCTCATTGTTGTTTCTTGTTAGGAGATGAACATGAATTACCTGCGGGTCGATGAAGAGGTCGAGAAACTCAACCGCGTTGATGAGCTTCCCGCTCAGCTCCTTTGTGAAGTCATGCGCAGTACCTACAAGCATGACTATGTCCCCAACAGCGACCCCACTAGCCAGTGTTCGATATCCAGAAACAAAGCTTTCGTCATTCTCAGCGCTGCTGGAACCTAGCAGGTCCAGCACCTTTCCTAGATCACGCGGCGTGTATTTCGTAGGCCGAGGGGACCAAACCGACCGCACGGGCTTGACTTCTGCGTTGGCGTCAGCGACATCAATCAAGGTCGTTTCAGAAACTGTAACCGATAGGTGCTTCGGCGCTGCTTGCAGAAACTCTTCGAGGTCATACATCCAGAATCTCTCGAGCTTCGCGTGCGATAGCATCTCCGCACACAGCTCAGGATGTGGCCCGATGAGTCGTTGGTTATTCTTTTGCCACCAATCTGGCTTTCGGTCTTGCGTCAGAATAATCAAATCCTTGACTTCGTCTTTTTCGGCCAAATACTCGATGACTTGGCGCCAAATGACGTAGTCGCCGTACAACCTGTTATAGACGGTACCCGCATGCCTAAAAGTTGGATTTTTCTTATCCGCGTCTTCAAATCCGGGGCCCATCCTGTCTTTGTAACGCTTCTGGGCATCTGCATACCAGTCATCCAGCTGCTGCTGCGACGGCGGTGTACCTATGTTGTCGCCATACAGATCATCCACAGCATCGCGAACTGGATCTACCCCAACCATGTCCACTTGGCCACTGAGTGCTCCCTGCGCATCGGCGATGATTGACCTGCCTAGAGAGGCGAGTTCTGCCATGTTCTTGGAAGCAGCTTCGAGCCCACGCTTGTCGAGCTGAACGGCTGTGACCAGACTCTCAAACTGCAGGAGGGCACCTTCCAGCGGCTCGATCACTTTTGCGGTTCGATCACGCGCCTGACCGATCGATTTTGTGCGATTTCTTTGGAATTCCAGGGCAACTTGATAGGGCATCCACAACCGATCCTTCAGCTGTTTCAATACGGAGAGTGTCTCGGACCGTGTCTTATCGGGGAGCGCATATAGCTGAAGCAGAAGGTTCGCATCCACTACGAACACGCCTCTCTCCCATAGCAGCTTAAGGTCGCCGTCTACAGGCTCGTAATGTCCCGGAAAAAGTTTTCTAAGATTTGCCATTTCGTGCTCTCCCTTTCTTTACCCGTGTACCGCCGCCCATAGTGTTCCTGAATATGCAGCCATCCCGGCCGCCAAGAAGGGAGCCAACTTAATGACGGATCCGAACTCGAAAAAACTTGAGCGTGCCAAGGTCGTCCATGTCCCCCAGATTGCTATCGCGAGCATGGCAGTCGACAGCGGCCCGCAGTTTTCCGCACCACGTCCGCTGCCTTGACCGTGATCTTCTCATTGCGCAGATCTACGTCAACGCTGACCTGCTGGCCGATGATGGAAAGCACATTCTTTGCTGAGCTCTTGGCAAGCGTGGTCGAGGCAGACGAGATCCTGGACGGCACGCGCGCGCCATCGCGCGAAATCCACGTCAATCCGGTCCAGGACACGTAGAGCGGTCGCCCAAACCCTCCGGTGGCGTGCACCCTGTGCACCGCCACCGGCACTCCATCACTTACATCCCGCGTGCGCGGGTCTGCTCGCGTTCCTGGTGCTGGCTCTGGTTCTGCGACTGGGTGTTGAGGTCGTCTGCTTGGCGGGTGCTGCTTTCCACCGTCTGCGAGATCGCCTGGCTGTGCTCGACGCACGCACGGCGTGCCGCCGGGTCGCCCACGTTGCCCTGCACTGCGAACACACCCGAGCCGTCGAGGCGGGCAACGACCGTATCGATCTGCTGCATGCCGGAGGCCTTGGTGGCCACCACCAGCTGGCCGGCGGCGCGATCGAGCTGCTCGGCGTCGGCAAACAACGGCTTCATGCCGCTCTGCGTGCGCTGCTGTTCCATCGCCTGCAGCTTGCCCTGCGCCTGCTCGAAGCGGGCGTTGTCCACATGCGAGGCGTCACGCATGCTGGGCTCTGCGTGGGCCGGTGCATTTCGCGTGGCTGCCACGCTCGCCTCCAGCTGGCCGAGGGTCTTCTCCCCAGCCTTGCCGTCGTTCTTCAGGCCGTGCTCTTCCTGGAACTTCGTCACTGCCGCGCGGGTGTCGTCGCCGAAGTAGCCGGTGGTGGACAGCGGCTTGCCGTCGGCGCCCTGGTAACCCAGCCCCGCGAGCTTGGTCTGCATCGCCTTGACCGCGTCGCCACGCTCGCCGTGCACCATCACGCCGTCGGCCATCGCCGCCTGCGCAGGCGGTCCGGACTGGGTCCGGCTGGGTGCCTGATGGGTCAGCGTGAGGCGATCATTGAGCATGTCGCCCAGGTACTTGCGGTACTGCTCCGGCTCCAGCTCGATATGCGCATGCACCGCGCCGGGGGTGCCGGCGTCGGACTGGCGGATCAGCGGCGCACCGTATTCCACGTAGTCGCCGGTCTTGTACGGGGTGGTGCCGCGTGCGCCGTGCAGCACCTGGCCGACCAGTTCGCGGTCGGGGTGGCCGGCGGGCTTGCTGTAGATGCCGATCGAGTTCCAGGCATCCGACCTGACTTCCGCGTAGCCCGCGACCGGGGCGGGGATCATGATCTCGCGATCACCGCGCGGGTTGGTCAGGATCAGATCCTTGTGCACCAGCGGAATGCCATTGCGGTCGTCGCGATTGCGGACCGTCTCCAGTTCCCCTTCCACCATCTCCGAATGACGGTCGGCCAATGCTGCATTGCCGGTACGCACCGCTTCGCGGTTGGCATTGGGGTGGTGGATCTTCATCTCGCGGAAGGCGTCCTCACCACTGGTGCCGTGCGCGATGGTGCGGTTTGACGTGCCATTGCCGAAGGGCTCGACGACCCGGATCCGCTCGCCACTGGTCAGGTCGGTGGCAGTGGCGGTGGCAGGGGTGGCCGCGTCGCGCGTGGGCGCGGTCGGGGCAGCCTGCGTCGCTGGCGCCTGCGTCGGCGCTGCCTGGGTCGGTGCGGTGGGCACGACCGGTGCGGCAGCCGCTGCCGCCTGCGGCCCTTGCTGGCTCGCCACGGCCGCCAGCGCGCCCAACGTGTTTGCACCCGCCTTGCCATCCACCGTCAGGCCATTGGCCTGCTGGAACTCGCGCACCGCATGCTCGGTATTGGGGCCGTAGTGCTTGTCGGCCGTCAGCGGCTGGCCGTCCTTGCCGGTATAGCCGGCCTGGATCAGCTTGTTCTGCAGCGCCTCCACTTCGGTGCCGCGCTCGCCCGGCGTCAGCATGCCGTCGGCCATCGGCGCGGCGCTGCTCTGCCGCCGTCCCTGCTGGCGGGGTTCGGGCTCGCCGAAGGCCTGCTGGTAATCCTTGCCCTGATAGGCCTCGGGGTTGCGGTTGACCTGGTCGTAGCGGGCCAGCCCAACCAGCGAGGTCTTCTCGTTGGTGGCGCGATCGCGCAGGGAATCCCACAGGGCCGGGGAGCTTTCAAAATGCCGCTGCACGTTGTCGTGCTTGTAATCCTGCGCCGCGCGCACGATCTGTTCGTCGGTCAGGTCGGCAAGATTGAAGTTCTCGCCATAGGCCGCCTTGAGACCGTTGTGGAACACCGAGCGGGTCATGCCGCGGTACTGCACCGAGGTGCTCCACAGTGCGTCCTGCACGGCGGGACCGCGGTCGGACAGGTCCACGCCGACCGCCTTCAGACGGTCCATCTGGACGTCGTAGTACTTGTGCTGGATGAAGTCGTGCTGGTCCTGGGCAAAGGCGGTCGGATGGGCCGCGGCCACTTCCTTCCAGCGCTCGGTAAATGCCGCGGTGCCGGGCTGCAGGCCGGTGAACTCACTGGCGTAGCGCGACGCACGCACGTACTCGGCGGCACCGCCCACGTTGGTGGCGTACTGGTAGCTGCCGTACGACACGCCGCCGTGATCGCCCTGCCCGGTGGACACATGGCCCGGGCCGCGACCGCCGGTTTCATAGTGGGCCGACGTCTGGCCACGGTGCCAGTTGTCCATCGCCTGCTTTGCCTGGGTAACAACATCCATTGCCTACACTCCGTTGCGGGGGGGGATTACTTCGAGATGAGCGCTTCGAGCTGGTCAGCGCGATTGGCGGTACGGTTGATCCGGCACGACTGCGCGTCCAGCATCTGGCCCTGGCCGTCTTCGTCCGGGTTCGCGCTGCAGTAGCGGTTGGTGTCACTCATGTACGCCGCCTGCTCGTCCATCAGATCGTCCTTGACTTTGCCATCGGGACCGTCGGCGATCTTGCTGACTGCGGCGACGAGGCGGCGGTCCTGCCAGGCGAACTCCTCGTCACCACACGCCTGCAGCGCCCGGGTCACCGCATTGCTGGCCTTCACGCACGCGATGTACTTCGGGCGAAGGTTGGCCTTGCGGTAGGACTCGTCCGGGGTGCGCGGCCCCATGTCCTCTGCCTCCATGGCAAGGTCCGCAGCAGACAGTTCGTGCTTGCCCGTCTGGGCTGACGGTGCCTCGGCGGCCGTCGCAGCCGGCTGCACTGCAGCGGCGGGGGCCGACGCCTGCGCATCCGGGCTGCTGGCTGCCACGGGACCGCCGAGCGTGACGGCCTCGGAGCTGGGCGCCTGGCAGGCGGCCAGGGCGAGACTCAGGGCCAGAATGCTCCAACGCCCGTTGCGGTACAGGCCGCGACGGAGGCCGGAAATTGGGTTCACTACATGCATCGTTCGCTTCTCCTTGCGGGTGGCCGGCCATGAGCGGCACACCTCAGATGTCGGGTATCCATTCTGCGCGGCGATCATGACGCCGGCGATGCGGTGGCCGCATCGGTGCGCCCGCCCTTCCCCTGGCGACGCACCACGCGTGCACGATACCTGCGTCAAACCATTGACGTCCAGCACGCATTACACGAGGAAGTTGCGGGTTCAGGGCGTATATACAAGTGTCTTTCTCCGTGAGATCAACTACTTGTCACGCCGCAGGCAGCGCTGCGCAGGCACAATGGGGCTTACCTCTTCCTGCTCCACACCCCCATGCGCAGCGTAAGGCCCGCCCTGTTCGACCCCGCCACCGAACAAGGCGTGCTGCGTCTGTCGATTGCCGCCTCGCTCGCGGTGGCGCTCGGTGCCGTGGCATTCGGCCTGTACGCCAACTCCTCGCTGATCATCTTCGATGGCATCTACGGCCTGATCGACGTGGTGATGACGTGGCTGTCGTTGCTGGTAGTGCGGTTGATCAGCCTGTCGACCAACGTGGACGCGCTGCAGTCACGCTTGAACCAGCGCTTCACGATGGGCTTCTGGCACCTGGAACCCATTGTGCTGGGCGTGAGCGGCACGCTGATGATCGGCGCGGCGCTCTATGCGGCGGTGAACGCCGTGAACGCGCTGATGTCCGGCGGCCGCGAGATCGCCTTGGGCCCGGCCATTGTGTTCGCGGTGCTGTCGCTCATCGGCGAAGCGGCGATGACGTTGTTCATCCGCCGTGCCAACCGCAGCATCGGCTCGGATTTTGTCGGCCTGGATGCGAAGAACTGGATGGTGGCCACGGCGATGTCGGGCGCCTACCTGATCGGCTTCGGCGGTGGCTGGCTGCTGCGCGGTACGCCTTGGGCGTGGATCGTGCCGTACATCGATCCGGCCATCCTGCTGGTGGTCTGCGCGTTCGTGGTGGTCGCCCCGCTCGGCACCGTGCGCCGGGCGTTGTCGGACATCCTGCTGATCACGCCCGTGGACCTGCAGTCGCACGTGGACGAAGTCGCGCGCGCCATCGTGGCCAAGCATGGCTTCCTGGAGCACCGCAGCTACGTGGCCAAGGTGGGGCGCGGCGAGCAGATCGAACTGTTCTTCGTGGTGCCCGCCGATGACGCGCCGCGCCCGCTGGTCGAATGGGACCAGCTGCGCGACGAGATTGGTGAGGCACTGGGCGAGGAATCGACCGACCGGTGGCTGACGATCATGTTTACGACGGATCGGGAGTGGACGATCTGAGGGCAGGTGTCGCTGCTTCCCCAGCCTCCTTACACGGCGCCTGGGCGTTCGACTGCGTGAGAGCAACCGTCTGCATCGCGTGCGACACCACGGTAAGTACGACAGGCTGTCCGGCACCGGGAGAGTAAAGGACGTTTTCCCCTGCCTTCCTTTTGCGCTTCTCGCCGAGCACCATCACCTGATCAAGCAGCCGCACCCCCTTGTCAGGCACGCCGCGCCAGAGCACAAACTGCGCCCCCGCTCCATCGGACACTCCCGAACCGGCAGGCGCCAACATATCCACCACAAGGGTGTAGCCATCCTGTTCGCTGGACCCGATGAACAGCTCCGCCGCAGCGGCCGACGTCATCTGGAACACCGGTGCCATCACCTCCTCGCCCCCCACCGACACGTGAAGCGAGAGCGTATGTACGACAGCGGTCTCCCCGGTCAGATCATTCGACGCGGCAGCGTGGTGCGACAGCGCTGCACCCGCCAGCCACAGCATGAATGTCGCAAAGCGCATGAACATTGCCAGCTCCCTCTCAACCTATGAAGAGGCGGCACTGTAGCGATCACAATGCGAACCTGGCCGCGAAGGGGTCCCAGAACTCGATCGGAATATTCTGGTCTTCGCATTGGTCGGTCGCTCCTTGTCTGCCGATGGCGGCAACGCAACGGCGCTACTGCGCCGATGCCTGCTTCCACTGCCGCGGCGACTGGCCTGTCTGCGACTTGAACGCGCGCGACAGCGCGGCCTCGCTGCCGTATCCCACATCCACGGCGATGCGCTTGAGCGGTTGGCCCTTGCGTAGCGCCTGTTGCACCAGACGGGTACGCCAGCCCTGCAGGTAGTGGCCGGGCGTGCTGCCGATGGTGTCGCGGAAGCTGTCGGCGAAGGCGCTGCGCGACATGCCGGCGCGTTGTGCCAGCGATTCGAGGGTCCACTCCTGTGCCGGCTCCTCGTGCATGGCCACCAGCGCGTGGCGCAGGCGCGGGTGCGCCATGCCGGCGAGCAGGCCCACGCGCAGCTGGCCGCTTTCCATCAGCGCGCGCAGGATCTGGATCATCACCACTTCGAACAGGCGGTCGAGCAGCGCCTGGCGGCCGCAGCGCTGGGCGAAGGCTTCGTCGAACAGCACCGACAGGATCGGCTGGCCGCCGTACAGCGTGTCCAGCGGCAGGCAGATCACCGGCGGCAGCGCGGCGGCGACGGGGTTGTTGCCGCCGCCTTCGAACTGCAGATGGGCGCAGGCGAAGTCGGCCCCCTCCTCCGCGTCCGTGACGAAGCGATGCGCCAGCGGACGTGGATACACCAGGACACTGGGTTGGGTGATCTCGAGCACGCTGCCGTCGGGGTGCTCCACGCGTACCTGGCCGTCGCGGATCAGGTGCAGTTGGCCGCGCTCGCCGTCGGCGGGCAGGTCGTTGATGCCGCACAGCGCGCCGGCGTGGAAGACTTCGGCATTGACCGCGAAGCGGCCCAACAGGGATTGCAGGCGGTCGACCATTCCGGACTCCAGATCAAGTTTTCTGGACGTTATGTTGCCACACGTCCGCCCAGACGGCGCACAGTACACCTCACCAACCGGTCCATCCCGTTCACAGCCAGGAGATTCCCATGTCGATTGAAAAGGTTCTGTACACCGCCACCGCCACCGCTACCGGTGGCCGCGAAGGCCACGCCACCTCGTCGGACAACGTGCTGGACGTGCAGCTCTCCACCCCGCGCGAGCTGGGCGGCGCTGGCGGCCCGGGCACCAACCCGGAGCAGCTGTTCGCTGCCGGTTACTCGGCCTGCTTCCTGGGCGCGCTGAAGTTCGTGGCCGGCCAGGCCAAGGTTGCGCTGCCGGCTGAAACCAGCATCACCGGCAAGGTGGGCATCGGCCAGATTCCGACCGGCTTCGGCATCGAGGCAGAGCTGCAGATCAGCGTGCCGGGCCTGCCGCGCGAGCAGGTGGAAGAGCTGGTGCAGAAGGCGCACATCGTGTGCCCGTATTCGAATGCCACGCGCGGCAACATCGACGTGACGCTGACCATCGTGTAACAAAAAATGGGCGGATGCCGGTCCTTGAACCGTGCATCCGCCCATCCCACCGCGGTGGATCCCGTTTCCGGGACGCATTCGGGTTGTTGCGGGCATGGCCCGCATTCCGGTTACTTTTCGGGCGTTACCAGCTGCACCACGCTGGAGAAGTCCAGCTTGCCGCGACCTGCCTGGTGGTTCATCGAGTACAGGTTGCGCGCCAGTTCGCCCAGCGGGATCGAGGCACCCACGCTCATCGCCGCTTCCACGGCCAGGCCCATGTCCTTGAGCATGAGGTCGCTGCCGAAGCCGCCGCTGTAGCCGCGCGAAGCCGGCGCGTTTTCCAGCACGCCCGGCCACGGGTTGCACACTTCGGTGGCCCAGCTGCGCCCGGTGCTCACCGCCATCATCTGCGACAGCACCTTCGGATCCAGACCGTGGGCCACGCCCAGTGCGATGGATTCACCCGTCACTGCCATGATCACGCCCAGCGCCATGTTGTTGCACAGCTTGGCCACCTGGCCGGCACCGCTGGCACCCACGTGGAAGATGTTCTTGCCCATGGCCTGCAGCAGCGGACGGGCGCGCTCCAGCGCATCGGATTCACCGCCCACGATGAAGGTCAGCGTGCCGGCCTGTGCGCCCGCCGTGCCGCCGGAGACGGGCGCGTCCAGCATCTGCAGCCCACGCGCAGCCGCCGCTTCGGCGACCTTGCGTGCGGTGGCGGGGGCAATGGTGCTGCAGTCGATGATCAGCGCGCCCCCCGGGATATCCCCGAGCAGGCCATCGTCACCGAGGTAGACGCCTTCCACGTGGCGGCTCGCGGGCAGCATCGAGATGACGATCTCGGCATCGGTCAGCGTATCCAGCGCCGAGGTGGCGGCGGTGGCGCCAGCGTCAACGGCGGCCTGCACGGCGGCAGGCACGAGGTCGAACACGCGGACTGCGTGACCGGCCTTGGCCAGGTTGGCGGCCATCGGGCCACCCATGTTGCCCAACCCGATGAATGCAATACGGCTCATGCGTGGCTCCTTTCAGGGACGGTGGCACCCAGGTCGGCCAGCGGATGCGCGGCGTCGGACCAGGGCGAAACGAAGAAGGTGTCTGCCCAGGCCGCGGTGGCTTCGGCCAGCGTGCGCGGCTGCCAGTGCGGGGTGCGGTCCTTGTCGATCAGCAGCGCGCGGATGCCTTCGGCGAAATCGCCGTGGGCAGCCGCGTGCAGGGCCGCGATGTACTCGAGCCGATAGACCTCGGCAAGCGAAGCACCTTCTGCCTTGCGCTGCAGCTCGAAGGCCAGCCGTGCCGAGCCGGGCGCGCCGGCGGCCAGCGTGGCCTGCGCGTTGGTCAGCCACGGATCCTCGGTCTGCAGTGCGGCAATGGCCTCGACGATGGCGCCGACGTCGTCGCCGCTGCACAGCGCATCCACGGTGGCCGCATTGCGCAGCAGCGGGCCGGTGGCGGCATCGCTGGCGTGCTGTTGCAGCAGCGCGTCGAGCTGGTCGTGGTTGCGCTTGGCATCCTCGCCCCAGTGCACGGCGGCCAGGGCGTTGAACACCGCCTCGCGCTGCGCCTCGGCGATATGGATATCGGCCAGGCCCGCGTAGATCGCATCACCGGCATTGAGCGGCGCGCCGGTCAGCGCCAGGAACAGGCCGCCCTTGCCCGGCACGCGCGGCAGCAACCAGCTGCCGCCCACGTCGGGGAACAGGCCCACGGTGATTTCCGGGAAGGCCAGTTTCGAGCGCTCGCTGACCACGCGGTGGCTGGCGCCGGACATCAGGCCGATGCCGCCGCCCATGACGATGCCGTGGCCCCAGCACAGGATCGGCTTGGGATAGGTATGGATGGCGTAGTCGACGCGGTATTCCACGTCGAAGAACTCGGCCGCATAGGCGTTGTCGCGGATGTCGCTGCGGCCGGCGTCGCGGTACGCGCGCATGCTCTGGTACAGGCTGTGCAGGTCGCCGCCGGCGCAGAACGCCTTTTCGCCTGCGCCCTGCAGCACCACCAGCGCGATGCCGTCATCGCTCGCCCACGCGTCCAGCCGCTCACGCAGCAGGTGCGCCATGGGCAGCGAGAAGCCGTTGAGGGTGCGCGGCGCGTTGAGCGTGGCAATGCCGATGCGCATGCCGTTGGCGGCCGCCCGCTCCTCGAACAGTACCGGGGCGTCGTCGCTGGCGAGCGGCGTGCTCATGCGTTCTTCCACTGTGCGGCGCGCTTTTCCAGGAAGGCGTTCACGCCTTCGGCCTGGTCGGCGCTGTCGAACAGGTCGACGAAGGCTTCGCGCTCGCTGACCAGTGCGGCCGCGTGGGTGCCGGTGCGGGTGGCCTGCACCAGCGTCTTGCAGGCGGCGATGCTGGTCGGGCTCTGCTTGCCGGCCTTGTGTGCCCACTCCAGCGCCAGCGCCTTGGCCTCTCCCTTGCCGACCTTCTCCTCGGCCAGGCCGATGCGCACGGCGGTGTCGGCGTCGATGCGCTCGCCGAGCAGGATCATCCGCTTGGCCCAGCCTTCGCCGACCAGACGCGGCAGGTTCTGGGTGCCACCGGCGCACGGCAGCAGGCCAACGGTGGCCTCCGGCAGTGCCACCTGGGCATGTTCTTCGATGATGCGCAGGTCGCAGGCGAGGGCGCATTCCAGCCCGCCGCCCATGGCGTAGCCGTTGATCGCGGCGATGGACACGCCACGGAAGCCGGACAGCGCTTCGAAGGCTTCACCGAAGCGGCGCGCGGCTTCGCGGGCGGCGGCCTTGTCGCCGGACGCGAACTGCTTCAGATCGGCACCGGCCGAGAAGAACTTCTCGCCGCCGCCGGTGATCACCAGCGCGTAGATGTCGCGGTCAGCGTTGAGTGCCCCCACCAGATCGCGCAGGGCGGACAGACTGTGCACGGTCCAGGTGTGCGCGGGCGGGTTGTCCAGCGTCACCACCGCGACATGGCCATCGGCCTCGACCTTCAGGCCCACATGTTCGTGCTTGCGCCAATCCATCATCGCAGTTCCTCATCGGTGTTGAGCAGGTGGCGGGCGACGATCACACGCATGATCTCGTTGGTGCCCTCCAGGATCTGGTGAACGCGGCTGTCGCGCAGCAGGCGTTCGATCGGGTATTCGCGGATGTAGCCGTAGCCGCCATGGATCTGCAGTGCTTCGTTGCAGACCTGGAAGCCCGCGTCGGTGGCGAAGCGCTTGGCCATCGCGCACCACACGTTGGCGTCGCTGGCACCGGCATCGAGCTTGCGCGCGGCGGTATGCACCATCTGCCGCGCGGCTACCAGCTGGGTGACCATGTCGGCCAGCTTGAACTGCAGCGCCTGGAATTCCGACAGCGCCTTGCCGAACTGGCGGCGCTCGCCCATGTAGCGGCGTGCTGCATCCAGTGCGCCCTGCGCTGCACCCAGCGAGCAGGCGGCGATGTTGATGCGGCCGCCATCCAGGCCCTTCATGGCCAGCTTGAAACCACCACCTTCGTCGCCCAGCAGGTTGGCCACCGGCACACGGACGTTTTCGAAGGTGATGCCGCGGGTGGGCTGGCTGTTCCAGCCCATCTTCTCTTCCTTGCGGCCGTAGCTGATGCCGGCCAGGTCCGCCGGCACGGCCAGCGCGCTGATGCCGCCGGCACCGGGGCCGCCGGTACGCGCCATCACCACCAGCAGCTCGGTGGCACCGGCGCCGGAGATGAAGGCCTTGGACCCGTTCAGGACGTAATGGTCGCCGTCGCGCACCGCGCTGGTCTTCAGCGAGGCGGCGTCGGAGCCTGCACCCGGCTCGGTCAGGCAGTACGAGGCCAGCTTGCTGCCCGACGACAGATCGCTGCCCCACGCGGCCCGCAACGCGTCCTGGCCCCAGGTGGAGACCATCCACGAGGCCATGTTGTGGATGCTGATGTAGGCCGCGGTGGACGGATCCACATTGGCGAGCTCCTCGATGACGACGGCGGCGTCCAGACGGCTCAGGCCGCTGCCACCGACGTCGGGGTCCATGTACAGGCCACAGAACCCGAGTTCCCCTGCCTTGGCGATCGCCTCGCGCGGAAAGATGCCCTCCGCATCCCATCGCGCGGCGTGCGGCGCCAGTTCGGCCTGGGCGAAGTCGCGCGCCGCCTCTCTATAGGCCTGCTGCGCTTCTTCGAGTTCCGTCGTCATCGAGTTGCTCATAAAAAATTCCCTGCAGTCACTTACTTCAGGCTGATCGTGGTGTTGACGCCATGACCCAGCGTTTCGTCGTCGAACCAGCGCGCGGTGATGGTCTTGGTCTGGGTGTAGAACATCACCACCTGCTTGCCGTACGGACCCAGGTCGCCGAGCTTGGAGGCGCGCGAACCGGTGAACGAGAACAGCGGCACCGGCACCGGAATCGGCACGTTGATGCCGACCTGGCCGACGTCGATCTCTTCCTGGAAACGGCGAGCCGCCGCACCGGACTGGGTGAACAGCGCCGTGCCGTTGCCGTTGGGGTTGCTGTTGATCAGATCGATGGCGTCATCCAGCGTCTCCGCTTCCAGGATGACCAGCACCGGCCCGAAGATTTCTTCGTCGTAGATGCGCATGCCCGGGGTGACGCCGTCGAAGATGGTCGGGCCAACGAAGTTGCCCTTTTCGAAGCCATCCACCTGCGGGTTGCGACCGTCGAGCACCAGCTTGGCGCCCTGCTCCACGCCCGAGGCGATCAGGCTTTCGACGCGCTCGCGGGCGGCGCAGGAAATCACCGGGCCGACGTCGGTGCCGGTCACGCTGCCGGCGCTGACCTTCAGCGTTTTGGCCTTGGCCACCAGGTCCGGCACCCACTCGCGCGCCTCGCCCACCAGCACCAGGGTGGAGGCGGCCATGCAGCGCTGCCCGGCCGCGCCGAAGGCGGCACCCACCATGGCGTTGAGGCTCTGTTCCTTGTTGGCGTCCGGCAGCACCACGGCGTGGTTCTTGGCGCCCATCATGCACTGCACGCGCTTGCCTGCCAGCGAGGCGCGGTTGTACACATGCGTGCCGACACGGGTGGAACCGACGAACGACACGGCCTTGATGTCCGGGTGGTCGCAGATCGCGTTGACCACTTCTTCGCCGCCGTGCACGACGTTGAGCACGCCCTTGGGAATGCCTGCTTCCAGCGCCAGTTCGACCAAGCGCATGGTGACCATCGGGTCCTGTTCGGACGGCTTGAGGATGAAGGTGTTGCCGGTGGCGATGGCCATCGGGAACATCCACAGCGGGATCATCGCCGGGAAGTTGAACGGGGTGATGCCGGCGCACACGCCCAGCGGCTGCAGCAAGGTGTAGGTGTCCACGCCGTTGGCCACGTTGTTGGCCAGCTCGCCCAGCTGCAGATTGCCGATCGCCGCCGCGTGTTCGACCACTTCCAGGCCGCGGAACACGTCGCCTTCGGCATCGGGCACGGTCTTGCCCTGCTCGGCGCTGAGGATGTGGGCCAGCTCGCCCATGTGTTCGCGGATCAGCTGCTGGTACTTCAGGAAGATGCGCGCGCGGGTGCCGATGGGCGTCTTCCGCCAGGTCTTGAAGGCTTCCTTGGCCGAGGCGACGGCGGCATCGACTTCGCCGACGGTGGCGAACGGCACCTGGGCCAGGACGTCCTGGGTGGCCGGATTGACCACGTTCTGCCAGTGCGAGCTGGCCGATTCGACGAACTGGCCGTCGATCAACATGCGGATACGGGGCGCTGCAACAGTCATGACAATCCCGGCGGGTCGATAAGTTATTGGCATTATTCACAGCCAAACGCTCGATTTCCGGCCTGCATACGCTTAATCTGGCCAACGCCCGCAACGATTTCTGTTAATTCTGTGAATAGCCAGCTGCATCAACGCCAGATCGGCCTGCGCCTGCTGAAGCTGCGCGAACAACGCGGCTACAGCCAGGCGGACCTCGCCCGGGCGCTGGGGCTGTCGGCGAGTTACCTGAACCAGATCGAGCGCAACAAGCGCCCCCTGACCCCGGCGGTGCAGCAGAAGCTGCGCGAGGTGTTGGGCGACGTTACCGACCTGTTCGATGTCGATGAGCCCGGCGCGCTGCAGGAGGCGCTGGGCGAGACCCTGCGCGACCTGGGCCTGGACGACGTGAGCAGCACCGAGCTGCGGGCGATGGCGGGCAACCTGCCGCAGATCAGCCGCGCCCTGCTCGACCTGCACCGCCGCCACCTGCTGCTGCGCGAACACGCCGCCGCGCTGGAGTTCCAGCTGGGCGACCCGCAGGCCGGGCAGGCGCTGCCGGCCGGCGACCAGGTGCGCGACTTCTTCAACCGCATGCACAACCACATTCCAGAGCTGGACGACCTGGCCGAGCAGCTGTTCGGCGAATGGGGGCTGGTGGCCGGGCACGTGGCGCCTCGCCTGCG
Organism: Stenotrophomonas sp.; assembly: GCF_032099025.1. GTDB lineage: Bacteria > Pseudomonadota > Gammaproteobacteria > Xanthomonadales > Xanthomonadaceae > Stenotrophomonas. The sequence goes on from NZ_DAMCID010000002.1 coordinate 21,373, forward strand.
CCAGCTGCTGGCCGACCGCCACGGCGTGCTGGTGGAAGTGGCGCCGCTGCAGGCCGGGCGCGAGAAGCGCGTGTACGACGGCGGCAGCCGCACGCTGTGGCTGCCCGACTACCTGGAACCGGGCCAGCAGGCCTTCCAGATGGCCGCCGAGCTGGCGCTGCTGGGCTATGCCGAACAGATCGACGCGGTGATCGCGCGGGCCGGCTTCCACCAGCCCGAGCAGATCGCGCAGGCGCGGATCGGCATGTCCAACTACTTCGCCGGGGCGCTGGTGATGCCGTATGCGCAGTTCCTGCGCGCGGCCGAGCACAGCGCCTACGACATCGACGCGCTGGCGCACCGCTTCGGGGTGGGTTTCGAGGCGGTCTGCCACCGGCTCAGCACGCTGGCTCGGCGCAGTGCGCCAGGGCTGCCGTTCTTCTTCATCCGGGTGGACCGCGCCGGCAATGTGTCCAAGCGGCATTCGGCCACCGACTTCCACTTCTCGCAGGTGGGCGGCTCGTGCCCGCTGTGGATCGTGTACGAGGCCTTCAACCAGCCCGGCCGGGTGTTGACCCAGACCGCGCGCATGCCCGACGGGCGCCGCCACTTCTGGCTGGCGCGCCAGGTCAGCAGCGGCCCGGTCGGGCATGGCCAGCCGCGCAAGACCTTCGCGGTGGCACTGGGCTGCGACCTGCAGCATGCCGAGCGGCTGAGCTATTCGCGCGGGCTGGACATCCAGAGCCCGGGCAACTCGGTGTCGATCGGCCCCGGCTGCCGGGTCTGCCCGCGCGAGGACTGCATGCAGCGCGCGTTCGCGCAGCTGCCCGGGCGCGCCTGACGGTAGTGCCGGCCGCTGGCCGGCTCCAGGCAATAATCGATTGCCCGGTAGTGCCGGCCGCTGGCCGGCTCCAGGCAATAATCGATTGCCCGGTAGTGCCGGCCGCTGGCCGGCTC
>NZ_DAMCID010000002.1:22408-71574 GCF_032099025.1 Stenotrophomonas sp.
ACGGTGCGTGGTGCGAGGAGCCGGCCAGCGGCCGGCACTACGGTGCTGGTGCGAGCGGCCGGCATCACGGTGCGTGGTGCGAGGAGCCGGCCAGCGGCCGGCATCACGGTGCGTGGTGCGAGGAGCCGGCCAGCGGCCGGCACTACGGTGCTGGTGCGAGCGGCTGGCATCACGGTGCGTGGTGCCTGGAGCCGGCCAGCGGCCGGCATTGCGGTGCGTGGTGCGAGCGGCGGGCATTGCGGCGCGTGGTGCGAGCGGCCGGCATTGCGGCGGGTGGTGGAGCAATGCCTGGAGCCGGCCAGCGGCCGGCACTACCGGCTCTTGACCGCTCTGCGGTCAATAGCTCGGCGTCACCTTCATCTGCGGCAGGGGGCGCGGCGCGCCTTCGGTGAGGTCCGGGCCGAGATCCTCCCATGCCTGCCCCTGCTCCACCATCAGCCGCCACAGCTGCTGCGATGCACGCCGCTTGTCCTCCGAACCCAGCCGGTACGAGGGCGCGGGCGGTTCGCCGCGGGCCACGGTTTCGTACGCGTCCCGCCACCCGGCCACGCGCTGGGCCGGGTCATCGGTGCGCGCTACTTCCAGCGTATAGCGCTGGTAGGCGGAGGCCAGGTTGCGCCAGCGGATCCAGTAGTGGTTGGCGAACGAGAAATCACCGAAGCGCTCGCCGGCCACGCTGCCCTTGGCGGCGATGCGGCTGAGCACCGCCTGCGGCATGTCCAGGTTCATGCCGCCCTCGTCGCCCTGCAGCGTGACGTGCACGATGCGGTCGCGGTACCCCGGCGCGCGCGCCTGCAACACATCGCGCCAGTTCTGCATCGTCGACACGATGGAGAACAGGAAGCCGGACATTTCGGCCGCCGCCAACGGCCGCGCTATCGGCTGGTAGCTGCGCTGCCAGCCCTGGCGATTCTCGGTAGGCAGGAACACGGCGGCGTCGACCGCAGCTTCCGCATCGTCGCCGGGCTGCGCGGCGTCGGGATGGCGTGGGTACACCAGATTGATGCCGAACGTCGGCCAGCGCGGCAGCGCGGCGTCGAACAGGTGGATCGGGAAGTTGCTGCTGATACCCCCATCGGAGAACCAGCACACGCGGAACGCCGCGATCACCGACCCCTCGCCCTGGCCCGCACTGGTCAGGCCCTCCGTGCTGTCGGCAACGTTGCGGTTGTCGCGTGGCGGCTGCGCCTCGTCGGCCGATTCACAGCGCCGCTCGCGCCGCGCCGGCTCATGCAGCGGCACCGCGCTGATCAGCAGCGGGAAGCTCAGGCTCATGCGCGTGGCAACCAGCACCGGCAACTGCTCCCCATCCACCAGACGGTAGTAATCAACGCCCTCCACCCGCTGCGGCGCGCCGGCCTGTGCCACCAGCCACTCGACCACGCTGGCCGGGAACAGCTGCATGAACTCCTCGCGCCGGAACCAGAAGTGCGCGCCGTTGAACGGCAACGTGCGTGGCTCGGTGTGCGACACGCAGGTGGTGATCATCTGCAGGCTGATCGACTGCGAACCGGCGGGTTCGCCGGGATAGCGCGGCGCGCGGTGCAGGTCGCCGAACGTGAGCGGTTGCGCCAGCGGCTGCCCGGACAGGGCCTGCAGGCGCGCATGCAGCCAGTCGGTCAGGGCCGGCGCTGTAGCATCAGGCTGCGTGGCACCCGAACACAGTCCCAGCAGGTTGCGCCGCGCCACGCGTGCCACGCGCAGCGCCGAGGCCAGCACGCCGGCCCCATAGGCGCACAGCAGCGAGGGCAGCAGCGTGGCCCACATGCCCTGGCTGCCGGCGGCCAGCCACCCGATGCCGAGCAGCAGCGCCAGCGCGGCCAGCAGTTCCAGTGGCGCGATGGCGAACACCGCCGCCAGCAGGCAGGCGATCTTGCGCGGCAGGCTGGACTTGCCGGCCAGCGTCACCAGCAGGCGATACGCGGTATGCGCCCCGCGCGCAGGCTGGAACAGGCTGTAGATGAAGCCGCGCCGCGACAGCTGCGCCGATACGTCGGCCAGCCCCGCGAAGCCGACCTCTGCCTGCACCGGTTCACCCGCGTGGCGGCGGCGGTCGCCGAACGCCGCCGCGGCCGCCACTGCGGCGGCAATCGCGCCAGCCGACGTTCCGCCGATGTTCTTGAACCGGTAGTCGCGGGCCAGCGACAACACCGCATTGGGATACACGATGCCGCTGGTGATACCGCCCTTCATGACCAGATCGCAGTACTTGTCCGCCACGTCGCCGCCCTCTGTCCGCCCACCGCGCGTTGCCGCGCCAGCCGCCTTCCCTGGACCCACGAGACCTGCCTGTCACTGCAGCATTCCCCCACGACATGCCCGCGTCAGGACGGACACGCCACGGGGTGACGCCATAGGCACAGTATCCCCCAGAGGCTTCTCAGGGCCTGAGAACCGCGCCGCAGTTGCGGCTATCGGTCGCCTGCGGCCGATTGCGGTACGCGGCGCACCTGCGACAGGTCGTAACCCAGCGCGGCGATGCGGGTCATGGCCTTCTGGTAGTCCTGGTCGGAGATCTTCGGGGTGCGTGCCATCAACCACATGTAGTCGCGCTTGCTGCGCCCGACGATGGTCTGCTGGTAGTCATCGTCCAGGGACACGATCACGTACTCGGCCTGGATCGGCCAGACGAACTGCATGCCCCACTCGGCGCCGTTGGTGCCTTCCTTGACGGTGCCCACCGGATGCATGGTCTTGATCGGGGCCTGGAAGCTCCCCTTGCGGTAGCGGAAGGTGGTCTGGATGCGGCCGTCGGGGCGCAGCTGGTACGACTCGACCGCATCGAAGGCCTCGCGTTCCGGGCGGCTGGGAATATGCGCGATCACATACCAGTCGCCCATGAAGCGTGGCACATCGACGTGGGCCACCGGCGGGATGGGGCGGGTGTTGCCACCACAGCCAAACAGCATGCCGGCAGCAAGCAGGGGAAGCAGGCGACGGAGGGACATGGCGGTTTCCTCGAAGGGGGTCAGGAGCGACCGAACAGGTAGTGCGCAACCATCCACTGCTGGCCCTGCTGGTAGCCGAACAGCTCTGCACAGGCCATCCAGAACATGCGCCAGCGCTGGAACCACAGCGCTGCGGCCGCATCGCCGTAGCCGGCACGCAGCACGGCCATCACCGCGTCGCGGTTCTGGTCCTGGCGCTCCAGCCAGTGGTTGGCGGTGCGCTCGTAATGGGTCCCGTCGAGCAACCAGCGCTGCTGCAGGTGCAGGTGCTGCTGGAAGCACAGCAGGGTATCGGCCGACGGCATCAGGCCGCCGGTGAAGAAGTGCCGCCCCATCCAGTTGTCCTCGCCCTCGGTCTCGAACGGATACATCAGCGTGCGATGCACGAAGATGTGCACGAACAGCTTGCCGTCCGGGCGCAGCCAGTGCTGGATGCGCTGCAGCAGCCGTTCGTAGTTGCGCAGGTGCTCGAACATCTCGATGGAGATGCAGCGATCGAAGCTGCCATCGTCCAACGACAGCTGGTTCACATCGCGGGTCAGCACGGTCACGTTGTCGAGCCCACGCGCGCGGCACTGGGCCATGATGTATTCGCGCTGGCTGTTGGAGTTGGACACCGCGGTGATGCGCGCGGCCGGGTAGCGCTCGGCCATCCACAGCGTCAACGAGCCCCAGCCGCAGCCCAGTTCCAGGATGTCCTGGCCGTCGGCCAGCTGGGCGCGCTCGCCGTACAGCGCCAGCATCGCCTCCTCGGCCTGGTCCAGCGTTTCGGTACCGGTGGGGTAATAGCAGCTGCTGTACTTGAGGCGCGCGCCGAGGCAGTCCTGGAAGAACGCCGCCGGCACTTCGTAGTGCTGGCGGTTGGCGGCATCCACGTGCAGGGCCAGCGGGCTGCGCGACAGCCCCGCGATGCGCTCGGCAAAGCGCTGCGACTGCCCCTCCGCGCCGCCGGCGCTTTCCTCGCGCAAGCGCTGTTCGCACTGGCGGCGGATGCCCAGCCGCAGCAGCGCATCGGGCAACAGGCCGCGTTCGGCCAGGCCGGTCAGCCCAGGTGCGTAGTCCGGCAGGGGCAGCGATTCACGGGCGACATTCACGGGGACGACTCCTTTTGGGGGGAGGTGGTACGAGAGGGGAACCACGGAAACAGCATCGGGGTGGTGCGCTGGTAGTCGCGGTAGTCTTCACCACGGCTGCGCAGCGCCTGCGCTTCGGTGAACGGAATGCCGCTCACCCAGCGCAGGAACACGTACATCACCAGCGGTCCGGACCAGGCCAGCCACCAGAGCGGCGAGTGCACGGCCAGCAGTACGTAGGTGAACCAGTGCAGCCATTCGAAGAAGTAGTTGGGGTGCCGCGAATAGCGCCAGAGGCCCTCGCGGCATGTCTTGCCCTTGTTGGCCGGGTCGGCGCGGAAGCGCGCCAGCTGGCGGTCGGCAATGGCTTCGCCGCCCACGCTGAGCAGCCACATGCCCGCCGCCGCAATGATCCAGCCAACCGGCAGCGCTGCGCTCTGCGACACCGCCACGAAGGGCAGCGCGAACAACACGATCAACAGTGCCTGGAACTGGAAGAAGCCGAAGATCTTGCCTTGGTGACCGTTCCAGTGGCGACGCAGGTGCTGGTAGCGCCCGTCTTCCGCCTCACTGCGCACCCGGCGCCACAGGTGCAGGGCCAGGCGCACTCCCCAGGCGCCCCCCAGAACGGCCAACGCGATGCGCGGTGCGGCACTGCCCTCCCCCAGCAGTCCCAACAGCAGCGCAGAGGCGCCAACCCCTTTAGCCCACAACACATCCACCACGCCGATGTTCTGGTGCCGGCGTTGCCACCACCAGCCCCAGCACATGATCAGCGCGGCATACAGCCAGACCCACCCGAGCGAGCCCCATCCAGGTACGTTCATGCGTGTGCTCCGTTCGTATTCGCGACGGCGGCAGCGTCGTGCTGCCAATGCCGCGCGCTGGCCGCCAGCAGCGGCAGCGCCACCGCCCAACCCAGCGCCAGGATGATCACGCCCTGCCAGGACGGCGCGGCAAACAGCACCGACGACCAGCCCCGCGAGGCGGAGAGATAGGCCAGCGGCGCGAGCAGCCCGAGCAGCGCGGCCAGCCACCGCTTCTGCTGCAGCACCTTCAGTGAAACGGTAAGGGTCATGGCGAACGCGGCCCACAACGCCAGAATCCATACCGGTGCCAGCCACGCGCTGGGCCACGCCGCGGCGTACACCACCCGCTGCGAGCCCCCGGCAATACCATCCACCACCAGCCCGCACAGCACGGCCACCGCCAGCACCTTCAGGTCCACCGCAGGCCGCGCCGACATCGCCAGCTGGCTGCCGACGTAGGCGGTCGCGGCCAGCAGCGCCGGCCAGCGCAGTCCGTGCCCGGCACCGACCACCGCGCACAGCCACACCAGCTGGTTGCCGATCACGTTGGCCCAGAAGTGGCGCATGTCAGTGGGTGCCTGCAATCAGCGCCGGGCGGTAGCCGGGCCGCGCCATCAGCAGGTGCGACACGCCGATCGACCGCTCCAGGAATCCACCCTCGCAGTACGCCAGGTAGAACTCCCACAGGCGGATGAAGCGATCATCGAAGCCCTGTGCACGCACGGCGGGCAGCTGCGACAGGAACCGGCGCCGCCAGGCGCGCAGGGTGAGTGCGTAGGACGGGCCGAAGTCATGCTGGCCGATCAGCTGCAGATCGCTGCTGCGGGTCTTGGCCGCCAGCATGGCGTTGATCGACGGAATGAAGCTGCCCGGAAACACGAAGCGCTTGATGTAGTCCACGCTGCGCCGCGCCTGTTCGTAGCGCTGGTCTTCGATGGTGATGGCCTGCAGCAGGGCCAGACCATCAGGCTTCAACAAGCGCCCGAGCGTCGCGAAGTAGGTGTCCAGGTACTGCGCGCCGATCGCCTCGATCATTTCGATGGACACCAGCTTGTCGTACTGGCCGTCCAGGTCGCGGTAGTCCTTGAGCAGCACCGTGACCTTGTCCTGCAGGCCGGCGGCGGCCACGCGTTCGTTGGCCAGCGCGTACTGTTCCTTCGAGATGGTGGTGGTGGTGACATGGCAGCCGTGGTGAAGCGCGGCGTACACCGCGAAGCCGCCCCAGCCGGTGCCGATCTCCACCACGCGGTCACCCGGCGCAAGCTGCAGCTGTTCGCAGATGCGCGCCAGCTTGCGCTGCGAGGCCACTTCCAGCGTGTCGCCGGCCTCGGCATACAGCGCCGAGGAGTACATCAGGTCCGAGGACAGGAACAACGAGAAGAACGCGTTGCCCAGGTCGTAGTGCGCGGCGATGTTGCGGCGGCTGCCCTCGCGGGTGTTGCGGCGCAGCCGGTTCCAGCCCTTCAGCAGCCAGCCGCCGAGCCGCGCCGGACCGCGCTCCATGCCATCGAGCAGATCGCGGTTGCGCACCAGCAGCTGCACCAGCGCCACCAGGTCGTCGCAGCGCCAATCGCCGCGGATATAGGACTCGCCAGCACCCACGCTGCCCTGCGCGGCCACCGCGCGGTAGAACGCCGGATCGTCCACCCATACCGTCACCTTCAGCGGTGCGGCGGGGTCGCCCAGGCTCACCTCGCCCAGTGCATCGCGCAGCTGCAGGCAGCCGCCCTGCAACGGCCCGAGCTGGGCCAGCAGGCGCCGGCGCAGGAACGCCTCGAGTGCAGTGGGTCGTGGCGGCGCCAGCGCCCGGGAGAGGTCGTTCATGATTGCTTTTCCGCAAGGGAGGGATGGTCGTGGACCGGGGTGCGCTTGAGCCACAGGCGCAGCGCCTGCCAATGGATGGCCGCCACCACCTTCAACGTCATCAACGGGTGGCGCAGCAGCACGCCAGCCAGCCCGCGCCCGTCCAGCGGCTGGCGCCGCAGGTCCAGGTCGGCGTCGAACTGGCGCTCGCCCGCGCGCCACACCTGCATGTGCACGTGCAGGTCATCGCCAGGCGCGGTGAAGCGCCAGCGGTACTCGCAGTCCATCGGCATGAACGGCGAGACGTGGAACTGCTTGTCGAAGGTCCAGCACAGCGCGCGCCCGTGCCGGTCGGACTGCGCCACCGGCAGCACGTAGGCGTGGCGTTCCTTCCACGGCGTATTGGTGATCTCGGCCACGATGCAGTCCAGCGTGGTCCCGTCGGCGGCGTAGCAGTAGTAGAAGCTCACCGGATTGAACACATGGCCGGCGTAGCGCAGGTGGGTGAGCAGGCGGATCGGTCCGGCCGGCGCGCGCCCCAGCGCCGCGCTGATACGCGCGCGTACCGCTTCGGCCAGCGGCTGCTGCGGGTCGCCCAGGTAATCGCTGCGGCGGAACTCGGCCACGTTGCGGCGGTTCACCGACCACAGCCAGCGGCCGCAGAACACCTGGCCGATCTCGTCGAGGTCGAGCAGCAGCTGCGCCACCGGGTAGCCGAACGCATGCGCGCGCGGGGCATGCCGGCGGTGCCGCATCCTGCCGCGGTAGATCGCGCTGGCCGTCATGCCGGCACCCCATGCGACAGCGGCCACCAGGCTTCGGCATCCAGCGCATGCAACGCGTCCACCACGCGGCGCGCGCTGCGGATACCGTCCTCATGGAAGCCCCAGCCCCAGTAGGCACCGGCGAACCAGGTGCGGCGCCGGCCCTGGATCTCGGCCCAGCGCGACTGCGCGCGCACCATCGCATGGTCGTGCACAGGGTGCGCGTACTGCAGCGTCCGCAGCACCTTCTCCGGCGCGATCGCTTCACTGCGGTTGAGCGTGACCACCAGCGGCGTGGGCGTGTCGATGCCCTGCAGCAGGTTCATGCAGTAGCTGACGGTGCATGCGGCCATCGGGTCGCGCGGCACATGCGCGTTCCAGGCTGCCCAGGCCTTGCGGTTGCCCGGCAGCAGGCGTGCATCGGTGTGCAGCACCACTTCGTTGGGCTGGTAGCGGATCGCACCGAGGATGCTGCGTTCGGTGCCATCGGCGTCGGAGAGCAGCGCCAGCGCCTGGTCGCTGTGGCAGGCCAGCACCATCTGGTCGAAGCCTTCCAGCCCGCCGGCGGTATGCACCCGCACGCCGTGTTCGTGGCGCTCCACGCCCAGCACCCGGCAGCCCACCCGTTCGCGCACGTGCCAGCGCCGGCGCAGCGCCTGGATGTACTGCCACGAGCCCCCCGTGACCACCCGCCACGGCGCACGCCCACTGACCTGCAGCATCTGGTGGTTGGCCATGAACTGCACCAGGTAGCGTGCGGGGAAGTCGGCCAGGCTGGCGATCGGCGACGACCACAGCGCCGACGCCATCGGCAGCAGGTGTTCCTGGATGAAGGCGCCCCCGTAGCCGCCCTGGTCCAGGAATTCGCCCAGCGACGGGCCCTCATCGTTGCCGTGCAGCAGCGCAGGCGCCTCGCGGTAGAAGCGCCGCAGGTCGCGCAGCATGCCCCAGAAGCGCGGCGACACCAGGTTGCGGCGCTGGCAGAACAGCGTGTCCAGCGACGTGGCGTTGTATTCCACCCCACTGCGTTCGCTGTGCACGGAAAAGCTCATCGTGGTGGGCTGCGATTCGACATGCAGCTCGTCGAACAGCGCGGTCAGCAACGGGTAGTTCAGCGGATTGAACACGATGAAACCGGTGTCCACCGCGTGTATGCGCCCATCCACCTGCACCTGGTGGGTGTGGGTGTGGCCGCCCAGGTAGTCGTTGGCCTCGAACAGGGTCACTTCGTGGCGCTGGCTGAGCCACCACGCACTGGCCAGGCCGGCGATGCCCGATCCGATCACGGCGATGCGCATGTCAGTGCTCCGCCTTGGCCAGCACCCAGGCCGGCACGGGTTTGAGGTCGCGCACCAGGCCCAGCAGCGCCATCGCGCGCAGGCCGTACCAGGTCACATCCACTTCCCACCAGTAGAAGCCCTGCCGCGCGGTGCCCGGGAAGAAGTGGTGGTTGTTGTGCCAGCCTTCGCCGAAGGTGAGCAGGGCCAGCCACAGGTTGTTGCGGCTGTCGTCGCCGGTGTCGAAGCGGCGGCGGCCGAACCGGTGCGCCAGCGAGTTGATGGTCACCGTGGCGTGGAACAGCACCACCGTGGAGATGAAGAAGCCCCACACCAGCATCTGCCCGCCGCTGGTGCCCCACGCGGGCACCACATGCTCAAGCAGGGCGCCCAGCCCGAACAGCGCTGCGGCCAGCGCGATCGGCACCAGGGTGTCGAAGCGGTCCAGCCAGCGCAGTTCGGGATAGCGCGCCAGGTCGGGAATGCGCGCCCAGTCGGTGCGGAACCCTTCCGTGGTGAGGAACCAGCCCATGTGGCTCCACCAGAAGCCGTGCACGCTGGGGGAATGCGGGTCGGCGGCGGTGTCGGTATGGCGGTGGTGGTTGCGATGGTGCGCGGCCCACCACAGCGGCCCGCGCTGCACGCTGGACGCGCCGATCAGGGCGAACACGAACTGCACCACGCGCGAGGTGCGGAAGGTGCGGTGCGCGAAGTAGCGGTGGTAGAACGCGGTGATGGCGAACATGCGCAGCGCGTACAGCGCCACCGCCACGCCCACCGCCACCCAGGACACCCCCACCCAGATCACGGCCAGGCAGGCCAGGTGCATGGCCGCGAACGGGATCGCGCGCAGCCAGTCCACGCGCTGCTCGGCGCCGTCGGGTACCGGCGCGTCGGCGCCGGTATCGAACCAGCGAAGCAGCGTGGCCATCCGGCGGCGGGGGCCGCGGCCGGATGCATCGGGGGTGGAACGGGACAGCATGTCGCGCGTCTCCTGAGCGGTTCATCAGGAGATACGCAGGCCGGCGGCGTTTGGATGCACCCATTCCGAAAAATACTTCCGGAAGGGTGCCGTTACAGGTTGGCGATGTCGCCCTTGGCGATGATAGGACCGGTCGGAATGCCCTGCGGCGCGCCGCCGGACGGTTCCAGGGTGATTGCCAGCATCGAGCCGTTCACCAGCACGTCACGCAGCGTGTCCGGGACCGCCACCGTGTGCGCCCGGTTGATCGAGACCAGGCCCAGCGAGCGCGGGGTGCCACCGGCCGGGATCAGCCACAGCTCCGGTGCGCGTCCGGCCGCATCGGCCGGGGCGGGCACGGGCACCATCAGCACCTTGCCCTGCGCCTTGTCGACCGAGGCCAGCCAACCGGGCGTGCCGTCGTCGTGCAGCAGCGGGGTGACCGGCTTGGTGGCCTGCTCCGGTTCGGCCGGGGTCGGGGTCGGGGTGACGGCCACCGGGGTAACCGGCGCGGTGGGCGGCAGTTCCTGGCGGTTGAACACCGCCACCAGCGCCAATGCCGCGGCCAAGGCGGTCATGCCCTGCCAGAAGCCGGTGCGCTGCCAGAGCCTTGCCGGCGCCGCGGCGACCGCGGGCCAGCCCAGCTCGGTACGGATGCGCGGCCACAGGTGCGCCGGCACCGTGGCCGTGCCCAGCGATTCCAGCAGCGGCGCCAGCCGCTGTTCCCATTGCTGGACCAGCCGGGCGAAGCCCGGGTCGGTTTCAATGCGGCGCTGGATCTCGGCGCGTTGCGCGGCGTCGAGCACGCCCAGCACGTATTCGCCGGCCAGGATGTCGGCGGTCGGCGGCTCGCCGTCGTCAGGAAGGTCGTGGAGGTCGCGGATGTTCATTGTTCCAGGCACACCCGCAGTTGGCCCAGGCCGCGCCGGATCCAGCTCTTCACCGAGCCCAGCGGCGAACCGATGCGACGGGCCAGCTCTTCATAGCTGGAGCCGTCCATGAATGCGGCGCGGATCAGCGCGCGGCGCTTGCTTTCCAGCGTGTCCAGGCAGCGTGCCAGGCGCTCGCGGTCCGACGCCTGCTCTGCGGCCTGCGGCGGCTGCGCGTCGGCGTCGGGCAGGTCGTCGATCACCGACAGGTCGTCCATCGCGCGCGGCGGCGCGGCGCGCAGGCGGTCGATCGCGCGGTGGCGGGCCGTCATCGAGAGCCAAGTCATGGCCGAGGCCTTGGCCGGATCGAACTGCCCCGCCTTCTTCCACACGCTGGCGAAGACCTCCTGCAGCACGTCCTCGGCGTCGCCGCGATCGTGCAGCAGGTGCAGGCAGATGGCGAACAGACGCCCGGACGCCAGCTGGTAGACCGATTCGAACGCCTTGCGGTCGCCCGCGGCGACGCGGACGAGCAGTTCGTCCAGGCGCGTTGCTGCGTCGGTGTCGGAAACGTCCAGCTCAGGCATCGCGGGCTCAATGTCGGCAGGGAGCGAGTCTGCATGGTCGTTGCTCCGGCGGTTGGCCGCAAGAGGGTATTCAGCTGTCGCATGTCTTCACCAGTGGCTGCACCCGTGCCGTGGCAAGCTCGGCGGCGGACGCCGCTACCGGCCGCGCGGGGAACTCCACCCGCACCTGCGGATAGCGCCCGTTGCGGTCACGCACGTTGCCGGTGCCGCTGAACTGCAGCAGGCGCTGGTCGGCGCTGGCGTACACCAGGGTCACCGCCGGCACCGCAAACCCGAACCACGCATCCAGCTTCATCTGCAGCTGCTGGGCCGGCTGGCCCTGCCAGGTCAGCGTGCCGGTGCGCTGCACCTTCAGCGGCACCAGCCGCTGGCGGCTGGGCAGCAGGAACTGGAACGCCACCGCCTGCCCGTCACGCAGGTCCGCCCAGTGGCGGCGGACCGCAGCATCGAAGCCGGCATCCACCACCGCATCGGGCGGCACCACCAGTGCATGGCTGACCGGCGCGGCGTCGGCCGAGGCGCGGGTATAGACCGTGCGTGCCGCCCCGTTGCCGCGCACCCCTTCCTGGTACCCGTCGCGGCCATCTTCCAGCGCGAAGTCCGGTGTCTGCGGGCTGCCCTGCGGGGTCATCCACTTGCGGGCAAATGCGCGCCCGTCGGCGCAGCGGTACAGCACCAGCCGCGACTGGGCCTCGGGCGGGCCCTGCAACCAGTGGCTCTCGCGATACAGCAGGGCCGCACCGGAGGCCGCATAGGCGCGGCCCTCCTGGCGCTGGATGCCCTGGGCGCTGGCGAACGCCGGGATTCCCAGTAGCGGCAGGGCGAGAAGCAGCAGCGAGGGCGGGCGCATGGGCAGTTCCAGTGAAGGCTCGTCTGCAGATACGCGGGAAGGAGCGATTTGGATGCAGGGCGATCGGCCAAGGGTAGTCCGCTATCCTTCACGCCCTTGAGGGATAGGACCAGACCTTGCAGTACAGCTCCAACCTGCCGGGTGCGCCGGCATGACCAGCGCCCTGGAAATTGCCGCCAACGTCACCGTGGCCTCCTCCATCCTGCTGGCCGGCCGCAACAGCGTGCACACCTGGTGGACCGGGATCATCGGCTGCACCCTGTTCGGCGTGGTGTTCTACGAGGCCCGCCTCTACGCCGACGTGGTGCTGCAGGGCGTGTTCGTGGCCACCAGCGTGATCGGCTGGTGGCAGTGGCTGCGCGGCGACCACGGGCATGCCCTGCCGATCACCCGCGTTCAACTGCCTACCCTGGCCTGGATCCTGCCGGCCGCCGTGCTGGCCAGCGTCGGCTACGGCCTGCTGCTGCATACCTGGACCGATGCCTATGCACCGTTCCTGGACTCGGCCGTGCTGGTCCTCAGTGTGGTCGCGCAGCTGCTCATGATGCGCCGCAAGCTCGATTCATGGTGGTTCTGGCTGCTGGTCAACAGCGTGGCCGTGCCGCTGTACGCCAGCCGCGGCCTGCACCTCACCGCCGTGCTGTACGTGGTGTTCTGGATCAACGCGCTGGTGTCGCTGCGGCACTGGCACCGCTTGATGCGCGGGCAGCCGGCGCATGCCTGAGCACTTCCGCACGGGGTTGGTGGTCGGCAAGTTCAGTCCATTGCACCGTGGCCACCAGGCGCTGATCGACCATGCGCTGGCCCGGTGCGACCGCGTGCTGCTGCTGAGCTGGAGCCAGCCGGAATTCAGCGGCTGCCATGCGGCTCAGCGTGAGGCGTGGCTGCAGGCCCTGTACCCGCACGTGACACGGCTGGTGCTGGACGATGGCCGACTGGCCGCAGCGTGCCGGCAGCACAACCTGCCGGTACGGCGGCTGCCCACCAACGAGGACGACGACGCGTCCCAGCGCGCATTCGTGGGCTGGGTGTGCAGCGCCCTCTGGGGCGTGCGGGTGGACGCGGTGTTTACCAGCGAATCGTACGGCGATGGATTCGCGGCAGCCCTGCAGGAGCATTTCAGCACCGACGCGGGGCGGCCGTGGCCGGTTGCCCATGTGTGCCTGGACCAGGCCCGCCGCCAGGTTCCGGTCTCGGGCACTGCGCTGCGGCGTGATCCGCACGCCCTGCGCGGCTTTCTCGACCCGCGCGTCTACGCCGGTTTCGTCGGCCGGATCGGCCTGCTGGGCGGCGAATCCAGCGGCAAGACCACGCTCGCCGCCGCCTTGGCCAGCCACCTGCAGACCCAATGGGTGGCAGAGTTCGGGCGCGAACACTGGGAGGCCCGGCAAGGTGCGCTGACCTATGACGACCTGCTGCATATCGCGCAGGTGCAGGTCGCGCGGGAAGACGCCATGGCCGGCCACGCCAATCGTTGGCTGGTGTGCGACACCACCCCGCTGACCACCCTGCTGTATTGCGAAGACATGTTCGGCCGCGCCGAGCCCGCGCTGCACGCGCTGGCGCAGCGCCGATACGACCTGCTGTTCCTGTGCGCGGCCGACTTCCCGTTCGTGCAGGATGGCACCCGACGCGACGATGCCTTCCGCCTGGCCCAGCAACGCGCCTACGTGGCGGCGCTGTCCGCACAGGGCATGCCGTTCACCCTGCTTACCGGCAGCGTGGAGGCGCGCGTGGCGCAGGCGGTCCAGGCGCTGGCGAGTCAGCCGAGCGCAGGGGCTTGACGGCCTGAACAGGAGGCGTAGCATTTGCAGCAAGCCAAGGGACAGACCCGCGGCAGCCACAACGACATGAGGGATTCTCATGGAATACGACTATCTCGTTTTCATCGGGCGTTTCGAGCCCTTCCACAACGGCCATGCCGCCGTTGCCCGCCTGGCCCTGAGCCGGGCACGCAAGCTGATCTTCCTGGTCGGTTCTGCCGACACCCCCCGCAGCCTCCGCAATCCCTGGACCGTGGCCGAACGCGCCGTGATGATCCAGGCTGCCCTCGATGGCAGCACCGAACGGCTGATCATCCGTCCCCTTCGCGACCACCTCTACAACGAGGCGCACTGGATTGCCGGCGTGCAGCGTGCCGTGGCCGACGCGCTGCGCAGCGATGGTGCCGCCGCCGATGCCAAGGTCGGGCTGGTGGGCATGGACAAGGATGTGTCGAGCTACTACCTGCGCGAGTTTCCGCAGTGGCCGCTGGTGGATGTGCAGCACACCGAAACGCTCTCGGCCACGGAACTGCGCCGCTACCTGTTCGAGTCCGGCGACCTGGACTTCCACGGCGCACTGCTGATGCTGCGCGGCAACGTGCCGGCACCGGTGTACGAGATGCTGGAAGCCTTCCGCAAGAGCTCGCCGGCGTACGGCCAGCTGGTGGCCGAGTACCGCTTCATCGAGCAGTACCGTGCGGCCTGGAAGGATGCGCCCTACGCGCCCACCTTCGTCACCACCGATGCCGTGGTGGTGCATTCCGGCCACGTGCTGCTGGTGCGCCGCCGTTCGGAGCCGGGCAAGGGCCTGTGGGCATTGCCGGGCGGTTTCGTGGGCCAGCAGCAGAGCCTGCTCGACAGCTGCCTGCGTGAACTGCGCGAAGAAACCCGCCTGAAGATTCCGCTGCCGGTCTTGAAGGGCTCGCTGAAGAGCCAGCATGTCTTCGACCACCCCGAGCGCAGCCAGCGCGGCCGCACCATCACCCATGCTTTCCACTTTGAGTTTGCGGCAGGCGAACTGCCGCCCGTGCGCGGCGGCGACGATGCCGACAAGGCACGCTGGATTCCGGTGAGCGAAGCGCTGGACATGGGCCCGCAGCTGTACGAAGACCACCTGCACATCCTGGAGTTTTTCCTGGGCCGGGGCTGATCCCGACCCGTTTCCCACGCCGGCGGATAGACCGCCGGTGTTCCCCCGACGCGAAGGAGCTTCCGTCATGCACTACCTCGATAATCTTCTCCTCAATACCGACAGCTACAAGGCCAGCCACTGGCTGCAGTATCCGCCGGGTACCGATGCCACCTTCTTCTACGTGGAATCGCGCGGCGGCCTGTACGACCGCACCGTCTTCTTCGGCCTTCAGGCGCTCCTGAAGGAGTATCTGGCCAAGCCGATCACCCATGCCGATGTCGATACCGCGCGCGATCTGTTCGCCGCCCACGGTGTGCCATTCAACGAAGACGGCTGGCGCTACATCGTCGACCAGCATGACGGCCTGATGCCGATCCGCATCCGCGCGGTGCCCGAGGGGACGGTCGTTCCGGTCCACAACGCGTTGATGACCATCGAATCGAACGACCCGAACGCGTTCTGGGTGCCGTCGTATCTGGAAACGATGCTGCTGCGCATCTGGTACCCGGTCACCGTGGCGACCATCAGCTGGCATGCCAAGCAGACCATTCGCCAGTTCCTGGAACGCACCAGCGATGACCCGGAGGGGCAGCTGCCATTCAAGCTGCACGACTTCGGCAGCCGCGGTGTCTCGAGCCTGGAATCGGCCGCCATCGGCGGCGCGGCGCACCTGGTCAACTTCCTCGGTACCGACACCGTGTCGGCCCTGCTGTATGCCCGGGCGTTCTACCACGCCCCCATGGCGGGTTACTCGATTCCGGCCGCCGAGCACAGCACGATCACCAGCTGGGGCCGCGATGGCGAGGTGGAGGCCTACCGCAACATGCTGGCGCAGTTCGCCAAACCCGGCGCGCTGGTGGCGGTGGTGTCGGACAGCTACGACATCTACCACGCCATCACCGAGCACTGGGGCACCACGCTGCGCCAGCAGGTGATCGACTCGGGCGCCACGGTAGTGATCCGCCCGGACTCGGGCGACCCGGTGACGGTGGTCCTCAAGTGCCTGCAGCTACTCGACGAGGCCTTCGGGCACACCGTCAACGGCAAGGGCTACAAGGTGCTGAACCATGTGCGCGTGATCCAGGGCGATGGGGTCAACCCGACCAGCATCGGCGAGATCCTGGAGAGCATCACCACGGCCGGCTACGCCGCCGACAACCTCGCCTTCGGCATGGGCGGCGCGCTGCTGCAGCGGTTGGACCGTGACACCCAGAAGTTCGCGCTGAAGTGCTCGGCCGCCCGGGTGAATGGTCGCTGGATCGACGTCTACAAGGACCCGGTGACCGACAGCGGCAAGCAGAGCAAGCGCGGCCGCCTGCGCCTGCTGCGCCACCGCGAGTACGGCCAGTTCCGCACCGTGCCGGTGCCGGCCACCGCCGCCTCGCTGGCCGACATGGAAATGCCGCTGGGCTTCGAGGACGCCATGGTGACGGTCTGGGAAAACGGCCAGCTGCTACACGACGAGGCGCTGGAGCAGATCCGCGGCCGGGCCAACACCGCGCGGTTGTAAGCAACGCCTCTTGACCGTTGCCCCAAGTGGGCCTACCTTGTGCTCGCCGAAGGTATCCATCTCTTCATGCAGATGAAGGGATGGGTTTAAACGGGAATCCGGTGAAGGTGCCTTGCGCACCCATTCCGGAGCTGCCCCGCAGCGGTGAATGGAAACGAAGCCTGCCAACAGCACTGGGCGTGATCGCCTGGGAAGCGGCAGGGAGTAGGTGGGCGTCCGCGCCCGTGTCCATCAGCCCGAATACCGGCCCCGGCCGGAGGACACGACCGTCCTCCGATTCGACCTGGAACGTCCGCGGGGAGGTTGCCGGGGCCTGACGCCACGCCTGCCGCGTGGCGCTGTCCCTGTGCGTCCGCTTCACGGCATCCGGTTCGCCCGCGGGGGCGAAGGTCGCTGGCGCAGCGGGCACGGCAGCAATGGCGTGGTGGCCGCGCAGTTCCTTCGTTCCTCAATGCCAATACGCAATGAGGACACGTTCCATGACCACTGTTACCAACCTGGGGTTTCCCCGCATCGGCGCCAAGCGCGAGCTGAAGCGCGCGCTGGAAGCCTTCTGGTCCGGCCAAAGCAGCGCCGCGTCGCTGCTCGACACCGCCGCCGGCCTGCGCGCCACGCACTGGCAGCTGCAGCGCGACGCCGGCGTAGACGTGCCGCCCAGCAACGACTTCAGCCTGTACGACCAGGTGCTGGATGCCGCCTTCCTGTTCGATGCCATCCCGGCGCGCTACCGCGCCCTGGCCGACGCCGACCCGCTGGCCGGCTACTTCGCCATGGCCCGCGGCGTGCAACGCGACGGGTACGACCTGCACGCGCTGGAAATGACCAAATGGTTCGACACCAACTACCACTACCTGGTGCCGGAGCTGCAGGCAGGCCAAGGCTTCGCACTTCGCGGCGACAAGCCGCTGGCCGAATACCGCCAGGCCAAGGCGCTGGGCATTGAAACGCGCCCGGTGCTGATTGGACCGGTGACCTTCCTGCTGCTGTCCAAGACCACCGACGGCAGCCCGGCGCTGGACCTGCTGGACGCGCTGCTGCCGGTGTACGTGGAACTGCTGGCCCAGCTGCACGCCGCCGGCGCACAGTGGGTACAGCTGGATGAGCCGGTGCTGGTGCAGGACCTGGACGACCACGCACGCGCGGCCTTCGCCCATGCCTACGCGGTGCTGGCCAAGGCAGTGCGCCCGAAGGTGCTGGTGGCCACCTACTTCGGCGCTCTGGACGACAACCTGGCGCTGGCCGCGTCGCTGCCCGTGGACGGCCTGCACGTGGACCTGGTGCGTGCACCGGAACAGCTGGACGCGGTGATCAAGGCGCTGCCCGTTGGCCGCGTGCTCTCGGCCGGGCTGGTCAACGGCCGCAACATCTGGCGCACCCACCTGGACAACGCGCTGGTGCTCGCGCGCTATGCGCACGGCCAGCTGGGCAGCGACTGCCTGTGGCTGAGCCCGTCGTGTTCGCTCCTGCACAGCCCGGTGGACCTGGACCACGAGAAGAAGCTGGACGGTGAACTGCGCGGCTGGCTGGCCTTCTCGAAGCAGAAGCTTGCCGAGCTGCGCGTGCTGGCCGATGCCATCGACCACCCGGCCCGTGCCGAAGCCCCGCTGGCCCTCTCGCGTGAGCGCATTGAGTCGCGCCGGCGCTCGGCACGTGTGCACAACCCGGCGGTGGCCGCGCGCCTGGCCGCACTCACCCCAGCCGATGCACAGCGCCACAGCCGCTACCCGCAGCGCCACCAGGCCCAGGCGGCCGCACTGAAGCTGCCGCGCTTCCCCACCACCACGATTGGTTCCTTCCCGCAGACGCTGGAGGTGCGCGAAGCACGCGCCAGCAACAAGTCCGGCACGCTGTCCGACGCCGACTACGATGCCTTCCTGGCCACCCAGACCGAGCATTGCGTGCGCATCCAGGAGCAGATCGGGCTGGACGTGCTGGTGCACGGCGAGTTCGAACGCAACGACATGGTGGAATACTTCGGCGAGCAGCTGGACGGCTTTGCCTTCACCAAGAACGGCTGGGTGCAGAGCTACGGCTCGCGCTGCGTGAAGCCGCCGGTGATCTACGGCGACGTGACCCGCCCGAAGCCGATGACGGTGCGCTGGTCGCAGTACGCACAGTCGCTCACCGACCGCCCCATGAAGGGGATGCTGACCGGCCCGGTCACGGTGCTGCAGTGGTCGTTCGTGCGCGACGACCAGGCGCGTGCCGATACCTGCCGGCAGATTGCGCTGGCCTTGCGCGATGAAGTGCTGGACCTGGAGGCGGCCGGCATCGGCGTGATCCAGATCGACGAGCCGGCCATCCGTGAGGGGCTGCCGCTGCGTCGCGCGCAGTGGCGCGAATACCTGGACTGGGCGGTGGAAGCCTTCCGGATCAGTGCCAGCGGCGTGCGCGATGCCACCCAGATCCATACCCACATGTGCTACTCCGAGTTCAACGACATCATCCACTCGGTGGCCGCGATGGACGCCGACGTGATCTCGATCGAGACCTCGCGCTCGCGCATGGAGCTGCTGGACGCCTTCGTGCGCTTCCAGTACCCCAACGAGATCGGGCCGGGCGTGTATGACATCCACTCCCCGCGCGTGCCGGACAAGGAAGAGATGCTGTCGCTGCTGCGCAAGGCCGCGGAGGTGCTGCGTCCCGAGCAGATCTGGGTGAATCCGGATTGCGGGCTCAAGACCCGTGGCTGGCCGGAGACCCGCGCCGCGCTGGACGCGCTGGTCGCGGCCGCCCGCGAGCTGCGCGACGAGACCGCCGACGCCAACGCCGCCTGATTTCTTTCACCGCTGCATGAAGGCCCCGCCGCCGCCGTTGCCGGCGGCGGGGCCGATGGATTTCCGCATGACCGATTTCATTCGCCCTACCCTGTCCCTGCCCGGCGGCCACAACAAGCTGCTGCTGCATTCGTGCTGCGCGCCGTGTTCGGGCGAAGTGATGGAAGCCATCACCGCCTCCGGCATCGACTACACCATCTTCTTCTACAACCCCAATATCCATCCCGCGCGCGAGTACGAGCTGCGCAAGCAGGAGAACATCCGATTCGCCGAGCAACATGGCGTGCCGTTCGTCGACGCCGACTACGACACCGACAACTGGTTCGCGCGGGCGCGCGGCATGGAGAACGAACCCGAACGCGGCATCCGCTGCACCATGTGCTTCGACATGCGTTTCGTCCGCACCGCGCTGTATGCCCATGAGCATGGCTTTCCGGTGATCAGCAGCTCGCTGGGAATTTCGCGCTGGAAGGACATGAACCAGATCAACGACTGCGGCCACCGCGCGGCTGCGCACTACCCGGGCATCCAGTATTGGGATTACAACTGGCGCAAGGGCGGCGGTGCGGCGCGCATGGTGGAGATCAGCAAGCGCGAGCAGTTCTACCAGCAGGAGTACTGCGGCTGCGTGTACTCGCTGCGCGACGCCAACCGCCACCGCCGCGAGAACAACCGCGAGCGCATCAAGATTGGCCTGTTGTATTACGGCCAGGACAACGACGCGCCCAAGGGCGATTGACGTTCACGCCAAGGGCGGCCACGCTGGTCGCCCCTGTTTCGTCGCGTTGGACCTGCCATGACCGCCCTACCCGCCGATGTTGCCCTGCTGGTGATCGACCTGCAGCCGGACTTCATGCCCGGTGGCGCGCTGGCGTGTAAGCAGGGCGATGGGCTGGTGGCACCGATTGCCGCCCTGCTGGCGGAGCGCCGCTACTGCACCGTGGTGGCCACCCAGGATTGGCACCCGGCCGATCACGCCTCGTTCGCCAGCCAGCACCCGGGGCATCTGCCGTTCGAAGCGATCCTGCTGCACGCGCAGCCGCAGACGCTGTGGCCGGATCATTGCGTGCAGGGTAGCGACGGCGCCGTGCTGCACCCGGGCGTGGACTGGACCGTGGCCGACCTGATCCTGCGCAAGGGCACCCGGCGGGAGGTGGATTCGTACAGTGCGTTCCGGGAGAACCATGGCCCTGATGGCACCCGTCCCGCCACCGGCCTGGCCGGCTGGATGCACGAGCGCGGCATTCGTGAGGTGCATGTGTGCGGGCTGGCGCGGGATTACTGCGTGCTGTGGAGTGCGCAGGATGCGGTGAAGTCTGGGTTCCGGGTGAAGTTCATTTGGGAGCTGACGCGGCCGGTGACTGAGGCCAATGATGGGATGGTGCGGGAGCAGTTGTCGAAGGCCAAGATTGCAGTGATCTGACTCGTAGGACGGGCACGCCGCAGAATGCGCGACGTTGCTTCCGCCGGTGGGTCACGACCGTTGGTCGTGGCTGCCGTCATCGTTCTGCCCTGCTGACACCCACGGCTGTACGGCCCGCAGATAAGGTCCGCTTCCGGCCATAAGCGGATATCAGCGAGACGGCGATCGGTCAGTGGCGTTTCTAACCAGATTGCGGACCAGTGGGGGCGGGTTAGAGGACTCGCCAACGGTTACCTGGGACGTCTCATCATGTTGGCCGCTTAACTCACGTATGACTCACTATCTGTCACGAAAACGCTGGTTGAAATCAAGAGGCGAGTGGTCGCTCGTCAAGAGCTAAACTTTGGTCGCTTGACGATTATTTTTGCGCGCGGCTTCTCAGCCGATGCTGCGGGGGTTGCGTCGGTCGTCCTAGCCGCGCCCGAGGGTTTCGGTCGGGCCGCCTCACCAATACCTAGTGCTTTGAAATCGATCAGGCTTTGAACCTGCTGCGAATCGGCCGACCAAGAAATAGAAGTGCTACTCGTCGGTGCGAGCCGCTGAGCGAATAGCCTAGTGATTCTGTCCACTCGATCTGGGTCCGTGGTTGCGTAACCAATCGGAAGCGTCACTGCACTCACCTTGCTCGGTTGAACGTGGTATTGCGCAACTGCCAGGCGCTCGGGTACCACGAGCAATTCGAATCTATCCAATCGGATTCCACCGGAGAACATCACTGCGTGAGGCAACCTAGAGTGAAATGTCCGCTTAAGCCAACGCTCCTCCGAAGCGCCCTCACCCTTAAAACACGCGACCAGTCGACCTCCATCTCTTCGATCAAGGGCCTTTTGGAATTTTGCGACAAATTCGACCAGTTCAGTGCTGTTCGCTGCCCAGAATGGGACGTCCGCAGGCAACCAGTGCGCGATGCTGGACCTCTCCTCCTCGGGGTCTTCCGGCCGCAACATATTGATGAGCGTCGTTCGATTTCCAGCGAGGTAAATCGGCCCCAGGATGCCCCTGGTCAGTTGTGACCCATAGCCAGTCTTGTTCGCATCTCGGTCCCTTAGCCACTTAGAAATGTCGAATTCGCCTTCTCGCACATATCGAGCGAGAACCTCGTCGTCAACCAAAGCGCAAAAGTCTGAGAAGGTTGCGCCGGCCTTGGGAAGGCTCTCGCTTGCGAGGTAGTCCGCCACCTTCGACTCAAGCTCGATCGAAAGTGGCCGCTTACGGTTGTCTCCTAAGCGTTCCACAGCGTCTCGGTGTACGTTCAAGTCGCCTGTGGCGCCCACATCCAGCGAAATCTCCATGTCCACCGGCACCTGCAGGGTGCGCATGGGTCGGCAGCGGGCCACCTTGTACAGGCGAGTCTTGAAGCTTTCCTTCGTGCGGCCCCACGAGAATTCCAAGAACGCTCGAGACTGCTCGCTGAATGCCTCAGCTACGCGGTCGGGAGCGACCGACTTCGCTATGTCCGGCATTGGGACCTCGGGCAGACCAAACCTCGAATTGCTGTAGCCGCGCCGCGGGACGAGCTGAAGGGCCAGTAGGTCAAATACTGCGTCTTCCTCTCGGGTTTCGAAGGTTGTAAACGTCGGAACCTCTCCTGCAATGATCTGCTTCGCGCGGAGGATCGCCGAAGGGTGAAGCACCCCGTCGTCCGCAACGTCAACCAGCCTATTTCTTGTAAGGCTGCCAACCAAGCCATCTGTCTCCAGCTTAGACAGTCCAAAGTACGCTTGAAGCTCGCCAGGGCTAGCGCTCTCCATCATGACGATCAATCTGCAAGCGAATTCCTCAATAGCCGGAAGCGGCCTTTCGGTGGTCCACGAACACTCCAGCCGGTACTCCCTCGCCGGCAGCAGTACGGAAATGACATTTGCCAGTCGCCGCTTGCCCCGCCCTTCCAGCTCGCCGACATCAAGCTCTTCGTCAAGCATTTTGGGCCTCCTCAGCGACGGCCTGTTGGAAGTCGAATTCGGGCAACTCCGTCACGATCGCATATCCCGGATGCCGCAGTGCCGCCTTCTCCTCGATGAAGTGAAGCACGCGCCCCAACGGATGTAGTTTATTTTGCTTTCGCCACATGCGTGCTGCACCTACGATAGCAAGGCGTTCTTGCGCTCGGGAAAGCGAAACATTGATTCGCGACGGCTCCCACATGAAGCCCTGTGCCTCGCTGACGTTGTCTCGAACAAGACTCAAGATGATGAACGGATTTTCTTGCCCCTGATAGCTATCGACCGTATCGATTCTAATCAGGCTACGAATCGAGGCAGCCCACTCGGCCTTGCTGAGTTCCTTTTCAAGCAGTGCCTTCTGCGCGCTATACATCGTGATCACGCCAATTGGATGGTGTGAGGACTGGATATTCTTGAGCACCTCCGCCTTGTCTGGGGCGGCGAGGCGCTGAAGGAGCCGAAGCACTAGGCGGGCTTCGTGAGGATTTACGTATTTTCCTCGCTTACTCGGGTCGCTGTCGCCGGTTGAGTCTGGCCCAGCTCCACTATCGATCCAAGTGACAGGAGACTTCCAAGGAAAGGCAAGGTGCTCGCACCAAGCTTGTGACTGGCCGCGGCCGGTCCTCAGCTGCACGCCGTCATCTTTATAGAAGCAATCGGAAACCAGGTCGCTAATTGGCTCGACCATTCGATATTGCGTATTGAGGGCAACTCCGCGGGTAACACGGAATGCGCGCTCGAAGTCGGTCTGTCTAAGTGAGTCCGGCGAGACTCTCAGAGACTTGGAAGCCGCGCGAAGGTGAGATGGTTCGTAGACCGGCGGCAACTGCCTGTGGTCACCCACCAACAAGATCCTGCGTCCAGACTGAAGTGGGATCATTAGCTCGCTCGCTTGCGCGCGAGCAGCTTCATCGACAATCACCCAATCGAAATCGACATCGGCTACGCCGAGTTGCTTCTGTCCCATGCCAACCAGAGTGCCGCAGACCAGCTGCCTCGTCTGCACCAGGAATTGGTCGTAGTTGGCCTGGCCTGCGTGTAGGACCGAAAGCCATTCCTGGCTGAGTGAAAGCAACATCTTTAGCCGGGAGAGAGCTGCTGGGTTATTGATGCCGTGGGCAGAGGCAACCAACGTGATGGTGCTCTCCCATAGATCCTCGGACTCTAGGAGAGACGCGGCCTCTGCTGGGAATCGATTTCGAACAATTCTCGATGTGAGATCTCGGACTTCGTCGAGCCGAGATTGCAGCTCAGGAACACGTTCGCGAATGTCACCGCTTGCTGTCCCCGACTTTGCTAAGTTCAACTCGGCTTTGTACCTAGCAATTGACGAGACGAGCCCATCTAGCGTTCGGTGCAGAGAGGCCAACTCGGCCGAAAGCTGCGTCGGTATCCCAAGACGCTCTGAAAAAACCGCGATACGATGCTCGTACTCGCGATGAAATGAATGTCGCATTTGACGCTGGATCGCCCGCGAGTGGGCATCCAACATTGGTGTGGCGAGCATGCGCTCCTGTCCCATTCGAACTACGCTGAGCGGAAGAGCGTGCCTCTGGCACATCGCTCGAGCCTTCGTGGCAACTGCATCAACAGCCGTGTGAGACTGCCCGACCAGCAGGACATTTCTAACGCCGACCTCGCTAAAGAGGTAGTGAATGAACGCCCCAACGAAGGTGGTCTTTCCGGTGCCTGGTGGCCCCTGAAGAACGCCAACGGGCCCGTGCTCAATTAGTTGTTGAAAAGCCTCGACTTGCCGCTCATTGAGGCTTGTCTCTTCATCATCGTACAGCTGTCTGATTCGCTCGGCACTGGGTCGAGGGGCCATCGGATAGATCGATGGCTTAGCAATGGGGTCAAAGTACTTTAGGAGATCGGGAATTGCCGAGGCGTGCTCTAGCACTCGCTCCATTGCTTTGGATTTTCGGTCTCGCGAGGCTTTGCTCTGCAAGGATTCGAGCCTTAGTATCGCCCCCGTTATGACACGTTTTCGGGCGTCCATTCTGGTGACATCGATCACGAGCTCATCTTGACTCGTTTGGAGTATGTCCAGGACTGCAAAATTGTTACCGTCGCCCTTCAAACTAACGAAAACGCGATCATCCGAGCCAAAATCCATCGCGGCACCGTTCGCCGTACGGTATGGAAGCCGCATTTGGCCCACAGCGTTCTCTTGGATGGCACCGGTTACTTCGACTTCGAGGATGCTCGCCTCTTCCGTGTTCATCAGAGCTCGCCAAATCTCTTCGATACGGATGCCTGAGTCCTCCTGTCTCTCCGTCGCTTCCGAGCTCGGGGGGGAGAATTTCGATTCAAGCAGCGAGAGCACCGGATCCAACCCCAGAACCAGGTCGAGCAGATCTTGAATCCCTGGCCCGCGTTCATTCGACTTGAGAAGCTCGATGGGGCGTTCGATGCTTGCGGAGGACCTGCTGCTGGCTGACACAAGCTCACTGAGCGATATTGGGGTTGCCAATCGGACATCCCGAAGTTGACGTTGCTCGGGGTCAATCACAAACGTGATTGCTCCATTAAGTCCCGTTACGTAGCAGTCAAGCAAGGCATCGTTGCGTTTATCCCATTTGCAATTGAAGTGGTAGCCGCCGCCATCGGACTCGAGCGCGAATTCCGAGCCTGCGAACTGAAGTCGGTTCCAAGGAACAATGATGGGTGCCGCCGCATCGGGCGATTCCGATGCTCGCTCGATGAGCCGTCGAACCTCGGCCTGCAGCGGAGATAGCGATACGGGAACGCCTTGCGGCTGGCTGCGACCGACCTCTAGCTCCTGTCTGAATTGTTCGTCGGATTCTTCGACTAGGAGTTCTTCCACGAGCTTGTAGACCGCAAAGCGATCGCGACCGAAGCCGTCGGTTGATGCCGGATTTGATGGGCCATATTCGACATTGAAGGGTTGCGTCCTCTCCCCAAAGTCGAGAAAGTCGAGCAGAAGGACCCTTTCGGAGCCTGCCTCTGGCGGCTCGGAAGATTGCACCAGCAGGTTTCCTGGGTGGATGTCCCCGTGGCTCAGCTGCTGGTCGTGCAGTGCCGAAACTGCTTGGATCAGGGCCGCAGCGACACGCCTGCGCGATGGTATGTCCGCCCCGGCGGTAGCCTCCTGCCACTCCTTACCTGGCTCAATTTTTGTTACAACAAGGAGGCCTCCGGACTCCAGCAAGCCGAAGTCGACAAGGTGCGGGGTCGCGGTTTCACGTGACCTGACTTTCTCGGCCCTTGATCGGAATGCCGCGACACGCCGATTCAGTCCGTGCGTGCCGGCGTTCGGGGCAACCTGCAACCAAAGCTTGACCAGTACGGGCTCGTCGTGAACCGCGGATCTGTACTTGAGCACTTGTCCCGATCCAGGGTTCTCGCCGTGGCTTGGTGGGAAGTACTGATAGATCTGAAACTGGCCCCATCCCCGCTTTATGAACTCGCCATCCGATATCTCGTTCCAGGTATTGATTTCCTCATCTTTGCTCGCCGCCGCCGGCTTAAAGCACTCGTTGAGAGCCGCCAACATCGCGGCAGCATTTTCAAAGCGATCGGCCGGCCCCCAGGAGAGGGCGCGCTGAAGCCAATCGCTCAAGGCGCCGCCATATGGATCTTGTTTTGGGGGGACCCATTGCCAGATTCCTTGCTCGTCGCGCGGAAGGTCTGACTCAGGGAACAGAATTCGATACGCAGCGGCGGCCAGCATGAATACATCTTGCCTAAAGGCGTCGTAGATCTCCCCGTCTACGCCCATCGCCTCTTCCGGCAACCGGACATGCGAACCCTGCAGAAGGTCTCGTACCTCGCTAACCGTTCCGCGCTCTGGGAAAAAAGCCGCTGCGAGGCCAGAGACGACCACGCTTCGCTGATCAGACGCGTGCCATAAGTTATGAAGGTCGACATCACGATGCGCAACACCTAGAGCGTGCAATTCTGAAAATGGCGCTAAGAGAGCTCTGACCAGATCCAAGCGGGATTTGGGATCATGAGCCGGACCTAATTTGCTTAGGTGCTCATCTAGGCGGCTAAAGGTTCTCCTGAGCTCGTAAAGCTCTGTAAAGTCGTCAGAAACGTCACTCGTGCTGAGCGGAAGGAGCGGGCGTAGCAGATATTCTTCCAGTCCTCGCTCATGGGATTTTGCGAGCGCGAACACTCGATTTTCGCGAAGGGCGACTTTTGCCCATTGTTCTTGCGTCGCGTTGCCGACGCCGAGCGACGACATGTTCCAACGCCTCATCAGCGCCAGATCATTGGCAATTTCCTGATGATGGCCTTTGAACTCCGCGAACAAGCCGAGCTTGTGCCGAAACCAAGGGGTTGGCTCGGCCGTGTAGCTGTGATGGGAAAATTCCTTCGGCCTGACTCGGCTTCCGGCGAAGAGCTGTTCGAAGATCGGCCGACAAGTCGCGCTATTTGGTCGCGGCTTCCCTCGGCGATCAAACAGGTCCGTGTAATTTTGCGGCGCCTCAGAAGCAAGCCTTGCGTAGTCGTTGGCCCCAGCAATTTTGAGAAACTCATCAAGCGTGTGAACGAAGCGACGTTCAGTTGTAGAGAGATTCTCTGGACCAGCAGTCCCGCACATTACGACGTGGGCCTCGACCCTGGGGACATAGCCGAGCTTGTGTTGAAGTTCCCTTCCTAGCAGCTTGCCAATTCGAATCGCGTGGACACGCTTGATCTCATAGGGACTCTTCCCTTTGGAGTAACCGTTGAGGTACCAGCGGCTGTCACTGCTTTCAAGCTTTCCGGTCCATTCCTTGAGCTCCACAAGCAATAGACGGTCATGCGTGACGATCATCGTGTCAACGTCCATGGACCCCTCGTCATCAACAACGAGCAGACTGGCGTAACCAAACCAGCTTTGCCTCAACGACTCCTGCATCCTCTTGACCGCTCGAACTTCGCTAGCGTGCAGTCCGTTGCCCCCAAGAATCTTTATGTCCATGAGCCCCCCCTCGTTCATACGACAAGCCTCGTCCAGAGGCGGCCATCAAGTAATGATGCGCGACCGAAGACGCCGCGCGATCTGGTAGGACATCGCTGCACCAACTTCCTTTTCATCGCGGCCGCGCTGGATGGCCTAAGAAGCACCTTCCTGCCCGAAGTCGAGTTCGCGCATCATATCTAATCAGGCGAACTGGTGCGAGTGCTAGCGCGTTGGTGTCCGCCGTTTCCTGGATACCACTTGTACTACACCGGCCGTAGACAGTCATCGCCTGCATTCCGTTTGGCGTTCGATGCGCTCCGCGTTTAAGTCCGCTTCGGGTCGCATCACGCCCTACTGCCACTTAGGAGAGAACCATTGCCGATCCACCTTCGAATAGGAGATGGTAATGGCAAGCCTTCATGCATCAGCCCCGTCAACCTTGGAACAAGGGAATCCTGCTCGCCCAGAAGGCACCTCTCAAACTCGGGGACATCTGGGCAATCCGGGTCTGGCTGCAGCTGCGCGGTAAGGTCTGTGACCTGTCACTGTACAACCTGGCCATCGATTCCAAGCTCTGTGCCTGCGATTTGTTCAAACCTCAGGACTCTGATGCGTCCTATGGGGGGGCGGCAGGTGAGCACTAGCATCATCATTGAGAGCTGGTTGACAGTGCGTCCGCTTCCAGCCAGAAGCGGTCATCGGCCTGCGTTGGACGCCGCTCCACTCTCAGAAATGGCGCGACCGGACCAAAATTCGTTGAGTCGAGTCCACTCCAACAGACCCTGAGGGCCCAGATGAATTGCAAACATGTCAGGGTTGGTGTCCCCCCATCCCCACACGTTCTGAACTGCCTCCAATACGCCGATGACGGCAGATTCCTGCACCCAAGGCGAGCCCTCAGTTATCAATTGCTCAATAGCCAATGCCAGTCCTGGGAATGAGGATGAATCCCCGACTCGATATCGTTCGAGCAGGTGGTGGGCCAGTTCGCCGGCTGCAATGTACGGGAGATCTTGTCCCCATTCGACTAGGTGTCGTTCCCAAGCATCCTGAAATGTTGGGCATGCTTCCACGAGACATGGCAGCGCTTGCGATTGATCGATCATGTTGTGGAACCTGGCGTCCTATCTAAGGTGCAACGTTCCAAGCGGCAGGGAACCGAAAGCTGTCGTGCGGCAGATTGCGAACCAACCGTTTCGATGGACTGTAGTGCCCGGTGTTCTCGCAGTAGGCGCAGAACTGCGGCGTCCCGCAGCACGTCAGACAATGACCTCGTAGTCATCAGCATTCATTTCAGCGAACTCGCAATCACGCAGAACGCTGACCTCAGCTGTGCTTGGATCCACCAGCACACTGAACACCACCAGAGGCTCAGTCTTACTGCCCCGGGTCAGAACCACCATTTCATTGCCTGTCGCTGCATTGAGGCGGAGTAGTACACGACTACCATTGATCAGGCTCCATTGCTCACCATCTTCCAACGGTTCCTTCTCGAAGAAGATGAAATCAACCCTCCATTCGCCGCCAGCAGACCTGGCGCCGCCGATGGTGACAGCTCGATCAACCCACTCGGGCAAGGACCCGGATGGATGAATCTGGTTGAGCTTCGCGACAGCAAGGCGCCTGGCAGATTCAAAAATCCATGATTCATTTCCCAACAGTAGCGTAAGTGGCAGACATCTGGATCAGAGCCTGCTTCGAGCCAAGCTCAACACACAATCACGGGGCACCTCTTCAACTCCGATGATCAAGGTGGCAGAGTTTCCGAGTGTTGGCCTTCCGCCAGAAGCAGACATCTACTGCTCAGATGGCATTTTGGATGAGATCCAAGTGTGACCCCACGTCGGCCGGACGGGCCGCCAAAGGGACTGAGAGCATCGCGGGCCAGCTGCCGTTCGAGGCGATCCTGCTGCATTCGCAGCCACAGACGCTGTGGCCGGACCACTGCGTGCAGGGCACCGCCGGTGCCGCATTGTACCCGGGCGTGGACTGGACCGTAGCCGACCTGATCCTGCGCAAGGGCACCCGCCGCGAGGTGGACTCGTACAGCGCCTTCCGCGAGAACCACGGCCCTGATGGCACCCGACCGGCTACAGGGCTGGCCGGCTGGCTGCATGAGCGCGGCATCCGCGAGGTGCATGTGTGCGGGCTGGCGCGGGATTACTGCGTGTTGTGGAGTGCGCAGGATGCCGTGAAGGCTGGGTTCCGGGTGAAGTTCCATTGGGAGCTGACGCGGCCGGTGACTGAGTCCAATGATGGGATGGTGCGTGAGCAGTTGGCGAAGGCCAAGGTTGCGGTGATCTGTCCCACAGGACGGGTACGCTGCAGAATGCCCGACGTTGCTTCCGCCGGTAGGTCACGACCGTTGTTCGTGACTGCCGTCATCGTTCTAACCCTCTTACACCCGCGGTTGAATGGTCGGCAGAGAAGGCTCTTTTCCGGCCAAGAGGGGACCTACCACACAGACATCCAGTCCTTCTCTTCCAGGTATGAAATGAACGCGTCGATTGACTCCGGCTCCAAATCAAACGTAGTCCGATATCCACCCTTTAGGTGCACCTCTACGATCTCCACGTTCGATGCGCCCGGAGCCGACGTCAGCACCTGAAATAGGTCACTGCGCTCGGCGTCGGTGTGCTGAGTCGCATTCCGGCGTCGCATCATTCGATGGTACTGTTTCACGCCATTTCTCCGCCGGCCAATGTCCGAATTCGTTCGCGCCGCTATTACCAATTTGTTTGGGAAGCTCAGGGCAACAGCCAGTGCCTTGCCGTTGTCCACCCCTTGAAGACGCGCGCCCCATCCACGCCGGGCGCGTGTTGAGGCAAGCGTCGGCCGGCTTCGGCCTGCCGTAGCCCCGTCATGGCGGGCGCGAATCGCAGCCTGAAGGTTTCGGGCTGCTCCCGGAAATGGGCTTCAATTCGCGCGATCGCAGCATGCCTGCGGGCATCGCCGAGCATCGAAAGGAAGAAGATCATCTGTCTCCAGGCATACGCGGTGTTCTTGAGCATGATCAGACGGCCATGCCAGTGCGGGATACGCATCTGCTGGCGTTTGCAGATCCACTGAAAGCAACGTATTGCCATCGCATCCAGTGAAGCGTCCAACAGCGTGCGGAGCCCTGCACCGTCGAACAGCACTGCAAGATTGTGCGTGGTCAGGATCTGTGACTGTTCGAGGATGGCGCCGTTCATCGCGGTGGACGAGCCAGCCGAGCTCACGTCTGCACGTTCAACAGCCAATTTCGAAAGTGCGTCCGAACCATCAGTGGACCGGCGCCACAGGGCATACCTTGCTCTCGCTTTCCGCTTGTCCGGCAGTGCCGCCAACGCATCGGTGTCAATGTCGTAATAGTTGGCGTAGAGCGTTCCAGCTACAACACGTGCCGCGCTTCGGGAAGCCGCAATGAACGTGCTGGTGAACTCCCCCATGAAGATATCGGCTGCGATCTCATCCACGAACGGAAGTTTCAGCTTGGCTCCTTCGGCAAGGGCGCGGAACTCGCTCACCAGCTTGTTGGGGGTGATGGCATGGGGAAACGCCTCAATTGCCACCCGCGCCGATTCAGTCAGCGCCAAGCGTGCACTTTCCGCGCTGGCCGCGTCTGGTTCACGATTGCCGTCCACGGCAGCGATCCAAGGCAGCTCCTTCAGACGCACTTGGCTTTGGAGATTGAGCAGCAGCAGCGAGCGCCGTCTGCGGAAGGCGCGATACGTTGAGGCGTACAAGCGGCGCAGCATGGGATCCGCCAGCTGGTTGCTTCGAATCTCAGCGGTCAGTGCTGGAAGCAGGCGGGCGATCGTGTCGCCGGAGGTTACGATGCCAACATCGACCAGTTCTGCAATGGTGCCGCGGCGGCAACGCTCCAGACGCTCGCGAATCCTGTCGGGCAACGCCTCTCCCGGTTCTATTGAATACTCGGCGGCCTCGCTCTCAGTAACTGAGTAGGTCAACGTAGAGAAGTCACCGATGCCCTCGGATTCTGGATACCCCTCCAGTCGCGCGGCAACGGCGTGCCCGATGAGGTGGTGCGCCGCTGAGGAAACGTCGCGCTGTTGCCGCTGTCTGAAGGCGACGTGCTGCGGCGACTCGGGTCTGCCATGTGCAGTAACGAAATCGTCGACAATTCTGCGAATGCGCCCGACCTGGCGCCCAGTCAGGTTGCCTGAATCGTCGCAGCAGGTTGCGAGGAGCCGGAGCAACTCGCTCGCCCGGTCATTCCTGCTGTTGATCTCACCGCGGAATCTGACCTTTGCGCTGTCGATCTGCGTCAGCAGGGCCTTGGCTGATACGTGCCAGCCTTCCGGGTATAGCCGGCACGGCCATCCGTCCACGTAGGTGGCAAGGAACAGCGAGATCGTGGCGTCGTAAAGCGGCAGGCGGATGCTGATCGCGCGCTTCTGCTCCGCCAGCCGGCGTTGCCCCTTGAGCCCGGATAGGCGCTTGCGAACATCGCCAGCGGTGAAGGCGCTTACCTCCGCAGTCAAAGGCGAGGCGTCATCAGTATGCGCCGGAAAGAACCTCAGCCTGTCAAAGAAGGGCGCAATCGCTTCGATGATCGCCTGCGATTGTTCGATCTGCCCCTGACTGACAAGCCACGCCACCATCGGCAGGGCCGCCTCCTCAGGCACGTCGATTCGGTAGCGACCGTCCGCGAGAAGTTGCTGGAGGTGGCTCAGGCCATCATCGGTCAAATGCCAGAGATTCAGATCCAACCGCGTCTGATCGGCCCGAACCCCTGTCGCCCCTTGTGAAAGCTCACGTTCGTAGTCGGTCAGCTCACCACCGGCGAGCAGGCCTCCCGTGGCGAAACCGCCGGTCGCGACCTCCAGCGTCGCCCAAGCAGGCACCTCCTCGAACGGAGTGCGCGAGCCATACTGCGCGGTTCCACCCCGAAAATGCTCGAGTATCCGCCGCCATCGCTCAGACCGCGCCTCGGCACGGGCCCGCACTTCCGGGTCCATGTGATGCTCGCTGCTGACCAGCGCTTTGGCCAACTGGAACTGCGCGTAAGCAAAGCCCAGGGCGCTAGTGGGCCCGTCACTTCGATCTGAAGTCATCCGTGATGTCGATATCGCGAAGAGATGGGTCCGGAGGCTGGAGTCGAACCAGCGCCCTCCCGGTTAAGAGCCGAGGGTTCTGCCACTGAACTACTCCGGAGTACAGGCGGAATTTCGCACGGTGCGGGCGCAAGCGCAATACGCCGCCTTCTTGACCAATCATGGTCGCGAATGACGAATCCCGGCAAGCCCCTTCATCCACTTCCAACTCGCGGGAGCCTTGGAGGGTCGCATGCGGGTAGACACAATCGATGAATTGCCCGTCCCTTACCGTAGCCAGGTCACAGGGCTACCTTGCCGCTCTCGGCGAGAATCGAGCCTCGCCACTCGGCCCGGTCAAGGGGCCAGGCACAGCTCAACGGTTACCCAGCGATCCGACGCGTACAGTTTTCGCCCGCGCGTGGAGTCACGGTAGCAGACCGCATACACTGGCCGCGGCGCCCGCCTTGCTTGCACACGAGCAAAAACAGGCCGTATCCCTGATCGACTCTTCTTCAGGCCAGCTGCCGGGGAGTTAAACGTGTGCGCCTGACCCGGATCTGCCTGGCCGTAGAGGACGAGTCATGACCATCAAGCAGTATGCGTTTCATGCCCATGCGTGCCTTCGGACTCAGGGCTTCGCGTCGCTTACCCGCAGCCAGATCCATGAGCTGCTGGCGGCTGCCGCCGGCTTTGCCACCCATGCCGCTTTCCATCACCAGGCCGCGTGGTGCGATGTTGCCTGGCGCGATACTGGCCTGATGCCGGATAGGGATAGGGTGATCCAGCGCTGTCTGCACTTTGGGATGTCGGCCGAGGAGGCAGAGCGCACAGCCGAAGGCGTGGTCAACTTCCTCGGCGTATCTGGCTACGGGCCTGTGCGCTTTGAGGAGCTGATTGCCGCGCTCGCCAGCGAAGAAGACGAGTGGGCGGAAACTGATGAGGCGGGGTCGCATCTCGTTGCCGAGTGGGTTTCCACTGAACTAGTCAGCCGCATTCAGCAAGGGGTAGATGCGCTGCTCCGCGAGCTCCCCTTGCTGCTCGAGGGATTGGAGGCGGCTGCGGCGCGCGGCATGGCCGCTGCGCATCTTGCTACCGCGTACGTGCTCGAGCCCTATGGGGATCTGTCAGCCGAGGATGACCGCCGCTTCGGTCGAGAACTGCGCCGCCGCGGTCAGTGGTCGACCCAGCCAGTGGGCTTCGCGGAGGTCGCCGCAGACGCAGAAAGGTTCGTTCAGGTGGTGGCCAAGCATCGGTACCATCTCCTTGCCGCGGCACGCGGCGGGGATAGGCGCGCGATGCTGATCACCGCGGAACGCTACCGCGATCCTGGAGCGCTCGAGCTTGAGCCGTCGGATGAAATGGAGCCGTACGACATGGCTGACTTGGCCGATACGAATGGTCTATCCGAGCTGGCCTACCAATGGCTGACCGTGCTCGCACGCGAGGGTGATGTATCGGCCATGCGCGAGCTCATCGAACGCCGGGGCGAGACCCCGTTCCGCGCTTGGGTCTGGATGCACCTATCGCGGATGCTGGGTGGGGACCTGAGCCGCGACCGGCATGAAGCGATCAACGAGGACGGTACTGCGTATGACGACGATGTCGGTGGGCCAGCCTATGTCGGGGGCGACGACGGAATCGTATTGGCGCCGCTCTCCACCGACGACAGTTGCCGCGCCAACGAAGAGGCTGCTCAGCTGCTCGCGGCAATCGAAGAGCGTTACAAACTGACCTGATCAAGTTCGGTCACGGGCGGCACCCTCCTAGGGGTGTCCGCCCGCATTCTCGCGTAGACCTGTGCCATACGCGCAGCGATAGACATACGCGCAGCGACAGATTGGTCTAACGTGCGGTCGTAAGCGGGTTGCATCGACCGGTTGGATCCAAGGTAAAAGTGGACCTGCCAAGACGCAAAAACAGGTGGGCTACCGGTCCTTTGACGAACAATCCAAAACATGCAAACAATAGATGAATCATGATCGGAGGCGTGGCTATGGGTCGAGGAACTAAAGTCTTCGTCGTCGTAGCATTGGCAGCCGGCGTTTCATTCGCACTGTATTCTTTCGTGCATCAAGAGCCCGCTCAAGACAGAGAGAGCTCACCAAGCCGGCAGAGCTTGAGTGAGCAGCCTTCTCAAGTCACATCACACTCGTCTGTAGTGACTTTTGCTCAAACCTCGCCGCAGGCCTTCACCAGGTCGGAGTTGGGATATCGGTGGGATGCGTCGAAGCCAGGCATCGCAGCAAGCGAAGCTGACGCTGCATGGTTGGAGTCCCGGGGATTTCCAGGTCCGGATGTTGAAGATCATCTCCGACGCCTCTCCATGCAGGAACTGGAATCCCTTGCCGGGCGAGGCAATCAACCCGCGGCCGCGATTTACGCGTACAAGCTGGCTACCTCGGGCGGCTCGCGCGAAGATGTTCTTACGATATTGAGCAAATCGGCCAACGAAGGATCTGTCTACGCACTGAAGACCGCCGGCGATATTTACATGGCAGTGAAAGGCTTCCGCGATCCGGCCATGGCGAGTGCCTACTACGGTTTGCAGGCTCGCGCCGGTGACCAGTCCGGGTTCGAACAGCGCTACCTGGTGTCCAATCAGCTCAACGGTACGCAGCGCCTTCAATCGGATCTCATGCAAGAGATGTTGTCGCGGAGTATGAACGCCCCTCTGCAGTCGCCCACAGGACTGGACGCTCGTCCAGGCTTCAACGAGTTTCTTAGCCAAGGACTTCGCCCCACACCCACTCAAGGTGAGTAGTGATGAATATTTGCAGAAGCGTTTGAAGTGCGCGACATTCGGCTCTGCCGTTTTTGTTGCGAGTCGGCGCGAGCCTTCCCGGACAATGCTCCGGCTCGGTGACAGTTGATGGTGTAAAGATGGCGGCGCAGGTAGAGACATCCTTGCGGCGGCACGATGATTCATCGGCAAAGCAATAGCAGGCGTCGTGTGCGCGGGCAGCGGCTGATCGGCGTAACGCTCGTTGGGGGCTACAAACTGGCGTTGCTGCCGCTGTTGGTGGCGTTGGGCAATAGTTCGCAAGCGTCCTGCCGCTACGTGCCGGCCAGCGGCCGGCGTTACGGGTTGCGCCTGCTCTTCTCAGCAATGTCAGCGCATCAGGGGTTGGTTGCGACTTTTCTTTGTCGCGCGTCGGTCAATGAGTAGATTCGCAGTGCGCAGTGGCCTGCCCTTGATTCTGCGACGTTCGTTCCAGCGAAGACTCGCTGTCACCCGCGTTACGGCTTACTTGCGTCATGCCATTTGCCCGATGAATGGAACATGCCGTTATGCTGGCTAAGCATCAACTTCTCTTCATTAGAGCAGCTGTGCATCGTCTGGATTCGGGGCTTGATATCCCCTCGTTAGACCAATGAAAGTGCGAAGTTCTGCGTCGGGAGGGTGGCGAATACAACACCCCCTGGGAAATAAGTCACGCCGTCGGTCTAGCGGATATCAACCTCCCGACTCCCTCGTCGCCGACGAGGGAGTACTTCCGATGGAGTAGACGCATGCGCAGTTCAAAGATGGATTCATGCAACGATCCCAGTCAGCAGGTTGGGATCGGCTGGTATCAGCCCAAGAGCTTACGCATTTTGGCCCTTCGGCACCCTGCCGGCAACATTCTGCCGCCGGGCCTGGCCATTCCCCAGTTATCGCTCTGTGGGGTGTGGTTGGAGCGGCTGGGGTTCAAGACGGGCCATCGTGTGTTTGTAGAGGTCACACCCGGGCGCGTCACGTTGAAGCTCGATGAAGCGCCTGTGCCGTTGCCCTACCGCTATCGCAAGCACGAGCCGAAGAAGCAGCGCTCGCGCAAGGAGCATTCGGAACAGTAGGAAGTGACGGAATCCGGGTAGAGCCGGGCTCCGCCCGGCTGCTGCTTCTACGCCCTGAGCACCCATCGCAGCGCCTGAAAAAACAAACCCCCTTGCGGGGGTTTCGCGGATGCCCTTAGGGATCACTCCCGTCAAACGGCCAAGGCCTGTAACCGGTGGCGGCATCTGAACACTCTAGGCCTTCGCCCAAAGCTCCGTATACATCCAGATGGCGCCATCCTACTCCGCGCTGGAGCGGGAGTGTGAAGGAATAGCAACGGCTGACCAGTAGGAACCATGACGCGCCGGCCGGCCGGCGCTGGCGCGTGTTGGCATGGCCAATCCCGCTGACGGAATCAGCTATCGGAACACCACAGTCCGGTGCCCGTTGAGGATGATGCGATGCTCCACATGCCGGCGCACCGCGCGGGCGAGCACCTGCGATTCGGTGTCACTGCCCAACCGCACCAGATCACGCGGCGTCATCGCGTGATCCACGCGCGCCACGTCCTGTTCGATGATCGGGCCTTCGTCCAGGTCGGAGGTGACGTAGTGCGCGGTGGCGCCGATGATCTTGACGCCGCGTGCGTGCGCCTGGTGGTACGGCTGCGCGCCCTTGAAGCTGGGCAGGAAGCTGTGGTGGATGTTGATGGCGCGGCCAGCGAGTGCCTCGCACAGGCGCGGCGAGAGGATCTGCATGTAGCGCGCCAGCACCACCAGGTCGATCTGCTCGCGTTCGACCAGGTCGATGATCTGCTGCTCCTGCACGGCACGGTTGTCGGCATTTACCGGCAGATGGTGGAACGGGATGCCGTAGGATCCCGCCAGCGCGGCGAAGTCTTCATGATTGGAGGCGACGGCGGCGATATCCACGTGCAGCTGGCGGCTGTGGGCGCGGAACAGCAGGTCGTTCAGGCAGTGGCCCTGCTTGCTCACCAACACCAGCAGGCGGGCGCGGCGGCGGGCGTCATGCAGCTGCCAGTCCATCTGGAAGTCTTCTGCCAGCCCGGCCATGCGGTGCTGGATGGTCTCGATGGGCTGGCCCGGATCGCGGTTGAAATGCACGCGCAGGAAGAACCGACCGCTTTCGTCGTCGCCGAACTGCTGCGCATCAAGGATGTTGCAGCCCTGCTCGAACAGCAGGCCGGAGACGCGATAGACGATCCCGGTACGGTCCGGGCATGAGAGGGTGAGGATGGAATCAGGGCGCATGGGTCAAGTGTAGAGGACAGGCACCGCGCCCTGCAGGGATGCTGTCATCTGAAACTTTAGAGGGATGTACCCGCCGCCTCCCCTGCACATCGCTTGGCGATGGCGGTGCGGATGGAGCGATCAAGGTCCGTTCGCGTCGCCAGCTGGTGCAGATGCACGAGCACCCGTTGCGAACCGATCACTTCCAGCAGGGCATGCGCCTGGCTCACGCTGAGCTCGCCCTCGATATCCGCGTAGGAGAAGCCGGTCAGGCCGCTGGCGTTGAAGGTCATCGATTCAATGAA
This sequence comes from Stenotrophomonas sp., assembly GCF_032099025.1. Taxonomy (GTDB): domain Bacteria; phylum Pseudomonadota; class Gammaproteobacteria; order Xanthomonadales; family Xanthomonadaceae; genus Stenotrophomonas. Next base: position 60,164 of record NZ_DAMCID010000002.1, read on the forward strand.
GCGCTTCCGCGAGGGCTCACTCAGGGCGAGCAGCGGCGAGTCGTAGGGCAATGCGTCGATGTACGTGGCCAGCGTGGCGGCGCTGTTGATCGGCGCGGCACGCAACTCCTGCGCCGAGCGCTGCGCGTCCTCGGTAAATGATGGCGTGCAGGCCTCCACGCGTACTGGCATCAACGCCAACATCAACACTACGCCTGTCATTGCGGGTTGCATGGTTCTCTCCCTTCCAGCGCGGCGGATGTACCGCGCCGGGAGAGTGACGTGCGCGCCGATTCCGATCTGTGCGCGCAATTGCGGTATATCGACAATCAATCATCATCTGCACTTCCATTGCAGTGCTCATCAGCATCACCGCGCCGGATGCACCGTCAGCGCCACCAGCCGCATCACCAGCGGGCGGACCGCCAGCACGCAGCAGAACGCGGTGGGCATGGCCAGTTGGTAGGCGGCCAGGACGCGCGCGGGGAAGTCGGCGTGGATGCCGGCGTTGGCGGCGGTGATCACCAGGCACATGAGCATGGCCATGATGGAGGCCATGAAGAACGCGAAGACGTACGGCGTGGTGCGGGCGCCGAGCTTCCAGCGCGGTGCGGCGAGGGTGTCGGGTTGTTGCGACATCGGGGGTCCAGTTCAGTGGCAACCGGCGGTTGCGGGACCGGCACGATAGTCAGGCCCCTTCGACGGCGGTAGACCGCGTCGGCTTGGCTCTTTATAAAGTAAACCTTTGCAATGCCCGGCCAGAATAGGCGCCGTCATGAACATTCTCCAGTCAATCCGCAGTTTCATCCGTACCGCCGACGCCGGCAGCCTGGCCGGGGCGGCGCGCACGCTGGGGATCAGCCCGGCGGCGGTGGGACAGAACATCGCGCGGCTGGAGACCCACCTGGGGGTGCGCCTGTTCAACCGCACCACGCGCACGCTGGCGCTGACCGAGCGCGGCGCGCGTTACCTGGCGGAGGTGCGCCACATCGAGCGCGACCTGCAGCGGGCGCAGGCCGCGGTGACCGATCCGGAGGCGATGCCGCACGGCCGGCTGCGGATTGCCAGTACGTCGGCGTTCGGGCGGCATGTGCTGGCGCCGATGCTGCCGGCGTTGCAGGCGCGCTACCCGCGCCTGGCGATCGAGCTGCTGCTGGCCGACCGCAGCGTGGACCACGCGCACGAAGACGTGGACGTGAGTTTCCGGATCGAGCCGCAGTTGGCGGAAGGACTGGTGGCGCGTGCCATCGCGCAGGTGCCGTTCCAGGTGTGTGCTGCGCCCGCGTACTTGGCGGAGGCGGGCGTGCCGGCCACGCCGGAGGACCTGCGCGAGCACCGTTGCCTGGTGTTCCGCTACCCGGTGGAGGGGCGGCTGCTGCCGTGGGGGTTCATTCGCGATGGGATCCGCTTCGATGCGGAGATGCGGCCGGCGCTGGTGTCCGATGACATCGATGCGATTGCGGCGATGGCGGCCGCAGGGGGCGGGATCGCGCGGTTGGCGGCGTTCGTGGCGGCGCCGTGGTTGGCGCGCGGGGAGTTGCAGGTGTTGTTCGCGTCGGGCGATGGGGCGCGGACGTCGCCGGAGCCGATGCGGTTGTTCTTGTGCGTTAGCGATCGGCGGGATCTGACGCCAAAGGTGCGGGCGTTGATGCAGCACGTGGTGGACGGGTTGCCGGCTGCTTGGCGGGTGGATGTTGCGTGACATCCAGCAACGCCCGACCAACGGTCGGGCGCTACCGATGTCTCCACGGCAACCCGCCGTGGGACGGTGACGTTACGCCGTGGGTGCGAGGAACACGCCGCGTGCTTCGCGCGGCTCGCAGCGCAGGTACTGCGGCGCGGGGGCGAGTGAGTCGCCCAGGGCGGCGGCGGCGTGCCACGGCCAGCGCGGGTCGTAGAGGATGCCGCGCGCCAGGGCCACGGCATCGGCGTGGTTGTGGCGCAGGATCGATTCGGCCTGCGAGGGATCGGTGATCAGGCCAACGGCGATCACCGGCATCTTTACCTTGGCCTTGATGGCCGCCGCGAACGGCACCTGGTAGCCCGGCTCCAGGGTGATCTTCTGGCGTGCGTCGAGGCCGCCGCTGGACACATGCAGGAACTGGCAGCCGCGCATGTCCAGGATCTGGGCCAGGGTGCTGCTCTGTTCGATATCCCAGCCGCCATCGACCCAGTCGCTGGCGGAGATGCGCACGCCCACGCTGATGCGGTCGGACACGGCCTCGCGCACGGCGTCGAACACGCGCACCAGCAGGCGCATGCGGTTTTCCAGCGAGCCGCCGTACTGGTCCTGGCGCTTGTTGCTCAGCGGCGACAGGAACTGGTGCAGCAGGTAGCCGTGCGCGGCGTGCAGTTCGATCAGGTCCAAGCCGGCGCGTTCGGCGCGACGTGCGGCCACGGCGAAGGCCTCGACCACGGCGTCGATGCCGGCTTCATCCAGCGCCTCGGGAACCGGGCCGTTGGCCGCGAACGGCAGTGCGGAGGGAGCGAGCGCGGTCCAGCCGTTGGGGTCGGTGGGCGGCAGCGGGCCACCGCCGTCCCACGGGCGTGCCGAGGAGGCTTTGCGCCCGGCGTGGGCCAGCTGCACGCCCACGGGCATGGGCGACCACTGCTTCACCGAGGCGATCACCGAGGTGAGCGCGGCTTCGGTGGCGTCATTCCACAGGCCCAGGTCGGCGTAGCTGATGCGGCCTTCGGGCAGCACGGCGGTGGCTTCGAGGATCAGCAGGCCGGCGCCCGACTGCGAGAGCTGGCCGAGATGCTGGCGGTGCCAATCGTTGGCCAGGCCGTCGGTGCAGGAGTACTGGCACATCGGGGCGATGACGATGCGGTTGGACAGCGTCAGCGGTCCGAAGGAAACGGGGGAAAAAAGCTGGCTCACGGGCGGGCGACTCGGGGGGAGATGAAACAGGGGTGGTATTGCACCGCGAAGCGGGTTTGCGGGCAACCGTATGTGTGGAACGGTGAGGCCAGCGAGGCAGTGCCTCGCTCTACCAGGGCAGCGTACAGGCGATTTGAAACCCGACCACCATTGTAAGGAACGCGTCGCCACGCGCCGGGGAAACGAAGCGCCGTGCTCTACGCGGTGGCTGGTAGGAGGAATGACAGGCCTTCTGCGCAGGACTGCTCTACTTTGAGGGTGAGCAGGTCGTCGGCGCGGGTGCGGCCCAGATTGAGTGCGGCCACGGGGAGGCCGGCCTTGGCGGCGGCCTGGACGAAGCGGAAGCCGGAATAGACCATCAGCGAGGAGCCGACCACCAGCACGGCATCGGCATTGGCAAGGTGGTCGTGCACGGCGGCGACGCGGTCGCGCGGGACGTTTTCGCCGAAGAACACCACGTCCGGCTTGAGGATGCCGCCGCACTGCGGGCAGGCCGGGACGTTGAAGCGGCTGAAGTCCACGCCGTCGAGGTCGGCATCGCCATCGGGGGCGATGGCGGCGTCCAGGCGGTCCCAGCCGGGGTTGGCGGCCAGCAGGGCGTGCTGGAAGTCTTCGCGGCCGCTGCGGGTTTCGCAGCCCATGCAGCGCACCTGGTCGAGCCGGCCGTGCAGGTCGATCACGCCGACGCTGCCGGCGCGCTGGTGCAGGCAGTCCACGTTCTGGGTGAGCAGCACTTCGACCTGGCCACGCGCTTCAAGGGCGGCCAGGGCAGCGTGGGTAGCGTTGGGGCGGGCGTGGCCGAAGCGGGGCCAGCCGAGCAGGCTGCGCGCCCAGTAGCGCTGGCGGGTGGCGCCCTCGCCCATGAAATCCTGATAGTTCACCGGTGGGGTGCGCTTCCACTGGCCGTCGGCATCGCGGTAGTCGGGAATGCCCGAGTCGGTGCTGCAGCCGGCGCCGGTGAGGACGAACAGGCGGCGGGCGCGGTCGATGAAGTCGGCCAGAGGGGTGGACATGCCAGCAAGATGGGGGCGATTGCGGGCTACGCAATCGTCCCCGGCCGTTCAGGGACCGGCGATGTCCGCCGGCAGCGGGGGCACGGCGGTGGGTTTGTGGTCGTCACCCAGCGCGATCATGACGAAGTGGCCGCGGGTGCACAGCTTGCGCTCGCCGGTGTGCAGGTCTTCGGCGATGAGTTCCACTTCCACCTTCATCGAGCTGCGGCCCACTTCGACGATGCGGCCCACGGTTTCCACCATCTGGCCGATGCTGATGGGCAGCTTGAAATCCACCTGGTCCGAACGGGCGGTCACCACGGTGCGGCGCGAGTAGCGCGCGGCGGCGAGGAAGGCGGCCTTGTCCATCCATGCCAGCGCCTGGCCACCGAACAGGGTGCCCATGTGGTTGGTGTGGTTGGGGAAAACGATCTCGGCCATGCGCACTTCGGTGGGCGGGACGACGTCGGGGGTGGCGGTCATGGCGGTGGCCGGTGTGGGGGGTCGACGGGGATGATACGGCAGCGATGCGAACGGAAACGAAAAAGCCCCGGCAGTGCCGGGGCTCTTCATTTCACGTGGTGCGGCTGGATCAGAACGACATGTCGAACGACACTTCGCCCTTCACGCCCACCTGGTAGGCCGAGGAGCGGCGTTCGAAGAAGTTGGTCAGCTCCTGCACGTCCTGCAGTTCCATGAAGCTCAGCGGGTTGCGCACGTTGTACTTCTTTTCCATGCCGAGGCGGTGGAAATGATTGTCGGCGCAATGCTGCAGGTAGTGGCGCATGTCGCGGGTGGAAATGCCCGCCACGCCGCCGGACAGCACGTCTTCGGCGAACTTCACTTCGCATTCGATCGCTTCGGCCAGCATGTCATAGACCTGCTGCTTCATCGCATCGTCGAACAGGTCCGGCTCTTCCTCGCGGATGACGTCCACGCATTCGAAGGCGAACTCCATGTGCGCGCTCTCGTCGCGGAACACCCAGTTGGTGCCCGAGGCGAGGCCGTTGAGCAGGCCGCGCGAACGGAAGTAGTACACGTAGGCGAAGGCGGCGAAGAAGAACAGGCCTTCGATGCACGCAGCGAAGCAGATCTGGTTGAGCAGGAACTGGCGGCGCTCGTCACGGGTTTCGATGCGCTTGAGGTTCTGGATGGAGTCGATCCACTTGAAGCAGAAGTCGGCCTTCTGCTTGATGGAGTCGATGTTCTCCACGGCGTCGAACGCCTTGGCGCGCTCGTCCGGATCGGGCAGGTAGTTGTCGAGCAGGGTCAGGTAGAACTGCACGTGCAGCGCTTCTTCGTACAGCTGGCGCGACAGGTACATGCGCGCTTCGGGGGCGTTCAAGTGCTGGTACAGGTTCAGCACGAGGTTGTTGGACACGATCGAGTCGCCGGTGGCGAAGAACGCGACCAGGCGGTGGATGAGGTGGCGCTCGCCCGGCGACATCTTGCCATGCAGGTCGCTGATGTCGATCTGGAAGTTGATCTCTTCCACGGTCCAGGTGTTCTTGATCGCGTTGCGATACATGTCGTAGAACTGCGGGTAGCGCATGGGGCGCAGGGTCAGTTCAAAACCGGGATCGAGCAGCATTTGGGTCGGCTTGTCGGCCATGGTGTTTCTTTCCTTCTGGGGCGTACCGACTAACAGTCGGTACCTACCGAATTTGTACCGACTAACAGTCGGTACCTACCGAATATTGTGCCGACCAACGGTCGGTACCTACCGAATGTGGTGTTCGACCGGGTAGGCACCGACCGTTGGTCGGTGCACCCGGCGGGCGCCGGCCGTGAAGGCCGGCACGCCTTTTATTGGCACGCCTCGCAGCTTTCCGGGTTTTCCAGCGAGCAGGCCACGGCTTCCACCGGGGTGTAGCTGCTGACGGTGGTCTTGGCGATCTTGGTGGCCGGGCGCGAACGCAGGTAGTAGGTGGTCTTGATGCCCTGCTTCCAGGCGTACATGTACATGGAGGACATGGCGCCGATGTTCGGGCTTTCCATGAACAGGTTGAGCGAGGCGGACTGGTCGATGAAGGCACCGCGCTCGGCGGCCATGTCGATCAGCGAACGCATCGGCAGTTCCCATGCGGTGCGGTACACGTTGCGCAGCGTTTCCGGGATCTGGACGATGCCCTGGATGGAGCCTTCGGCCAGCTTGATGGCGTCGCGCATTTCCGGGGTCCAGTGACCCAGCTTCTTCAGCTCGGTGACCAGGTAACGGTTGACCTGCAGGAAGTCGCCCGACAGCGTTTCGCGCTTGAACAGGTTCGACACCTGCGGCTCGACGCACTCGTAGCAGCCGGCGATGGAGGCGATGGTCGCGGTCGGGGCGATCGCGATCATCAGCGAGTTGCGCAGGCCGTGTTCCTTGATGCGCTCACGCAGGGCGTCCCAACGTGCGGCATCTTCGGGCACCACGTTCCAGGCGTCGAACTGCAGCTCGCCGCTGGCGGCACGGGTGTCGGCGAAGGACGGGTGCTTGCCGCGTTCCTGGGCCAGTTCGACCGAGGTTTCCAGCGCGTGGAAGTAGATGGTCTCGGCGATCTTCTTCGACAGCGCGCGGGCTTCGGCACTGTCGAAGGCCAGGCGCTTGCGGAAGAACACGTCCTGCAGGCCCATGCAGCCCAGGCCAACCGGACGCCAGCGCAGGTTGCCGCGGCGTGCCGATTCGATCGGGTAGAAGTTCAGGTCGATGACGCGGTCGAGCTGGCGGATGGCCAGGCGCACGGTGTCGGCCAGCTTCTCGTAGTCGAACTCGCCGTGGGCATCGAAATGGTTGCCCAGGTTGATCGAGCCCAGGTTGCACACCGCGGTTTCTTCGGCCGAGGTGATTTCCAGGATTTCGGTGCACAGGTTGGACAGGTGGATCACGTTGCCCGCACGCAGCGTCTGGTTGCTGGCGCGGTTGCACTTGTCCTTGAAGGTCATCCAGCCGTTGCCGGTCTCGGCCAGGGTACGCATCATGCGCGAGTACAGCTTGCGCGCGGAGATGGTGCGGTTGGCCTTGCCCTGTGCTTCGGCCTGCAGGTAGGCCTGCTCGAACGCCTCACCGAACAGGTCGGTGAATTCGGGCACCACGCGCGGATCGAACAGCGACCATTCCTGGTCGGCTTCGACGCGCTTCATGAACAGGTCCGGGATCCAGTTGGCCAGGTTCAGGTTGTGCGCACGACGCGATTCGTCACCGGTGTTGTCACGCAGTTCGAGGAAGTCCTCGATGTCGGCGTGCCAGGTTTCCAGGTACACGCAGGCCGCGCCCTTGCGCTTGCCACCCTGGTTCACGGCGGCCACGGACGAATCCATGGTCTTCAGCCACGGCACGATGCCGTTGGAATGACCGTTGGTGGACTTGATCAGCGAGCCACGCGAACGCACGCGGGTGTAGCTGACGCCGATGCCGCCGCTGAACTTGGACAGCTGGGCGATATCGCCGTACTTGGAATAGATCGACTCCAGCGAGTCCTGCGGCGAATCCAGCAGGAAGCACGAGGACAGCTGCTCGTGGGTGGTGCCGGAGTTGAACAGGGTCGGGCTGGAGGGCAGGTAATCCAGGCTGCCCATGCGCTTGTACAGGGCCAGGGTTTCCGGCACGTCCTCGCTCAGCGCGCTGGCGATGCGCAGGAAGAACTGCTGCGGGGTCTCGATCACCTTGCGGGTGTGCGGATGGCGCAGCAGGTAGCGGTCGTACAGGGTACGCAGGCCGAAGTAATCGAAGTTCAGGTCCAGACCGATGTCGATGGCATCGTTGAGCTTGCGCGCGTTGGTCTGCACGAAGTTCAGCAGGCGGTCGTTGATCAGGCCCACTTCGTGGCCACGGCCCACCGACTGCGAGAAGGCGTGGATTTCCTGGCCCGACACTTCCTTGGCGATGTAGTTGGCCAGCAGGCGCGCGGCGAGGCGGCCGTACTCGGGTTCTTCACCGATCAGCAGGGCGGCGGTGCGGATGGACAGCTCGTCCAGCTCCTGCGTGGTGGCGCCGTTGTACAGGCCCGAAATGGTGCGGGTGGCCACGCGCATCGGGTCGACCGAATGCAGGCCTTCCGCCGAACGCTGCACCGCGCGCACGATCTTGTTCAGATCCACCAGTTCCGTGGTGCCATTGCGCTTGGTAACGCTCATGGCCATCGCGGTCGGCGGCGAGGTCAACAGGAATTCACTTTCCTGGTCGGTGGCTGCGCTGGTTTCGGTGCTCACGGCGTTTTCCTCTGGGCGTGATTTGGGGTGGTACAGGGTCGCCTGCGGGGGGCAGGCGTGGGACCGGTGCACTCGGGTCTCAGGGTGGACTGACGGTGTCGCATGGGACGCGACCAGCGCAACGGCGCTGCGGACGCTTCCCCTTGCTTCACCGGTCATCTCCCCCCGGAGACTGGCGCTACCAGCGCCGCACCCTGTACGGCATGCGGTTGTCGGTGGGCGTTGGGCCCGTTGGACCCTTCGACTTGTGGTCGAGGGGACCGACGGCCACAAGATAGTGGGGGTATGGGGGTCCGTCAACGCCAAATCTTGTGAATCTGGTCAATCCCTTGTGGCGCAAGGATTCGGCGCGCGGGGCGTCCGACGAACGGTTGCGACCCGTCGAAAGGGAGTGCGCAGTCAAGCGGCTGCGCCGTGTTTTTGATGCGATGCAGGGGCGCGAAAAACGGAACGATGGGCATCACGTGGGCGTAACAAACGTGGGGTGGCGGGCACCGCGCGGACACGCATGGCGTGTCCCTACGCGTAAGGAGGCGGCGTAACGCCACGCCACAGACGCGTGCCCCGGTTCGGGCGTGATGTCCGGCCGCCGGCAGGCGGCGTACGCCACGCCACAGGCGCGTGCCTCGATTCCGGCGGCGCAATCACGCCTTGTGGGGCGTGCCCAGGTATTCGGCGCTCTGCATCTCTATGAGGCGCGAGGCGGTGCGCTCGAAGGCGCCCTGCAGGCGGGTGCCCGAATAGAGCGCGACCGGCAGGTCGGTGGCGGTGCAGACCAGGTTGACGTGGCGGTCGTACAGCTCGTCAATCAGGTTCACGAAGCGGCGTGCGGCATCTTCGTTCATGCGGTCGAAATGCGGCACGTCGCCGAGCAAGAGCGTGTTGAACTCGTGCGCGATCTCGATGTAATCCGACGGGCCGCGCGGGCCTTCGCACAGGGCCTTGAAGTCGAACCAGACGATGCTCTTGCCGCGCGCGCGCACCGGAATCTTGCGCGCTTCGATCTCGATGTTGCCCGGCTTGGCCGGCTGCCCGCCACTCAGCGCGGCCCAGCGCTCGCCGAGCCAGGCATCGCTGCCGGCGTCGCGCGGGGACTGGTACACCGGCGAGCGGGTCAGCGCGCGCATGCGGTAGTCCTCGGTGCCTTCGGCGTACAGCTCCACGCAGTAGGTCTGCAGCAGCCCGATGGCCGGCAGGAAGCTGTCGCGCTGCAGGCCGTTCAGGTACAGGTTCTCCACGGCGGTGTTGGAGGTGGTGACCAGAGTGACGCCCTCGGCGAACAGGCGCTCGAGCAGGCGCGCCAGCAGCATGGCGTCGCCGATGTCGGTGACGAAGAACTCGTCCAGCACCAGCACGCGCAGCTTGTTGCGCCATTCCTGGGCGATCCGGGCGAGCGGGTCGCTCTGGCCCTGGTGCTCGCGCAGGCGCTCGTGGATGCCGCGCATGAACCGATGGAAGTGGGTGCGGTACTTCTGTTCGATCGGCAGGCCGTCGTAGAACAGATCCACCAGGAAGGTCTTGCCGCGCCCCACCCCACCCCAGAAGTACAGGCCCTTGACCGGCTCGGGCTTCTTCCAGAACGCCGACAGGCGGTCCAGCCAGCCGTCCTGGGCGCTGTCCACCAGGGCGATGTGGATCCGGTCCAGTTCGGCCAGGGCGGCGTGCTGGGCCGGATCGTTCTGCCATTCGCCCCGGGCCACGCCGTCGGCGTAGCGCTGCGACGGGGTCAGTGCGGTATCGCTCATGCGCTGGCGCTGTCCGGGTTGGGCAGCCAATGCTTGAGGCCGTGGGTGAGCGCGCCGCGCAGGTCGATCAGCTTGCGGTGGAAGAAGTGGCTGGTCTCGGGCATGCGGACCAGTTCGTGCGGGGCGCCCAGCTCCTCCAGCCAGTCATAGACCGCCTGCGGATCGACGATTTCGTCGTCTTCGCCCAGGATGACCAGCCAGTTGGCCGGCGGCTGTACGCCGTCGAAGTCCCAGCGCCCGGCCGGCGGCGCGATGGAGACCAGCACGTCGGGCTGGAGGTCGGCGGCGGCGCGCAGCGAGACGAAGGCGCCGAAGCTGAAACCGGCCAGCCACAGGGTGGCGTGCGGCTGTTGTTCGCGCACCCAGGCGGCCACGGCCTTGAGGTCGTCCTGCTCGCCGTTGCCGTGGTCGAAGCTGCCCTCCGAGGCGCCAACGCTGCGGAAGTTGAAGCGCACGGTGGTGATGCCCAGCTCGCGCAGGGTGGTGGCGACCATGGTCACCACCTTGTTGTGCAGGGTGCCGCCCTCGGTGGACAGCGGGTGGCAGACGATCGCCACGACCGGCTGGGCCGGCACGTCCGCCTTGGGCAGGTCGACGACCACTTCCAGCGCGCCGACCGGGCCGGCCAGCGTCAGCGTGCCGCTTTCAGTTGGGAATGGGGGATTGTGCATGGCGTCATAATACCGCTCCCCCGCGGGCTTGACCGCCGCGCCTGCCTGGAACCCCATGTTCTATCTGCTTTTCAGCGTGGTCTGCAGCGTGCTGGTGTCGGTGCTGCTGAAGCTGGCCGCCCGCCGCCGCCTGGATGTGGGGCAGATGGTGACCTGGAATTACCTGGTGGCCGCCGCACTCACGGCGTTGGTGCTGCGCCCGCCGTTGGACGCGCTGCAGTCGTCGCATGCGCCGTGGCCGGCGTTGCTGCTGCTGGCGGTGGTGCTGCCCTCGCTGTTCCTGGTGCTGGGCCGCGCGGTGGCGGTAGCCGGGATCGTGCGTACCGACGTGGCGCAGCGGTTGTCGCTGCTGTTGTCGTTGTTGGCCGCGTTTTTGTTCTTTGGCCAGGACGCCACGCCACTGAAGCTGCTCGGGTTGGGATTGGGGCTGGTGGCGATGGTGGGCATCAGCCTGCGCCCGCGTGGGCCGGCGGTGAGCGGTGACGGCAGCAGCTGGCGCTGGCTGCTGGCGGTGTGGGTGGGGTTTGCGCTGGTGGACGTGCTGCTCAAGCAGGTGGCGCTGTCGGGTACGCCGTCGATGGCGGCGCTGCTGGCCTGTTTCAGCATCGCCTTCGTGCTGATGCTGGGGGTGCAGCTGTGGCGGCATGGGAGCGGGCGCAGCCGGTTGGAGGTTCGCAACCTGGGCGCGGGTGCGCTGCTGGGCCTGCTCAATGGCGGCAACATCCTGTTTTACGTGCATGCGCACCAGGCGCTGCCGGACAGCCCCGCCACGGTGTTTGCCGGGATGAACATCGGCGTGGTGGTGCTGGGGGCGCTGGTGGGGGTGTTCGCGTTCGGCGAGCCGACCACGCGGTGGAACCGCGCGGGGTTGGCGTTGGCGGTGGTGGCGATCGGGTTTATTGCGTGGGGGTGATACCGCGGGCAGCCACGCAGGGCGTGGCTCTACCGGCGT
>NZ_DAMCID010000002.1:71674-246123 GCF_032099025.1 Stenotrophomonas sp.
TCGTATCGCACATGGGCCGCGTAGAGCGCAGCCACGCAGGGCGTGGCTCTACCGGTGTTCGTATCGCACATGGGGCGCGTAGAGCGCAGCCACGCAGGGCGTGGCTCTACCGGCGTTCGTATCGCACATGGGCCGCGTAGAGCGCAGCCACGCAGGGCGTGGCTCTACCGGCGTTCGTATCGAACATGGGCCGTAGAGCCACGCCCTGCGTGGCTGCGGCACCGGTCGGCTATTTGTCGAAACCCAGGATCAACGGATCGTGGTCCGAACTGCGCCACGGGCCTGCCACGTTGCGGTCGCGGTAGCCCACGTCGTCGGCTTCGTCGGCATTGATATGCCACTCGGCCGCGCCGCGCAGGCGCTTGGCCATGCCCGGGCTGAGCAGCGCATGGTCGAGGCGGCCGGTCATGCCGTTGTAGACATAACTGTAGGGACGCTCGACCTTGGCCACGGCGAAGGCATCGCGCCAGCCGGCGTCGTGCAGGGTGCGGACCGGCGCTTCCATCGCATAGGCGTTGAAGTCGCCCAGCAGGATCGCGTCCGCGGTGCCGGCATGGGTCGGGTCGGTGGCCAGCCACTGGTTGAGCAGGCGGGCCGATTCGACGCGGGTGGCGTTCCAGCAGGCCTGGCCGTCGTTCTGGTCGGCGTCGGCAGCGCTGGCCTCGGAGCAGCCCTTGGACTTGAAGTGGTTGGCGACCACCACGAACGGGGCGCCCTTGCCCGCCCGGAACGCCTGCGCCAGCGGCACGCGGCTGTGCGGACCGAACGGCGCGGTGTCCAGCACGGCCGGCGCGCCGACCGGGGTGACGCGCGAGGCGCGGTAGATGATGCCGACCCGGATCGGATTCTCGCCCGGGCCCTTGCCGGCGTCGATGAAGCGCCAGTCCGCGTCCTTGCCCCGGTTGGCGTTGAGCGCGCCGACGAATTCGGCGATGGCCGACTGCGGGCCGTAGCCGTCGTTCTCCAGCTCCATCAGCGCCGCCACGTCCGCGCCGAGGGCGTTGATGGTGGCCACCAGCTTGGCGGTCTGCGCCTGGTGTTCGGCCTGGGTGCGGGCGCCGCGCAGGGTCGGGTAACCGCCGCCCTGGCCGTCGCCGTTGAAGAAGTTTTCCAGGTTGAAGGCCGCCACCTTGAGCGCGCCCGGTACAGCCGGGGCGGCCGGGCGTGCCAGCGCCGGCAGCGTCAACGGCGTGGTGACCTGCAGGCGCGGGGTGCCCTTGGCATCCACGTGCACGATGCCTTCCACATTGCGCAGCACGGTGCCGGTACGCAGGGTGGCGCCGGCCGGCAGGTACGCCACCGGGCCGGGATCGCGCGCGGTGCTGCCGTCATCGAGCAGCAGGCGGCGGCGCTGGTTCTCGGCAATGACCTTGGCGTGCGCGTCAGTGCCGGGGGCGGCCACTTCGCTGGGCTGCCAGAGGCGACCCTCGAAGGCCACGGTGAGTTCGCCGAAGCGGGTCAGGCCGTCGGTACCGGCCAGGGTGAGCGGCGCGGCGATGCGCACGTGCTGGCCGTCCAGCGCGCGCCAGTCGGCGGGCGCGGCGGTGAGGGTGACGGTGGCGGAGGTCGCCGGGGTCGATGCGGTCGGGTGTGGCTGCGGCTGGGCCTGGGCGAACGCGGTGGCGGGCAGCATCAGCGACAGGGCAAGAGCGAGGGAGCGACGGCGCATCGACGGCGATTCCGGAAACGGGTGCACAGGGTAATGCGGAATTGTGGCGGTGGCGTGGTGGGCGGAGCGGTTGGCCTGACCCGGCAAATCGGGCGATCCCGGACCCGTAGTGCCACGCCCTGCGTGGCAGATGTCGGGCGTGGCGGGGTTCACGCAGCCACGCAGGGCGCGGCTCTACGTGGAATGTTGGGCGTGGCGGGGTTCGCGCAGCCACGCAGGGCGTGGCTCTACGTGGAATCTGGGCGTGGCGGGGTTCGCCGCAGCCACGCAGGGCGTGGCTCTACGTGGGTTATTTCAGGTTCGCCAACATCCAATCCACGGTGGCGTGGATCTGCTCTTCGGTCAGCGCCGGGTTGCCGCCCTTGGGCGGCATGATCCCGCCATCGGGGCCGGTGTAACCCTCGGTGGCGTGCTTGTAGAGGGTGTCCTTGCCCTGGGCGAGGCGCTCATCCCAGTGGGCGTGGTCCAGCGTGGGCGCCTGGCCCACACCGGTGGTGTGGCAGGCCGTGCACAGGTTGTCGAAGATCACCTTGCCGTCGGTGGTGCCACCGTAGGCCACCTGCGAGGCGGCCTTGGCCAGGGCGGCCGCCTTGGCTGCCGCCTGGTCGGCGGCACCGGTGCTGCCGGCATAGACCGCGCCGGCGGGGGCAATGCGCAGTTCGGTGCGCTTGGCCGCCTGGGGCGAGATTTCAGGGGGAATGCGGGTGTGCAGGTACGCGGCGAACAGGATCAATCCGAGCGTTATGGCCATCAACAGCGCGATGACCATGGAGAAGCGTTTCAGGAACTCGAGGTCGTAATTCCGCACTCTCTATACCCCTGGCTGGTAGTCGTTGGACCACGGCTTGTCGGTCGAGTATGACCAGCGGCGGCGGCGCTCTGCAAGCCGCCGCCGGCTGCCGCAATGCAGCATCGGTCGCCGGTCAGCCGCCGGCGGCGCGCAGGCAGAACACGCAGATGGATTCAACCAGTGCATCTTCGTCCCCGTGCGCGTCGCGGCTGGGGGCGGTCGGCCCCACCAGCGCCTCGGTGAACGCACCAACGATGCAGGCGGCAGCGACATGGGTGTCCTGCGCCGGGAAGGTGCCCGCCTCGACGCCATCGGCGACGATGCGCCGGAACACCTCACCGAACAGACGGCGGCAGCGGATGCGCTCGGCTTCCACTTCCGGGTCCACCGGTTCGGCGATGAAGGCATACGCCAGGCCGGGGCCGGCCAGGGCGCGGCGCACGAAGGCGGTGATGGCCCGGCGCAGGCGCTCGGGCGCGGGCAGCGGCTCGGCGGCAATGGCCTCGAAGATGCGCAGCTCGTGCTCCACCGCGGCGGTCAGCACCTCCACGAACAGCTCGGCCTTGGACGGGAAGTGCCGGTAGATCAACCCGGTGGAGACCCCCGCCTCGGCCGCCACGGCGGTCACCGGCGCATTGCGGTAGCCGCCCGCCGCCACCAGGGCACGGGTGGCCAGCAGGATCCGTTCACGGGCTCCGGCCAGGCGTTCTTCCATCAGGGGCGAGCGTTTGTAGGCCATTTGTTGATTCTATGTTCAATTTTTGAATTTGTGTTCACTTTTGCCCCGGCGAGGGCTAGGCTGGGCGCATTCGACCCCATCCAGCCGTTGCGGAGCCGCCTCATGCACGTCCCCACCATGAACTTCGACCTCGGCGAAGAGATCGACATGCTCCGCCAGAGCGTGGCCCATTTTGCCTCGGTGGAGATCGCGCCGCTGGCCGCCAAGGCCGACGAGGAGAACCTGTTCCCGCACCCGCTGTGGCGCAAGCTCGGCGAACAGGGCCTGCTCGGCCTGACCGTGGAAGAAGAATACGGCGGCAGCGGCATGGGTTACCTGGCCCATGTGGTGGCGATGGAGGAAATCTCGCGCGCGTCGGGCGGCATCGGCCTGTCGTACGGCGCACACTCGAACCTGTGCGTGAACCAGCTGCGCAAGAACGGCACCGAAGAACAGAAGCAGCGCTTCCTGCCCGGCCTGTGCAGCGGCGAAAAGGTCGGCGCGCTGGCGATGAGCGAACCGGGCGCAGGCTCGGACGTGGTGTCGATGAAGCTGCGCGCGGACAAGCGTGGCGACCACTATGTGCTCAACGGCAACAAGATGTGGATCACCAACGGCCCCGACGCCGATGTGCTGGTGGTGTACGCCAAGACCGACCCGGACGCCGGCGCCAAGGGCATCACCGCGTTCCTGGTGGAGAAAGGCATGAAGGGCTTCTCCACCGCGCAGAAGCTGGACAAGCTGGGCATGCGCGGCTCCAACACCTGCGAGCTGGTGTTCGAAGACTGCGAAGTGCCCGAGGCCAACGTGCTGGGCACGGTGGGTGGCGGGGTGAAGGTGCTGATGTCCGGGCTGGACTACGAGCGCGTGGTGCTGTCCGGCGGTCCGCTGGGCCTGATGGCGGCGGGCATGGACGTGGTGATGCCCTACGTGCACGAGCGCAAGCAGTTCGGCGAGGCGATCGGTACGTTCCAGCTGATCCAGGCCAAGCTGGCCGACATGTACGTGGGCCTCAATGCGTGCCGCGCGTATGTCTACGCGGTGGCACGCGCCTGCGACCAGGGCCGTACCACCCGCCAGGACGCGGCCGGTGCGATCCTGTATTCGGCCGAGAAAGCGACCTGGCTCACCGGCCAGGCCATCCAGATCCTGGGCGGCAACGGCTACATCAACGAGTACCCGACCGGACGCCTGTGGCGCGACGCCAAGCTGTATGAGATCGGCGCCGGCACCTCGGAAATCCGCCGCATGCTGATCGGTCGCGAACTGTTCCAGCGCACCAAGTAAGGGCCCACCCCCATGACGGTATTGAGCACGCAGCTGCAACCGGGCAGCGAGACCTTTGAAGCCAACCGCGCCGCGCTGCAGGCCGTGGTGGACGACCTGCGCGCCACCCTGGCGCAGACCGCGCTGGGCGGCAGCGAGGCGGCGCGGCAGAAACACACGGCGCGCGGCAAGCTGCTGGTGCGTGACCGCATCGATGCCCTGCTCGACCCCGGCAGCGCGTTCCTGGAGATCGCGCCGCTGGCCGCACACGGCATGTATGGCGATCCGATTCCCAGCGCCGGCGTGGTGGCCGGGATCGGCCGCGTGTCGGGCGTGGAATGCGTGATCGTGGCCAACGATGCCACGGTCAAGGGCGGCACCTATTACCCGATGACGGTGAAGAAGCACCTGCGTGCGCAGGAAGTGGCCGAACAGAACCGGCTGCCGTGCATCTACCTGGTCGACTCCGGCGGCGCGTTCCTGCCGCTGCAGGATGAGGTGTTCCCGGACCGCGACCATTTCGGCCGGATCTTCTACAACCAGGCCAATCTCTCCGCGCAGGGCATTCCGCAGATCGCCTGCGTGATGGGCTCGTGCACCGCCGGCGGCGCCTACGTGCCGGCGATGAGCGATGAGACGGTGATCGTGCGCGAACAGGGCACCATCTTCCTCGGCGGCCCGCCGCTGGTGAAGGCCGCCACCGGTGAAGTGGTCACCGCCGAAGAACTCGGTGGCGCGGACGTGCATACGCGCATTTCCGGCGTGGCCGACCACATGGCCGACAACGACCTGCAGGCCTTGGCGCGGGTCCGCGCGATCATCGCCCAGCTCAACTGGCGCAAGCCGGAGCCCACCCTGGCGATGCAGGCACCGGTCGAGCCGCGCTACAGCGCTGACGAGCTGTATGGCGTGATTCCCGCCGATACGCGCAAGCCCTACGACGTGCGCGAAGTGATCATGCGCGTGGTGGACGACTCGCGCTTCGACGAATTCAAGCCGCGCTACGGCAACACGCTGGTCACCGGCTTCGCACACCTGCACGGCTACCCGGTGGGCATCATCGCCAACAACGGCATCCTGTTCTCGGAGTCGGCGCTGAAGGGTGCGCATTTCATCGAACTGTGCACGCAGCGCGGCATTCCGCTGGTGTTCCTGCAGAACATCACCGGGTTCATGGTGGGCCGCAAGTACGAACACGGCGGCATCGCCAAGGACGGTGCCAAGCTGGTGATGGCGGTGGCCTGCGCGAAGGTGCCCAAGTTCACCGTGGTGATCGGCGGTTCGTTCGGGGCCGGCAACTACGGCATGTGCGGCCGCGCCTACTCGCCCAACTTCCTGTGGATGTGGCCGAACGCGCGCATCGGCGTGATGGGCGGCGAACAGGCCGCCAGCGTTTTGGCCACGGTCAAGCGCGATGGTATCGAGGCCAAGGGTGGTCAGTGGTCTGCGGACGAGGAGGACGGCTTCAAGGCGCCGATCCGCGAACAGTTCGAGCAGCAGGGCCACCCCTATTACGCCAGCGCGCGGCTGTGGGACGACGGCGTGATCGATCCGGCCGATACGCGCCGCGTGCTGGGCCTGGCGTTGTCGGCCAGCCTCAACGCACCGGCGCGGAAGACCGGATTCGGCGTGTTCCGCATGTAACGCACGGGCGGTGCCGCAGGGCACCGCCGCCCCTGGCCTGCGCAACGAGACTTCCATGTTCACCAAGATCCTGATCGCCAACCGTGGCGAAATCGCCTGCCGCATCATCGCCACCTGCCGCCGGCTGGGCATTGCCACCGTGGCGGTGTACTCCGACGCGGACCGCAACGCGCGCCATGTGCGGCTGGCCGACGAAGCCGTGGGCATCGGCCCGGCGCCGGCACGCGAGAGCTACCTGCGCGCGGAGGCCATCCTGGACGCGGCACGCCGTACCGGCGCGCAGGCGATCCACCCGGGCTACGGGTTCCTGTCCGAGAACGCCGGCTTCGCGCAGGCCTGCGCCGAGGCCGGCATTGTCTTCATCGGTCCCTCCGCTGCGGCGATCCGCGCGATGGGCGACAAGAGCGCGGCCAAGGCGCTGATGGCGCAGGCCGGCGTGCCGTTGACGCCGGGCTACCACGGCGATGCACAGGACCCGGCGTTCCTGCGCGGCCAGGCCGATGGCATCGGCTACCCGGTGCTGATCAAGGCCAGCGCGGGCGGCGGCGGCAAGGGCATGCGCAAAGTGGAGGACAGCGCGGCGTTCACCGAAGCGCTGGCCAGCTGCCAGCGCGAGGCGCAGTCGGCATTCGGCAATGCGCACGTGCTGGTGGAAAAGTACGTGGAGCGGCCGCGGCATATCGAGATCCAGGTGTTCGGCGACAGCCACGGCAACGTGGTGTACCTGTTCGAGCGCGACTGCTCGGTGCAGCGCCGCCACCAGAAGGTGCTGGAAGAAGCGCCCGCCCCGGGCATGACACCCGAGCGTCGTGCCGCGATGGGCAAGGCGGCGGTGGATGCGGCGCGCGCGGTGAACTATGTGGGCGCCGGCACGGTGGAGTTCATCGCCGGCCCCGAAGGCGATTTCTACTTCATGGAAATGAACACCCGCCTGCAGGTGGAGCACCCGGTGACCGAATGCATCACCGGCACCGACCTGGTGGAGTGGCAGCTGCGCGTGGCCAGCGGCGAGCCGCTGCCGCTGCGGCAGGAGCAGCTGCAGATCAACGGGCACGCGCTGGAAGCACGCCTGTATGCCGAGGACGCCGACCGCGGCTTCCTGCCCTCCACCGGCACGCTGCGCCACCTGCGCATGCCCGCCGCCAGCGCGCACGTGCGCGTGGATGCGGGTGTCGAGGAGGGCGATGCGATCACCCCGTTCTACGACCCGATGATTGCCAAGCTGATCGTCTGGGACGTGGACCGCGATGCGGCGCTGCGCCGCATGCAGCAGGCGCTGGCCGAGTGCGAGGTGGTGGGCGTCACCACCAACGCGGCCTTCCTGCGCCGGCTGGTGATGACCGATTCGTTCGCGCAGGCAAAGCTGGATACCGCGCTGATCGAACGCGAGCAGGCCGCGCTGGCGCCGCATCACGGTGAGACCGACGCGGGCCTGTGGGCGCTGGCGGCGGTGGCGGCGGTAGCCACGGATGCAGCGGCGGCGGTGGATGCGCGCGACCCGCACTCCCCGTGGCAGGCACGCGATGGCTGGCGGCTGGGCCAGCGCGCGGCGCGCCGGCTGACGCTGGAGCATCGCGGCGGCCAGCAGGACGTGGCGATTGAAGGGCACGGCGAGGCCTGGTCGATCGAGGTGGGCGGCACCACGGTCGCAGCCCAGGGCCGGATGACCGGCGACCGGCTGGCGTTGCAGGCAGGAGAGACCCTGCACCGCGCCCGCGTGGTCCGCGATGGCAGCGAGCTGTACCTGTTCGGCAGCGACGGCGTGCAGCGCTTCACCCTGCATGACCCGGTCAGCGAAGCCGACCAGGCCGTGGCCGACGCCGGCAGCCTGGTGGCGCCGATGCCGGGTCGCATCGTCGCCACGCTGCTGGCGCCGGGCACCCGGGTGGTACGCGGTACGCCGCTGCTGGTGCTGGAGGCGATGAAGATGGAGCACACCCTGCAGGCCCCGGCCGACGGCACGGTGCAGGGTTACCGGGTCAAAGCCGGCGACCAGGTGGGCGACGGCGCGGTGCTGGTGGATTTCGAGGCCACGTAATCGCGTTGCCGGAACGAAGAGCGGACACGCATGGCGTGTCCCTACGCATCAACGTAGTGACACCCCATGGGTGTCATCGCAGCGCCGGATCACGACGTGCGCTCACTGCCGCAACGTAGCGTCCGACACCGTGTCATGCACGTTCAACGGCTGCATGAGCTGCGTATTGGCGATCTCGGCGATCGCCCTGCCCCGGTTCTCGAACAGCCACTCGTTCTGCTTCTGGAACGCGGCGGCATCGCCAAGCCGGCGGTAGGCCTCGCGCAGCGCGACATGCGCCTGCACCGGTTCGCTGCCGTCCAGCAGCGGCTGCAGCAGCGCCACCGACTGCGCCGGCGCGTCACGGCCAATCTGCTGCATGGCCAGCACCACCGCGCGCCACTTGCCGATCATTGGATTCTTCTGCGTCACCACCTGCGCGTCGAACTCGGCCAGCAGCCGGTCAGCCAGCGGATGGTCGCCCGCTCGCTGCGCGAGGTAGACCAGCGACAGCAGCCGCAACACGCGGTCGGGCATGCTCGGGTGGGTCGTTTCGGCCAGCAGCGGCCGCAACTGCATGGCGATGTCGGCCAGCGCCCTGGCCTCGCCCTGCTGGCACGCGGTGTCCACCACGGCCCGCATCAGCGCGGCATGCACGCGGAAATCGGGCGAGCTGGGCGCCGGTTCCGACGACAGCGCGTCCACCATGCCCGTGCAGTCATCCTGGTCGGCGGCCAGCAGGACCCGGACCCGGACATTCATCAGGGCCTGCAGTTCATCGCGGGGCTTTGCCAGCTTCGTCAGCAGCAGCTGTGCGTCCTTGTAGCGACGCATGGCGATCAGGACGTCCGCCTGGGGGTCACTGGCCTGCCGCCCGGTCAACTGCTCGGACAGCTGGAAGCTGCGCAGCGCTTCGTCGTAACGGTTGGTGGCCAACTGGATCCAACCCAGGTGCGCGATCGGATAGGCACGCATCGGGTCCTGCGGTACGGCGGCGGCGCGCGCGTAACGCTCCGACTCGTCATAGCGGTTGTCCAGCAGCAGGTACCAGGAGGTGTTGGACAGCCCGGCGTAGGAGTCCGGATAGATGTCGGCCAGCACCCGCCAATCGTCCAGGGGCCAGGCGTCGGCACTCAGCTCGTTGGTCCAGGCCTTGAGGTACAGCCGTTCGCGGTGCGGTAGACGTTGATGCACCGCCAGCGCACGCGCCAGGTGCGGCTGGGCTTCGGCACGCTTTTCCACCCGCACCAGCAGTTTTGCCAGCCCCATGTGCGCCAGGGCAAAGTCGGGATCGGCATCCAGCGCCGCTTCGTAGAGCTTGGCTGATTCGGTGAAACGCCGGCGGCCGAGCGCGCTTTCCGCAAGTGCGAAGGATTTCAGCGCCTGCAGGTTGGCGGTGGAGGCCTGTGGCAGCGGTACCGATTGCCGTACCGACGCCACCGACTCACCCAGCCCGGCCCGCAGCCGGCCCACCACGTCATCCACGGCCGTCATGACGCCCTTGTCGCTGGCCGCCTCCGCCCGGTAGCTTTCCACCACCGCGCGACTTGCCGGGTCGAACAGGTCCACGCTGATGACGTAGTGTCCGCTCATACGGCGAATGCTCGGGGCCAGCACCATCCGCGCGCCTTCACGCGCGGCGACGTCGCTCGCCAACGCGACATCCAGCGGCCGCTCGGGTGACACGCGCAACAGCTCGCGCGATTCGGTCACTTTGCTGTCGGACAGCACATTGACGTACGTCGACTGCTCCAGGCTCATCAACAACGCACGTTGCAGCGATTCGTCGAACAGCGGCTGGCCGCTTGCATTGTCCACGTCGGCCAGCACCACCCAGTCCCGTTCGGCAAAGGCGATCGCCGGTGCGGGCCGCAGCAGGACCCAGGCGCCCACGCCGACCACCGCGAGCAGGACCAGCTCGGCAGCCAACGTCGCCGGCCGGCGCCAGAAAGGTCGCCTGTGCGCTGCAGGCCGGGTTGAGGGTACGGTGTCGCCGTTCATGCGTGCAGTTCCATCAGGGCCCGGCGGTCGCGCCATGCGACCCTTGCTGCCGGTGGCCGCGCCGAGCGTATCACCATCCCCGCCCCCGCCGGACCCGACCCACCGGCCTCGCGCTCATCCGTCGACGGGCCAGACGGCGGCATTGGGGTCGAGTTCGGCCGTCGTCTTCCGTGCGTCGCGCCAGCCCAGCCCACAGATCGCCAAGGGTCCCTGGCGCATCGGGTCCAGCGACAGCAGCGCTTCGATGTCGCGCTCATTGATCGCAGAGGTGACGAAAGCCCCCAGCCCCTGCGCGGTCGCAGCGGTGTACAGCGCCTGCGATACGTGCCCGGCATCAAGCACCATGGCACGGTGCACCTTGCTGTGGTTGCGGTACTTCCACAGGCTGCGCTCGAACCTGCACACCAGCAGCACCAGTGCCGGCGCGTCGGCAAACCAGTGTTGCCCGGCCAGCAGGTCCTGGGCGTGCGGCAGTGTGCCTCCGGGGGGCTCGATCCAGCGAAGCTCGTGGCGCACGGGGTGATAGTGGTAGAGACCCGGCGCCACGCCCTCCACGTTGCGCAGCAGCAGGTACGCTTCGGTCGGGTGCAGGCTGCCTGCAGAGGGCACATGCTTCTTCAGGAACGTGAGGCCCGGCACGGGCTCGACGCTTCCCTGCGCCTGCAGGGTCTGTTGCAGCACGCTGGAGAGGACTGCCAGCGGCAGCGCGCGCTGTCGGTCGAAGTTGCGGCAGGTGACGCGACGCGCCAGCAGCTGCTGCAGTTCGTCGGCCGGCACGGGCGGCAACGGCACGGCGGGAGCCAGCCCCACCGCATCCAGGGTGGCGGGGGGTGCCGATCCCAGGGTGCGCTGCAGATCGGCGGGCGTCACCATCTGGTTGCGCTGCATGTCGGCCACGCTGTCCACGCCCTGCCAGCGCGACTGCCGATGGTGCACGGCGGCCAGTGGCCACCAGTAGCTGCGTCGCAGGGTCTGGTCTTCGCGCGCAACGGTAGCGCCAGCCGCCTCCGGCGCATCGCTGAGCAGCAGGCCTTTGGCCAGCAGTTCACACACGATCGCCGCCTCCCCCGGCTCGTCCGGCAGTGGCTGCCAGCGCTCGGCACTGCATTGCAGAAGCCACGCTGCCTGTGCCGGGCTGACCACCCTGTGGCCATCGAGATGGCCGGTCCAGGCTCGAATCTCCGTACGCAGCACCATGCCGTCGCCGCCTTGGAACAGGCTGGCAAGGTCAAAACGGGGAATCTCACAAGGCTCGAGGAACAGGGTGCTGCAGCGTCTGACGTTCATGCGGTTTCGGTAAGTGGAGGATACGTGCGGAACGCGATGACGAAGCAAGTTCCGCAGCGCTATGCTTGGCGCCGCTTATGCGGGATCGTCCCGCAAAAGTGTGGATAACAGGGGATCCCAATGAACAGTTCAAACGAAGAGAAAGTTGCGCACCCGCCGCTGCCGGATACCATCGCCAACCACTTGCTGGACCTGCTGGCGAACGACGACGCGTTCCGCGCCGTGTTCGCCGCAGATCCGCATGCGGCCTTGATCGCCGCCGGACTGACCGACAAGCAGGCCGACGCGGCGCTGCTTGGGCCTTCTTGCCTGCGGGTAAGCTCGCTGGCGAGCAAGGAAGCCATCGCTGATGCACGCGACCGGCTCAAGCACAGCCTGACCTCGGAAGGAGCCCACACCGTGGTGTTCTGCTTCGACGACAAGGCCTGATGCCGTCATCCGCTGGTCGCAGCAGAAGCTTCGGCCAGCGGAACGTCCACCACGTTCATCACCACGAACGCCTGGGCGCCCACCGGGTCGGCATATGCCTTCCCCCGATGCCGCGACAGCCAACGGGTCTGCGCGGCCGCTCCCTGACTGTCGCCGGCGGCGGTCATGGCGTCGCGCATGGCCACGTGCCATTGCACTATGTCGGTCGCCTTGTCGAGTGGTCGCAACTGCTCTATGGCCCGCGCAGGCTGCCCCGCAAGACGCCACTGGTCGGCATGCACTACCGCCATCATCGCCATGCTGCGCGAATGGCCGGACAGGACGACCACCTGCTCCAGGCGCTTCATCGTTTCCGGGAGTACTGGCTGCTGGGCGAAACGTTGGCTTAGGCGCGCAGACGCCAGCGCTATCCCCACCAGGTCATCGCGTTCACCGGCACCGGCGTGCTCGGCCGCATGCAGCATCTCTTCGGTCAGCACCTGCAGTTCCCTGCGTGAAGGGGGGGCAGCGGTACCGAACCGTGCCGCCAGCTCACCGATGCGTAGCGGGCCACTGATAACCACGTTGGGAGTTGTCCCGGTCAGGGCCAGTCCGTCCCGGGCGACTTTGACTGCGGCCTCGGCGCGCCGTGCATCCATCAATGCCGCCGTCCATTCGATGTGCAGCAACGGATCGCCAGGTTCTTCCCTGCCCCGCTTCTGCAATATCGCCAGTGCCGCCTCGGTTTCGCCCTGCGCGGCCAGTGCCGCGGCATGACGCCTGCCGGGCAGTGAACCGCTTATCCGCTCGGCGTCGGTGAATGCGGCCTTTGCGTGCCCGAACTCACCACGGGTGAGGTGGATGCGGCCGACCAGATCGCGGCCTACGTAGCGCAGCGGTTCCTTGGATGCAGCCACTCTGCCCGCTGCGAGGAAGGATGCATCCAAGTTGCCGATAAGGTATTCGGCCCACGCGTAGTTGTGTTGCGCACCGATTACGTCGGGATATATCTGCGCCAGCACCCGCCATTTCTCTGGTGCGTTTCGCGAAGGATGCGGCTCGAATTCGGCCGTCCACGCATCGATGTAGAGCCGGTCGCGGGTTGGCAGGTGCGAGCGGAGCGAGGCGGCCTTGCGCAGGTACGGCTCACCGCGATCGGCTTCGGCCTGGCTGACGTAGGTACGCATGATGCCTGCGTAGGCCAGTGCGAACTCAGGGTCGACCTCCACCGCCTTCTGGAACAACGCGCGCGCGTCATCCAATCGTCGCTCACTGTAAGCCTTGATGCCGATCGCATAGATTTTCAGCGCATCGAGGTTGTCGGTGGTGACGTCCGGCAGCGCCTCAGAGGCTTGGCGAATGGCATCTTCCGATTCACCGAGGCGATCACGCAGTCCGACGGTGACGTTGTCCACCGACGCCAGCAGCCCATCGAGGCTACGCGCATCACGCGCCAGCACATAGATGGTGCTCTGATTCGACGGATCGATCACTTCGATGCTGATCCGCAAACGGCCACCGATCTCGGCGACGCTGGGCAGGATCACGGCTCGCGCACCATCACGCAGTGCCACTTCACTAGCAAGATTGCGATCGATGCGCGCGCGTGCCGCCACCCGCATGCGCGACAGGGTCTCACGGGCTTTCATCTCGCTGATCACGTTGACGTAGCGCGACTGCTCCAGGCTGATGCGGAAGGCCTGCTGCAGCGAATCGTCGAGAAGCGCATTGCCCGTCAGGTTCTGCATGTCGGCCATTACCACCCAGTCACGCTCGGCGAAGGCGATGGCCGGTTCCGGGCGCAGCAGCACCCATCCGCCCACGGCGAGCATCGCCGCTACGGCCACCTCGGCGGCCAGTGCTGCGGGCTGTCGCCACAGGGGAATGTCGCGGCGAGCCTTGGCGGTGGCGCGCGGCATGCGCAGGGGCGTGAAACCGACCTCGCCGACCTCGATCACTTCCTGCGTGGTGGGAATCCCCTTGAAGCGCCAGCGGCCGTGCGACTTCCATACAAGACGGTCGGCACGCTCGCCCAGTTCAGAGGTGGCGCGCCGGGTCAGCGATTCGGCCACCGCCGACAGCAGGATCTGCCCGGGCCGCGCCAGGGTCATCAGGCGCGCGGCCATCGGCTTGGCCAGGCCCTCGACCTCCAGCGACTTGGCGCCGGCCTTGATGGCCTCGGCACTGTTTTCCCAGGTCAGCACTTCGCCCACATGCAGGCCCGCGCGGGCGCGCAGTTCAACGCCGCGCTCCCGCCCGAGCTGCTGCAGGCCGCGCTGGTAGTCCAGGGCGAAACCCAGCCCGTCGATGGTGCGTTCGAACAACAGGAACAACCCGTCCGAGCGATCGATCTGGTGACCGTTCCACTGCTGCTGAAGTGTCAGCACCAACCGGTCGTGCTGCTGGAACAGCTCGGCGGCGGCGGTGTCGCCGATGCGCTCGACCAGCACTACCGAATCGCACAGGTCGGTGAACAGCAGCGCGCGCAGCTGGGGGGCCTGGGTCGACGTTCCGATGTCGCCATTCATGCGGGAGTTCCGTCAGGGCTTGGCGGTCGCGGCACGCGACCAGTGCAGCCGGTTGCCGCCCAGGCGCTTGGCCTGGTACAGCGCATTGTCGGCGCGAGCGTACCACTCGCTCCAGTCGCTTTGGGGGTCCAGCAGGCACACGCCGATACTGACCGGGCACACGTGGGGCTGGCCGGTGGCACGCCCCATCAAACCATGCACGGCACTGAGGATGAACTCGGCGGCATGCTGCAGGGTGTCCGGGTCGGCGCCACGCAGCAGCAGGCAGAACTCGTCCCCGCCCAGCCGGCAGGCGCGGTCCTGCTCGGTGGCCAGCGAACGCAGGATGTTGGCCACGCTCTGCAGCACGCGGTCGCCGGCCTGGTGGCCGTATTCGTCGTTGACCTGCTTGAACTGGTCGCAGTCGATCAGCAGCAGGCCCTGCGGTGCCGCGGCGTGGTGGCTGCGGCATTCCTGCAGGTACAGCGCGAGACCCCGCCGGTTGTGCAGGCCGGTCAGTTCGTCGGTACCGACCAGCTCGCGGGTGTGGGTGAGCTGGTGGGTGGTGACGTAAAGGTTGTCCAGCGCCGCTTCCAGGTCATGGTTGCGCCGGCGCAGCTGGCGGATCAGGACCTGTTCGTTGCTGACCACGCGCATGATCGTGCGCCGCAGGAAGTAGGCCACCAGGCCCGGGTCACGATCGACCAGGCGCTGGAAGTCGCCATGGCTGAGCTCGAGCACCACGCTGTCGGTGGTGGCCTGTGCGTCGGCGCTGCGCGGATGGTCGCCGATCAGCAGGCCGAGTTCACCGAAGAATTCATGCGGCCCCAGCGACTTGACCACCAGGTCCTCGCCGAAGTCGAGCTCGATGCCGCCACTGACGATGACATACATGGTGTCGCCACCCTGGTTGCGCAGGAACAGGTGTTCCCCCGCATGCAGATGGCGTTGCTGGCCGAACTCGGCGAACAGGGCGAACTCACCCGCGCTCAGTACGGCATGCACAATGTCAGCCATCGCGGTCTGGGCGATGCCTGGTTCTGGTTCGCACACATTCGTCGCAAACTTGCCGGTCATCACAACACCCGCTTCCCAGCGTCCCCCGGTGAGCAGATGAGGATAGCACTCCTTTAAAGTGTGCGCCTCATCACAATTCCATTCCCAGGCGCCCAAAAATTGCCCGGCGCTCCGGCCCATTCCTCCCTTACGCGGCAACCGGGTTGAACCGGCCATTCCCTACCGCATGGTGCCTTGGTGCGGAACGTAGCACCTGGCGGTGGCATAGAAAATAAGGGCCGCCCCTACAGGGCGGCCTTGTGCGTGGGGTGGATGTCCGGGGAGCCGGCCCGCGGCCGGCATTACGCGGCCCGGAATTGCTCTTCCTCGGTCGAGCCGGTCAGGGCGGTGGTCGAAGACTGGCCCTGCTGGATGGCCTGGGTGACCGCGTCGAAGTAGCCGGTGCCGACCTCGCGCTGGTGCTTGACCGCCGTGAAGCCACGGTCGGCGGCGGCGAACTCGGCTTCCTGCAGCTCGACGAAGGCACTCATCTGGCGGCGGGCATAGCCGTGGGCCAGGTTGAACATGGAGTAGTTCAGGGCATGGAAGCCAGCCAGGGTGATGAACTGGAACTTGTAGCCGTACTTCGCGATCTCCTTCTGGAACGTGGCGATGGTGGCGTCGTCCAGGTTCTTCTTCCAGTTGAAGCTGGGCGAGCAGTTGTAGGCCAGCAGCTTGCCCGGGAACTTCGCGTGGATCGCTTCGGCAAATTTACGCGCGAACTCCAGGTCCGGCTTGCCGGTCTCGCACCAGATCAGGTCGGCATACGGCGCATAGGCCAGGCCGCGGCTGATCGCCTGGTCCAGGCCGTTGCGGGTCTTGTAGAAGCCTTCCACGGTGCGCTCGCCGGTGGCGAACGGCTGGTCGTTGGCGTCGATGTCGCTGGTGAGCAGATCGGCGGCCTCGGCGTCGGTGCGCGCCACCAGCAGGGTCGGCACGCCCAGCACGTCAGCGGCCAGGCGCGCGGCGTTCAACTTCTCGATCGCCTCGCGGGTGGGCACCAGCACCTTGCCGCCCATGTGGCCGCACTTCTTCACCGAGGCCAGCTGGTCTTCGAAGTGCACGCCGGCGGCGCCGGCCTCGATCATCGCCTTCATCAGCTCGAAGGCATTGAGCACGCCGCCGAAGCCGGCTTCGGCATCGGCCACGATCGGCTGCAGGAAATCGATATCGTCCTTGCCTTCGGCGTGATGCAGCTGGTCGGCGCGCAGCAGGGTGTTGTTGATGCGCTTGACCACTGCGGGGACCGAGTCGGCCGGGTACAGCGACTGGTCGGGGTACATCTGGCCGGCCAGGTTGGCGTCGGCGGCGACCTGCCAGCCGGACAGGTAGATGGCGTTGAGGCCGGCCTTGACCTGCTGCATGGCCTGGTTGCCGGTCAGCGCGCCCAGCGCGTTGACGAAGTCCTTTTCATGCAGGTACGTCCACAGCTTCTCCGCGCCCAGCCGGGCCAGCGAATGCTCCACGTGCACGGTGCCGCGCAGGCGCACCACGTCGTCGGCGCTGTAGTTGCGCTCGATGCCGGCCCAGCGCGGGTCGGTGTTCCATTCGTGCTGGATCTGTTCGGCGGTCGGCAGCTTGGTCATGTCGTTTCTCCAGGATGGGTCAATCGATCCGGTCGTAGGCCGGCAGGGTCAGGAAATCGGTCAGTGCGTCGCGACGGCTCAGCTCACCCAGCAGCGCGATCGCCTCGTCGATGCGCGCCCCACCCGGCAGCGTGCCGCGGTCGCCGAGCCGCGCCGGCAGTCGTGCCAGGGTGGCGTCGAGCAGCGGCAGGTCGATCGCGGTGCCGTCGTCCAGGTGCTGGCCGGGAACATGCAGCCACTGCCACAGCTGGCTGCGGCTGATCTCGGCAGTGGCCGCGTCTTCCATCAGGTGATGGATGGGGACGCAGCCGTTGCCGTCCAGCCACGCGGCCAGGTAGCGCACGCACACCTCCACGTTGCCCTCGAAGCCGGCGCGGGTGATGGTGCCGGTCGGGGCGGCGATGAGCGCATCACGGTCGGCCTGCACATCGCGGCGCAGTACGCCGTGCTGGTTCGGGCCGGGCATGTGTTCGTCGAAGATCGCCTGCGCCACCGGGATCAGCGCCGGGTGCGCGACCCAGGTGCCGTCGTGGCCGGCGGTGACTTCGCGCAGCTTGTCCGCGCGCACGCGGGCCATGGCCTGCTCGTTCGCGGCCGGGTCGTGGTTGATCGGAATCTGCGCGGCCATGCCGCCCATCGCATGCGCACCGCGGCGGTGACAGGTCTGGATCAGCAGTTCGGAATACGCCTTCAGGAACGGCTGGGTCATGGTGACCTGGCCCCGCTCGGGCAGCACCTTGTCCGCATGCGCACGGAAGGTCTTGATGTACGAAAAGATGTAGTCCCAGCGGCCGCAGTTCAGGCCGACGATGCGGTCGCGCAGCGCGTGCAGGATCTCATCCATCTCGAACACCGCCGGCAGCGTCTCGATCAGCACGGTGACCTTGATCTGGCCGTGCGGCAGGCCGAGCATGCCCTCGATGTGCGACAGCGCGGTTTCCCACAGCGCCGCCTCTTCCATCGACTGCAGTTTGGGCAGGTAGAAGTACGGGCCGCGCTGGCGGCACATCAGGGTGCGGGCGTTATGGAAGGCGAACACCGCCGCATCGAACAGGCCGCCGGCCAGCGGCTGGCCGTCGATGCGCACGTGCTTCTCGTCCAGGTGCCAGCCGCGCGGGCGCACGATCAGCACCGCCTGCTCGTTCAACGGGCGCAGCGCGTACTGCTTGCCCGGCTTGCCATCCACGTCCGGGGCGGTGTGGGTCAGGTCGCCGCGCACCGCACCGATCAGCGCCTGCTGGCCGGCCAGCAGGTTGCGCCAGGCCGGCGCGGTGGAATCCTCGAAGTCGGCCATGAACACCTTGGCGCCGGAGTTCAGCGCGTTGATGACCATCTTCGGATCGGTCGGGCCGGTGATCTCCACACGGCGGTCCTGCAGCGCCTCCGGGATCGGCGCCACGCGCCAGTCCTCGCTGCGGATCGTGGCGGTGTCTGCACGGAAGTCCGGCAGGCCGCCGCCGTCGAAGAACGCCTGGCGCTCACGGCGGGCCTGCAGGCGACGCTGGCGCTCGGGCTCCACCGCGCGGTGCAGCGACACCAGCAGCGCCAGTACCCCGGCCGGCAGCAGCGCCGACTGCCCGGCGAGCTGGGTGGTCAGGGCGATCCCCGGCGTGGCCGGGGCATCGGCCGGGGTGGGCTGGGCGGTGGCGAAAGCGGCGACAGCGGACATGTCCAACTCCTGCGGTGCGGGTGGACTCCACCGTGCGCCGGGGTGTGGTATTTGGCAAAACAGTTATCGCAATGCATTACATAAGATGTGCTTATACTCGTTACGCCATGCCCACACCGCGACCGCCAAGTCCGCGTTTTTCCTACAAGTCCGACCGGCTCAAGCCGCTGCGGGCGTTCTGCCAGACGGTCCGTCTGGGCTCAGTCTCACGGGCGGCTGAGGCGCTGTTCGTCAGCCAGCCGGCGATCAGCCAGCAGCTGCAGGCGCTGGAGCGCGAGTTGGGGGTGGGCTTGTTCGAGCGCAGTGGGCGGCGCCTGGTGCCCAGCCGGGAGGGCCAGCTCCTGTATGAAATGGCGCAGCCGCTGGTGGAGAATCTGGATGGGCTGGAGGCGCGCTTCCGCGACAAGGTCAAAGGGCTGGATGCGGGCGAGCTGAACATCGCGGCCAACAGCTCCACCATCCTGTACCTGCTGCCGCGGATCGTGGAGCGCTTCCGCCAGCGCCACCCGGACGTACGCCTGACCCTGCACAACGCGATCAGCGCCGATGGCACCGACCTGCTGCGCAGCGATGCCGCCGACCTGGCGGTGGGCTCGATGACCGAGGTGCCGGCCGACCTGAGCTACGCGCCGGCCTACCGCTTCGAGCAGGTGCTGATCGCCCCGCCCGACCACCCGCTGGCCACCCTGCCGGAGCTGACCCTGCAGGCGATTTCGGCCTACCCGCTGGTGCTGCCCCCCAAGCGCCAGATCACTTACCGGCTGGTGGACCAGGTGTTCCAGCGCCAGCGCGTGCCGTACACGGTGGCACTGGAAGTGGGCGGCTGGGAGGTGATCAAGCAGTACGTGGCGATGGGCATGGGTATTTCCATCGTGCCGGCGCTGTGCCTCAACGACGCCGACCGCGACCGGCTGGTGACGCGGTCGATGAGCGCGTGGTTCCCCGAGCGCAGCTACGGGGTGATCGTGCGCCGCGGGCGGTTCCTGTCGCCGCAGGCGCGCGCCTTCATCGAGCTGATCCAGCCGGACCTGTTCAGTCCGCGCAGCTATGATGAAAGCGGTCATTCCGAACGCTGACGCGCTGCCATGTCGATCGAACTGCGCCACCTGCGGTACTTTTTAGCGGTGGCCGACACCCTGCACTTCGGGCGCGCCGCCGAACGCCTGGGCATGTCGCAGCCGCCGCTCAGCCAGCAGATCCGCCAACTGGAAACACTGCTGGGCGCGCGGCTGTTCCTGCGCAGCAACCGCCGCGTGGAACTCACCGAAGCCGGGCGCGTGCTGCAGGCGCAGGCCACCGAGGCGCTGGCGCGGGTGGAGCGGGCCATCGACCTCACCCAGCGTGCGCAGCGCGGCGAAACCGGCGAGCTGCGCATCGGGCTGACCCGCGCGACGCCGCTGTCCACGCAGATTCCGCGCGCGATCTTCGCGTACCGCCAGCAGTTCCCGCAGGTGCAGTTGAAGCTGCGCGAGATGAACACCCTGCAGCAGATCGATGCGCTGGTGGCCAACGAACTGGACGTGGGCCTGATCCGCAAGCGTGCGCTGCCGGCACCGCTGATGTCGCGCAAGCTGTTCAGCGATCCGCTGGCGCTGGTGGTGCATGACCAGCATCCGCTGATCCGTTCCCTGCCGGCCGATGCAGCAGTGGCACTGCGCATGTTCGCGCACGAGCCGTTCGTGGGGTTCCTGCGCGAGGTGGGCGCGGGCATCCACGATCATTTCATCGCGCTGTGCCGCAGCGCCGGCTTCACTCCGCGCATCATCCAGGAAGCCGGCGAGGCCTCGACGCTGATCAGCCTGGCCGCTTCTGGACTGGGTGTGACGGTGCTACCTGCGTCGTGCAGCCATATCCATGTGGAAGGGGCGCGCTTCGTTGCGTTGAGCGATCGCGCCGCCAGCTCGGAAGTGCATGTGGCCTACCGGCGTGGCGGCCCGTCACCGCTGATCACGCACTTTACCCGCCTGCTGCAGGGGGGCGTCAGCGGGTAAGCGCAAGTGCGACCGGCGCCGGTTGCGCGCGGCGGCCCAGGCGCCAGGCGATGGTGGCGCCGATCAGGGTCAGCACGGCGGTGAATGCACACACGCCCCACCAGTCCCAGCGGGTGTAGAACATGCCGCCGGCTACGCCGGCCAGGCTGGAACCCAGGTAGTAGGCGAACAGGTACAGCGCCGACGCCTCCGCGCGCATCACCCCGGCGCGGCTGCCGACCCAGCTGCTGGCCACCGAGTGGCCGCCGAAGAAGCCGAAGGTCACCAGCGCGATACCCACCGCCATGCAGCCCAGCCAGGGCAGCGCGAGCAGCACGATGCCCAGCCCGATCAACCCGTAGCAGATGCCCAGCACGCGGCTGCGTCCATGCCGGCTGGCCTGCTGGCCCATCCAGGCCGAGCTGAAGGTGCCCACCAGGTACACGCTGAAGATCAACCCGACCACGGTCTGGCTGAGCCGGTACGGCGGGGCCAGCAGGTGGTAGCCGAGGTAGTTGTAGAGCGTGACGAACACGCCCATCAGCACGAAGGCGGTGGCGAACAACGACGGCAGGCCCGGGTCGGCGAAGAGTTGGCGCCAGCGCGCGGGCAGTTCGCGCAGGCCGCCACGGCGGCTCTGGAAGTGCCGCGACGGCGGCAGCTGCACCCACAGCAGCGCGGTGCTCAGCACCGCGATGGCCGACACGGCGCCGATGCCCCAGCGCCAGCCCCAGTGGTCGGCCACGATGCCGGCGATCAGCCGCCCGCTCATGCCACCGACCGCGTTGCCGCCGATGTACAGGCCCATGGCCAGGCCCAGCGCGCGGCTGTCCATCTCTTCCACCAGGTAGGTCATCGCCACCGCCGGCACGCCGCTCAATGCGATGCCCAGCAGGGTGCGCAGCACCAGCAGCGTGGTCCAGTCATCGACCATGGCGCTGGCGGCAGACAACACCGTGGACGCCAGCAACGCGGTGATCATGACGCCGCGGCGGCCGACCCGGTCGGAGATCAGCCCGGCCACCAGCATGGACACGGCAAGCAGGCCCGTGCTCAGCGACAGCGCCAGCGCGCTGTTGGCCGCCGAGACCCCGAAGTGACGGCTGAATTCCGGCAGCAGCGGCTGCACGGTGTAGAGCAGGCCGAAGGTGGAGAACCCGGCCAGGAACAGCGCCACGGCGGTGCGCCGAAAGGCCGGCGTGCCCTGTTCGATGTGCTGCGAACGCGTGGGCGGATTGTTGGTGGAACTGCGCTCGGGCAGCGCTGCGGTATCGCCGTTCATTGCGTCAGGGCCCGTGGGGGTGGGCCGGTGCGTAGGAGTCAGCGCTCAGGATAGGCAGCGGGTACAGGTCGATCCATAACCTGAGCGGTCTGGATTGAGATGTTTCATATATCAATCAAGGACTGCGGGGGCCGGCCAACGCCGGTCCTGCCGACCGCGCTCTACGAACGGCCGGTCCTGCCGGCCGGACTCTACGAACGACCGGTCCTACCGGCCGGGCTCTACGAACGGCCGGTCCTGCCGACCGCGCTCTACGAACGGCCGGTCCTGCCGGTCGGGCTCTACGGACGGCCGGTCCTGCCGGTCGGGCTCTACGTAGTGCCGGCCGCTGGCCGGCTCCCGGTAACGTCACAGCGCCTGCCAGGTGAACCCTTCGCCGCGACGGTAGTACACGCGCGCCGCTTTGCCATACAGCGCGCTCGCCTCCACCAGGCCGAAATAGCGGCCATCGGCGCTGTTGCCGCGGTGGTCGCCGAGCATCAGCACCTTGCCGGCCGGCACGCGCAGCCCGGTGATGTCCGGGCCGCCGCCCTGCCCCAGGTCGAGCTGGGCCAGGGTGCGCCCGAAGTCTTCCACCTCATCGGTGCCGGCCCGCGCCAGCGGCTGGCCGTTGATGCTGAGGTGGCCCGCATGCAGTTCCACGCGGTCCCCGCCCACGGCGGCGATGCGCTTGATCAGGCGGGTGCCGTCCTGCGGGGAATCAAACACGGCCACCTCGCCACGCTGCGGCACGCCGGTGTGCAGCAGTTCCACCGAGGTGAACGGCAGGCGCAGACCATAGGCGCGCATGTCCACCACCACGCGGTCGCCCGGTTCCAGGGTGTGCTGCATGGAGCCGCTGGGCACCTGGTAGTGGTTGGCCAGGCTGTCGCGCGCGGCGGCCAGCAGGCCGAGCATGACCAGCAGTGGCAGGGCCTCCTTCTTCAGCCAGTGGAACACGCCTTGTGAGCGGGGTTCGGCGGCGGCAGCGGTCATGTGGGCGATCCTTGCGGGTATGAGTTGGGTCGGACCGGTGATGTGCGCCCCGAGTTCCCATAGTGACGACCAACGGAAAAGCTACGCATTGTTTACGCGTCTCCGGTATGCGGGTCATCGCTGCTTTATGCCCCCCGCGCGCATCGTGTCGACACCGCGCCCCCGGGCGTTTTGTCGAGGTGTTCCATGACCATCCTGTTGATCCGGCAGGCATCGCCGGACCCGCTGCCGGTGCCGGCCCAGCTGGCCGGCCACGCCGTGCACTGCCAGGACTGCGCCAGCCTGCCGGCGCTGCTGCAGTGCCTGCGCCAGGCCCGGGAAAGCCAGCCGGCGTGGGTGCTGATCGAAACGGCCGCCGCCGACCCTGCGCAGTGGGCCGCCCATGGCCGCGACCTGTGCGCGGCGCTGGAGGCCTTGCCGGCGCCGTACATCGAGATGGCCGCCAACGATGACGACGGCCTGGACGCGCACCTGCACCCGCTGCACGCGCCGGCGGCGCGGGTGGTGTGCAGCAGCGGGCGCGATGACGCCTGCCGGCTGTCATTGGCCATTGCCGCACACCGCCTGCAGACGCCTGCCGGGAGCGCCTGAGCCATGTCGATCTTCATCATTCGTGGCCCCGAAGCGAGCGGCCTGTTGATCCGCACCGCGCAGCCGTTGCCGGCGCCGGTGCTGAAGGCGCTGGTGCACCGCGCGATCGACGCGGGCACCACGGTGGCGATCCGCGCCTGCGGCTCGGAACAGGAGCTGCTGGATGCGCTGCGCGTGGCCGATCACAGCCGTGGCGAGATCACCCTGCTCGACCCCGGCGCCTGCGTGGACAGCCCGCGCCTGCAGCGCCTGCTGCCGCACCTGCACAACGCGTACGTGGAGGTGCATGACGATGACAGCAGCGCACCGGAAGCGTGCCTGCCGGCCAACGTCGGCCAGCGCATCGGCGTGGCGCATGGGTACTGCGCGCAGAGTTACATGCATGCATTGGAGATCGCGCTGGATCACCTGGGATGCAGCGAGGTGGGGTGCCGCGTGGGGACGTAGACGCACGAACGGCAGGGTTTCCCCTGCCGTTCGTCTTCAACCCGGTCACGTACCAACTAAAAGTTGGTACCTACCGTGATGCCTGCGGCATCACTTCAACCCACGATTCACCAGCAGCGGTTCCACCGACGGATCCTTGCCGCGGAACTCGCGGTACAGATCGGCCAGCTCCACGCTGTTGCCGCGCGAGAGGATCTTGTCGCGGAATTCCTGGCCGTTCGCGGCGGTCAGGCCACCATGCTCCTTGAACCACTCGAAGGCGTCATGGTCGAGCACCTCCGCCCAGAAGTAGGCGTAGTAACCGGACGAATAACCGCCACCCCAGATGTGGTCGAAGTAGGTGGTGCGGTAGCGCGGCGGCACCTGCGGCAGGTCGACCTTGAACTTCTTCAGCGCGGCCGCTTCAAACGGCGCCACGTCCTGCAGCTTGGCGTCGGCCGGCTGGGTGTGCCAGGCCAGGTCGAGCAGTGCGGCCGACAGATACTCGGTGGTCGCGTAGCCCTGGTTGAAGGTGCGCGCCTTGAGGATCTTGTCCACCAGCGCCTGCGGCATCGGTTCGCCGGTCTTGTAGTTCTTGGCGTAGTTGGCGAAGACCTTCGGGTCCAGCGCCCAATGCTCGTTGAACTGCGACGGGAACTCGACGAAGTCGCGCGAGGTGCTGGTGCCGGCGATGGACGGGTACTTCACGTTCGAGAACATGCCGTGCAGCGCATGGCCGAACTCATGGAACATCGTGGTGACGTCATCGAAGCTCAGCAGCGCCGGCTGGCCGGCGGCGGGCTTGGTGAAGTTGCAGACGTTGTAGACCACCGGCTTGTCGCCAGTGAGGCCGTTCTGCTCGACGAACACGTCCATCCACGCGCCGCCGGACTTGCTGTCGCGCTTGAAGTAGTCGGTGTAGAACAGCGCCAGCGAGGTGCCGTCCTTGTCGAACACTTCATACACCTTCATGTCCGCGTGGTAGGTCGGAATGTCGGTGCGCTGCTTGAAGGTCACGCCGTACAGCTGCGTGGCGGCGTAGAAGACGCCGTTCTGCAGCACGTTGTCCAGCTCGAAGTACGGCTTGATCTGGGACTCGTCCAGGTCGTACTGGGCCTTGCGCACCTGTTCGGCGTAGAAGTCCCAGTCCGATGCGGCCAGCGGGAAGCCACCCTTCTGGGCGTCGATGACCTTCTGCATTTCGCCGATCTCGCCACGCGCCTTGGCGGTGGCCGCCGGCACGGTGTCGGTGAGCAGCTTGAGCGCGGCGGCCGGGGTCTTGGCCATCTGGTCGGCCAGGCTGTACGCGGCGTAGTTCTCGAAGCCGAGCAGCTTGGCCTTCTGCGCACGCAGCTGGGCCAGGCGCTGCACGGTCTGCCGGGTGTCGTTGGCATCGCCGCGCTCGGCGCGGGTTTCCGAGGCCTTGAGCACGGCGGCACGCTGCTCACGGTTGCTCAGCGAGGCCAGCACCGGCTGCTGGGTGGTGTTCTGCAGCGGCAGCAGGAACTTGCCTTCCAGGTTGCGCGCCTTGGCATCGGACGCGGCCGTGTTGATCTCCTCCTCGCTCAGACCGGCCAGGTTGGCCTTGTCGTCCACCACCACGGCGGCGGCGGCGGTGGCAGCCACCAGGCGGGTGTGGAACTGCGTGGCCAGCGTGGTTTCTTCCACGTTGAGCTTGCGCAGGCTGGCCTTGTCAGCGTCGGACAGCTGCGCGCCGGCGCGCACGAATTCCTGGTAATCACGTTCGACCAGGCGCTTCTGCACCGGGTCCAGGCCAAGCGCATCGCGCTGGTCATAGACGCTCTTCACGCGGGCGAACAGCTTCGGGTCGAGGTTGATCTCGTCCTGGTGCTCGGCCAGCTTCGGGGCGACTTCTTCCTGGATCTTCTGGCGCGCGTCGTTGGTGTCGGCCTGGACCAGGCCGAAGAACACGCGCGAGACGCGGGTCAGGGTCTCGCCGCTGCGCTCGAGCGCTTCGATGGTGTTGTCGAACGTCGCCGGTTCGGCGTTGTCGGCGATCTTGCGCACTTCGGCCAGGTGCTGCTTCATGCCTTCGTTGAAGGCCGGCAGGTAGTCACTGTCCTTGATGCGGTCGAACGGCGGCGCCTGGAACGGCAGCGTGCTGGCGCTCAA
Organism: Stenotrophomonas sp.; assembly: GCF_032099025.1. Taxonomy (GTDB): domain Bacteria; phylum Pseudomonadota; class Gammaproteobacteria; order Xanthomonadales; family Xanthomonadaceae; genus Stenotrophomonas. Next base: position 97,670 of record NZ_DAMCID010000002.1, read on the forward strand.
CAGGGGATTGGTGGAGGCATCGGCCGGCTGCTGCGCGGCGGGGGTCTGGGTGTCGGACACGGGGGTGGACTCCTTGCCGGAACAGGCCGCCAGCGCCAGGCTGATGGCAGCGGCCAAGATTACGGTACGCGACATGAAACGGGCTCCTGGAATGAGGTAAAGCGGCTCAGAACCGCAGCCGATAACCCTACTCCCATTGGCCCCGCCCGGCATGTGCCGGACGTGGCGCCTGGCCTTGCCGGCCAGGGGCAGCGCCGCGCCCGCGGGCGTTCAGACCGTGCCGCGGTTCTTGCCGTGCCACGGCCGGTAATACTCGCGGATGGTGGCCATGTCGGCCACGTCGTCGCCGGTGGAATAGAACAGCGGACCAATGCCGATGGTCTTTTCCGGGTAATGGAAGTAGCAGGCCAGCACCGGCACGTCGGCCATGCGCGCGATCTTCAGGAACCCGGCCTTCCAGTGGGTCACCGCCTTGCGGGTTCCCTCGGGCGTGATGGCATACCACATGCGCTCCGAACCACGGAGCAGGCTGACCGCCTGCTCCACCGTGCCCTGCGGCGAGCTGCGGTCCAGCGGGATCACACCCAGGGCGCGCAGCAGTGGCGACAGCGGCCACCAGAACAGCGAGGCCTTGCCCAGCACCTTCACCTGCATGCCCAGTGCGATCTTGGCCGCCATGCCCCAGAAGCCGTCCCAGTTGGACGAGTGCGGGGCGACGATGAAGACCAGCTTGGGCACGTCCGGGAAGGTGCCGGTCACTTTCCAGCCGCCCAGACGCAACGTGCACCGGGCCAGCCAGCGGAGGAAGCGGTTCGGTTTGACCTGCGGCATGTTGGGCGGCACAGGCGGCAACAGCGGACTTCGGTTGTTCAAGCAATCACTCCCAATTGCGTGTGGTGCGGCCGCGCTTGATCTGCGCGCGACCTTTCTTTTCATCCAGCCGGCGCAGCTTGGCCCCGTACGATGGCTTGGTGGCCACACGCGGCTTGGGCACGCTGAGGCTGGCCTGGATGAATTCGGCCAGGCGATCGCGTGCGTCCTCGCGGTTGCGGTCCTGGGTGCGGAAACGCTGCGCATCGATGACCAGCACGCCTTCGCCGGTCATGCGCCGGTCGCGCCGCGCCAGCAGGCGCTCGCGCAGGGGCTCGGGCAGGGACGGCGAGCCGGCCACGTCGAAGCGCAGTTCAACGGCGGTGGACACCTTGTTCACGTTCTGCCCGCCGGCGCCGCTGGCGCGCACGAAACGCTCGACGATCTCCGTGTCCGGAATCGCCAGGTGTGCCGTGATGGTGACAGGACCGTTTGCCATGGGGCGCATTGTAAAGGCAGTAACGCCGCCATTGGTGACCACAACGTACGCCAATGGCGCCGATAAGGCGCATAAAAGCAGGAGGTGCGGGCACTGACCCATCACCGCATCGCAGGTATGCTCTGGCTTTCACGCAACGCAGGATGCTGCCCGATGATGTTGACCCCTTCGCCGGCCCGCCGTGGCCTGACCCGCCTGGCCCTGACCCTCGCGCTGGGACTGGCGGCCATCGCCCCCGCCCTGGCCGCGCCGCCGTCGGACGCGGACATCAACCGCCTGCTGGCCGCCTCGCGCGCGCAGAGCATGCTGGACACCATGCTGCCGCAGATCGAGGCGATGCAGCGCCAGCAGTTCCAGCAGGTGGCCCAGCAGCGCAAGCTGGATGACACCCAGAAGGCGCAGCTGCAGCGGATCGAGCAGCGCACCAACCAGACCATCCGCCAGGCGCTGTCGTGGCAGCAGCTGCGGCCGATGTACGTGGACCTCTACAAGAAGACCTTCAGCAAGGAAGACGTGCTGGCGATGGCCGAGTTCTACGAGAGCTCGGCCGGGCAGAGCCTGCTCGACAAGACCCCGGCGCTGATGCAGAACGTGATGGTGGCCATCCAGGACAAGATGCAGCCGCTGTTCGTGGACCTGCAGAAGGACCTGGAGGCGATCGTGAATGAAGAACAGGCAGCGCCGGCGAGCGCTCCGGCTCCTGCGAAAAAATAAGCCCGACGGGGTAGAGCCGACTGCGTAGAGCCGCCTGGGTACAACCGACTGGGTAGAGCCGACTGTTAGTCGGCTTCGCTCTTCGCAGCCGTCTGACAGACGGCTCTACGGCAAAGGCAGCTGACTAACAGTCAGCTCTACCCAGTCGGTTGTGCCCAGTCGGTTGTGCCCCGTCGGTTGTGCCCCGTCGGTTGTACCCCGTCGGTTGTGCCCCGTCGGCCCTACAAAGTCGGTCCGGCTTCACCACCCGAACAGATCCATCGCCTTGCGGAACTCGCCTTCCACCGGGGCGCTGACATCCATCGGCGTGCCGTCTGGATGCGGGAAGCGCAGCCGCTCGGCGTGCAGCAGCATGCGGTGGATGCCCTGCATGCGGAAGCTGCGGTTGTGGCGGCCATCGCCATGGCTGGTGTCGCCGATCAGGTGATGCGACAGGTGCTTGAGGTGACGGCGGATCTGGCGGAAGCGCCCGGTCTGCGGCTGGCAGCGCAGCAGCGCATAGCGCGAGGTCTCGAACTCGCCCACCGGCACGGCGATCTCGCCCACTGCCACGCGCTGGAAATGGGTGATGGCCTGCTTCTTGACCGGCTTGCCGGGGCCGCCGTCCAGGTCATGGTCCACCGTGAACGCCTCTTCGGCCGGCCAACCGCGGCAGATCGCCAGGTAGTCCTTGGTGACATCGCCGCCCATCAGCGATTTGCCCAGCACGCTGGCGCTCTCACGGTCGAACGCTAGCAGGAGGCAGCCGCTGGTGGCGCGGTCCAACCGGTGCACAAGGAAAATGGGCTTGCCCAACTGGTCGCGCAGCCGGTCGGCGAGGAAGTCATCCTCGCCGCGGGCCAGCTTGCTGTCGTGGACCATCAGCCCGGCCGGCTTGTTCACCACCGCCAGGCGGTCGTCGACATGCAGCAGCTGCAGGACAGGGCGGGAAATTTCCAGTTCAGGTTCGTTCACCGGCTGATTATCCCCGGCAACTGCCGAGAGCGCCATCCTCGCTGCGTCTTCGGCACAGCGCGCGGGAATCCCGGGTTCCGCAGCATGAACAGACACATCCTCCTAAATGCAGCTTCGGATTTGTTGTAGTTCAACTGCACCGCGCACTTGTCATATTCCGCTCCCCTCCAACAGGCGAACGGTCGCGCAGTTCAGCGGCGGCCCTCCCCCATGTCAAATTTGCCCAGGATCCTGGCTATTGGTGCGCATCCGGACGACATCGAGCTTGGCTGCGGCGGCAGCCTGTCAAAGCTTGCGTGCGCAGGTGCGCACGTCCACGCGTTGGTCCTGAGCCACGGCCACCAGGGTGCCGAGGCAGGTGCAGACCGTGCGTACGAGTCCGCCGCTGCACTGCGTGCGCTCGGAACGACCACCATCACCCAGCTCGACTTCCCCGACACGCGCTTTCCTGAGGTCTGCCGCGAGCTGACCACACGGCTGGAGCAGGTGGCCGCCGAATTCCAACCGGACCGTGTCTACACCATGTCCGCTGACGACCGCCATCAGGACCACCGTACGGTTTTCGAGACGTCCCGTGTTGCCCTCCGACGCGTACGCCAGGTGCTCTGCTATGAAACACCCAGTTCGCTGCCACGCTTCATGCCAGACATCTACGAGGATATCTCCTCGCAGATGGAGGTGAAGCTGCGCGCATTGCGCGCACATGCCAGCCAGCAGCACCGCCACTACATGGGCGAAGCACACGTGCGCTGCCTGGCGCAGTTCCGGGGACAGCAGGTAGGCCTTGGCCCATGCGAAGGCTTCGTGCCACACCGGATGGTCCTGTAATGGAAATCGCTTTTTTTCTCGCTCTCTGTGCGATCGTCCTGGTCTACCTCGCCGCGCGTTTCCGCACGCAGCCGTGCCGGGAACATCACAGCATCGACGCCATCGTGCCGGCCTACAACGAAGGCCCGTGCCTGCAACGGGCGCTGACGGACCTGCTGCACAACCCGTACATCGCCCAAGTGATCTGCGTCAACGACGGCTCCACCGACGACACCGCCGCTGTGCTCGATCATATGCAGAAGCAGTGGCACGGTCGCCTGGTTGCCGTACACCAGCACAACACCGGCAAGGGCGGCGCGCTCATGCGCGGTCTTGAGCATGTCACCGCCGCGCAGGTGTTCCTGACTGACGCCGACACGCGCGTGCCTCACGATGACGACGGGCTCGGCTACCTGCTGGCTGAGATCCGCGCGGGTGCCGACGCCGTGGGCGGAGTGCCTTCCTCATCGCTGGAGGGCGCCGGCTTCCTGCCGCACGTTCGGGCCAGCCTGAAGCTGCCGATGATCGTACTCAAGCGCACGCTGCAGCAGTTGCTGGGCGGCGCACCGTTCATCATCTCAGGCTCCTGCGGCATGTTCCGCACGGAGGTGCTGCGCGCAGTAGGTTTCTCCGACCGGACCAAGGTGGAAGACCTGGATATGTCGTGGTCCCTGGTCGCGCGCGGCTACCGGCTGCGCCAATGCAACCGCTGTTTCGTGTACCCGCAGGAATGCAACACATTCACCGAGGAATGGCGCCGTTGGCGGCGATGGATCGTCGGCTACTCCGTCTGCATGCGCCTGCACTGGCGTCTGCTGCCGACCCGCTTCGGACTGTTCAGCATCCTGCCGATGGTGGTGCTCGCACTGGTGGGCGCGGTGACGGCCATCGCCGTCTGGTATGGCGCCTCACAGCGCGGCGGGCTGCGCGACGTCGTGATGGTGGCCCTCCCCCTGACCTGGCTGTGTGTAGTGATGACGATGGGTGCGGTCAGCGCCGTGCATCACCGCCGCCCGTCGCTGATCCCCGCCGCTGCGTTCTCGGTGATCTACGTGCTGCTCGCCTATGCGATCTGGTTGCTGCACGGTGTCAAAGGGCTGGTGACCGGACGCGAGCCGGCTCGCGACAAGCCCAGCAGGGTTGCCCATGTGGTGGACTGACCTGCGCAACCAGGAGGTCGCCTTGGCCTCACTGTCGCGGCGCATCTCCCCGGATGCGGACATCTCCCCGGAGGCCCGTATCCACGGCAACGTAGTGATCGAGGCAGGCACCCGCGTCTGCGCCGGCGCCCTCATTCGCGGCCCGGTACGTATCGGTCGCGACTGCATGATCGGTAACAACACGCTGATTCGCGGGAGCACGGTCATAGGCGACCGCTGCAGCATCGGTTTCTCGTCCGAACTGAAGCAGGCACGTCTTGGCCATGACGTCAGCATCGGCCCGCAGTGCTTCGTGGCCGACAGCATTGTCAATGATTCGGCCTATCTGGGCGCACTGGTCCGCACCAGCAATCACCGGCTCGACGCGTGCACCGTCAAGGTGCTGCACCAAGGCGTGCTGCTGGACACCGGCCTGCCAAAGCTCGGTGCCTGTATCGGCGCCCACGCCTCGCTCGGCGTGGGCGTGATCATCCTGCCCGGACGCATCGTGGCACCGCACACGCAGCTGGGTCCGCGGATCACCGTCGAGAAGAATCTGCCGGCGGGCCGCTACCGGCTCGCACAGCAGCTGCACCTCATTCAACCCCTGGAGTAAACGCAACCATGCACTTCCCTACCCACAGCGCACTGACGTGCGCCCTTGTGCTGGCCGCTGTTCCCTGCGCGCAGGCCGGCGTGGAATCCGTCACCGCACAGGTCGACCACAACGACTACGACCAGGCACGTGGCAGTCGCGATGTCGCCGGCGTTGCCATCACAGGCCGGACCGCCAGTAGCCGTTGGCAGCTGAATGCAGCGCATGGACAACGTGACTTCGGCGATACCGCCTACAGCGGCACCCGCCTGGGTGCATCGTTGCATCACGATTGGAGCCGACGCGTGTCCACGCGGACGTCGGCCACGTTCTCCGATGACAGCCCTGTGTTCGCCAACCGCGACATCAGCCATGAGGTGAAGCTGAAGGTGCTGCCCAACACCCTCCTTAACGTCAGCGGACGCTATGCGGAGTACTACGGCGCCACTTACGTATCGGGCTGGTCGGCGGGTGCGGAGTATTATTTCCCGCGTGTCAGCGCGAGTTACCGCTACAGCCGGAACCATCTCTCCACCGGTGGCAGTGGCAACGGCAACACGCTGATGCTGCGCCTGAAGGACGCCCAGGGGCGTGGTTCGAGCCAGCTATGGATGGGGCGCGGCACGTCCGCCTACGCCTCGGACATGGACCCGCTGCTGCTGCGCGACACCCGCTCCACCAGTATTTTCCTGCGCCGCAACCATCCGGTGGGCGAACACCTGATGCTCAATGCCGGCATTGGCAAGACCTGGCATGAAACCCGCTTCGCGCGTTTCAACAGCATCAGCTCCCATCTGGGTCTGGGCTACCACTGGTAACGCGATGCTCTCCAAGGCGGTAACAGGCCGCCTTGGGGACGCGTCACCTCACCGGCGCCACCACGCACTGGCCAGCGAGAACAGGCCCGCCGCGCCGCTCACCCAGCTCCATACCGGCGCATCACCGACGTACCAGCCGCCCGGCTGCATGCCGTACAGCACCGCCGCGACGATCAGCAGGCCCACGCCGGCGATGGCCGCCACGGCGCGCTTCTGCAGCTTCTGAAGGTTGGTGTTGAGTGCCACCAGGTCCTGCGAGCGCATCGACAGTTCGTGCCCGCCTTCCACCTGCTGGCGCAGCCAGGCGTGCACCAGGCGCGGCATGTCGGGCGTGTGGGTCATGATTTCCGGCAGGCGCTTGCGCAGTTCCTTCAGCACCCGGCGCGGGCTGTAACGCTCGCGCAGGATGCGCTCGAGCACCGGCCGCGCCACCGCCCAGATGTCCAGCTCGGGGTCGAGCTGGCGACCGACGCCTTCGATGTTGAGCAGCGTCTTCTGCAGCAGGATCAGCTGCGGCTGCAGCGTGAGCTCGTAACGCTGGGCCACGCGGAACAGCTTGATCAGCACCTCGGCCAGCGAGATCTGCGACAGCGGGCGGGTGAAGTACGGTTCGCACACCGAACGCGCGGCAGCTTCCAGCTCATCGATGCGCACGTTGTTGGGCATCCAGCCGGCTTCGACATGGAGCTCGGCCATGCGCCGGTAGTCCTTGTTGAAGATGGCCATGAAATTCTCGGCCAGGTAGTACTGATCTTCTTCGGACAGCTGGCCCATGATGCCGAAGTCCAGCGCGATGAAGCGCGGGTTGTCGCGGCGCATCGGATCGGTGTCGACCCAGATGTTGCCGGCGTGCGCATCGGCATGGAAGAAGTTGTCGCGGAACACCTGCGTGTAGAACACGCGCACGCCCTTGGCTGCCAGCGCCTTGCGGTCGATGCCGGCCTTGTCCAGCGCGGCGATGTCGTCCGACGGAATGCCCCACACCCGCTCCAGCGTCAGCGCGCGTTCGGCGGTGTGGCTCCAGATCACCTCGGGCACATACAGGTCGTCCGAATCCACCCAGTTGCGGCGCAGCACGCTGGCATTGGCGCCTTCGCGTTGCAGGTCCAGCTCGGCGGCCAGGGTGTTTTCAACTTCAGCCACGACTTCGCGCGGGCGGATCCTGTCGGCGCGCGGATGGGTGCGCTCGACCAGCGCGGCGGCCGACTTGAGCAGCGCGATGTCTGCATCGATCTGCTTCTCGATGTCCGGCCGCAGCACCTTCACCACGACCTGGCGACCATCGGCGAGCGTGGCGGCATGCACCTGCGCGATCGAGGCCGACGCCAGCGGCTGCAGGTCGAAGGTGGCGAATGCCTCGCTCACCGGGCGGCCCAGCGCTTCTTCCACGATGCGCTGTGCGGCGGCGCCATCGAATGGCTTGACCCGGTCCTGCAGCAGGGTGAGTTCGTTGGCGATGTCGGCCGGAATCAGGTCGCGGCGGGTGGAGAGGATCTGGCCAAACTTGACGAAGATGGGGCCCAGGTCCTGCAGCGCCAGGCGCAGACGGGCACCGCGCGACTGCGCCGCGATGTCGGCCGAGGCGCGCGGCACGAACGGCTTGGCCACGCGCAGCCAGCGCTCGACCTGGGTGCCCTCGAGCAGATCGTCCAGACGGTAACGCAGGATCACCCGACCAATGCGACTGGCGCGGAACACCGCCTTCATGCGCGCACCTGCGCCAGACGCTGCACCCGCGCGGCAATGCGCTCGACGTCGTCGCGGATCACATCCACGTCGTCATGGAAGGCATCCAGTTCGGCTCGGGCTACCACGTCGCGCGACTCCTCGGTGACAAAATCAGCGGCGCTGTGCGCCAGGTCGGACGCGCCACGGCGCGCATGCTGCAGGGCCGAGCGCAGTGCATTGGCGATCTGCACGCCAAGCACGTCGCCGAACACGCGCACGAAGGGCTGCTGCCAGTCCGGATCGAAGCGGCTGGCCAGCTGCTGCAGGCGGCGCGCAAGTTCGGCATCACCGGAGACCTTCACCCGGCCCGCCGGGGCATCGCCACCACGGTGCGCGTTGGCCAGGAACGGCAGCTGCGCCAGCACCCCGCCCAGCGTGCTGCGCACGGCCAGGTCCGGCTCCTGCTGGGGGTCCACCGGGCCCACCGTCAAGCGTTCACCGTCCACCCCGATGCGCATGGCCAGTGCCGGCGACTCCAGGGTCAGCGCAATGTGGCGGCCATCCAGCGCGACCAGCGCGCGGCGGGTATCGGGGTCCAGCGCCAGCGTACGGTTGAGCGCGAGCTGCAACGCATTGCCGGCCAGGGGCTTGAGGGAGGAGAGCAGGGAGCGGGCCATGGCGACATTCTACAGCGCTACCCCGTAGAGCCACGCCCTGCGTGGCTGACGCACCGTCGGCGGTTCCAGCCACGCAGGGCGTGGCTCTACGGGGAGAATGCTTTCATGATGGGCATCCTCACACGCATGGCAGGAGCGGCAGCAGGCATGGGCAAGATCCGGGTAGGCATCATCTTCGGTGGCCGTTCGGCTGAACACGAGGTCTCACTCCAGTCGGCCAGGAACATCCTGGATGCGCTGGACAAGACGCGATTCGAGGCCACCCTGATCGGGATCGACAAGCAGGGCCAGTGGCATGTGAGCGACCCGGAGCGGTTCCTGCTGCACGCCGACGACCCGTCGCGCATCGCGCTGAACCGTTCCGGCCAAGGCGTGGCGGTGTTGCCCGGCGCCGAGCGGCGGCAACTGGTGCCGGCCACACCGGACGCGGCGCTGGCGCAGATCGACGTGGTGTTCCCGATCGTGCACGGCACGCTGGGCGAGGACGGCTCGCTCCAGGGCCTGCTGCGCATGGCCAACCTGCCCTTCGTCGGCTCCGGCGTACTGGGTTCGGCGGTGGCGATGGACAAGGACGTGGCCAAGCGCCTGCTGCGCGATGCCGGTCTCGCCGTTGCGCCGTACGCGTGCTTCAGCCGGGCCACGGCCGGATCGGCCGACTACGCCACGCTGGTCGCGCAGCTGGGTACGCCGTTGTTCGTCAAGCCGGCCAACCAGGGCTCATCGGTGGGCGTGAGCAAGGTGCGCAACGCACAGGCGTTCCAGGAGGCGCTGGCACTGGCGCTGGATTACGACCACAAGGCGCTGGTGGAGTCGGCCATCGACGGACGCGAGATCGAGTGTGCGGTGCTGGGCAACGACGTGCCCGAGGCCAGCGTCTGCGGCGAGGTGGTGGTGCACGACGAGTTCTATTCGTACGACACCAAGTACATCAGCGAGAGCGGCGCGGACGTGGTGGTGCCGGCGGACATCAGCGACGCCGACCAGCAGCGTATCCGCGGGATTGCCGTACGTGCCTACCAGGCACTGGACTGCGCCGGACTGGCACGCGTGGACGTGTTCCTTGCCGCAGACGGTGGCGTGGTCATCAACGAGATCAACACGCTGCCCGGCTTCACCCGGATCAGCATGTACCCCAAGCTGTGGGCAGCAAGCGGGCTGGATTACACGGCCCTGATCACCCGGCTGCTGGAACTGGCGCTGGAGCGGCATGCCAGCGATCGCGCGCTGCGCAGCTCGATCACCGCCGTGAGTTGACCCCGTCCTGACCGGTAGAGCCACGCCCTGCGTGGCTGACGCACCGTCGGCAGTTCCAGCCACGCAGGGCGTGGCTCTACGCGGGGAATTGCGCGGGTGCCAGATGCAACGACGGCCTGGCGCTCTTTCGAGCGTCAGGCCGTCGGAGACTGCGCTGGGTCATGCGTTCCCGGAGAGAGGGGGGCGCGCATGACCCCGCGCACTACCCTCGCTTACGGAACATCGACACCACAGCCAGGATCAGGAACACCACGAACAGGATCCAGGCAATGTTGCTGGCGGCACCGGCGATGCCGGAGAAGCCGAGCACCGCCGCAATGATGGCGATAACGAAAAAGATTACGGCGTAGTGCAGCATGTCGATCCTCGCGTAGTGCGTGCCGGATTGGCGTGCTGCCATCTTCACCAACGCCCGGTGTTCAGGAAGTGATGGATTTCTCGACGCGCGATGAAGCCTTCAGCCTCGTGAGCCCTTCGTCAATGCTCACCTGCGGCACGTAGCCGAAGTCGCGCCGCGCCGGTTCCATGCTGTACCAGTGCGGCGTGCACAGCTGCTCGGCCAGGAAGCGGGTCATCGGCGGCTCGCCGCGCAGGCGCAGCAGCGGCCACACGCGTTCGGCCACCGCACCGATGCGATACGCGGTCTTGAAGCTGATCGACTTCTCCACCGCCGGCGCGCCCACCGCCGCCATCAGTTTGTTGAGCAGCTCGCGCATCGGCAGCGGTTCGCCGTTGGAGATGAAGTACGCCTTGCCGGCGCAGGCCGCGCCCGGTGCCAGGTGTTCAAGCGCCAGGAAATGCGCCAGCGCGGCGTTGTCGATGTAGGTGGTGTCGACCAGGTTGTTGCCGTCGCCGACGAAACGCAGGCGGCCGGCGCGCGCGCGTTCGGCCAGGCGTGGCACCAGCTGCTGGTCGCCTGGCCCCCAGATCAGGCGCGGGCGCAGCGCCACGGTGGCCAGGTCGGGCCCGTTGGCGGCCAGCACGCGCTGCTCGGCGATGGTCTTGGTGGCCGCATACGGTGCCTGGAAATTCTCGCCGTACGGCACCTCGTCCGCGCCCAGGCCTTCCACCGGATCCGTGGCCCGGTGGGTGACGCTGGGGGTGGAGGTGTACACCAGCGTGCGCACGCCATGCTGGCGGCAGGCGGCAATGACGTTGTCCGTGCCCACCACGTTGGCCTGGTGATAGCTGTCGTAGCTGCCCCAGGCGCCGGCCTTGGCGCCGTTGTGGAAGACCGCATCCACCCCGGCCACCGCATGGCGCACCGCGTCGGCGTCGGCGAGGTCACCGCGGATCTGGCCCACGCCCAGCGCGGCCAGCGGCGGGTAATCGCCGCGGTTGAAACTCAGTACGTCATGGCCGCGTTCGACCAGGCCGCGGCACAGCGCCTGGCCGAGGAAACCGCCGCCACCGGTGACGAGGATCTTCATGCGTGTTGTTCCATTCGGGTTGCGGCCCAGAGTGCGAGTTTCTCGCGGCCGATCTTGGCGTTGTGGCGGATGTCGACGGGGAAGCCCGGGTGCGGCAGGAAGTGCGCGATGCGGGCGGTGCCGGCATGCGCGCCTGCTTCGCGGCGCAGGCGCTCGCGCAGCGCGGGGGAATCGGCCGTGCCCGGTTGCAGTTCGTAGCACAGCACCGGCACCTGCAGGCCCATCGGGCCCACGCCGACCAGTGCGGTACGCGCGATGCCGTCCAGCGCATTGAACACGGGCTCGACCTGCTCGGTGTACAGCGGGCCCTGCGCGGTTTCCAGGCGCTGGGTCTTGCGCCCGCAGAACCACAGCCGGCCGTCCGCATCGAAATAGCCCACGTCGCCCATCCGGTGCACCACCCGGGTGCTGCCGTCTGCCAGCGTCTCCTGGATCTTGGCCGCGGCGGTGGCCTGGGGGCGGTTGAAGTAGCTGTCGGTGGCGGTCGGGCCGGCCACGGTGATCTCGCCGACCACGCCGGGCGCGACCTCGCGCACCTGCGACCACGCAGGCAGCGGTGCGTCGTCGATGGCGATGATGCGCACGTCGTTGGGCGGCACCACCCGGCCCACGCAGGTGCCCGCGCCGCCCTCGGTCGCATCGCGCGTGCTTTCCAGTTCGCGGCCTTCGATGACGGCGACCGGCAGGCATTCGGTGGCGCCGTAGGGCGTCCAGAACTGCGCGTCATCGGGCAGCAGGCGGCGGATGCGTGCCACCACGTCCGGCGGCACCGGGGCGCCGGCCGAGGTCACCCGGCGCACGCCGGTCAACGGTTGGCCGTGGTCGGCCAGCACCCGCATCAGTGCGGGCGAGCCGAACAACTGGGTGACCCCGAAGCGCGCGATGGCGTCGTGCAGCTTGCGCGGGTCGGCCTTGGCCGGGCGGGTGGGGTCCATGTCCGGGATCACCGAGGTCAACCCCAGCGCCGGATCGAACAGGGCGAACGGCGGGAAGGTGGGCAGGTCGATGCCGCCGGCCTCCATGCCGAAGGCCGCGCGCAGCAGGTCCACCTGGCCGACGAAATGGCGGTGGCGGTAGACCACGCCCTTGGGCACGCCGGTGGAGCCGCTGGTGAACAGCAGGGCGGCCACGTCGTCACCGTCGGTGGCGGCCATCGGCTGCGGCTGGCGGGCGCCGTCGGCTTCCAGCCGGGCCAGGGTGGTGCCGCCCCAGCCCCAGCGACGCCCGACGGTGACCAGGGTCTTCGCGCCCGGGCACCAGCGCAGCGCCAGCCGCGCCACGTGGGCCAGGCCGATGCCGATGAAGGCCTGCGGCTGGGCCTCGTCCAGGCACTGCTTCAGCGCGCGCTTGTCGATGCCGGGGTCGACCAGCACCGGCACCGCGCCGTTCTTGAACAACGCGAACATCAGCAGGAAGAACTCGGGCGAGGGCCGCACCATCACCACCGCACGCACCCCGCGGCCGATGCCGTGCGCGGCCAGGCCGGCGGCCATCGCATCGCTGCGGGCGTCCAGGGTGCGGTAATCCAGGGTCACGTCATAGCGGGCCATGCCATCCGGACCGGGCCGTCCGGGGCAGCGGATGGCGATCTGGTCGGGGCGTTCGCGGGCCAGTTCGGGCAGGCGCGCGGCGATGTTGATCGGGCTGTTCATCCGTTCATTGTCGCCGCTGCAGAAAAATCTTGCGCGGCGGCCGCTGGCGTGGAAAATTCGCCCCCTTCCTGTATCCGCGCCTGGCGTGGATCACCCCCCTCCGGCCGGTACCCATGTCCCATCCCTGCATGACGTGTGGCGCCTGCTGCACCCAGTACCGTGTGGCCTTCCACTGGATGGAATCGGACGAGGTCACCCCCGGCGGGGTCCCGCACCCGCTGACCGAACCGCTCGACCCGCACCGCCTGTGCATGCGCGGCACCCATTCGGCGCCGGTGCGCTGCGTGGCGCTGGATGCGGAGATCGGCGTGTATTCGCGCTGCAGCATCCACCCCAACCGCCCCAGCGTGTGCCGCGAGGTGGATGCGTCGTGGGAGTACGGCAAGGCCAGCCCGCAGTGCGACAAGGCGCGGGCGATCCACGGGCTGCCGGCGTTGAGCCTGGAAAGCTGGACCTGGCGGGATGGTGAGGGTGACGGCGGCAATCGCGCCGCGTGAGCGGGCGCGTGACGACCGTTGGTCGTCACACCCGTTACAGCGGATTGGCGTCCAGGAACGCGCGGATTTCCGGTACCAGCACCTCGTGCTTGTCTTCCAGCACGTAGTGCCCGGCGTCCTCGAAGGCATGCACCTGCGCCTGCGGCAGCGCCGCCTGGAAGCCCTTCAGGAAGTGGTGGTCGAACACGAAGTCGCGCAGGCCCCAGCCGATGAAGGCCGGGCGGTCGGCGAACGACGGCAGCGCCTGGCCGGCGCGTTCCAGCAGCGACCAGGCCTTGTCGGCCGGGCTCAGCGGGATGTCCTGCATGAAACGGATGGTGCTGATCCGGTTGGCGTAGCTGTTGTACGGCGACACGTACGCGCGGCGCACGTCGGCCGGCATCTTCCGCTCGACGCCCAGCCACGAGGCACCGGCGGAGAACGCGTTGAAGGTGCGGATGATCCACTCGCCGATCTTCCAATGGCGGCCCAGCGCGATCTGCCACGGCATCTGCTTGGCGGCCGGCATCGGGAAGGCGGCGGTGTTGAGCACCACCAGCCGCTTGACCTGCGCGTGGTGCGACAGCGCCCAGCCAAAACCGATCATGCCGCCCCAGTCGTGCACGGCCAGGGTCACCGGGCCGGTGATGCCCAGGTGCGCCAGCAGCGCATCCAGGTCGTCCACGCGCGATTGCAGGGTGTATTCGTAGTGCGCATCGTCGGGCTTGTCCGACAGCCCCATGCCGACATGGTCCGGCACGATGCAGCGGTAACGGTCAGACAAACCGGCCACCAGGGTGCGCCAGTAATAGCTCCACGACGGATTGCCGTGGACCATCACCACCACCTCGCCATCGCGCGGGCCTTCGTCGAGGTAGCTCATCGACAGGCCGGGGCGGACCTCGAAACGCTGGGGATGGGCGGGGTAACCGGGAAGCTGGGGCATCGAATCGCACCTGTGAAAAGGGCCGGCAGAACCGGCCCCTGGAATCAACGCAGAAGGTCTGCTTACCAGACCACTTCGGCCATCGAGCAGTTCAGGCCCGAGCCGATGCCGAGCAGTGCGATGCGGTCGCCCTTCTTCAGCCTGCCCAGTTCCTTGAGCTTGCTCAGCACGATCGGCACCGAGGCCGGACCGATGTTGCCGTGCTCGCCGAAGATGGTCATCACCTTCTTCGGGTCGATGCCGAAGTTCTTGATGAAGGCGGCGGTGTGCGGTTGGCTGACCTGGTGGATCACGAACTGGTCCAGCTCCTCCACCGCCCAGCCCAGCGCTTCGCGGGCGGCCACGAAGGTCTTCTGGGCCAGCTTGATGCCTTCGATCAGCAGCATGCGGGTGTCGGTGACCATGCGGTCCAGGTTGCCGCGGCACAGCTGGTTCCACTCGGTTGCCGAGCGGGTGACGCCACCGCGGTAACGCGGCGCGTCGGGCACCAGTTCGGTGCGCGCCATGACCATCGCCGCAGCGCCGCAGCCCAGGGTCAGGGCCGCCATCTCGTTGCGGAAGTCATCGGCGGTCACGCCCGGCAGGGCCATGCGCTCCAGGGTCTTCTCGTACACCAGGTTGGCGGTTTCACCGTCGACGATCAACGCGTAGTCGATCTCGCCACGCTCAAGCATGCGTGCGGCGATGTCCATGCCATTGATGAAGGCCAGGCACGCGTTGGCGACGTCGAAGGTCATGCACTGGTCGCCGACGCCCAGGTTGCCCGAGACGATGCTGGCCGTGGATGGCTCCAGGTAGTCGCGGCTGACCGAGGTGTTGACGAGCAGGCCGATCTTGTCGGCCCCGATGCCGGCATCTTCGAGCGCCTTGCGGGCGGCGAGGGTAGCGGCGTCGGAGGCGAGCATGTCCGCGTCCCACAGGCGGCGGGCGTGAATGCCCGCGATGTCGCCGAGCACGTCGGTGCGAATGCCCAGGCGATCCAGCGTCGGCTGCAGACGTTCGTTGATTTCCTTGGACGTCAGCGTATGCGGCGCGTCGATATGCGCCAGGCCGGCGATCGATACATTCTTGAAGAGCATCAGTTAGCGCCAAGGCTCAGGCAAAGGGGGCGCTATTGTAAGCCCCACGGCCGTTCACCGCACCTTTACGGATTCAGCTTCGGGCGTATGGTCGCCCCGGGGCGTGAAGGGTTCAGCGCGGCGGGCACTGGAAGGCCAGGAAACGCTGGCTGCCGTCGGCCGGCTGGCCCACGGCCTGCACCGCATTGGCACCGGCGCTGGGGGCCTCGTTGCGCGCCAGGGTCTCCAGTTCTTCCTGCACGCGCAGGGGGTTGCGGTTGTAGAAGGCCACCTTGCTCTTGACCGTGACCACCACCTCGCCCTTGTTCTGGCAGGCGGCTGGCACGGCCCCGCCCGGCAATACCCGCACGGTCTTGCCCACCGGCTCGATCGGCACCCAGGTGCAGGCGGTGGCGCTGAGGGTCAGAACGGAAAGCAGCAGAAGGCGCATGGCGGGGACGCTCGTGAAGGTCATGGATCCGATTCTGCCTGAACAGGCTGAATCGCGGGTGCACAGGGATGGGTCGCCGGCCATGGGCCGGCGACCCGCCCGATCATTTGACCGGCTTCCCATCGGCGTCGATCACGATCACCTCGCCCAGGTTCAGCGCGCGCACCGGGGCCTCGGTCTGCTTGAGGTCGCCCACCACGACCCAGGTGAGGGTATTGGGATCGAGGGTGGCCGCCGCCTGCTGGACCTGGGCCGGCGTCATCGCCTCGATTTCGTCCTTGCGCTTGAACACATAGTCGTCGGGACGCTGGTAGCGGACGATGCCGCTGATGGTGCCGAGGACCGCGCTGGCGGTCTCATAGGCGCCGGGCAGGCTCAGGTTCTGGATGTTGCGGATACGCGTGACTTCGGCCGGGGTGATCGTTTCGGCGCCGGAAGCGAAGTCGGCGATTTCCTTCTGCATCTCCTTCATCGCCTCGGCGGTCTTGTCGATCTGCACCGGTGCGACGGCCATCCAGGGACGCTGGCCCAGGGTGCTGCTGGCCATGGTGCGGGCACCGTAGGACCAGTGCTTTTCCTCGCGCAGGTTCATGTTGAGGCGCGAGGTGAAGTCGCCGCCCAGCACGCCGTTGGCGATGTCGAAGCGGGTGGCGCCCGTATCCATGGTGGAGGGCACTACCTGACCGGCAAACAGGTTGGCCTGCACGGCACCCGGCTGGTCGATGAGGTACACGCGGGCCTTGGCCGGGCGGGCCACGTCGACCGGGGCCTTGGCCTGCGGTGCGGCGGTGCTGCTCTTCCAGTCGCCGAGCTGGCGCTCCAGCAGCGGCACGATCTCCTTCAGGGTGGTGTCACCCACCACGATCAGGGTGCCCTGCTCCGGACGCAGCCAGTCGCGGTGGAAGTCCACCAGATCCTGGCGGGTGAGCGACTGGATGTCGGCTTCATTGCCACTGCCGGTGAAAGGAATGGCATAGGGGTGGCCCGCGCCGTACAGCAGGGTGGGCAGCACGCGCATCGCCGAGGCGTTCGGGTTGACCTTCTCCTGCTGGATGCCGGCGATCCAGCTCGCCTTGACCCGGTCGATCTCGGCCTGGTCGAAACGCGGCTGGCGCAGCATGTCCGCATACAAGGCCAGCGACGGGGCGAGGTTTTCCTTCAGGGCGGACAGGTACACGCTGGCGCTGTCCAGCGATGCCGAGGCCCCGAGGTTGGCACCGAGCGCGTCGGCCGCGTCGGCGAAGGGCAGCGCGCCGAGCTTGCCGGCGCCCTCGCCCATCAGGTCCATGGTGAAGTTGGCGGTGCCCGACTTGCGGCCCTGGTCGGCGGTGAAGCCGCCCGGGAATTCATAGCTGAACTGCACCACCGGAATGTCGTGGCGCTCGGCGAGGATCACCTGGGTGCCGTTCTTCAGCGTGGCCCGGTGCAGCTGCGGGAATTTCAGCTCGGGGAAGGTCTTGGTCTGCGGCACACCGCTGCTGCGGTCCACCTGGGTCGCCGTTGCGGTGAAGGTGGGGTCCACGGCGGGCACGGTGAACGGCTTGGGCGTGGCCGACGGCAGTTCCGGCAGCGCCACGCGGGCGCCCGGCTCCACCACCAGGGTGTGGTCGCCCGGGCCAAGCCACTTGGCGCCGGCGGCGCGCACATCGGCAGCGCTGGCCGCATCGATGGTGGCCAGCGAACGGCGGAAGCAGCCCGGGTCGCCTTCGAACACGGTGCATTCGGCCAGTGCGTCGGCCTTGCCGCCAAACCCGCCGATGCGCTCGATGCCACGGATGAAGCCGGCACGGAAGGCGGTCTTGCCACGGCTCAGCTCATCGGCGGTGGGGCCATCCTTGACCAGGCGGCGCACTTCCTCGTCGATGATCGCTTCCACCCTGGACGGGTCCACGCCCTGCTTCACGGTGGCCATGATCACGAAGTTCGAGCCCAGCTGCGAGGTGTAGGCACCGGCGCTGATGTTGTCCACCAGCTTGTCCTGGTGCAGCAGGCGCTGGTCCAGGCGCGACGACTTGGCGCCGCCCAGGACCTGGGCGAACAACTGCAGCTGGTCGATATCGGTGGTGCCGGTCTGGGCAACGTTCCAGACCCGGTAGATGCGCGCCTGCGGCACCTTGTCGGTCATGGTCTCGCGGGTGGATTTGTCGCGCTTGGCCACGTTGACCTTGGGCTGGGCCATGCTCGGGCCCGCCGGGATGTCGCCGAAGTAACGGGCGACCTTTTCCTTGGCGGTGGCCACGTCGATGTCGCCAGCCAGCACCAGCACCGCGTTGTTGGGACCGTACCAGGTGCGGAACCAGTTCTTGACGTCGTCCAGCGAGGCGGCGTTGAGGTCATTCATCGAGCCGATGACGCCGTGGTGGTACGGGTGCCCTTCCGGATACATGGAGCGGGTGAGCTTGTCCCACACCTGGCCATAGGGCTGGTTCTCGCCCTGGCGCTTCTCGTTCTGCACCACGCCGCGCTGCTCATCGAGCGCGGCCTGGTCGATCGCGCCGAGCAGGTGGCCCATGCGGTCCGATTCCATCCACAGCGCCATGTCCAGCGCGGTGGTGGGTACGTTCTCGAAGTAATTGGTGCGGTCGGTGTTGGTGGTGCCGTTCTGGCCGGTGACACCCACCTGCTTGAAGGGTTCGAAGTACTCGCCGGCGTGGTTCTCGCTGCCCTGGAACATCAGGTGTTCAAACAGGTGGGCGAAGCCCGTGCGGCCGGCCGGCTCGTCCTTGCTGCCCACGTGGTACCAGACGTTCACCGCCACGATCGGCGCCTTGCGGTCGGTGTGCACCACCACGCGCAGGCCGTTGGGCAGGGTGAACTCTTCGAAGGGAATGTCGACCTTGGCCACCTGGGCCGGCTTGGCCATGACCGGTGCCGGGGCAAGAGTGCCCAGCGCGGCGGAGAGCGCTACAGCCAGCAGCGCGGCACGCGGTCGAAGTTGGACGGTCATTCCGGTTCCTTGGTCATGAAAGTGAAGACAGATGCTAGCCCGGGACCTCGGCAAAAGGCATCCGCCAACAGTCACTGCGCAGGTAGGGGAACTTTCCGGGCATGACGCCACCTGTCGCGAACGGCATGGCCGCGGGCTGAATCGCCTTGCGGACAGTGTTACGCCGGCGAATCGGACAGGTGTCCGGACAGCGGACACGGTGGGTCGACCATAAAAGCCTTGTAAATCAACAACAAAAAGTTGGCACGGGACCTGCTTGGTATTGGGTGCGAAAGGAAGGCGATCAAACCAAATATGACTGATCGCTGAACAACAACCGAAATCTGCACATTTTTCTTGCATCCCCAGATTTGGTGTACTACCTTACTACCACACCACTGCTCACCCACACTAAACAGGCCACGTCATGAACACCAAGACCCTCGCCATCGCCATCGCCCTCGTCGCCGGCTCCGCGTTTGTTTCGAACGTGCATGCCGCTTCCGCCATCACCACCCTGGACACCGTGCAGGTCCGCCCGTCAGCCGACCAGATCGCCCAGGCCGACGTCGAGCGCAGCAGCGCCATCCCCACCCTGGCCCTGGTTGAAGTCCGTCCGGGTGCCGGCCAGATCGCCGAGTACCGCAACGAACTGTCCGACAGCCGCCGCGTGACCACGCTGGCCGCCGTCGAAGTCCGCCCGACCGCCGAACAGCGTGAAGCGCTGGCCGCCGAGCAGGCCGATCACCGCGACTACGTTGGTGCGCTGGCTGCGGCCGCTACCGCCGTGGCGCGCGACGTGATCATCAACCTGCCGACCCTGCAGGTGCGCCCGTCGCCGAACGACCTGCAGGCGCTGGCGCTGGAAACCGCGTCGGTGTTGGTTCGTCCGTAAGCGCGTTGATCGAGGCGTAACGACCAGCGGGCGTTACCTACCGTCATCCGGCGCAGTTACACTGCGTGAATGACCGCCACGCCCACGTTCCATGTTGTGTTGTTCCAGCCGGAGATTCCCCCGAATACCGGCAATGTGATCCGGCTCTGCGCCAATACCGGCGCGCGACTGCACCTGATCGAGCCGCTCGGTTTTGACCTGAGCGACAAGCAGCTCAAGCGCGCCGGCCTGGATTACCACGAATACGCTCGACTGCAGGTGCATCCAGACCTGGACACCGCCCTGCAGGCCATTGCACCCAACCGCCTGTTCGCCTTGAGTACCCGCGGCAGCGTGCGCTACGACACCCAGCAGTTCGAAGACGGCGATGCGTTCCTGTTCGGCCCGGAAACCCGCGGCCTGCCCCAGGACGTGCTCGATTCACTGCCGCACGGCCGCCGCCTGCGCCTGCCGATGCAGCCCGACAACCGCAGCCTCAACCTGTCCAACACGGTGGCCGTGGTGATGTACGAGGCCTGGCGCCAATCCGGTTTTGCCGGCGGCGCCTGACGTTAGAACGCGTTGATGCCCGTCAGCTCACGACCGATCACCAGCTGGTGCACGGTTTCGGTTCCCTCGTAGGTAATCACTGATTCCAGGTTCAGCGCATGCCGGATCGCCACGTGTTCGGTGGTGATGCCGGCGCCGCCGAGCAGGTCGCGGCATTCGCGCGCGATGTCGATGGCCATGCGGCAGTTGTTCCACTTGGCCAGGCTCACCTGCTGGGGCTGCAGCTGGCCGGCATCCTTCAGGCGCCCCAGCTGCAGCGACAGCAGCTGCGCGGTGGTGATGCGCCGGGCCATGTCGGCCAGCTTGATCTGCGCGCTCTGCGTGGCCGCCACCGGCCGCCCGAACAGCACGCGTTCCTTGGTGTAGCCCAGTGCCTCGTCCAGGCAGGCCACCGCCGCGCCGATCGGGCCCCAGCTGATCCCGTAGCGCGCCTGGTTGAGGCAGCCCAGCGGACCCTTCAGGCCCTGCACGTTGGGCAGGCGGTTGCGGTCGGGCACGCGCACGTTGTCGAAGAACAGCGCGCCGGTCAGCGAGGCGCGCAGGCTCATCTTGTGCTTGATTTCCTGGGTGGTGTAGCCGGCCATGCCCTTCTCGAGCACGAAGCCCTGGATGCCATCGTCGGTGTGCGCCCAGATGATCGCGATGTCGGCGACTGGTCCGCTGGTGATCCACATCTTGCTGCCGTTGATGACCCAGTCGGTTCCGTCGCGTACCGCACGTGTCTTCATTGCCGCCGGGTCCGAGCCGCCGTGCGCTTCGGTCAGGCCGAAACAGCCGATCACGCGCCCGGCCGCCATGTCGGGCAGCCAGCGCTGGCGCTGCTCTTCGCTGCCGTAGGCAAAGATCGGGTACATGCACAGCGAACTCTGCACCGAAACGAAGCTGCGCAGGCCGGAGTCGCCGCGTTCCAGCTCCTGGCAGATCAACCCATAGCTGACCGCGTTGAGGCCGCCGCCGCCGTACTGCTCGGGCAGGCTGGAGCCGAGCAGGCCGAGCGAGGCGATTTCCGGGATCAGTTCATCCGGGAAGCGGCCCTGGTCGAATGCATCGCCGATGATCGGCAGCACCCGTTCGTCGGTGAAGCGCGCCACGGTGGCCTGCACCGCACGCTCCTCCTCGCTGAGCAGGGAGCGGACATCGAACAGATCGTAGGGATTGAGGGCCATGGGCGGCGACATCGCGGGCGGGAACAGGAGCCCCCATTGTGATGCATCCGGGTAATGCCGGCCGCTGGCCGGCTGCGCATGCTGCCGGCAACATGGGGAGCCGGCCAGCGGCCGGCACTACCGTTTGAGGTTCCGCATGGCCGGCGCCGGCGCGCCCCCGTGTTCTCGGGGATGCCCGTACCATGGCCGCCCGCGCTGGATTGATGCACCGCACCATCCGGTGCCCAACGTCGGCGAACTAGGCGTAAACGCCGGGTGCCGGTACCCTGATGCACTGATCCAGCCGTTGCGCAGTGCCCCGTCGCGCGCGATTCCCAGGCAACCGCCGCCCCCTTCGACCGGGACGGCACTACCCACGAGTTACGCATCCCCATGAGCGAAGAGACCACTGCCCTGCCCCCGCGTGAAGCCATGGAGTTCGACGTGGTGATCGTCGGCGCCGGCCCCGCCGGCCTGGCCACCGCGATCCGCCTGCGCCAGCGCGCCATCGAGGCGGGCCGCGAACTGTCGGTGTGCGTGCTGGAGAAGGGTTCCGAGCCCGGCGCCCATATCCTCTCCGGCGCGATCATGGACACCCGCGCGCTGACCGAACTGTTCCCGGACTGGGCCGAGCGTGGCGCGCCGCTGAAGCAGAAGGTCACCCGCGACGAATTCCTGTTCCTCAGCCCCGATGGCGCGCGCAGCACGCCGCATGCGCTGCTGCCGGAGTGCTTCCACAACGAAGGCAACTACATCATCAGCCTGGGCGAGGTCACCCGCTGGCTGGCGCAGCAGGCCGAGGCGCTGGAAGTGTCGATCTTCCCCGGCTTTGCCGCCGCCGAAGTGCTCTACGACGAGAACGGCGCGGTGATGGGCGTGGCCACCGGCGACATGGGCATCCGCAAGGATGGCTCGCACGGCCCCAACTTCGAACGCGGCATGGAACTGCATGCCAAGTACACGATCTTCGCCGAAGGCTCGCGCGGCCACCTCGGCCGCCAGTTGATCGCGCGTTACCAGCTGGACGCGGGCAAGGACCCGCAGGCCTACGGCATCGGCATCAAGGAGCTGTGGCAGATCGATCCGGCCAAGCATGAGCCGGGGCTGGTGGTACACACCGCCGGCTGGCCGCTGGACAGCGACACCTACGGCGGTTCGTTCCTGTACCACGCCGACGGCGGCAAGGTCGCGGTGGGCTTCGTGGTCGGGCTCGATTACCGCAACCCGTGGATGAGCCCGTTCGAGGAGTTCCAGCGCTTCAAGACGCATCCGTCGATCCGCAAGCATATCGAAGGCGGCAAGCGCATCGCCTATGGCGCCCGCGCGATCACCGCCGGCGGCCTGCTGTCGCTGCCCAAGACCGTGTTCCCGGGCGGCGCGCTGGTCGGCTGCGAAGCCGGCTACCTCAACGCAAGCCGCATCAAGGGCAGCCACGCGGCGATCAAGACCGGCATGCTGGCCGCCGACGCCGCGTTCGATGCGCTGGCTGCGGACCGCCAGCGCGACGAGCTCAGTGCCTATCCGGCCGCCTTCGACAGCAGCTGGCTGCACGACGAGCTGAAGCAGTCCAAGAATTTCAAGCAGTGGTTCAAGAAGGGCCGCAGCATCGCCACGCTGATGACCGGCATCGAGCAGTGGCTGCTGCCCAAGCTGGGCATCCGCAACCCGCCGTGGACGCTGCGCCACAGCAAGGCCGACCACGAGTGCCTGGAACCGGCGTCGCAGCACACGAAGATCGTGTACCCCAAGCCGGACAACGTGCTCACCTTCGACCGCCTCAGCTCGGTGTTCCTGAGCAGCACCAACCATGAAGAAGACCAGCCCAGCCACCTGACGCTCAAGGACGCCAGCATCCCGGTGCGGGTCAACCTGGCCGAATACGCCGGGCCGGAGGCGCGCTACTGCCCGGCCGGCGTGTACGAGTTCGTCGGCACCGAAGGGCACGAGCAGCTGCAGATCAACGCGCAGAACTGCGTGCACTGCAAGACCTGCGACATCAAGGATCCCACCCAGAACATCGTGTGGGTCACCCCGCAGGGCGGCGGCGGTCCCAACTACCCGGCGATGTAAGCCGTGGCGCCGATCGACGTGCAGCGACGCATGGCGTCGCTCTACGACGGTCACGCGTCCAGCGTATCCAGGTAGGTCTGCAATGCATGCTCGAACGCGGTGATGTCGGCCGCGCTGGCCGCGGTGCCCTGGGTCTGGATCTGCTGCATCACCTCGCGCGCCTGCGCGGCCAGGGCTTCGGCACCCAGCGTGCCCAGCCCGCCCACGATGCGGTGCAGGACCTCCACCGCCGTGTTGCTGTCGCCCTGCTCGCGTGCTTCCAGGCCGCGTTGCAGGTCATCCGCGGTGGTCTGGCGCATGCTGTCGATGAGCACCGCGGCCACGTGTTCGGAACCGAAGCGACGCACGATTGCCGCGCGCGTCGGCGCGGCCACCGGCACGTTGGCATCCGTCGGTGCCGCGGCGGCGACGAACGGCTCGTCGTCCGCGTCGTCCGACGGCAGCCAGCGCCGCAGCGCCTGGCGCAGGGTGGCCAGCGCCACCGGCTTGGCCAGCAGATCGTCCATGCCGGCCTCGCGGCAGCGTTGCCGGTCTTCGGCCAGCGCGCTGGCGGTCAATGCAAGCACCGGGAGTCGCTTTCCACTGCCGCGTTCGCCCTCGCGGATGTGCCGCGTCAAGGTGTAGCCATCCATCACCGGCATGCGGCAATCGGTGATGACCAGGTCGAACGCCTGGGCCTTCAGCAGTTCCAGTGCCGCCTCGCCATCCACCGCCAGCTCGTGCTGCAGGCCCAGCTG
This sequence comes from Stenotrophomonas sp., assembly GCF_032099025.1. Taxonomy (GTDB): domain Bacteria; phylum Pseudomonadota; class Gammaproteobacteria; order Xanthomonadales; family Xanthomonadaceae; genus Stenotrophomonas. Next base: position 121,940 of record NZ_DAMCID010000002.1, read on the forward strand.
CTGCAACCGCCAGCGCATCAGCGCCTGGTTGGTGGGGTGGTCCTCGACCACGAGCACGCGGCGCCGCGCCTGCCCGGGTGGCAGCGGTGCCACCTCCGTGCCAGGGCGCTGTTCGTCGCTGATGGCCTCTTCGCCCGGCACCAGGGGCAGCGTCAGCACCACCGCCACGCGCGTGCCTTCGCCCGGCACGCTGTGCATGTCCAGCCGACCGCGCATCAGCCCCACCAGACGCTGGCAGATGCTCAGGCCCAGCCCGGTGCCACCGTAGTGGCGGGTGATGGCCACATCGGCCTGCGCGAACGGCTTGAACAGGCGTTCGCGCTGCTCGGGCGAAATGCCGATGCCGGTATCGGTGACGGTCAGGCGCAGGGTCTGTGCCGCCTCGTCGTCGCGGTCCACCGCCAGGGTGATGCCGACCGCGCCGCTGTTGGTGAACTTGATGGCGTTGCTGAGCAGGTTGAACACGATCTGGCGCAGGCGCATGCCGTCCACCAGGTGCTGCGGTGCCACCGCCGCATCCACGTCCAGGCTGAGTGCCAGGCCCTTGCTTGACGCCTGTGGCGAGAGCAGCTGCTGCACGTTGTCGAGCAGGCTGCGCAGCGCGACCGGCTGCGGTTCCAGCGGCAGCGCGCCCGCTTCGATGCGTGAGTAGTCCAGGATGTCATCGAGGATCTGGCGCAGCATCTGTGCCGAGTCCTCGATGACCCCGATGATGCGCCGCTGCTCGCCGTCGAGGCCCGTATGCGACAACGCCTCCACCATGCCCAATACGCCGCTCATCGGCGTGCGGATCTCGTGGCTCATGGTGGCCAGGAAATTGGACTTCGCGGCGGTGGCGCGTTCGGCATCGGATTTGGCGGCGGCCAGCGCATCAGCCTGCGCGCGCGCCTCGGTCACATCGACCCAGTACCCGCTCCACATCACGGCACCATCGGCGGCGGCATACGGCAGCGCGCGCGACCGCACCCAGCGCACCACGCCATGCGGGCTGGTACGGAATTCCATGTCCAGCGCGGAGAAGTCGCGTGCCGCCTGGGCCATCGCGCGGCTCACCGCGTCGCGGTCGCGCGGGTCGAGCTGTGCGGCCAGCCGGGTCTGGTCGGCCATCACTTCGACCGCACTCACCCCGAACATGGCCTGCAGGTCGCCGGTGATGTACGGGAAGGTCACCCGCCCATCGCTGTCACGCCGGGCCTGGTAGACGATCGCCGGCAGGTTGTCGGTGACTTCCACCAGGCGCTGCTCCAGGCGCCGGCGCATGCCCACCTCGCGGCGCAGGCGCCAATACCCCCAGCCGTGCACCACGATGCCGGTGAGCAGCACCAGCGACAGCGGCACGGCCCAGCGCGCAACCGACCGCCAGTCCAGCCCGCTGCGGTATTCGGCCAGCAGCCAGTCGCCGCGGATCGCCGTATGTTCGCGCGGGGTGAGGTTGGCCAGCACCCGGTCGAAGGTGGTCGCCAGCGGTGCGTACTGGCGCTTCACGGCAAGCGACAGCTGGTCGTTGAACCCGGCCGGTGCCGCCACATGCAGCTTGGCCGGGTACAGCTCGCGCACGACCCGGTCGACCATCGCGAGGTTGCCGACATAGGCGTCGGCGTCGCCGTTGGCCAAGCGTGCCAACGCCTGTTCCACGCCACGCGCGGGCACGATGCGCGCACGCGGCGCGTACTGCAGCACATAGCCGCGCAGGCGCTCGGGATCGGAGAGCAGGATGCTGCGCCCGTCCAGGTCGCCCAGGCCCAGTACCGAACGACTGTTGTTGGGGGTGACGATGACATTGGGCACGCTGATGAAGGGCTGGCTGAAGACCCATTCGTCGCCAAGATAGTGGGCGTCGTTGGGTATGCCCATCACCACGTCCACGTCACCGCGGCGCATCTGCTCGCGCACCTCGAACCAGTCATGCGCCGGCACGCGCGTGAGCTGCGCGCCGACCATGCGCAGCTGGCGCAGGTAGTCGCCGGCCACGCCGCTGGGCTCGCCGGCCGCATCGATGAACGACAGCGGCGCCCCATTGGGCGCATAGCCCATGCGCAGTGGCGTGGCCAGGATGCGGCGTTCGGCTTCCCCCAGGATCAGGCGCGACTGCGCCGACCACTTCAGCGGCGGCAGCCAGCGTTTGGACACGGCCTCGCGCTGCGCCGTAGTCAGCGTGGACAGCGCGCTGTCCAGCGCCTCGGCCAGCGGCTGGCGGGCATTGGGCACGCCGAAGTGCAGCCGCTCCGGCGGCAGGTCGCTGGGACGCAGCAGGGCAAGGCCGTCCATGTCCTGCTGGCGGATCAGCGTACTCGCCACATGCGCGTTGCCGATGTAAACGTCGGCCTTGTCCTCGGCCACCATCGCCAGCGCCGCACGGGTGTCGGCCGCCATCACCTGGCGCGCGGCCGGGTACCGCGCGCGCACCTGGCCGCTGGTGAGGAATTCCCGCTCGGTGACCACGCGCAATCCGACAAGCTCGGGGTCGGCCGAGGTGCGGCTGTCGCCGACGCGTCCGACCAGGGCCAGCGGCGCATCGGCATAAGCGCCGGTGTACACCATGCAGCGCGTGCGGTCGGGAGTGAGCGTGATGTTCATCACCACATCGACCTCGCCACGGCAGGCCGCATCGAGCACGTCGGCCCAATCGCGATAGATGCGAACCTTGACCTGCACGCCCAGTTGCCGCGTAAGCAGCGTCAGATAGTCGTATCCGAGCCCATCCGGCCGACCGTTCTGCATGAATTCGAAGGGTGGCCAGCCGCTGTCGTACAGGCCCAGTAAGATGGTAGGGTTCCGCTCGATCCACTCGGACTGGCGCGGTGACAACGACGGCGCAGGTGCAGGAGACGCGTTGGCCGAGGTGACCAGCATGATCGCCAGCCCCAGCACGACCAGCCAGCGGACAACGGAGGTACGCATGCTGTCTGATCTCCCTGGAATGAACCGCCCACCGCAACGTGCCTGCAAGGGCCGCTGCCTCACAGGCAATACTAGTCCATGAAACTGCGCATAATCATCGCCGACGACCACCCGGTGGTCCTGATCGGCACCAAGGCCGTGATCGAAGCCAGTGGCGTGGGCGAGGTGGTGGCCCAAGCCAGCAGCGCCGATGCGCTTTTCCAGGCATTGGCCGCGCACGAGTGTGATGTGCTGGTGACGGATTACTCGATGCCGGGCAGCCAGCAGGCTGACGGTTTCGCCATGGTCGGGATGATCCGGCGCCGTTTCCCCGACCTTCCGGTGGTGATGCTCAGCGTCTCCAACAATCTGGCCATCCTGCGCATGGTGGTGTCCACCGGCGTGCTGGGGCTGGTCGACAAGGCATCGTCGATGGATGAGCTGCCCCAGGCGATCCAGGCTGTGCATCGCGGGCAGCCGTATGTGAGCCGCACGTTGAAGGACCGCATTGACGCAATCGGCACACAAGGGGTGGACGACGACCGCACCCGGCAACTGTCGCCGAAGGAAGTGGAAGTGCTGCGCCTGCTCGGCCGTGGGCTGACCGTCAAGCAGATTGCCCAGCAGCTGCACAAAAGCGTCAGCACCATCAGCCGGCAGAAGGGCGATGCCATGCTCAAGCTCGGCCTCAAGGGCGATGCCGAGCTGTTCGACTACCTGCGCGACGATCATCTTTGAACGATCACCGCGTACAGGGCCTCGACAACGACGAGGTGGCTGCCGACTGGCCCGCCATCGGCGACGCTGCGCTGGCCTGGCTGCGCGGACGCTACGCGGCGCTGGACGGCGACTGCCGGGTGCTGTGGCACAGCCCGCGGCCCTTCTCCGCCGCGGCGCTGGTGGAATGTGGGTCGCAACGCTGCTTCGTCAAGCGTCATGGCGTTCGCGTGCGCACGCCGGGCGTGCTGGAGGAGGAGCATCGCTTCATCGCGCACCTGGCCGGTGCCGGCCTGCCGGTGGTGCAGGTACTGCACGCGCATGACGGCGCCACGGCGCTTGAACACGACGGCTGGACCTACGAGCTGCATGCCGAGGGCGACGGCCAGGATCTGTACCGCGACCTGCCGTCGTGGACACCGCTTGCCAACCTCGCGCAGGCGCACGCGGCCGGCGCGATGCTCGGTCGCCTGCACCACGCGTCCGCCAGCTATCACGCACCGCAGCGCGGCACCCACCTGCTGGTGGCACGCGACGATCTGATCCGCGCCGCCGATCCCGTGGACGCGCTGCGCCGCGATCTGGCCACCCGCCCCGGGCTGGCCGCCTACCTGTCGCGCCAGCACTGGGAACAGGACCTGCAGCGCGCGGTCCTGCCGTGGCATGACGCACTGGCGGGACGCCTGCAGGCCGAACCGGTGCTGTGGGGCCACAACGACTGGCATGCCTCGAACCTGCTCTGGACCGGCCAGGACCCGCACGCCACGATCGGCACCATCTTCGACTTCGGCCTGGCCTCGCCGGCCAGCGCACTGTTCGACCTGGCCACCGCCATCGAGCGCAACGCCATCGCCTGGCTGGCAACAGACCCGGGTGGCCCGGCCGCGCACCCGGACATCGCCCTGGCCCTGCTCGCCGGTTACCGGCAGGAGCGGGCATTGTCGGCGGCCCAGGTGCACCTGCTGGCGGACCTGCTGCCGGTGGTCCACCTGGATTTCGCCCTGTCCGAAGTGGAGTATTTCCAGGGCGTTACCGGCTCAAGTGCCAACGCCGACGTGGCCTACCACACCTTCCTGCTCGGCCATGCCGACTGGTTCGGCACCGCTCCTGGCCGGGCCCTGCTGGACACCCTGCACGCCGCCGCTTGAGGTCCAGGCTCGCAACGGCGGCCGTTTGGTGGGAACATGAGCGCTGAAGCGGGGGTGCCTGGATGACCAGGCTGAGAGAGTCCCTTGGAACCTGATCCGGTTTGCACCGGCGTAGGGAGCTTTGAGCAGCGCACGCACCGCCCGTCCGGCCTGGTGCGCGCGTGCGCCTTCGCTTCGTCTCCTTTGGCTGATGACGAATCGAATGAACCGCTGCTACCGCCTCTCGCTGTTGACCGCCGCCCTCTGCGCCGCGCTGCCGCTGCATGCCAGTGAAGCCGACCCCGGCACGGGCGACCGTTCGCCCACCGACCTGGCCGGTGTCCGTGTGCAGGCGCGCAAGCCCGCCGCCGCGATCCCGCCGTCGAGCAGCTTCGGCAGCGGTGACTGGAAGAGCACGCCGGCCTCGGTGAACGTACTGGACAGCGCCTTCCTGGACCGCCTGCAGGTGCGCACGCTGTCGGAGCTGGCGCGCTACGATGCGTCGCTGGGCGACAGCTACGCGCCGGTCGGCTACTACCAGAACATCGCCATCCGCGGCTTCGCGCTGGACCCGGCCACCGGCTACCGTTTCAACGGGCTGTCCATCGCCGGTGAACAGCGGCTGGCGCTGGAGAACGTGCAGCAGGTGGAAATCCTCAAGGGCGAAGCCGGCCTGGCCGCCGGCGTAATGGCGCCCGGCGGGATCATCAACTATGTCGGCAAGCGCCCGGCGGAGGTCACCACCGTCACCCTGGGCACCGACTCGGAAGGGTCTCGCTATGCGGCGGTGGACGTGGGCCGCTGGCTGACGCCGCGGTTCGGCGTGCGCTTCAATGCCGCCTGGGATGACAGCGCGTCCTACATCGACCACGCCGACGGCCGCCGCAACTTCTATTCGCTGGCGGCTGACTGGCTGATCGGCGAACACGGCAAGCTGGAAGTGGACGCCAACTACCAGACCAGCGCGCAGCGCTCGGCGTCCGGCTACCAGCTGCTGGGCGGCAGCGCACTGCCGCGCGGGGTGGACCGCAGCCGCATGCTCGGCCACCAGCCATGGCAGCAGCCGGTGGGCATCGACAGCACCAACGCCACGGCACTGCACACCTACGATTTCAGCCCGGACTGGCAGTCGCGCGTGTCGCTCGGCCACAGCCGTTCGGTGATCGACGACAACGTCGCGTTCGCCTACGGCTGCTACTACGCCGCCGAATGCGCCGATGGCAGCGTGCCGGGCAACTACTTCGCGCCCAATGGCGATTACGACATCTACGACTACCGCAGCCCCGACGACACCCGCCGCAACGACGAGCTGCGCGCGGAGCTGCGCGGACGCTTCGCCACCGGCGCGGTCACGCACCAACTCTCTGTCGGGCTGAGCGCGTTCCACCGCACCGTAGACAAGCGCCAGAACGTCAACGAATACGTGGGCACGGCCAACATCGGCGATGCGCAGGTACCGGTGTTCGACCCCTCGCCGCTGCAGCCGGGCCCGTCCGCGCGCCGCCTGGACAGCTGGCAGCGCGCGCTGTTCGCGCTGGACCGCATGCAGTTTGGCGATGACTGGCAGTGGCTGGCCGGCGGCCGCTACGTGCGCCTGGACGAACGCGCCTACGACAAGCGCGGCACGCCCGAACGGCACAGCCGCATGTCCCGGTTCCTGCCGCAGACCGCGCTGGTGTGGTCGGCCACCGGCCAGCTCAACGTCTACGCCAGCTACGTGGAGGGCCTGTCGCTGGGCCAGGAAGCGCCGTTCTGGACCAGCAACGGCAGCACCTTCCTGCCGGCGATGCGCTCGCGCCAGCTCGAAGTGGGCGTGAAGTACGCCGCCGCCGATGCGCTCACGCTGGGCGCGGCGCTGTTCCGCACCACCCAGCCGTTCCAGTACGCCAAGCCGGATGACAGCGACGCGGGCTACACCTTCGTGCAGGAGGGCAAGCAGACCCACACCGGGCTGGAACTCACCGCCAACGGCCAGCTCACCGAACGCCTGGCGCTCACCGCCAGCACCAGCGTGCTGCAGGCGCGCGCCCGCGATGCCGGCACCGCGTTCTACGACGGCCAGCAGCTGGTCAACGTGCCCAAGGTGCGGGCCGCCGCGCATGTGGACTACGCCCTGCCCTTCGCGCCGGGCCTGGACGTGAGCGGCGGCTGGCGTTACGCCTCCTCCAATGCCGCCACCGTGGATGGCAGCGTAAAGGCACCGTCCTACTCGGTGTTCGATGCCGGCGTGCGTTTCCAGCACGCGCTGCGCACGCATCCGGTCACCTGGACCCTGTCGGTGGACAACGTGTTCGACCGTTTCTACTGGCGTGACACCGGCAGCAGCTACGGCGATTACTACCTGTTCGCCGGCGCGCCGCGCCAGGCGCGCCTGTCGGTCACGGTCGGGCTATGAACCCGGCCGTTCTCGAATGGTCGGCGGTGGTGGCCAGCCTGCTGGGCGTGTGGCTGATGGCGCGCCGACGCATGCTCGCCTGGCCGGTGGGGCTGGTGGCGGTGGGCCTGTACGCGGTGGTGTTCATCGAGGCCAGGCTGTACTCGGACACCCTGCTGCAGGTCGCCTTCGGCGGCTTCCTGTTGTACGGCTGGCTGAGCTGGCACCGGCATGCCGAACAGGACGGCGCGATCGTCATTGCGCCGCTGCCGCGCCGCCAGCTGCTGCGTGACCTGGCGGTGGGCATCGTGTTCGGCATCGCCCTCGGCGCGGCCATGCACACCTGGACCAACGCGGCCCTGCCCTGGCTGGACGCGATGCTGGCGGCGTTGAGCCTGGTGGCGCAGTGGTGGCAGGCCAGGCGCCATGTCGCCACGTGGTGGCTGTGGATCGTGGTCGACGTGGTGTACGTGGCCATGTACCTGGCCAAGTCGCTGGATGTGACCGCGGGCCTGTACCTGGTGTTCGTCGGCATGGCGGTGATGGGGCTGCGCGCGTGGACGGCCGCCGGCCATGCAGGGGCGGAACTGAAACCGCGCTAGGCTGCGGCGATGAGCCAGACCCCCGAACTGCTGCGCCGCCTGCTGCGGGCGAAGGACCGGATGGACCAGGCGCCGCACGAAGCCTGGCCGGTCGCCCGCCTGGCCGAGGTCAGCGCGGCGGGCGTGGAGTTCAACCAGGAACCGGTGGCGCGCTACGGCACAGTGGATGCCGGCTTCCGCGATCCTTCCGGCAACGGCTGGAAGATGATCGAGCGCAGCGCCGGGGCAAGTGCCTGAGCGACGGTCAATCCAGCAGGAATCGCATCGCCTCGGTGCCCAGCGCCGGGTCGGTACTGCCCGGTCGGCCGTCTTCGATGCGCCCGGCAAGGCGCTGCATCGCGCCGGCTTGCAGGACCTCCAGGTCGTACCAGCCTGCCGTGGGAGCGGCATTCCAGCGAATATCCAGCGCCTGCCCCGGCGCCAGCTGCAGCTCTCGTTCCGGCATGCGGCCCGCGTAGACGGCGGCACGTAGCGTGACCGCCTGCGCGGTCCCCGTGGTGTTGTTCAACTCGAGCTTCAGCTGCTCACCCTCCCCGCTCACTGACGCCCGCACCGGTGCACCGGCGTTGGCCTCGCCACGGAACTGCCGGTGGAAGCCGTTCGGCCCCAGCAGCCACAGGTCGTAGCCTTCCCCTGCGTGTATCGGCCAATGATCCTGCAGAGGCGCACCGGGCGCCACCGTGTAGCGGCGCGGAATCGCCTCCAGGCGCAGGCGGTCGTAGACATGCAGTACCGCCGCTGCGCCTTCGCAGCCCAAGGTCAGCTGCACGGTCGTGGTGTCGGCATCCAGCGCGATCTCCGCCTGTGGGCGGTACGGCAACGCGCGCGCCGGGCGTATGCCGGGTTCCTGCTGGGCGGGCACCAGGTCCACCGGCAGCTGCGGCACCGTACGCCCGGGCAACGCGGCGGCGCGGGCGGCCACCGCCGCCGTTGCGGGGAGCGAGGCCAGGAACGGGCGCGCATCGGACGCGGTGAAATCGAAGGCACCGGTCAGGTCACCGCACACGGCGCGCCGCCACGGCGAGAGTTCGGGTGCGGCCACGCCGAAGCGGCGTTCGATCAGGCGGATCACCGAGGTGTGGTCATACACCTGTGAATCCACCCAACCGCCGCGGCTCCACGGCGAAATCACGTACAGCGGCACGCGTGGGCCGAGTCCGTACGGACGGCCGCGCAGATCGAGCGGATCGGCCTTCTCGTTGCCCGGCGACGGATGCCGGTGATACTCGCCGTCGGTGGGCACTGCCGACGCGCCGGCCCAGCCACCGGGCGCAGCGGCATCGGCCGATGGCGGCGCCGGCGGCGGCACGTGGTCGAAGAAGCCGTCGTTCTCGTCGAACATCAGCAGCAGCGCGGTGCGGCTCCAGACCGCCGGATCGGCGGTCAGCGCGTCCAGCACGCGTGCGGTATAGGCGGCGCCCTGTGCGGGGCTGGACGGGCCAGGATGTTCGCTGCCGGCGGCGTCGGCAATGATGAAGCTCACCTGCGGCAGCTGCCCCTTCAACACGTCTTCGCGCAGCTGCGCCAGGCCACGCGTGCTGACGCCGCGCTCGCGCAGGGCGGCGTCATGGCCCGGGGCGCCCCGCCATGCCTGCCGGAACGATTCGAAGCCGGCCAGCGGGTTGTCGGTGAAGTTGTCGGCCATGTCCTGGTAGATCCGCCAGTCGATACCCGCGCGCTGCAGGCGTTCGACGTAGGTGGTCCAGGTGTATGAATCTGGGTTGCCACCCAGTTCCGGGAAGTTGTCGTGCGAGTTGGCCACCGCCGGGCCGCCGCCACGTGCGTGCGGATCGTTGTGCCCGGTCCACAGGAACAGCCGGTTCGGGTTGGTGCCCGCCTGCATCGCGCAGTGGTAGGCATCGCATACGGTGAAGGCGTCGGCCAGCGCAAACTGGAACGGCATGTCATCGCGCCGGAAATAGCCCATCGCGTGGTCCTGCTTGGCCGCCGGCCAGTGCGCCATGCGCCCGTGGTCCCACGCACGCTGCGCGTCGGGCCAGGTGTGCGGCGTACCTTCCACCCGCATGTAGCCGAAGTGCGCGGCGGTATCCAGCGGGAACGGCGCGATGCCGTGGGTGCCTGCGGCATTGGGCTGCAGCCACACGTTGCGGCGTGGCTGGCCGGCCGCCAGCGGTGCGGCCGGCACCACGAAACGGTCGCCGAAGCCGCGCACGCCCGGCAGCGTGCCGAAATAGTGGTCGAAGGAGCGGTTCTCCTGCATGAACACCACGATGTGCTGCACGTCCTCCAGGCTGCGGCTGCGCGCGTACGGCGCGATCGCCGCCGCCCGCGCGATGCTCGGCATCAGCGTCGCCAGGCCACCGGCCAGCCCGGCCTGCAGCAGCCGGCGGCGGCCGCTGTCGGTCACGGGCGGGCGCGCTGGGCTCACAGGTCGATCCGGACCGAGACGCCCACGGTGCGCGGCGCACCGATGAAGGCCGAGTCGCTGCCATCCACACCGGCCAGGTAGCGGCGGTCGGTGAGGTTGCTGACCACGAAGCTGGCGCCCACGCCCTTCAACTTCGGCGACAGGCTCTGCAGGTCGAAACCGATGTTGGCGTTGAACACCGTGGCCGAGGGCAGGCGGTTGTCGTTGGCTGCGTCCAAGTAACGCTCACCCAGGTAACGCCCGGACAGGCCGAAGTTCCAGCTGTCGCCCTGCCAATCGGCGGAGACCACCAGCACGTGCTTGGGCTGGCCGATCACCTGCGCCCCATCGACGATGCCGAGTTCGGTGTCGCGCGCCACGTTGCCGCTGCCCAGGTACTTGGAGCGGTTGTAGGTGTAGGCACCGTTGATGCGCCAGCCGTTGTCCCAGCCATAGCCGAGCGCGGCTTCCAGGCCGGTGCTTTCCACGCCACCAAAGTTCTCGTAGACGCCATCGGTCTCGTCCAGGTAGTCGATGCCATCGGCCAACCGCGCGGGCAGGTAGACGATGCGGTTGTCGAACGTGATGTTGTACAGGGTCAGCGAGCCGGTCAAGGGCCAGCGGCTCACGCGCAGGCCGAGCTCGATGTTGTCGGCCGTCTCCGGTTCCACCCGCGAGAAGCGCTGTGCATCGGTTTCGCCCAGCACACCGGACGGAATGGCCGCGAAGTTCTGCGAGAAGCCACCGAACAGTTCCAACCCTTCCACGGGCAGCGTCCAGGTTCCGCCGGCGGAGATCAGCGGGTCGGACTTCGAATCCGAGCGCACGTTCTCGGCGCTGCCGATCACGCGGTTGCGCTTCTGGTCGACGAAGAACTGCTTGACGCCCAGGCGGGCGCTGAACGGACCGAACCGCGCCACGTCCTCAACGTAGTACATCTGCTCGTCGGTCTTGTAGCGGTCTTCGAACTGCACCCAGTACGGCTGGTGGTCGAAGCTGATGTCGGTGCCGACGTTGAGCAGGCGGTGCCAGTCGCGGCGCACGCTGCGGTCGAACTGCTCCAGCCACACGCCGGCGCGCACGGTGTTGTCCACGCTGCCCAGGGTGTGCTTCCACTCCATGTCGGCGGTGAAGCCGGCGCGGTCGTTGTCGTAGTGCGAATGGCGGTAGGACTGCACACCCTGCACGCCCGGTGCGTAGCAGTTGGGGTCGTACTCGGCAGTGAAGCCGGCACGCGGCACGCAGCCGGCGCGCATCTGCGCGGCGCTGCCGTCGGGGTTGACGAAGTAGAACTGGCCCAGCGCGCTGCCCCCATACACGGTGCTGCCGCCGAGATACTCCGATTCCGGCGCGCCTGCGCCATCATTGCGCGCCTGCACCAGGTAGGGCGGCAGCCAGTCGCCGCGGCCTTCCATCTTGTGCGCGTAGCCGGTGAGCGAGAGCTTGAAGCCGTTGCCGCTGTCGAACGCCCCGCGCAGGTAGCCGAAGGTGTTCTCGCGCAGCGCGCGCGAGCCGGAACGGAAGTTCTGGTCCAGGTACGGAATGCCGGTGAGCGTGCCGGTCAGGCCATCACGGTCGGGGTTGATGGCGAAGGCTTCGGGGGTGACGCTGGTGTATTCGGGTTCGTCGGCGTCGTTGTACGAGGCATAGCCGCTCAGCGTCCAGCGGTCCAGTTCGGTGATGAACTTGGCGGCGAGATGGTCGTTGCTGACATGGCCGCTGCCGTCGATCCAGTCGTTGACGCGCGCCGACGAGGCACTGATCCATGCGCGCGTGTTGCCGCCGAGCACGCCGGTGTCGTAGCGCACGTAGTACTTGCGGGCGTCGTTGTCGCCGCCACCGGCGACCATGCGCAGGCGCTGTTCCTGCAGCGGGTCGCTGGTGAGGAAGTTCAGCGTGCCGCCGAGGGCTTCGTTGGAGCGTGATGAAATATCGGCCGTGCCCTGGCTGACCTCGATGGTCTCCAGGTCCAGCGTGTCGATGTAGCGGTTGGCCAGCGAGCCGCCGCCATAGCCGGAACCGCCATTGGGCAGGCCGTCGATGGTGGTGCCGATCTGCTGCGTATCGCGGTTGGTCACGAAGCCGCGCATGCTGATCTGCGTGCCCCACACCGACGAACCGGTGGCGTCGGCTTCACTCACCACCACGCCGGGCAGTTCATTGAGCGCGTTGTTGACGCTGCCCAGGATCTGCTGGCGGTTGAGCGTTTCCTGGCTGACGGTGGTCTTGGCGAAGCTGGTGGCCTGGCCAATGACCTGTACCTGGTCCAGGGTGCGCGCGTCGTCGGCCGGGGCCGGTTCGGCGGCCATGGCCTGTACGGTGGCGGTGAGCATCAAGGCAAGCAGGGAGACGCGGGGATAACGGCCAGTAGGCATCGGTCATGGGCGCGGCAGTGGGGTCGGCCGGCAGTATTGAGACCCGCTGTGACGTAGCAATGACATGTCGGCCACGCGAGCGATGCGCCGGGGACGCCCGACAGGGTAGAGCGGACTGTTAGTCCGCTGCCGTTCGCGACCACGTTCGGCATCGCGCAGAAAGCAGCGGACTAACAGTCCGCTCTACCCCGTCGTGTTCGTTCGTCGTGTTGGTTCGTCGTGTTGGTTCGTCGTCTCGTTCGGTCAATGTGCGCCGTGCGTGGAACGGCGGCGGAACTTGCGCGACATCCACTCGCCCAGGTCGTCCATTACCGTGAACGCGGCCGGGATCACGATCAGGCTCAGCAGCGTGGAGGTGATCAGGCCGCCGATCACGGCAATCGCCATCGGTGCGCGGAAGCTGGAGTCGCCCGCGAAGCCCAACGCGATCGGCATCATGCCCGCGCCCATCGCCAGCGTGGTCATGACGATCGGCTGGGCGCGTTTGCGGCAGGCGTCGATCAGCGCATCGTGCTGGCTCATGCCATGTTCGTCTTCGGCCATCACCGCGTAATCCACCAGCAGGATCGAGTTCTTGGTCGCGATGCCGATCAGCATCAGCAACCCGATCAACGCCGGCAGCGAAAGCATGTTCTGGGTGATCAGCAGCGCACCGAACGCACCGCCCGCACACAGCGGCACCGCCGCCAGGATGGTGACCGGCATCAGCGCGTGGTTGAACAGCAGCAGCAACACCATGTAGATGCAGATCAATCCGGCGGCCATCGCCAGCATGAAGCCGATGAACAGCTCCACGAACACTTCCGCGTCGCCGGTGTTGAGGAAGGTCACGCCCGGCGGCAGCTGCTTCACGCTGGGCAGAGCCTGTACCTCGGTCATCACATCGCCCAGTGGGCGACCGTTGAGCTCGGCGGTGAGGGTCACGTTGCGCTGGCGCTGGTAGCGCGAGATCTGCGAGGGACCGCTGCCCTGCTGGATATCGGCGACGGCGGCGAGCGGTACCGGCCCGTTGCGGCCCGGTACGCGCAGCTGGCCGATCAGCGCCGGGTTGGCCAGCGTGGCCTCGGCGAATCCGACCCGGATCGGCACCTGGCGGTCGGGCAGGTTGAGCTTGGCCAGGCGCTGTTCGTAATCGCCGGCGGTGGCGATGCGGGCGGCTTCGGCGATGTCCTGCGTGGCCACGCCAAGGTCCGCCGCACGCGCCGGATGCGGCACGATCTGCACTTCCGGGCGCAGCAGCGAGGCGGTGGAGGTCACGCTGCCCAACCCCTGGATGCCGCGCAGGTCGCGCTCCAACGCCGTGGACGCTTCCTGCAGGCGCTGCGGATCATCGCCGGACAGCACCAGCTGCAGCAGGTTGCCCGGCTCGGAGCTGACATAGCTCACGCGCACGCCGGGCAGGTTGGCCAGGCGTGCGCGCGCGTCGCGTTCCAGCGCGCGCTGGTCGCGGTCGCGGTCATCGGCCACGCCCCAATCCAGAATCAGCGTCGCCTTGCGCGGTTCGCCCACGCCGGTGGCGCTGGGGTCGCCCAGGTCGAGCACGGCGCCGACGGCGGTGTAGACCTGCTTCAGCTCGGGCATGTCCTTGAGCAGCGCACGCGCACGTTCGGCCACCGCCACGGTTTCCTGCAGGCGGGTGCCCGGTGGAAGCTCCAGATTGAGGTTGCTGCGGCCCAGGTCGGACTGCGGAATGAAGGTGGCCGGGATCAACGGGACCAGCGCCAGCGACCCTACGAACATGGCGAAGGCCAGCCACAGGGTCCAGCCCCGGTGGCGCAGTGCTTTGTCCACCCAGCCCAGGTACCAGCCCATCAACTTCGATTCGGGCTTCTCCTCACCATGCGGCTTGAGCAGGTAGGCGGCCATCATCGGGGTGAGCAGACGCGCCACCAGCAACGAGAACAGCACCGCAGTTGCAGCGGTCCAGCCGAACTCGCGGAAGAACTTGCCGGCGATGCCGGGCATGAACGCCACCGGCACGAACACGGCGGCCAGGGTCAGCGAGGTGGCGATCACCGCGTTGCCGATTTCGCCGGCGGCTTCGCGTGCTGCCTCCAGCGGTGGCTTGCCCATGCGCAGGTGGCGCACGATGTTCTCGATTTCCACGATCGCGTCATCCACCAGGATGCCGACCACCACCGACAGCGCCAGCAGGGTGATGATGTTGAGCGTGAAACCGAAGAAGTACATCACCGCGAAGGTGGGAATGATCGACAGCGGCAGCGCCAGCGCCGATACCCACGTCGCCCGCCAGTCACGCAGGAACAGCCACACCACCAGCAGGGCCAGCAGCGCGCCCTCCCAGAGCATGGTCATCGACGAGTCGTAGGAGCGGTGGGTTTCGTCGATGGCAGTGGTGACCAGGCGGAAATCGATGCCCGGGTGCGCGGCCTTGAGCTGGTCCAGCGCGGCATGCACGCCGGCTTCCACCTTGACCTCGCTGGAGCCACGCGTGCGCGACATCGAGAAGGCCACCACCTTCTCGCCGTCCAGCAGGGCCGCCTCGGTCGGGTCGGCGGCGCCATCGGTGACAGTGGCCAGCGTGGACAGGCGCACCGCACGCCCGTCCGGCAGTGCGATGGAGTAGTCACGCAGGGCCTGCGCGTCCCCCACGGTGCCCAGGGTACGGATGGTCTGCTGTGCGCCTTCGATCTCGGCCTTGCCACCGGCGCGCTCCACCTGGATGCGCGCCAGCTGCTGCGATACGTCGCCAGCGGTGATGCCCATCGCGATCAATGCATTGGGGTCCAGGTCCACCCGCACCTGGCGCTGCACGCCGCCCACGCGGGTGACCCGCGCCACGCCCGATACGCCGTACATGGCGCGCGAGATGTCGCGGTCGACGAACCAGCTGGCTTCGTCGGGCGTCATGTGCGGCGCGACCAGGGCGTAGGTCATCAGCGAGCCACCGATGTCCACCTTGGAGATCACCGGTTCCTGGATGTCCTGCGGCAGATCGGTGCGGATGCGGGTGACCGCGTCGCGGGTGTCATCCAGCGCGGTGGCCAGGTCGGCCTCCAGCTGGAATTCGATGGTGGTGGTGCTGACGCCTTCGCTGACCGAGGAGATCACGCGCTTGACGTTGTTCACCGTCGCCACCGAGTCCTCGACCTTGCGGGTGACCTCGGCCTCCAGCTGGCTGGGCGAGGCGCCCGGCTGGGTGACGGTCACGGTGGTCATCGGGAAGGCGATGTCGGGGAAGCGCGCCACGGGCAGCTGGTAGAAGCCCCACAGGCCCGCCACGCACAACACGAAGAAGATCAGCAGCGCCGGCAGCGGGCGCTTGATGGCCCAGGCGGAGATATTCATTTGGCGGTCGCCTTGGCGTCGGCCACCACGCGGACGCGGTCGCCCTCACCCAGGAACCCGGCACCTTCCACCACCACCCGGTCGCCCACCTTCAGGCCTTCCAGGATCGCGGTGCGCCCCTGCACGGCCTGGCCGGTGCGCACGCGCAGGCGCGCGGCCTGCTGCGTGTCGTTCACGGTGAACACATAGCTGTGGCCGTCGCGCTGCACGATCGCGGCGGTCGGAATGGTCAGCGCCGGGCCCTCGCCGGTGACGATGCGGCCTTCGATGTACATGCCGGGCTTGAGCGTGCCCGGCTCCGGCAGGTCGGCGTAGATCGTCCCGGTGCGGGTCTGCGCGTCGACGCCCGGAGTGACCGCGCGGATACGGCCATTGACCACCGCATCGGCGTACGGCAGCTCCACGGTATTGCCCACGGCGACGCCGGTGAGCTGGTCTTCGGGCAGCTCGGCGCGCCATTCCAGGCGGCCGTCGCGGATCAGGCGCAGCAGTTCGGTGCCGGCCGAGACAACCTGGCCCGGCTGCACCAACCGCTTGGAGATCAGGCCATCGGCCGGGGCGCGCAGGTCGGCGAAATCGCGGCGCAGCTTGGCCGCGTCGCGGGCCGCGCGGGCGGTAGCGGTCTGCGCCTCGGCGTTGATGCGCGACGCGCGCAGCTCATCCAGGCTGCTTTCGCTGATCAGCTGCTGGGCGGCCAGCTTGGCGCTGCGTTCGTAGTTCAGGCGCGCCAGTTCCTGCGACGCCTGTGCCTGCCGCAACGAGGCGTCGGCCTGGGCCAGTTCGCTGTCCAGCGTGCGGTGGTCCAGCTGCAACAGCACCTGGCCCTGCTTGACCCACTGGCCCACGTCCACCGGCAACGCGGTCACGCGCTGGCCGCTGATCTCCACGCCCAGCTGCATTTCCTCGTACGCGGTGACCGGGCCGGAGACCAGCACCGTGCGCGCCATCGGCTGCTGCTGGGCGGTGGCGAGGGAGACAGGCAATGCCGAGGTGGCGGCTGCGTCGGCAGCGGCCTTGTCGTCTTTGTCGCCGCACGCGGTGAGCAGTGCGAGGGTGAGCAGGAGCAGCGAGCTGCGGAGGAGAGGTGCACGCATGGATGAGCTTCCGTGTCGGAACAGCGGGAACAAAGGAAAGGGAAAACGAATCAGGGCGCGCGGGCCAGGCGCAGTGCGATGCCATCGAGCATCAGCCCCAGGCCCTGCTCGAAGCGCGTGTCGAAATCGACCTCGCTCCAGACATCACGGGCCGCCCAGCACTGTGGAAAACGTGCCTCGGCCAGGGCCATGAAGACCTCGCCCAGCGCCTCCATGCTGCCGTCGCCGGGCCACGACTGTTCTTCGATGACGAAGCCCATCGCGTAATACACCAGGTCCATCGAGGCGGTGGCGGCAAAGCGCACCGAGGCGCCTGCGCCGACCAGCGCGGCGATGCTGGCTTCGCCCACCCGCAGCACGTTCTCGGTGGCCAGGAAGGTGCCCGCGTAGACCCGCGCGCCATCGCGGCGGGCCTTGAACGCGGTGCGGAACTCGCGGGCGATCTGCAGCAGGGTCTCGCGCCACGGCTGGCCGTCGGGGATGTGCCGGGCCACGTCCACGATCATGGCGTCGGCCATGGCATCGACCAGCGCCTGCTTGCTCTTGAAGTGCCAGTACAGCGACGGCGCGCGGATACCCAGCGTGCAGGCCACCTTGCGCAGCGTCACGCCCTCCATGCCGGCCTCGTCGAGGATCTTGAAGGCGGCACCGACGATGTTGTCCCGGGCGATGGGTTGACGCACTGGGGGCTTCTACCTAACGGTGTTAGGGGGCGAATCTAACAGTGTTAGGTTGCACCCTGCAAGTAGCGCCACGCCCTGCGTGGCTGCGCTTCGTTCGGGCACGGCGAAGCCACGCAGGGCGTGACGCTACCGACGTGGCCCGGCGTCAGCGCCGGCGCTCAGTAGTTGGCGATCTGGATGACCAAGGTGTCGCCTTGAAGCAATGACACGGCGCGCCTCGGCGCGTTGTCGGTGCGCATGCAGATCGGGCCATTGCCGTGGAGGCGCCCCATCAGGCGGGGATACGCCTTGGCGGCGTCGTTGCCGTCGATGACCTGTCCGCCGCGTTCGG
This sequence comes from Stenotrophomonas sp., assembly GCF_032099025.1. Taxonomy (GTDB): domain Bacteria; phylum Pseudomonadota; class Gammaproteobacteria; order Xanthomonadales; family Xanthomonadaceae; genus Stenotrophomonas. Next base: position 139,800 of record NZ_DAMCID010000002.1, read on the forward strand.
TGCAGCTCTCCATGAGCGCCTGCGCCTGCGCTGGTTCAAGGCGATAGCCGCGCCGCAGGGGCTTGCCCACTTCGATGCTGCCGCGGGGGTCCAGCTCGATGGTGTTCTCTTTGGGGTGTTCGGTCCAGGCCGGCTTCATGCCGGCCGGCATGTCGAAACCCGCCACGCGTTCGGTCTGCCTGGCGATCTGCTCGCCACGCTTCTTGATGCCGGGATACAGCATCAGCACGCTCAACACGATCGCGCCGAACATCAGCCAGCGACCCCGCGTCGTTTGCGGAACGACCTCGAACCCATAAAAGTTGAATCGCATCTGCTCATCCGTGAGGTGTACCGGGGTGGGCGCGCATGATGGCGTAGCGCCACTGCCCTGCCAAGCCTCCCGGCGCACCGCCCCACGCATGGCATACTCCGCCGAAACCCCACCCGGCCGCGGGCTGCGCAGTGCGCACCCTGCCCCATTGGTCTGCCTCCATGCCCAGGCTTCCGGTTCGTCATGCATCCGCGCACGTCACGAACAGGAGCCTCGGCGGTTTCTGCCGGCTGTTGCTGCTCGGTCTGCTGATCAGCGAAGGTGCGGTGCCAGCAGCGCATGCGCTCTCGCCCGACCGCGCCCTGACCCAGCTGCGCCACGACCGCTGGACACCCGACGACGGCGCACCGGCACAGATCTTCTCCATCGCGCAGACGACCGACGGTCTGCTCTGGCTGGGCTCAAGGCAGGGCCTGTACCGCTTCGACGGCGTGCGCTTCGAGCGCATCACCCGCATGGGCGACGACCCGCTGATCGAGGAAGACGTGCTGAGCCTGTTGGCCGAGCCCGACGGCTCACTGTGGGTGGGTTACTTCAACGGCGGCATGAGCCGGCTGGGTGGACCGCACCCGGGCCAGTACGCCTACCAGCGCGATGACGTGCCGCTGGGCTCGGTGATGGGCTTCGCGCGCGATGCCGGCAAGCGGCTGTGGGCGATCACGCCGGTGTCGCTGGTCTGGCTCGATCCGGCCAGCGATACCTGGAAGACCGCGCAGCCGATGGGCTTCGACGCGGGCTGGCGCCCGGAGCGGATCTTCGCCGACCGCCAGGGCGGAATCTGGGTGGCGTACTCGGAGAACGAGGCGTTCGGCATCGTGCACCTCGCCCCGGGCGCATCGCGCTTCCAACCCACCCCCACGCCGGTCCAGATTCCGTTCTTCGACCAGGCCGCCGACGGCACGTTGTGGGCGGCCGACTATTGGGGGGTGCGGCCGCTGGCACGGGCCGAGCGCGACCGCCGCCATGACCGGGCGACCGTGAGCTGGCTGGACCCGGCGTTCAAAGGCGCAGGCCTGCGCTTCGACCGCGATGGCGGCATGTGGCTCAGCACGGCGGGCGGTATCGCCCGCGTGCGTGACGCCCACGCACTGCGCGCGCCCGGGGGAGGCGTGGTGGCACCGCAGCCGGAGTACTTCGGACCCGCCCAGGGCCTGACCTCGGAAGTGGTGTGGACGCTGTTCGAGGATCGCGAGGGCAATCTCTGGACCGGCACGGCCAACGGCCTGGACAGGTTCCGCGACAACGCACTGGCGGCGGTCACCCTGCCGCGCCGCGACCAGTCGTTCTCGATGGCGCTTGGCAAGGACGGTCGCCTGTTGGTGGGCAACCCGGACCGCGGCCCGCTGTGGGTCAGCCCCGACCCCTCGATGCCCGGGGGCGGGCGCGTGCAGGAACTGGGTGGGTTGGAGATGGAAGGCGTCAGCGCCATGCATCGCGACGCCGGCGGCACGTTGTGGGTGGGCAGCGGCCGCGGATCGCTGTCGCGGGTCGGTGCCAATGGCCTGGAGCGTGTGGCACTGCCGCCGGAGCTGGAAGGCGATGGCGTGGTCAACATGATCGCCAGTGACCGCGCCGGCGGGCTGTGGGTGAGCCGGCTCAACGGCGGGCTGCTGCGCCTGTACAACGGCACATGGGAGGTGCAGAACAGCAAGTACGGCATGCAGCCGGGGGTCACCCCGCGGGCGCTGGCAGAGGATGCGCGCGGACGGATCTGGACTGATGCGGGGCAGACCATCGGCGTGTTCGAACACGGACGCCGCCGCGACCTCAAGGAGGACGGCCCGGGTATCGGCCGCATTGCGGTGCTGCAGAACTACGGCGACACGCTGTGGGCCGGCGGCGCCAGGGGTGTGGCGATGCGCAGCAACGAAACCTTCCAGCGCCTGCTCGGTCGTGCGGGGGAAACCTTCGAGCGCACCAGCGGCATCGTGCTGCTGCCCGATGGCGAACTGTGGCTGGGCGGGCGCGGTGGACTTGCCCGCATTCCAGCGGCGGAGATGGCGCAGTGGCGTCGCGATCCCACCCATGCCGTGGCATTCGAACGGTTCGGCGTACTCGACGGCCTGCGCGGCACGTCGGAGCAGACCGGCGGCGTGCCCTCCGTGCTGAGCGATGCGCAGGGCCGGATCTGGTTCGCCACCAACCGCGGCGTGCACTGGATCGACCCGCGCCACATCACCCGCAACCCGGCCGCTGCGCCCCCCGCTCCGACGCTGCTGGCGGTCAAGGTGGACGACGCACCGGTGCCGCTGTCACCGCACCTGCGCCTGCCGGCCGGCAGCCGCGACCTGCGCGTGGACTACACGGCCCCGGCGCTGCGCATTCCCGAACGGGTGGGGTTCCGCTATCGGCTCGACGGCGTGGACGACGATTGGATGGATGCCGGCACAGGACGGCAGGCGATCTACAGCCGTCTGGCCCCGGGCAGTTACCGGTTCCGCCTGATCGCCAGCGACGATACCGGCGCGTGGTCGGCACAGGAGGCGTCGTTCAACGTCACGGTACTGCCCGCGTTCTGGCAGACCACATGGTTCGCGCTCGCGCTGGTAGCCGCGGCAGCCGCATTGATCTGGGCATTCGTGCGCTGGCGGGTATCCGTGGCGCGCCAACGCGTGCAGCGCGTCTACCGCGCGCGGGTGGGCGAACGCGAGCGCATCGCGCGCGACCTGCACGACACCCTGCTGCAGTCGGTGCAGGCGCTGATGCTGCGCATTGAATCCTCGCGCCGTCGGCTGGCGTCGGGCGACACGGCGGCGGCCGATGCGGGCCTGGCACATGCATTGGAGGAGGCGGAGTCGGGCCTGGTGGAGGGCCGCGACCGCATTCGCGCACTGCGCCGCGAGGAGGGACGTTTCGACGACCTGGAATCGGCCGTGCGCGCACTGCCGGCACAGCTGGAGTTGCCGGCGGAGACCGGCTTCGCGGTCGAAGTGCACGGGAAACCACGGCGCTGGCGCAACCCGGAACTGGGTGAAGTGCAGCGGATCGTGCGCGAGGCGGTCGCCAATGCACACCGCCACGCCAACCCATCACGCATCACCGTGCGCATCACCTACGCATTGCTGCGCACGGTCGTCGAGATCGAGGACGACGGCTGCGGTATCGGCGATGACGTGCTTGCGCACGGTGGCAGCGAGGGGCACTGGGGCCTGCCCGGCATGCGCGAGCGCGCCGCGCTGTGCGGCGGCACGCTGCTGGTGCAGCCGCGGCCCGACGGTGGCACCCGGGTACGGCTGCGCCTGCCGCGCTGGCGGGTCACGCGCGGCAGCGACCCGGGCTGACTCGACGGACGACGACCGCGATGCGGTCAGGGATCGGCACTGAAGGGAATGCGGGCAAGCAGCTCGCGCGTACTCACGATGGCGTGGGCATAGGTGGGGCCGTTGATCTCGTGCGCGGCATGCATGGCGGCCTGGCTGAAGGCGGCCGTGGCATCGCGCACCAGGGTGACGTGGTAGCCCAGTTCGCTGGCGAAACGCGCGGTGGTTTCGATGCAGGTGTTGGCGATCAGGCCGACCACGATCACGTGGCTGATGCCGTGCTGCTTCAGCAGCAGGTCCAGGTCGGTGTTGGCGAAGCCGCTGCCGCCCCAGTGCTCCTTGACGATGATGTCATGCGGCTCCGGCGCGAAGTCGGGGTGCCACTCGCCACCCCAGCCGTCGCGCGCGAACACCTGCGCTTCGGAGGCGCCGCATTGATACGGCGTCGGGTGCTGCCACGCATGCAGATCGTCCGGCGTGGACCGGTGGTGCGGCACGATGAACAGTGGCCAGCGCGCGCAGTGCACCGCGTCGCGGATGCGGCGCAGGTTGGCATGCAGGTCGACGGCGGTCGCCACCTCGGCCACTGCCGGCCAGAGTTTGCCGCCGTCGGCGAGGAAGTCGTTGTAGGGGTCGACGAACAGCAGGGCGGTATGCCCCGCAGGATAGGCAGGTGCGCTGGCGCTCATGGTGCGGCGGCTCCCGGGCCGAGGGACGTCCCTTCACGGAGAGTGTCGGCGCACGCCATACGGCTGTCGTGGCGTGTTCCGGCCACGTCGGCGCCCCCCATTCGGGGGCGTCGGCGGCGCCGTCGGTCGCATGGCGGACACGCACACGCGCCACGCTTGCGTTGGGCCGCGCCACGATGCACGGTGGTGCCCTGCCCGGGGGCTAGCCATGACCATCCGCATCCTGACCATCGACGATCACCCACTGATCCGCCAGGGCATCGCGTCCATGCTGGAGGTGGAGCCGGACATGGTCGTCGTGGGCGAAGCGGCCGATGCGCACAGCGGCATGGAACAGTTCCGGCGCCTGCTGCCGGATATCGCGCTGGTCGATCTGCAGATGCCCGGCGTGGGTGGCATTGAACTTACCCGCCGCCTGCGCGCGGAGTTCCCACAGGCCCGCGTGGTGATCCTGACCACCTACCGCGGCGATGCCAATGCGCGTGATGCGCTGGCGGCCGGTGCCTGCGGCTACCTGCTGAAGAGCTCGCTGCGCGGTGAGCTCATCGATGCACTGCGCCGCGTGGATCAGGGCAAGCGCTGCCTGTCGGCGGAGATTTCCGAAGAGATCGCCCAGCACGTGGGCGAGGAGGCGCTGACCGCACGTGAGCTCTCGATCCTCTCCGCGCTTGCCCATGGCTGGGAGAACAAGCGCATCGCCAACACACTGGGCATCTCGGCGGAGACGGTCAAATCGCACCTGGCGCGCATCTTCGAGAAGGTCGGCGCGCGCACCCGGACCGAGGCCATCCACATCGCGCTGCGGCGTGGGCTGGTGCGCCTGGAGGAGTGACGCGCGGCGGTGCTAGGGCTTCAGCATGGGCAGCGGCCGCAGCGGATGGCGCAGGCCGTGGCGCAGCGAGAACTGCACCAGGCGCAGATGGAAGCCGAGGCGCGGGAACTGCTTCACGATCCGCGTGAACGCGTCGGCAGGCAGGTTGAAGCGGCGCAGTCCGAGTGACACGTCGATCCAATCGGCACGGCGGAACGCCTCGATGCAGGGGTCCTGGTCGCCCGGTACGTGGGACACCCGATGGTGTTCACTGATCATCGCCAGCACCACGGGCACCAGCTCGGGACGTTGCTGGTCCAGCAGGTACTGCCGCGCCAGTGCTTCGGACGGCCCCAGGTAATCGAAGGTGCCCGCGGTCCAGATGCCGAGGTCGTGGAAGGCCACCGCCACCGACAGCACGTACAGGTCGTGCACGCTGCCGGGCCGCAGGCACCAGGCGAAGTTGGCCACGCGGTAGGCGTGGTTGCGGTAGGGGTGGTAGTCCCGGCCAAGCGCCTGCGCATGGTCCTGCAGGATCGTGTCGAGCACCGCCAGCCGGTCAAGCATGCCGTTCTCCCGAACGCACGCCGGCATGGCGCGCTGGGCGAAGGGTAACCCCAGCGGCGCGGTTGGCCGCTGCCGGTCGGGGCATCCGTAGTACCCCCATGTGGGGGTCACTGGCGATCAGGATGCCGACGGGCAGATACAGCGGCCCCCGGATGGGGGAGCGCGTGCGCGCCCGAACGCCCGATGCCGGCGCTGCACCTGCATGTGAGGCTGCACCCTCATCCCTCCCCCACGCCCCCCGCATCGAGGCCGCCATGAGCTACTTCACCACCGCCGACGGTACCTCCCTCTACTACAAGGACTGGGGCAGCGGTCCGGTCGTGTCCTTCAGCCACGGCTGGCCGCTCAACGCCGATGCGTGGGAGGCGCAGATGTTCTTCCTGGCCAGCAAGGGCTTCCGCTGCATTGCCCACGACCGCCGCGGGCACGGCCGCTCCAGCCAGCCGTGGCACGGCAACGACATGGATACCTATGCCGATGACGTGGCGGCGCTGTTCAACCACTTGGGCGTGGACAACGTGGCGATGGTCGGCCACTCCACCGGCGGCGGCGAAGTGGCGCGTTACATCGGTCGGCATGGCACCGCGCGCGTCTCGAAAGTGGTGCTGATGGGCGCGGTGCCGCCGATCATGCTCAAGACCGCCGACAACCCCGACGGCCTGCCCATCGAGGTGTTCGACGGCTTCCGCAGCGCCTACCTGGCCGACCGTGCGCAGTTCTTCCTGGACGTAGCGACGGGACCGTTCTTTGGTTTCAACCGGCCCGGCGCGAAGGTCTCCGAAGGATTGATCCGCGCGTGGTGGACGCAGGGCATGCAGTCCGGCCACAAGAATGCGTACGACTGCATCAAGGCGTTTTCCGAAACCGACTTCACTGCCGACCTGGGCAGGATCGATGTTCCCACCCTGATCATCCACGGCGACGACGACCAGATCGTGCCGATCAAGGCGGCGGCACTGCGCTCGGCCACGCTGGTCAAAGGCGCGCAGCTGAAGATCTATCCCGGCGGTGGCCACAGCCTGGGTGACACCGCCAAGGAGCAGCTCAACCAGGATCTGCTCGCCTTCCTCACGCCCTGAGCGCCCTCCCCCGCGCACTTTTCCGCGCCGGCGTTGTCAGCGCGTGTTTTCTTACCGAGGACCTGCCATGAACGCTCCCCCTGCAGCTCTGCATGCCGTGCCATCCGACCCCCGCGACACCGGGCCGACGCGCAGCGAAGAGTTCATCACCGGCGGTGAGCGCGAGCTGTTCATCCGCAGCTGGCGCCCCACCGGCAAGGTACGCGCAGTGCTGGCGATCGTGCCCGGCTTCAACTCGCACAGCGGTCACTACCAGTGGGCTGCTGCCCAGTTCACGGCGATCGGCCTGGCCGTCTATGCCGTGGACCTGCGCGGGCGTGGCAAGTCCAGTGGCGAACGTTTCCACGTGGAGCACTTCGACGACTACCTGGCCGACGTACAGTCGCTGTTGAACGTGGCGCGTGCGCGCGAGCCGGGCCTGCCGGTGTTCCTGCTCGGGCACAGTGCGGGCGGCGTGATCGCCTCGGCGTACACCCTGTCGCACCAGGACGAACTGGCCGGGCTGATCTGCGAGAGCTACGCGTTCCAGGTACCGGCGCCACCCCTGGTGCTGGCGCTGGTGCGCTGGCTCAGCGGCCCGTTCCCGAAACTGCGCGTGCTGAAGTTGCCCAACAAGGAATTCTCGCGATTGCCCGAGGTGGTGGCCGCGCTCAATGCCGATCCGCTCATTGCCGGCGAGAAGCAGACCGCGCTGACCGTCGCGCAGATGCTGGTGGGCATCGACCGGCTGCGGCGCGGGTTTCCGAGCCTGCGGCTGCCGGTCCTGATCGCGCATGGCACGGCCGACAAGGTCACCGTGCCTGCCGGCAGCCAGCTGTTCAACGACAACGCGGGATCGGCCGACAAGACGTTGCTGCTGTACAAGGATCACGCCCATGACCTGCTCAATGATGCGGGGCGGGAAGGCGTGATCGGCGACTTCGTGCGGTGGATCGAGCGCCATCTTCCTGCCGACGCTGCATCCCCGTAACCGCATGGAGACTCCAATGAAGCTGCTACCGCGACCCTTCCGTACCGTTGCCGCCCTGCTGGTGCTGCTGGCGGTGCACGCCACCGCCCAGGCAGCCGACACCACTGCCATCCAGAGCCACACCGCCGATGTGAATGGTGTGACCCTGCACTACCTGAAAGCCGGGCAAGGCACCGAATCGCCGGTGGTTCTGTTGCACGGCTATGCCGAAACCAGCCACATGTGGCGGCCGCTGATGCCGCAGCTTGTCGGGCAGCACGTCGTGATCGCGCCGGACCTGCGCGGCGCCGGCCAATCGTCCAAGCCGGTCGGTGGCTACGACAAGAAGACCTTGGCGCAGGACATCCACGCGCTGGTGAAGTCGCTTGGCTACCCGAAGGTGAAGATCGTCGGCCACGACATCGGCCTGATGGTGGCGTATGCCTACGCGGCGCAGTACCCGGACGAGGTGGAGAGCGTCGTGCTGATGGACGCGTTCCTGCCGGGCGTGGGCGACTGGACCCATGTGTGGCTGCTGCGCGACCTGTGGCATTTCCACTTCTACGGTGAAACGCCGTTGAAGCTGGTCGATGGCCGCGAACGGACGTATTTCGAGCACTTCTGGAACGACTTCGCCGCCGACCGCACGCATTCGGTGCCCGAGGCCGACCGCCAGTTCTACGCGTCCGAATATGCGCGTCCCGGCGGCATGCGCGCGGGCTTCGAGTACTTCAAGAACTTCGAGCAGGACGCCAAGGATTTCGCCGGCTTCGCCAAGACCCCGCTGCACATGCCGATGCTGGTGCTCTCCGGCGAGAAGGCCGGTGGCCAGTTCCTGATCGACCAGGCGAAGCTGGTGGATACGAATGTCCAGGGCGTGATCGTCAAGGGCTCCGGCCACTGGCTGATGGAAGAAGCGCCGGAGCAGACCATTCCTGCGCTGGTAGCGTTTCTGGACAAGTAGGCCCGTGCGCTCACGGTTCCTCGGCGCGCGTGGCAAGCCACCCGCGCGGCGAGGTACCGGTGCGGCGGCGGAAGGCGCGCGAGAAGGTCGGCGCGTCGGCGAAGCCCAGCTCCAGTGCAACCTGCTTCACCGGTCGTCCCGCGCGCAGCAGTGACGTGGCCACGTTGAGCTTCCAATCCAGCGAATAGGCTGCCGGCGTAGTGCCGGTGGCGGCCTTGAATGCCGCAGCGAACGCGCTGCGCGACATGCCGGCCTGCCCGGCCATCCGCTCCAGCGTCCAGTCCGCATCGGGCGCGGCGTGCACGGCCATCAGCGCCTTGGCCAGGCGCGGCTCGGACAGGCCCAGCATCATGCCCTGCGAGACCTGCGCTCTGTCCGGGTTGTCGATGATCCAGCGCAGCACCTGGATCAGCACCACTTCGAACAACCGGTTGGCGAGCAGCCGCGAGCCGCAGCGCATCTGGTCCGACTCGGCGAACAACAGGTCCAGCGTCGCCTGCAGCCCATCGATGGCATCCAATGGCAGCACGATCACATCCGGCAGCGACTGCACGATCGGGTTGCGCGTGCCGCCATCGAAATCCAGCGTGGCGCAGGTGAAGTCCGAGCCGTCCACTGGCGGGTTGATGAACTCGTGGTGCACTGCGCGCGGGAACAGCAGCAGCGTGGGTTGGGCCAGATGGGTGCGCGCCAGACGCGCGCCGTCGCGGTACAGGAGGTCCATTTCGCCCCGGCGCAGCACATGCAGGAAGCCCCGGCCCGGCTGCGCCTCGAACGTCTGGTGACCGCACAGCGGACCCGCGTGGAACAGGGTGGCCTGAACGCGGAAGTGCTCCAGCACGGGCGTCAGCCGGTCAATCGAGAAACTGGACGAATTGACACCTATCTGCGACATAAAGACACCAAACGTCCCGAACGGGCTCCTATTATGCCCATCAACCGGCCACCCCGCGCCGGCATTCCGAAGGAATCCAAGTCATGTCCCGTATCCCCCTGATCAACACCCAGGACACCACCGGCGAACGCCAGGCGCTGCTCGGCCAGATCCATGCGGCCTTCGGTGCCACCCCCAACATGTTCCGCGCTGTGGCCAACTCCACCGCCGCCCTGAAGAGCATGTGGGGTTCCTTCGGCGCCCTTGGCGGGGGCGTCATTCCGACCGCCCTGGGCGAGAAGATTGCCGTGGCCATCGCCAACCGCAACGCCTGCGAGTACTGCCTGGCCGCGCATACGGCACTGGGCCGCAAAGCCGGCGCGAGCAGCCAGGAGATGAGCGAAGCGCAGGGCGGTGCGTCCGACGACCCGAAGACCGCTGCGGCGCTGCACTTCGCATTGCAGGTCGTGAAAGGCCGCGGCCAGATCAAGGATGCCGACGTAACCCAGCTGCGCGCGGTGGGCTTCAGCGACGAGGAAATCGTCGAGATCCTGGCGCATGTCGCGTTGAACCTGTTCACCAACTACATCAACGTGGCGTTCGCGGTACCGGTGGACTTCCCCGGCGTGAAACTGCGTTGAACAACGCCGACAGGGCTGGCCGGGCTGACCCGGCCGGTCCCTCGATGCGCCACGCCCGCCATTCTTCAGGAGACCGCGCCATGAACCGAACCTACGTTCCCATCAACTGCGAGTTCCATGACGTGCTGGAGGCAACGGCCACCGTTGGCCGGCGCGTCGTCATCGTGTTCGACACCGGCGCCGGCCAGCACGAGACCGTCTCTGCACGTATTGCCGATCTGCAGGCGCGCGATGCGGTGGAGTACATGCAGCTGGACAACGGGCGCCTGCTACGGCTGGATGCCATCGTGAGCGTTGACGGTGTACTGCGCAGCGGGTTCGTGGACCTGTCCTGACCCGTCCGTTTCATCCGGGTTCGCCACGTCTGTTGCCCCGGCGCTGCAGCCAGACCCGCGCATCATCGATGCAGGTAAACAGCACCGGCACGACCAGCAGGCTGAGCAGGGTGGAGGTGACCAGGCCACCGATGACGGTGATCGCCATCGGTTGCCGGAAGCTGGCATCCGCGCCCAGTCCCAGCGCGATCGGCAGCATCCCTGCCACCATCGCCAACGAGGTCATGATGATCGGTCGTGCGCGGTGGCTGCACGCCTCCACCAGCGCCGCGTCGCGGTGCAGGCCGCCATGGCGCATCGCCTTGACCGCGTGGTCCACCAGCAGGATCGCGTTCTTGGTGACGATGCCCATCAGCATCACCAGCCCGATCATGGCCGGCACATCCAAGGCACTGCCGGTCACCAGCAGCGCCAGCAGCGCGCCGCCCAGCGACAGCGGCACGGCCGACAGAATCGTCAGCGGCTGGAACGCGTCCTTCAACAGCAGGACCAGCACACAGAACATGCAGGCCAGCCCAGCTGCGATGGCGATCAGGAAGCCGCTGGCAAGCTCGGCCGCCAGTTCCGAATCACCGGCTTCGATCGGCCTTACGCCCGCCGGCATGGCGCGGCTGATCGGCAGTGCCGCAACCGCTGCGTCCGCATCGCCCAGTGGCATGCCGGCCAGGCCGGCGCCCAGCGTGACGTAGCGCTGGCGGTCGAACCGGTCGATCTGGCTCGGTCCGCTTTCCATGCCCAGGTGGGCGATGCTCGCCAGCGGCACCGTGCCGTCGCGCGCCGGCACACGCAGGCGCCCGATGGCGTCCAGATCCTCGCGGACGCGCAGCGGCACCTGCACCCGGATCAATAACTGGCGCGTGTCCAGGTCCAGCCGCGGCAGGTCCGCGTCGACATCGCCGCCGAGTGCTATCCGCAGCGTATCGGCGATCGCCGTGGTGGACACCCCGCGTTCCGCGGCACGGTGCGCGTCGGGTCGAATGGTCAGTTCGGGTTGTTCCAGGCTGGCCGTCGAGGTGACGTTGGCCAGGCCCGGAATCCCCCGCATCTGCTGTTCCAGGGTCTGCGCCGTAGCCTGCAGCAGCTGCGCATCGTCCCCGGCGAGGATCAGCGTGAGCGCGGTGCCGAGGCTGCCGCCGCCCACGCTGAAACGCATGCCGGGCACGGACGCCAGGCGCTCGCGGAGCTTCGCTTCCATCGCCTGCTGAGACGCCCGCTGTCGGCGCGGTGCCAGGCTCAACGTGAGCAGCGCGCGGCGCACCTCCGGTGACGCTCCGTCCTCGCCACCCGCTTCGCCTACGCGGGTGAATACCTGCGCCACACCCGGCGTGCCGGCCACCGCGTGGCGCACCTGCTCGGCCGCCTGCACCGCGTCGGCCAGCGCAACACCCGGCGGCAATTCCAGTGCCACCTCAACGTAGCCCAGGTCGGCGGCGGGCATGAAGCCGGTGGGCAGCAGCGGCAGCAGCGCGAACGACCCCACCAGGAAGGCAAGCGCCCCGGCCAGCGTGGTCCGGCGGTGGCTGAGAACCCAGCGCACGGCCGCTAGATAGCGCGGCATCACCCGGCCCTCGGGGCGCGGGCGCGGCGGCAGCGCGCGCAGCCAGTGCACGGCCAGCAGCGGCGTCAGCAGGCGCGCGACGAGCAGCGACGCCAGCACGGCAATGACCGTCGTCCAACCGAACTGGGCGAACAGCAGTCCCGCGATGCCCGGCATCAATGCCGTAGGCAGGAACACCACCACCAGCGTGAGCGTGGTGGCCAGGACCGCCAAGGCAATCTCGTTCACCGCATCGGCGGTGGCCACCGTGATCGATTTGCCTCGGCGTCGATGGGTTTCGATGTTCTCGATCTCCACGATCGCATCGTCCACCAGGATGCCGGCGACCACCGCGAGTGCCAGCAGCGTCAGCGTGTTGAGCGAGAAGCCCAGCCAGGGCATCACGGCGAAGGTGGGCAGGATGGACAGCGGCAACGCCATTGCCGCCACGGCGGTCGCGCGCCAGTCGCGCAGGAACCAGGCCACGACCAGCACCGCCAGCACCGCGCCTTCCAACAGCATCTGCATCGAACCGTGGTACTGCTCCAAGGTGTAGGCCACCCGGTTGGCCACCGGGGTGAACACCAGCCCCGGGTGGGACGTGGCCAGGGTTTCGAGCATCGCCGCCACCTGCTCGGCGGTGCGGGTTTCGTCGCTGCCGCGGGCGCGGTACACGTGGAAGCCCACTACCTCGGTTCCGTCCAGCAGCGCCGCCTGGTCACGATCACGCACCCCGTCGGTGACCGTAGCCAGCTCGCCCAGCCGCAGATGCCGCCCGTCGGGCAGCGGCAGCATCAGATCGGCCAGCGCAGCGGACTCGTTCACCGTCGCCAGCGTCCGCAGCGCCTGCTCGCCGCCGCCCAGCCGCACACCAGCGGCTGACGCTTGGCGTTGCACGGCGCCCAACGCCCGTGAGACATCGCTGGCGGTCACCGCCAGCGCGTCCAGTTGCAGTGGTTCCACCTCTACCCGGATCTCGCGCTGCACGCCGCCGAGCCGCTCGACGCGTCCAACGCCGGGCACACCGCGCAGGGCCTTGTCCAACGTATCGTCGACGAACCACGAGAGCGGCTCGGGTGCCAGCGTCGCCGATTCCACCGCGTAGGTCAGGATCGGGCTGCTGCCCACCACGTCCGCGCTTACCGCCGGCGGCAGTACGTCGTCGGGCAGCGCCGCGCGGGTGCTGTCGACGGCCGCCTTGACGTCATCCAGCGCATCGGACAACGGCGTGCCGATCTCGAATTCGGCCGAGATGTGAACCACCCCATTGCTCACCTGCGTGCGCAGGTGACGCAGACCGACCACCGCCGCGATGGCATTCTCGACCGGCCGGGCCACGGCCGTCTCCAGCTGCGCCGGCGCCACACCGGGTTGGGCCAGCGCCACGTTGACCGTGGGCAATTCGATCTCGGGCAGGTTCTGGATCGGCAGCCGAGCAAAACCGATCGCGCCGGCGACCACCAGCAGGGCGAACAGCAGAAGCACGGGGGCGGGATTGCGGATGGACCAGGTCGCAAGGTTCATCGTGTGCCTGCTGCGACCGGCGCGGTAGCGGCGCGCCCCGCGACGATCTGGACGCGGTCACCCTCGGCGAGGAACCCGGCCCCCTGGTCGACGACCCAGGCACCCGGTTCAAGACTTCCGCCCACGTCAACCTGGCGCTGGCGACGGCGCGCCACCGTGACCGTGCGTGCGCTGACATGCCCGGCGCCCCCATCGGCGTTTACCGTAAACACCAGGCTGCGGCCATCGCGGACGACCAGTGCCGATGCCGGTACCACCTGCGCGGGCGAGCGTGCCAGGCCGATCTCTCCCTGGACATACATGCCTGCGCGCGCGGCGCTGCCGACAGGAAGATCGGCGTATACCCGTCCCATGCGTGCAGCGTCGCCCAGCGTCGGGGCGATCTGGCGGAGCTGTGCGTTGGCGCTGCTGCCGTCCGGCAGCGTCAGGCGCACGCGCTGGCCGACGCGGACCTTGGCCAGCTGCGCCGCGCCCAGCTCACCTCGCCACTCCAGCCGCTGCTGCCGGATGAACCTGAAGAGCGGTTCGCCACGCTCGGGCACTGCACCCAAGGTTGCACTGCGTTCGCTGATGACACCGTCATCGGCAGCCCGTACCACCGCGTAATCGATCTCCACCTGCTTGGCCTTCAATGCCGCGCGCGCCGAGCGCACGGCCGCGGCCGCACTCTCTGCCTCGGTCAGGGTGAGCAGCACCGACTGCTCGCTCAGCGCCCCGCTCGGGCGCAGCGCCTGGGCCCGCTCCGCATCGCGGCGGGCGCGCGCCGACTCGGCGTCGGCCTGGGCCAACAGTGCCTGCAATCGCTGCGCGTCGGCCTGCAGCAGAGCATCGTCGAAACGCGCCAGCACCTGGCCCTTGCGGATCACCGCCCCCACGTCGACTTCCACGCTGACCAGGCGCAGGCCCGCAAGCGGCGCACCCACCACCGACTCCTGCCAGGCGGCAATGGCACCCGAGGCGGTGAGGGCCTCGTCCCAGTCCTGCTGCTTTACCTGCACCGTGGTGACGGTCATCGCGGGCGGTGCCTGGACCACATCGTTGCCGGCGGTGGCGCCGCCGCGCGCCGACCGCGCGACCAGCAGCGTGACCAGACCGGCGACCAGCAGCGCCACCGCAGTAAGCACCGCCTTGAACAACAGGCTGCTGCGACCGCTGGCGCGCGCAGGAATGGGGGGAAGCGAGGCGGCCAGAAGACGGCTGCGAGAGGACGGGGGACGATGCGGGACCATGCAGGTGCTCGGAGAGGTAGGGCGGTGCTGCCGGAACGACGACAACGGCCGCGCCTGGCAGGGGCGGCGCCGAGTCTGCGGCGGCACGGGTTACCTGCTTCTTACTGGCGCTGCATGCCGCGAGGCTCGAACGCGGCCGCTGGCTGAACGGCAGGCGACGCATCGGCCGGCGGTAAGTCGCCTGTAAGTCCGCGCCCGCAATGCTCGCCGCGCCCTCTCAAGGAAGTCCCCCATGCTCAAGTACGTTGTTTCCGTTCCCTTCCTGCTGCCTGCGCTGGCCGTGGCACAGAGCCCCTCCAGCACCGGCGACCTGCTGGCCAAGGCCGACGATGACCGCTGGTCGATCGGTGTGGCCGCGTCCGTGCGCCAAAGCCCCTATGCCGGCGAGGGAACGCGCGTGCGCCCGGTTCCGCTGCTTACGTTCGAGGGCAAGCGCATCTTCTGGCGGGGTCTCACCGGCGGCGTGCACCTGGTCCAGGGCGATGCCTTCAGCCTGGATGCGGTGCTGGCCGGGCGCTTCGATGGCGTGGACATCAAGGATCTCGGCCGCCGCGAACTGCTGGCCAACGGCGTGGACCCGGCCCTGCTGGAGGATCGCGACGACGCACTGGACGCCGGCATCGCCGCCACCTGGAGCGGCGCGGCCGGCGAATTCAAGCTCAGCGCGCTGGCCGATGTCACCGATGCGAGCGGCGGCTACGAGCTTTCGGCCGACTATGCCTATGCCCTGCAGTGGGGCCGCACCACCGTGGTGCCCGGCGTCGGCGTGCGCTGGATGTCCGATGATATGGTCAACTACTACCATGGCACGCTGGACGAGGAAGTTGCACGTGGCGTAGTGCGCTACCAGCCCGGCGCCGCCGTGGTTCCGCACGTCAGCATCGCCTTCTCGCGCCCGCTGGGCGAGAAGTGGCGATTGCTGGGCGGCATCAGCTACGACGTCCTGCCCGACGAGATCACCGACAGCCCGCTGAGCGAGCCCGATACCGATGGGTCGGCCGCGCTGCGCATCGGCATCACCCGCGGCTTCTGACCCCTACCGACTCCTGCCTTCGCCATGTCCCAGACAACGCCCCCTGCCCTGCCCAACCGGATCGCGCTGGTCGAAGACCATGCGCGACTGGCCAGCCTGGTCGAGCGTGGGCTGGGTGCGGCGGGCATCGCGGTGGATACCTTCGCCACGCTGGAAAGCGCCTGGCACGGGCTGACCCGGCATGGCTATGCACTGGCGGTGATCGACCGCGGTCTGCCCGATGGCGATGGGCTTGAACTGGTAAGGCGCATGCGCGCGGTTGGCAACCGCATCCCGTGCCTGATGCTGACCGCGCGCGATGCGCTGCACGACCGCGTCGAAGGACTGGATGCGGGGGCGGACGATTACCTGCCCAAGCCGTTCGCCATCGAGGAACTGGGCGCGCGGGTGCGCGCCCTGATGCGCCGCCCGGCAGCGCTGCGCGACCCACAGCTGGTCCACCATCGGCTGCAGGTGTTGGCCGAGAGCAGCTGCATGCAGTGCGGCGACGAACAGGTCAGCCTGGCCCCGGCCGAGCTGCAGATCATCATCCTGCTCGTGCGCGCGGCGGGGCAGGTAGTGCGACGGGGGGCACTGGAGCGTGCCGCCTGGGGGGTGGGTGAGGCCGTGACACCCAATGCGCTGGACGTGGCGCTGCATCGGTTGCGGCGAAAACTGACCGCCATCGATGCGGGGTTGTCGGTGGTCAACATGCGCAACCTTGGCTTCGCCCTGCGGCCCACCGATGCTGCCGCGTAGTCTCAGCGCGCGTTTGATGCTGGCCACGCTGCTGGCGCTGCTGGCCGGCGCCCTCACTGCGGCGGCGGTCATGCTGCTGGTCCGGCATGCGGCCCCCGATGACATGGTGCGTGAGGAGCTGATGGAGGAAGTGGCCGAACTCCGCGCCGGCATGCAGGTGGATGCGGCCGGCACCGTGCGGCTTTCCTTGCCACCGGAGGTGGGGAACGTCTACGACGCGATGCCCCGCGATGCGGCCTTCCTGCTCACCGACAGCCGCGGGGGTCGCGTGGCCAGCAGCCCGGCCAGCCCCGCGCTGGAGGCGTTGCAGGCACTGCCTGCCGATGCCACCTCCCTGACCCTTGCCAACCCGGGGGGCGATATCCACCTGCAGGTCACCCATGCGCGGCTTGAGCATGCCGGACAGGTCTACGGCCTGCGCATCGCGCGTAGCGACCGGCTGGTGATCACCCTCAAGGAACATGCCTCCCGGCTGTACCTGCGTGCCGGTACGGCCGTTGCGGTGCTGGCGCTGCTGACGTTCATGGCGGTCATCGCCATCATCGTCAACCGCATGCTGCGACCGCTGCGCCAGGCCTCGCGCGTCGCGTCGCGGATCGGGCCGCGCAATCTGGGGTCGCGCCTGCGCAGCGAAGGGCTACCGTCGGAGGTGGTGCCGATGATCGAGGCGTTCAACGCCGCTCTGGCGCGCCTGGAACAGGGTTTCCGGGTACAGCAGGAGTTTCTGGCCTCGGCCGCGCATGAACTGAAGACGCCGCTGGCATTGTTGCAGGCGGAGATCGAACTCAGCGGGGCGCCCAACACCGAGCTGCTGCTGCGCGACACCGCGCAGATGGCGCGCCAGGTGCACCAGCTGCTGCATCTGGCCGAAGTGAGCGAAGGCCACAACTACGCGTTCGCACCCGTGCGGCTCGGTGCGGTGGTACTTGATGCGGTCGACTACCTGGACCGCCTGGCCACCCAACGCGCGGTCACCGTGGTGGTGGAAAGCACGAACACCGAACATCCGCCGGTGGAGGCCGATGCAGCGGCAGTCTTCGTGCTGGTCAAAAACCTGCTTGAGAACGCGCTGCATCACTCACCCGCCGACAGCGTGGTCCACGTGGGGCTGCGCGCCGAAGGCTTCAGCGTCCGTGATGGCGGCAGCGGCGTCGCCGACGCCGACCGCCCCCATCTGTTCAAGCGCTTCTGGCGCGGCAATGCCAGAGACAGCGATGGGGCTGGACTGGGGTTGGCGATCTGCCTGGAAATCTGCCTCTCGCACGGCTGGGAGATAGCGCTCGCGCCAGACACCGACAGCGCTGGCGCATGCTTCGTGGTGACGGTGCCGCAACAGCGCTCGCCGCACGTGGCTGATGCACAGACTGAATAGCGCGACGGCTGGCACTGGCCGGTGCCGTTGGTTCCTCAAACGCCGGGCGGGGTCCAGTCGGACCACATGCTGTATTCGCAGTGCCCCTTGGCGGCCGTGCACATGAATACCCACGTGCTGTCGTTCTGTTCCAGCCACCAAATGGAACTGCCTTTCCGCGCCTGCGCCGATCTCACCTCATCAGACACATGCGGGCGAAGCTTGCCGGGCAAGCCGCGTTGCAGCTGCCGGAACAGTGCGGGTGCTTCATCCGGGTCGAACGAGAATTCACCGTGGGATTCATTGATGTCCAGATTGTTGACGGTCACGATGTCGACGGCTGACGGCGGCAGTACATCCGGCAGCCAACCCCGACCGAACAGCTCGTCCGCACGTGCATCGGCGAGTGTCTCGTAGCGGCTTTTCACGATGTCCGTGCAACCCGCAACGAGGAGCACCGCGAACATTGGCAGCGCCTGCACCACGCGCTGGCGTAGCGATCTTCCTTGATTCACGTAGATACCTCATGGGTCGGAAGGCTCGAGCGACGTTCCCGCTGGGCGGCGGTAGCAGACCAGGTGGGAGCGGATGCTCTGATTGAAACCTACACCATCTTGACGACCACCTTGCCCTTCGCTCGCCCGCTTTCCACATACGCCAGCGCGCTTTGGGTGTCCTGGAACGGGAAGACCCGGTCGATGACCGGGCGGATCGCGCCGGCTTCGACCAGCGAGGTGATGTCGCTCAGCTGCTTCCCTTCTGCCCGCATGAACAGGAAGGTGTACGTCACCCCCATCCGCTTTGCGCGGCTCCGGATGCCACGGCTGAGCAGGCGAAGTACCTGCTTCAGCGGCCAGCGCAGCCCACGCGCGGTGGCAAACGTGGGTGTGGGCGGCCCGGAGATGGAGATGAGATGGCCACCTGGCCTGAGTATCGTCAGCGAGCGCTCCAATTCGTCGTTGCCCTGGCTGTTGAGCACCACGTCGTAATCGCGCAGTGCGGCGGCGAAGTCCTGCTGCTTGTAGTCGATGACAACATCCGCCCCCAGCGCCTTCACCCACGCGACGTTGGCTGTGCTGGTGGTGGTGGCAACGAACGCGCCCAGATGTTTGGCGAGCTGGATGGCAATGGTGCCAACACCGCCTGAACCGGCCTGGATGAAGACCTTCTGCCCCGGCTTCAGCTGCGCTGTTTCCACCAAGGCCTGCCAGGCCGTCAGCGAAACCAGGGGCAGTGCGGCGGCCTCCACCATGTCCAGATTGTTCGGCTTGAGCGCCACGGAGCCCGCGTTGACGGCGATGAACTCGGCGAACGTGCCGATGCGATCATCGTCCGGACGTGCATAGACTTCGTCGCCCGGCTTGAACCGGCTCACCCCGGACCCGACGCTCACCACCGTCCCCGCCATATCGTTGCCAAGGATCAACGGCAGGCGATAGGGCAGGATCATCTTGAACTCGCCCGTCCTGATCTTGTTGTCCAGCGCATTGACGCTGGCAGCATGCACACGGACAAGGACATCGCCGTCTCGCAGCGCGGGCTGCGGGAGGTCGCCGATGCGGCCGCTCTCCTTCTTGCCATAACGATCGATGAGGAAAGCTCTCATGGGCGGTGTGCCTCTGGTTGAATAGTGAGCATCACGAGGGGGGGCCTGGGCGGGCACGGCGTCAATCAGCGCTGCGATAGCGTTCTGCAGCGCGCGCTTGGCGGATATCCGAGAGTAGACCCTGACGCGAGGCGTCGAGCGTGTCCCAGCGTTCGGCTACATGCAGCGGCGGTATGGTCACGGTCTCGCGACGGTCAAAGCCGACCAGGGCGGCATCGACCAGCTCGCCGACGTCCATTACCTCCGACAACGTATTGATGTCGATGCCGGCACGCTCCCAGATCTCGGTACGCGTGGCTGCGGGCAGCACGGCCTGCACGTAGACGCCCTTGGGCGACAGTTCCAGGCTTAGCCCCTGCGACAGGAACAGGACGTAGGCTTTGGTCGCACCATACACGGACATGCCGAACTCCGGCGCCAGCCCAACCACCGAGCCGATGTTCACGATCGCACCATTGCCCGCGCTCGCCAGCCGCGGCGCAACGGCTGCGGCCAGGCGCGTCAGGGCGAGGATGTTCAGCGTTACCAACGGGTCGATGCTGTCGGCCGATTGCTCGGTAAAGCCGCCGGACTGGGCAATGCCCGCGTTGTTGATCAGGATGCCGATGCGGGCGTCGTCGCGCAGGCGCGCTTCGACAGTGGCCAGGTCGGCGGGCCGGGTGAGGTCGGCCGGCAGCAGGTCAACGGTTACCCCGCTCTCCTCCCGCAGACGTGCGGCCAACGTCTCCAGCCGCGCCTTGTCACGCGCGACCAGCACGAGGTCATGGCCACGGCGGGCGAAACGTTCCGCGTAGACGCTGCCAATGCCGCTGGAGGCGCCGGTGATGAGTACGGTGGGGAGATGGTTCATGGTGTCTCTCTTGAATGTCAGTTGGGGGCTGTGCAGCGCGGTGCGATTGGACGGGTTACTTCTGCGTCGTGTCGGTCAACTCGGGGTAGTCGGTGTAGCCCTCCGCGCCGCCGCCGTACAACGTGTCCGGGTTCAATGCATTCAAGGGCGCGCCCGTCTTCAGGCGTTCGACCAGATCGGGATTGCTGATGAAGGCGCGACCGAAGGCGAAGATGTCTGCCTTGCCCTCGGCGAGGTGTGTGCTGGCCCGTTCCAGGTCGTACCCGTTGTTGGCCAGATACGTCCCCTTGAAACGCCCGCGCAGCCCGTCGAAGTCGAAGGGCGCGACGTCACGCGGGCCACCGGTTGCGCCTTCGACCACGTGCAGATAGACGATCCCCAGCGCGCTGAGCTGATCGACGATGTAGTCGTACTGCGGCTGCGGGTCGCTGACCGTGGCAATTGCGTTGGCCGGCGATACCGGCGAGATGCGCACGCCAGTGCGCTCCGCGCCGATCTCGGCTGCCACGGCCGCCGTGACCTCCAGCAACAGCCGCGCGCGGTTCTCGATCGAGCCGCCGTAGGCGTCCGTGCGCTGGTTGGCGCCGTCCTTGATGAACTGTTCGAGCAGGTAGCCGTTGGCGCCGTGAATCTCCACGCCGTCGAATCCGGCCGTGATCGCATGGGCGGCTGCCTGGCGGAAATCATCGACGATGGCGGGCAGCTCGTCGATCTCCAGGGCACGCGGCTCGGACACATCGACAAAGCCGTTGTTGACGAAGGTCTTGGTCTGCGCACGGATGGCCGACGCCGAGACAGGCGCGGCGTTGCCCGGCTGAAGATCCACGTGCGAGATGCGGCCCACGTGCCACAGCTGCACGAAGATGCGCCCGCCGCGGGCATGCACAGCCTCAGTGACCTGGCGCCAACCGTCGATCTGGTCCTGCGTGTAAAGCCCCGGCGTGTCCTGATAGCCCTGGGCCTGGGCCGAGATCTGGGTGGCCTCCGTGATGATCAGGCCGGCCGAGGCGCGCTGGGCATAGTAGGTCGCCGCGAGGGGGCCGGGCACCAGGCCGGCGCCGGCACGATTGCGCGTCAGCGGTGCCATCACGATGCGGTTGGCCAGGGTCAGCGACCCCAGCAGGTAAGGCTGAAAGAGCGTCGTGTTCGTCATGGGGTATCGGGGCGTCGTGATCGTGGAGGGGGCTGTTGCGGAGGGGCAGAAACCCGGTCTTCCGCTGCTGCGACGCAATAATGATGATCGTAATCTTAAATGTCAATGGTTTGATGATGCATGTAATCTAAGTGTGATAAGGTGGCGTACTTCCGCAGCACAGCGTTGCAAGGCATCGGTCATGAAGGTCACCAAGGCACAAGCGCAGGCCAACCGGGCGCACATCGTCGAAACCGCCTCCGCGCTGTTCCGGGAGCGGGGATACGATGGCGTGGGTGTTGCAGACCTGATGGGGGCCGCGGGGTTTACACACGGCGGCTTCTACAAGCATTTCGCCTCGAAGACGGACCTGATTGCTGAATCCTCCACCTGCGGGCTGGCGCAGTCGGCAGATGCCGCAGCAGGTCATTCGTTGGCGGATTTTCTTGACTATTACCTGTCGAGGGAGCATCGGGACAACCCCGGGCAGGGCTGCACGATGGCCGCGCTGTGCGCGGACGCCGCGCGTCAGCCAGACTCCGTCAAAGCGGCGTTTGCAGCCGGTATTGATGCGCAGCTGAGCCGCCCCGCCACGGACGCTGCCCAGCCGAATGAGAGCACCAGCGCTGAGGCGCGTGCGCGCCGGATTTCCTTGATGGCCATGGCGGTGGGCGCCGTGGTGTTGTCCAGGTCCTGCCCGGACGACGCGCCGCTGGCCGACGAAATCCTCGATGCGTGTCGGGCAGACGCACTCGCGCGCCTGACGGATGCATCGAACACGTAAGGCGGCACCTCAAACCAACCGCGGGTCATTCGTGTGCGGTGCCGCTACCCGCCACCACGCCATCCTCGGTCCCTGCACCATCTGCGTGTCGCGCTGCGGTTCCTGCGCCTGGGCCAGTTCCTGCACACGGCGCTGTTCCTGTGATTCGCGGCTCTGGTTGGCAACCGCATACTGCTGTTCGGGTGGTGCGGCCAAGGCTTCCTGCGTCGGCATCTGCGCCCGGTTGGCCGCGGGGTCTGGCGAGGCGCCCTGCCCCGAGCGCATCACCAGCAGCGTGGTGCCTGCGGCCCGGGCGTCGGTGGCGTCGTTCAATGCCATGTCCACTCTGTCGCCCGGCTTGAAGCTGGAGGTGATGACGAAGAATTCGCCCCGGTGGGTGTCGGTCTCAACCGATACGGGAATGGCACCCTGCTCGTTCATGGGCTTCCGTCATGGATGCGTGGGTAGAACAGGTCGCTGGGGCAGGCTGACCGTAGCCGGGGCTGCGAGGCGCGGCAAGTTTGCTCCGCCGCAGGCGGCATGTGAGGCAGTGTTCCGGAGGCTGCGGGATGGTCGTCCAGTAGTTCCCTGAACGCGCGCTTCATTCATGTACCGGTCAGTTCAATATTCAGGGTTGATTAGAGCGCCTAACGGATAATTCACACCTGTCGACCGTCCTTCTCTCTCCCCTCCCCAAGGGGGACGGTCGGCAAAACCAAAAATAATAAAGGTGTGTTCCCGATGATGAAGACTTCCCTGCTTGCCCTGGGCCTGATCGCTGCGCTGCCGTTTGCTGCTTCGGCCGCCGATGGCCTGTCGTACAACTACGTTGAAGGCGGCTACGTGAACACCGATGCCAAGGGTGGCGACGCTGACGGTTGGGCCGCGAAGGGCTCGGTTGCCGTGGCGCCGAACTTCCACATCTTTGGCGATTACAACTCGCAGGAAACCAAGCGCGGCAACGCCGACGTTGACCAGTGGCGCGTGGGCGTCGGCTACAACTACGGCATCGCGCCGACCACCGACCTGGTGGCCCGCGTCGCGTACCAGAAGTTCGATCCGAAGCACGGCCTGGACTTCAACGGCTACTCGACCGAAGTGGGCGTTCGCACCGCGTTCACCCCGATGTTCGAAGGCTACGCGCTGGCTGGCTACGAAGATTTCAGCAAGAAGCACGGCATCAACCCGGACGGCGAGTTCTACGGCCGTGTCGGCGCCCAGGCCAAGTTCACCCCGAACTGGGGCCTGAGCGGCGAAGTGAAGCTGGCCAAGGGTGGCGACAAGGAATGGTTCGTCGGCCCGCGCTTCACCTGGTAAGTCGGTAGCTGCAAGGTACGTTGTTTGATGGCGTGATCTCTCTCTCCCTCACGCCATGAAGCCCGGCTCAGGCCGGGCTTCACTTA
Source organism: Stenotrophomonas sp. (assembly GCF_032099025.1). GTDB lineage: Bacteria > Pseudomonadota > Gammaproteobacteria > Xanthomonadales > Xanthomonadaceae > Stenotrophomonas. Next base: position 163,448 of record NZ_DAMCID010000002.1, read on the forward strand.
TCTGGCTCCCACCTCGTCGGTGTGCCACGCAAAGACTCAGCCCAGGCTGGGTTTTTGCGTTTTGGAGGCTGACGCGGAGCGCAGCCGACTAACAGTCGGCTCTACCCAGTCGCTTGTTCACCCAACCGGATCCACCGGCCAAAAAAACCCCGGCAGTGCCGGGGTTTTTCGTGGGTCACTTGAACAGCGTGTCCGGGTATTCCGGCTTCTGCTCGCGTGCGAGCAGCGCGCGCAGCCCTTCTTCCGGCGTCTGTTCGCCGTGCAGCACGGCGCGGACGCGGTCGGAGATGGGCAGGTCGATGCCGTGCCGGCGTGCCTGGCGCATGACTTCGTCGGCGGTCTGCACCGATTCCACCACCTGGCCGATTTCTCTCACCGCATCCTGCAGGCTCTGGCCACGCCCCAGCGCAAGGCCGAGACGACGGTTGCGCGAGAGGTCGCCGGTGCAGGTCAGCACCAGGTCGCCCAGGCCCGCCAGGCCCATCAGCGTTTCCGGCTTGGCCCCGATCGCAGCGGCCAGGCGCAGCATCTCGTTGAGGCCGCGGGTGATCAGGCCGGCACGGGCGTTGAGGCCCAGCTGCATGCCATCGGCCACGCCGGTGGCCACGGCCAGCACGTTCTTCATCGCGCCGCCGAGTTCGGCACCCACCATGTCATCGCCGGTATAGGCGCGGAACGCGGGGCCGTGCATCGCTTCGGCCACCTGCTGGGCGAACTCCGGGTCGTCACCATGCACGGTGATCGCGGTGGGCAGGCCCAGCGTGACTTCCTTGGCGAACGACGGACCGGTCACCACCGCCAGCGGCACGTCGGGGCCGAGGACCTCGCGCGCCACTTCATGCAGGAAACGACCGGAACCGGGCTCGAAGCCCTTGGTCGCCCATGCCACGCCGGCATTGGCCGGGCGCAGCGGTGCCAGCGTCCGCACGGTTTCACCGAAGGCGTGCGATGGCACCACGACCAGGATCCACTGCGCGTCCTTGACGGCGGCGGCAAGGTCGGTGGTGGCGCGCAGCGACTCCGGCAGCGGAATGCCCGGCAGGTAGCGGGTGTTCTCGTGACGCTGGTCGATGGCGTCCACCATCGCCGCATCGCGGCCCCACAGCACGGTCGGGTGACCGTGCCGCGCAAGCAGGCTCGCCAGGGCCGTGCCCCAGGAGCCGGCGCCGAGAACGGCGATCTTGTCTGCGTTATTGCTCATCCGTACGACTGCAGCGCCGATCAGGCGTTGCCGGCCGGCTCGGAATCAGCGAGCGAGGTCTCGCCCTGTTCCTGGCGCTGGCGCAGGGTTTCGGCGTACAGGCCTTCGAAGTTGATCGGCTGCAGGAAGAACGGCGGGAAGCCACCGGCCTGGATCAGCTCGCTGACCAGCGAACGCACGTACGGGAACAGGATGTTCGGGCACTGGGTGCCGAGCAGCACGTCGATCGACTGCGGGTCCAGGCCCACCAGGCCGAACACGCCAGCCTGCTGCACTTCGGCCACGTAGGCGGTCTTGTCGCCGGCCTTGCAGGTCAGGGTGACGGCCAGCACCACTTCAAACGCGCTCTCGCCCAGGCGCTGCACGCGCTGGTTGAGGTTGAGCTGCAGTTCGGGCTGCACGGCTTCGTTGAACACGGCCGGAGCGTTCGGCGATTCGAAGGAAACGTCCTTGACGTAGATCTTCTCGACGGTGAACGCGGGGCCGGTGGCGGCGTCGGCCGGCGCGATGGCGCCGTTGGTGTTCTCTTCGGACATTTCCTGTTGCTCCAGAATGAATGCAATGAATGCTGTAAAAACGATTGTTACATGCCCTGCGATGGGGGCGTGTGGCGGCGCGCACAAGGCGCACCGTGCAATCGGGGCAAAATCAGTTGCGGCCCTTGACCAGCGGCAGCTCGGCCTGCTGCCAGGCCGGAATGCCACCGTCGAGCACGTTGACGTGCTCGAAACCGGCCTTCTTCAACGCCTTGGCGGCGGTTTCCGAGGCGGTGCCGGTGCGGCACACCAGCACGACCGGGCTCTGCTTGGCGTTGACCACCAGCTTGTGCTCCGGACCGAACTGGGCCGGCTGCACGTTGCGGCTGCCCGCAATGTGGCCCTTTTCGAAGTCGCTGCTGGAGGACAGATCGACCACGACCGCGCCCCCCGCATTCATCAGCTGGGTGAGCTCTGCCGGCTTGAGCGACCTGTAGCCGCGCAGCAGGCGCCGCACTTCGGTGACGATGATGGCTACGGTCAGGCCCACGAAGGCCATCGACAACATCGGGTTTCGGCCGGCAAAAGCCAGCAACTCTTCGTAATTCACTTGGATCACGGGTCGATAAGCGGGCGCCGATTGTCGCACATGCAGGCGAACCGGCGTCCAGCGGGGCGGTGGGGGCTCAGTTGGGGTCCTGCCAGAGGTCCGGCAGGCCGTTGGCCTGCAGCCAGCGCTTGCCCTCTGCATCCCAGCGCCAGATTTCCTTGACCCGCACCGAGCGCTCGGACTGGGTGTTGTTGTTGATCACGCGTACCTCGGCATTGCGGCCAACGCGGCCATCGGGCATCGGCACGTTGTCGCTGGCGCGGTAGCTGGAGATCTTCACCTGCTCGAAGCGGCGCAGTTCCAGGTCGGTGAGCGGGTGCTCCTTGGCGTACTCCGGGTCCAGGTACGGCAGCGCGTCTTCGACGGTGCCCCAACGCATGGTGGAGTCGTACTTGACCTGGGTTTCCTCCAGCTGCTTGCGCTGCTTCTTCGACATCTTTTCGGCGGCCACAGCCGTAACGCTGGTCAGCGCCAGCAAGGTCAGCAGCAGGATCTGGAACGTACGGCGCATGCGAATTCCCCAATCGGCAAGGCGCCCATCCTACCGTCTTGCGAAGGCGACGAAACGTCCGGTCAGTTCAGCCGCCGGCTTGCCGGCCTCGCCGGGCTGGCGGGCCACCACTTCGATGCGTGCCTTGCCGCGCTGGGCGAAGGTGGCCAGGAAGGTGGCCCAGTCGGCCTCGTCGGCGGCCTGGGCCTGGGCGTGCAGGTCCTCGTAGACCGGGGCCAGGTAGCGCACGTGGCTGTCGGCCACGTACACGTCCGCGTCGAACCCCGCCAGGCGCAGGCGCAGGGTGACCAGCGCCCAACCGGACAGGGTCAGCGCCGAGGCGAGGCTGCCGCCGAAGGCGTTGCCCTTGTCGTTGACGTTGGCGGCCAGCGGCGCGCGCAGGTGCAGCACCCCGTCGGCATGGCCATCCACGCGGATCTGCATGGCGGCCACCGGCGGCATGCGCTCAAGGACCTGCTGGAGCGCAGCCAGGTGCGCGGGCATGGAATCGGAATCGGACATCGGTACGGCGACGTTGCGGCGAAGGCCTCGCATAATGCCCGCAATGAACAGCTCCGCACATGTGCCGGAATGGACCCTGGTATCGCTGCGCCCACGCGGCCAGCATGCCGCGCTGCGGCGTGCGGCGCGGCCGCTGGGCGCGCAGGTGCTGGCCCTGTCGCCGTGGGCGCTGGTGGCCCGCGACGATGACGCCACCCGCGCCGCGCTGGCGCAGGCGCTGCGCGCCGACCGGGTGGTGTTCAGCAGCCCGGCGGCGGTGCATGCGGCGGCCCGCCTGCTGCCGCTGGACGCGCCGCATGCCGGACGCTGGCTGGCGGTGGGCGCGGGCACGGCAGCGGCACTGCACCGCCATGGCGCCGACGGCGTGCTGTCACCCCGCCGGATGGACAGCGAAGGCCTGCTCGACCTGCCGGAACTTGCGCAGCTGCAGGGCCTGCGCGCGGCGCTGGTCACCGCGCCCGGTGGCCGCGGCATCATCGCGACCACCCTGGAGGCGCGCGGTGCGCAGTTGCAGCGGGTGGATGTGTACCGCAGGGTCGCCCTCACCCTGCCGCCCCGCCAGCTGCAGCGGCTGCGCCACCGGCCGCCACCGTGGGTCCTGGCGCTGAGCAGCGCCGAAGCGCTTGACCTGTTGATGGCGCAGTTGCCGGCGGACCTGCAGGCGCGTCTGCGCCAAGCCCACGTGGTCGCCGCCAGCGCCCGTCTGGGTGCGCTCGCGGCCGAGGCGGGGTTCCTCCACGTAAGCCTGGCCGAGGGGCCGTTGCCGCTTCAGCTGGTCCACGCCGCACACGCCGCGATCACCACCGCTACAACTTCCTGAACAGGGGTCGCTTCCGGCCTTGCAGGCCGCGCGGGCGGCGGCGATGCTGTGCGCCTGATCGATCGCCAGCTCGTGAATGCACCGGCGCGATCGACAAGGATGACTGGATGAACGACGTTGCCCCGCCCCCGCCGACCCACCGACCGCTGCGCTGGATAGTGCCGCTTGCTGCGGTGGTCGTGATCGTGGGCGGTGCCGGCTGGGGCTGGAACCAGTGGCAGGCCCAACAGCTGCGAAGCGCCCAGCGACAGGCCGACGCCGACGTGCTGGTGCAGGGCCTGGCCAGCAGCGTGGAGTCGCTGCGTCGCGACCAGCGCTCCACCTCGCAACGGGTCCAGGACGCCGCCGCGACCAACCGGGTGCTGCGCGATGAAATGCTGGGGCTGAGCCAGCGCAACGCACTGCTCGAAGAGAACCTATCCCGGCTGGCCGACAGTACCCGCCACGGTGCGCAGGCCCTGCAGCTGGAGGAGGCCGAGCTGCTGCTCAGCCAGGCCGGGCAGCGCTTGGCGTTCGCCGATGACGTGGAAGGGGCCAAGCGCCTCTACGCGCTGGCGGCCGGGGCGCTGGACGACGTGCAGGGCGGCGAGTTCCTCAACCTGCGCCAGGCCCTGATGCAGGAGCGCAATGCGGTGGACACGCTGGGCATCGGAGCACGCGCGGGCGTCAACCAGCGCCTGGGCGCCTTCTCCACGGCGCTTGCAGCGCTTCCCGAGCAGGTGGAAACGGCCCCGGGCCAAGCGGCCGCGCCGTGGTGGCACCAGGTGCTGGCTCCGTTCGTGACCATCACCCCTACCCGCACCCAGGGCCCGCTCACCCAGGCCGAGCGACTGACCGCGTGGAACGCACTGCAGTTGGAACTGACCCTGGCGCGCGCGGCGGTGGAGCGCGGCGACCAGGCCGGTTTCGAGCAGGCGCTCGATCGCGTGGCGATCTGGCTGCCGCGCCTGTGGCCGGATTCACCCGCTCTGCGCGAGCGGCGTGCTGAACTGCACCAACTGCGCACCAGCGTGCTGCGCCCGCCGCTGCCCGAACTGGGCAGCACCCTGCAGCAACTGCGCGCGATGCGCGATGGGAGTTAACCGATGAAGCCGATTCAATCCTTGGTGGTGCTGTTGCTGGCCGTGGCGCTGGGCGTGATCGCCGCGCAGTGGCTGGGCGCCGATTCGCTGCGCCAGTATGGCGAGGTGATCTACCGCGCCGGCGGCAACGACTACCGTTCCACCGTGCCCCAGGTGGCGCTGATGGCGCTGGTGGGCCTGCTGGTGCTGTGGCTGCTGTGGAGCCTGGCCGCGTCGCCGTTCCGGGCCTGGGGCCGCTACCGCCGCAAGCAGGGCCGCGCACGCCTGATCGAAGGCCTGCAGGCGCATGAGTATGGCCACTGGCAGCGCGCGGAAAAACTGCTGACCACCGCCGCCGAAGACGAGGAAGTGAGCGCCGTTGCCTATGTCACCGCCGTGCGCAGCGCGCAGGCGCGTGACGACCAGGCGGCGGTGGACCAGTACCTGCAACGTCTCGCCGGTGCGGACGCCACCTCGCACGCGCTGGTGCAGGCCGAACGGCTGCTGCAGCAGGAGCGGCCGGTGGATGCGATCAATGCGCTGGACGCGCCCGGCATCCAGCCGCTGCCGCCGCGCGGCCTGTGGCTGCGCACCGAGGCGCTGGCACGGGCCGAACGTGCCCATGAGGCCTACGGGCAGCTGGGTGCGCTGCGCAAGCAGAAGGTGCTGCCGGATGAGGCCGTGGCCGAACTGGAAATCCGCCTGGCCGCGCAGTCGCTGCTGGAAGCCGGCGACGTGAACGCACTGGCTGCACAGTGGGAGACCACGCCGAAGGCGCTGCGCAGTGACCCGGACGTGGTATCTGCCTATGCACTGCGTGCCGTGGCGCTGGACTGGGACGAACCGGCGCTGCTGGCGCTGGAGCAGGCACTGGACACGCGCTGGGACGAATCGCTGGTGACGCTGTACGGGCAGATGCCGGTGGAAAAGCTGGCCACCCGCCATGCCAACCTGCAGCGCTGGCTGGGCCAGCAACCGTCGAGCCCGGCACTGCTGCTGGCGCTGGGCCGGATTGCGGTACGCCAGGGCGAGCACGTGCAGGCCGAGGATTACCTGCACCGCGCCATCGCCGCCGGTGCAGGTCCGGAAGCATGGGAAGCGTTGGGCGAGGTATTCCAGGCGCGCGGCGAACCGGCCCTGGCCGCGCAGTGCTACACCAATGCCCTGCGCCGCCAGCGCGGCGAAGACAGCGTGGTGCTTGCACGCCCGGTAGCCCCGCTGACGGCCGTAGTCCCCGAACGTGCCACGGTCGAAGAGCAGTCGTTGATTAGCGAGCCGCTGCCGGTGCGCGATCTCAATGACGACGAGCGCGATGAATTCGGCAACCCGCTTCGCTAACGCAACGCCGACCAGATCATCCAACCGACGTTCAGACCCCACCGAAGCCGCCTATCAGACGTCGCAATCCCGAAACGAAAAAGGCCGCCCCGAAGGGCGGCCTTTTTTTCATCCGCGATGCCGACCGTCAACGCTCGACGATGGCCACCACGCCCATGCCGCCGGCAGTGCAGATCGACACCAGCGCACGGCCACCGCCGCGTTCGGCCAGCTGCTTGGCCGCCGTGGCGATCACGCGCGCGCCGGTGGCGGCGAACGGATGGCCGGTGGCCAGCGACGAACCCACCAGGTTGATTTTGGCGGGGTCGATGCGGCCCAGCGGTGCATCCAGGCCCAGGCGGTTGCGGCAGTAGTCCTCGCTTTCCCACGCCCGCAGCGTGCACAGCACCTGCGCGGCGAACGCCTCGTGGATTTCGTAGAGGTCGAAATCCTGCAGGGTCAGGCCGTTGCGCTTGAGCATTTCCGGCACGGCGATGGTCGGCGCCATCAGCAGGCCTTCGCCATGCACGAAATCGACGGCGGCCACCTGCGAATCGCGCAGGTAGGCCAGCGGCTCGTGGCCGTGCGCGCGCGCCCATTCCTCGCTGGCCAGCAGCACCGCCGAGGCGCCGTCGGTAAGCGGGGTGGAATTGGCGGCGGTCAGCGTGCCGCGACCGGACACCTTGTCGAAGGCCGGCTTCAACGTGGCCAGCTTCTCCAGCGAGGTGTCGGCGCGCAGGATGTTGTCGCGCTCGACGCCGCGGAACGGCGCGATCAGGTCATTGAAGAAGCCGCGCTCATAGGCGGCGGCCAGCTTCTTGTGCGACGACACCGCCCACTCGTCCTGCGAGTCGCGCGAGATGTTCCACTCCTTGGCCATGTCCTCGCAATGGTCGCCCATGCTCTTGCCGGTACGCGGCTCGGCCACGCCGGGGAATTCCGGCTTCAGCTCACCCAGTTTGAAACCGCTGAGGATGGCCTTGATCTTGTCGCCGGTGGTCTTGGCGCGATTGGCCGCCAGCAGGCGCGCACGCAGCTTCTTGCCGTACACGATCGGCACGTCGGAGGTGGTGTCCGAACCGCCGCCGATGCCGGACTCGATCTGGCCCAGCGCGATCTTGTTGGCCACCGCGATGATCGTATCCAGCGAGGTGCCGCAGGCGCGCTGCATGGTGATGCCCGGGGTAAGCGGCGACAGGCCCGAGGACAGCGTGGCTTCGCGGCCCAGGTTCCAGTCGCTGGAGTGCTTGATCACCGCCCCCATCGCCACTTCGCCCAGCTGCTGGCCGTGCAGGCCGAAGCGTTCGACCAGCGCGCCGAGCGTGCGCACCGACATGCCGAGGTTGCCGACGTCCGAATAGGCCGTGTTCTGGCGGCAGAATGGGATGCGGACGCCACCGAGGATGGCGACGGGACGAGCGTTGGGCATGGAGATACCTGGCATGGGAGGGGTGTCTGCAACATGGCCTGCACGAAGGAGCAGGCATAATGGGGGCAAGTGTAGCTGCCGCCCTGTGATGGGCCAACCGTGAACCCATGAGCAAACCCGACCCCGGCATGAATGCCCTTGGCGTACTGGCATTGGAACTGGCTGGAGGAGACGCCCCGCGCCATGCGGCGCTGTCGTCCGAACAGGCCGGTGAACTGGCCGACCGCATTGGCCGCGACCTGGCAAAACTCGTCCCCGGCGTCAGCGGGCTGGACTTCGTGTTCGCCGGCGCCCATTTCGACCCGGCCGAAGTGCTGCGCCCGGGCTGGCCGATCCACCGCCGCCTGGAAGAACTGCAGATGCGTGCGCCGGGCCGCAATGAAGGGCCGCGCCTGCTGGCGTTCGGCGCCGGTGCGGACGGCGAGGTGCCCCTGCCCTTCCAGGCCGATGCCAGCCTGACCGGCGGCGGCCTGCGGGTAGTGCCGTTCCTGCTGACCGGCACCGAAGTGGCCACCACCGCCGCCGTCGCCGAGGCGCTGGAGGAGGTGCTGCTGGCCCAGGGCATGGCCCAGGCCGATACCGCCCTGCAGGCGCAGAATGCGTTCGGCGCGCAGATCGAACACGCCCGCTACTTCACGGTGAACGACCTCGCCGCGATGATGTCGATGCAGTACGACAACCAGGGTCTGGCCGCGTTGTGGCCGTTGATCGAGACGGCGCTGATGGCGCCGCAGACGGAACAATGGCTGGACGCCGCGCCGGAGCCGCTGCTTCGATACGCTGACGGCGAAGTGCGTATGGCACTGTTCGACCCGGCCGGCTGGTGCGCGTTCTACAACCACGGCACCGGCGACTGTGATCGCCTGCAGGGCATCTACGACCAGTACCTGATCCGCCAGCGGCAGATGGCCGCGGTGCTGGAAGCCCACGGCTTGCCGGTGCTGTTCGTGCATTGCGAAGCCGGGCAGGACGCGCGGGAATTGTTGACCCGCTGATCTGCCGTCGCGCAGCCACGCAGGGCGTGGCTCTACCGATGAATGAAAAACGCCGGCGATGCCGGCGTTCTTCATTCTGCGAACCCACCGTAGCGCCACGCCCTGCGTGGCTGAACGATGATCAGGGCGCGGCTTTGATCACGGCGCAGGCCAGGCGTGCGCCGGCATTGCCGGTCGGCTGGGTCTTGTAGTCGTCCGGGTCGGCGTGAACGATCAGGCCACGCCCGACGATGTCGGCATCGTTGCCTTCGCCGAGGTTGACGTTGGTGGAGACGGCGGCATCGACCACGGCGTTGCCTTGGGCGTCCGCCTTGATGTTGGGCATGTCGCCACCGTGGTGCGGGGTGGTGGCCACGTTGCCGTGGTCTTCCTTGGCCGGGTTGAAGTGGCCGCCGGCGCTGTCACCGTTCGGCGCGCTGCAGTCGCCCTTCTCATGGATATGGAAGCCGTGTTCGCTGTTGGGCTTCAGGCCGCTGACCTGGCCCTTCACGTGGACCTTGCCGTCGACGACGCTGAAGGTCACGTTGCCCTTGACGTCATTGCCCTGGGTGGGCGCGAGCTCGGCCGTGGCGCTGTGGTTGGCGTGGGCTTCGCTGGTCATGGCCGGCGGGGCCTCGGTGGTGCGTGCGGTTTCGGCGATGGGCGGGGTGGCCGTGGCGGCATCGGCAGGCGCGTCGGCCGGCTTGTTGCAGGCGGTCAGGCCGAGGGTGGCGATGGCCGCGAACAGGGCGGTATGGATCAGACGCATGTGGATCTCCTTGCAGGGTGCGATGGAAGAAGCGACGGTCAGCGGGTGCGCGGTCAGCGCAGGACCCGGATCACGCCGCAGGCAATACGGGCGCCGGCGTTGCCGGCGGGCTGGCTGCGGTAGTCGTCCGCATTGGCGTGGACGACCAGCGCGCGGCCGGCAATATCGGTCGGCGCACCACCGCCGAGGGTGACGCCCGGCAGGCGCACATCCACGCTGACGCGGCCCTGCGCGTCGGCGCGCAGGTTGTCCATGTCGCCGGCGTGATGCGCACCGGCGCTGTTGCGGCCGTGTGGCTGGTTGGCCGGATTGAAATGCGGCCCTGCGCTGCTGGCGTCAACGGCACCGCAGTCACCCCGCTCGTGTACATGGAACGCGGCGGTCTGCAATGGCTGCAGGCCGCCGATGGTGCCGGTGATGTGCACGCCGCGCGCATCGGGCACCAGCGCCAGACGTCCGCTGACGATGCTGGCCGAGGCCGGCGCCAGATTGGCTTCGGCCATCTTCGCGGTGCTGACCACCGGCACGCTGGGGGCCGGCGCGGGGGCCGGCTTCGGCGCAGTACCGCAGGCGGCAAGCACCAGCAGGGACGGCATCAGCAGGGCGAGTTGGGAACGACGCATCGGAAACTCCTTGTCTGCAAACTAACGTTACGGTCGTCCACGGACCATGAAAGGCACCGCGACGCGGTGCCCACGCGGCGTGGACAGGGGATTCATCCGCCGCGCCGGCGCCCGGCGCCGAGCTTGCGGGTCAGGGTGTTGCGGCCCATGCCCAGGCGCGCGGCCGCTTCGGCCCGGCGCCCATGGGTGATCTGCAGCGCGGCCTCCAGCAACGCCTGGTCGACCCGCTCACGCACCTGCGCGTGCAGGCCTTCGGCGCCTTCGGCCAGGCGTTGCCGCGCCCAGGCAGACAGCAGGGTTTCCCACTGGCCGGGATCGCCGTGTGCGCGCATGCGCGGACCGGGGCCGCGATGCAGCGCGCTGTCCACGTCGGCCACGCCGATGGTGTCCGACGCGGCCAGCGCGGCCATCCGCCAGCACACGTTCTCCAGTTCGCGCACGTTGCCCGGCCAGTCGTGTTCGCGCAGCGCCTGCAGTGCCGCCGCGGTCATCCGCTTGGGCGGCGTATCGAGCTTGCGCGCGGCAGCGGCCAGGAAGGTATCGGCCAGCTGGGCGACGTCGTCGCGGCGCTCGCGCAACGGCGGCAGCCGCAGCCGCACCACGTCCAGCCGGTGCAGCAGGTCGGCGCGGAAGCGGCCCTGCGCCACCAGCGTTTCCAGGTCCTGGTGGGTGGCGGCGATCACGCGTACATCGACGCGGATCAGCTCGCGCCCCCCCACCCGGAAGAACTCGCCTTCGGCCAGCACGCGCAGCAGGCGGGTCTGCAGCGGCAGCGGCATGTCGCCGATCTCGTCGAGGAACAGCGTGCCGCCATCGGCCTGCTCGAAGCGGCCCACGTGGCGGCGCTGGGCACCGGTGAACGCGCCGGCCTCGTGGCCGAACAGTTCGCTTTCCAGCAGTTCGGACGGAATGGCTGCCGTGTTGAGGGCCACGAACGGCCCCTGCGCGCGCGGTGATTCGTGGTGCAGCGCATGCGCCACCAGCTCCTTGCCAGTGCCGGTTTCGCCGTTGATCAGCACCGACAACGGCGCCTGCGCCAGTCGCCCGATGGCCCGGAACAACGCGCGCATGGCCGGGGTATCGCCCACCAGCTGCGGGCGCTGGTCCGGCGTGGGCTCCACCACGGCGCTGCTGCGCTCGGCCACGGCGGTATCCGGTGCCGGCAGCACGCGCTGCGCGAGCGCCACGGCATCGTCAAGATCGAACGGCTTGGACAGGAATTCCTGCGCACCGCCGCGGAACGCGCCAGCGGTGCTCGCCACATCGGTATAGGCCGACATCACGATCACCGGCAGTTGCGGATGCGCGGCCTTGAGCTTGTCGAGCAGCACCAGGCCGTCGTCGCCCGGCATGCGCACGTCGGTGAACAGCAGGTCCGGTGGCGGCTGTTCGTCCAGCATGGCCAGCGCAGCGGCGGCGCCATCGAACCCTTCGACGCGGTAGCCGGCATCGCGCAGCGCGGTGCACAGCACGAAGCGCACCGCACGGTCGTCGTCCACCACCCAGACGCGCTGGGAGGTGGCCTGGCTGTCATCCGCCATGTGCGGTCTCCTCGGCAGCGGGCGTGCCCGGCCCGATGGGCAGCAGCACGGTGAATACGGTATGGCCGGGCCGCGAGCGGTAGGTCAGCGTGCCCCGGTGTTCGCGCGCCACCTGCTGGGCCAGCGCCAGGCCCAGCCCGGTGCCCTCGGCACGGCCGCTGACCAGCGGCAGGAACAGGTGCTCGGCCAACTCTTCGGGCACGCCACGGCCGTCATCGGCGATTTCCAGCCGCAGCGCCATCGGCTGCAGCAGGTCGCCCATGCGCACGCCATGCTCAACCCGGGTGCGCAGGGTGACGGTACCGGCGCCGGCCTGGATCGCATTGCGCACCAGGTTCCACACGGCTTGGGTGAGGCGGTCGGCGTCGCCGTGGAACTCGGGAATGCTCGGGTCGTAATCGCGCTGCAGCCGCACCGCCCAGCCGCCTTCGCTTTCGGCCAGGCGCAGCACCCGCTCCAGCGAGGCGTGAATGTTCAGTGATGCATGCGGCGCGGCCGGCGCGGGGGACAGCAGTTGTTCCAGCAGCCCGTTCAGGCGCTCGATCTCCGAGCCGATCAGCTCGATCAGCTCGCGCTCTTCAGGATCGCGCTGCGCGCTGCGCCGTGCCAGCAGCTGCGCCGCGCCCTTGAGTCCGGCCAGTGGATTGCGCAGTTCGTGCGCCAGGCCTTTCAAGGCCGCGCTCAGGGCACTGGGCAGGGCCTGGGTGGGGTCCAGGCCGGGAAACTCGTCGACCGGGTGGGCTTCCAGCAACCAGCCATCTTCGGCATGCCGGCTGAGCCAGCCCTCCGCGAAACGCGGGGTCTCACCGGGCAGGGCCAGCGCCAGCCGGTGCAGGCGCAGGGTGTCGCGTTCGCCACGCGACAGGAAATGGGCGAGCGCTTCCCCCTGCACTTCCAGCGAGGCCAGCGGCTGGCCCATCAGGCGCCGCACGCTGACGCCGAGCCAGCGCGCAAAGGCCGGGTTGCAGCCGGCGACACGGCCTTCGGCATCGGCCCAGGCGACCGGGGTGCCAAGCACATCAAGGGACGGAGACGGTGGTGCGGTGGTCATTGCACCAATGTAGTGCAAACGGGGGGTGGTTGCTTGGTCCAGAAGTGGGTGGACGGCCATGGAAAAGAATCGATGGGCGTTGGGTGACGGTTGATGGCCTGCAGAGCGTGCCGTCGCGATCTCCACGCATTCTGCGATGTTGAGCACACAACGTGAGAGCGCGCACGCACTTAGGACTATTACCAGGGAATGATGCGGCGCCGGGTTGGATGATTGCCCTCCCCGGCGCGCCGTATGCATGAGGTACTTCCATTGCTCAACTTGCCATCCAGGTTCGCCCTTCTTGCCGTGGCGCTGCAGTGTTTCGGTTATCCAGCGCACGCAGTGGACGGAGTCGCGTCTCCCTACCTTGCCACCGAGTCGACATTGATTGAACACGATGCCATCTCAGGTGACAGGTCCATCGAAATGCTTGAAGACGGTGTGCGCTTCGCGAAGGCGCTTGAGAACATGAGGCGCGATCAGAAGACAAGCCTGCAGGCGCAGCAGCTCGCGAGGCATCATCGAAATGTGCTGGTGCGTGTCGTGAGGGAGGAAGGCGTTGTCGAGGATCTGACCTGCGGCCTGCGCCTGTGCATGGGCTCGGTTACATCGCCCTCGCAGTCGAGCCACGACGTTTGGAATCGTCGCCTGGTCAATGACCCTGCCGCTCGCAGATACGGCGCCGTCCACCGCGTTGAACCTCTCGGCGATCAATATCAACACCGGTTCGTGTTCTCAGCCGATCCTGCTGTGGCGGCGATCTTCATGCGCGAGTAGGCCGCAGGACGCGGCATCCCCTATGGCAAGAATACTGACGAATCCCCCAGTACTTTTTCGGTCATGCCAGCCCGCGTTCAGCGCAATACTTCAGCCATTCACAGACTGCCACGGTGTGCCATGGGAATCCGCGAACGAGCTGGTCTGCTGTGCGCCGTACTGGTTCTGGGAATCGCCGGCTGCAAGCGCACCCCCACACCGGAACCGGCGCCCGCCAGCGCACCCGCCCCCGCAATGGCCGCTCCGGCCCCTACGGTTGCGGCGCCCAGTGAGCAGGACATCAGCGATGCCTACATCTATCTGCTGGGGCGGTTGCTGGTGCTGAGGCAGGAGCAGCTGGACTTCCAGAAGGAAGGCTTCCAGTGGAACCAGATCGTGCACCGCGACGTGGGCGGCGTGGCGTGGGCCAATCCCAACCTGGATGTGGCCTACAGTGAGGTCTGGGTGGCGGTGGACGAGAACAGCTGCACCGTCTTCAGCGTGCCGCCGATGGGCGACCGCTACTACACGGTGCAGTTCCTCAATGGGTGGGGCGAAACCGTGGCCAACATCAATGAACGCAGCTTCCCGCAGCACCCGCACGGCGATTTCTGGGTGTGCCTGAAGGGCGCCACGGTGGACGTGCCTGCCGACGCGGTGCGCATCGATCTGCCGGGCCGCACCTCGCGCGTGCTCGCGCGGGTGGAACTGGGCGCGGACCCGAAGCAGGCGCTTGCGCTGCAGCACCGGATTTCAGTGAAGACCTCCGGCACCCCGAAGATCGATCCGGTGCCGGCAACACCGGTGTTCACCAATGACAAACTGCCCGGCGTTGAAGCGTTCGATTCGGCAACCGTGGCACTGGACAGCGAACCGGACATCAACCCGGGCATGGACGTGCTGCAGGCCAAGGTGCGGGCCGTGGTGAAGGCCATCGCCGACCCGGCCGAGCGCGCGCGGGTGGACAGCGTGGTGCGGCAGCAGGCCATCCCCACCTTCGAGAAGTCATTCGCTACCGCCGGCGAGCGGCGCAACGGCTGGAACCGCGGTGACAAGGACACCGGCAAGTACGGGAGCAACTTCCGCAACCGCAGCCTGGTCGACATGGTCGGGATCTGGGCCAACAGCACCGATGAGGTGGTCTACTTCAAGACCGACAGCGACGGTACGGGAAAGAAGCTGGATGGCGGCAACAGCTACACGCTGACCTTCCCGAAGGGCGAGCTGCCTGCCGACCACGTGAAGTATTTCTGGTCGGTAATCGCGGTGGACTCCAAGGAGTTCCGCGTGATCCCCAATCCGAAGAACCGCTTCCTGATCAACAAGCAATCGGCACTGGAGTACGGCAAGGACGGTTCGCTCACCCTGTATTTCGCCAACGCCAAGCCGCAGGGCGCGCCCGATGGCAACTGGCTGCCCACGCCGAAGGGGCAGAACTACAATCTCACCTTCCGCACCTATGGGCCTGACCAGGCGATCCTGGACGGCCGCTGGTTCCCGCCGCCGATGGTGCAGGTGAACTGAGCGCCGAGGCGACGCCGGATCACACGCATCGCTAACACGATCTAACAGCCTATAACTGGACCCTTTACGCTGCGCCC
This sequence comes from Stenotrophomonas sp., assembly GCF_032099025.1. GTDB lineage: Bacteria > Pseudomonadota > Gammaproteobacteria > Xanthomonadales > Xanthomonadaceae > Stenotrophomonas. Next base: position 178,671 of record NZ_DAMCID010000002.1, read on the forward strand.
TCCATCCTGATGCATTCCTGAGGCGCCGAATAGGGAGACAGGATCGGCGCACCCGGCCGTGCGGCCTATTCCGCAGCCAAATGGGGCGTCGAGGGCTTTTCAGAGTCACTGGCCCGGGAGATGTCGCTGGTCGGGGTGCGGGTCACGGTGGTCGAGCCTGGTGGCTTCGGTACCGATTTTGCGGGTGCGTCGACCCGCTTGAACGAAGGACGTCCCGAATATGATGCGGTAGTGGGTGCCAGTGCGCGTGCGCAGCGTGCCTATGAAGGGCGCCAGCCCGGTGATCCCGCGCGGGCTGGCCAGGTCATCCTGAAGCTGGCCGCCATGCAGCGGCCCCCTTTTCGCCTGGCACTCGGCAGTGACGCCGTGGAACACATCGCCAGCGCCGACCGTGACCGCCTGGCCGCGCTCGAGCAATGGCGCACGCTCAGCGTGTCGACCGATTTCCCGCCAACAACGTGACGCCTCACAGGTAGGGCAAGCTCCTGCGCGGCTCTACAGCAGTCATCGTAGCGCCCGCCGGGCGGGGCACTCATCCGGATCGAACAGCCCGAAGGTGCGCATGATTTCGAGATTGGTGAGGGCCCCGCGGTATCCCTGTGCGGCTGCCTCGCAGTACCAGGCGATGCCCGCGTCTTCGTCCTTGGACACGCCGATTCCGGTGGAATAGAGGTATCCCAGCCGCGTCTGCGCGGGCGCGTACCCCGCCGTGGCTGCCTGGCGGTACCAGTTGAACGACGTCGCCTCGTCCTTCTGCACCCCGATCCCTTTGCCATAGATGTCGCCGAGCCTGGTCTGCGCCTGGGTGTCGCCGCCCTCGGCGGCCGCTATCAGATCTTCCACGGGGCCGAAGGCTCCGGGGCTTTGGGCCTCGGTGCACCAAACTTCGTGTTCCCCACGATACAGGCACAGCGCCATGCGTGACTGACTGACGCCGAGTTGCGATCTGTCCTGCAGCGCTGCCTTGCCGTACCACCGCTTGGCTTCATCATCGTCTTTGGTGAGACCTGCGCCGCCCCGTTGATACAGGCTGGCAAGGTTGTGCTGCCCGGCAGCAGATCCCTGCTCGGCCGCCTTGCGCAGCCAGACCAGGGCCTGGGCGTTGTCTTCTTCCACGCCTTGGCCATTGAGATACATCATGCCCAGATCGGACTGTGCAATCACTTCGCCCTGCTCTGCCGCCTTGCGCACCCAGACGATGGCCTGGGCTTCGTCCTTGGGCACGCCGATTCCGCGCAGGTACAGCGCGCCCAGTTCCGATTGGGCAGGGCCGTAGCCCTGGTCAGCCGCCTTGCGATACCAGGCAGCTGCCTTCGCCGCATCTCTGCCGACACCGGCACCGTTGAGATACAGATTGGCCAGCTGGTACTCCGCTTTCGCATCACCGGCTTTTGCAGCAGTCTGCACGCGTTTCAGCGAGGCCGCCTCGTCATCGCCGAGCGCATGGGCGCTGCAGGCGAACACCGCCATACCGATGAACAGCACCACGCGACCCAAGGTCCCGATCACGCCTTCCATGGACTTTTTCACTCGTCATCATCTCCAGATGTTCTGGTGGAGATGATATCGGGTCCGCCGCTAATCCACGAACACCTTGGCCCAGTCATCGCGTACGCTGACCAGCGGCCAGCCACGCTCCTTCGCCAGCGCCACCGACTTCTGGGCGCCGGACGTATAGGCGATGTCGCGCTCGTGGTCGTCATGGGTGACCAGCAGCGCCAGCGAGGCGCCCTCGCCCTGGGTGGCGAACTGCAGCATCTGGATGTCGCCATTGGAGTTGCCGGCGGCGAAGATCGGCCGCGCGCCAATCCGGCTCCAGATCCGCACCACCTTGTTGGGGCCATCGTCGAACACGTCCAGTTTCGAGGTGTGCACCACCTTGCCGATGCCGTCTTCCTCCCGGTATTCCAGCAGGACGGTGGTACCGACCACGCGCTCGGGCGGAATTCCGTACAGCTCGTGGGTGATGGGTCGCATGAAATCGCGCCCGCCACCGGACACGATGTAGTTGGTGAACTGGTTGGCCTCCAGGTAGTGCAGCAGCTCGCGCATGGGCGCATACGCGGTCTTGAGGTAGGGCCGTTTCAGTACCGGATTCTGCTCGCTGCGCAGGAAGTGTTCGGCCTTCTTTGCGAATTCGCCGACCTCATCATCCACGTAGGCCGACAGCAGGCCGGCGGCCATCTGCTTCAGTTCGGTGTCATCGCCTTCGTAGTGCTTGGTGATCACATCGCCGAGCCAGCCCTGGTCGCGGCCATGCACCGCCTTCCACGGCTGCTTATCGCGCAGGGTGGGATCTGCGTCGGCCTGTTCGGCGATCCGGCGAAGCAGGAAATCGGCCTGGATGGGCATGGGCTTTTCGCACCAGAGGCAGCCATCGTTGTCGAACACCGCGATGCGGGCGGCCGGCGCGACGTAGTCCGGGCCGCCTTCCAGTGTGACCCGCGCCACGAACGAGATGATGGCCTGGCGGGTGGCACCGGCGTTCCAGCTTTTGAGCAGCCCTTCCTGCATGATCCGATCTCCGCGCGGTACAGCGTCAGCGGAAATGCTAGCCCGATCATCCGCATCGGACCTGCGCAGAATCACTGTAGATCACGCAGTAGTTGTACTGGCCCACCCGCGATCCTGCCGCGCGTAGAGCCACGCCGCGCGTGGAGTCGCGGTGCCGGAACGAAGCGCAGCCACGCAGGGCGTGGCGCTACGGTCGTCGGCGGATCAAGCGCCCGCCGGCAGCGCCACACCCTTCGGCCACAACAACCAGATATTGCCCTTCTGCTTCATGTCGCCGGCCAGCTTGCCGGCTGCGTCGCCGGTGCCCCAGTACAGGTCGGCGCGTACTTCGCCTGTGATCGCGCCGCCGGTGTCCTGTGCGGCTACCGGGCGCACCACCGGCGTGCCATCCGGGCGCGTGGTGGACAACCACAGCAGGCTGCCCAGCGGAACAACGGTGCGATCCACGGCGACGCTGTAGCCGGCGGTGAGTGGAACGTTCAACGAGCCGCGCGGGCCTTCGTCGCCATCCGGCCCCTTGGTGAAGAACACATAGCTGGGGTTGCTGGCCAGCAGCTCGGTCACGCGCTGCGGATGCGCGTCGGCCCAGGCGCGGATGGCGTCCATGGTGACGTCTTCCTTCTTCAGCTCGCCCTGCGCCACCAGCCAGCGGCCGATCGGACGGTAGGGGTGGCCGTTCTGGTCGGCATAGGCGATGCGCAGCTGGCGGCCATCGGCGAGGCGGATGCGACCGGAGCCCTGGATCTGCAGGAACTGCAGGTCCATGGGGTGGCTGAGCCAGGCGAGGATGGGCGCGTTGACGCCCTTGGCGGTGATCGTTGCGGCGGCATCGTAGGGGCGCAACACGCGGCCTTCCACGCGGCCGCGCAGGCGCTTGCCCTTGAGTTCGGGGTACAGGTCATCGAGCTGCACGCTGACCATGTCGGCGGGTACGCCGTAGACCGGTACCGTGGCCTTCGCCGTGCGGGTGAGGCTGCCGGAGTACACCGGCTCGTAGTAGCCGGTGATCAGACCGTCGGCGCGGTGGCCGCCGGCACGCAGGGCGTAGACGTCGAGGCGCTCCTGCAGGAACTGGCGGATGGCGGCGGGGGTGAGGGCGAGGGTGGCGGCGGCGGCGCAGGTGGGCGCCCAGGTGGCGTCGCTCTTCAGGCGCGGGCAGGCGCTGCGCCAGGCGCTGAAGCCGGCCTGCAGGTCGCTGTCGCTGACGGTGGGGAGGGCATTCCAGTCGGCTTTGGCGTAGGTGGTGAGGCTGGCGGTGGGCGCGTCTGGCTTCGGCGTGCTGACGCTGCACGCGGTGAGGACGATCAGGCTCAGCAGGGTCAAGGCGGGGTGCTTGAGTGCAGGGGTGATGCGCTTGGCCGTCATGGGTGCTCTTCTGGGCGGTATCGAGGGTTGATTGTAGGTCGCGGTTGCTGAAGCAGCGGACTAACAGTCCGCTCTACCCAGTCGGGTGCGAGCCGTCGAGTGCGAGCCATTTGGTGCGATCCGTCGGGTGCGAGCCATTTGATGCCGGCCGTCGGGTGCGAGCAGTTTGGTGCCAGCCGTCGAGTGCGAGCCATTTGGTGCGAGCCGTCGGTGCAGGCCGCCGGTTGCGAAACGTTCGTCACCGGCCGTTCGTTGCGGGCCATTGGTGGCAGCCGTCGCGTGAACCCGAGGTCATGTCTCGTCGGTGGCGCCCGTTCAGCGCGCCTGTTGCAGCAGCGAGTGCAGGATGCGGGCGTCTTCGGCGTCGAGAGTTGGCGGGAGATCGTCGCGGGCGCGGAAGCGGCGATGGAAGGCGCCGGCGGCGGCCGCGCGGTCGTTGAGCGGGTAGCCGAAGGCCTGGAGCGCCAGCCACGGGTCGAAGCCTGGCGGGGCCGGGCCGTCGCTGGCGCGCGGCCAGACGCCGAAGCCCGCCTCGGCCAGCTGCTGCCACGGGAAGTAGCGGCTGGGGTCCTGCTTGCGCGCGGGCGCGAGGTCGGCGTGCGCGATGATCCGGGTGCGTGGGATGTTCAGGCGGGTGCAGAGATCGTCGAGCAGGCGGATCAGGGCGGCGATCTGATCGGGAGCGAACGGGCTGTTGCCGTCATTGTCGATCTCGATGCCGATGGAGGTGGAGTTGAGGTCGGTGATCGTGCCCCAGCGGCCGCCACCGGCATGCCAGGCGCGGCGGTTGTCGGCGACGAGCTGGTAGATGTGGCCATCCGAGCCGACCAGGTAATGCGAGCTCACCTTGCCGCCGCTGTTGGCGGTCCGCAGGGTGTGCAGGCTCTGCTGCACGTTGTCCTGGTCGGTGTGGTGCAGAACGATGATGACCGGGCTGCGTGCGTTGTGGTTCGGCGAGGGCACCCAGGTGGCGAGCGGGCTGCGCACGTCGGTGCTGGCGCAGGCGGCGAGCAGGAGGGTGGCGAGCAGCACGAGCGGGGGGTGGATTCGGCGCATGGGGGGATTGTGGCCGATCGGGGCGCGGGGTGCGAACGCAAAAAAATGGCCGGCGAACCTTGCGGTTGCCGGCCAATTACTACGCTCTCTCTCGTTTCTTGTTGGTGGGGCTGCCGACTAACAGTCGGCACTACCGTCTATCCGTTGCCGACTAACAGTCGGCACTACAGGTCCGCATTGCAGGTCGGCGTTGCTGCATCAGGCCTCGTATGCGGATTCGCCGTGCGAGGTGACATCCAGGCCGGTACGCTCGGCTTCCTCGGTCACGCGCAGGCCGAAGACCAGGCGCACCACCAGCAGGATCGCGACGGTGACGACCGCGCACCAGACGATGGTGAAGCCCACGCTGACCAGCTGTACCCAGACCTGGTGGCCGATATCGAGGTCGGCCTTGGTGCCGCCCAGCGACTGCGCGCTGAACACGCCGGTGAGCAGCGCGCCGACGATACCGCCGACACCATGCACGCCGAACACGTCGGCGGTGTCATCCACCTTGAGCAGGCGCTTGAGGCCGGTAACGCCCCACACGCAGACCACGCCGGTGACCAGGCCGATCACGATGGCGCCCAACGGGCCGACCGTGCCGCACGCGGGGGTGATGCCGACAAGGCCGGCCACCGCGCCGGACGCTGCGCCGAGGGCGGACGGCTTGCCCTTGCTGACCGCTTCCACCAAGGTCCAGCCCAGCACCGCAGCCGCGGTGGCGAGGATGGTGTTGATGAAGGCCAGCGAGGCAACGGTGTCGGCCGCGGCGGCCGAACCGGCGTTGAAGCCGAACCAGCCCACCCACAGCAACATCGCGCCGATGTAGGTGAACGGTACGTTGTGCGGCTTGAGTGCGGTCTGGCCGTAGCCGATGCGCTTGCCGACGAAGTACGCCGCCACCAGGCCGGCCACACCCGCATTGATGTGCACCACGGTGCCACCGGCGAAGTCGATCGCGCCCATCGCACCCAGATAACCGCCACCCCAGACGATGTGCGCCATCGGGATGTAGCTCAACGTGAACCACAGGGCCGAGAACAGCAGCACGGCCTTGAACTTGATGCGCTCGGCGAACGCACCGACGATCAGCGCGGTGGTGATGCCGGCGAAGGTGGACTGGAAGGCCACGAACAGGTAATCCGGCAGGCCCTTGATCGGGGTGTTGCCGACCGAGTCGGGGGCGAAGCCCTTGAGGAAGGCGAATTCGGTGAACGAGCCGAAGAAGGCGTTGCCTTCACTGAACACCGCGCTGTAGCCATAGGCTACCCACAGCATCAGCACCAGCGAGAACACCACCAGGATCTGGCTGAGAATGGACAGCACGTTCTTGGAGCGCACCAGGCCGCCATAGAACAGCGCCAGGCCCGGCACCACCATCAACAGCACCAGCAGGGTGGAGGTGAGCATCCAGGCCACGTCACCGTGGTCGAAGCTGGGGGCTGCAGCGGCGGCTTCAACGGCGGCTGCCGGTGCGGCATCTGGAGCGGGCAACGGTTCGACGGCCACGCTTTCGGTGGGTGCGGGGGTGACCTGGGCCTGCGCGTGCGCCGTGCCGGAGAAGGCGCCAACGGCGAGGGCGCTGATCAGCATCAACAGGCACACAGCGTGGAACCGGGCTTGCCACCCGGTGAACAAGGAAGTCTTCATTGTGGGCTCCGAGTGAGAGTTAGAGCGCGTCCGCGCCGATTTCGCCGGTGCGGATGCGGACGACCTGTTCGACCGCGGTGACGAAGATCTTGCCGTCACCGATCTTGCCGGTGCCGGCCGCGGTCTGGATCGCTTCGACCACGGCATCCAGGCGGTCGTCGGTGACCACGGTTTCAATCTTGATCTTCGGCAGGAAGTCCACGACGTACTCCGCGCCGCGGTACAACTCGGTGTGACCCTTCTGGCGACCGAAACCCTTGACCTCGGTCACGGTGATGCCCGACACGCCCGCATCGGAGAGGGCCTCGCGGACCTCGTCGAGCTTGAACGGTCGGATGATGGCGGAGATCAGTTTCATGCGCATATCCCGATGGTGGATGGAACCGGCCTGCGCTGGCAGGCCGATGTCAGGTCAACCGGCGGCCACTTGCACATGGCCGCCGGTCGTTGCGCCGGACGTTGCATGGACCACGCCGTTGCCGATACCCGTAAGGGCGGCGGCAGCGGTGACGCGGGAGGGAGGAAGGCCCATGCTGCGCGTCCGGTCTCTCTTGCCCCTGGTGTTGGTTTACTCGGTTTTACCCGGTCGGTTCTACCGTCTTGCGGTTCGGCTCCCCAGCCGTCGCGCGTTGGTGAAGCGGTGACGATGACGAAGGTGGGAGGGAAGTCCTTCGGCATCGTCACCTGTTGCTCAGTTGGCGTAGTACATCTGGTATTCGAGCGGGTGGGTGGCGGCGCGGAAGCGGGTCACTTCCTGCATCTTCAGCGCGATATAGCCATCGATGAAGTCGTCGCTCATCACGCCACCGGCCTTGAGGAACTCGCGGTCCTTGTCCAGCGCTTCCAGGGCCTGGTCGAGCGAGGAGCAGACCTGCGGGATCAGCTTCTCTTCTTCCGGCGGCAGGTCGTACAGATCCTTGTCGCTCGGTTCGCCCGGGTCGATCTGGTTCTTGATGCCGTCCAGGCCGGCCATCATCAGCACGGTGAAGGTCAGGTAGCCGGACTGGATCGGATCGGGGAAGCGCATTTCAATGCGGCGCGCCTTCGGGTTGGACACCCACGGAATGCGGCACGAGGCCGAACGGTTGCGGGCCGAATAGGCCAGCATCACCGGGGCTTCGAAGCCCGGCACCAGGCGCTTGTAGCTGTTGGTGCCGGAATTGGCGAAGGCGTTGATCGCCTTGGCGTGCTTGAAGATGCCGCCGATGTACCACAGCGCCAGCTGGCTCAGGCCGCCGTAGCCGTCACCGGAGAACAGGTTGGTGCCGCCCTTGGACAGGGACTGGTGCACGTGCATGCCGCTGCCGTTGTCGCCGACGATCGGCTTGGGCATGAAGGTGGCGGTCTTGCCGTTGCGGTGGGCCACGTTCTTGATGACGTGCTTCATGCGCAGCAGTTCGTCGGCCTTCTGCACCAGGGTGCTGAACTTGGTGCCGATTTCGCACTGGCCGGCGGTGGCCACTTCGTGGTGCTGCACTTCGACTTCGATGCCGACCTGTTCCAGCGTCTTGCACATTTCAGCGCGCAGGTCGTGCAGCGAATCGGTCGGCGGAACGGGGAAGTAACCCCCCTTCACTGCCGGACGGTAACCGCTGTTGGCACCGCCGAACTTGTCGCCGGTGCTCCAGGCCGCTTCTTCGGAGTCGATCTTGAAGAAGGTGTTGCCCATGTCGTTGGCGAAGCGGACCGAGTCGAAGATGAAGAACTCCGGCTCCGGACCGAAGAAGGCCTGCTCGGCAATGCCGGAGGACTTCAGGTAGGCCTCGGCGCGCTTGGCGATGCCGCGCGGGCAGCGGCCGTACGGCTGCATGGTGGCCGGGTCAAGGATGTCGCAGCTGATGACCAGGGTCGGGTCGGCGTAGAACGGGTCGACGTACGCGCTGGACGGATCCGGCAGCAGGACCATGTCGGACTCGTTGATGCCCTTCCAGCCGGCGATCGAGCTGCCGTCGAACATCTTGCCTTCTTCAAACAGGGACGGTTCCACGATGCTGACCGGGAAGGTGACGTGCTGCTCGATACCGCGCATGTCGACAAAGCGCAGGTCGATGAATTCGATCTGGTTGTCCTTGATCAGCTTCTCAACGTTTTCCACAGACATCGGTGAAACCTCAGATGGGTGATTGCCTGTGTGGATAGAGCAATCCCCGTGCCAACTTTCCGGACCGCACAAGTGGTTGATTTCACACGGTGTGCACCCGGATGGACGCTGAACGCTGCGCACCATTGCGGTGCAAGGGCCGCACCATGCACACATTTGGTGCGGCGTCTGATGTTTTATGCTTCGTCACGCACGCAGCCGGGCCGGGCCCGGCTGTACCCCTTTATTTTCGAGCAACCGCCCGCCGATGTCCGATCTGTTCTCTGCCCTGTTGTTGGGCATTCTTGAAGGCCTCACCGAATTCCTTCCGATTTCCAGTACCGGTCACCTGCTGATCGCCCAGCACTGGCTGGGCGCGCGGTCGGACTTCTTCAACATCGTGATCCAGGCCGGCGCGATCCTGGCCATCACCCTGGTGTTCCGCCAGCGCCTGTGGACGCTGGCCACCGGCCTGCAGGACCGGGCCAACCGCGATTACGTGCTCAAGCTGGGCACCGCGTTCCTGGTGACGGCAGTGGTCGGCCTGCCCGTGCGCCTGGCCGGCTGGGAGCTGCCGGAGACGGTAACCCCGGTGGCCTGGGCGCTGATCATCGGCGGCATCTGGATGATCCTGGTGGAAGCGCGCGCCGCGCGCCTGCCCGACCGCGACGAGGTGACCTGGAAGGTGGCCGTGCTGGTCGGCCTGGCGCAGGTGGTGGCCGGCGTGTTCCCCGGCACCTCGCGCTCGGCCGCGGCGATCTTCATTGCCATGCTGTTCGGCCTGAGCCGGCGCGCGGCGGCGACTGAATTCGTGTTCCTGGTGGGCATTCCCACCATGTTCGCGGCCAGTGCGTACGCGTTCCTGGAACTGGCCAAGGACGGCAAACTTGCCAGCGAGAACTGGACCGATGTGGGCGTGGCGTTCGTTGCCGCGGTCATCACCGGCTTCGTCGTAGTGAAGTGGTTGCTGGGCTACATCAAGGCCCACCGCTTCACCGCCTTCGCGTTCTACCGGATCGCACTCGGCGCGGGCCTGCTGCTGTTCCTGCCTGCCGGCAACTGAAACTGAAAAAGGAGATATCCATGAAACGTACCCGCAACCTGATGCTGATCCTGCCGCTGGCCGTGCTGGCCGCGTGCAGCAACCCGTCCACGGAGGCCCCGGCCGTGTCCGGCCGCGACGACCTCGCCCCGGCGCCGACGGCGGCTGCCGACCAGAAGGCAGTGGCGCAGCTGGATGCGCAGCGCCTGCAGGGCAACCACTGGGTGCTCGACAGCGCCACTGATGCCAGCGGCAAGCGTATCGATGCGCTGTTCGCGCGCGCCGACAAGCCGGTCACGCTGGACTTCATCGACGGCCGCCTGGCGGTCAGCAACACCTGCAACCGGATGGGAGGCGGCTATACCCTGGCCGACGGCAGCCTGACCGTTTCGCCGATGGCCTCGACCATGATGGCCTGCACGGACAAGGCGCTGATGGCACTGGACCAGGCGGTGGGCTCACGCCTGGAAGGCGCATCGAAGACCGAACTGGGCGGCGAAGGCCAGCTGACCCTGCGCACCGCCAGCGGCGACGTGCTGGTGTTCAACCCGCAGGCGACCGCCGAGACCCGCTTCGGCGGTCCGGGTGAGACGGTGTTCATCGAGGTGGCCGCGCAGACCAAGCCGTGCCCGCACCCGATGATCCGCGACAAGCAGTGCCTGCAGACCCGTGAGATCCAGTTCGACGACAAGGGCCTGAAGCAGGGCACGCCGGGGGCGTTCGAAAACTTCTACGACGTCATCGAGGGCTATACCCACGAAGCCGGCACGCGCAACGTGCTGCGGGTGAAGCGCTTCAACGTCGCCAACCCGCCGGCCGACGGTTCGTCGAAGGCGTATGTGCTGGACATGGTGGTGGAGTCGGAAACGGTCAAACCGTAACTTCTGAAGGGCAGCCTGCGGCTGCCCTTCTTCGTTGCAATGCAAGCACGCCAAGGAGACAGGCATGAGGCGCCCGTACATTTTTCCGCTGTGCCTGATCGTGCTGCTGACCGCGTTCCAGAACGCTGCAGTGGCCAGCACTGCTCCCACTCATGCACATCTCGAAGCGTATGTCTGGCATCTGTCCGAGGCGACGGATGCGCGTGGCGAACGTATTGATGCGCTGTTCGTGGAGGGCCGCCCCCCGCTGGCCGTACGGTTCACGCAGGGCCAGCTGGGCGTGTTGAATCTCTGCAACGCCATGGGTGCTGGCTACCGCCTGCAGGGCAGCCATCTCTTCGTCGTACAGGGAGAGCGAACCGTCGTCGGCTGCAGGGACGAGGTAGCCGAGCAGGAGAGCCGGGCCATTGCCCTGATCACCCACTCTTCGTCGGCAACGCTGACGCAGGCCGACGACGGAGCGCTGGCCTGGCGCACGGCACATGGGGAGGTGCTGGTATTCCTTCCGGAGCCAACACCGGAGACACGCTATGGGAGCCCTGGGGAGACGTTGTACCTGGAGTTGGCATCGCGCACCGCGCCCTGTGCATCGCCCACGGGCGCGCAGTGCCTGCAGGTTCGGGAAGTGCACTACGGCAGCAACGGCAGCATGCTGGCAAGCGAAGGTGAGTTCGTGAGCGTGCCCTGGCAGATCGAGGGTTTCAGCCACGAGGACGGCCTGAGCAACGTACTGCTCGTGAAACGGTTCGCGATCAGTGGGCCGAAGCCCTCCTGGGCATACGTCTCCAAGGGCGCGCTCCGGACCACCCGCGAACGCGCGGAGGAATGACCCAACGGGTGCCTGCGCAAGCGGGCACCCCGGGTCGGGCGGCGCCGCCGATCAGCGCAACGCCGCGTTGAGCGTATACGTCCCGTGCAGCGCCGCTTCGGCGAGCACGTGGCCGTGCATGGCCCTGTGCACGTCGGCGGCGGTGAACGGGGTGGGCAGGTCCAGCGTGGCCACGTCCAGCGCAAACAGGCGGAAGAAGTAACGGTGCACGCGCTCGTCGTTGAACGGCGGGTACGGGCCGTCATAGCCCAGGTACTGCCCGGCCATGTCCGGGTTGCCGGCGAACCAGCCGGTGAAGTCGTTCAGGCCCTGGCGTGCACCGGCCGGACCGGCCGGCTGCGGCTTGCCCTTCACGGTGAAGCCCTCGCTGCAGCTGCCTTCGGCAATTCCGCGCAGATCGGCGGGAATGTCGGCCATTGCCCAATGGACGAAGTCGGCACGCGGCTGGTCGCGGGGCACGCTGCGGTCGTGGCGGCCCACCGTCTCGGGCACGGTGGGCACGTCCGGGTCGACGCACAGGAGCGCGAAGGAACGGGTGCCGTCGGGCACCTCGCTCCACGCCAGCGGCGGGTTGCGGTTGGCGGCGAAGCCGTCCGCGTCGCCGGCCGCGAAGGTGCTGGCAATGGGTTCGCCGTTCGTAAGGCGGGTACTGCTCAACTTCATGACGAGGTCTCCTCAGGCTTCCGGGTAGCCAAGGCGCACGGCGACCGGGGTCAGCTGTGCGAACGCGGCGGACAGGACATCGCGGTACTGGCGCCAGTGGCCCGCAGGCAGGCGCACCGGCCCCAGGGAGGGGGCAGGCGCAAGCTGCACGCCGAACAGGCGGCCGAGGTGGTCCGCCATTGCTGCGGGGTTGGTGCCGATGTCATCAATGCGCACCAGTGCATGGGGGTACAGGTCCTGCTCGTGCAGCGTGGCGACCTGCGACAGCGCCCGGTTCAGCCACTCGGATGCTTCACCGACCGAATTCACCGCAAACGGAGCAGGCGAGCCATGCGCCAGCCACTCCAGCAGCATGTCGCGCGGGTCGCGCAGCACCAGCAGCAGGCGTCCCTCGGGCAACTGCGGGCGCAGCGACCACAGCAGTGCGTTGTCCCACCACAGCAGCCAATCAATCATGTTGGCATCGGACAGGCCCCGCGAGGGCAGCAGATCGCGCCATTGCGACACCAGCTGTTCGGAGCTGAGCTTGCCGGTGGAGAGCTCCTGCAGTGTGTGATAGCTCTGGAAGGCATCATTGGGCGGGTTGGGACCGAAGCGATCCCCGCGCACTACCGGACTGCCGACGGCGATAGCCGCGATCACGCGTTCGACCCCCGAACCTGGCGCCCCCCAGACGAACATCGGGCGTGCGGAGACGCCCTCCGGAATGCTGCCCATCTCCGGCCAATCCAGCGGAGCCTTGGCCTGCGGCGGCAAGGGCAGGCGCTGCGTGGCCTGGACCTGGTGGACGTCGACCCAGGTCGCCAGCGCATCTGCATGCAGGCCAGCGCGGTCCTGCACGGAACCCAGCCACGCACGCAGGTCCGCGCGGATCTCGGCCGGTGCAGCGGCAACGAGGCCCTGCACATGCGCAACTGCTGCAGCGGGATCGCGCGCAAGCAGCGCTTCCACAACGCGGTTTTCGCCGCTGGTGCGGCCCGGCTCAATCCCGGTGATGCGGCGGGCCACGGCTTCGGCGGCGTCGCCCTCACCGTTCATGTCGTGCAGGCGCATGCGGGTCTCCAGCGCCGGCAGATGCGCGGGCATGGCCTCGATCCAGCGTTCCGCAACGGCAGCGGCGTCCGCGCTGCCGACCGGCTCCACGGAGAGCCGGGCCAGCCACAGGTTGTGCTCGCCGGTGTTGCCCGCCAAGGCCGCATCAAGGGTCTCGCGGGCCTGCTGTTCCCGCCCCAGGCGCTGCCAGGCCATCAGCAGCAACTGCAGGGTCTGGCGGTCGGCCGGCCACTGTTCCAGCACCGGTACCAGGTGTTCGATGGCCTGCAACGGCTGCCCGGACTGCAACTCCAGCTCACCGGCCAGACGACGCATCGCGGGGGTGTCGGTGTCCGGCTTTGACAGCACGTGGCGCATCGTTGCAGCGGCGGACTCGGTATTGCCCTGGCGCAAGGCCAGATGGACCAGCAGGCCCTGCAGCGAGGTGATGCCGGGGTTGAGTTCCAGCACGCGACGGAACGCCTGCTCGGCGAAGGCCAGCATGTCCTTGCCCAGGTAGGCAAACCCCAGGGCATAGAGAATGCGCGGATCGTTGGGCATCGCCTGGCTGGCCGCCGACAGCAGTGCCAGCGCGCGATCACCATCGCCACGGCGCAGCGCGATCATGCCCAGCAGTGCGACCACTTCCGGGTGCTCTTCGTCGACGCGGGCGGCGGTACGGGTGATCCGCTCGGCCTCGTCCACGTCGTTGCGGCCCAGCGCCAGGTGCGCCTGCATGAGGTAGGCCGGCAGCGCATTGGGATTCAGCTCGGCGGTGCGGTCCAGCGCCGAATCGGCGGCCTCGAACTGACGCAGCGACAGCAACAGGCCGGCGTGCAGCAGGTGCAGGTCGGCGTTGTCCGGGGCCAGTGTGAGCGCCTGCTGCAGGCTTTCCAGGGCCTCGGGGTACTGGCCCTGCTGCTGCAGCGCCAGGGCCAGCCAACGGTGCGCCTGCGGCTGCTCCGGTTCGGTCTGGGTCCATTCGCGCGCCAGCTGCACGGCTTCATCGGCCGCGTTGCGGCGCAGGGCTTCGAGAATCTTGTCTTGCATGACGGTCCGGCTTGGGGTCAAACCCCGATTGTAGAGCACGCCGCCGGGCGCGCCGCCGCCGGCTCAGCGCAGGGCTTCCAGACCCAGCCGCTGGGCCACCCAGCGCTCGGAGAAGCCGTCGCCGCGCCAGTTCTCCAGGAACCCGCAGTGACCGCCCCACGGGGCGATCTCCAGCCGGGCATGCGCCGGCAGCCGCCAGCCGTTGAAGGTGGCGTAGGGGATCACCGGATCGTCCTGGGCCATCAGGATGTCGGCCGGTACTTCGAGCCCGGCGAGGCGGTCACCGGCGATCGAGTAACCGTCGAAGTAGGCCTGCAGGGTGCCGAAGTCGGTGTGGTGTTCGACCAGCCAGGACGTCAGCGCGCGGATGTCCAGCTTGAGCACGCGGTCGTCCCAGTCGCTCAGCTCGGGGAACAGGTCGCGCTTGCGGCGCAGCGAACCGGCCCACTTGCGGCGGAAGTACCAGTCGTACATGGCCGGCCCGTTCTCGATGTTCTCCATCGTGATGGCCGGGTCCAGCACCGGACACACCGATGCCACACGGCGCAGCGGCACCCCGGCGGCCGGGGCACGCAGGGCCAGGCGCAGCACGAAGTTGCCGCCCAGCGAATAACCGGCCGCGACCAGCGGCAGCTGCGGCCAGCGCCGGGCGATATCGCCGGCGGCGTGCACCACTTCGTCGATGAGGTTGGAGTGGAAGATGCCGGGGTTGAGGTGGTGGGTGTTGCCGTGGTCGCGGAAGTTCAGGCGCACCACGTCAAAGCCGGCATCGAGCATGCGCGCGGCGGTCATGCGCATGTAGCTGGATTCGGAACTGCCTTCCCAGCCGTGCAGCAGCAGCGCCATGCCGACCGGTTCGCGGCCTTCGATGCGGCTGTGCCAGCCCTGCAGCCGCACGCCGTCGCCGCCATCGAGGATCAGTTCGTCGGTCTGCGCGCCGGTGGCGGCCAGCAGCACCAGGCCGCGCTGCATGCGCATGCGGCTGGAACTGAGCATCGACTGCAGGTGCGGATTGCGCAGCCAACGCGGCGGGCGGTAATCGGCAGCGGTCAACATGGGCGCGAGCCTGCACCCGAACGCAACCCTGGCGCGTGAAGGGGCGCCATCGCGTTACTCGGCAGCCATTGCCGCCACGATGCGCGCACGCGAGGTCTCGGCGATGCGGCGGCGGCCTTCCAGGTCCTGGGTACCGATGGGCGCGAGGAAATGCACCTCGGCCCGGCGTGCCGGTTCTCCCAGCAGGCGCAGGAAGTTGGCGAAGAAGCTTTCTTTCGGTCCGAACGCCACCACGGTCTGTGCGTCACCGTGCCGGCCGTAGCGCAGCGCGACCGGCTGCACCGGCACCTGGGTCTCCACGGCCGCCTGGAAGATGCGCGCATGGAACGGGCCCACGTCGTGGCCGCCCCGCGTGCGGCCCTCGGGGAACACGCCCACGGCCTTGCCTTCCTGCAGGCGCACGACCATTTCCTGCATGACGCCACCGAGCGATTCGGTGCTGCCACGCTGGTGGAAGATGGTCTGCCCACGTGCAGCCAGCCAACCCACCACCGGCCAGCCGGCGATTTCGCGCTTGGCCACGAAGCCCATCATCCGTTGGCTGTGCAGCATGGAGATATCGACCCAGCTGACATGGTTGGCCACGAACAGCACCGCGCCCGGCAGCGGCGTGCCGATGCGGTGCAGGCGGAAGCCGAAGATCCACATCAACCCGGCGGACCATGCGTTCACCGCGGCATGCTCGAACGTGCGTTCGCCCACGCGCAGGGGACCCCACGGCGGCAGCATGGCGATCAGCAGCATCGGCAGGAACAGCAACAGGTGGACCAGCAGCAGCGGTACGCGGTACAGGTAACGGCACACACGCGCCACGCCGCCACGTGAGGCCGAAGTGGGGGAAGTCATCCGCGAACGATACCCGAGCGCCGCGGGGTCTGCCAGCGGATCCCGGACAAAATGATGACAACCGGCGGCCAGTCGCCGCGGTCGGTCAAGCGGGTGACCGGCTGCGGCACAGCGTCACCGCCTGCACCGGCCCGGCCGGCGCAACACAGCGTCCACCGGGTGGGTCGCTCAGGCCGGTCGTACCGCCGGCACCACGGCCAGGGTCAGCCGCGAGGTGCACACCAGCTTGCCCGCCTCGTCTTCGATGCGGATGTCCCAGACCTGGGTACTGCGACCCACGTGCACCGCGCGCGCGGTGCCGGTAACGGTGCCTGCGCGCTGGGCCCGGATGTGGTTGGCGTTGATCTCCAGGCCCACGCAGACCTGTTCGCGGGTGTCCACGCACAGGTTGCCGGCACTGCTGCCCAGGGTTTCGGCCAGCACCACCGAGGCGCCGCCGTGCAGGATGCCGTAGGGCTGGCGGGTACGCGCGTCGACCGGCATGGTGGCGCTCACCCAGTCATCGCCGGCCGCGGTGAAGACGATGCCGAGGTGCTCGATCAGGGTGTTGCGGCTGAGTGCGTTGAGCGATTCGATCGAGACCGGTTCGCGGAATATCAGGGACATGCAGCGTCTCCGTGCGACTGAAAGGGTTACAGGATCGGCACCAGGCCGGCGCCGAACGCGGTGAGCATGCGCACCAGCAACCACTTGGGCCCCACGTTGACCTCCGGGAAATCGCCCACGGCGGTATAGCAGGCGTGGAAGCCCGCGTCCTGCCGTTTCAGTGGTTCGGGGCAGTCCGGACCCGGCTGGAACTCATAGTCGGTGGCGTAGCGCCACGGCCAGAAGTCGAGCACCGGCAGCGCTTCGGACGCCTTGCCTACGCTGTAATTCAGGCCCGACAGCACCGGTGGCTTGGTCCGTGGCGCCACCGTCCAGGAGTTCCTGGGGTGGATGTCGCGCAGGATGCTCTGTGCCAGGGCTTCGGCGAACACCGGGTCGTCGATGATCACCGCGCCCTCGGTGTTGTAGTTCTCGCTGCGCGGGTCGAAGTTGTGGGTCCCGATCACGCCGATGCGGCGGTCCACCACCAGCGATTTGGCATGCAGGCCCATGCGCGCGCCGCTGCGGGTCACCGGCAGCGGCTTGTTGACCGCCTTGGTGCCCAGGAACGAGGGGCGGGTTTCGGCGCGCAGCACGCGGCGTTCGACCGCGCTGCCGCCGATGGCTTGGCGGCGGTCGGGGTCGGCAGCGGTGTCGCTGCCGGTCTCCAACCCGGCCGGTGCCGGCGCAGGCGGTACGGCAACGCCGTCGCTGCGGCGGTTGCTCTTGCCGCTGCCGCTGCCACGCGCGTTGCTGCCGGCGGCGCTGCCACCGAGCAGGCTGCTGCGCTTGCCGTCGCCCGATGGCACCTCGCCCAACGGCGCCGGCACCAGGTTGCGGTAATCGACCGGCGCGTCGAGCGGGAACGGCTTGAATTCGTAGATGTTGAAGCCCAGCTCGCGCAGGTTGCGGCGCTTGTACTTGTAGGAGAGCGCGTAGACGATCGGGTTGTCGGTGGCGGCCAGGCTGTTGCTGGAGACCACCACGCGCGGCGGCTTCTCGCGCTTGCGCAGCGCCTCGAACAGTTGGCGCGCGGGCTTGGACAGCACCAGGTACGGGGTCTGCAGCAGCACTTCGGTCTGCGCGCCCGAGATCAGTGCA
Source organism: Stenotrophomonas sp. (assembly GCF_032099025.1). Taxonomy (GTDB): domain Bacteria; phylum Pseudomonadota; class Gammaproteobacteria; order Xanthomonadales; family Xanthomonadaceae; genus Stenotrophomonas. The sequence goes on from NZ_DAMCID010000002.1 coordinate 196,403, forward strand.
TCCAGTTGCGGCTCGGTCACGTGCTGGCCGTTGGCAGGCTGGCTGGCGCGTTCGCGACGATGCTTGCGCGGCAGGTCGGCCACGTAACGTACCGAAGCGACCGGCATCGCGGTATCGACGAAGGTACGGCGCACGTACTCCGCATCGATGGCTTCCTCGATGACCTGCTGCACCCGGTCCGGGCGGCGGTAGTCGAGGGGCGGCATGGTCGGGGCACCCTGCTTGAGCAGCGTGCGGCCCACGTCATTGAGACGTTCCGCCGGCACGCTGCGCGGCGCATGCCAGAACGCGTCGAAGTTGGCGGCCATGCCACGCGCCTCGGGGCCGGCGATCACCACGTCGCGGTCGCGGAAGTTGTATTCGCTGTCCCAGTCGTAATAGTCGTCCTGGTAGTTGCGGCCGCCCACCACGCCCAGCGCGTCGTCGATCACCAGCAGCTTGTTGTGCATGCGCTGGTTGAAGCGGCGGAAGCAGCACAGCACGCTGCCGGCATAGTCGGCGTAGTTCAGCCGCGCCTTGCCGAAGGTGGGGTTGTACACGCGCAGCTCGAAGTTCTGGTGGCTGCTGGCCAGCGCGCCCAGGATCTGCAGGTCCGAGATGGCCGAGAGCTGGTCGATCAGCACGCGCACCTTGACCCCGCGCCGCGCCGCGCCCAGCAGTTCGTCCAGCACCAGCCGGGCGCTGTCGTCCTTGTCGAAGATGTAGGTCTGCAGGTCGATGCTGCGGGTGGCGCTGCGGATCAGGTTGATGCGGGCCACCAGGGCCACCTCGCCCTCGTCCAGGATGGTGGCGTAGTGGCGCGGGGCAGCCTCGGTCGATTCGCTGAAGGCGTGCCCGCCCAGCGCACGCAGCGGCGAATCAAGCGCGCAGCGGTCGGGTGTGTCGCAGTCAACAACGGTGGAGCGGGCCTGGGCCGCAATGCCGGCCGCGCGGTCGCGCTGCGCGTTGGACAGCGACGCACAGCCGCTGCCCAGCAACAGCGTTGCCAGCACCAACACCCGCAGAATTGGATTCACGGTTTCGGCGCCTCACTGAGACGCGCACGCAAGACGAAGGTCACTCGATCACTCACTGCTAGTTGCCAGCTGTCCATTCCATACCGGCCACGCAGCACGGTACCGCGGCTGACCACGTCGCAATCATACCCGGCCCGGGGGCACGCCGCCGGTTCCACCTGCAGGGTCTCCGGGTGGGACACGCCGCGCAGGATCAGCCGGCCATGGATTCCGCCGCCCTTTTCGACCAGATCCGGCAGGTATGGCACCGAATCGAACTCGACCACCGGGTAGCGACCGGCGTCGAAGAACTCCTCGCCCCGCATCCAGCCGGTGTACCGGGCCTTGCCCGGAATCTCCACGTACCCGGTGAACATGCGCAGGTGGACCTGGTGACGGCCATCGGGCAATACGTCGATGCGCCCTTCAAAGCGCGGGAACACGCCCTCGATGCGCTGGCCCAGCCGGGTACGGATTTCGAAGCCGAAGCGCGAGCGTGCCGTATCCAGCTCCAGGACCCGCGTTGGCGTGGTCTGGGCCGGGGGCAAGGCCGGCACCGGGGGCTCGGCGTACGCCGCCCCCGCCGCCAGACCCAACAGACAGCTCAACAGGATGCGTACTGCTGCCACGGCTTACGGCCACCAGAATTTGGTCAGCTTGGCCACGCCGGGTTCGATGGCAACGTCGTCCTCGAAGGTCAGGATGGCAACGCCGCCCGGTGGCATGCCGCGGCCATCGCTGCTGGTGCCTTCGGTGAGGAAGGGCACCAGCCGTTCCAGGCCAGGGTTGTGCCCGACCACCATCAACCGTTCGACATCACTGCGGTCGGCCACCAGGCCGATCAGGGTGCCGGGCGTGGCCTCGTAGACGGCGTCTTCGAGCTTCTGCTCCACATAGCCGGTGATGTCCAGCACCGCTTCCAGGGTCTCCCGGGTGCGGCGCGCGGGGGAACACAACACGCAATCGGGTCGAAAGTTGTTTTCCTTCAGCCAGCGGCCGGCCGCCTCGGCTTCGGCCAGGCCGATCGGCGACAAGGGGCGGTCCAGGTCCGCCTGGCCGGTACCGGCAGGTTCGGCGTGGGCATGGCGCAGCAGTATCAGTTCTCGCATAAGGCTCTCTTTCTGATCAGGCGTTATTCAACCACTGCAACAGTGGCTCCCAGTCACTCTGGTGCTCGCGCACCTGCGCGGAGCGGTAATCGAACAGACTCCGGCCCAGGCCGGTCATCACGACGTAGCCCTGGCTGTCGCGCAGCTGGGCGACCACCGGGTACGGCCATTCCTCCAGCATCTGCGAGGCCTGGCGGGAGGTCTGGGTCCACGGCTTGGTGCGGTTGAGCACCAGCCCGACCGGCAGCTTGCGGCTGTGCACGCGCGGCACTTTGGACAGACTGTTGAGGAAGCCGACGATGGCCTCGATGTCCAGCGCCGAGGGCAGCACCGGCACCACCACGGCGTCGGCGACGTCCAGGAAGGCCTGCAGGTCCCCGGCCCGGGCCCCGGCGGGGGCGTCGATGACCAGCACCTCGGTATCGCCGGGCACCTTCTTGAGGGGGTTCTTGCCGGTGGCGTCGATGGGCAGCACGGCGCTTTCCAGTCCCGCGCGGCGTTCGGCCCAGCGTGTGCTGGAGCCCTGCGGGTCGGCGTCGGCCAGCACGGTCCGTTTGCCGGCCAGGGCGGCCTGCGCCGCCAGGTGGGTGGCGACGGTGGATTTACCCACCCCACCCTTGGAACCGGCTACCAGGATCGTCTTCATGCCAGCCTCGCTTCCGGGGAACGTGTCCCGAGCGTACACCGCCGTCCGTGATGGAGATAGTCGCGCGGCTGAACCTCCTGCATGCCCCGGCGCTTTGCTATCGTGCGCAATCCAATGGACTGCATGCCGGTATGAGCGAGTTACAGGATCTCAGCGCGCTTATCCGCGCCAACACCCCACTGATCATCATCGAGACCCAGGATGAGGGCCGCGTTGTTGAGTTGTTCCGCCAGACCCTGATGCATGTCTGGCGGGCGCTGCACCGCTGGTCGATCACCGAAGGCCTGCGCCGTATCGACATGGACCGCGAAGACGACGCGGTCGGTCCGCCCGACGCCAGCTCGGCGCTGCAGATGATCCGCCAGGCCGACCAGCGGGGCATCTACCTGCTGCTCGATTTCCACCCCTACCTGGGCTATGCCAGCCACCAACGCGCACTGCGCGACCTGATCCAGCGCCGTCATTGCGAGGCCCATGTGCTGGTGCTGGTCGGTGCCAAGGTGGAACTGCCGGCCGAGCTGGAAGCGCTGGCAACCCGCTTCAACCCGCGCCTGCCCGACCCCAACGCGCTGCTCAAGATGCTGCGCGAGGAAGTGGCCGCCTATGCGCGCGAGAACGGCGGTCGCCGCGTGGAGGTCGACAACGACGCGGTCAAGAAGATCCTGCACAACCTGCGCGGCCTGAGCCTGGTCGATGCCCGCCGGATCGCCCGCCAGCTGATCTTCGCCGACGGCGCGATCCGGGAAGACGACCTGCCGCAGCTGGCCAAGCTGAAGTTCGAGCTGCTCAACCGCGCCGGGCACCTGCATTACGAATATGACACCACCCGCTTCGCCGACGTGGCCGGGGCCAACCGGCTCAAGCGGTGGGTCAACCAGCGCCGGCCGGTGTTCCTGGGCGGCCAGGGCCCCGCCGGGCTTGACCCGCCCAAGGGCATGCTGCTGCTGGGCGTGCAGGGCTGCGGCAAGTCGATGCTGGCCAAGGCCACCGCCGCCGGCTTCGGGGTGCCGTTGCTGCGCCTGGACTTCGGCAGCCTGTACGACAAGTACCACGGCGAAACCGAGAAGAACCTGCGCGACGCGCTGGCCTCGGCCGAACAGCTGGCGCCGTGCGTGCTGTGGATCGACGAGATCGAGAAGGGCCTGGCCAGCGGCGGCGAGGACGGTGGCGTATCCCGGCGCGTGCTGGGCCACCTGCTGACCTGGCTGGCCGAGCGCAAGAGCACGGTATTCATCGTCGCCACCGCCAACCAGGTCCACGAGTTGCCGGCCGAGCTGCTGCGCAAGGGCCGCTTCGACGAAATCTTCTTCGTTGACCTGCCCGATGCCAACACCCGGGTGGAACTGCTGCGCCTGCATCTGGGCCGGCGCCAGCTCAACGCCGACGACTTCGCGCTGCCGGCACTGGCTGCGGCCAGCGATGGCTTCTCCGGCGCGGAGATCGAGCAGGCGGTGGTGGCCGGGCTGTACGCGGCACACGCCGAGGAGCGCACGCTGGACACCGAGCTGCTGATGACCGAGATCCGCGGCAGCCGCCCGCTGTCGGTGCTGATGGCCGAACAGGTCAACGCGCTGCGCGACTGGGCGCGCGGCCGAACGGTCAGCGCGGATGAGTAGCGCCGACCGGTACGGACTGTAGAGCCGACTGTAGAGCGGACTGTTAGTCCGCTGCGTTTGAAGCAGCGGACCTACCCCGTCCGCTCCACGCTCTCCAACACCCACACCCACGCCGGCAGGGTCAGCAGCGAAAGCAGAATGCCGTAGCCCACCATCGCCGCAGCCAGCCGGGGCGCCAGGCGGTGCGAGATCGCCAGCGCTGCGGCGGTGATCATGGTCGGCATCGCCGATTCCAGCACATTCACCTGCAACATGGCGCCCTGCAGGCCGAAGGCCCAGGCGATCGGCAGGGCCAGCGCGGGCATCAGCACCAGCTTCAACAGCAGGCCGATGCCCAGCGGCGTGAGTTCTCCGCGCGACAGCCGCAGCCGGATCGACAGGCCCACGGCCAGCATCACCAGCGGCAGCATCGCATCGGCCAGCTGCTTGAGCCCGGCGCCAATCCAGGCCGGGGGCTGCTCCGGCATCAGGGTGAGCGCGAACAGCAACGCCCACAGCGGCGGGAAGCCTGCGATGCGGGCCAGCACCTGGCGCGCCGTCGGCGGTGTGTCGCCGCTGTAGCGGGCAATCACGTACAGCCCGAACGTAGACAGCAGCACGAAGGTGCCGAACTGGTCGTACACCACCGCATACGGCAACGCGTGGTCGCCCAGCAGCGCGCGCACCATGGGGTAGCCGATGAAACTGGAATTGGCCAAGGCCACGCAGATGAGCAGCACCGCATGCACGTCGCGGGCGAAACCGAACACGCGCGTGGCCAGACTGACCAGGGCCACCGTCACCAGCATCAACAACCACGGCGTGGCCATCAGCCCGACCAGGCTGGCATCCAGCACCAGGCGCGGCACGTAGGTCAGTACCGCCGCGGGCAGGCATACCAGCAGCACCACCCGGTTGAGCACCTCGGCGCTGTTGTCGGGCAGCGCGCGCAGCCGTGCGAACAGCATGCCCAGGCCGAGCATGGTCAGGATCAGCGCGAATGCATCGAAGGCCATCGCGCCAGCCTAGCGGAAGTCACCGCGATGCCGGCTCCGACCTTGGTCGAAGCCGGCGGTGGTACCCGCGCTTACGGCCAGGCCGGGGGCTGTGCCGCCCACGCCTGCTGCACGTCGGCCAGGCTGGCGCGCTCGGTGTCGCGCCAGGTCGGCAACTGCTGTGCGAAGCCTGCGCTGCTGCTCCAGCGTTGCGGCTCGGTGCGCACGGCCGCGGCATACCACTTCACCGCCTCGTCCTTGCGCCCCAGTTGCCACAGCGCCAGCGCGAAGGTCGGCGGTACCCACGACGGGTTGCCACGCATCCCGCTCTGGGCACTGTGCCACTGCGCCAACGCCGCCTCGGCATCGCCTTGGCGGAACAGGTCCCAGCCGTGGTTCCAGCGCACCATGCGGCCCTGTGCCGAGCTGGCCGGCGCGGTCTTCTCGGCATCCGCGTAGAGCTCGCGCCCCAGTTCCGGACGCCCCTGCGCATAGGCCACGCTGGCCAGCTGCACGGTTGCTTCCAGTGCCTTGCGCCCGCGTTCGCGTTGTTTCATCAACTGATCGACGACATCGGCGCTGTCAGCAGGCACGACCACGGGCGCCACGGCGGCGACATCGTCATCGAAGTAGAACTCCTGCAGCACCGGCAGCGATTGCGCTGCCGCCCCGAACACCGTCACCCCAGCCGCCAGCACGAGGCCGGCGAGCCTTTTTCTTGCCACTGCCATACAAACTCCCCCAGGTTGTCACAACAACCTCCCTCCCCGATCCTAACCGCAGCACGCCCCCGGATGCGAGTGCTGCCGGGCCGAAATGGCGCGACTGGTACAATCCGGGCCTTTCCGGCCGCACCCGTGGGGCCGTGCCAGCCGTCATTCCGGGCCAGCCATGACCAGTACCGCCGAACTCACCTCCCCCTCGTCCGCCAATGCTCCCGCCGCTGGCGGCCTGGACGACGGGTACACGCTGGATCACAAGTACACCCGGACCGACGGCCGCATCTACCTGAGCGGCGTACAGGCGCTGGTGCGCCTGCCGCTGATGCAGCGGCTGCGTGACCAGGCGGCCGGGCTGGACACGGCCGGCTTCATCAGCGGCTACCGCGGCAGCCCGCTGGGCGGCTTCGATCTGGAGCTGTGGCGGGCCCGCCAGCACCTGGACGCGGCCCGGGTGAAGTTCACCCCCGGCCTCAACGAGGACCTGGGCGCCACCATGGTCTGGGGTACCCAGCAGACCAACCTGTTCCCGGGCGCCAGGGTCCAGGGCGTTTACGGCATGTGGTACGGCAAGGGCCCGGGCGTGGACCGCTGCGGCGACGTGTTCAAGCATGCCAACGCCGCCGGCACCTCGGTGCACGGTGGCGTGCTGGCGCTGGCCGCCGACGACCATGCCTGCCGCAGCTCGACCCTGCCGCACGGCAGCGAAGATGAATTCGTGAGCGCGATGATGCCGGTGCTGAACCCGGCCGGTGTGCAGGACATCCTGGACATGGGCCTGCTTGGCTGGGCCATGAGCCGCTACACCGGGCGCTGGATCGGCTTCAAGACCATCGCCGAAACCGTGGAATCCTCGGCGTCGGTGCAGGTCGATCCGTTCGCGCGCCGGATCGTGCTGCCGGAAGACTTCGAGATGCCCGCCGGTGGCCTCAACATCCGCTGGCCCGACCCGCCGCTGGACCAGGAAATGCGCCTGCACCGCTATGCGGTCAAGGCCGCCCAGGCCTTCGCCCGTGCCAACGGCATCGACCGCGTCGTGATGGACTCGCCGCGCGCGCGGCTGGGCATCGTCACCACCGGCAAGAGCTACCTGGACGTGCTGCAGGCGCTGGAATACCTGGGCCTGGACGAACGCGCCTGCGCCGATATCGGCATCCGCGTGTACAAGGTCGGCATGACCTGGCCGCTGGAGCCGGACGGCATCGCGCGCTTCGCACAGGGGCTGGAAGACATCGTGGTGGTGGAGGAGAAGCGTGCCTTCATCGAGCGCCAGATGAAGGAACAGTTCTACAACTGGCCGGCCAGCGCCGGCCCGCGTCCGTCGATCGTCGGCAAGTACGACGAGCAGGGCACGTGGATCCTGCCGTCCACCAATGAACTGACGCCTGCCACGATCGCCGGTGTCATCGGTCGCCGGATCCAGCGCTTCTTCACCAATGAATCCATCGAACAGCGCCTGCGCTGGATGGACGCCAAGGAAGCCGAGCTTGCGCTGCCGCGCGCCAGCTTCCCGCGCGTGCCGCATTACTGCTCGGGCTGCCCGCACAACACCTCCACCCGCGTGCCGGACGGTTCGCGTGCGCTGGGCGGCATCGGCTGTCATTACATGGTCACCTGGATGGACCGCAGCACCGACACCTTCACCCACATGGGCGGCGAAGGCGTGACCTGGGCCGGGCAGGCGGCGTTCACCGACACCGAGCACGTGTTCCAGAACCTCGGCGACGGCACTTATTTCCACAGCGGTTCGCTGGCGATCCGCCAGGCGATCGCCGCCGGGGTGAACATCACCTACAAGATCCTCTACAACGATGCGGTGGCGATGACCGGCGGGCAGCCGGTCGACGGCACCCTGACCGTGCCGCAGATCGCCCACCAGATGCGCGCCGAAGGCGTGCAGACGATCGTGCTGGTGAGCGACGAGATCGGCAAGTGGAACAAGCGCGAGCTGTTCCCGGACGGCGTGGAATTCCACGACCGCGCCGAACTCGATGCAGTGCAGAAGCAGCTGCGCGAGGTGAAGGGCACCAGCATCCTGATCTACGAACAGACCTGCGCCACCGAGAAGCGCCGCCGCCGCAAGCGCGGCAAGCTGGTGGATCCACCCAAGCGCGTGGTGGTCAATTCGCTGGTCTGCGAAGGCTGCGGCGACTGCGGGCAGAAGAGCTTCTGCGTGTCGGTGCTGCCGAAGGAAACCGAGTTCGGGCGCAAGCGCGACATCGACCAGTCCAACTGCAACAAGGACTATGCCTGCACCACCGGCTTCTGCCCAAGCTTCGTCACCGTGCACGGCGGCAAGCTGCGCAAGGGGTCGCGCAGCGAGCGCAGCGCCCTGCTCGACAACCTGCCCGCACCGACCTTCCGCACCACGCTCGAGCAGCCCTGGAACATCCTGATCACCGGCGTCGGTGGCACCGGGGTGGTCACCATCGGCGCACTGCTGGGCATGGCCGGCCACCTGGAGGGCAAGGGCGCAAGCGTGCTCGATCAGACCGGGCTGGCCCAGAAGGGCGGCGCGGTGACCACCCACATCCGCATCGCCCGGACCCCCGAGGACATCCATGCAGTGCGCATCGCGGCCGGCGAAGCGGACCTGGTGCTGGGCTGCGACATGGTGGTGGTCAACGACTACTGGGCGCTGTCCAAGGTGCGCGCCGAGCGTTCGCAGGTGGTGCTCAATACGTATGAAGCAATGCCGGGCACCTTCACCACCCGCCCGGACATGCAGTTCCCCGCCGCCGACATCATCGCCGGCATCCGCGTGGCGCTGGGCGGCCGCGAGCCACTGCTGCTCGATGCCACCCAGCTCGCCACCGCGCTGCTCGGCGATGCGATCGCGTCGAACCTGTTCATCCTGGGCTACGCCTGGCAGCAGGGGCTGGTGCCGATCTCGTTCGAGGCGCTGATGCGTGCCGTGGAGCTCAACGGCGCGGCGGTGGCCATGAACCAGCAGGCGTTCGCATGGGGCCGACTGGCCGCTGTCGATCCGCAGGCGGTGCAGCAGGCCGCCGGTCTGGTCCGCAACGGCCACACCGATGCCGAACGCACGCCAGGTCCGCTGCATGACCTGCCGCCGGGCGAATGGGAAGGCAACGAATGGGGCGCCACTGCGGCGCCGCGCGAGACCGGCGACGAGCGCGAGCTGCGCGGCCTGCCGGGGCATGGCGGAAGCGGCGACGTGGCCTTCCTGCCGCTGGACGACGAGCGCCTGTCGCGCTCGCTGGACGAGCTGGTGGAGCGCCGCGTGCGCTTCCTCACCGACTACCAGGACAGCGCCTACGCCGCCCGCTACCGCCAGCTGGTGGAGAAGGTGCGTGCGGTGGAATGGGACAAGGCCGGCAGCACCGCCCTGACCGAGACCGTGGCCCGCTACTACTTCAAACTGTTGGCCTACAAGGACGAGTACGAAGTGGCGCGCCTGTACACCAGCGGCGACTTCCAGCGCCGCCTGCAGCAGCAGTTCGAGGGTGACTTCGAAGTGCGCTTCCACCTCGCCCCGCCGCTGTTCGCGAAGAAGGACGAGCAGGGCCGGCTGATCAAGCAGGAGTACGGGCCGTGGATGCTCAAGGCCTTTGGTCTGCTGGCGAAGCTGAAGTTCCTGCGCGGCGGCACGTTCGACGTCTTCGGCCGCACCGAAGAGCGCCGGGGCGAGCGCCAGCTGATCGCCGATTACGAGCAGACCGTGGCGGTGCTGCTGGAGGGGCTGAGCGATGACCGCGTGGCGTTGGCGGTGGAGATTGCCAGTATCCCCGAGCACATCCGCGGCTATGGTCATGTAAAGGAAGCGCACCTGAACAAGGCCAAGGCGCGTGAAGCGACGCTGCTGGCGCAGTGGCGCAACCCCAAGGCGCTGCATATCGTGCAGGTGGCGTAACCCCCCTGCCCAACACGGGACGCAACACATGGGGTGCCTTCGCAAAAGGCAACCCACAGGTTGCCCCGCGACGCCAGGGAAATGTCACCGAACGCAGATATTCCACGAATATCTTCGATCGGTGACTTCGCGGGAAATGTAGTCGATCGAAGACACGGCAATTGAATGGACAGATGGAATCGCCCTCTGTCATTGAAATGTCCGCGTTCGAAGACACTTGCGGGAGTGTGTTCGCTCGGTTACATTCCCGTCATGGCAATGTTCAGGACAGCGGAAGATGTAGGCAACATCATCCGGCAGCGCCGAAAGGCACTGGGATGGGACCAGGCGCGCCTGGCCGATGAATGCGGCGTCAGCCGCCAATGGGTTGTGGATATCGAAAAAGGCAAACCGCGTGCAGAGCTGCAGTTGGTATTGCGGGTCATGAACGTGCTTGGCCTGAAGCTGGCTGCCGTGGATCAGCAGGCGGAGGCCGCCCGTATCACGATCCCCAGCGCCGGGCTGGATGACATCCTCGACCACCACCGCGAGGTTCCTGGGGCATCGCCCCGGGCAGCCCCCCATCGCGCGCCGTTGTCGTATGCCCAGATCCTGGAACGCGCGCGCGCCGCCACCGGTAGCCAGCGCACCGAGGAGACGCCGAGCGTCCACGAGACGCCCAAGCCGTATGCGGGTAAGCGTCGGACGACGAAATGAGCCTGCACGTGCTGATGCAGGGTGTACCCATGGGCACGTTGCGGCAGGATGCACACGGCACCCCACACTTCGCGTACAGCCCGGAGTGGCGGGACGCTGGCGGCGCCTTCCCGTTGTCGCTGTGCCTGCCGCTGACCGCCGCATTCCACGCGCCCCGCGCAGTAGCGGCCGTCGCATGGGGACTGCTGCCTGACAACGACACCACGCTGCAGGGTTGGGCGTCGCGCTTCCACGTTTCGGCTCGCAATCCTGTTTCCCTGCTTGCACACGTGGGCGAGGACTGCGCTGGCGCCGTCCAGTTCGTTGCCCCCGACCGCGTAGAGGCGGTCATTGCAGGCCAAGCCGATGGTATCGAGCCCCTGAGCGACGCGCAGGTCGCCTCGCGCCTTTCACAGGTCCGGCGCGACGTTGGCAGTGGGCGTTGGCTCGGTGATATCGGTCAGTTCAGTCTTGCCGGTGCGCAGGCCAAGATTGCCCTGCTTAAACTGGATGATGGCTGGGCCGTGCCCAGCGGTCGCATTCCCACCACGCACATCCTCAAACCACCCGGCGGCGATTACGGCGGCTTTGTCGAGAACGAGATGTTCTGCCTGCGCCTGGCCCGCGCGATGGGCATGCCGGCCGCGCATTCAGAGAAGATCGAGATCGAGGGCGAGTCCGCCATCTGCGTCGAACGCTACGACCGCGCGCGTACCGCCGACGGATGGACCCGCATTCATCAGGAAGACTTCTGCCAGGCGCTGGGCGTCATGCCGCAGATCAAATACCAGAATCAGGGCGGGCCGGGCGCGGCAGACATGGCCGATATCCTCTGGCAGCACGGCAGCCATCCACAGCAGGACGTGGCAATGCTCTTCAACGCGTTGGCCTTCAACTACCTGATCGGCGGGACCGATGCCCACGCCAAGAACTACTCGCTGCTTCTGGACAGCGAGCAGGTCCGCCTGGCACCGCTGTACGACATTTCCAGCACCCTGCCCTACCCACAGCTTCAGAAGCGCAAGATCAAGCTCGCCATGAAGATTGGCAGCCACTATCGCTGGTGGGACATCACGCTGCGTGATTGGCAGGCCACTGCTACCGCGATGCGCCTTGCGCCGGCCATGGCCATGGAGATGCTGGCCCGCATGGCGCTGGAGCTGCCCGCCGTTGCCGAGGAGCAGCGCCTGCAGTTGGAAGACGAAGATATCGCGCATCCCATTCTGGAGACGCTGGTCCAGGAGATCGCCGCCAGCTGCGCGCGATGCCTTGCCAGATTTTCCAGCGAAGTCTGATTACCCGCGCCGCCACACCCGCAACCGGTTGTTTGCGGGCATCGCGACGTCCTCGATCAACGCCAGCCCCTGCGCAGCCGCCAACGCATCCACCGCCTCGGCATCCCGGATGCCCGAGTCCGGATCCCGCGCCTTCAGCCACCCGTCGAACTGCCGGTTGCTGTCACTGCTGTAGTTACCGTTGTAATTGAACGGCCCATACACGCACAGCAGCGCATCGTCGGCCATCACCGCGGGCAGTCCGGCGAACAACGCCTGCACGTGCCGCCAGCTCATGATGTGCAGCGTATTGGCACTGAACACGGCATCGAAGCCCAGCCGGTCGGCCGGCAGCGGCGCCAGCCCGGGCACGGGTGCCAGCACCGCCTGCAGGGGCCACGGTGCAGGCGCGTTGGGCAGGGCGGCCCCAGCCAGGCGCTCGGCAATGCCGGGCAGATGGTCGGGATGGTCACTGGCCTGCCACAGCAGGTGCGGCAGCTGGGCGGCGAAGTACTTGGCGTGCTGGCCGGTACCGCTGCCGATCTCCAGGACCTGCCGGCGGTCGCGCAGGTGCGGGCGCAGCGCCGCCAGGATCGGGTCGCGGTTGCGCTCACAGGCCTCGGACCAGCGCTGTTGGGTCATGTCGCTTCCAAAATGTCGTAACAACGCACATCCAACCATGACCGCAGTCACTTGTGCCACCGCCGGGGGCCACCGAAAGTCGAGGGCTGTTCATTGTCGCCCGCGCTCCGCAGGCGCCTACCCGGGGAATCGCAAGCTGTGCAACGCCGAGAGTTTCTGACGCTGTCTGGTATGGGCCTGGCTGGCCTGATGCTGCCGCACTCCCGCCTGATTGCCGCCGAGCAGCTGCTCGAGCCGGTCAACGCGGTCCGCAACAAAGCGCTGGCCGAAGCTGCACTGGCCGCCGCCAAACGGGCCGGGGCCAGCTACTGCGACGTGCGCATTGGCCGCTACCTCAACCAGTCGGTGATCACCCGCGAGGCGCGGGTACAGAATGTCACCAACAGCGAGTCGTCGGGGATCGGCATCCGGGTGATCGTCAACGGCGCCTGGGGCTTCGCCGCCACCCACCAGCAGACCCCGGCGGCGGTCCTGGCCACGGTCGCGCAGGCGGCCGCCATCGCCAAGGCCAATGCCAGCATCCAGACCCGCCCGGTGCAGCTGGCCCCGGTCACCGGCGCAGGCGAGGTGAGCTGGAAGACGCCGATCCGTCGGAACGCCATGGCCGTGCCGATCCAGGACAAAGTCGACCTGCTGCTCAGCCTGAACGCGGCCGCGATCAACGCCGGCGCCGACTTCATCAACTCCACGCTGTTCCTGGTGAACGAGCAGAAGTACTTCGCCTCCAGCGATGGCTCCTTCATCGACCAGGACGTCCACCGGATCTGGCTGCCGTTCACCGCCACCGCGATCGACAAGAGCACCGGCAAGTTCCGCACCCGCGCCGGGCTGTCCTCGCCGATGGGCATGGGCTACGAATTCCTCGAGGGCGACGCGCGCGGCAAGATCGCGCTGCCGGGTGGCCTTACCGCCTACCGCGACTCCTACGACCCGGTCGAGGACGCCATCGCCGCCGCCCGCCACGCCCGCGAGAAGCTCAAGGCGCCGTCGGTGAAACCGGGCAAGTACGATCTGGTGCTGGACCCCTCCAATCTGTTCCTCACCATCCACGAAAACGTCGGCCACCCGCTCGAGCTCGACCGCGTGCTGGGCTACGAGGCCAACTATGCCGGCACCAGCTTCGCCACCCTGGACAAGCGGGATGCGGGCTACCGCTGGGGCAGCGAACGCGTCAACTTCTTCGCCGACAAGACCTCGCCCGGCAGCCTGGGCGCGGTCGGCTATGACGACGAAGGGGTCAAGACCAAACGCTGGGACCTGGTCAAGGACGGCATCCTGGTCAACTACCAGGCCACCCGCGACGAGGTGCACCTGCTGGGGGAAACCGAATCGCACGGCTGCAGCTACGCCGACTCCTGGTCCAGCGTGCAGTTCCAGCGCATGGCCAATGTCTCACTGGCCCCGGGCAAGACCCCGTTGAGCGTGGCCGACATGATCAAGGACGTGGAGAACGGCATCTACATCCATGGCCGCGGCTCGTACTCCATCGACCAGCAGCGCTTCAACGCGCAGTTCGGCGGGCAGCTCTACTACCAGATCAGGAACGGCCAGATCGCCGGGATGGTTGAAGACGCGGCCTACCAGATCCGCACGCCGGAGTTCTGGAACGCCTGCACGGCGATCTGCGACGAGCGCGACTTCCGCTTCGGCGGTTCGTTCTTCGATGGCAAGGGCCAGCCGGGGCAGGTCTCGGCGGTGTCGCACGGCTCGGCGACCAGCCGCTTCGATGGCATCAACATCATCAACACCGCACGCAGCCTGGGCTGACCCGCCCGGCCACCGTGCCAAACGTCACTACCGTTGGACCGCTGCGCCCGCAAGAATCGAACCAACGCTGTTTCCGCCCCCCCCACACCGACGTGGAGAGCTGCCTTGCAAAGACGTGACTTCCTTGCCCTGACCGGGCTTACTGCTGGCGGACTCATCGTGCCGTCGTTCTTCGGCAAGGTGATCGCCGCCGAGCAGCTGCACAGCACGCTCGACCCGGCGCTGAAGAAGCGCCTGGCCGATGCGGCCCTGGCCTCCGCGCGCCAGGCCGGCGCGACGTACTGCGACGTGCGTATCGGGCGTTACCTGCGCCAGTTCGTGATCACCCGCGAGGACAAGGTGCAGAACGTGGTCAACACCGAATCCACCGGTGTGGGCATCCGCGTGATCGTCAACGGCGCCTGGGGCTTTGCCGCCACCAACCAGCTCAGCCCCACCGACGTGGCGCGCGCCGCCCAGCAGGCGGTGGCCATCGCCAAGGCCAATGCCGGCGTGCAGACCGCGCCGGTGCAGCTGGCTGCCGCACCCGGCGTTGGCGAGGTGAGCTGGAAGACGCCGATCCGCAAGAACGCGATGGACGTACCGATCAAGGAGAAGGTCGAGCTGCTGCTGGACGTCAATGCCGCCGCGATCGGCGCCGGTGCCAGCTTCGTCAATTCAATGCTGTTCCTGGTCAACGAACAGAAATATTTCGCGTCCACCGACGGCTCCTACATCGACCAGGACGTGCACCGCATCTGGGCACCGATGACGGTCACCGCCATCGACAAGGCCAGCGGCAAGTTCCGCACCCGCGAAGGCCTGTCCTCGCCGATGGGCATGGGCTACGAATACCTGGACGGCGCGGCGGCAGGCAAGGTGCTCACGCCCAATGGCGTGGTCAACTACAGCTCGTCCTACGACATGAAGGAAGACGCCATCGCGGCGGCGAAGCAGGCGCAGGAGAAGCTCAAGGCGCCGTCGGTGAAGCCGGGCAAGTACGACCTCGTGCTCGACCCGTCGCACACCTGGCTGACCATCCACGAATCCGTCGGCCACCCGCTCGAACTGGACCGCGTGCTGGGCTACGAGGCCAATTACGCCGGCACCAGCTTCGCCACCCTGGACAAGCGCGAGCAGCACTTCCAGTACGGCAGCGACCTGGTCAACATCTTCG
Organism: Stenotrophomonas sp.; assembly: GCF_032099025.1. Lineage (GTDB taxonomy): Bacteria > Pseudomonadota > Gammaproteobacteria > Xanthomonadales > Xanthomonadaceae > Stenotrophomonas. Next base: position 211,850 of record NZ_DAMCID010000002.1, read on the forward strand.
CCGACAAGACCCAGACCGGCAGCCTCGGCGCCGTCGCCTACGACGACGAGGGCGTCAAGACCAAGCGCTGGGACCTCATCAGCAACGGCAAGCTGGTCGACTACCAGACCATCCGCGACCAGGCCCATATCCTGGGCAAGACCGAATCGGACGGCTGCTGCTACGCCGACTCCTGGTCCAGCGTGCAGTTCCAGCGCATGGCCAACGTCTCCCTGGCACCGGGCAAGACCCCGCTGAGCGTGGCCGACCTGGTCAAGGACGTGGAGAACGGCATCTACATCATCGGCGATGGTTCGTTCTCGATCGACCAGCAGCGCTACAACGCGCAGTTTGGTGGCCAGCTGTTCTATGAAATCAAGAACGGCCAGATCACCCGCATGCTCGAGGACGTGGCCTACCAGATCCGCACGCCGGAATTCTGGAACGCCTGCAGTGCAGTCGCCGACGAACGCGATTACCGCCTGGGCGGCTCGTTCTTCGACGGCAAGGGCCAGCCGGGCCAGGTCTCGGCGGTCTCGCACGGCTCGTCCACCGCGCGCTTCAACGGCATCAACGTCATCAACACCGCGCGCAGCCTCGGCTGACCGGTCAGGAGCCTTAATTCATGAGTATCTTCACCGAAGCCCAGGCCAAGGCCATCCTCGACAAGGTCATCGCGCTGTCCAAGGCCGATGAGACCACCGCGGTGCTGGCCGGCTCGATCAACGGCAACATCCGTTTCGCGCTGAACAACGTCTCCACCAGCGGCATCGTCGACAACACCGAGCTGGCCGTCACCGTGGCGTTCGGCAAGCGCGTCGGTACCGCATCGATCAACGAGTTCGACGATGCCGCGCTGGAACGCGTGGTGCGCCGCGCCGAAGACCTGGCCAAGCTGGCCCCGGAGAACCCGGAGTTCCTGCCGGCCATCGGCAAGCAGGCGTACACCGCCAGCCCCACCTTCAGCACCTCCACCGCGGCCATCGATCCGGCGTTCCGCGCCAAGGTCGCCGCCGACTCGATCGCGCCATGCCGTGGCAACGGCCTGATCGCCGCCGGCTTCCTCGAAGACGGCCAGGGCTTCCAGGCCACCGCCAACAGCAATGGCAACTTCGGCTACCAACGCACCACCAACTTCGACTACACCTGCACCGTGCGCACCGAAGACGGGCGTGGGTCGGGCTGGGTCGGCCGCAACCTCAAGGACGCTGCCGACTTCAAGGCCGACCAGGACGTGCGCATCGCCATGCGCAAGGCCACCGAGTCGTCCGAGGCCAAGGCGCTGGAGCCGGGCAAGTACACCGTGATCCTGGAACCGGCGGCGGCCGCCGGCCTGATCAGCTTCATGATGAACTTCTTCGACGCGCGTTCGGCCGATGAAGGCCGCAGCTTCCTGTCCAAAAAGGGCGGCGGCAACAAGCTCGGCGAGCAGGTCTACGACCCGCGCGTGAACATGTATGCCGATCCGTGGCACCCCGAGGCACCGGTGCTGCCGTGGGACCAGCAGGGCCTGCCGCGCAACAAGCTGGCCATCATCGAGAACGGCAAGGTCGCCAACCTGGACTACTCGCGCTTCTGGGCGCAGAAGCAGGGCAAGACCGCCAACGCCAGCCCGGGCAACCTGCTGATGAGCGGCGGCGACAAGAGCACCGCCGAGCTGGTCCGCGGCACCCAGAAGGGCATCCTGGTCACCCGCACCTGGTACATCCGCATGGTCGACCCGCAGACCGTGCTGCTCACCGGTCTGACCCGCGACGGCACCTTCTACATCGAGAACGGCCAGATCAAGTACCCGGTGAAGAACTTCCGCTTCAACGAATCGCCGGTGATCATGCTCAACAACATCGAAGAGCTGGGCAAGCCGGTGCGCGTGGCCGGTGACGAGTCGAGCTTCGTGATGATGATTCCGCCGATGAAGCTGCGCGACTTCACCTTCACCTCGCTGTCCGACGCCGTCTGATGGAACGCGGTAGCAGCGGCCGCCCTGGGGACGCCGCGCGGCGATGAACCGCGCGCAGTTCCTGCGGTTGATGCTTGGCGGGGCCGCCCTGGCGGCCCTGCCCTCGTTCGCCCGTGCGCAGGCCGGGCGGTACGACTTCTGGTTCACCCGCCTCAAGTACGATTCCGGCGACTGGGACGTGGATGCGCGCATGCCGTCCAACGTGGTCACCTCGCTGATCGATTACACCTCGCTGCGGGTCGATCCGACCGAACACGTGGTCGCGCTGTCGGACCCGCGCATGCTGGAAGCGCCGTTCTGCTACCTGGCCGGGCATACGCTGGTCGAATTCAATGCGGCCGAACGGCAGAACTTCGTGCGCTATGTGCGCAACGGCGGCTTCGTGTTCGTGGATGACTGCAACCACGATATCGACGGCCTGTTCGCCAAGTCGTTCGAGGCACAGATGGCCAAGCTGTTCGGCGCGGCCGCGTTGAAGAAGCTGCCCAACAACCACGCGTTGTACCGGAGCTTCTTCCGTTTCCCGGACGGGCCGCCGGCCACCGGCTTCGAGCTCAATGGCTGGGGCGACGACCTGGTGCACGATTACCTGAAGGGCATCGAGGTCGACGGTCGGTTGGGCGTGCTCTACAGCAACAAGGATTACGGCTGCGAGTGGGACTACGACTGGCGCAACAAACGGTTCCTGGCCGAAGACAACACCCGTTTTGCCGTCAACATCGTGATGTATGCGTTGAACAATTGATTCTCCATTGTTTCCGTGCAGCCAGGCAGGACCTGGCTCTACACCTATCCCCGCGAGTGTTTTATGCAGAATCACAGCCCGATTGATCACCTCCTGGCAAAATTGCAGCCGCTGCGCGATGCGCTGGGGCAGGCCGTGGTCGGCCAGCATGACGTGGTGGAGCAGCTGCTGATCGGCCTGCTGGCCGGTGGCCATGTGCTGCTGGAAGGTGCGCCAGGGCTGGGCAAGACGCTGCTGGTGCGCTCGTTGGGCCAGGCGCTGGAGCTGCAGTTCCGGCGGGTGCAGTTCACCCCCGACCTGATGCCCAGCGACATCCTGGGCACCGAGTTGCTGGAGGAAGACCACGGTACCGGCCACCGTCACTTCCGCTTCCAGCAGGGCCCGATCTTCACCCACCTGCTGCTGGCCGACGAGCTCAACCGCACCCCGCCCAAGACCCAGGCCGCGCTGCTGGAAGCGATGCAGGAGCGCACGGTCAGCTACGCCGGCACCACCTACGCCCTGCCCGCGCCGTTCTTCGTGCTGGCCACCCAGAATCCCATCGAACAGGCCGGCACCTACCCGCTGCCGGAAGCCCAGCTGGACCGTTTCCTGCTGCACGTGCGGGTGGACTACCCCACCGAACAGGAAGAGCGCGACATCCTGGTGCAGACCACCGGCAGCAGCAGTAGCGCCGTGCCGAAAGTGATGCACGCCGAGGATGTGCTGGCGCTGCAGGGCGCCGTGCGCCAGGTGCATGTCAGCGATGACGTGCTCAGCTGGATCACCCGGCTGGTGCGCGCCAGCCGGCCCGGCACCGGCGCGCCGGACGCGGTCAACCACTGGATCAAGTGGGGCGCTGGCCCGCGCGCCGGGCAGTCGCTGGTGCTGGCGGCCAAGGCACGGGCACTGCTGCAGGGACGCTTTGCCGCCACCCGCGAGGACGTGCAGGCGCTGATCGCCCCGGTCATGCGCCATCGCCTGCTGCTGTCCTTCGCCGCCGAGGCCGAGCAGAAGAGCGCCGACGATGTGATCGCCGCGTTGCTGCAGGCCGTGCCGTTCCCTGCCTGAGCCTGCCGTGAGCCCGCACGCCCCTATCGCCATCCCCGCCGATGTCCGCAGCCGCCTGAAGGCGCTGCGGCTGTTGCCGCGGCGTGCGAGCGGTGCGAAGGGCATCGGCCAGCACGCCAGCCGCAGCCGCGGTGCCGGTCTGGAGTTTGCGCAGTACCGGGCGTATGAGCCAGGTGACGAACTGCGCCAGATCGACTGGAAGCTGTACGCGCGGTCGGACCGCTTCTTCGTGCGCGAATCCGAGCGCGAAAGCCCGGTCACGATCTGGATCCTGATCGACGCGACGGCGTCCGCGGGCCAGCGCGATCGCGCGCGGCCCGACCTGTCGCGGCTGGATCACCTCTGCGCCACCGCCGCCTGCATCGTGGAGCTGGCGCTGCAGCAGGGCGACCGCTTCGGCCTGATCGCGGTCAATGGGGAAGGCGTGCACCTGGTACCGTCCGGCAGCGGTGCACGCCAGCGCGACCGCATCCACCTGCTGCTGCATCGGCTCCGCGCCAGCGGCGCGTGGCCGGCCGCCGACGCGCTGCGCCCGGTGTGGGAGCGGGTGCAGGCCAACGACCTGCTGGTCGCGCTCGGCGACGGCTTTGACGACACCGGCACCGTGCTGCTGGAGCGTCTGGCCGCCGCCCGCCGCGACGTGGTGCAGCTGCAGGTCCTGACCGCCGACGAGCGCGACTTTCCCTTCCAGGACGGGCACCGCTTCCGCGACCCGGAAACCGGCGAGGAACTGCTGGGCGATGGCCGCGCGATCCGCACGGACTATCTGGCCCGCTTCGCCGAGGCGCAGCGCATGCTGCAGGCACGGCTGCAGCGCGGCGGCGTTGCCCATGTGGTGACTCATACCGACCAACCACTGGATGCGCCGCTGCGGATGCTGGCCGGGAGTGCGCGATGAGCCTGTCGCTGCTGTTCCCGCTGGGGCTGCTGGCGCTGGCGTCGCTGTTGGTGCCGTTGCTGATCCACCTGGCGCGCCGCCATCACTACGCACCGCTGGAGTTCGCCGCGCTGCGCTGGCTGCGCGCGAAGGCACGCCCGCGCCAGCGCGTCCGATTCGACGAATGGCCACTGCTGCTGGTTCGCCTGCTGCTGCTGGCTGCGTTGGCCATTCTGCTGGCGCGCCCGCTGCTGCAGGGTGCGCCGGTACAGACGCCGCCGTGGGTGGTGGTCGCGCCTGGACTGAGCCCGCCTTCGCTGCCTGAGGGCAGCGAAGGACGCTGGTTGGCGGCCGGATTCCCGCCGCTGCGGGAGGCGGTGCCGGCGTCTGCACAACCCCTTGCCAGCCTGCTGCGCGAGCTGGATCAGACGCTGCCGAAGGGCACGGCATTGACCGTATACGTCCCCGATCCGATGCCGGGACTCGATGGCGAGCGCCCGCGGCTGTCGCGTGCCGTGCAATGGCGACCCGTGGCCATGGCGGCGGCTGCGCCGGCGCGCAACCCCGCGCCACAGCTGCGCGTCGCCGGCACGGCCCACACACCCTCGGCGCTGCGCGTGCTCGATGCCCTGCAGCGCGCGTGGAGCGGGCAGGTGCTGCCCCCGGCGCTCGCCGCCGCTGCCGTGCCGGAAGACGGGCAGGTCGGCGTGTGGCTGGCCGATGCGCCACCGCCGCCGGCCTGGCAGGCCTGGGTGCGGGCCGGCGGCAGCGTGCTGGGCGTTTCGACCCGACTGGCCCCCGGCACGGGGTCGACGGTGCTTCAGGACGACAACGGCAACGCCGCCGTCGTGCGCCACGCACTCGGTCGCGGCCAGGTACTGCGCTTCACTGCAGCGCTCTCGCCCGACGCGCTGCCGATCCTGCGCGAGCCGTCGTTCCCGCGCCGCCTGCTGGAACAACTGCAGCCGGTACCGCCGCCGCAGTTGGCGCCTGCCGCCACGCACGCACCGCTGAGCGGCGCCCCTGCCCCGTTGGCACAGCCGCGCGATCTTGCGCCGTGGCTGCTGGTGCTGATCGTGCTGCTGTTCGCGCTGGAACGCTGGATGGCCACCGCACCGCGACGCGGGGCGAGCGCATGAACCACGTTCAGCGTGCATGGCAGCGCGCGCGTCGCCGGCGGTGGTGGATCACCGCGCTTCTGCTGGTGCCGCTGGCGCTGGCCATCACCGCCAGCGCTGCGCGCGTGGCGGGCATCAATATCGGCTCCATCGTGCTGCTGGCCACCCTGCTGGCCGTCGCGGGTGCCGCCACCCGGCGCGCGCGGCGGCTGGACCGGCACTGGCTGGTGCGCCAGCTGGACACGCATGCCATCGCCCAGGACAGCGCCGACCTTCTGTTCGCCGATGGCGCCACACTGAATCCCCTGCAGCAACGCCAGCACGCTCGCATCACCGCCGCGCTGCAGGCCGCGCCGCCGGATCTGCGCGCCGCATGGCCGAAGCGCTGGCTGGCCTTGTCATGGTGTGGCGGAATGCTGGTGGCCGCGCTCGCCGTAGGCTGGCCCGCGCCGGGCACACCGCTGCCGGCGCTTCCCGACCGTGCTACGCCTCCTGCCAGCGCGGCGCAGCCGCCCAGGCTGCAGTCGTCCCGGCTGCAGATCCAGGCACCGGGCTACACCGGGCAGGCCCTGCGCACGCAGACAGCACTGGATGCCAAGGTGGTGCAGGGCAGCGCGCTGGAATGGTCGTTGCGTTTCAGCGCACAGCCCACACAGGCCGCACTGCAGCTGCACGACGGCACACGCATCGCTCTGCGCCGCGACGGCGACGGATGGGTGGCGCAGTGGAAGGCCGCCAGGCCGACGCTGTACCGCATCGTCACCGAGCCGGCACTGACCGCGCCCAAGCTCCATCGCCTCGACGTCGTTGCCGACCGCCCGCCCAGCGTGCGGGTGATCGCGCCGGACCGCACACTGGTGCTGGCCACGCCCGGCCAGCGCCAATGGACGCTGCAGTTCGAGGCCACCGATGACTTCGGCGTGGCCAGCAACGCCGAGCTGCACCTCACCCTGGCGCAGGGCAGCGGCGAGAACATCACCTTCCGCGAGCAGCGCATCGCGCTGACCGGCACCGGCCCGGCAACGCAGCGCCGCTTCGCCCGCACGCTGGACCTGGCGGCGCTGGGTGCAGGGCCGGGCAACGATGTGATCGCGCAGCTGCAGGTCCGCGACAACCGCACGCCCACGGCGCAGACCGCGCAGAGCACCAGCCTGATCCTGCGCCTGCCCAGCGAAGAACAGGTGCTGGGCGCGGACCTGGAAGGCATGGTCAAGAAGACGCTGCCGGCGTACTTCCGCAGCCAGCGCCAGATCATCATCGACGCTGAAGCGCTGATCAAACTGCGCCGCCAGCTGCCGGCCGAGGAGTTCGTGAAGCGCTCCGATGCGATCGGCGTGGACCAGCGCATCCTGCGCCTTCGCTATGGTCAGTTCCTGGGCGAAGAGAGCGAAGGCGGGGCCAAGCCGCCGCCGACCAGCGACAGCCTGCCGACCAGCGACGCGCCTGGGGCGGATCACGCGGATGACCATGACCACGAAGCCACCGGTGCGCAGGCCGGCCACGATGATCACGACCATGGCGCCGCCAAGGCCGACGGCCCGCCCGTGTTCGGCGCCGCCACCGACGTGCTCTCCGAATACGGCCACACCCACGACCATGCCGAAGCAGCCACCCTGCTGGATCCGCAGACCCGCGCGATCCTGAAGGCGGCGCTGGACCAGATGTGGTCGTCGGAAGGCGAGCTGCGGCAGGGCCAGCCGGAGCGCGCACTGCCGTTCGCCAACAAGGCGCTGGCCTTCATCAAGCAGGTCCAGCAGGCCGAACGCATCTACCTGGCCCGCGTGGGACCGGAGCTGCCGCCCATCGACGAGAGCCGCCGCATGAGCGGTGACCGTACCGATATCGGCAGCCGTACCTCGACCATCATCCCCGTGGACGCACCCGATCCAGCCATCGTGGCGGTCTGGCAGCAGCTGGCCGACGCCAACAGCACGCCGGACCTGGACGCGCTGAGCCAGTGGCTGGGCCGCCATCAGTCGCGGCTGTCCGATCCGCTCAGCCTGGCGGCGGCGATCGAGGAGCTGCGCCTGGCTCCGGACTGCACTACCTGCCGCACCACCCTGCGTGCGCAGCTGTGGCGTGCGCTGCTGCGTCCGTTGCCACAGCTGGAGCGGCGCAGCGCGCCGGACCCGATGGCGCAACGTTACCTGGATGCAGTGGAGGGCACGCGATGAGCATGGCCGTATGGACCGCGATCGCCTTGGCCCTGGTCACGGTCGTGGGCAGCGTGCGCATCCTCCGCGTAGAGCCACGCCCTGCGTGGCTGCCTTCGCCCAGACGCACCGCGTTGCTCGGGTTGCAGGCCCTGTCCGCCCTGTTGCTCTACTTCACCCTCGTACCACCACAGCGCAGCGTGGAAGCGGGCCAGCTGACCGTACTGACCGGCAACGCCGCATCCGCAGGCACCGTGCCCGCCGGCGCAACCATGATCGCGCTGCCGGAAGCAACGCCCAGTGCAGACGCCGTACGCGCCCCCGACCTGGCCACCGCGCTACGCCAGCATCCGGGCAGCACCTCGTTGCTGCTGATCGGTGATGGACTGTCCGCGCGCGACCGCGATACCGCGTTGCCGTTGCGGGTGGTAATGCAGACACCGCCCGCGCCACGCGGCTGGATCGAGCTGCAGCCGCCGCCGCCCGCTGCGCCCGGTGCGTTGTTCGCCGTCGGCGCACGCGCCGGCGGCGTGGACGCCGCGCGCGCCGAGTTGCTGGACCCGGCCGGGGTCGTGGTGGACCGCGCCGCGCTCGACGCACAGGGCGGGGTTCGCCTGTACGGCAGCGCGCGCGCCGCCGGGCGCAGCGAATTCACCCTGCGCCTGCTCGATGCGCAGCAGCACGTGGTGGACAGCATCACGATGCCGCTGCAGACCGTGGCAACCCCGCCGCCGCGCGTACTGATCCTCGCTGGCGCGCCCGGCCCGGAACTGAAGTACCTGCGCCGCTGGGCCACCGATACCGGCCTGGCCGTACAGACCCAGGCCAGCGCCGGCGGCGGCGTGCTGCTGGGCGATGCACCGGTTGCGCTGAGCGCCGCCCGCCTGGCCGCCACCGATGTGCTGGTGCTGGACGAACGCAGCCTGGCCGCACTCGGTGCGGCACAACGCACCCTGGTGCAGCAGGCAGTGCGTGAGGGCCTTGGTGTGCTGGTCCGCAGCAGCGGCCCGCTGAACGATGCGGCCCGCCAGACGCTGCGGGGCTGGGGCCTGCCGGTGAGCGGCGGCACCCGCGCGGCACCGCTGCAGCTGCAGGCTGATCCAGACGCCGCACTGCTGCAGGCGCGGCGCGGCCCGCAGCGACCGGCCACCGACAGCACGGGCTGGATCGACGATGCCGATGCCGCCTCGCACAGTGCCGCGCCGCCCGCGCTGGAGCGGTTCGACGCGGTGCTGCCCGGTGCAGACGCCCTGTTCGACGATGCAAAGGGCAACGCCGTCGGCGGCTGGCGCGGCGTCGGCCGCGGCCGCGTGGCGCTGTTGCCGGTCACCGACAGTTACCGGCTGGTGCTTGCCGGCCGCGACGACCGCCATGCCGAACTGTGGTCCGGCGTGCTGGCCAGCGTGGCCCGCGCGCTGCCGGGCGCGCCCGCCGTTCGTCTGCAGGCCGCGACGCCCTGGTCGGGCGAGCGCCTGACCTTGTGCGAGGTGCCCAGCGGCAGCCAGGTCCGCGACGCGGAAGGCCGCACGGTACCGCTTCGGATAGATCCCGCCAGCGGCAGCAGCCACTGCGCCGGCTACTGGCCGCAGCAGCCCGGCTGGCACCAGCTCCAGCACGGCGATACCGTGCAGGCGTTCTACGTGTTCGACCCGGTCACCGCGCAACCGCTGTACCGGCAGCAGCTGCGCGCCGCCACCGCGCGCCGGCTGGCTGAAACGACGGCGGGTGCCGCCGCAACGCCCGGCCAGGTTCCCGGCCCCCGCTGGCCGTGGCTGCTGGGCTTCATCGCCATCGCCGGCCTGCTGTGGTGGCTCGAACGGCGGCGGCCAACGGCGCCGACGGCTTAGCGACCACGCTATTTCTTCAACCGATACACCCCGTTGAAACGCACATTCATGCCGCCGCATTCGGCGTTGTCGGCCACCAGCAACGTGTCACCGAGCCACTGTGCGCGCACTTCGCAGGTGTCTTCGCGGAACACGACGGTGGCACCGGTGGGGGCGGCGCTCGCCGCTACCTGGCCCAGGTTCGGGCCGCCCGGGCGCTGTTCCAGCGTCGGGTTCGCCGAAGGCCAGTAGGCGTCGCCCTCGACCTGCAGCGTGTTGCCCTGCACGCGGATGACCAGGCTGTCATCCCCGTTGCGCCAGTGCCCGGCCCAGTCCTTCAGCGCAGGGGTCTGCGCAGGCAGGGTCTGCAGCCGGGTCTTGTCTACCCAGCCGGCACTGCCGCCGACCTTGTTGGGAAAGAACACGCAGCGGTAGCCGCCCAGGTCGCGACCGCTGATGACGGTGTCGCCGGTCACAACATAGGTGCCGTGGCGGCACGCCGGCTCGCCTTTTGCCGGGCAACCGTTCATGTCATCGAGCAGGTACAGGCGCTGCGCCCCGATCACCTTGGCCTGCGCGAAATTACTCTGCTCCGACGGGAACGCCCCGTTGCGGCAGCTGCCGCCATCGGCCATGTCGCTGGCGAGTGCGGGCAGGGGAAGCAGCAGGGTGAGCAGGCACAGTGAGCGCAGAGGCATGGCGTCAGGATCGAAGAGGCGGTGGTCAGAATAGCGGCTCAGTCCCCCGCCGGCGCTGCGCAGCCCTGTTGCGGATCACAGAAATCCTTGCGCGTAGTGCCACGTGTCGTCCTGTCGGCAGCGTCCTGCGCGCAGGATACGGAGGCGACCTTCAGATTTCGTTGGCGAGTGGCCGGCACTGAATCATTCACCCACCCAGCCGTCGGTGTCTCAATCACTGAGACCGGTTTGTGCTTCCATGGCGTCCTTTGCAGACCGTTGTCACCATGGCCTACGAACTCGCCAAGCGCACCGAAGACGCCGAGCGCCGCCTGTCCACCACCGATGGCCTGCCCTCGCGCAATGGCGCACTGCTGACCGCACGGCTGCAGCAGCGCTACGCGGACCGCATCACCGGCAGCTTCACCATGCCTGGCCGGGAAGGGCGCTACGCGCCGATTCCCGCCGACGTGCCGGCCGCACTCACCGCCGCCCTCAACGCGCGTGGCATCGAGCAGCTGTACAGCCACCAGGCCGAGGCCTGGGATGCCAGCCAGCGCGGTGAGCACGTCGCCATCGTCACCCCGACCGCCAGCGGCAAGTCGCTGTGCTACACCCTGCCCGTGGTCAGCGCCGCCATGCAGGGCAAGGCCAAGGCGCTGTACCTGTTCCCGACCAAGGCGTTGGCCCAGGACCAGGTCGCCGAACTGCTGGAGCTCAACCGCGCCGGCGACCTGGGGGTCAAGGCGTTCACCTTCGACGGCGACACCCCCGGCGATGCCCGCCAGGCGATCCGCCTGCACGGCGACATCGTGGTCTCCAACCCCGACATGCTGCACCAGGCCATCCTGCCGCATCACACCAAGTGGGCGCAGTTCTTCGAGAACCTGCGCTATGTGGTGATCGACGAGGTACACACCTATCGCGGCGTGTTCGGCAGCCATGTCACCAACGTGCTGCGCCGGCTCAAGCGCATCTGCGCCTTCTACGGCGTGGAGCCGCAGTTCATCCTGTGCTCGGCCACCATCGGCAACCCGCAGGCGCATGCCGAGGCGCTGATCGAAGCGCCGGTCAGCGCCATCACCGAGTCCGGTGCGCCCAGCGGACCCAAGCATGTGCTGCTGTGGAACCCGCCGGTGGTCAACGCCGACCTGGGCCTGCGTGCCTCGGCGCGTTCGCAGAGCAACCGGATCGCGCGCATCGCGATCAAGTCCGGTCTGAAGACGCTGATCTTCGCCCAGAGCCGGTTGATGGTCGAAGTGCTGACCAAGTACCTCAAGGACATCTTCGACCACGACCCGCGCAAGCCCCCGCGCATCCGCGCCTATCGCGGCGGCTACCTGCCCACCGAACGCCGCGAGACCGAGCGCGCCATGCGCGCCGGCAACATCGATGGCATCGTCAGCACCTCGGCGCTGGAGCTGGGCGTGGATATCGGCAGCCTGGACGTGGTGGTGCTCAACGGCTACCCCGGCAGCGTGGCCGCCACCTGGCAGCGCTTCGGCCGCGCCGGCCGCCGCCAGCAGCCCGCGCTGGGTGTGCTGGTGGCCAGCTCGCAGCCGCTGGACCAGTACGTGGTGCGGCACCCGGATTTCTTCGCCGATGCCTCGCCCGAGCACGCGCGCATCGCCCCGGACCAGCCGCTGATCCTGTTCGACCATATCCGCTGCGCCGCCTTCGAGCTGCCGTTCCTGGCCGGCGACCCGTTCGGGCCGATCGACCCGCTGGTGTTCCTGGAGGCGCTGGCCGAAACCGAGGTGGTGCACCGCGAGGGCGACCGCTGGGAATGGATCGCCGACAGCTATCCGGCCAATGCGGTGAGCCTGCGTTCGGTGGCCGACGGCAACTTCGTCGTGGTTGACCGCAGCGATGGCAAGCAGCAGATCATCGCCGAGGTGGACTATTCCGCCGCCGCGCTCACGCTGTACGAAGGGGCCATCCACATGGTCCAGTCCACGCCCTACCAGGTGGAGCGGCTGGATTGGGAAGGCCGCAAGGCCTACGTCACCCGCACCCACGTGGACTACTACACCGACAGCATCGACTTCACCAAGCTCAAGGTGCTGGACCGCTTCGACGGCTGCATCGCCGGCCAGGGCGATTCGCACCATGGCGAAGTGCACGTGGTGCGGCGCGTGGCCGGCTACAAGAAGATCCGCTATTACACCCACGAAAACATCGGCTACGGGCCGGTCAACCTGCCCGACCAGGAACTGCACACCACCGCGGTGTGGTGGCAGTTGCCGCAGTCGCTGCTGCTGACCGCGTTCGACAGCAAGCAGGAGGCGCTGGACGGCTTCCTGGGCGCTGCTTACGCGCTGCACGTCGTGGCCACCGTGGCGGTGATGGCCGATGCGCGCGACCTGCAGAAGGCGGTCGGCAACGGCGACGGCGCGTGGTTCGCGGTGGCCGACCAGAGCGGCCGCGGCCAGCTGCGCGGCGCCGAATTCGACGCCAGCGCGATCGAACTGCAGCAGCAGTTCGTGCCCACCGTGTACCTGTACGACAACTTCCCCGGCGGCGTGGGCCTGAGCGAGCCGCTGTGGCTGCGCCAGGCCGAGTTGCTGCAGCGCGCGCAGGAACTGGTGCAGCGCTGCGACTGCAAGGCCGGTTGCCCGGCCTGCGTGGGCCCGGTGCTGGCCGGCCAGGAAGAGGACGCCACCACGCCCAAGGCGCTGGCGCTCAAGGTGCTGGCGCTGTTCGATGCGCATGCGTTGCCCGAGGCCACCGCGCGCGCGCAGCAGGATGCCGACGTGGTGCCGTTTTGAGCCTGAGCCTGAACAAGCTGCGCCTGCTGCGGCGACAGGCCGGTGATGCCACGCCGGCGCCTGCCCGTGATCCGGCAACGCAGACAACGACCGGTGCTTCTACCGGGAGCGCCGTTGCGGCAGATGCGGAACGTCGCAACGGACCGCCCGGCGCCGCCCTCCCCACCGCCGCCAACGACGCACGGGCACGTGCACCGGCACCGGCGTCGGTGTTCGCGTGGGTCGAGCAGGAGATCCGCCACAAGCCGACCGGTGGGGCGGCGGGGGTTTCTGCACCGCCCGCGACGGCGCCCGCCCTGCGCAGGCCCGACGTCGGTGGCCTGCATCGTCTGCTCGGTCTGCGCGATCGTGGCGCGGGCCAGGCGGCGCGGCCGCGCGCGAACGCGCAGGACAGGCACGTGCCCGGCGAGGAGATCGCGCCCGGGCTGTTCCTGATCGAATCGTTCCTGGCGCAGGCCATTCCGACCCAGCCGCTGTCGCTGGCCTTCGCCAAGCGCGACGGCGAGGCCGTGCTGCCGCAGGACCTGTTGTTCTTCGATACCGAGACCACCGGCCTGGCCGGCGGCACCGGCACCCGCGCCTTCATGATCGGCGCGGCCGACTGGCACCGCGACGCCGCGCGCGGCGACGGCCTGCGCATCCGCCAGCTGCTGATGACCACCATGGCGGCCGAGACCGCGATGTTGTCCGAGTTCGCCCGCTGGCTGCAGCCGTCCACGGTGTTTTCCAGCTACAACGGCCGCTGCTACGACGCGCCGCTGTTGAAGACCCGCTACCGGCTGGCGCGCCAGCGCTGCCCGATGACCCCGCTGGACCATGTGGACCTGCTGTTCCCCACCCGCCGCCGTTACCGCGGCACGTGGGAGAACTGCCGTCTCGCCACCATCGAACGGCAGCTGCTGCAGATCGTGCGTGAGGATGACCTGCCCGGCTCGGAAGCGCCGGCGGCGTGGCTGAACTACCTTCGCGGTGGCAGCGCACTGAACCTGCGCCGGGTGGCCGAGCACAACCATCAGGACGTGGTGACCCTGTCGCTGCTGATGCTGCGGCTGGTGGCTGAAGAACGCCGCGAGCGCGAAACACTGGCGCTGGAGTGCGGCCCCATCCCGGGCTGAGTGGCGTTGACACCCTGTGCAGCCGGGGCGGTGCAAGCTGGCCGCACTTACCCGCCCACGGAGACCGGCCATGCGTATGCCCCTGCTGTTGCTTGCTTGTGCCCTGCCGCTTACCGCGTGCAGCACCCCGCCCAAGAGCAGCACCGATCCGGCCGTGGTCGACCCGGTGCCGCACGTCGCTGATGGAGGCACCATGACGTGCAATCCCGAGGTTCTCGAGCAGTTCAATGGACAAAAAGCGACCGAAGCGCTGGTGAAGAAGGCGGTGGCCGCCAGCGGTGCGAGGAACGCGCGCGTGGTGAAGCCGGGCATGGCCGTCACCATGGACTTCCGCGAAGACCGATTGACGATCAACGTGGACGCAGACAACAAGATCGTACGCATCGGCTGCAACTGATCCGCGCCACGTAGAGCCACGCCCTGCGCGGTTGCGCTTCGTTCGGCCTCCCGCCAGCCACGCAGGGCGTGGCTCTACGCGGGCGGGGCGGCCCCTGTGCTACCTCAGCCGTTGCGCGGTGCCGTCCGCCATCGCCTTGTCGATGGCGGTGCGGACATCGCGCGCGATCTGGGCCGTGGCCACGCTCTGCCGTTGCGCGAGGGCCGACTGCTGGCGGGCCAGCTCGGCCTGCTGGCGGGCGATCTCGGCGATGCGGCGGTGATCGATGGCGGCTTCGGCATCGGCCGCTGCCCGTCGCGCGGCGCGCTCTGCCACGGCTGCATCGCCCACGCCCCTGCGCGCGGCATTGTTGGCCATGGCCGCCGCGTCCATCGTCTCCATCGCGTCACGCGTGGCCTGCTCGGACAGCGCGGCGATGCGCTCACCCAGTTCGCCCTGCTGGTCGCCCAGCGCGCCCTGCTGGTTGCCGATGCTGGCCACCTGGCGCTGTGCCGTGGTCAGCGATGCGAGCAGGACCGGATCACGGATCACATAGCGCTCGTTGCCACGCCTTACCCACAACACGCGGTCGCGGCCCTGCACATCGCGCTTTGCCTGCTTGAGGTCGGCCAGTGAGGCATTGACGAAGTTGTCGCCGTCCCCCATCAGCACGTAGGCCTGCGCAGGCTGATGGCCCAGATCCAGGCGACCGTGGGTGACCATGCTGGTGGCCTCGTCGGGATGCGTGGGCGCCGCCGGCGCAGCGGGTGCTGCCGGCGGGGCCGGCGACCGGAGCGCTGGAACCGTCGGCGGTGCCGGTACGGACACCGGTGCGGCGACAGCGGCCGGTGCCCGCGGCGCGTCGGGGGCGGCCGGAACGGCGGGGGCGGCCGGGGGTGCCGGCGGCGGCGGCGGAACGGCGGCCACCAGACGCATTGGTGCCACCCCGATCACGACGAACAGCGCGGTGATCGCCAGCGACGCCACGCGCGGGAAGCTGCCGGTCTGCTGCAGGGTCACCAGGCGACGCTTGAGACTGCGGAAGTTCGGCGACGCACTGGCCACGCCAACGGCCGGGCGCGGCGCAACGCCGAGCTGGACCAGCAGGCGCCCGTAGTCGTGCCGGCAATGCCCATGGCCGGCCACCACCGCGCTGTCGCAGGCCTCTTCGCGGGCCAGCGCATATTCGCGTGCGGCCAGGTGCAGCAGCGGATGGAAGAACATCACGTGCTGCGCCAATGCGGGCAGCAGGCCCCACCACAGGTCACGCCGCTGCAGGTGCACCAGCTCATGGGTCAGCGCCATGTCCAGGTCATCGGCGGCCATCGCCGGAAGCTCGCGCGCTGGCAGCAGCAGCACCGGGTTCCAGGGCCCGATCAACTGCGGCGAACGGATCTGCGACGAGGTCTTCAACTGCGGTGCGCAGGCGAGCCCGTGCGCCTCGGCGGCCAACTGCAGCGCCTGCTGCAGGCCTGCGTCGGTGCAGGGAGCGGCGTTGCGAACCAGCGCGCGGCTCTGACGGTAGGCGCGCAGGCTGTGCAGCCCGACCAGCAGCACACCTGATGCCCAGAGGGCGAGCAGGGCCAGCGGCCAGGACAACATCGGTTCCATCACCGGCGCTGCGTGGGTGGCCAACCCCGTTGCCATCGGGGTGAGCGCAGTGCCGTCGTGTACCCAGGGCTGCGCGACCAGGCTCGCCGTGTCGATGCCCGCGGCGGGCAGCACGGACAGTTCCAACGGGCTGCTCCAGGCCAGCCCCAGCACCGCCTGCAGCGCCACCAGCCACCACAGCCGGCAACGCGTGGCGGCCGGCAGGCGCGGCAGCAGGCGGCACACGCCCCACACCAAGGCCACCAGCACCGCGCTCTGCACGCTGGTCCAGGCCAGCCGGGTCAGCAGTTCCATCATCAGGGTGTCCATGGCTCAGCTCTCCCGCTTGCGTGATTGCAGCTGTGCGACCAGCGCTTCCAGTTCGGCCAGTTCGGTGTCGCTGACCTCGGCCTTGTGCGACATGAAGGCCACGAAGGGCGAGACCGAGCCCTGCAGCGTTTTCTCCACGAAGCTCGCTACTGCGCCCTGCACCACGCTCTCCTGCTCGCCGGTGGCCGAGTAGCGGTACACGCCCTCGACCTGCGCGCGCTGCAGGTAGGCCTTGCCGCGCAGGCGTTCCATCATGGTGAGCACCGTCGAACGCGCCAACCCGCGCGCCTCGCCAAAGTTGGCCGCCACTTCACCGACGCTGGCGCCGTCCTGTTCCGCTATGTACTGCAGCAGGGCCAGTTCCTGGTCCCCGATGGTCTTGCCGCGCATGGCACACTCCGTTGACTACACGTGTCGTCACCATGCCCGTGACTACAGATGTCGTCAAGTGCCGGACGACGCATCCCGACGAACGGTCGAACGCGGTCACGACCCACGGACGGCCGCCGGCGAGTAGTGCCGGCCGCTGGCCGGCTCCTCGCAATAAAGGGCCGGGTCGCGGGCGGTGCCGTCGTTCGCCGGGAGCCGGCCAGCGGCCGGCACTACCACAATGCATCCGGGGCGTCAGCGCGCATGCGTTGACGCGTCCACTACCCGCGCGGCCCGCCCATCACCGGCAGGATCACCCCACTGATGTAGCTGGCCGTGATCGGCGAGGCCAGGAACACATAGGCCGGCGACAGCTCTTCCGGCTGCGCCGGGCGCCCCATGTCGCTGTCCTTGCCGAACTCGGCCACGTCCGGCGCCTGCTTGTCGGCCGGGTTGAGCGGCGTCCAGACCGGGCCCG
This sequence comes from Stenotrophomonas sp., assembly GCF_032099025.1. Classification (GTDB taxonomy): domain Bacteria; phylum Pseudomonadota; class Gammaproteobacteria; order Xanthomonadales; family Xanthomonadaceae; genus Stenotrophomonas. Next base: position 229,261 of record NZ_DAMCID010000002.1, read on the forward strand.
GCGCCACCGCGTTGACGCGGATACCACGCGGCAGCAGCTGGCTGGCCAGCGCCTTGGTGAAGGCGTGGATGGCGCCCTTGGTGGCGGAGTAGTCAATCAGTGCCTTGCTGCCGAACAGCCCGGTTTCCGAGCCGGTGTTGATGATGCAGTCGCCTTCTTCCAGGTGCGGCAGCACCGCGCGCGCCATCTGGATGTAGCCGCCGATGTTGGTCTGCAGCGTCTCCTGCAGGTGCGCGTCTTCCAGGTCTTCCAGGCGCTCGCAATGCAGCTGGAACGCGGCGTTGTTGACCAGAATGTCGATGCCACCGAAGGCCTTGGCCACCTGCTTGACCGCCTTGTTGCAGAATTTCGGATCGCGCACATCGCCGGCGATCACCACGCAGCGGGTGCCTTCGGCTTCCACGTGCTGGCGGGTGACGTCCGCATCCTTGGCTTCATCCAGGTGCAGCACCGCCACGTCGGCGCCCTCGCGTGCGAACAGCACGGCGACGGCACGGCCGATCCCCGAATCGGCGCCGGTGATGATGGCGCGCTTGCCCTGCAGCTTGCCGCTTCCCACATAGTCCGGCGCAAGGAAACGCGGCGCCAACGTGAGTTCGTGTTCGTTGCCGGGCTTGGCGATGTGCTGGGCCGGCATGGTTTCCGGCTGCGTGCGGCTGCCCGCCTGGGTGGCCTTTTTCGTCGCCTTCTTCGCGGCCTTCTTCTTCGCGGCAACGCGCGCGTCCTTGGCCTTCTCCTGGTCCTGCAGGCGGCGTTGGCGGGCGGCCACGCGCGCAGCGCGCGGATCGGTGGCGGCGGCCTTGCGGGTGGCAGTCTTCACTACCGGGGCGCGGGCACGCGGTGCCTTCGGTTCGGCGGGCGTCTCGGCGGACGGGGTGCGTTTACGGGTCTTCTTGGCCGTGGCCATGGTCAACTCCTTCGTTGCGTCTGCCTCGGTGCGAATGAAAGGGCGAGGCAAGGGCAGTGTGGCCGCTGCGTCTTTCGCACGCGGTGAATGCCATGTCGCCATGCCGTGTACGGCTTCATCCGCCGCATACGCCCCCAGCGGCATCGTGGGCACCAGAATCCTGCTGGAGTGACCCCATGTTTCGTCCCTTGCTCGCGCTTGCCGCACTGACTGCCCTCACCGCCTGCAGCAGCACGCCGATGGCGCAGGTGCAGCCCATCGACGGCGTCATCTCCGGCCAGTGCCACGTGGACAAGGTGATCGGCGCGGTCGGCCTGGCCGCATCGGCCGCCACCGTTGAACGCGCCCGCGTGGACAGCGACAGCCTGCAGGTGGTGGTACTGCGCGGCCAGCGCACCGAAAGCGGCCCCACCGCCAGCGGCGCCGCCAATCCGAGCCCGGGTGCGGAGAGCGGTGGCGAGCGCCTGACCATCGAGACCGGCCGTACCAACAACATCACTGCGATCTACTGCGGCTGACGGCCAGGCCGCGCCTCAGCGCGCGGCCTTCGCGCGCGGTACCCGCCGGGCACTGCGCAGGAACTTCAGGGTGGCCTGCTCCCATTGCCGGTCGCCGCGCAGTCCGGCAAGGCGGGTCAATGCGCCGGCCCGCCAGCCGTCGAAGACGCTGGGATCGATGTAGGCCTTGCGGCACACCGAGGGCGTATTGCCCAGCAGCGTGGCCACCTCGCACACCACCGCCTTCTGCAACGCGGCCAGTGCGCGCTCGCTCGGAGCCTCGGGAAGTTCGGTGGCCGCCAGCTGGCGCAACGCCGCCACGGTGCCGCCCCAGGTACGGAAATCCTTGGCGCTGAAGTCGGTGCCCATCGCATCGCGCAGGTACGCGTTGACCTGCCCGGAATCGACTGGCTGCACCTTGCCGTCGTCATCGCGGTACTGGAACAGCGCCTGTCCCGGCAACTGCTGGCAGCGCCGGATCAGGTCCACCAGGCGTTGGTCGTCAATCTCCACCTCATGCTCCTGCCCGGATTTGCCACGGAAATGCATGCGCGCACGGCCTCCCCTGACCAGCTCCAGGTGCCGGTTGCGCAGGGTGGTGAGCCCATAGCTCCGGTTGTCGCGCGCGTATTCGGGGTTGCCCACCCGCACCAGCGTCTCCGCCAGCAGCGCCACGACGATGGCCAGCACTTTGTCCTGCGGGAACCCGGGCAGCTTGAGGTCGCGCCCCAGGCGCCGGCGCAGCGCGGGCAGCGCCTTGCCGAAGGCGATCACCCGATCGAACTTGCCATCGCCGCGTACCCGCGACCAGTCCGGGTGGTAGCGGTACTGCTTGCGCCCACGGGCATCGCGCCCGGTCGCCTGCAGATGGCCATTGGCCGAGGCGCAGATCCACACGTCCTTGTAGGCCGGCGGAATGGCCAGCGCCCGGATCCGGGCCAGGGTCGCCGCCTCGCGGACCACGTGGCCGTCGGCATCGCGATAGCTGAAGCCCTTGCCGGCGCGGCGCCGGGCGATGCCCGGTTGCGCGTCGGTGACGTAACGCAGGCCGGCCTCGCGGGCGGCAACGGCTTCAGGGGTGGCAATGCGTGCGGGCATGGGCGGGCAGGAGGGCAACGGGCCTGCAGTGTGGTGGCTGGCGCTGCGGTGCCGCGTCAATAACGCAACACAAACACCTCACGCCCCGCTTGGCGATATCCTCCCTGCTTTCCTGCCTGGAACTCCGGAGTCTCGATGTCGTCCTTGTCGTCCCGCCGCATGCGGCGTTCGTTTGGCCCCACGGTCATGGCCTTCGCCCTGGTCCCCACCCTGTTGCTGCTGGGCGCCTGCAAGGCCCCGCCGATGGACGAGCAGGAAGCCGTGGGCACGCACGCGCAGAAGGCCGCCGAAGAAGCCGCCGCCCCTGCCGATACCACCGGCAAGGCCACGGAAGCGCCACCGGTCGGCAACTGCGACGCCACCCAGGTGCAGAGCCTGATCGGCCAGGCCTACACCGACAATATCGGCGCGCAGGCCCAGCAGGACGCCAGTGCCCGCGACCTGCGCGTGCTCAAGCCCGATGACGTGACCACCATGGAATTCGTCGGCGAGCGCCTGAACATCGAGCTGGACGAAAAGAGCGTCATCACCGGCCTGCGCTGCGGCTGAATTGGGGGCACCGGGAGCGGTTTTTTGAGGGGTTTGGTTGCGCCTGCAACCGTGTATTGCGGCGTTGCAGCAACTATGCTCTAGTCGAAGCATCCGGTGCCTCCAGATGCGCTCAACGGATTGAGCGGGGACGAGTGTCGCCGCTCACCCGACTTTGAGGCAGAGATGGCCCCCCGCAACCGCCAAGGGCTTTACGACCCGCAAGACGAACGCGATGCCTGTGGTTTCGGCATGGTGGCGCAACTCGATGACCAGCCGTCACGGCTGCTGGTCGATACCGCCATTGCCGCGCTGTCGCGCATGACCCACCGTGGCGGCGTTGCCGCCGATGGCGTCACCGGTGACGGCTGCGGCCTGTTGCTGCGCAGCCCCGATGCGTTCCTGCATGCGCTGGCCGCCGAGGCCGACATCACCCTGGGCGCGCATTTTGCCGCCGGCGTGGTGTTCCTCCCGCATGATGCCGACGCCGCGCAGGCCTGCCGTGCCACCCTCGAGCAGCAGCTGCGTGATGCAGGCTGCCGACCGCTCGGTTGGCGCGTGGTGCCCACCGACCCCAGCGTGTGCGGCCAGCTCGCGCGCGACACGCTGCCGCACATCGAACAGGTGTTCGTCGACGCCGGCCCCGGCCAGGACGAGCCCGCCTTCACCCTGGCGCTGTTCCTGGCGCGCCGTCGCAGCGAACAGCAGCTGCGCGCGCATGCCGACTACTACGTCACCACGCTCAGCCCGAATGCGATCAGCTACAAGGGCATGGTGCTGCCGGACAAGCTGAGCCGCTTCTACCCGGACCTGCAGCGCAACGACCTGGCCTCCAGCGCGATCGTCTTCCACCAGCGCTTCTCCACCAACACGCTGCCGCGCTGGCCGCTGGCGCATCCGTTCCGGATGCTCGCCCACAACGGCGAGATCAACACCATCGAGGGTAACCGGCGCTGGGCGCAGGCGCGCAGCAAGGTGTGGAAGACCCCGCGGTTCGACATCGGCGAATTCGACCCGGTGATCTCCATGCACGGCTCGGACTCGCAGAGCCTGGACAACATGCTGGAGCTGATGGTCAGTGCCGGCATGGAGCTGATCCAGGCATTGCGCATCCTGGTGCCGCCGGCGACCCAGTCGCTGGAGTTCAAGGACGCCGACCTCGCCGCGTTCTACGAGTTCTACGGGCTCAACAGCGAGCCGTGGGACGGCCCGGCCGGCATCGTCGCCTGCGACGGGCGCTATGCGGCCTGTACCCTGGACCGCAACGGCCTGCGCCCGGCGCGCTGGATGCTCACCTCCGACCGCCACTTCCTGGTGGCCTCCGAGGCCGGTGTGTGGGAAGTGCCCGCCGAGCGCGTGGTCCGCAAGGGCAAGCTGGGGCCGGGCGAGATGATGGCCATCGACCTCAAGCGCGGCGACCTGCTGGACTCGGACGCCATCGACCGCATCAACCGCGGCCGTGCCCCGTACAAGCAGTGGCTGCAGCAGGGTGTGACCTACCTGCAGACCGAACTGATCGACCCCTCGCTGGTCGAAGAACCCTTCGACGAGCGCACCCTGCGCAGCTACCACAAGCTGTTCCAGCTCAGCACCGAGGAAGTGGAGCAGATCCTGCGCCCACTGGCCGAGACCGAGCAGGAAGCCACCGGCTCGATGGGCGACGACACCCCGATGGCGGTGCTGAGCCAGCACAGCCGCCCGCTGTACGACTACTTCCGCCAGGCCTTTGCGCAGGTCACCAACCCGCCGATCGACCCGCTGCGGGAAGACTGCGTGATGTCGTTGTCCACCCAGCTCGGCAAGGAGACCAACATCTTCCATGCCGGCGCGGAGACGGTGAACCACGTCATCCTCAATTCGCCGGTGCTCAGCCAGCGCAAGCTGCGCCAGCTGATCAAGATGGAGCAGTACGTCGACCGCAACCGCCTCATCGACCTCTCCTACAGCCTGGACGAAGGGCTGAAGGCCGGTATCGAGCGGATCTGTGCCGAGGCAGAGGCGGCCGCGCGCGAAGGCATCGTCATGCTGCTGCTCAGCGACCGCTACCCGGTGGCCGACCGCCCGATGGTGCACGCGTTGCTGGCCACCAGTGCCGTGCACCACCACCTGTCCAATGCCGGGCTGCGCTGCGACGTCAACCTGATCCTGGAAACCGGCACCGCACGCGACCCGCACCACATGGCGTGCCTGCTCGGTTTCGGCGCCACTGCGGTCTACCCGTACCTGGCCTACCAGACCCTGTTCGACCTGGGCCGGCGCGGCATCCTGCAGCTGAAGAAGGGCGGCGAGCAGTCGCAGATCGGCCGCAGCTACCGCAAGGGCATCTACAAGGGCCTGTCCAAGATCATCTCCAAGATGGGCATCTGTACCGTGGCCAGCTACCGCGGCGCGCAGCTGTTCGAGATCGTCGGCCTGGACGACGAGGTGGTGGACCTGTGCTTCCCGGAAACGCCCTCGCGCGTGGCCGGCGTGGGCTTCGCACGGCTCGACGACGAGGCGCGCGAACTCACCGTGCGCGCCTGGAACGACCTGCTGCGCCCGGAGGTCGGCGGCGTGCTCAAGTACGTGCACGGTGGCGAATACCACATGTACAACCCCGACGTGGTCATGACCCTGCAGCGCGCCGCGCGCAGCGGTGATGCCGCCGATTGGCAGCGCTACTGCGAGGCGGTGCACGGCCGCCCGGTGTCGGCGCTGCGCGACCTGCTGCAGCTCAAGGCCGCGCCCACGCCCACCCCGATGGAGGAGGTGGCGCCGGCCGAAGACCTGTTCCGCCGCTTCGATACCGCGGCGATCAGCCTGGGCGCGCTGTCGCCCGAAGCGCATGAAGCGCTGGCCATCGCCATGAACACTCTGGGCGGGCGCAGCAATTCCGGTGAGGGCGGCGAAGACCCGGTGCGTTACGGCACCAACAAGCGCAGCAAGATCAAGCAGGTGGCCTCGGGCCGCTTCGGCGTCACCGCCGAATACCTAGTCAATGCCGAGGTGCTGCAGATCAAGGTCGCCCAGGGCGCCAAGCCCGGCGAAGGCGGCCAGCTGCCCGGCCACAAGGTAAACGAACTGATCGCGCGGCTGCGTTATGCCAAGCCGGGCATCGGCCTGATCTCGCCGCCGCCGCACCACGACATCTACTCGATCGAAGACCTGGCCCAGCTCATCTACGACCTCAAGCAGGTCAACCCGGATGCGCTGGTGTCGGTGAAGCTGGTCTCGCATGCGGGCGTGGGCACCATCGCGGCCGGCGTGGTCAAGGCCGGTGCCGACCTGATCACCGTGTCCGGCCATGACGGCGGCACCGGTGCCAGCCCGGTCAGCTCGATCCGCTATGCGGGCGTGCCGTGGGAACTGGGCGTGGCCGAGTCGCACCAGGCGCTGGTGGCCAACGACCTGCGCGGGCGCACCCTGCTGCAGACCGACGGTGGCCTGAAGACCGGCCTGGACGTGATCAAGGCGGCGCTGCTGGGTGCGGACAGCTTCGGCTTCGGCACCGCGCCGATGATCGTGCTGGGCTGCAAGTACCTGCGCATCTGCCACCTCAACAACTGCGCCACCGGCGTGGCCACCCAGGACGAGCGCCTGCGTGCGCAGTACTTCACCGGCCTGCCCGAGCGCGTGGAGAACTTCTTCCGGCTGCTGGCCGAGGAAGTGCGGGGCTGGCTGTCCTATCTGGGCGTGCGTTCGCTGGACGAGATCGTCGGCCGCACCGACCTGCTGCAGCAGCTGGACGTGTCGCCGCGCCCCGGCGTCAAGGTCGATCTGTCGCGCCTGCTCAACCCGGCCGAGTACGGCGGCAGCCACTGCGCCGCGCAGCGCCTGTACGAATCGCCGGACAGCCTGGCCACGCAGATGGATGGCCTGCTGGCCCCGGCCATCGCCGGCAAGCTCGGCGGCGAACACCGGTTCCTGATCCACAACACCGACCGCTCGATCGGTACCCGCCTGTCCGGCGCGATCGCCCGCGTGCACGGCAACCAGGGCATGAGCGATGCACCGCTCACCCTGCGCTTCCGTGGCACCGCCGGGCAGAGTTTCGGTGCGTTCAATGTCGGCGGCCTGCAGCTGGAGGTCGAAGGCGAAGCCAACGATTACGTCGGCAAGGGCATGGCCGGTGGCCGGCTGGTGGTGCGCCCGCCGCGTGGCGCACGCTTCGAGGCGCGCAACACCGCCATCATCGGCAACACCTGCCTGTACGGCGCCACCGGCGGTGAGCTGTTCGCCGCGGGCCGCGCCGGCGAGCGCTTCGGCGTGCGCAACTCCGGCGCGCTGGCGGTCATCGAAGGCGCCGGCGACCACTGCTGCGAATACATGACCGACGGCATCGTGCTGGTGCTGGGCAAGGTGGGACTCAACTTCGGCGCCGGCTTCACCGGCGGCCTGGCCTACGTGCTGGATATCGACCGCGACTTCGTCGACCGTTACAACCACGAGCTGATCGACATCCACCGCATCTCCGCCGAAGGATTCGAGAACCATCGCCAGCACCTGCACACGCTGATCAGCCGCCACCGCGAGCTCACCGGCAGCATCTGGGCGCAGCAGATCCTCGACGAGTTCCGCGACTACGTCGGCAAGTTCTGGCTGGTCAAACCCAAGGCCGCCAGCATCGAATCGCTCACCGAATCGCTGCGCCGCGCCGCTTGACCTTTTTTGGAATCCACCCATGAGCCGCAAGCAAGCTTTCCAGTTCCTCGACCTGCCCCGGACCATGCCGCAACGCATTCCGGTGGAGCTGCGCACGTCCGGCGATTGGGGCGAGCTCTACGGCAAGTTCGGCAAGGAAGACGCCCAGTACCAGGCCGGGCGCTGCCTGGATTGCGGCAACCCCTACTGCAGCTGGAAGTGCCCGGTGCACAACGCCATTCCGCAGTGGCTGCAGCTGGTGCAGGAAAACCGCATCCATGAAGCGGCCACGCTGTGCCATTCGACCAATCCTCTGCCCGAAGTGTGCGGCCGCGTGTGTCCGCAGGACCGCCTGTGCGAAGGCAGCTGCACGCTGGAGGAGTTCGGCGCGGTCACCATCGGCGCGGTGGAGAAGTACATCGTCGATACCGCGCTGGCCACCGGCTGGCGGCCGGACATGGCCGCGGTGGAAAGCACGGGCAAGCGCGTGGCGGTGATCGGCGCAGGCCCGGCCGGCCTGGCCTGCGCCGACCGGCTCGCCCACGCGGGCGTGCAGGCCGTGGTGTACGACCGTTACGAACAGATCGGTGGGCTGCTGCAGTTCGGCATTCCCAGCTTCAAGCTGGACAAGTCGGTGATCAGCCGCCGCCGCAACGTGCTGGAGGGCATGGGCGTGCAGTTCCGGCTGGGCGTGGAGATCGGCCGCGACGTCGAGATGGACGCGTTGCTGGCCGAGTACGACGCGGTGTTCGTGGGCACCGGTGCCTATCGCTATACCGACGGTGGCCTGCCCGGCCAGGACCTGAAGAACGTGCTGCCGGCGCTGCCGTTCCTGGTGCAGAACAGCCGCATCGTCAGCGGCAGCGACGCGCACGGTCGGCCCATCGCCGGCTGGGAAGACACCCTTGCCCTTCCCGACCTGGACGGCAAGCGCGTGGTGGTGCTGGGCGGCGGCGACACGGGCATGGATTGCGTGCGCAGCGCCGTGCGGCTGGGTGCCGCCCGCGTGACCTGCGCCTACCGTCGCGACGAGGCCAGCATGCCGGGCTCGGCACGCGAGGTGGCCAATGCGCGCGAAGAAGGCGTGCGCTTCCTGTTCAACCGCCAGCCGCTATCGATCGAGGCCGGCGCCGATGACGAGGCGATCGGCGTGACCGTGGTCGAGACCCACCTGGGCGCGCCGGATGCGCAGGGCCGCCGCAACGCCGTGCCGATCGAGGGCAGCGAATCGCTGCTGGAAGCGGACGTGGTGATCATCGCGTTCGGGTTCTCGCCGAGTGTGCCTGCCTGGCTCACCGCGCAGGGCGTGGAGGCGGGCAACAACGGCCGCATCGTTGCGGGCGGCAGTGGCCGCCTGCCCTTCCAGACCGCCCACCCGAAGCTGTTCGCCGGCGGCGACGCGGTGCGCGGTGCCGACCTGGTGGTCACCGCCGTGGCCGAGGGCCGTGACGCCGCCGCAAGCATCGTGCAGGCCATTACCGCGTAATGCCGGCCGCTGGCCGGCTGTGCACCGTAGTGCCGGCCGCTGGCCGGCTCCTCAAGATGCAGGGTTCCCCGTAGTGCCGGCCGCTGGCCGGCTCCTCAAGATGCAGGGTTCCCCCGTAGTGCCGGCCGCTGGCCGGCTCCTCAAGATGCAAGGTTCCCCCGTAGTGCCGGCCGCTGGCCGGCTCCTCAAGATGCAGGGTTCCCCCTGCAATGCCGGCCGCTGGCCGGCTCCTCAAGATGCAAGGTTCCCCCTGCAATGCCGGCCGCTGGCCGGCTCCTCACGATGCAAGGTTCCCCTGGAGCCGGCCAGCGGCCGGCACTACGGCGGCGGCGCGTACGCCGGCCTGTTCGATCTCCAACGCCAGCAGCAGCTGGATCTCGTCCAGCTGGCCGCGGATGCGGGCATTGCTGGCTTCGTCGGCATGGTCCCGATCAATGTGCGCATCGAGCATGCGCGCCAGGCCCACCAGCAGCACGTCGGCATCGCCGGCGGTGGCATGGCGCAGCAGCCTTCCCAGCGCGCGGATGCGGGCGCTGCGGTCGCGGGCCAGGGTCTGTACCGACGGATCGTTGCGGGAAGTGGAGAGGCGCATGGGGGTCTGTCCTGATTGAACGGGTGACAGCCGTCAATGTCGGTTATGGCCCTGTCTGCGGCTATGCAACTTTTACGAATTCGTGTGAAGGGCTGGTAATGTCGTTATCGCCCCTTTTCCGGATGACCTCCATGCGCATCGGCCTGGCCGCCAATCGGCTGCACCACCATGACAAGCACGCTGCGCTTTTCCGCTGGCTGCGGGCCAGCGATACCGGGCTGCGCGAGCTGGGCGTGGAACTGCATGCGGTCGGCCGCACCTACGATGCCATCCAGCGGCTGGGCTTCCTGCCCGATTTCGCTCCCCTGCGCAGATATCCGAACGGGCGCGAGGGCGGTCTGATGAAGCTGGTGGCCGAGGTGGTGGGCATGGGCACGCCCGAGCGCACCCTGGATGGCGCCATCTACCTGATGGATCCGGTGGACCCCTCCTCCGTGTTTCCGGAGGCGACGGCGCTCAAGCGCCAGTGCGTGATCCACGGCAAACCCTTCATTTCCACGGTGGCCACCGCGCGCGACTGGGTGGAGGTGGAGCGCGTGCAGGTCGGTCTGGCCGCCGATCCCGGTGCGGATGACCTGCATGCCTTTGAGCAGCACACGCTTGCGCTGATCGCACACGATGCGATGAAGCCGGCCATGCTGGCCTTCGCCGATGAACACTTCGCGCTGCTGTCGCGCTTCCGCAGCCGGGTCGGCACCGGCACCACCGGCCAGCGTCTCAACGAGCTGGCCTGGAGCCGTGGCTGGGCCAAGGACCAGGAATGGGTCACCCGCTACCAGAGCGGCCCGATGGGCGGCGATGCGCAGATTGCCGACCAGGTGCTGGAAGGCCGCTGCCAGCGCGCGATCTTCTTCGAGGACCCGCACGTGGCGCGCCAGCACGAAGCCGACATCCAGCTGCTGGAACGCGCGGTCACCACCGTCACTGATCAGGCCGTGTGCATCACCGCACCCCGCGTGGCCGCGCGCTGGGCGCAGGCGGCCACGCTGCGCGCGCAGGCAACGCGCTAGGAGCGCAGCCACGCAACAGAATCCTCTCCCGTGTCGGCGGAAGTTCCTCGGCGCGTGGCGACGCGTTCATCGGAATGGCGCCCAGCGGTCACGCGGCGCGGCGTGGCTCTACCAGCGCAATCGTCCTGTGCACGTAACCGTAGTGCCACGCCCTGCGTGGCAAGCGCGATCACAACAACTGCCGCAACATCGCCTTCAAGCGGCGGCCTTCCAGCTGGAAATAATCCCGCTCCGCACGCCACGCCGGGAAGCGCTGCTCCACTTCCTCCCAGAACGCAGGGGAATGATTGGCCTGGATCAGGTGGCAGAGCTCGTGCACCAGCACGTACTCGAACGCCGACGGTCGCCCCAGCACCAGCGCCAAGTCCAGCGCCATGCTGCCATCCGGCGCCAGCGAGCCCCATTGCGAGGACATCACCTTCAGCCGCAACCGCGCCGGTGCGCGCGGCAGGCCGGGCAGGTAGCGCGGCAGCCACTGGCCGACGTCGGCCCGGGTCTGTGCTTCGTAGAACTCCCGCAGGGTCCGCCGCAGGGTCGCATCGGTGCCGCGCGTGGGCCAATGCATGCACGCGCCATCGGCATCCAGTTCCAGGTGCGCATAGCGCCCGGTTTCCCAGCGCAGTGGCAGTAGCGCACCGCGCAACGGCAACTGCCCGGGCTCGCCGATCACCAGCGGCGGCGGCAGGTTCTGCGCCTGGTAGTTGCGCAGCTGCGTGGACAGCCAGTCGCGGTGCAGCTCCAGGAAACGTTCGCCCATCACCAGGCTCGCGCGCGGCGGCAGCGTCAGGCGCACGCCACGCTCGTCCACGCTGAGCTTGATCCGGCGCGCCCGCGGATCGCGCACGCGCAGTACATCGATCTCGGCATCCTCCAGGCGCAGGCGCACGGTATCGCGCTGCACGGTAGGGGGAGCCGGCGAGATCAGGCGGCGGAGGAATCCGGACATGGGTACAGCATAGCGCCGACGGCGGCCCGCACATGACTGCGCGCCGTTCAGCCGGACGCGCAGCGCGGGGTGCCGGCCCGGGGCACAGGGCGCCGGGCCCGCGGGACAACGCCCCGTTCTACAGGTGCGTCAGTCGGCCTTGCTGAGCTTGAAGGCGTCTTCCAGCAGCAGGAACAGGCGCCGCACTTCACCGCTCTGCAGGGCGAAACGTGCGTCCAGTTCGGCGCGGCGGCCATCCTCGTCGGCATGCTCGAGCTGGTCCAGCGCGCCGTCCAGGAACTTCAGCTTGCGCACGATCAGGTCGTCGCCCAGCACGAAGGACAGGTTGTCCTCGAACACCAGCGCCAGCTTGGTCACCTGCTTGCCGGCGTCCAGGTGCTTGTCGATCTCGTCGCAGCGCAGTTCCTGGTGCTGGCACTTGACCACCGCGCCGCCCTCGGCCGGGTCCTTCATCTCGCACTCTTCGCCCAGGCTGAGCCCGGTCGGGAGGGGCTCGCCGGCAATCCAGCCGGTCAGGATCGAGCGCGGCGCCACTTCGGCGTTCAGCGGCATGGCCGGGAAGCTGCCGAGCAGGCCACGGATGTCGGACATCATGTTCTCGCCCTTCTTGCTGCTCGAGCAGTCCACCGCCACGTAGCCGTGGGTCAGGTCGATCAGCGCGTCGGTACGCGAGCTCTTCACGAAGGCGCGCGGCATCAGCTCATGCAGCAGGTCGTCCTTCATGCGCTTGCGCTCGCGGCCGCCTGGCTTGCGCCCTTCCTTCTCTTCGATCTCTTCCAGCTTGCGCGCCAACAGGTCGTTGACCACCGCACCCGGCAGGATCTTGTCCTCGCCGCCCACGGTCAGCCACAGTGCGTCGCCGATACGGTGCGAGAACACGGCCTTTTCTTCGCGGCCGAACGGGGAAATGAAACCGCGCGAATTCATCTCGAGCGGGCCTACCGGCTTGAGCAGCACCTGCGGCAGCAGGGTGTCGACTTCGGAGAAGTCCGTGGCGGTCGGGAAGCGGAACAGCGTCAGGTTGCGAAAGAACATGGAATTCCGGAATAAGGTCGTGAAAGGGACAGCGAGGGCGACGGCGTGGCTCAGGCCAGGCCGGCATCCCCGCCGGAATCGGATGACCCGTCGGCCCAGGCCGTCGGGGGGCGGGGCGGAGCCGCAGTACGGCCCAGCGCCAGGAAGTCGAACAGCGCCGGGTCGGCCAGCTGCGACGGGTGGATGTTGCCCAGCGCGCGCGCGATCTGGTCGATGCGGCCGGGGTGCTGCTGTTCCCACTGCTGCAGCATCTGCGTCACCTGGCGGCGCTGCAGGTTGTCCTGGCTGCCGCACAGCGTGCACGGAATGATCGGAAACCCACGCACCTGCGCGTGCGCCTGGATGTCGGCTTCGCTGACATACGCCAGGGGGCGTATCACCACGTGGCGGCCATCGTCGCTGCGCAGCTTGGGTGGCATCGCCGACAGCTTGGCATGGTGGAACAGGTTGAGGAAAAACGTGGCCACGCTGTCATCGCGGTGGTGGCCCAGCGCGATCTTGGTGAAGCCGTTCTCGGCCGCATGCCGGTACAGCGCACCACGACGCAGCCGCGAGCACAGCGAACACATCGTGCGCCCTTCCGGGATCACCCGGCTGACCACCGAGTAGGTGTCCTGCTCGATGATCTGGTACGGCACGCCGATCGCGGCCAGGTAGTCAGGCAGCACGTGCGCGGGAAACCCCGGCTGCTTCTGGTCCAGGTTCACCGCCACCAGTTCGAACGCCACCGGGGCCTTCTTCTGCAGCTGCAGCAGGATGTCCAGCAGGGTGTAGCTGTCCTTGCCGCCGGACAGGCAGACCATGACCCGGTCGCCCTCTTCGATCATGCCGAAATCGGCGATCGCCTGGCCCACCTGGCGGCGCAGCCGGCGTGCCAGTTTGTCGTGCACGGCGGCGTCCGCGCGGGGTGCGCGGTGGACGGGATCGGGCAGCGGCAGGACGGCGGACATCCGTCCATTCTACCGGCTCGCACCGGCCCCCACCGGCACCACGAAGTGACTGGGTTCACTCCCGGGCGTCATCGCGGATGTGTATGCTTCGTCTCTGTGGATACCTTCACGCCCGAGCAGATCAGCAGCCGCCTCGCCGTCCTTCGGCGGGAGCATCGTGAGCTGGACGAGGCCATCCAGCGCATGGCCGCCAACGGTGAAGACGAGCTGGAAGCCAAGCGCCTGAAGCGGCGCAAGCTGCAGCTCAAGGACTGCATCGCCAAGCTGGAAGACATGTTGATCCCGGACGAGCCGGCTTGACCGGACGACCTTGAGTTCCCATGGACACGCATGGCGTGTCGCTACGGTGCGCCGCCCGGGAGACGCCACGAAGGTGGAAGCAAGCAACCCGTAGCGACACGCCATGCGTGTCCGAGGGGAGTGCGGCGACCACGAATGATCGCCGCTGCGGTCAATCCGCGGCGACCGGCTCTTCCGGTTTTGCCGCTTCCGGGCTGACCCGCTCGATGGTGTGGCGCAGCTCGCGACCCAGGATGAACTTGGCGTCCTTGGCCCACGCATCCAGGCGTTCGTCGAACAGCAGCTTGCTGTTCTCGTCGGGCCACACCAGGCGCAGCTCGCGCAGCTTCTGGATGAAACCCCGGAACAGCGTGCGGTCGAAGAACTCCGGCGCAGCCGGTGCGTAGAGCAGGCTCAGGCGCTGTGCGGCCTGCTGGCACAGGCTTTCCAGCTCGGCCGCGCCAAGCGTGCCCGGGCCATTCTTCACCAGCACCGAAATGGCGATGTAGTAGCGCTCGAACGCCTGCTGCAGCGAATGGCCGATCGCACGCAGGCGGAACACTTCGTCGGTCTGTCCGGTGTTGCGCGCCAGGATGCCGCCGTCGTCGTCGTTGACGTTCTGCAGCAGGCCTTCGCGCACGAACACGTTGATGGTCTGCTCGATGCGCTGGGCGAACTCGTCCTCGGTCCACGGCAGGAACAGCTCGGCCTGCAGGAACGGGTACACGGTGCGGCCCAGCTGGACCAGGCCGGTACGGCTCATGCGGCGGTTGTTCTGGAAGCAGCACGCCACCCACGACGAGGCGGTGAACAGGTGGATGACGTTGTTGCGGAAATAGCTGAGCAGCACCGCGGTATCGCCGCTGACACTGAGCACATCGCCCAGCGGGTGCTTGATGCGGGTGAGGACGTTGATTTCCTCGGCGTGGGCGATGATCCGTTCCGGCGAATGCGGCGTGACCGTAACCCGGTCCGAATACGGCATCTCGACCAGCAGGGTCTTGCACAGCTCGATCTGCGCGATCAGGTCCGCTTCGCCCATGGCGTGCTTGGGCGTGGACAGCAGCGCCAGCGCCAGCAGGTTGATCGGATTGACGTCGGCCGCGCCATTGATGTGGACCTGGATGCGTTCGGCCAGGTGGTCGACCGTACCCGACAGCCAGGACGGCTTCTCGTCCTCGCCGACCGGCGCGCCATCCCACTCCGGCGCCTGGCGGGCCAGCACGTCGTTGAGCGCGATCGGCTCGCCGAAGTTCACCACCACCTGGCCGTAATTCTGCTTGAGCACCTTCGGGATCGACCACAGCAGCGACCAGATCGATTCCTTTTCCTTGGGCCGGCCGCTCAGCTCGTCCAGGTAGCTGCCGCCTTCCATCAGCTTCTCGTAGCCGATGTAGACCGGCTGGAACAGCACCGGCTTGCGGGGCTGGCGCAGGAACGCGCGCAGCGTCATCGAGATCATGCCGCCCTTGGGCTGCAGCAGACGCCCCGTACGCGAGCGGCCGCCTTCGACGAAGTACTCGATCGAGTAGCCGCCGGCGACCAGCTGCGCCACGTATTCGCTCAGCACCGCCGAATACAGCGCGTTGCCGCGGATGGACCGGCGGATGAAGAACGCGCCGCCCTTGCGCAGCAGCGTGCCGACCACCGGCAGGTTCAGGTTGATGCCGGCCACGATGTGCGGCGGCACGATGCCGCGGTCGTACAGCAGGTAGGACAGCAGCAGGTAATCCATGTGGCTGCGGTGGCTGGGCACGTAGACCACTTCATGGCCCGGCGCGGCGGCCTTGAACTTGTCCAGGTGGTGCACGAGCACGCCGGCGTAGATGCGGTTCCACACGTGGCTGAGCATGAAGCTGGCCGAACGCACGACCGGGCTGGAATAGTCCGCGGCGATTTCCCAGGCGTAGGCGTGCGCCTTCTTCCAGGCATCGGCCGGCTTCGAGTTGTCGCGCTTGGCCTGCGAGGCGATGGCCTCGCGCACGGTGTCCGCCTCCAGCACCTTGTCCACCAGCAGGCGGCGGGTGGACAGGTCGGGACCGATCACCGACTCGCGGATCCGGCGGAAATGGGTGCGCAGCACGCGCTGCAGCTTGCGCACGGTGCGCTCGGGGTCCAGCCCCTCGTTGATCGTGCTGCGCAGCGAGATCGGTGGGGCGAAGCGCACGATGGTGCTGCGGCCATTGAGCAGCACCGCCAGCAGGCGCCGGAAGCGGCCCACCAGCGCCCAGTTTTCCGAGAACAGCACGGCGAACCAGCCGCTCTGCTTGTCCGGCGCGCGGCCGACGAAGATCGACACCGGTACCAGGTGCACGTCCAGCTCATCGCGCGCGCGGTGGGCCTGCAGCACCTTGGCCAGCGAATCGGAATGGGTCTTGGCGCCGCGCTGCTCGGGAATCAGCGAGTTGCTGCTGCTCCGGCGCGACAGCGCCACGTAGGCGCGCTTGCGGCCGGTCGGGTCACCGGCGATGGGCACCAGCGGCGAGGGCAGGCCGGCCTCGCGGCAGGCCTTGTCCAGGATCAGCGCGTTGGACAGACCGTAGTCCTCCAGCACATAGACCACGGGGCGGCCATCGTTGTACTGCCCGGGGTGTTCGGGTTCGATCTTCAGCGACAGCCACGGCTCGACCAGGCGGCCCAGCAGGCGCGCCCACCACGGGCGGCGGCCGGCGGGGACACGCGCGGCGGCGGCCGCCGGGACCGGCACGATCGCGGCCGGGTCGGTCGGCGCCGGCGCGGCGGACGCGGGCGCGGCGCCCATCGCGGAGCTGGCGTCGGGCGCGCTGTCGGGCGACGCGGACGGTGCGTCCGGCGTCTTGGGCGGCTCTTCGCCGGGGAAAGGCAGGGGATTCTGGTTCGGCATCGGCTTCATTATGGCTTAGCCGGTGCGGAAGCACCGTCCTTGAGGGCTGCCG
>NZ_DAMCID010000003.1:0-5439 GCF_032099025.1 Stenotrophomonas sp.
ATTTGCATAGGGGCCTGCCGGCCGCGGCGGGGCCCTCAACGCTCGCGGCAGATCCGATCGAAGACATTGCGCCATGCTTCAAGCGCATAGAAAAACGTCCCCTTTTTTTATGGGCGTAAAATGTGGGCATGAACGAATCCCTCGAAAGCCACCTGGTCCACGGGCGCCGCCAGCGCCCGGACGGTCCGTCGCCGGTCGACGTCATTTCGGTCCAGTCGCAGCTGGTGTACGGCCATGCCGGCAACAGTGCGGCGGTGCCGCCGCTGCGCGCGCTGGGTGTGCGTGTGGCTGAAATTCCCACGACGCTGCTGAGCAATGCGCCGTTCTATCCGACCACGCGCGGCCGCGTGCTGCCGGCCGACTGGTTCGCCGAACTGCTGCTGGGGGCAACTGAGCGTGGTCTTCCGGCGCGCGCGAAGATGCTGGTGTCCGGGTATTTCGGCAGCGTCGGCAATGGCGCCGCCTTTGCCGACTGGCTCGACACCGTGCTGCCGGCTTCGCCGCAGTTGCGCTACTGCCTGGACCCGGTGATCGGTGACACTCATACCGGCCCCTACGTGGAGCCGGGCCTGGAAACGATCTTCGCCGAACGCCTGTTGCCGCATGCGTGGCTGGTCACGCCGAACGCGTTCGAGCTGGGCCGCCTGACCGGCATGCCCAGCCTGGCCGAGGCCGACGCCATCGCCGCGGCGAAGGTGCTGCTCGCGCGCGGCCCCGAGTGGGTGCTGGCGCACAGCGTTGGCGGCGCGCCGGGACAACTGGTCACGCTGGCGGTCAGTCGCGATGCAATCTGGCGCTGGACCTCGCCGCACCTGCCGGTGGACGTGGCCGGCACCGGTGACGTGCTGATGTCGCTGCTGGTGGCTTTCCTGCTGCGCGGTGAGCGCTTCGAACAGGCCCTGTCGCGCTCCATCGCCGGGGTCCATGCCGCGCTGGAAGCCACGCTGGCCAACGACCATGAAGAGTTCGATGTGCTGGCCGCCGCGCCGGCCGCACTGGCGCAGCCCACCCGCTTCGTTCCCGAGCGCCTGGCGTGAGCCTGCGTCCGGTCGTTGGTATCGTTGGCAGTGCCGGCGCGTATGGGCGCTGGCTGCGCCAGTTCCTGCAGCAACGCATGGGCCTGGAGGTGATCGGCCATGATCCGGCCGACCCGCAGTCGCAGGACCCGGAGACCGTGCTCGCGCGTGCGGAGGTGCTGATCTTCTCCGCACCGATCCGCCACACCCCGGCGTTGATCGCCGATTATGTGACCCGCTCGGCCGGTCGCGAGGCCGGCCGCCTGTGGTTGGACGTGACCTCGGTCAAGAGTGCGCCGGTGGCCGCCATGCTCGCCTCGCAGGCGGAGGTGGTGGGGTTGCACCCGATGACCGCACCCCCGAAGCCGCCCACGCTCAAGGGCAGGGTGATGGTGGTCTGCGAGGCGCGCCTGTCGCACTGGCAGCCGTGGGTACAGTCGCTCTGTGACGCGCTGGAGGCCGAGTGCGTTCGCGCCACGCCCGAACATCACGACCAGGTCATGGCGCTGGTGCAGGCGATGGTGCATGCCACCCATCTTGCCCAGGCTGGCGTGTTGCGCGAATACGCCCCGCTGCTGGGGGCGCTGCCGGCGCTGATGCCCTACCGCTCGGCCTCGTTCGAGCTGGACACGGCGATCATGGCGCGGATTCTGTCGATGAATCCGGCCATCTACGAAGACATCCAGTTCGGCAACCCGCACGTGGCGCCGATGCTGGACCGCCTGTTGGCGCAGCTGCAGCAGTTGCGGACGCAGGTGGCGCAGGGAGACGATGCCGCGCGCGCCGCATTCCGTGAACATCTGCTGCATGACAACCGCGAGCACCAGGGTGAGGCGTTGCTGGCCGAAGGCAACTACACCTTCGAACGGGTCGGCTACCTGTTGGCGGACCTGACCGAGCGCAATGCGATCAGTGTGCACCTGCCCGAAGACCGGCCGGGCTCCCTGCGCGAGCTGCTGCACGTGTTCGAGCGGCACGGGGTGAGCCTGGCCTCGATCCATTCCTCGCGCACGCCCGGCGGTGAACTGCATTTCCGGATGGGTTTCGTGGCCGGCAGCGATGTGCACGCGATGCAGCGGGCCGCGGTGGAGATCGACGCCACCGGCATCGGTCGCGTCCTGCCTCGCTGACGCGACGCAACATTCATCCACAGGGGGTGTGGATGAGTTGCGCACAACCATGTGGATAACCGCGCGCAGCCCCCGGGGCACAACGCTGTCAAGATGGGTGGCTATTTATTGACCAGCGACCCGGGGTCGCGCGCTGCCTACGTGCTGAGCGTAAGCTCACCGCCGCTGGTGCGGAACACGTGGCCGTCGCGGACAAGATGGCGGCCATCGGCGAGCTCATAGCGCGCATGCGCGTCGGATGATGCGTTGGCATCGCCGGCCGGCTCATCCTTGAATTCGATGATGACGTAGTCATCGCCATTGGCGTCGGTAGCGGGGAACTGACGGAACGACATGCAACACCTCCTTCAGCAACAGGGACATGGGGCGTGAGCACCATGCAACCTGTGCCGTTAGCGGTGTGTCATCACTCGATGAACTGCAGTTTCGCCAGTTCAGCGTACAGGCCGCCCTCGGCCAGCAGCGCCGCGTGCGTGCCCTGCGCGACGATGCGGCCGTGGTCCATCACCACGATCCGGTCGGCCTTGAGCACGGTGGCCAGGCGGTGCGCGATGACCAGCGTGGTGCGGCCGGCCATCAGCCGCTCCAGCGCCTGCTGCACGGAACGTTCGCTCTGCGCGTCGAGCGCGCTGGTAGCCTCGTCCAGCAGCAGGATCGGCGCGTCCTTGAGCAGGGCGCGCGCAATGGCGATGCGCTGCTGCTGGCCGCCGGACAGGCGGGCGCCGCGCTCGCCCAGCTCGCTGAGGTACCCTTCGGGCAGCGCCTGAAGGAACTCGTCGGCTTCAGCCGCCTCGGCTGCCCGCTGCACCTCGTCGTTGCTGGCGTCCAGTCGTCCATAGCGGATGTTCTCGAGCGCACTGCTGGCAAACAGCGTGGGCTGCTGCGGCACCAGCGCCATCTGCGCGCGCAGCAGCGCCGGATCGACCCGGCGCACGTCCACGCCATCCACCTGCACGCTGCCGCTGGCGGGGTCGTGGAAGCGCAGCAGCATCGACAACACCGTGCTCTTGCCCGCGCCGGAAGGACCCACCAGTGCCACCGTTTCGCCGGGGCGCACATGCAGGTCGAAATGGGCCAGCGCGGCGGTGTCGGGCCGCTGCGGGTAGTGGAAGACCACATCCTGGAACCGGATCTCGCCGCGCAGCGGCTGCGGCAGCGGCAGCGGATCGGCCGGGGTGGAAATCTCGATGTCTTCCTGCAGCAGCTCGGCGATGCGGCCCATGCCGCCGGACGCGCGCTGCAGTTCGTTCCACACTTCCGCCAGCGCGCCTACCGAACCGCCACCGATCAGTGCATACAGCACGAACTGGCCCAGCGTGCCCGCGCTCATGCGCCCGTCGATGACGTCGTGCGCGCCCAGCCACAGCACGCCGACGATCGCCCCGAACACCAGCACGATGGCGGTGGCGGTCACCAGCGACTGCGCGCCGATGCGCCGGCGCGCGGCGCGGATCGACTCGGCCAGCGCGGCGTTGAAGCGGCCACGCTCGTACGGTTCGCGGGCATGCGCCTGCACCGTGCGTACCGCGCCCAGCGTTTCGGCGGCCAGGCTGTTGGCGTCGGCGATCCGGTCCTGGCTGGCGCGCGAAATGCCGCGCAGCCGACGCGCACCGATGATGATCGGCAGCACCGCCAATGGAATGCCCACCAGCGACCACGCCGCCAGGCGCGGGCTGGTCACGAACAGCATCACCAGGCTGCCCACTACCGTTACGCTGCTGCGCAGCGCCACAGACATGGTGGAGCCGATCACGCTGCGCAGCAGTTCGCTGTCGGCGGTAAGCCGCGAAACCAGTTCGCCGCTGCGGCTGCGGTCGTGGAACCCGGCACCCAGCGCGATCAGGTGGGCGTAGAGGCGGCTGCGCAGGTCGGCCACGACCTTTTCGCCCAGCAGCGAGACGAAGAAGAAACGCGCGGCCGTGGCCAGCGCCAGCACCACCGCAACCAGGAACAACAGGGCGAAGGCGCGGTTGATCTGCCCATTGCTGTTGAAGCCATGGTCGATCATCTGCTTCACCGCCGGCGGCAGGCTCAGCGTTGCCGCCGATGACACCGCCAGCGCCACCAGCCAGGCGCTGAACAGCCCCGCGTGGCGGCGCACGAACGGCCACAGCGTGCCCAGGCTGCCAAGACGGCGCAGCGGAGGGGCTGGCGGGGAAGAGGGGTCAGTCATGGGCAAGGCCTGGTTCGGTGCGCGGATGGATCCGGATACGATCACGGGTGGCGTCGCGCAGGCGGGTTTTCAATGGCTCGACCTGATCGGCGGGCAGGCGGAGGTGCAGTTCGACCCCGGCGGCGGTGAAGGATTCGCCCCGTTTTTCGGCACCGTGGGCGGCCAGCATCGCGTGCAGCGTGCCCAGGTCCTCGAAGCCGGCCTGCACGTCGAGTTCGGCAAGCGCCACCAGCGGCAGGCGTGGCGCGGTGCGCAGGCATTCGGCCGCCGTACCGCCGTAGGCCCGCACCAGGCCGCCCGCGCCCAGCTTGATGCCGCCGTACCAGCGGGTCACCACCACCATGACGCGATCGAACCCCTGGCCGTCGATCGCGGCCAGGATCGGCCGGCCGGCGGTTCCGGCGGGTTCGCCGTCATCACTGGAACGGTACTCGTTGCCGTGGCGGTAGGCCCAGCAGTTGTGGGTGGCGTCGGCCACGGCCACCTGCTGCAGGAAGGCCAGCGCATCGGGGGCCGCATCGATGGGGGTGGCATGGGCGACGAAGCGGCTGTGCTTTATGTCCAGGCTGTGGCTGACGGCGGTGGCGAGCGTATCGGACATCCCGGCCATTCTAGTAGGGATGGCGCGGTGCAGCGCCTCTCACGGATCGAGCAGCTGGCGCAGGTCGCGCGGCACGCGCACTTCCGGATAGTGCTGCAGATAGCGTTCCAGGCTGGCGCGCGCGGTGTCCACGTCACCGGCGTCGCGGCGTTCGCGGATGCGCTTGATCCACTGCGTGCGCGGCAGGGCGGCGTCGGCCTCGACGGCCGCATCCAGCGCACGCGCCGACAGCGCGCCGCTGGCCTCGTCCTGGGCCGGTGCCGGGCGCCTCATGATGCCCGCCCCGCCGGCGGTGCGCGCTGCCAGTGCAGGCGCAGGGGCAGCCTTGGCGCGCTCGCGCGAATCGGCCACCTGCGAGCCGGTGGCAGCAACGCTGTCCAGCTCGCTCTGTGTGTCTGCCAGCATCGCCTTGCTCTGTGGAGCGGGCGCGGCCATGGCGGGCGCCGGCGGGGGCGGGGGCGTTGCAGGCGCAGCCATCTCCTGCACCACCGCAGCGGCCGGGGGCGGTGGCAGCGGGAC
>NZ_DAMCID010000003.1:5449-23639 GCF_032099025.1 Stenotrophomonas sp.
CTCGGCAGCGATCTCCGCCACGGCGGCGGGTGCCTGCGCGACCCTTGCCATCGCCGTCCCGGCGTCGCTCTGGGCAGCTGGCATCGGCGCGGCAGCCGTATCGACGGCGGCTTCGACGGCCGCTTCGGGCATCGCTGGCGGCGGTGCATCCGGCTTGAGCTGCCAGGCAATGCCCACCGCGAACACCAGCGACGCGGCGAGGCCGAACGCGGCCGGCAGGCGCGAACGCGGGCGGCGCACGGCACGCGGCGCGGCGGCTGCCGTCGGGGACGCAGCGGCGCTTCCAGCAGCCACGCCGGCGGGCTGCACTGCGGCGCGCGCGGCCGCGAGCACGGCGTCGTCCAATGCCGCCGACGGCGCGCTGGGCGCGGCACGCCCGAGCAGGCGGGCCAGCTCGCGTTCTTCCGGCGTCAGTGGTTCAGGGCGGTTCATGGGTTCAACTCCGCACGCAGCTTGTCCATCGCGTAGCGCAGGCGCGATTTGACCGTTTCCCGGCCGACGCCCGTGATCTCCGCGATCTCTTCCAGGCTCAGCTCCTGCTCCAGCCGCAACTGCAGCACCGTGCGCTGGTCGTCCGGCAGCTGTTCCATCGCCAGCTGCAGCCGGCGGCGTTGTTCGAAGTCGGACAGCTGGGTCTCCGGCGTGCGGCTGTCGCTCATCCGTGCCACCCGCTCGTCGGCATCGCCGGGCGCTGCGGGCCGGTGGCGTGACGCGCGCCAGTGGTCATTGAGCCGATTATGGGCAATGCGGAACAGCCAGGTGGTGAAGGCGGCCTCGGGCTGCCAACCGGCCCGCGCGGCAATCACCCGCTGCCAGACGTCCTGGAACATCTCGTCGGCCAGTGCCGCATCGCGCAACTGGCGCAGCAGGAAGCTGTACAGGCGGTTGCGATGGCGCGCGTACAGGGTCTCGAACGCGCGCAGGTCGCCCTCGGCCCAGGCCAGCATCAGCGACTCGTCGGTTGGCAGGGCAGGGGCATCCACGGCGCACAGAGTAAGCGCTGAATGCGCCTGCGCATAGCGGGCGGGCCGGGGGATGGGTTGAGCCAGGCCCTGCCTGGCCGCGCGTGCAGTGGGCATCGAAAGGGAGTGCCGGAACGGAGAACACAGGAAAGAACGTCCATCGGCGGCAAATGGGGTCGATGGGCTTCCACAGCCCCCCGGTGGGCGCGCTATGCTCGGCGCACAGGGGAGGTGCCGGTCTTCCGGCGCCAGAAGAGATCAACATGTTGGCCAGCCAGGTAGTGACGTCCTCGGGGCATCCTGACCGTGGCGCGGTGGTTTCCACCGCGCTTGCACAGGCGCTGTGCGCGCTGCTGCCGGCCGGCGCACAGGTGGCGCTGGGCTGGTCCGATGCGGGGCTGGGCGAGGGCTGCGTGGAGCAGCCGGCGACGGCATCGGCCGAAGCCGCGCTTGTGGATGCACTGCTGGCGACGGTGCCTGCGCCCGACGGCCCGCTGCGCCGCTGGCAGCACCAGGGCGGGGAGTTGGCCATCCGTGCGCTGCTGCCCGACGGCGCGCCGCCGGACGAGACCTGGTGGGCCGTGGCGGCGCGCTGGCTGCAGGACGCGCTGGCCCTGGCCCGGCAGCGCGAGCAGATCAGGTCGCTGGAGACGTCCAAGCGTCTGCAGCAGGCGCTGTACGAGATCGCCGACCTGGCCGGTGCCGACCTGGAAATGACCGAGATGCTCCGGCATTTCCACCGGGTGCTCAATTCGCTGATGTACGCGCAGAACTGCTACATCGTCGAGTACGACGACGTGCGCCGGCGCATTCGCTTCCTGTACTTCGCCGACCAGCGCGACAGCTTCGTGGCCGATCCGGACCGCAGCTACGAAGAACATGAAATGCCGCGCAGCCTGACCTTTGCCCTGCTCCGTCATGGGCAGCCGCTCAGTGGGCCGTCCAATGAGCTGCTGGCGGCGATGAGTGACGAATACGACCCCAGCCGTGGCCCGGAAAGCCTGGACTGGCTCGGCGTGCCGATGCTGCGCGAAGGCCGCGTGTGCGGTGCGATCGTGGTGCAGAGCTACGAGCAGCGGGTGCGCTACAACGAGGCCGACCGCACCCTGCTGGGCTATGTGGCCCAGCACATCCTCACGGCGATGGACCGTCGCCAGGCACAGGTGCAGCTGGAGCGCCAGGTCGAGCGGCGCACGCTGGAGATCCAGCGCGCCAACCACAGCCTGCAGGAGGAGGTGATCGAGCGCCGCCGTGCGGAGAAGCTGCAGCTGGCCCTGTTCAACATCGCTGAAATGGCGATGAGCGCCGGGAGCCTGGCGCAGTTCTACGTGCAGGTGCACGGGGTGGTCGGCACGTTGCTGGATGCGCGCAATTTCTACATCGCGCTGGTGGATGAAAGCGGCGAAGGGCTGGAGTTCGTCTATTCCGTTGACGAGTACAACCCGGCGCGCGCCTCCCGGCCGTTCAGCAAGGGACTGACCGAATACATCGTGCGCAACCGCCAGCCGCTGCTGGCCTCGCGTGCGCACATCGATGCGCTCCGCGCGTCGGGCAGCGTGAACGAGTTCGGCGCGCGTTCGCACTGCTGGCTGGGCGTGCCGCTGCTCAGCGACGACGACGTGGTCGGCGTGATCGTGGTGCAGAGCTACTCACCCGAGATCAGCTTCACCGCGCATGACCAGCGCCTGCTTACGTTCGTGGCACAGAACATCGGCAACGGCCTGGCCCGCCAGCGCGACCAGCAGGACCTGCGCAGCGCGCATGCGGAACTGGAGAAGCGGGTCGAGGAACGCACCCGCGAGCTGGCCGAGGTCAACGACAAGCTGCTCGGGCAGATCGGCGAGCGCCTGCGTGCCGAACAGCGCCTCACCCACCAGGCCCTGCACGATGCGTTGACCGGATTGCCCAACCGCGCGCACCTGCTGGACAGCCTGGAGGACGCCATCGCGCGTGCCCGGGGCCGTGGCGGCCTGCGGTTCGCGGTGCTGTTCCTGGACCTGGACCGCTTCAAGCTCGTCAACGACAGCATCGGCCACGCGGCCGGCGACCAGATGCTGGTGGAGGTCGCCAAGCGCATCGTGTCGATGGTGGGCGCCGACGACGTGGTCGCGCGGCTTGGCGGCGACGAATTCGCGATCCTGCTCGAGTGCGAGCGCGGGCTGGAATCGGCGCGGGAGTTCTCGCAGCGCATGCTGGTGGCGCTGGAAGAGTCCATGTGGGTGCAGGGGCGCGAGTTGTTCCCCTCCGGCAGTCTGGGCATCGCGATGTGGAGCCCGCGCTACCGCAATGGCGAGGAGATGGTGCGCGACGCCGATGCGGCGATGTACCGCGCCAAGGCGCAGGGCAAGGATCGCTGCGCGGTGTTCGACGAGGCCATGCGCGAGGAGGCGCTGCGCAGCCTGGACCTGGAGGCCGACCTGCGCCGGGCCATCAACAACCGCGACTTCGTGCCGTACTACCAGCCCATCGTGCGCCTGCAGGACGGCGAGGTGGTCGGCTACGAGGCGCTGCTGCGCTGGAAGCATGAACGCCGCGGGCTGCTGCTGCCCAGCGCGTTCCTGGACCTGGGCGAGGAAAGCGGGCTGATCGAACAGGTGGACTGGCTGCTGTATGAGGACGTGATCGGGCAGCTTGCGCGCGGTGGCGAGGGCTATCTTTCGGTGAACGTGTCGCCGCGGCACTTCCGTTCGGCCGACTTCAGCACGCGCCTGTTCGGCCTGATCGAGGCGGCCGGCGCCGATCCGCGCCGGCTGCGGCTGGAGATCACCGAGGTGGCCCTGCTCGACGACGGCCCGCGCACGCTGCGCATC
Source organism: Stenotrophomonas sp. (assembly GCF_032099025.1). GTDB lineage: Bacteria > Pseudomonadota > Gammaproteobacteria > Xanthomonadales > Xanthomonadaceae > Stenotrophomonas. The sequence goes on from NZ_DAMCID010000003.1 coordinate 9,222, forward strand.
CTGGAGGCGCTGCGCGAGCGCGGCGTGCTGGTCCAGCTGGATGATTTCGGCACCGGTTTCTCAGCGCTGTCCTACCTGCACCGCTTCCCGATCTCAACGCTGAAGATCGACCAGAGCTTCATCGCCGGGCTGCATGGCCAGGACATCCAGAGCACCTACGCGCTCGTGCAGGGCGTGCTGTCGCTGGCGCGCACGCTGGGCATCGAGACGGTGGGCGAGGGCATCGAGAACATGGCCCAGCGGCAGACGTTGCTGCAACTGGGCTGCGATTACGGCCAGGGCTACCTGCTGGGCCGCCCTGCACCGATGGACACGTTCGTTTGAATCACACCAGCGCGTTGCGCCGCTTTTCGTCGATCCACTTCGACGCCTGCGCCGGCTCATAGGCGCGCATCCAGTCCAGCATGGCGTCGATGTCCGAGCCGTACCAGAGGTCGGCGCGCTGTGCAGGGTGCAGGAAGCGCTCTTCGACCATGCGGTCGATCATGCCGATCAGCGGGGCGTAGAAGCCGTCCACGTCCAGGAAGGCGCAGGGCTTGTTGCCGATGCCGAGCTGGCGCCAGGTGAGCATCTCGAAGATCTCTTCCATGGTGCCGAAGCCACCGGGCAGGGCGACGAAGGCATCGGACAGCTCGAACATGCGCGACTTGCGTTCATGCATCGAACCGACGATCTCAAGCTCGGTCAGGCCGCGGTGGGCCACTTCCCAGTCCGCCAGCTGCTGCGGAATGACCCCGGTCACTTCGCCGCCGCCGGCCAGCACGGCATTGGCGACGGTGCCCATCAGGCCCACATTGCCGCCGCCGTAAACAAGGCGCAGGCCATCGCGGGCGATGCGGTCGCCCAGCGCGATGGCGCGTTCGGTGTAGACGGGCTTGCTACCGGCGTTGGAGCCACAGTAAACGCAAATCGACTTCATTGGATCTTCCTGAAAACCCCCGCCGATGACCGATGAACCGGTTTCGTCGCGGGGTAGGTTGCGTGATGCGGGCGCGGATTATCGCATGACGTGGCAGTACGACCCTCTACGTGCGCAGGAAGATCTGGAGACGTCAGGCGGCTTCCGATTGTTCCCTGCGCGGTCCTTCCTTCAGCGCACGGCCCACCAGGCCCACCAGCAGGTCCAGCTCCTCGCTGTCCATGCCGAAGTGCGGGGTGAACCGCAGCGAATTCTCGCCGCCATGGATGACGTTGATGCCATGGTTGCGCAGCCATTCCTCGGTGGAATGGGTGCCGTAGCACTTGAACTGGGGCGCCAGCTCGCACGAGAACAGCAGGCCGGTGCCCTGGACCTTGGTGATCAGCCCGCCCAGCTCCGCCTTGAGCTGTTCGAGCTTGCGCACCGCTTCTTCGCCGCGGACGCGGATGTTGTCGCGCACGTCCGGGGTCAGCAGCGACAGCGTGGCGCAGGCCACGTCCAGTGCGCGCGGATTGGACGTCATCGTGTTGCCGTAGATGCCCTTGCGGTACAGCTGCGCCGCGTGTTCGGTGACCGCCAGGACCGAGAGCGGGAACTGCGCCGCGTTCAGGGCCTTGGAGTAGGTCTCCATGTCCGGCACGTCCAGGCCTTCGAAGCCCGGGTAGTCCACGATCGACAGCACGCCATGCGCGCGCAGGCCGGCCTGGATGGAATCCAGCAGCAGCAGGCTGCCGTGCTGGCGGGTGAGTTCGCGGGCCAGCGCGTAGAACGACGGCGGCACCGAGCGGCCCGGGTCGCCTTCGCCCATCACCGGCTCCAGGAACACCGCTTCGATGAACCAGTGGTTCTGCTCGGCCTCGGCGAACACCCGCTTCAGCGCGTCCTCGTCGTAGGGCGCGATGGCGATGACGGTGTCCTCGCCACGATAGCTGGCCAGGTGCTGCATATAGGTCTTGCGGCTGGAATCGGAGTACAGCCCGGGGCGGTCGGTGCGGCCATGGAAACTGCCCTTGACCACCACGCGTTTGATCCGGGCGCCGGCGTGGCGGGCACCGGGGTCGGTCTGCAGCTTGGCGTTCACATCGGCGATGCGCGCGGCCAGGCCGACGGCTTCGGACCCGGAGTTCAGGCACATGAAGTGGCTGTACGGGCAGCCGCCGCGACGGTGCCCGATCTCGCGCCGCAGTGCCTGGATGAAGCGCTGCTGGGACAGGCTCGGGGTCATCACGTTGGCCATCACCTGCGGGGCGGACATCGCCTCCAGCACCGGCGCCGGGGTGTGCCCGAAGCCGAGCATACCGTAGCCACCGGCGTCGTACAGCACCGCACCTTTGAGCGTGACCACCCACGCGCCGCGCGCGGCGAGGGCGACATACGGGGTCACCGCGTCATCGGCATAGAAATTGACGAAACCGTCCTGCATGGCCTCGATCTGGGCACGCTCATCCAGCGGCAAAAGGGCCGCCAGATCGGCGCGGACGCGCTCGAATTCTGCGGCGGCAGCCTCCACCGCGGCAACCAGCTGCGGGTGGCCGGCGGCCAGGCGGTCGAGGGTCGCGTCATCCAGGCCGGCGGTGAGACGGGTGCCGGGCTGGGCGCGCAGGGGGGCGAGGCGTTCGATGAAGCTCATTGCAGATCTCCTGACACGATTGGCGGCACGGCGGAAAAGCAAAACGCGCGTCTATTCGCGCGCGCTTCGGGCATTCCTGCTCGTGCATCAGACTTCCGGTTCGATGCTAGCACGCGGCTTTTCGCGCGATAACCCCGGCGAAAACTGTTGCATAGCAGCATTTTGCGCGACGTTTGCTGTCACTCGCGTTGCCACCGGGGGCCAGTCGTACAATGCGCGACATTGTCGACCTGTTGCCGTGCGCTCCCTTGAAGAAGTCCGATTTCCATTACGACCTGCCTGCCGAACTGATCGCCCAGGCCCCGCTCGCCGAGCGTTCGGCCAGCCGCCTGATGCTGGTGCCGCAGGCGCCGGCGCCCTTCGAACACCGCCAGGTGCGTGACCTGCCTGGGCTGCTGAACGCCGGCGACCTGCTGGTGTTCAACGACACCCGGGTCATTCCGGCGCGGTTGTTCGGGCAGAAGGCCAGCGGCGGGCGGGTCGAGATCCTGATCGAGCGCCTGCTCGGCGGCCAGCAGGCCCGGGCTCAGGTGGGGGCCAGCAAGTCGCCCAAGCCGGGGAGCCGGATCGCGCTGGATGCCGGCGGCGAGGCCGAAGTGCTGGGCCGTGATGGCGAGTTCTACGTGCTGCGCTTCCATGTGCCCGAGGCATTGGAGCAGTGGCTGCTGCACGCCGGCCGGCTGCCCCTGCCGCCGTACATCCAGCGCGAGCCAGGCGTTGACGACCGCGAGCGCTACCAGACCGTGTTCGCGCGTGAAGTCGGTGCCGTGGCCGCGCCTACCGCCGGCCTGCATTTCGATGAGGCCCTGCTGGCGACGCTGAAGGCCCAGAGCGTGGACGTCGGCCACGTGACCCTGCACGTGGGGGCGGGCACCTTCCAGCCGGTCCGGGCCGACGACCTGAAGGACCACGTGATGCACCGCGAGTGGCTCAACGTGGGCGCCGAGCTGGTCCAGCAGGTGCGCCGCACGCGCGCCGCCGGCGGCCGGGTGATCGGCGTGGGCACCACGGTGGTGCGCGCGCTGGAAAGCGCCATGCGTGAGGGCGAGCTGCTGCCGTACGCAGGGGAAACCCAGATCTTCATCACGCCCGGGTACCGGATCCGCAGCGTGGACGCGATGATCACCAACTTCCACCTGCCCGAGAGCACGCTGCTGATGATGATCTCGGCCTTTGCCGGCCAGGCCCGCGTCTTCGAGGCCTACCAGGCCGCGATCGAGGAAAAATACCGGTTCTTCAGCTACGGCGACGCCATGCTGCTGTTCCCGCAGGCGGATTGAAGGCGGGCACGGTCATTTTCGGCGACAATAGGCAATTATTTGCCCGAATGACCGTTCCATGTCCCGACTCCAGTTCCAGCTCCAGACCACCGACGGGCGCGCCCGCCGCGGCCGCCTGACCTTCCCGCGCGGAACCGTGGAAACCCCGGCGTTCATGCCGGTGGGCACCTATGGGTCGGTCAAGGGCATCCTGCCGGAGCAGATCCGTGCGCTGGGCGCGGAGATCATCCTGGGCAACACCTTCCACCTCTATCTGCGCCCGGGCCTGGACGTGATCGCCGACCATGGCGGGCTGCACGGCTTCGCGCGCTGGAGTGGCCCGATCCTCACCGATTCGGGCGGTTTCCAGGTGTTCTCGCTGGCCCACCGCCGCAAGATCACCGAACAGGGCGTCACCTTCGCCTCGCCGACCGACGGCGCCCGCGTGTTCCTCGGGCCGGAAGAGAGCATGAAGATCCAGAAGGTGCTCGATTCGGACGTCGTGATGATCTTCGACGAGTGCACCCCGTACCCGGCCACCGAGCCGGTGGCGCGCACCTCGATGGAACTGAGCCTGCGCTGGGCGCAGCGCAGCCGCAACGCGCACGATGCGCTGGGCAACGATGCGGCGCTGTTCGGCATCGTCCAGGGCGGGGTCCATCACGACCTGCGCAGCCGCTCGGCCGAGGGCCTGCAGCAGATCGGCTTCGACGGCTATGCCATCGGCGGCCTGGCCGTGGGTGAGCCCGAGCACGAGCGCAACGCCATGCTCGACCACATGCATCCGATCCTGCCGGCCGACCGCCCGCGCTACCTGATGGGGGTGGGGCGCCCGGAAGACCTGGTCGAAGGCGTCGCGCGCGGGGTGGACATGTTCGACTGCGTGATGCCCACCCGCAATGCCCGCAACGGCCACTATTTCACCTCGTTCGGCACCGTTCGCATCCGCAACGCCCGCTACGAGCGCGACATGGACACCATCGAGCCGGGCTGCGGCTGCCATGCCTGCACCAGCGGCTACACCCGCTCGTACCTGCGCCACCTGGACCGCTGCAATGAAATGCTGGCGCCGATGCTGGGCACCATCCACAACCTGTATTACTACGAGAAACTGATGGCCGACATGCGTGCGGCCATCGCGGCGGGAACCTTTACGGCCTTCCGCGAGTCGTTCTACACGGCCCGGGGCATGGCCACGCCGTCGCTGTAACGCACGGCCCGACCCCGGATCCGGCGCGCCGACCGTGCCGAACGGCCCAAGGACGAAGTCCCGGGGCCGTGGCATACTTCGCGGCTGACCACTGTTTCGCGGCGACATCCAGCCCCACAAGGGCCGGGCGCCTCCCAACCCAAGGACACACCATGAACCTGCTCGCCTTCCTGATCCCCGCCGCACACGCCCAGGCCGCTGGCGGCCAGCCGCAGGGCTTCGGCCTGACCACGCTGCTGTTCCCGATCATCCTGATCGCGATCATGTACTTCCTGATGATCCGCCCCCAGATGAAGCGCCAGAAGGAACACAAGGCGATGCTGGAGAAGATCAAGATCGGCGACGAAGTGCTGACCAATGGCGGCATCGCCGGCGTGGTCAAGGCCATCGGCGACAACTTCATCACCATCGAAGTGGCCGACAACGTGAACATCCGCGTGCAGAAGGGCGCCGTGGGCAACGTGCTGCCGACCGGCACCCTCAAGTCGGCCAACTGAGCCGTTCCCTTTCCGATGCACAACCGCGGCGCCGGGACTGGCGCCGCGCAGGAACCTGGCAATGCTTGAATTTCCACGCTGGAAGTACGTCGTCATCCTGATCGTACTGGCGCTCAGCACCCTGTATGCGCTGCCCAACATCTACCAGAAAGACCCCGCCGTGCAGATCACCGCCAACCGTGGCGGGCAGGTCGACAACGCCCTGCGCGATCGCGTGCTGGCCGACCTCAAGCAGGCCGGCATCAGCACCGTCGGCGCGGAGGTGGAGGGTGACAGCCTGATCGTGCGCCTGACCGACCTGCAGACGCAGGCGGCCGCCAGCGAGAAGCTGCGCGACAGCGTGGGCGAAAACTACACCGTGGCCCTGAACCTGGCCTCGACCGTGCCGGACTGGCTGTCCAGGCTGGGTGGGCGCCCGATGGTGCTGGGCCTTGACCTGCAGGGCGGCGTGCACTTCGTGCTGCAGGTGGACCAGAAGGCCGCGGTCGACAAGCGCATGGACGCCTACGCCGAAGACGTGCGCGGTACGCTGCGCGAGTCGCGCGTGCCGTTCCAGTCGGTCGAACGCCGTCCGGACAATTCCATCGTGGCGTCGCTGAGCCCGTCCACTGACGATGCCGCCGTGGAGCGTGCCCGCGTGGCGCTGGCCAAGGCACAGCCGACGCTGGGCTACGACGTGGTCGGCAAGCGCATCACGGTGACGGTGCCGGAATCGGAGCTGAGCCAGATCACCAACGGTGCGATCGAGCAGAACATCAACACGCTGCGCAACCGTGTAAACCAGCTGGGCGTGGCCGAACCGATCATCCAGCGCCAGGGTGCCGACCGCGTGGTCGTGCAGCTGCCGGGCGTGCAGGACACCGCCGAAGCCAAGCGCATGATCGGCGCCACCGCCACGCTGGAATACCGTGCCGTGGTGGAAGGCAACGCGCAGGACGCGATCGCCTCGGGCCGCATTCCGCCGGAAGCCAAGGTGTACCAGCGCCGCGACCAGGGCGGGCCGATCCTGCTGAACAAGCGGGTGATCGTCACCGGTGACCAGATGGTGGCCGCCCAGGCCGTCACCGATGCCACTACCGGCACCCCGTCGGTCAGCGTCACGCTGAACAGCGTCGGCGGCCAGCGCATGTTCGACTTCACCAGTGCCAACGTGAACAAGCCGATGGCCGTGGTCTACACCGAGCGTGTGCCGACCGTGACCGAGGTGGATGGCAAGGAAGTGCGCAGCTTCCGCGTCAACGAGGAAGTGATCTCGGTGGCCAACATCAACGGCGTGTTCGGCAAGCAGTTCCAGACCACCGGTCTGGAGAAGAAGGAAGCCGAAGACCTGGCCAAGCTGCTGAAGTCCGGCTCGCTGGCCGCACCGATGGACTTCGTCGAAGAGCGCGTGGTCGGCCCCAGCCTGGGTGCCGAGAACGTCGAGCGCGGCATCACCGCGGTCATCTACGCGTTCATGTTCACGCTGATCTTCTTCACCGTGTACTACCGCATGTTCGGCCTGATCACCTCGGCCGCGATGCTGTTCAACCTGCTGATCGTGGTGGCGGTGATGTCGCTGTTCGGTGCCACGATGACCCTGCCTGGCTTCGCCGGTCTGGCGCTGTCGGTCGGCCTGTCGGTGGACGCCAACGTGCTGATCAACGAGCGCATCCGCGAAGAACTGCGTGCGGGGGTGCCGGGCAAGACGGCCATCGTGACCGGTTACGAGCGGGCCAGCGGCACCATCCTCGACGCCAACCTGACCGGTCTCATCGTCGGCGTGGCCCTGTTTGCCTTCGGCACGGGTCCACTGAAGGGCTTCGCCCTGACGATGATCATCGGCATCTTCGCCTCGATGTTCACGGCGATCACCGTATCGCGCGCGTTGGCGACGCTGATCTACGGCCGCCGCAAGAAGCTCCAGAACGTGGCCATCTGACGGGACGACACGCACAATGAAACTGTTTCCGCTGCATATCCTCCCGAACGACACCAAGATCGACTTCATGCGTTGGCGCCATGTTGCAATGGCCGTCACCATCGCGTTGTTCCTGGCCTCCGTCGGCATCGTTGCCTTCAAGGGCTTCACCTTCGCGCTGGACTTTACCGGCGGCACCCTGATCGAAGCCCGCTTCGAACGCCCGGTGGACGTCGAGCAGGTCCGTTCCCGCCTGGAAGCCACCGGCTTCGAGGGCACCCAGGTGCAGAGCTTCGGTGGCAACACCGACGTGCTGATCCGCCTGGCCCCGCACGGCGAACACGCGCCCGGCACCGGCGCAGCCAGTGCCGAGGACAAGGCCACGGGCGCGGCCGTACTCAAGGCGATTTCCAGCACTGAGAATCCGGCCACGATCCTGCGCAACGAGTTCGTTGGTCCGCAGATCGGCAAGGACCTGGCGATGAATGGCCTGTACGCCACCATCTTCATGCTGGCCGGCTTCCTGATCTACATCGGCTTCCGGTTCGAATGGAAGTTCGCGGTCACGGCCAGCATCGTGGCGCTGTTCGACCTGCTGGTGACGCTGGCGTACGTGTCGCTGCTGGGTCGCGAGTTCGACCTGAACGTGCTGGCCGGTCTGCTGTCGGTGATGGGCTTTGCCATCAACGACATCATCGTGGTGTTCGACCGCGTCCGCGAAAACTTCCGCAGCCTGCGGGTGGAACCGCTGGAAGTGCTGAACCGTTCGATCAACCAGACGCTGTCGCGTACGGTGATCACCGCGGTGATGTTCTTCCTGTCGGCGCTGGCGCTGTACATGTACGGCGGTGCGTCGATGGAAGGCCTGGCCGAGACCCACATGGTGGGTGCGGTGGTGGTGGTGCTGTCGTCGATCCTGGTGGCCGTGCCCATGCTGACCATCGGCTTCCTGCGCGTCAGCAAGCAGGACCTGCTGCCGAAGGCCAAGGACGTCGAAGCATTGGCTCGGCGGCCGTAACGGCGCCGGCCTCTGGCCGTCAGCCCGCTTTGGAAAGGCCGCGCTCTGCGCGGCCTTTTCTTTTGCCGGCTGGGTTTACCGCGTTGCCACGCAGGGCGTGGCACTACCGTACCCACCCGTCGGTTGTGCTGCGCCGCCGCGCGCACTACGATCCCATGCGTTCCGCGCAGCCGTTTCGATGGCGCGCATCCCCCCTTTCAATACGCAGGCCAGGCCTGCGTCTGTTCCCATCGAGGTCTACATGGTCATCAAACCGCGTGTGCGCGGCTTCATCTGCGTCACCACCCATCCGGTCGGCTGTGACGCTGCGGTCAAGCAGCAGATCGACTACATCCAGGCACAGCCGAAGATCCACAACGGTCCCAAGCGCGTGCTGGTGCTCGGCGCCTCCACCGGTTATGGCCTGGCCGCGCGCATCACGGCCGCGTTCGGCAGCGGCGCCGCCACGCTGGGCGTGTTCTTCGAGCGTCCGGGCACCGAGACCAAGCCCGGCACTGCCGGCTGGTACAACTCCGCGGCGTTCCACAGGTATGCCGAGCAGGCCGGCCTGTACGCCAAGAGCGTGAATGGTGATGCGTTCTCCGACGAGGTCAAGGCCAAGGTCATCGCGCTGATCCGCGAGGACCTGGGCCAGGTCGACCAGGTGGTGTACAGCCTGGCCGCGCCGCGCCGCAAGCACCCCAGGACCGGTGAAGTGATCAACTCGACGCTGAAGCCGATCGGCGCGCCGATCACGCTGCGCGGCCTGGACACCGACAAGGAAGTGATCACGCAGACGACGATCGAACCGGCGACGCCGGAAGAAATCGCCGGCACGGTCGCGGTCATGGGCGGCGAAGACTGGCAGATGTGGATCGATGCGCTGCTGGAGGCCGGTGTGCTGGCCGACGGCGCGACCACCACGGCCTTCACCTACGTGGGTGAGGAAATCACGCAGGCCATCTACTGGAACGGTTCGATCGGTGCGGCCAAGAAGGACCTGGACGAGAAGGTGCAGGGCATCCGCGCGAAGCTGGCCCCGATCGGCGGCGATGCGCGCGTGTCGGTACTCAAGGCCGTGGTGACACAGGCCAGCTCGGCCATTCCGACCATGCCGCTTTACCTGTCGTTGCTGTTCAAGGTGATGAAGGAAAAGGGCACGCACGAGGGCTGCATCGAGCAGCTCGACACGCTGTACGACATCCTTTACGGCGGCAAGGACACGGGCACCGCTACCGAGCGTCTGCGCCACCAGCTGCTGGCCGATGGCCGCACCGTTGAACTGGTCGACGAAGCCGGTCGCCTGCGCGCGGATTACAAGGAAATGGCCCCGGACGTACAGACCGAAGTGGTCAAGCTGTGGCCGCAGGTGACCAACGAGAACCTGTACGAGATCAGCGACCTGGCCGGCTACAAGGCCGACTTCCTGCGCCTGTTCGGGTTCGGCGTGGAAGGCGTGGACTACGAAGCGGACGTGGCCACCGATGTGGCCATTCCGAACCTGGTTGATATGACCTGATCGACGGCATGCCGACCCACGGTCGGCATCTACCGGCAATCCATGAAAAATGCCGCCCGATGGGCGGCATTTTTTTGGGTTATCGCGTGCGTACAAAAAGAGCAGACACGCATGGCGTGTCTCTACGACGGTATGCCGGTGGACCAAAAACGAAACTGCATTTGACGTTGCTCGCCCCCGGCCACCAGCCAACCGTCAAAGGGTCGGCGGGGGTGGGTTTGCGGGACTGTAGAAAACATGGATGTTTTCTACAAGCCTACATGGACGTATTCACGGCGTGTCCCGCAAACCCACCGCCGCCGGCCCAAAGCAGTGACATCTGCAGGCATGAGCTTAATCAGAAATCGAAGTTCATCACCGGGCCCGCCGGGCCCACGAACTCGCCCTGCACGTAATCGACGCCCGCGCTGAACAACAGGCTCATCGAACCGTTGTCGGCCACGAACTCGGCGATCGTGCGGATGTTGGCTTCCTGCGCGCGCGTGGTGATTTCCTTGATCTTCTCGCTGTTCTCGCGGGTGCGGGCGAAATCGCTGGTGAAGTCGCGGTCCAGCTTGAGGAACTGCGGCTGGAAGTGCGCCAGCAGCTGGAACGAATCCAGGCCCGAACCGAACTGCTCCAGGCCGATCCGGCAGCCCAACGGCACCACGTCGGCCAGGAACTGCTGGGCATTGCGCAGGTGCGTAAACACCTTGGCTTCCGGCGCGTGCAGCCACAGCCGCTCGCCCGGCACGCCCTGTGCCTGCAGTTCGCGACGGATCGTGGCCACCATCTGCGGGTCGTTGAACGACTCCGGCGTGATCTTGACCATCATGTGCGTCGCGTGACCGGCTCGCTCGCGTTCGCCCAGCACGCCGATGGCGTGCTTCACCACCCACCGGTTGATGTCCGCCAGCAGCCCGTGTTCCTCGGCGATCCCCAGGAACGCGGTGGGGCTGACCAGTTCGCCATTGTTGTCCAGGCGCAGGAAGGCCTCGTACAACTCCAGCGGCTCGCCGCCCAGATTGAGCACCGGCTGGTAGTAGAGCTGGAAACCGTCGCCGGACAGCGCCTCGTTGATGCGCGCCACCCAGCGCTGGATGCGCTCTTCCTCCACGCGGTCGATCGCGGCCGGGTCGAAGATGCGGCTCGTGTTGCCCAGCTCCGAAGCGGCCTGCTGGCATTCCGTGGCGCGTGCCAGGACCTGCCCGATGCTCGCGATTTTCTCACCGACCTGCACGCCGCCGATGCTGACCGTCACCGTCGCGGAGCGCTCGCCGATGCTGAACACCTGGCCGGCAAACGCGTCGCGGATCTGATCGGCCAACGCCTCGGTCTGGGCAAACGCGCCCTCGGTCAGCACCGCGAAACTGTGCTCGTTGAAGCGGGCCACCTGCACTCCGTCGCCGACGGCAGCCGCCAGCACCCGGGCGAGGGCGGCGATCAGCGCATCGGCCGAGTCCAGCCCGATGTCCGGCAGCAGCCGTGCGTAATGGTCCGGTTCGACCAGCAGCAGGCCGAAGCGGCCCTCGCTGCGACCGGCCTGGGCCACGGCCTGCTCCACATGCAGCATGAAGGTCGGGCGGTTGAGCAGGCCGGTCACCTGGTCGCGCTGGCGCAGGTCCTCGACCTCGCGCGCCAGCTCCGGGTCGAACTCCATCCGGCGGCGGAACACCACCTGCAGGCAGCTCTCGCCCTCGTAGGTGGCCGGCGTGAATTCCATGGTCGCGGCGAACACCGCGCCGTCCTGGTTGCGCGCGTCCACCTGGTACTGCGGCGGTGGCGCCTCACCCTTGCTCAACGACTTGAGCAGCTGCTTGAAGCCGTCCACGTGCTGCGGCGCAACCATGTCCAGCAACGAAATGCCTTCCACGTCGTCGAACGCTTCAAACCCGAACATCTCCAGGTAGGCCTCGTTCGCACGGATGTGCATGCCTTCGTGGACGTAGGCGATCGGGTCGCGCGAGGAGGAGATCAGCGCATCACAGCGGCGCTCGGTCTCGCGCATCTGCGCCTCGATCCGACGCAGGCCGCGGCGGGCATGCAGGTCGGTCCACTCGTTGCGGACCACCGCCAGCAGGTGCTCGGGGCGATGGCGCAGGGCGACCGCACGGATGCCGTTGGCACCGGCTTCCACCCATTCGGATTCGTTGATGGTCTCGGCCAGCAGGATCATCGGAATGTCCTTGCCGCTGGCCGCGATCTGCTGGGTGACCAGGAGCAGCGGAATGCTCTGCGCGGGGGCGGCCAGGACCAGGTCGATCGGCTGGCTGCCGATGATCTGCGCCAGCTCTTCGCCGTTCTGCGGGCGCGCCGGGCGCACGGCAATGCCGCTGTTGCGCAGCATGCTGACGATGGTTTCGGCATTCTCGCCGCTGTCATCCACGATCAACAGGCGGACGGTGATGTCATTCGCGTTCTGCATTCACTACTCCCCAGACTGCAAACTTGATACACGATGCGTGTGACTACGTCCATGCCGGCGATGGCCGCCGATCACAGATTGTGAGGGCGGTTACACCACCTGGCCGGCGGCATGGCCACTGGCCCAGGCCCACTGGAAGTTGTATCCGCCCAACCAGCCGGTGACGTCGAGCACTTCGCCGATGAAATGCAGGCCCGGCACCAGCTGCGATTCGAACGTGCTGGACGACACCTTGCGGGTGTCCACCCCGCCCAGCGTGACCTCTGCAGTACGGTACCCCTCGGTGCCGCTGGCGACCAGAGGGAAGTCCTGCAGCAGTGCGGCGGCCTTGAGCAGCTCGCGCTCGTCGATCTGGCGCACCGGGCGGTCGGGCAGCCAATGCTCGCACAGGCGCACGGCTAAGCGTCGTGGCAGCACCTCGGACAGCACCGTGCGCAGTTCGGCCGCGCCCCGGTCGCGCTTCATCGCGCGCAGCCAGGCCTCGGCATCCTGGCCGGGCAGCAGGTCCAGGTGCAACGCGTCGCCGGGCTGCCAGAACGAAGAGATCTGCAGGATCGCCGGGCCACTGACGCCCCGATGGGTGATCAGCATCGAGTTGCGGAACTCCATGTCGTTGCAGCGTGCCGCCACCGGCAGCGCGACCCCGCTCAGCTCGTGGAAGCGCTCCTGGTGCGTGCCGCTGAGGGTCAATGGCACCAGTCCGGCCCGGGTCGGCAGCAGCGCATGGCCGAACTGCCGCGCCAGCTCGTAGCCAAAGCCGGTCGCGCCCAGGCTGGGAATGGACAGGCCACCGGTGGCGACCACCAGCGAGGCGGCATGGAAGCGCCCCTGCGCGGTCTGCACATGGAAGCCGTCGGCCCCACGCTCGACACGCTCCACGGCACAATCGGTACGGATGTTCACCCCGGCCGCGGTGCACTCGTCCACCAGCATGCGCACGATCTGCTTGGACGACACATCACAGAACAGCTGGCCCAGTTCCTTTTCGTGGAAGGCGATGCCATGCCGCTCCACCATGCCGATGAAGTCCCACGGCGTGTAGCGCGCCAGTGCCGACTTGCAGAAGTGCGGGTTGGACGACAGGAAGTTGGCGGGCGTGGTGCCGGTGTTGGTGAAGTTGCAGCGGCCGCCCCCGGACATCAGGATCTTCTTGCCGACCTTGTTGGCATGGTCGATGACCTGCACGATGCGCCCGCGCTGACCGGCCGTCAGCGCGCACATCAGCCCGGCCGCGCCGGCACCGACCACCAGCACATCGCAGCGGATCGTACTCATCGCGCTTGGCTCACGCCTGTGGCTTCTGCTTGCGCCAGGTCGGGGTGACGCTCAGCTCTGCCTTGTCCGAGATCAGCCGCACTTCGCCATCCTGGATCATCACGTCCCAGCGCATGGTGCGCTCGATCTGGGCGGCCCACTCACTGACGAACTCGCCCGGCAGCTCCATGACGTCAAGCGCCGAGAGCTTGTTCAATGCCGAACTGTTGCGCTTCCACCAGATCTCGGAGGCGTTGCCGCCGTACATGACCAGCTGCACGGCGCGTGCGCGGCCCGCGGCCTTGCGCAGGCGCGATTCGTCCGGCTGGCCCAGCTCGATCCACAGCTCGATGTCCCCGGTGTAATCGCGGCGCCACAGGTCCGGCTCGTCGTCCACGCTCAGGCCGCGGCCGAACTCCAGCCGGTCGTCGGCATTCAGGGCAAAGGCCAGCAGCCGCACCATGAGGCGATCGTCATTCTCGGACGGGTGCTGGGCCAGGGTCAGGTTGTGGGTCGCGTAGTAACCGCGATCCATGTCGCTGATCTGCAGCTCGGCCTTGCGGATGGTGGCGGTGAGGGCCATGGGGGTACCGTAAACAAAGAGCGCCATGATAATGCTTGGGCCATGATCCCGTCCGATTCCATCCTGCCCGGCGTACCTGCCAGCCGCCTGCAGTTGCCGCCCGGCGACTGGCCCAGCCTGCTGGACGGGCTGTGCGCGCGGTTTCCGCGCATCGCGCGCGCGCAGTGGCTGGACCGCTTCGCGCGCGGGCGGGTCCAGGACGCCCAGGGCAGGGCGCTGGCGCCCCAGCACCCTTGGCGGGTGGGGCTG
>NZ_DAMCID010000003.1:23649-71237 GCF_032099025.1 Stenotrophomonas sp.
TTCGCGAGGTGGTGGACGAGCCGGTGATCCCGGTGCAGGAATCGATCCTGTTCCAGGACGCAGACCTGCTGGTGGCCGACAAGCCGCACTTCCTGCCGGTGACGCCTGCCGGCAGCTACGTGCGCGAGACGCTGTTGGCGCGGCTGGTGGCCCGCACCGGCAATCCCGCGCTGGTGCCCCTGCACCGCTTGGATCGGCTCACGGCGGGGCTGGTGCTGTTCTCGACCCGCGCTGCGACGCGTGATGCCTATCAGCGGCTGTTTCGGGAGCGCCGCATTGTGAAGACCTACGAGGCGCTGGCCAGGGCGCTGCCCGGACTGGCCTTCCCGATGGAGCGGCACAGCCGGATGGTGCCGGGCGAGCCGTTCTTCCGGATGGCCGAAGCGCCGGGCGACCCAAACGCGCGCACCCGGATCGAAGTGATCGATGGCGAGGGCGGGCACTGGCGCTATCGCCTGCATCCGGAGACCGGGCGCAAGCACCAGCTGCGCGTTCACATGGCCGCGCTGGGCGCCCCGATCCTGGGGGACGACCTGTATCCGCAGCTGCGCGCAGCGGGCGAGGCGGCTGCAGATCTGCCCCTGCAACTGCTGGCCCAGGCGCTTTCGTTCGACGATCCGTTGACCCGCCAGCCAAGGCATTTCACCAGCCAGCTGACCCTGCGCGTCCCGTAGAGCCACGCCCTGCGCGTCCCGTAGAGCCACGCCCTGCGTGGCTGGGAAGCGTCGCCCCCCCACGAGAGGCGTGTGGCTGTACGTCCATATCGGCCACCGGTCCAGTCTTCCTCAGGTCATGGCCGCCCATCATTTGGCTGAAATTAAGGCTGGAAAAACATGAATGGGGCAGCAGATTTCGTGTAGGATGCGCCAATCCCTTGTCCTGTCAGGCGGGAGGGGGCCGGTGGCTGAATAACGCAGCTATCGCTTTTTCGGTAAAAGAAGCGTATCGTCCCCCACACTGTGTTTGCTAGGGTCACCGTGAATCGTGGCCTGGTGCAGTTGATCTCACGATCCGCTCATCGATCCGCTTTACCAACGCCTGCAACTCAGTCTCGGCACCGGAAAACCGGTTGTCGCGATTATTTCAACTTTTGTTTCAGGAGTTAGTACATGTCTGATCGTCAGAGCGGCACCGTCAAGTGGTTCAACGATGCCAAGGGCTTCGGCTTCATCACCCCGGAAAGCGGCCCGGACCTGTTCGTGCACTTCCGTGCCATCCAGGGCACCGGCTTCAAGTCGCTGCAGGAAGGCCAGAAAGTGACCTTCGTCGCCGTGCAGGGCCAGAAGGGCATGCAGGCTGACCAGGTGCAGGCGGCTTAATTGCCCCTGCAACCGTAAGGTTGCCAGAAACGCCGGAAGCGCAAGCTTCCGGCGTTTTTTTTTGGGCGTTGCAGTGGCTGCAGGGCGATGACGCGCTCGTTCACGGCGGCGGTTAGGATGGGGGTTTGCCTTTCCCGGAACCGTCGATGATCAAGGTGCACCATCTGGACCACTCCCGTTCGCAGCGCGTGCTGTGGATGCTGGAGGAGCTGAACCTGCCGTACCAGCTGGTCAACTACCAGCGGGATCCGACCACCTGGCTGGCGCCGCCGGCGCTGCGCGCGATCCATCCGCTGGGCAAGTCGCCGGTCCTGCAGGACGACGCACTGGTGCTGGCCGAATCCGGCGCGATCCTGGAATACCTGGCCGACCGCTACGACAGCGCCCGCCAGCTGTCGCCCGAGCCGTTGCCGGCGCAGGCCGACGAGCGGGTCCGTTACCGCTACTGGATGCACTACGCCGAAGGCTCGGCGATGCCGCCGCTGCTGATGAGTCTGGTGTTCGCGCGGGTGCGCAAGGCGCCGATGCCGTTCTTCGCCAAGCCGATCGCCCGCGGCATCGTCGACAAGGTGATGAAGACCTTCGTCGGGCCGCAGCTGAAGCTGCACCTGGACTGGATGGAGCGCGAACTGGGCGTTTCGCCGTGGTTCGCCGGTGAGCGCTTCACCGCGGCCGACATCCAGATGAGCTTCCCGGTCCAGGCGGCCGCTTCGCGCGCCGGCAGCATGGAGCGCTACCCGAAGCTGCAGGGCTTCCTGCAGCGCATCGAGCAGCGGCCGGCGTACCAGCGTGCCATCGAGCGCGGCGGCCCGCTCAACCTGGGCGCAGGCGCGGCCTGAGCTTGCACGCGCACGCCGCTGCCCCCATGTCGATGCCATGAGTACAGAGCCGCTGCGTTTCGACAACCGTTTCCTGCGGGAACTTCCCGGCGATGAAGAAGACGGGCCACGCGTCCGCGAGGTGCGCGGCGCGGCCTGGTCGTCGGTGCTGCCCACGCCGGTGGCCAACCCGACGTTGCTGGCGTATTCGCCGACGCTGGCGGCGCAGTTGGGCCTCGGCCAGGACCTGCTGGACAGCGCCGACTTCCCGCGCGTGTTCGGCGGCAATGCCCTGTATGCCGGCATGCAGCCGTGGGCGGCCAACTACGGCGGCCATCAGTTCGGGCACTGGGCCGGTCAGCTCGGCGATGGCCGCGCCATTTCGCTGGGCGAGCTGCTTGCCCCGGACGGTGCGCGCTGGGAACTGCAGTTGAAGGGGGCAGGGCGCACGCCTTATTCGCGCGGTGCCGATGGCCGTGCGGTGCTGCGTTCGTCGATCCGCGAATTCCTGTGCAGCGAAGCCATGTACCACCTGGGCGTGCCGACCACGCGCGCGCTCAGCCTGGTCGCTACCGGCGAGGCAGTGGTGCGCGACATGTTCTATGACGGTCACCCGGAGCCGGAACCCGGCGCGGTGGTATGCCGGGTGGCACCGTCGTTCCTGCGCTTCGGCAGTTTCGAGCTGCCGGCCTCGCGTGGCGATGTCGACCTGCTGCGGAAACTGGTTGATTTCTGCATCGCGCGCGACTTCCCGGCGCTTGCCGATGCGGGGGCAGACCGCTATTCGGCGTGGTTCGCGCAGGTCTGCGAACGCACGGCGGTGCTGGTCGCGCATTGGATGCGGGTGGGCTTCGTGCATGGCGTGATGAATACCGACAACCTGTCGATCCTCGGCCTGACCATCGACTACGGTCCGTACGGCTGGGTGGACGACTACGATCCGGATTGGACCCCCAACACCACCGACGCGCAGGGGCGGCGCTACCGCTTCGGCACGCAGCCGCAGGTGGCCTATTGGAATCTCACCCGGCTGGCGCAGGCGCTGTCGCCGCTGTTCGACGACGTGGCGCCGCTGCACGCGGGGCTGGCCCGTTTCCAGGCGGTGCATGCACAGCGCGAGCGCGAGGACATTGCCGCCAAGTTCGGCCTGGCAGCGTGCCGCGATGACGACGTGGCGATGATGGCCGCGTGGCTGCAGATCCTGCAGGACGGCGAGATGGACATGACGCTCGCGTTCCGCGGCCTGATGCGGTTCGATCCGCAGGCACCTGACCCGGCCGTGCTGGAGGACGCCTTCTACAGCATGGAGCGCCGCAGCGAAGTGCTGCCGGCGGTGCAGGCGTGGCTGCAGCAGTACGCGGCGCGGCTGCGCAGCGATGCGCTGGACGCGGCGGCGCGCCAGCAACGGATGGCGGCGGCAAATCCGCTGTACGTGCTGCGCAACTGGCTGGCCCAGGAGGCCATCGAGCAGGCTGAACAGGGTGACCTCAGCGGCGTGCATGCGCTGCAGGAGGTGCTGCGCCACCCCTACGACAGGCAGCCGGGCCGTGAACACTACGCCGGCAAGCGACCGGAATGGGCCCGGGACAAGGCCGGCTGTTCGATGCTGTCCTGCAGTTCCTGAGCGCGATGGCGCGGTCCATGCGGGGCCGGGTTACCCTATGCCACCCCTTTGGTTGCCGCTTTCCATGACCGACGCTTCCGCCACGCCCGCCTGGGCAGGTCGCCTCCGCGACATCGCCGATTTCCCCAAGCCGGGCATCCTGTTCAAGGACATCATGCCGCTGCTGGCCGACGGCGATGATTTCGCTGCGGCGATCGACGCCATGGTCGCGCCGTGGCGCGATGCGCGCCTGCACGCGGTCATGGGCATCGAATCGCGCGGCTTCATCCTGGGCGCGGCGATGGCGCGGGTGCTGGGCGTGGGCTTCGTGCCGGTACGCAAGCCGGGCAAGTTGCCCGGCAAGGTGCTGCGCCAGGACTACACGCTGGAGTACCGCACCGACAGCATTGAAGTGCATGCCGATGCGTTGCCGCCCGGCGCACGGGTGCTGGTCGTGGACGACGTGCTGGCCACCGGCGGCACGTTGCTGGCCGCCCTGTCACTGGCGCGGCAGTTGCAGGTCGAGGTGGTCGGTGCGGCGGTGCTGGTCGAGCTGGCCGGCCTGGGTGGCCGCGAGCGCTGGAGCAGCGACGTGCCGCTGCTGGCGAATCTGGTGTATTGATCCTGCTGGACACGCATGGCGTGTCCCTGCGTGGTTGTGGCCCGGCATCGCGTAGGGACACGCCATGCGTGTCCACGCGGTACCGGGCCTGCCATTACATCTGTCGCACGCGGAAGCGTCGGCCCTTGATCTTGCCGGCTTCCAGCCGTGCGATCGCCTTGCCGACATGGCCGCGGGCGATGGCCACATAGGAGCGCGTGGCATAGATGTCGATCTTGCCGATCACCTTGGCCGAGAGACCCGCGTCGCCGGTCAGCGCGCCCAGGATATCGCCAGGACGCAGCTTGTCGGTCTTGCCGCCATCGATGCGCAGCGTCTCCATCGCCGCCTGCGGCAGCACGGCCGGGCGTGCGGTGGCCAGCGGGGTTTTCTGCCAATCCAGCGGCTTGCCCTGCGCCGCTTCAAGCGCGTCGGCGCGGTTGCGTTCGCGGCTGGTCACCAGGCTGATGGCCAGGCCGGTGGCACCGGCACGGCCGGTACGACCGACGCGGTGTTCGTAGGTTTCGATATCGGTCGGCAGCTCGTAGTTGATCACGGCCGCCAGGTCCTGCACGTCCAGACCGCGCGCGGCCACGTCGCTGGCCACCAGCACGTTGCAGCTGCGGTTGGCGAAGCGCACCAGCACCTCGTCGCGGTCGCGCTGTTCCATTTCACCGTGCAGCGGCAGCGCGGAGAACCCGAACTGCTGCAGTGAAACGGCCACGTCATCCACATCGCGGCGGGTGTTGCAGAACACCACCGTCGACTCCGGGTTGTACTTGAGCAGCAGCCCGGCCAGTGCCTTCTGCTTGCTGGCCAGGTCAACCTCGCAGAACAGGTGGCGGATCGCCGGCGCGTGGTCGGCGCCTTCCACGGTTACCTCGACCGGGTCGCGCAGCAGCACGCGCGCGATCTCGCGGATCTCGTCGGGATAGGTGGCCGAGAACAGCAGCGTCTGGCGGTCCTTGCTGGTCCGCCCGGCGATCTCACGGATCGGCTCCTCGAAGCCCATGTCGAGCATGCGGTCGGCTTCGTCGAGCACCAGGGTGGTCACGCCCCCCAGCTTCAGGACGCGCTTGCGGCCCAGTTCCTGGATTCGCCCCGGGGTGCCGACGACCACATGCGGGTCGTGGGCTTCTAGTGACGCCAGCTGCGGGCCCAGCGGCATGCCGCCGGTCAGCACCACCAGCTTCAGGTTGGGGATGCCGGTGGCCAGTTTGCGGATCTGCTTGCCGACCTGGTCGGCCAGCTCACGGGTCGGGCACAGCACCAGCGCCTGGGCGCGGATCACCGACGGGTCCAGCGCCTGCAGCAGGCCCAGGCCGAAGGCGGCGGTCTTGCCGCTGCCGGTGGGGGCCTGTGCGATCAGGTCGCGGCGCTCAAGGATGGCCGGCAGGCTCTGCGCCTGCACGGGAGTCATCTGGGTATAGCCCAGCGCGTCGATGCCCGCCGCCAGCGAGGCCGACAGGGGCAGTTCGGAGAATTCGTTCATGCCGCATTCTACCCGGTGCGCCGGTCCGGCGCCGCCGCCACGACCAACGGTCGTGGCCTACCGGAGAAGGGCGTGCACGCCCAGGGTGATGGCCAGCCCGCCGACCAGCAGCCAGGCAAACAACAGCAGGGCAAGCAGCAGCGGTTTCAGCCCGGCCTGGCGCAACGCGCGCACCTGGGTGGTGAGGCCGAGCGCGGCCATGGCCATCGCCAGCAGCACGGTGTCCACCTGCAGCGCCGCCGTGACCAGTACCGGGGGCAGGACCTGCAGCGAATTCACCGCCGCCACGGCCACGAAGCCGAACGCGAACCACGGCACCACGACCCTGTGGCTTCCACCGTCACGTGCGGTGGGGCGCTGACGGGCCAGCAGCAGCGACAACCCCACCAGGAATGGCGCCAGCATCATCACCCGCACCATCTTGGTGATCACCGCCGTGTCGGCGGCGGCCGCGCTGACCGCGCCACCGGCGGCCACCACCTGGGCCACTTCATGGACGGTCGAGCCGGTGAACACGCCATACAACTGCTCGCTGAAGGAGAGTGCGCCCACGGCCAGGTTGAGCTGGTACAGCGCCGGGTACAGCACCATCGCGACCGTGCCGAACACCACCACGGTCGATACGGCCACCGTGACCTGCGCCGGCCGCGCGCGCACCACCGGCTCGGCGGCCATCACCGCCGCCGCCCCGCAGATGGCACTGCCGGCGCCGATGAGGAGGGCAGCCTCGCGGTCCATCCCGAGCACGCGGGTCCCGGCCCACCAGGCCAGCGCGAACGTGCTGGTGAGCACCAGCGCGTCGATGGCCACGCCCGCCATCCCGACCTGGCCGATGTCCTGGAAGGTCAGCCGCAGCCCATACAGCACGATGCCGGCGCGCAGCAGCCAGTGCTTGCAGAAGGCCACGCCCGGCGCAGTCGGGTGCGCGATGCGCGGGTACACGGTGTTGCCGACCGCGATGCCCAGCACGATGGCCAGGGTCAGCGCGCTGAGGCCATGCGCCTGCGGCCAGGGCAGGGCGGCCAGCACCAGCGCGCCAGCGGCCAGCGCCGCGACCAGCAGCAGCCCGGCGGCGCGGCCACGCCAGCGCTGCAGCAGCGCGGGGAAAGGATCAGTGGCAAGGGGCACATTCACGGCGCTGCTCCGGCAGGGGAGAGGTGAGCGTGCGTGCCGGATGAACTACCTGTAAAACGGATAAAATCAGTGGTACAAACCAGTAAAACAGGTTGGTTATTCGATGCGCCTCTCACTTCGCCAATGGCAGGTCCTCGTCGCCGTCGCCGATGCCGGGACCACGACCGCGGCGGGGGCGCGTATCGGCCTGTCCCAGTCGGCCGTCAGCGCCGCCCTGAACGAGCTTGAGGGCCAGCTGCCGTTCCCGGTGTTCGACCGGATCGGCCGTGGCCTGGTGCTCAATGCGGCCGGCCGCGCGCTGCTCGACCCGGCGCGCGCGCTGCTGGTAGCGGCGCAGGCGCTGGAGCGCTCGGCCGGCGTGGGGCAGGCTGGGGCCGCCGACACGTTGCCGCTGCACCTGCGGATCGGGGCCAGCACCACGATCGGCAACTATCTGCTGCCTGGGCGCGTTGCCGCCTTGCTCGCCCGCCAACCCGAGGCCCAGGTGGACCTGCGGGTCGGCAACAGTGCCGACGTGGTGGCCGAGGTACAGCGGTTGGAGGTGGACCTGGGCCTGATCGAGGGCCCCTGCCACGCCAGCGGACTGCAGGTGCTTCCGTGGCAGCGCGATCAACTGGTCATCGTGGCAGCCGCGGCTGCGGACCTGCCGTCCCGCGTGGACGTGCCGGCCCTGGCAGCGGCGCGCTGGCTGCTGCGCGAACCGGGCTCGGGCACCCGCGAGGCGGTCGAGCAGGGCCTGCTGCCACACCTGCACCACTTCGCACGGTCGATGCAGCTGGGCAGCACCGAAGCCATCAAACAGGCCGCGGCCGCCGGCCTGGGCATCGCCTGCCTGTCACGGCTGGCGGTGGCAGACCTGGTGGCGCTGGGCAGCCTGCGGATCCTGGACACGCCGCTGCCGCCGCTGTCGCGCCAGTTGTGGATGGTGCGCCACCCCAGCAAGCGGGTACCCCCGGCGCTGGCTGAATTGCTGGCGCTGCCGCCGGGAGTTTTCGCGTCCGCCTGAGCGACGCCACGCAGCGTCAGCCCGTACAATGGTCGGATGCCTCTGATTACTCTGCAAAGCGTCGACTTCAGCGTCGGCGGCCCGTTGTTGCTGGAAAAAGCCGAACTGTCGATCGAGCCGGGCGAACGCATCGCCCTGATCGGCCGCAACGGCGCCGGCAAATCCACCCTGCTCAAGCTGTTGTCCGGCGACCATAAGCCCGACGACGGAGAAGTGCGCGTGCAGCAGGGGGTGCGCATCACCCGGCTGGAGCAGGAGGTGCCGCACGGTGCCGCCGGCAGCGTCTTCGACGTCGTCGCCGAAGGCCTGGGCGAACTGGGCCACTGGCTGGCCGAGTTCCATCACCTGAGCGTGGCCGAGGAGTTCGACGGCGATGCGTTGTCGGCTGTGCAGGCCAAGATCGACGCCGCCAACGGCTGGGGCCTGGACCAGCGCGTCAGCGAGACGCTGACCAAGCTGGACCTGGATGGCGAGGCGGAATTCGCGCGCCTGTCCGGCGGCATGAAGCGCCGGGTGCTGCTGGGTCGCGCGCTGGTGTCCGCGCCGGACCTGCTGCTGCTCGACGAGCCGACCAACCACCTGGACATCGAGGCCATCGACTGGCTGGAAATGTTCCTGAAGAACTGGAACGGCAGCGTGGTGTTCGTCACCCATGACCGTCGCTTCCTGCGCGCGCTGGCCACCCGGATCGTCGAGATCGATCGCGGCCAGGTCACCAGCTGGCCGGGCGACTGGGCCAACTACGAGCGCCGCCGCGAAGAACGCCTGAACGCGCAGGCCCAGGAAAACGCGCGGTTCGACAAACTGCTGGCGCAGGAAGAAGTGTGGATCCGCCAGGGCATCAAGGCCCGGCGCACCCGTGACGAAGGCCGTGTGCGCCGCCTCAAGGCGATGCGCGACGAGCGTACCCAGCGCCGCGAGCTGGGCGGCAACGTCCGCATGGAAGCCTCGCAGGGGCAGAACTCCGGCAAGAAGGTCATCGACGTCAAGGACATCTCCTTCGCGTTCGGCGAGCGGGTGATGGTCAAGGACTTCAGCACCACCATCCTGCGCGGCGACCGCATCGGTCTGATTGGTCCCAATGGCAGCGGCAAGACCACGCTGCTCAAGCTGCTGCTGGGCGACCTCGCCCCGGACAGCGGCGAAGTGCGTGCCGGCACCAACCTGCAGATCGCGTACTTCGACCAGTACCGCTCGGTACTGCGCGAGGATTGGACCGCGATCGAGAACGTCGCCGAAGGCCGTGATTTCCTCGAGGTCAACGGCAAGCGCAAGCACGTGCATGCCTACCTGCAGGACTTCCTGTTCACCCCGGAACGCGCCCGTGCGCCGATCACCCGCCTGTCCGGCGGTGAGCGCAACCGGCTGCTGCTGGCCAAGCTGTTCGCGCAGCCGTCCAACCTGCTGGTGATGGACGAACCGACCAACGATCTGGATGTGGAAACGCTGGAACTGCTCGAAGAGCTGCTCGGCGACTACACCGGCACGCTGCTGCTGGTCAGCCATGACCGTGACTTCCTCGACAACGTGGTGACCTCCACGATGGTGATGGAAGGCGACGGCGTGGTCGGCGAGTACGTGGGCGGCTACACCGACTGGCAGCGCCAGGCGGCGCGCATGGCCGCGGCGGCGGCGGCTGCACCGGTGGCCGTCTCCCGGCCGGCGACGCAGGCAGCGGTGGCGACGGCGGCACCGGCAGAGCCGGCCGCCCCCAAGCGCAAGCTCAGCTACAAGGACGCGCGCGAGCTGGAGCAGTTGCCGCTGAAGATCGAAACGCTGGAGAAGGACGTCGAGGGCCTGACCGCCGCGATGAACGACCCGGCGTTCTATCAGCGCAGCGCCCCGGACATGGCGGCGCACACCCAGAAGCTGGGTGCGGTGCAGGCCGAACTGGATGCCGCGTACAAGCGCTGGGAAGAGCTGGACGCCTGACACGCGCGTCGGTAGAGCCACGCCCTGCGTGGCTTCGCGGTGCCCAACGGAAAGCAGCCACGCAGGGCGTGGCTCTACGGCAGTTCCGCCTGCCTCATTTGAGGCCGTGCAGATCCCGCAACTGGCTCGGTCTTGAGCCGAAATACGCGGCCAGGTCGGCAATGTCCTGGTCGCTCAGGTCCGTCGCCTGCGGCGTCATCAGCGGATGCTGGCGATCACCGGCGCGGTACGCCTGCAGAGCATGGGCCAGGTAATCGCCATACTGCCCGCCCAGTTTGGGGTAGGTCGGGTCGATCGGCTTGTTGCCGTCCGCCCCGTGGCAGTCGATGCAGCTTTGCCCGGTGGCCTTGCCCTTCACCTGGGCGCGGGCCTCACCGGCGGCGATGCGTCCGGTCGGGAGACCGGCGGAAGAGCCTGAACCGTGCTCGCCACTGGCGTGGCCCGGGTCGGCGGCGGAATCTGCGCTGTTTTCCACCTGCGACTGCGAACAGGCAGCCAGCAGCAGGGCAACGGACAGGGCGATGGCGTGACGCTTGAACGGCGCGGCTTTCGTCATGAGCGGTGCTTATTTGACGGTGGACAGGTAAACAGCGAGATCGGCGATCTCCTGTTCGCTGAAACTCATGGACTGCGCCTGCATCGTGGGATGCCGGCGCTTGCCCTGGCGGTACTCGCTCAGCGCCTGGCTGAGGTACTGCTGGGTCTGCCCACCGATCTTGGGCACCCGGTAACTGGGATAGGCGTTCTTGTACCCGGTAATGCCGTGACACCCCTGGCAGGTATAGGCCAGGGTCCGGCCATTGTCGAACTGTCCGACAAGGGCGGCCGGGGAGGCTGCCGGGGCAACTGCAGGTGCGGCGGGTGCAGCTGGAGCAGGTACGGCTGGAGCTGATGCGGCCTGTGCGGCGGCCCCGAGGGGCAGGAGGACGGCCAGAGCGAGACAAGCGGCGAGCGGCTGCGGGCGCATGATGTCGTTTCCGATATACGGGTTCTGGTCGTTCCGGCGTGGGGTACGGAACTGACCCGAGTATAGCCTGCGTTTTCATCTAGCTGAAACCGGGTCCGGCCAAGGGCGGGACGCAGGTCACCATGACCTTTGGGATATGGTGTTGTCGTGACGTGGTGCATTACTTTGCTACCACACCTGCCCACGCATCCTTCAGGGACACGACGATGTTGCGAATCTCTCTTCTGCCCGGCCGCACCGGAACCTGCGCCGCGGCGCTGCTCATCACCACCACGCTGCTGCTGAGCGGCTGCGGCGCCGGCGGCGCTGCCGACGCCCAGGCGGCGGAGAAAGACGCCAGGGCCGAAAAGGCGCTGGAAGCGGTGCCGGTGGAGGCCGTGGCGGCCTCGCGCCGCGCCGTGGCGGCCAGCTACACCGGCACGGCGGCGCTGGAAGCGCGGGCCGAATCGCAGGTGGTGGCCAAGACCTCCGGCGTCGCGCTGGCGGTGCTGGTCGAGGAAGGCCAGCAGGTCCGCGCCGGGCAGCCGCTGGTGCGGCTGGATCCGGACCGTGCACGGCTGGCGGTGGCCCAGAGCGAAGCGGTGATGCGCAAGCTTGAGAACAACTACCAGCGGGCGCAGAAGCTGATCGGCCAGCAGATGGTCAGCGCCGCCGATGTCGACCAGATCAAGTACGACGTGGAAAACGCGCGCGCCCAGTACCGTCTGGCGACGCTGGAGCTCTCCTACACCACGGTGGTCGCGCCGATCTCCGGCGTGATCGCCTCGCGCTCGATCAAGACCGGCAACTTCGTCCAGATCAACACGCCGATCTTCCGCATCATCGACAACTCGCGCCTGGAAGCCACCCTCAACGTTCCCGAACGCGAGCTGGCCACGCTGCGCCCGGGCCAGCCGGTGACCCTGGTGGCCGACGCGCTGCCGGGCAAGTCGTTCCCCGGCAAGGTGGACCGTATCGCACCGGTGGTCGACGCCGGCAGCGGCACCTTCCGCGTGGTCAGCGGCTTCGGTGAGGACGCCGAGGGCCTGCAGCCGGGCATGTTCGGTCGCATCCGCATCGACTACGACCAGCGCGCCGACGCGCTCGTCGTGCCGCGCCTGGCGCTGCTGGACGATGGCGAGCCGGCGGTGTTCCGCGTGCGCGGCGGCAAGGTCGCCCGCGTACCGGTCAAGCTCGGCTATGCAGAGGGCCCGTGGGTGGAAATCCGTGACGGTCTGGCGGCCGGCGACCTGGTGGTGACGGCCGGCAAGGTCGCCCTGCGCGACGGTACCGCCGTGCAGGTGATCGGCGACAAGCCGGCCACTGCCGTCGCGGGCAAGGCGGCTCCGGTCAAGGCGGAGACCCGTCAATGAGTTCAGCCGGCAACGACCACGGCAACGAACCGCAGCGGGGCGGTGGGCTGGTGGAGTTCGCCACCCGCCGCCGCGTCACCATCTTCATGTGCATGATCACGCTGGTGCTGTTTGGTCTGATCGCACTGGGCAATCTCAAGGTCAACCTGCTGCCGGACCTGAGCTATCCCACACTCACCGTGCGCACCGAATACACCGGGGCGGCACCGACCGAGATCGAAACCCTCATCACCGAACCGGTCGAAGAGGCCGTCGGCGTGGTCAAGAACCTGCGCAAGCTGAAGTCGATCTCGCGTACCGGCCAGAGCGATGTGGTGCTGGAGTTCGCGTGGGGCACCAACATGGACCAGGCCAGCCTGGAGGTGCGCGACAAGATGGAAGCGCTGAACCTGCCGCTGGAAGCCAAGGCGCCGGTGCTGCTGCGCTTCAATCCGTCCACCGCGCCGATCATGCGCTTGGTGATCGCCGCCAAGGGCGATCCGTCCAGCGAGGCTGATGCGGTGCGCCAGCTGACCGCGCTGCGCCGCTATGCCGATGAAGACCTGAAGAAGAAGCTGGAGCCGGTGGTCGGCGTGGCTGCGGTGAAGGTCGGCGGTGGTCTCGAAGACGAGATCCAGGTGGACATCGACCAGCAGAAGCTGGCCCAGCTCAACCTGCCCATCGACAACGTCATCAAGCGTCTCAAGGAAGAGAACATCAATATTTCCGGCGGGCGGCTGGAGGAAGGCTCGCAGCGCTTCCTGGTCCGCACCGTCAACCAGTTCGCCGACCTGGAGGATATCCGCAACCTGCTGGTGACCACCCAGGGCAACAACGGCAACGCCGCCGACGCCGCCATGCAGCAGATGTTCGCCATCGCCGCCTCCACCGGTTCGGATGCCGCCGTGGCCGCCGCCTCGGCCGCGCAGAGTGCCTCCAGCAGCAGCTCGTCCACCATCGCCAATGGCGTGCCGGTGCGCCTGAAGGACGTGGCCACCGTGCGCCAGGGCTTCAAGGAGCGCGAGGCGATCATCCGCCTGGGTGGCCGCGAAGCGGTCGAGCTCGCGATCTACAAGGAAGGCGATGCCAATACCGTGGCCACCGCCGAAGCGCTGCGCGCCAAGCTGGAGCAGATCAAGGCACAGATCCCCGGCGATGCCGAACTGACCACCATCGAGGACCAGTCGCGCTTCATCGAACACGCCATCAGCGACGTCAAGAAGGACGCGGTGATCGGTGGCCTGCTGGCCATCCTGATCATCTTCCTGTTCCTGCGCGATGGCTGGAGCACGTTCGTGATCAGCCTGTCGCTGCCGGTCTCGATCATCACCACGTTCTTCTTCATGGGCCAGCTGGGCCTGAGTTTGAACGTGATGTCGCTGGGCGGCCTGGCGCTGGCCACCGGCCTGGTCGTGGACGATTCCATCGTGGTGCTGGAAAGCATCGCCAAGGCACGCGAACGTGGGCTGGGCATCCTGCAGGCGGCGATCGTCGGCACCCGCGAGGTGAGCATGGCGGTGGTCGCGTCCACGCTGACCACCATCGCGGTGTTCCTGCCGCTGGTGTTCGTCGACGGCATTGCCGGCCAGCTGTTCCGCGACCAGGCGCTGACCGTGGCCATCGCCATCGCGATCTCGCTGCTGGTGTCGATGACCCTCATCCCGATGCTGAGCTCGCTCAAGGGCAACCCGCCGCTGGCGTTCCCGGAAGAAGCGGAAGGCCAGGCCTGGCAGCCGCAGCAGCGCTGGCTCAAGCCGGTGGCCGGTGGCCGCCGCGGCATCGGCGCCCTGGTGCGCTGGAGCTGCTTTGGCGTGGCCTGGGCGGTGGTGCGTGCATGGCGCCTGCTGACGGCCGTGATCGGGCCGGTCATGCGCAAGGCCAGCGACCTGGCGATGAAGCCCTACGCCGGTGCCGAACGCGGCTATCTGACACTGCTGCCCAACGCACTGGGTCATCCGGGCAAGGTGCTCGGCCTGGCCGGCCTGGCGTTCGTGGCCACCCTGGCGCTGGTGCCGATGCTGGGTGCGGACCTGATCCCGCAGCTGGCCCAGGACCGCTTCGAGATGACCGCCAAGCTGCCGGCAGGTACGCCGCTGAAGCAGACCGATGCGCTGGTGCGCGAGCTGCAGCTGGCACACGCCAAGGACGACAGCATCACCTCGTTGTACGGCGTCAGCGGCAGCGGCACGCGGCTGGATGCCAGCCCGACCGAGAGCGGCGAGAACATCGGCAAGCTGACGGTCGTGATGGCCGATG
Organism: Stenotrophomonas sp.; assembly: GCF_032099025.1. Taxonomy (GTDB): domain Bacteria; phylum Pseudomonadota; class Gammaproteobacteria; order Xanthomonadales; family Xanthomonadaceae; genus Stenotrophomonas. The sequence goes on from NZ_DAMCID010000003.1 coordinate 38,109, forward strand.
GCGGCAGTGCCAGGGCGGAGGCGGAGATCACCGAGCGCCTGCGTGATTCGATGCGCGGCCATCCCGGCGTGCAGGTCGACTTCGCGCGGCCGGCACTGTTCAGTTTCTCCACGCCACTGGAAGTGGAGCTGCGTGGCCAGGACATGGCCACGCTGGAACGCGCCGGCCAGGCGCTCGCCGCGCGGCTGCGCAGCAACCCGCACTACGCCGACGTGAAGTCGACCGTGGAGGAGGGCTTCCCCGAGATCCAGATCCGCTTCGACCAGGAGCGTGCCGGTGCGCTGGGCCTGACCACGCGGCAGATCGCCGATGTGGTGGTCAAGAAGGTGCGCGGCGATGTTGCTACGCGCTACAGCTTCCGCGACCGCAAGATCGACGTGCTGGTGCGTGCCCAGGAAGGCGACCGCGCCAGCGTGGAAAGCATCCGCCGCCTGATCGTCAACCCGGGCAGCACGCGGCCGGTGACGCTGGACGCGGTGGCCGAGGTCGTGGCCACCAACGGCCCCAGCGAAATCCATCGCGCCGACCAGACCCGCGTGGCCGTGGTCTCGGCCAACCTGCGCGACATCGACCTGGGCGGCGCGGTGCGCGAAGTGCAGGACATGGTGGCCAAGGAGCCGCTGGGCGCCGGCGTGGGCATGCATATCGGCGGGCAGGGTGAGGAGCTGGCCGAATCGGCGCGCTCGCTGATCTTCGCCTTCGGCCTGGCCATCTTCCTGGTCTACCTGGTGATGGCCTCGCAGTTCGAATCGCTGCTGCATCCGTTCGTCATCCTGTTCACCATCCCGCTGGCGCTGGTGGGGGCGATCCTGGCCCTGATGCTCACCGGCAAGCCGATCTCGGTGGTGGTCTTCATCGGCCTGATCCTGCTGGTGGGCCTGGTGACCAAGAACGCCATCATCCTGATCGACAAGGTCAACCAGCTGCGCGAGGCCGGCGTGGCCAAGCACGACGCGCTGATCGAAGGGGCACGCTCGCGCCTGCGCCCGATCATCATGACCACCTTGTGCACGCTGTTCGGCTTCCTGCCGCTGGCGGTGGCGATGGGCGAAGGTGCCGAAGTGCGCGCGCCGATGGCGATCACCGTGATCGGCGGCCTGCTGGTCTCCACGCTGCTCACCCTGCTGGTGATCCCGGTGGTGTACGACCTGCTGGATCGTCGTGGCGATGCCTACTACCGCGAGCGCGGTCGCCAGCACCAGCGCGGCGCCGGCGCTGTGGATGCCGCCGGCGATGCGGCACGGGAGCCGGCATGAGCATTGCCGAGTTCTCCATCCGCCGTCCCATCACCACCATCATGTGCTTCGTGTCGCTGGTGGTGGTGGGCCTGATCGCGTCGTTCCGCCTGCCGCTGGAGGCGCTGCCCGACATCTCGGCGCCGTTCCTGTTCGTGCAGGTGCCTTACACCGGCTCGACCCCGGAGGAAGTGGAGCGCACCATCATCCGGCCGACCGAGGAAGCGTTGGCCACGATGACCGGGATCAAGCGCATGCGCTCCCAGGCCACCGCCGAAGGGGCCAGCATCTTCATCGAGTTCACCGACTGGGACCGGGACATCGCCATCGCCGCGTCGGACGCGCGCGAGCGGATCGACGCGATCCGCAGCGACCTGCCCGATGACCTGCAGCGCTACAACGTATTCAAGTGGTCCAGCAGCGACGAACCCGTGTTGAAGGTCCGCCTCGCCAGCAGTACCGACCTGACCGGCGCCTACGACATGCTCGACCGCGAGTTCAAGCGGCGCATCGAGCGCATTCCCGGTGTAGCGCGCGTGGAGATCTCCGGCGCGCCGCCGAACGAGGTCGAGATCGCGATCAGTCCGGATCGCCTGACCGCGCACAACCTCAGCATCAACGAACTGAGCGAGCGCCTGCGCACGCTCAACTTCTCCATCTCTGCCGGACAGATCGACGACAACGGCCAGCGCGTGCGGATCCAGCCGGTCGGCGAGATCACCGACCTGCAGGAACTTCGCGACCTGGTGATCGATACCAAGGGCCTGCGCCTGGGCGACATCGCGGAGATCCGGCTCAAGGCCACGCGCATGAGCTACGGGCGCCGGCTGGACGGCAACCCGGCGGTGGGCCTGGACATCTACAAGGAGCGCAGCGCCAACCTGGTGGAGGTCTCGCGCGGCGCCCTTGCCGAGGTGGAGGCGATCCGCAAGCAGCCCTCGATGCGCGACGTGAACATCCGGGTGATCGACAACCAGGGCAAGACAGTGACCTCGTCGCTGCTGGAGCTTGCCGAGGCCGGCGCGGTGGGCCTGCTGCTGTCGGTGACGGTGCTGTTCTTCTTCCTGCGCCACTGGCCGTCGACGCTGATGGTCACCCTGGCCATCCCGATCTGTTTCGTGATCACCCTGGGTTTCATGTATTTCGCAGGTGTCACGCTCAACATCCTGAGCATGATGGGGCTGCTGCTCGCGGTGGGCATGCTGGTGGACAACGCGGTGGTGGTCGTCGAGAGCATCTACCAGGAGCGCGAGCGCATGCCCGACCAGCCGGTGCAGGCGTCGATCATCGGCACCCGCAACGTGGCCATCGCGCTCAGCGCCGGTACGCTGTGCCATTGCATCGTGTTCGTGCCGAACCTGTTCGGCGAGACCAACAACATCAGCATCTTCATGGCGCAGATCGCGATCACGATTTCGGTCTCGCTGCTGGCGTCGTGGCTGGTGGCGGTGAGCCTGATCCCGATGCTGTCGGCGCGCATGCAGACGCCCAAGCTGGTGCATTCGCAGAGCGGCCTGATTGCACGCCTGCAACGCCGCTATGCCAGGGTGCTGCAGTGGACGCTGGAACATCGTGGCTGGAGCGTGTTCGGCATCATCATGGTGGTGCTGATCAGCCTGGTGCCGATGAAGCTGACCAAGATCGACATGTTCGGCGGTGAAGGCGGAACCGATGTCTTCATCGGCTACAACTGGAAGGGTGCCTATACGCGGGCGCAGATGTCCGACGAGGTCGCGCGGGTCGAGCAGTACCTGGACCAGAACCGCGAGAAGCTGCACATCACCCAGGTGTACTCGTGGTACAGCGAGCAGGAAGGCTCCAGCACCATCGTCACCCTGGACGCGGAACATGCCGGCAACATGGCAGCGGTGCAGGAATCACTGCGCAAGGGCCTGCCGCGCTCGGCGCGCGCGGACTACATCGTCGGCAACCAGGGCGGTGACGGCGGCGGCGGTGGGGGTGGCAACAAGGGCGTGGAGGTACAGCTGATCGGCGACTCCACCCAGATGCTGCAGGAGATTGGCGAGGACGTCGTGCCGCTGCTGGCCCAGCGCAAGGAGCTGCGTGACGTGCGCATCGACAACGGCGAGAAGGGCAGCGAGCTGTCCATCCACGTCGATCGCGAACGCGCCGCCGCGTTCGGCTTCAATGCCGAACAGGTCGCCAGCTTCGTGGGCCTGGCACTGCGTGGCGCACCGCTGCGCGAATTCCGCCGCGGCGACAGCGAAGTGCCGGTGTGGGTGCGCTTCGCCGGCGCCGAGCAGAGCAGTCCGGAAGACCTGGCCAGCTTCACCGTGCGGACCGGCGACGGCCGTTCGGTACCGCTGCTGAGCCTGGTCGATGTGAGCATCACGCCGTCGGCCACGCGCGTCGGCCGCACCAACCGCCAGACCACGCTGACCATCAAGGCCAACCTGGCCGAGAAGGTCACGGCGCCGGAGGGCCGCAAGGCGATGGAGGAAACGCTCAAGCCGATGAGCTTCCCGGCCGGCTACACCTTCACCTTCGACGGCGGCGATTACGGCGACGACAACGAAGCCATGCAGCAGATGATGTTCAACCTGATCATCGCCCTGGTGATGATCTACGTGGTGATGGCAGCGGTATTCGAGTCGCTGCTGTTCCCGGCGGCGATCATGAGCGGCGTGCTGTTCTCGATCTTCGGCGTGTTCTGGCTGTTCTGGCTCACCGGCACCTCGTTCGGCATCATGTCCTTCATCGGCATCCTGGTGCTGATGGGGGTGGTGGTGAACAACGGCATCGTGATGATCGAGCACATCAACAACCTGCGCCGCCGCGGCATGGCCCGCACACAGGCGCTGGTGGAAGGCTCACGCGAGCGGCTGCGCCCTATCATGATGACCATGGGCACGGCGATCCTGGCGATGGTGCCGATCTCGCTGACCGACACCCAGTTGCTGGGCGATGGCCCGCCGTACTACCCGATGGCACGGGCCATTGCCGGCGGTCTGGCCTTCTCCACCGTGGTCAGCCTGCTGTTCCTGCCGACCATCTACGCGATGCTGGATGACATGAGCATCAATGTGGCCCGCATCGTGCGGCGGGCGAGGGGCCTGCCGCCGAAGGGCAGTGATGCGGTGATCGAGCCGGCGTAACAAGGACTGCATCTGGGGGAGAGCCCCCTGAGTCAGGGGGCGGCCGCGAAGCGGCGGGGGTATGGAGAGGCCTGCAAGGGGTCCCACGGTTTGCGTAGCGAACCGTGGGACGGCAGCGCAGATGCGCTGGCGCGTAACCCGGCACAAAGGCGGCGCTACGCGCCGACTTTGTGCCAGACCTGGAAACCCGTCAGCCACAGCCCCAGCATGCTGCCCAGATTGGTCAGCATGAAGGTCAGCACCACCCGGGTGACGCGGTTGCGGTACCAGCCGCGCAGGCTCTGCGCATCATCGCGCAGCTTCAGGAAATCCTCGTAGGCCGGCTTGCGCAGGCGCGTTTCGACCAATGCGGCAAACGCGCCGGTCGGAATGCTCAGGCGGAACGGCTTGAACGGCGCGACCACGATCGCGGTCAGGATGCTCAACGGATGGCTGCCGGCCAGCAGGCACCCCAGTCCAGCCAGCCCACCGGTATACATCGCCCAGGTCAGCAGCAGCTCGCCACCGACGCCGAGGCCGCCACGGTAGAAACCCACCGCAATACCGGCCAGCACCACCGCCAGGATGATGAGCGTGATCCACGGAATGTTGCGCTTCTTCGGCACCGCTTCCAGCGATTCGCGCAGCGGGCCCGGTGCATCGGTGTCGGTTTCGAGGTACCTGGCCAGCCCGGCCAGATGGCCGGCGCCGACCACGGCCAGCACCTCACGTTGCGCCGGATCGTGCACTTCGCGCAGGCGCGTGGCCATGTAGCGGTCGCGCTCGCCGATGATGGTCTCGTACAGCGCCGGGCTTTCGCTGGCGAATTCGCCGAAGCTGGCTTCGAGCATGTCGCCCTGCTTGAGCTTCTCGATCTCGTCCTCGCCCACGTCCTCGGACGCGAACAGGCCTGCACCCAGGCCCATGACCAGCTTGATCTTGCCGAAGAAACCCAGCCGCTGCGAGGCACGCCTGAAGGTCAGGCCCACTTCGCGGTCGATCAGGTGCACCGGCAGGTTGCGTTCATTGGCCAGGCCGACGGCGCGCTTGAGTTCGGCGCCGGGCTCGATGCCGAGCTGCTCGGCCAGGCGCCGCTGGTAGGCCGCCAACGCGAGGTTGGCGGCGAACAGCGCAACGCGGCCCTTGCGGATCACTTCGACCAGATCGAGCTTGGCCAGCGCGTCGGGATTGGTCAGCGCCTGCAGGCGCTGCGGGTCGAGCTCCACCGCCACCGCGTCGAAGCGGCCGCTGTTGATGGCGCGTTCCACCACCTCCACGCTGGCCTGCGAGACATGCGCGGTACCCAGCAGGGTGTAGCGCACGCCGTCGCGCTCGACCACGCGCACGGGTTGGCCGGCGAACAGGGTGTCGCCGCTATCGTCCATCGGGATATCAGTCATTTCATCATTCATTCGAGGGGGCGCCGTCGGCACCATCGCCAAGCGCGCGCTGCATCTGCACCGTATCCAGCCAGCGCCCATGCTTGCGGCCCAGGCCACGGAAGATGCCAACCAGGTGGAAGCCAAAACGTTCGTGCAGCTTGATCGAGGCGGTGTTGGAGGGTTCGCCGATCACCGCCACCATCTGCCGGTAGCCACGGGCGACGCAGGCATCGATCAGGCCCTGCATCAGCGCGGTACCGACGCCGCGACCCTGGAAGGCCGCGTCGACGTACACGGAATTCTCAACCGTCCACTGGTAGGCGATGCGACCGCGGTAGGTATTGGCGTAGGCGTAGCCGGCGACCTGGCCGTCGACCTCGGCCACGATGTAGGGAAAGCCGCGCGCGACAATGTCATGCATGCGTCGCTGCATTTCCGTTGCATCGGGAACATCGTATTCGTAGGTGTTGACGAAGTCGGTCACTTCCACCGCATAGATGGCGGTGATGGCCGATATGTCGCCATCGGTGGCGTCGCGCAGCAGCACGGTCACGGGGCAGGGTTCCTGTGGAGTCAGTCGATGTAGCGTTTGAGCAGGTCGCCATAGGCGTCGATGCGGCGGTCGCGCAGGAACGGCCAGATGCGGCGGACGTGCTCGCTGCGCTGCAGGTCGACCTCGCAGAGCAGTACGGTCGGCTCGCCACCGGCCTCGGCAATGAATTCGCCCTGCGGGCCCAGCACGTGGCTGTTGCCCCAGAACTGGATGCCGGAGGCGCCCAGCGGCGAGGGTTCGTGGCCCACGCGGTTGCAGCTCAGCACCGGCACGCCATTGGCCACGGCATGGCCACGGTGGCTCAGCACCCATGCATCGCGCTGGCGGCCCTGTTCGTCTTTCTGGTCCTCCGGGTCCCAGCCGATCGCGGTGGGGTAGAGCAGCAGTTCGGCACCGGCCAGCGCCATCAGGCGCGCCGCTTCCGGATACCACTGGTCCCAGCACACGAGCACGCCGAGGCGACCCACGGAGGTATCGATCGGTTTGAAGCCGATGTCGCCCGGGGTGAAGTAGAACTTTTCGTAGAAGCCGGGGTCGTCCGGAATATGCATCTTGCGATACTTGCCGAGCAGGGTGCCGTCCTTCTCGAACACGACGGCGGTGTTGTGGTACAGGCCGGCGGCGCGGCGCTCGAACAGCGAGCCGACGATCACCACGCCATGCTTCTTCGCAAGCGCGCCAAGGCGCTCGGTGCTCGGCCCGGGAATCGGTTCTGCCAGGTCGAACTCATCCACCGATTCGTGCTGGCAGAAGTACGCGCCGTTATGCAGTTCCTGCAGCAGGACCAGCTTGGCACCCCGGGCAGCCGCTTCAGCCACGCGCGTTTCGATCACGGCCAGGTTGGCGGCCGCGTCACCGTGGTTGCGCTCCTGGATCAGGGCGACGGAAAGGGTGTGGCGTGAGCTCATCCGGGGCGGGTCCTGCAGGGGGAAAAACGCAGTTTATCGCGGATGGGTGTGTAGGGCGTGCTGGCGGTTAAACCGGGGCTCCAGTAGCCGGGTTGGCGGGGCGCCGGGCGTTGCCCGGCTTCTGATGGTCTTGGGCGAACAGCCGGTGGGCCGCGCACGGTCTGAGCTGGGCCGGCGGGTGCGGGTTTGCGGGACACGCCGTAAACCCATCCATGGGGGCTCGTAGAAAACATCCATGTTTTCTACGGTCCCGCAAACCCGCCCCCGCCGACCCTCGACGGTGTGTTGGCGGCCATGGAAGATCAGATGCCGGATTCCAGAACGAAGGCGCAGCTGACGTTGGCTGTCGCGGTTGCTTGCCTCTGGCCGCCGACCAACCGTCAAAGGCGGGTCGGGGCGGGTTTGCGGGACTGTAGAAAACATGGATGTTTTCTACAAGCCTCCAAGGACGGATTCACGGCGTGTCCCGCAAACCCGCACCGTCCCGCCAAACCAGGGAAACAGGGGGCCCACCGGCTGTTCGCCCAAAACCAAAAGCGCCGGGCAAAGCCCGGCGCCTGGGAAACTCTCGATTGCCGACGAGCTCTACGAAGCCAGCAACCCAGCCGGCAACTGCATCGTGATGCAATGCAGGCTGCCGTTCTGCCAGATCAGCGAGCGGCAGGGGACCTGCACGATTTCGTGGTCCGGGTAGGCCAGGGCCAGCACGTCGCGCGCAGCATTGTCGGCTTCGTCGCCGTAGGCCGGCATCAGCACCGCGCCGTTGAGGATCAGGTAATTGGCGTAGGACGCGGCCAGGCGGCGGCCTTCGTCCATCACCGGCCGCGCCCACGGCAGCGGGAACAGCCGGTACGGCTGGCCGTCGGCCGTGCGCAGTGCGGCCAGCTCGTTGCCCATCGCCTGCAGTTCGGCAAAGTGCGAGTCGCTGCTGTCATCGCAGGCCTGGTAGACGATGCTGTCCACCGAGGCGAAGCGCGCCAGTGTGTCGATGTGCGCGTCCGTGTCGTCGCCTTCCAGGTAACCGTGGTCCAGCCACAGCACACGGTCCTGGGCCAGCCAGGTGGCCATGTCGGTGCTGAGCGAGGCGCGGTCGCGGTCCGGGTGGCGCTCGTGCAGGCACTGCCAGGTGGTCAGCAGCGTGCCCGCACCGTCGGTTTCGATGGCCCCGCCTTCCAGTGCGAACGGAATGCTCTGCAGCTCGGCGTTGGCGAACAGGTTGGCGGCGTGCAGCACGCCCACCAGCTGGTCGTCCAGGCTCGCCTCGAACTTGCCGCCCCAGCCGGTGAAGCGGAAGTCGAGCAGGCGGAAACCGCCGTCGGCGCGGCGCAGCGAAATCGGGCCCGAATCGCGCAGCCAGGTGTCGTCGTACGGCGCGGTGACGAAACGCACGCGGTCCGTGTCGATCCGGTTGGAGCGCAGGCGCGCGTCGGCATACGCCTCCAGGTCGTCATCGGCCACGATGATCACCACCGGCTGGAAGCGGGTGATGGCCGCGACCAGCGCGATGTAGGTGTCCTCGACGTCACCCAGGCGGTCCGCCCAGTCGGTGTCGGCGTGGGGCCAGGCGATCAGGATGGCGGACTGGGTTTCCCATTCGGCCGGAAAGCGGAGCGTGTCGTTCATGGTCTCGGTGCGATGGCCCACCGTGCGGTGGACGTAGGAGGGGTCAGCGGATCGGTGGGCGCGGGCCGACTTCGTTGGCATCGGCCTTGTTGGCCACCACGTCGATCACCTTCTGCTTCTCGAAGTAGACGGTGAACATCGGGTAGACCCAGCGGTTGATGGTCGGCCACTGGCGCTTCTGGCCGCCGCGCGGCTCCAGCTTCTCGCTGGGTTCGCCGAACGTGGACAACACCTGGCTCGCGCTCTGGCCGCGGACCGGCACGACGGGCGCGGGCTGCTCCTTGGTCCGGTCGATCAGCAGGGTATCGGCATGGGCGCCGGAGCAGGCCAGCAGGGCAAGCAACGGCAGGGTGGTCAGGTAACGCTTCATCTCGATCTACTCCCCAGTTATCAAGAATGGAGTCACGACCAACGGTCGTGACCTACCGGCGATTACAGCGAAGGCGTCGTGACCGACGGCCGCGACGTACCCCGCGATTACAACAAAAACGGCAATAAAAAACCGCCCGGAGGCGGCTTTTTATTCAGGCAGTCGCGACCATCGGTCGAGACTCCTTCCGGCTCAGCGCTGGCGAGCCTTGAAACGCGGGTTCGACTTGCAGATCACGAAGATCTTGCCGCGACGACGAACGACCTTGCAGTCGCGGTGACGGGACTTGGCCGACTTCAGGGAAGACAGGACTTTCATTGCATACCTCGGCAGAAACGTGGATACGGTTGGAGCGCGGCCGCGATATGCAGACGACAATCGGCAGGTGACGCTCGTTCAAGCCCGCCATTCTACCGGTCTTTTTTCCATCCTTTCAAGTGGTTGCACCAAAAAGGTCTCGGGGGCGGTCAGCCAGGGGCTAGAATGGGCGGTCAAATCCACAGGGAAACCCATGAACCAGCTACCTCCCGTGCTCACCATCGACGGCCCGTCCGGGGCTGGAAAGGGGACCGTCAGCCGCATTGTCGCACGCCGGCTGGGCTGGCATTACCTGGATTCAGGCGCCCTGTACCGTGCTGTGGGCGTGGCCGCCAGCTGGGCCGATATCGACACTTCGGACGCCTCCGCGCTGGTCCGCTGCACCTTCGATACCCATGTGCGCTTCGTCGAGTCCGCCGACGGTGGCCTGCGTGTCATCGTCAATGAGACGGATGCCACCGACGAGCTGCGGCTGGAGACCACGGGCGCCCTGGCGTCGGCCATCGCCGCCATTCCCGAGGTGCGCGCCGCCCTGAAGGAGCGCCAGCGCGCATTCAGGGTCGAGCCGGGCCTGGTGGCCGACGGGCGCGACATGGGGACGGTCATCTTCCCGGATGCCCCATTCAAGGTCTTCCTGACGGCCAGTGCCGAGGAGCGCGCCGAGCGCCGGCATAACCAGTTGAAAGACAAGGGGGTTTCTGTTAACTTTGATGACCTCCTGCGCGAGATCATGGCCCGCGACGCCCGTGATGCACAGCGCACAGTGGCGCCCCTGAAGCCGGCAGACGATGCCGTCGTCATCGACACCAGTGGTATCGGCATCGACGCCGTCGTTGCCAAGGTACTGGATCTGCTTCCGGTTTCGGGTGCCTGATCCGTTGTAAGGAGGGTCGTCAGTCCATCGACGGCAGTCGCACCAATGCAAGGCAACAACAGCTCCGTCCCGCAATGATGCGTGGCGGTTTTCCTACTTAACACACGACCTGCGTTTCCGGGGTCGACCAACAGGCGGGCAGTAAACGGACCCTTTGCGGGGGCCAATGCCCATGTGTCCAACAGAGTAAATCTAATGACCGAATCATTTGCCGAACTGTTCGAAGCCAGCCAGGCCAATCTGGCCAAGCTGAAGCCGGGCTCCATCGTCAGCGGTGTTGTCGTGGAAGTCCGCGGCGACGTCGTGGTGATCAACGCCGGCCTGAAGTCCGAAGGCATCGTCCCGATCGAACAGTTCCGTAACGACGCAGGCGAGATCGACGTCGCCGAAGGCGATGTCGTCAAGGTCGCCCTCGATTCCATCGAGAACGGCTTCGGTGAAACCGTCCTGTCGCGCGAGAAGGCCAAGCGCGCGATGGTGTGGGACGAGCTGGAAGAAGCGTTGGAGAAGAACGAAACCATCACCGGCCGCATCAGCGGCAAGGTCAAGGGTGGTTTCACCGTGGACATCAAGGATGTCCGCGCGTTCCTGCCCGGTTCGCTGGTGGATGTGCGCCCCGTGCGCGACCCGGCCTACCTGGAAGGCAAGGAGCTGGAATTCAAGCTCATCAAGCTGGACCGCAAGCGTAACAACGTCGTGGTCTCGCGCCGCGCTGTCGTCGAGAGCGAGCACTCGGAAGAGCGCGAGCAGCTGATGGACAAGCTGCAGGAAGGCGCGATCCTGAAGGGTGTCGTCAAGAACCTGACCGATTACGGCGCGTTCGTGGACCTGGGCGGTATCGACGGCCTGCTGCACATCACCGACATGGCCTGGAAGCGCGTGCGCCATCCGTCCGAAGTCGTGAACGTCGGCGACGAGCTGGACGTCCGCGTGCTGAAGTTCGACCGCGAGCGCAACCGCGTTTCGCTCGGCCTGAAGCAGCTGGGTGAGGATCCGTGGGACAACATCGCCCGTCGTTACCCGGCCAACAGCCGCGTGTTCGGCAAGGTCTCCAACGTCACCGATTACGGCGCGTTCGTCGAGATCGAGCCGGGCGTCGAAGGCCTGGTGCACGTGTCCGAGATGGATTGGACCAACAAGAACGTCAACCCGTCCAAGGTTGTGCAGGTCGGTGACGAAGTTGAAGTCATGGTCCTGGACGTCGACGAGGAGCGTCGCCGCATCTCGCTGGGCATGAAGCAGGTTGCCGCCAATCCGTGGGAAACCTTCGCTGCCATCCACAAGAAGGGCGACAAGGTGTCGGGCCAGATCAAGTCGATCACCGACTTCGGCATCTTCATCGGCCTGGACGGCGGTATCGATGGCCTGGTGCACCTGTCGGACATCAGCTGGAACACCACCGGCGAAGACGTGGTCCGCAACTACAAGAAGGGCGACAACCTGGACGCCGTCGTCCTGGCCGTCGATCCGGAGCGCGAGCGCATCAGCCTGGGCGTCAAGCAGCTGGAGCAGGATCCGTTCGGTCAGTACATGGCTGCCAACCCGAAGGGTTCGAAGGTCGAAGGCGTGGTCAAGGAAGTGGACGCCAAGGGCGCTACCATCGAACTGGCTGACGGCATTGAAGGCTACGTGTCCGCTCGCGATGTTGCGAACGAGCGCGTGGACGACGCGACCCAGTTCCTGAAGGTCGGCGACAAGGTTGAAGCCAAGTTCGTGGGCATGGATCGCAAGGGTCGTACCCTGCAGCTGTCGATCAAGGCCAAGGACGATGCGGAAATGCGCGAAGTGCTGGAGGAATACCAGTCCTCGTCGGCGTCGAGCGGCACCACCCAGCTCGGTGCGCTGCTGCGCGCCCAGCTGAACGGCAACAAGTCCGAGTAATCGGCCTTACCCGTAGCAAGCAGTTTCCTGGACGGCCCGGACACTTGTCCGGGCCGTTTCAGGGTCAGAGACCCTCGACACGAGTCCGCAATGACCAAATCCGAGTTGATCGAAATCCTGGCGCGCCGACAGGCGCATCTGAAGTCGGACGATGTCGATCTGGCGGTGAAGTCGTTGCTGGAAATGATGGGCGGGGCGCTGGCCGGCGGGGATCGCATCGAGATCCGCGGGTTCGGCAGTTTTTCGTTGCACTACCGGCCGCCCAGGCTGGGGCGCAACCCCAAGACCGGGGAATCGGTCGCGTTGCCGGGCAAGCATGTCCCGCACTTCAAGCCGGGCAAGGAACTGCGTGAGCGCGTGAGCGCCGTGGTGCCGCTGGAAAGCGATCCGGCCTGAGCGTTGGCGTCCGCACTGGCGGATACGTCTCTTTACAACCATCCGGCGGGTAGAACGGACCCGGCTGATAGAGCGGACCCGGCTGGTAGAGCGGACTGTTAGTCCGCTACTCTCTACCCCTAAAGGAACGGGAGCTGCCAAATGAAAGTCGTACGCCTGCTCATTCTGCTCGCGGTTCTGGTGGCCGGACTCATCGTCGGCGCCCTCAATTCGCAGGACATGACCCTCAATCTTGGGTTCACTGCCATCCATTCCAGTACCGGTCTGGCGATTACCGTCGCCCTGTTGACCGGTGCGTTCATCGGCGGCGGCCTGGTGCTCGTCGGCCTGGTGATTCCGCTGTATTCCCGACTGCGCAAGGCGCAGAAGACGGCCCCGGCCGTCGCCCCCGTGGTACCCCCTTCTTCTACTTTCGACGGACGCTGAGCGCCGATGGAATTCGTCTCTGAATGGTTCTGGTTCTTCCTGTTTCTGCCGTTGGCAGCGGTGTCCGGCTGGGTGATCGGCCGGCGCGGCGGTCAGCGCCATGGTGACAACCAGGTCAGCCGCCTCTCCAGCACCTACTTCCGTGGCCTGAACTACCTGCTCAATGAGCAGCCGGACAAAGCCATCGAACTGTTCCTGCACATCGCCGAGCTGGACAAGGAGACCTTCGAGACCCAGGTCGCCTTGGGTCACCTGTTCCGCCGCCGTGGCGAGGTCGACCGCGCCATCCGCCTGCACCAGGGGCTGGTCAACCGCGCGGACCTGAGCGATGCGCAGCGCGTACAGGCACTGCTGGCGCTGGGCGAGGACTACATGAAGTCCGGCCTGCTCGACCGTGCCGAAACCGTGTTCACCGAGCTGGCCCAGATCGACCAGCGCGCACCGCAGGCGCTCAAGCACCTGATCGGCATCTACCAGGCCGAGCGTGACTGGGAAAAGGCGATCGACAACGCCACCCGCTATGAAGAAGTCACCGGCGAGCCGATGGGCAAACTGGTCGGCCAGTTCGAATGCGAGCTCGCCGAACGCTTCCGCGGGGCCGGCAAGCTCGACGAGGCACGCGCGGCCATCGCCCGTGCCTACCAGGCCGATGCCATGTCGGTGCGTGCCGGCATCATCGAAGGCCGCCTGGAAACCGACGCCGGCAACGCCGAGGCGGCAGTGCGCGCGTTCGAGCGTGCGGCCCGCAATGATCCCGAGTACCTGCCGGAAGTGTTGCAGCCGTTGATGCAGAACTACCGCAAGGTCGGCGATATGGGGGGCGCGCGCGCCTTCCTTTCGGAAATGACCGAGCACTACCGCGGCATCGCCCCGGTGCTGGCCCTCACCCAGCTGATGGAGGAGCAGGAGGGCGTTGCCCCCGCACGCGCCTATCTGGGGCGCCAGCTCAAGGATCGGCCGTCGGTACGCGGCGAATCGGCCCTGATCGACCTGACCCTGGCCGAAGGCGCCGACTCCACCGCCACCCTGCACGACCTCAAGCACATCACCGACCAGCTGCTGGTGCGCAACCCGGCCTACCGCTGCACGCGGTGTGGCTTCGGCGCGCGTACCCACCACTGGCAGTGCCCGAGCTGCAAGGAGTGGGGCACGGTCAAGCCGCTGCTGAACTACGCGGTGCTCTGAGCCATGCCGTCTGCCTGGATGATCGGACTGCCGGCGGTGCTGGCAGTCTCGGCGACGCTTACCTGGGCCGCGCGCCACTATGCGCTGCGGCGCAACCTGCTTGATCAGCCCGGTGAGCGCCGCAGTCACGGCGTCGCCACGCCGCGCGGCGGCGGCATCGCGATCGTCCTGACCCTGCTGTTGGCCATGGCGGTGGCAGCCGTCTTCCTGGCCGCCGCGCGGGTACCGCTGCTGGTATTCGGGCTGGGTCTGGTGATGGTCGCCGGAATCGGCTGGTGGGACGACCACCGGCCGCTGCCTGCGGTGCGCCGGTTGCTGGTCCATCTGGCGGCAGCGGGCTTGCTGGCCGGTCTGGTCTGGCAGGCCACCGGAAATCCGTGGCAGGCCCTTCTGGCGCTGTTGTTCACCACCTCGCTGATCAACATCTGGAACTTCATGGATGGCATCAACGGGATTGCCACCAGCCAAGCCACCCTGGCCGGTGTCGCGTTCGCCTTGGTGCTGCCCGGCCCGCTGGCACTCGCCGGCATTGTCCTTGCGCTGGCCTGCCTTGGCTTCCTCCCGTTCAATTTCCCGCGCGCGCGGATCTTCATGGGGGACGTGGGCAGTGGGGCGCTGGGCTACGCCATAGCCGGGCTGGTCTGTCTGGCCAGTGTTGCCACGACCCTGTCCTGGCTGCTGTTGCTGGTGCCGTTGACCGCCTTCCTCGTGGACGCGGGCTTCACACTGCTTTCGCGCATGCTCTCCGGACAACGATGGATGGAGGCCCACACCCAACATCTGTATCAGCGTGCCGTCAAAGGTGGTGCAGGGCACACTTCGATTACAGGGATGTACTTTGTTTTTGGTTTGTTCAGTATTACAGTGTTTAATGCTTGCAAGAATTTGCAGCCGAGGTGGGAGGCTGCCGTGGCCGTAGCGTGGATACTGTTCGCGACCGGCCTTTGGCTACTCCTGCGCAAAGGAATGCGCAACTAAAAGGATTGTTTGTTTTATGACGCCTTGGCAAGACCGCTTCACGAGTCTGCTTCCCCGCGCCGCCATCGTGGCCCACGACCTTTTCATGGTCTGGGCGTGCTGGCAGCTGCTGCATGCCGGCCGCTATTCCATGCTGGCCGATGCCCCCTCGCTGCCGCTCTGGAACATCGACACCTCGCTGGTGCTGGTGATCCAGGCCATCGTGTTCTGGCGCGTGGGCCTGTATCGGGGCCTCTGGCGCTTCGCCAGCGTGGCCGACCTGCTGCATATCTTCAAATCCAGCTTCATCGGGCTGCTCGCCATCGTGGTGGTGCTGGCCTACAAGCGCTTCAACGGCGTGCCGATGTCGGTGCTGGTGATCTATCCCTTCGCCC
This sequence comes from Stenotrophomonas sp., assembly GCF_032099025.1. GTDB lineage: Bacteria > Pseudomonadota > Gammaproteobacteria > Xanthomonadales > Xanthomonadaceae > Stenotrophomonas. The sequence continues at coordinate 53,707 of NZ_DAMCID010000003.1, forward strand.
TGTCCGCACTGCTGGGCGCGCCGCGCCTGCTGTACCGGGCCTGGAAGGATTACCAGGCACTGCAGTCCGATGCGACCGCGCGCCGGGTACTGATCCTGGGCGCCGGCCAGGCCGCCGAGGCCCTGGTCCGTGACCTGCGCCGTTCCGGTGATTTCCATCCGGTGGGCCTGCTGGATGATGCCCCGCACCTGCAGGGCGCCAAGCTGCAGGGGCTGCCCATCCTGGGCACGCTCGACGATGCCCCGGCGGTGGTGCGCGAAACCGCGGCCAAACTGCTGGTCATCGCCATTCCCTCGCTGGACGCGGCGGGCATGCAGCGCGTAGTGGCCATCTGCGAAAGCACGGGTGTGCCGTTCCGGATGGTGCCCAAGCTCAATGACGTGCTGCTGGGCCATTCACTGCCTGGCGAGCTGAAGGAAGTGGCGATCGAGGACCTGCTGGGGCGCAAGCCGATCCTGCCGGACTGGTCGCTGATCCGCGGTTGGCTGGGTGGACGCACGGTGCTGGTCACCGGCGCCGGTGGCTCGATCGGTTCGGAGCTGTGCCGCCAGTGCGCGCGGCATGGGGCAGGGCGGATCGTCCTGCTGGAAATGAGCGAACTGCTGCTGCTCACCATCGAGGCCGAGCTCAAGCGCAGCTTCCCCGACCTGCTGGTCGAGGCGGTACTGGGCGACTGCGGCGATCCGGCGGTGATCCGCCATGCGCTGTCCCTGTCGCAGGTGGACGCGGTCTTCCACGCAGCCGCGTACAAGCAGGTGCCGGTGCTGGAGCGCCAGCTGCGCGAGGCGGTGCGCAACAACATCCTGTCCACCGAAACGGTGGCGCGTGCCTGCGTCGAGGCGCGCATCGAGCATTTCGTGTTCATCTCCACCGACAAGGCCGTGGACCCGGTCAATGCGCTGGGCGCCAGCAAGCGCTACGCCGAGATGATCTGCCAGAGCCTGGACCAGAAGACCACCCACACCCGCTTCGTCACCGTGCGCTTCGGCAACGTGCTGGCGTCGGCAGGCAGCGTGGTGCCGGTGTTCCGCGAGCAGATCCTCAAGGGCGGTCCGGTCACCGTGACCGACCCGGAAGTCACCCGCTATTTCATGACCATTCCTGAAGCCTGCCAGCTGATCCTGCAGGCGGCCGCGTCCGCCTCGCATGGGGCGATCTACACGCTGGACATGGGCGAGCCGGTACCGATCCGGGTGCTGGCCGAGCAGATGATCCGCCTGGCGGGCAAGCAGCCGTACAAGGACATCGCGATCATCTATACCGGCCTGCGCCCGGGCGAGAAGCTGCACGAGACGCTGTTCTATTCGGACGAGGACTACCGGCCCACGTCACACCCCAAGATCCTCGAGGCGGGCGTGCGTACGTTCGCCCGCGAGCAGGTCCTGGGCAATGTACCGCGCCTGCGCGAGGCCATCGCCAACTACGACACCGATGCCATCAACAGCATCCTGTTCGCGACGATGCCGGAGTTTGCGCCACTGCAACAGGACGATCACGTCGAGTCGGCTAAAGTGCTTCCCTTTCCGGCGCGAGAGGCCAACAGGCTGTGACGAGCAAACGCATTCGCAAGGCGGTTTTTCCGGTGGCGGGTCTGGGAACCCGTTTCCTTCCGGCGACCAAAACGGTACCCAAGGAGATGCTGCCGATCATCGATCGGCCGCTCATCCAGTACGCCGTCGATGAGGCGATCGAAGCGGGGTGCGACACCCTGATCTTCGTCACCAACCGCTACAAGCATGCGGTGGCCGACTATTTCGACAAGGCCTACGAGCTCGAGCAGAAGCTGGAGCGCGCGGGCAAGACCGAGTTGCTGGAACTGGTCCGCAACGTGTTGCCGGAAGGCGTGCGCGCGGTCTTCGTTACCCAGACCGAGGCACTGGGCCTGGGCCATGCGGTGCTGTGCGCGAAATCCGTGGTCGGTGATGAGCCCTTCGCGGTGCTGCTGCCAGACGACCTGATCTGGAACCGCGGCGACGGCGCACTCAAGCAGATGGCCGATCTCAATGCCGCCACCGGTGCCAGCGTGATCGCGGTCGAAGACGTGCCACACGAGAACACCGCGAGCTACGGCATCGTGGCGACCGAGGCCTTCGACGGCCGCAAGGGTCGCATCGCGCAGATCGTGGAGAAGCCGAAGCCGGAAAACGCACCGAGCGACCTGGCCGTGGTGGGACGCTACGTGCTGAGCCCGAAAATATTCGAGCTGCTTGAGTCGACCGGCCGGGGTGCGGGCGGTGAAATCCAGCTGACCGACGCCATTGCCGAACTGCTGAAAACAGACGAGGTCGATGCCTACCGCTTCGAAGGCACCCGGTTCGACTGCGGTACCCATCTGGGCCTGGTCGAAGCGACCATCCGCTTCGCCCTCGAGAACAAGAAGCTGGCCAAGCCGGCGCGCGAGAAGCTGACGCAGATGCTGGCCGAGGAGTGATCGCTACGCGATCGATCAAATGAAAAGGGCGGCCCGAGAGGCCGCCCTTTTTTTTGGTCCGCGTACCGACCAACGGTCGGTACCTGCCGGGGAGACCGACCAGCGGTCGGTCCCCGTCGGTGCATCACAGCGATTCGAAAATACCCGCCGCGCCCATGCCGGTGCCGATGCACATGGTGACCATGCCGTACTTCTGCTGGCGACGGCGCAGGCCGTGCAGCAGGGTGGCGGTACGGATCGCACCGGTCGCGCCGAGCGGGTGGCCGAGCGCGATCGCGCCGCCCAGCGGGTTGACCTTGGACGGATCCAGGCCGCAATCACGGATGACCGCGAGCGACTGCGCGGCGAAGGCTTCGTTGAGCTCGATCCAGTCCAGCTGGTCCTGGGTCAGGCCCGCCTGCTTGAGCGCCTTCGGGATGGCGGCGATCGGGCCGATGCCCATCACTTCCGGGCGCACACCGGCGACCGAGAAGCTGACGAAGCGGGCCAGCGGGGTCAGGCCGTAGTCCTTGATCGCCTGCTCGGAGGCCAGCAGCACCGCACCGGCGCCATCGCTCATCTGTGAGGAGTTGCCGGCGGTGACCGTGCCGCCGAACTGGCCGTTGCGGAACACCGGGCGCAGCTTTGCCAGACCTTCAGCGGACGAATCCAGGCGCGGACCTTCGTCGGTTTCGACGATCCTGTCGCGGGTGATGATGCGGCGGCCGTCGGCCAGGTCGGGCTGGCGGGTGCGCACGTCGTACGGGCTGATCTCGTCCTTGAACTCGCCGTTCTGGATCGCGGCGATGGCCTTCTGGTGGGAGGCGAGCGCGAACGCGTCCTGCTCCTCGCGCGAGACCTTCCACTCTTCGGCCACTTTCTCGGCGGTGATCCCCATGCCGTAGGCGATGGCGATGTGGTCGTTGTCGAACACGCTCGGGGCCATCGCGATCTTGTTGCCCATCATCGGCACCATCGACATCGACTCGGTGCCACCGGCCAGCATCAGGTCCGAATTGCCCAGGCGGATCTGGTCGGCGGCCATGGCCACGGCCTGCAGGCCGGAGGAGCAGAAGCGGTTGACGGTCTGCGCGGCGATGGTGTCCGGCAGGCCGGCCAGCAGCACGCCGATGCGCGCCACGTTCATGCCCTGCTCGGCTTCCGGCATGGCGCAGCCGATGATGGCGTCGTCGATGCGGCTGAGGTCGATGCCCGGCGCCTGCGCGACCACGGACTTGAGCACATGGGCGAGCATGTCATCGGGACGGGTATTGCGGAACACGCCCTTGGGCGCCTTGCCTACCGGGGTGCGGGTGGCGGCGACGATGTAGGCGTCCTGGATTTGCTTGGTCATTGCAGTGATCTCTTGAATGTAGGGACAGGTGTGCCGACCAGCGGTCGGCACCTGCCGGGCGCGGACGGAGGCCGTCGCGCCCGGCGCGGCATCAATTGCGCAACGGCTTGCCGGTCTTGAGCATGTGCGCGATGCGGGCCTGGGTCTTTTCCTGCTGGGCCAGTTCGACGAAGTGCTTGCGCTCCAAGGTGAGCAGCCACTCTTCGTCGACCAGCGTGCCGCGATCCACTTCGCCGCCGCACAGCACGGTGGCGATGCGCACGGCGATCTCGTAGTCGTACGGGCTGATGAAACGGCCTTCCAGCATGTTCACCAGCATCATCTTGAAGGTGGCGATACCCACGTCACCGGCGACCTGGATGCGGCGGGCCGGCATCGGCGGACGGTAGCCGCCTTCGGCCAGCGCCTGCACTTCGGCCTTCGCGATGTAAAGCGCTTCGAAGCTGTTGAACACCACCTTGTCGGTCGGGCGCATCAGGCCCAGCTCCTGCGCATTGACCGCCGAGTTGGAGACCTTGGCCATGGCGACGGTTTCAAAGGTCTTCTTCAGCTCGGCGAACACGTCACCGCCCGGACCGGCGGCCTGCGACGCGCGCACCGCCAGCTCCTTCAGGCCGCCACCGGCGGGCAGCAGGCCCACGCCGGCCTCCACCAGGCCGATGTAGCTTTCCAGCGCCGCCACGCTCTTGGCGCTGTGCATCTGGAACTCGCAGCCGCCACCCAGGGCCAGGCCGCGCACGGCGGTCACCACCGGCACCAGGGAGTATTTGATGGCCTGGCTGGTGCGCTGGAAGTTGTGCACCATCTCTTCGAACTGGTCGACCTTGCCGGCCTGCAGCAGGCCCAGCGCGCCGGCCAGGTCCGCACCGGCGGAGAAGGGTTCCTTCTGCTGCCAGATGACCAGACCCTTGAAGTCCTTCTCGGCGCGCTTGATCGCGTCCTGCAGGCCGTTGAGGACGTGGTCGGACACGGTGTTCATCTTGGTCTTGAAGCTGACCACGGCAATGCCGTCGCCGTCGTGCCACATGCGCACGCCGTCGTTCTCGAACACGGTTTCACCCGGGCTGAAGGTCTCGCCCAGCAGCGGATCCGGGAAACGCTGGCGCTGGTACACCGGCAGCGCCGAACGCGGCAGCTTGGCGTTGCGCGTGGGGCTGTAGCTGCCTTCGGCGGCGTGCACGCCATCGCGGCCATCGAACACCCAGTCCGGCAGCGGGGCGTTGCTCATGCTCTTGCCGGCGACGATGTCATCGGCGATCCACTGTGCCACCTGCTTCCAACCGGCAGCCTGCCAGGTCTCGAACGGGCCGAGCGACCAGCCGTAGCCCCAGCGGATGGCCAGGTCCACGTCGCGCGCGGTCTCGGCGATGTCGGCCAGGTGGTAGGCGCTGTAGTGGAACAGATCGCGGAACGTCGCCCACAGGAACTGTGCCTGCGGGTGCTGGCTCTCACGCAGCTTGGCGAATTTTTCGGCCGGGTTCCTGATTTTCAGGATCTCGACGACTTCCGGTGCGGCGCTGCGGTCGGCCGGGCGGTAGTCCTGCTTCTCCAGGTCCAGCACCACGATGTCCTTGCCGACCTTGCGGAAGATGCCGGCGCCGGTCTTCTGGCCGAGGGCACCCTTGGCGATCAGTGCGTCCAGCCACTTCGGCGCGCTGAAGTACTGGTGCCACGGGTCGTTGGGCAGGGTGTCGCCCATGGTCTTGATGACGTGGGCCATGGTGTCCAGGCCGACGACATCGGAGGTGCGGTAGGTCGCCGACTTGGGACGGCCGACCAGCGGCCCGGTCAGGCCGTCCACTTCGTCGAAGCCCAGGCCGAACTGCTGGGTGTGGTGGATGGTGGACAGGATCGAGAACACGCCGATGCGGTTGCCGATGAAGTTCGGGGTGTCCTTGGCGTACACCACGCCCTTGCCCAGGGTGGTGACCAGGAACGCTTCCAGGCCTTCCAGCACCGAAGCATCGGTGGTGGTGGCCGGAATCAGCTCGGCCAGGTGCATATAGCGCGGCGGGTTGAAGAAATGCACGCCGCAGAAGCGGTGGCGCAGCTGCTCGGGCAGCACGTCGGCGAGCTTGTTGATGCCCAGGCCCGACGTATTGGAGGCCAGCACGGCATGGTCGGCCACGAACGGCGCGATCTTCTTGTACAGGTCCTGCTTCCAGTCCATCCGTTCGGCGATGGCTTCAATGATCAGGTCGCAGTCGCGCAGCTGCTCCAGGCCGGTCTCGTAGTTGGCGGGCGTGATCGCCTCGGCGTAGGACTTGCTGGCCAGCGGGGCAGGGCTGAGCTTGCCGAGGTTGGCGATCGCCTTGAGCACGATGCCATCGGCCGGACCTTCCTTGGCGGGGAGGTCGAACAGCACGGTGTCGACGCCGGCGTTGGTCAGGTGGGCTGCGATCTGGGCACCCATGACGCCGGCACCCAGCACGGCGGCGCGGCGGACTAGCAGGGAATTGGACATGTCGATAAGCCTTTGGTTGTCTGGAAGTCGGGCCTGGCCCGGCTCTACGTGGTGGAGAGGGACGTTGCCGTCGGCACGGGTACCGCGCTTGCGCGGAAGCCGGCTTCGGCGAAATGGATCAATTCCTGGGCGGCATGCGCACGATGCGCCGCTTCGGTGACACCGGCGGGTCGCTTGATCAGGCCGAAATCGGCCATCGCATAGGTCAGCGATCCGGCCAGGAAATCCAGCCGCCAGTACAGCTCTTCCTTGCTCAGGCCCGGCACGCAGGCGGCAATGGTCCTGCCGAACTCGCGCAGTACATGGCCGTAGTGGTCGGAGAGGAACTTGCGCAGGTTGTCGTTCTTTTCGGCGTAGGCGCGGGCAATCACCCGCACGAAGGCGCCACCGCTCTGGCGGTCCTGGGCCATCGCCAGGGCGGGCTCGACGAAGGCGGCCAGCACCGGCCGCAGCTGTCCGGGGTGGTCCTGGCGGGCCGACTCCAGCTGCGAGAGCCGGGCGGCGGTCATTTCGTCCATGCGCCGACGGAAGACCTCGTTGACCAGGTTTTCCTTCGAGCCGAAGTGGTAGTTCACCGCCGCGATGTTCACGTCGGCCTGGCTGGTCACCTGGCGCAGGGAGGTGCCGGCGAACCCATGCTGGGCGAACAGCTCCTCGGCGGCGCCGAGAATGCGGTCCTTGGTGGAGAAGTGGGCGGGCTTGGCCATGGCGGGGCAGGGTTCAATCAAACGATTGTTTGATATTAGACCTGGATGGGCGGGCTGGCATGCTGCGGCGCAGCAGATATGGCCTGTCGTTCATCTGCCGTGGGGGTGCGTCCGGGCGTGGCTGGACCTGTAAATGTGAACGGAGGGCCTTCCTGCGTCCGCCGGGCCTGCCGGGGAGGGCCTTCCTCCGTCATTGCTGGGCTTGCCACGCAGGGCGTGGCACTACCGTAGATTCGGCCTGCCACGCAGGGCGTGGCACTACCGTAGATTCGGCCTGCCACGCAGGGCCTTCCCGCGTCATTGCCAGGCCTGCCACGCAGGGCGTGTCACTACCGTTGATTCCGCCTGGATCCGGGGTGCTACGGATGCGTGGCACTGCGACCCTTGAGGCTGTAGAATTACGCCACGTATATAGGCTAAGCCCGCGTTTTGACGCGGGTTTTTTTCATGTTACTCTCGGGCCGATCAGTGGCCCGCCCAACGGAGAATTCCCATGGCGCTGGAGCGCACCCTTTCCATCATCAAGCCGGACGCCGTCGCCAAGAACGTCATCGGTGAAATCTACGCCCGCTTCGAAAAGGCCGGCCTGAAGGTCGTCGCCGCCAAGTACAAGCAGCTGTCGCGCCGCGAAGCCGAAGGCTTCTATGCCGTGCACCGCGAGCGTCCGTTCTTCAACGCGCTGGTCGAGTTCATGATCTCCGGCCCGGTGATGATCCAGGCGCTGGAAGGCGAAAACGCCGTCCTGGCCCACCGCGACCTGCTGGGCGCCACCAATCCGAAGGAAGCTGCTGCGGGTACCATCCGCGCCGATTTCGCCGAATCCATCGATGCCAACGCCGCCCACGGCTCGGACTCGGTCGAGAACGCTGCAATCGAAATTGCCTACTTCTTCGCCGCCACTGAAGTGGTCTCGCGCTGAGAGTGATGCCGTGAACGAGGTCGTACAGCCCACCGCCATCCCCTCCGTACTCGTCCCGAGTCCGGTTGTGGCCAAGCAGAACCTGCTCGACCTCGATCGCGAGGGTCTGGAGCGCTTCTTCGCCGAGACACTCGGCGAAGCGCGCTACCGTGCCCACCAGGTGATGAAGTGGATCCACCACCACTACGTCACCGATTTCGACCAGATGACCGACCTGGGCAAGGCGCTGCGCAGCAAGCTGCAGCAGCACGCCGAGGTCCGCGTGCCGAATATCGTGTTCGACAAGCCCTCCGCCGACGGCACCCACAAGTGGCTGCTGGCGATGGGCACCGATGGCAAGAATGCCATCGAAGCGGTGTACATCCCGGACAAGAACCGCGGCACCCTGTGCGTGTCCTCGCAGGTAGGCTGCGCGCTGAACTGCACCTTCTGTTCGACCGCTACCCAGGGCTTCAACCGCAACCTCTCCACCGCCGAGATCATCGGCCAGGTGTGGGTTGCCGCACGCCACCTGGGCAACATCCCGCACAAGCAGCGTCGCCTCACCAACGTGGTGATGATGGGCATGGGCGAGCCGTTGATGAATTTCGAGAACGTCGTGCGCGCCATGAGTGTGATGCGCGACGACCTGGGCTACGGCCTGGCCAACAAGCGCGTGACCCTGTCGACCTCCGGCCTGGTGCCGCAGATCGACCGCCTGTCCGCGGAGAGCGACGTCTCGCTGGCCGTCTCGCTGCATGCGCCCACTGACGCGCTGCGCGAAACGCTCGTGCCGCTCAACAAGAAGTACCCGATCGTGGAGCTGATGGCGTCGTGCGCACGCTACCTGCGCGCCAACAAGCGACGCGAATCGGTCACCTTTGAATACACCCTGATGAAGGGCATCAACGACCAGCCCGAGCACGCCCGTCAATTGGCGCGGCTGATGCGCCAGTTCGACAATGCCGTGCAGACCTCGCATGCGGGCAAGGTCAACCTGATTCCCTTCAACCCGTTCCCGGGCACCCGCTACGAGCGATCGGGCGACACGGAAATCCGTGCCTTCCAGAAGATCCTGCTCGACGCGCAGGTGCTGACCATGGTGCGACGCACCCGTGGCGACGACATCGATGCCGCCTGTGGCCAGCTCAAGGGCCAGGTCATGGATCGCACGCGTCGCCAGGCCGAATTCAACAAAACACTGCAGGACGGGAAAAACCGGGATGCCGCTGCCTGACCTCCGATTGCCAGCCGTTGTTCTCGTCGCGCTGGCATTGGCCGGATGTGGCAGCAAAGGCATCAAACCCTCCAGCGCGCCCTTGGGCATCGCACCCGAATACGTGGCGCGTGACAATGCCGATACCCGGCGCCGGGTGAACTATCAGGACCAGGTGACCCTGTCGGCGGAGGCGTTCCGCGCCGGTGCGATCGACGTTGCCGAAAAACGGGCGAAGAGCGCGCTGAAACTCGATGCCAGCCGCCCCGACGCGTACATCCTGCTTGCGGCCCTGGCCAACCAGCGCGGCGCCGATGCCGAGGCTGGCCCGCTGTTCCAGAAGGCGGCCGAGCTCGCGCCGAACAGCGGCGAGGTGCTCAACAATTATGGCGCGTGGTTATGTGGTCATGGCCGGGCCACCGAAGCCCTGCCGCTGTTCGACCGCGCGCTTGCCGCGCCCGGCTATCGCACCCCGGCTGCGGCCCTGGCCAACGCCGGTGGCTGCGCGCTCGATGCCGGGCAGCCGGAGCGGGCGTCCCGTGACCTGCGCAAGGCCCTGGCGCTGGAGCCGGACAACGCCTACGCGCTTGAATCCATGGCCCGCAACGAGTACGCCCAGAACCGCTATTTCGAGGCGCGAGCCTTTGCGCAACGGCGTCTTGCGGCTGCACCGGCCACACGTTCCGTGTTACAACTTGCGTCTCAAATCGAGGCGCAGCTCGGTGACACAGTGGCATCCGGTCGCTATCTGCAGCGAATTCGCGACGAATTTCCGCAGGATGCGGCTCCCAATCCCCGGAGTTGAAGCATTGTGATTGATGACCAGACTGTGAACGCTTTTGACACCGCAGCCGGCTGTGGAGCACGTCTCCGCCAGGCGCGGGAAGCGGCAGGACTGACGCTCGAAGCAGTGGGGCAGCAGTTGCGCATGCCGGTGCAGGTGGTGAAATCGCTGGAGGCCGAACAGTGGGATCGCCTCGGTGCCCCGGTATTCGTCCGTGGCCAGCTGCGCAGTTATGCGCGCCTGCTCAAGATCGACCTGGGTGATGTGCTGGAGCAGTCCCGGATCGGGCCGGTCGTGCCGCCGCAACTGGTCAGCCACACCCATACCCCGCGCGCCCGTCGCATTGCCGAAAGCCTGGGTCGCCGCGTGCTGTACGTGGGCATCACGGCCGCATTGGCCGTGCCGGTCTGGTTCGCGACCCGCGGGCATTTCGACAGCCCCTCCAGTACCCCCAACACCGCGTCGCTGGATGTGATTCCAGCGGCGGTGCCGGTCGTCGGCAGCGCCGAGCCGGCGTCCCCGAGCAGCCCGGTCGCCGCGCCTGCCGCGGCGCCCAGCGCGCCCTCGGCACCTTACCTGGCCTCCTTGACCCCGGTCCCGCGTACCGCTGCTGCGCCGTCGGCGCCCGGTGGCGCGCTGAACCTGCAGTTCAACGGCGACAGCTGGGTGGACATCGCCGCCCCCGATGGCAGCACCGTAGAGAAGGCGCTGATCAAATCGGGCGAAACGCGCAGCTTCAGCGCGGGCCAGGTGGGCCGGATGACGCTGGGCAATGCGTCGGCGGTCGAGGTTCAGCAGGCCGGCACTATCGTCGACCTTTCGCCTTACCAGCGAGCCAACGTGGCACGCTTTACGGTATCCTCTGACGGCTCCGTGGCTCCGGTTTCACACTGAGTCGCGTTTCCCAATTCAATTCAAAGAGTCCCTCCTGACAGGCAGGGGCGAGAGTACGCATGGCGATCGACGACCTGCTCGACGAGCACGAACAAAGTGAACGCGTCCGCAGCTGGCTGCGGAAGAATGGTGTCAGCATCATCGCTGGTGTGGCGATTGCCATCGGCGGCATTGCCGGCTGGCAGTGGTGGCAGAAGGAACAGGGCAATCACCTGGCCGGCGCCAACGTGCAGTACCAGACCGTGCTCAAGCACCTCCAGGACAAGAACCTGGACGCGGCCGCCAAGGGCGTGAAGGAGCTTGAGGGCAGCAAGGCGAACATCTACGCCGACCTGGCCTCGCTGCAGCTGGCCAAGGCCCAGGTTGACGCCGGCAAGAACGAAGACGCGCTGGCGACGCTGCGCGCGATCCAGGCCGACCCCGAATTCAAGCCGGCGATCGACCAGCGCATCGCGCGCCTGCTCATGGCCACCGGCAAGAACGACGAGGCCATCAAGCAGCTCGGCACCGCCAGCGACAGCGCCAGCCTGGAAATCCATGGCGACGCGTTGATGGCGCTGGGCAAGCGTGATGAAGCCCGCGGGCAGTATGAGAAGGCGCTCAAGACGCTGGACGTGGCAGCGCCGCAGCGGCGCCTGCTGGAAACCAAAGTGATGGATGCCGGTGGCACCGTCACCGATCCTGCGGAGTCGGTGTAATGAAGCAGATGGTCATGATCAAGCGTGTCGCCACCCTGGTACTGATGGGCGTGGCGTTGTCCGGTTGCACCACCGTCAAGGGCTGGTTCGCCGGCAAGGACGCGGCGGCCAAGAAGGCGCTGGAGCCGGCGGAGCTGGTGAAATTCGAGCCGACCGCCAAGGTCGACCGGATCTGGAGCGCCAACGTCGGCAAGGGCGAGGGGCGCATCGGCGTCCGCCAGGGCCCGGTGGTTGCCGATGGCCGCGTATACGCGGCGGCGATCTACGGCGGCGTGCACGCGCTGGATCTGCAGACCGGCAAGACGGTCTGGACGTATGAGCCGGCCAAGGTGAAGAAGCAGCCCAAGCTGCGCCTCTCCGGTGGTCCGGGCGTTGGCGAAGGCCTGGTGGTGATCGGCACGCTTGACGGCCAGGTCATCGCACTGGACGCAAACGACGGTACCGAGAAGTGGCGGGCCAAGGTGCCGGGCGAAGTGATCGCCGCACCGGCCGTCGCCCAGGGCATCGTGTTCGTGCGCAGCAACGACGGCCGCGTGACGGCCTTCGATGCCAGCAATGGCACCCAGAAGTGGTTCAACCCGCGTGAGCTTCCTGCCCTGACCGTGCGTGGCAACGCGCCGGTGGTGGCGGGGCCGGGCGTGCTGTTCATCGGCAACGATGACGGCAGCGTCGCCGCGCTGGCCATGCAGGACGGCCGCACCGTATGGGACCAGATGGTCGCCAACGGCGAAGGCCGCACCGAGCTGGAGCGCATGTCGGATATCGATGGCGCCCCGGTGCTGGAAGGCAACACGCTGTTCGTGAGCAGCTTCAAGAGCCAGACCATGGCGATCGATGGCCCGACCGGCCGTCCGCTGTGGACGCGGGATCATGGTGGCGCCGGCGGCGTGGCCCTGACCTCGGGCAATGTATTCGTGACCGACAACAAGGGCGGCGTGTTCGGCCTGGACAAGGCCGGCGGCACCGCGATGTGGTCGCAGAACGGCCTGGCCCGGCGCTCGCTGACCGGTCCGGTCGTGCAGGGAGATTTCGTTGTAGTCGGTGACTACAAGGGTTACCTGCACTGGTTGCGGACGGATAATGGTGAACTGGCCGCGCGCGCCAAGAGTGGCGGCGACGCCCTGCTGGCGCAGCCGGTAGTCGCCGATGGGATTCTGCTGGTGCAGAACGTTGATGGAAAGCTGACCGCATTCCGGTTGGCACAATAAGGAGTTACCGCGATGCTGCCCTTGGTCGCCCTGGTTGGACGGCCGAATGTCGGCAAGTCCACCATTTTCAATGCGCTGACCCGTACCCGTGACGCCCTGGTCCATGACCAGCCTGGCGTCACCCGGGACCGCAACTATGGTGTTTGCCGTCTGGACGAGGACAACCATTTCCTCGTCGTCGACACGGGCGGTATCTCGGAGGACGAGGAAGGTCTGGCCGGTGCTACCGCCGACCAGGCCCGCGCTGCCGCGGGTGAAGCCGACCTGATCGTGTTCGTGGTGGATGCCCGTGACGGCACCTCCGCGCAGGATGACGAGATCCTGTCGTGGCTGCGCAAGCTGTCGCGGCCGACGCTGCTGCTGATCAACAAGATCGACGGCACGCACGAAGATACCGTGCGCGCGGAGTTCGCCCGCTACGGCTTCAGCGAAATGCTCACCATGTCGGCCGCGCATCGGCAGGGCCTGGATGACCTGCTTGAAGAAGTGGTCCAACGGCTGCCCGAGGAAGGCAGTGCCGAGGAGATGGACAACGATCCGGCCCGCATGCGCATTGCCTTCGTCGGCCGCCCCAACGTGGGCAAGTCGACGCTGGTCAACCGCATCCTGGGCGAGGAGCGGATGATCGCCTCCGAAGTGCCCGGTACCACCCGCGACTCGATCGCGGTGGACCTGGAGCGTGACGGGCGCGAGTACCGCCTGATCGACACCGCCGGTCTGCGCCGCAAGGGCAGGGTGGAAGAGGTGGTCGAGAAGTTCAGCGTCATCAAGACCCTGCAGGCCATCGAGCAGTGCCAGGTGGCCGTGCTGATGCTGGACGCCAGCGAAGGCGTGACCGATCAGGATGCCAGCGTGCTGGGTGCGGTGCTCGATGCCGGCCGTGCACTGGTCGTGGCGATCAACAAGTGGGACGGGTTGACCGACTACCAGCGCGAGCAGGCCGAGGCGCTGGTGGCGCGCAAGCTGGGCTTCGTGCCATGGGCCGAAGTGGTGCGCATCTCCGCCAAACATGGCTCGGGCCTCCGCGAGCTGTTCCGTGCGGTTCACGCGGCGCATGCCTCGGCGACGCACGAGTTCAGCACCAGCGAGGTCAACAAGGCGCTGGAAGTGGCCTATGAGACCAACCCGCCGCCGGCGATCCGTGGCCATGTCTCCAAGCTGCGCTACGTGCACCCGGGCGGCTCCAATCCGCCGACCTTCATCGTGCACGGTACGCGTCTGAAGGATCTGCCGGAGTCGTACAAGCGCTACCTGGAGAACTTCTTCCGCAAGCGCTTCAAGCTGGTCGGTACCCCGGTGCAGTTCATCTTCCGCGAGGGTGCCAACCCGTACGAGGGCAAGAAGAACGTGCTGACCGAGCGTCAGATCGCCAAGAAGAAGCGCCTGATCAAGCACGTAAAGGGCAGGTAGCGTACTGCCACCCCATGGGTGGCTGTGCAACGCCAATGGACCCGGCCGTAAAGCCACCCCATGGGTGGCTGCGCGATAATGCGGCCATGACCGCCATCCCCGAGATCACCCCCGAACAGGCCCGCCACCGCCTCGCGCACGGCGCGCTTCTGATCGACGTACGCGAACCGCACGAGCGCGCCACCGGCATGGCCGAAGGTGCGTTGGGCATCGCCAGGGGCGACCTGCAGGCAGACCCATCAACGCACCTGCCCGCGCTGGGTCGCGACGTCGTGCTCATCTGCCAGAGCGGCAAACGCTCCATGGACGCCGCCCAGGCCCTGGCCGAGCTCGGCTACCCCAACATCGCCTCCGTCCACGGGGGCACCACCGCGTGGCGCGCTGCCGGGCTCCCGCTCGTGCAGCCGCTGCAGAGTGACGACGAGCGCGATTTCAACGAGCGTTATTCACGCCACCTGCTGCTGCCCCAGATCGGCGTGGCCGGCCAGCAGGCGCTGCTCGGTGCCCGTGTGTTGGTGCTCGGCGCCGGCGGGCTCGGCTCACCGGCGGCCTTCTACCTGGCGGCGGCGGGGGTAGGGCACCTGCGCATTGCCGACGATGACGTGGTGGATCGCAGCAACCTGCAGCGGCAGATCCTGCACACCGATGCCAGCGTGGGACTGCCCAAGGTACATTCCGCCCGCGAGCGGCTGCTCGCGCTCAATCCGCGGCTGGACGTGGAGGCGGTGCAGGCGCGGGTGAGCTCGGCCAACATCGACGCGCTGCTGGACGGCATGGACGTGGTGGTGGATGGCTCCGACAACTTCCCGCTGCGCTACCTGCTCAACGACGCCTGCATACAGCACGAAATTCCGCTGGTGTATGGCGCGGTGGAGCGTTTCACCGGCCAGGTGAGCGTGTTCGACGCCGGCCGCCAGCGCGGGCAGGCGCCGTGCTATCGCTGCCTGTTCCCCGAGCCGCCGCCGCCCGGGTTCGCGCCCAACTGCGCCGAAGCCGGGGTACTGGGCGTGCTCCCGGGCATGGTCGGCCTGCTGCAGGCCACCGAAGTGCTCAAGCTGCTGCTCGGCATGGGCGAGCCGTTGGTGGGGCGGTTGCTGACCTTCGATGCATTGGGCATGCGCTTCCGCGAGATCCGGCTGCGGCCCGATCCGGCGTGCCCGCTGTGCGCGCCGGGTCGCACGTTCCCGGGGTATATCGATTACGCCGCGTTCTGCGGCGGTGTGTAGCGACCAGGTGCCACCGGGCAGGGCCCGGCGCTACGCCCGGGTGGAATGATGTGGTGGTTTATTGGTCGGTCGTTCCATTTGCGGCACGATCATGCGCACCCTCCGTGCTATTTCCCTGCATCAACTTGCCCTATCGTGAGGGCTGATCCGAGTTGCAAGGAAAGACCGCATGGCGGTGGAAGCAGGTGCCAGTGAACTGGTGAAAGTGGTCGCCCTGCTGGGTGCGGCAGTGGTGATGGTGCCGCTGTTCCGCCGCCTGGGGCTGGGATCGGTGCTGGGCTACTTCGCCGCCGGGCTGGCCATCGGGCCGTTCGGGTTCGGTTGGTTCTCCGACCCGCAATCCATCCTGCATACCGCCGAACTCGGCGTGGTGATGTTCCTGTTCGTCATCGGCCTGGAAATGCGGCCCTCGCACCTGTGGAGCCTGCGCAACGAAATCTTCGGTCTGGGCACGCTGCAGATCGTGGTGTGCGGCGCCGTGCTCACCGGGGTGTGCATGTTGTTCGGCTTCCCGCTGCCGGTGGCCTTCATCGGTGCGGCCGGTTTCGTGCTCACCTCTACGGCCGTGGTGATGCAGCTGCTGGCCGAGCGCGGCGACATTGCGTTGCCGTCGGGCCAGAAGATCGTCTCCATCCTGCTGTTCGAAGACCTGTTGATCGTGCCGCTGCTGGCCGTGGTGGCGTTCATGGCGCCGGTGCAGGCCGACGCGGGAAGCAGTTCGCGCTGGCTCACCGTCGGCATCGCGGCAGGTGCGATTGTCGGGTTGGTGCTGGTCGGCCGGTTCCTGCTCAATCCACTGTTCCGCATCCTGGCCGCGGCCAAGGCGCGCGAGGTGATGACGGCGGCCGCGCTGCTGGTGGTGCTGGGCGCGGCACTGCTGATGCAGCTGGGCGGTCTGTCGATGGCGATGGGCGCGTTCCTGGCCGGCGTGCTGCTCAGCGAGTCCACCTTCCGCCACCAGATCGAAGCGGATATCGAGCCGTTCCGCGGCATCCTGCTGGGACTGTTCTTCCTCAGCGTCGGCATGGCGCTGGATCTCACCGTCGTGGCCAACAACTGGCCGCTGATCGTGTCCGGCGTGTTCGCGTTGATGCTGGCCAAGGCGGTCTGCATCTACACCGTGGCGCGCATCCTGGGCAGCGATCACCGCCAGGCGCTGGACCGTGGCGTGGTGATGGCGCAGGGCGGCGAGTTCGCCTTCGTGCTGTTCTCGGCCGCCGCGGCTGCCGGCGTGATCAGCGTGGAGGTCAATGCCAACCTGACCGCGATCGTGGTGCTCTCCATGGCGCTCACCCCGCTGTTCGTGCTGCTGCACGACAAGTTGATGCCGGTGCGCGAAGTGTCGCTGGAAGGAGTGGATACCGCCGAAGGCATGTCCGGCAGCGTGCTGATGATCGGCTTCGGCCGCTTCGGCCAGGTCGCCAGCCAGTCGCTGCTGGCCCGCGACGTGGACGTGACCATCATCGACAACGACGTGGACATGATCCACAACGCCGAGCGTTTCGGGTTCAAGATCTACTACGGCGACGGCACCCGCCTGGACGTGCTGCACGCCTCCGGTGCGGCCACCGCACGGGCGATCGCGGTGTGCGTGAACAACGCGCAGGATGCCGATCGCATCGTTGAGCTCGTCGCGCATGAATTCCCGCAGGCCAAGCTGCTGGTGCGGTCTTTCGACCGCGAGCATTCGCTGCGCCTGATTCATGCCGGGGTCGATTACCAGATCCGCGAGACGTTCGAATCGGCCTTGCTGTTCGGCCAGGCCGCGTTGACGGAGCTGGGCGCCGACGCCGACGACGCCCGTGACATCGCCGAACAGATCCGCCAGCGCGACGCCGAGCGTTTCGAGCTGGAAATGGCCGGCGGCGACCTGCTCTCCGGGGCGCACATGGTGTTCGGCACCGCGTTGCCGGGCGTGCCCACGCCGACGCCGTTCACCGCGCCCAAGCGCAAGGCGCGCACCCTCAACGCCGACGAAGTGCCCGAAGAGGAAGAATGACCCCGCCACGTTAATCGGGGACAATACCGTCCCCGCCGCCCCACGCCCCTGCCTTCGATGAACGATACCGCCCCCCGTCAGCCCGCCCGTATCCTGGACGGCCGCCGCATCGCCGAAGACCTGCTGGACAGCCTCAAGGTCCGCGTCGACGCGCGCCTGGCCGCCGGTGGCAGCCGGCCGGGGCTGGCCGTGGTGCTGGTGGGCGGCGACCCGGCCTCGACCGTGTACGTGCGCAACAAACGCCGGGCGGCAGAGAAGGTCGG
>NZ_DAMCID010000003.1:71247-125730 GCF_032099025.1 Stenotrophomonas sp.
GAGGCGTTCGACTACGATCTGCCGGCGGGCACCACGGAAGCCCAGCTGTTGACCCTGATCGACCAGCTCAACGCCGACCCGAAGATCCACGGCATCCTGGTGCAGCTGCCGCTGCCGGGCATTCCCGACGCCAACCGGCTCATCCACCGCATCGACCCGCGCAAGGACGTGGACGGTTTCCACCCGGAAAACGTCGGCCACCTGGCCCTGCGTGAATTCGGCCTGCGCCCGTGCACCCCGCGCGGCATCACCACGCTGCTGGGCCATACCGACCAGCCGGTGCGCGGCCGCAACGCCACCATCGTCGGGGTCAGCAACCATGTAGGCCGGCCGATGGGCCTGGAGCTGCTGATCGCCGGGTGCACCGTGACCAGCTGCCACAAGTTCACCCCCAAGGACGTGCTGGAACAGGCCGTGCGCAACGCCGACATCCTGGTGGTGGCCGTGGGCCGCCCGGGCATCGTGCCCGGCGAGTGGGTCAAGCCCGGCGCGGTGGTGATCGACGTGGGCATCAACCGCCTGGACGATGGCCGCCTGGTCGGCGACGTGGGCTTCGAGGCCGCCGCCGAACGCGCCAGCTGGATCACCCCGGTTCCGGGCGGGGTAGGGCCGATGACGGTGGCGACCCTGATGCAGAACACGATCGAGGCGGCGGACGCATCAGCGCAATCGCGCTGACGCTCCCGCGGTTTGCTTCGCAAAGCGCGGGCCCCCACTCACCAGCCCCCACGCCCCCGCCGCTTCGCGGCCGCCCCCGAACTTCGGGGGCTTTAATCTTCGGTACGTGAACGGGCGGTCGCGGCGCGACACAGCGTCGCATCCGCCCCCTGCCCATCGGGGCGGAATCAGGGTAAAATGTCGCGCTTCCCCACATCTCGGGTATGCCGATGCTGCGCATCCAGGCTGAAGCGCTTACTTACGACGACGTCTCGCTCGTCCCCGCCCATTCCATCATCCTGCCCAAGGATGTCACCCTGGAAACGCGGCTCACGCGCGACCTGCGGTTGAAGCTTCCGATCCTGTCGGCTGCCATGGATACCGTCACCGAAGCGCGCCTGGCCATCGCCATGGCCCAGCTCGGCGGCATGGGCATCATCCACAAGAACCTGAGCGTGGAGCAGCAGGCCGCCGAAGTGGCCAAGGTCAAGAAGTTCGAGGCCGGCGTCATCCGCGACCCGATCACGGTCGGTCCGGAAACCACCATCCGCGACGTGCTCGCCCTGACCCAGGCGCGCAACATCTCCGGCGTGCCGGTGGTGGACGGCGGTGGCCAGCTGGTCGGCATCGTCACCCACCGTGACATGCGTTTCGAGACCGAGCTGGACGATCCGGTCCGCCACATCATGACCAAGAAGGATCGCCTGATCACGGTCAAGGAAGGCGCCGCATCGGACGAAGTGCTGCAGCTGCTGCACCGCAACCGCATCGAGAAGATCCTGGTGGTCAACGATGATTTCGCCCTGCGTGGCCTGATCACCGTCAAGGACATCCAGAAGAACACCGATTACCCGAACGCTGCCAAGGACATCTCGACCCGCCTGCTGGTCGGTGCCGCGGTAGGCGTCGGTGGCGATACCGATCGCCGCGTCGAAGCACTGGTCGCGGCCGGCGTGGACGTGCTGGTGGTGGACACCGCGCACGGCCACTCGCAGGGTGTGCTGGACCGCGTCAGCTGGGTCAAGAAGCACTTCCCGCAGGTGCAGGTCGTTGGCGGCAACATCTGCACCGGCGAAGCGGCATTGGCGCTGCTGGACAGCGGCGCGGACGCGGTCAAGGTCGGCATCGGTCCGGGCTCGATCTGCACCACGCGCGTGGTCGCCGGAGTCGGCGTGCCGCAGATCACCGCGATCGATCTGGTCGCCGAAGCGCTGCAGGACCGCATCCCGCTCATCGCCGACGGTGGCATCCGCTATTCGGGTGACATCGGCAAGGCGCTGGCCGCCGGTGCGTCCACCATCATGATCGGCGGCCTGCTGGCCGGTACCGAGGAATCGCCCGGTGAGACCGAGCTGTTCCAGGGCCGTTCGTACAAGAGCTACCGCGGCATGGGCTCGCTGGCGGCGATGGAGAAGGGGTCCAAGGACCGCTATTTCCAGGACGCCTCCAGCGCCGACAAGCTGGTCCCCGAAGGCATCGAAGGTCGCGTGCCGTATCGCGGGCCGGTCGGCGGCATCATCCACCAGCTGATGGGCGGCCTGCGCGCCACCATGGGTTACGTGGGCTGCGGCACCATCGAGGACATGCGCAGCAAGCCGAAGTTCGTCAAGATCAGCGGCGCCGGCCAGCGTGAGAGTCACGTCCATGACGTGCAGATCACCAAAGAGCCGCCGAACTACCGCGCCTGATGCGGCATGAGCAAAGAGGAACGAGGAAGCTGATTCCCGTTCCTCTTTCTTTATCTGCCGCTGCTTTCTGTCATCCCGTTTTCATTCCTGCTTTGCCTGGGCGCCATGACCAACATCCATAACGACAAGATCCTCATCCTCGATTTCGGCGCGCAGTACACCCAGCTGATCGCGCGCCGCATCCGCGAGCTCGGCGTGTACTGCGAAATCTGGGCGTGGGACCACAACCCGGCCGAGATTGCCGCGTTCGGTGCCAAGGGCATCATCCTGTCCGGTGGCCCGGAATCGACCACGCTGCCGGACGCGCCCGCCGCGCCGCAGGAAGTGTTCGACAGCGGCCTGCCGATCTTCGGGATCTGCTACGGCATGCAGACCCTGGCCGCTCAGCTCGGTGGCGCAACGGAAGCCGCCGACCAGCGCGAATTCGGCCATGCCGAAGTCAACGTCGTGCACCCCGATGCGCTGTTCAAGGGCCTCAGCGACCACGGCGGCGAGCCGAAGTTGAACGTGTGGATGAGCCACGGCGACCACGTTTCCGTCGCGCCCCCGGGCTTCACCATCACCGCCACCACCGACCGCATTCCGGTGGCTGCGATGGCCAACGAGGAGAAGCGCTGGTACGGCGTGCAGTTCCACCCGGAAGTGACCCACACCCTGCAGGGCCAGGCGCTGCTGCGCCGGTTCGTGGTGGACGTGTGCGGCTGCCAGACGCTGTGGACCGCGGCCAACATCATCGACGACCAGATTGCCCGCGTGCGCGAGCTGGTGGGCGATGACGAAGTGATCCTGGGGCTGTCCGGCGGCGTCGATTCGTCGGTGGTGGCCGCGCTGCTGCACAAGGCGATCGGCGACAAGCTGACCTGCGTGTTCGTCGACACCGGCCTGCTGCGCTGGCAGGAAGGCGACCAGGTGATGGCGATGTTCGCCGAGCACATGGGCGTCAAGGTGATCCGTGTCAACGCGGCCGACCGCTACTTCAGCAAGCTCGAAGGCGTGAGCGATCCGGAAGCCAAGCGCAAGATCATCGGCAACCTGTTCGTGGACATCTTCGATGAAGAATCCACCAAGCTGAAGAACGCCAAGTGGCTGGCGCAGGGCACCATCTACCCCGACGTGATCGAGTCGGCCGGCAGCAAGACCGGCAAGGCCCACGTGATCAAGAGCCACCACAATGTGGGCGGCCTGCCGGAGCACATGAAGCTGGGTCTGGTGGAGCCGCTGCGCGAACTGTTCAAGGACGAAGTGCGCCGCCTCGGCGTCGAACTCGGCCTCCCGCGCAGCATGGTCTATCGCCACCCGTTCCCGGGCCCGGGCCTGGGCGTGCGCATCCTCGGCGAAGTGAAGCGCGAATACGCCGAACTGCTGGCCAAGGCCGATGCGATCTTCATCGACGAACTGCGCAAGGCCGACCTGTACGACAAGACCAGCCAGGCTTTCGCGGTGTTCCTGCCGGTGAAGTCGGTGGGCGTCGTGGGCGATGCACGTGCGTACGAGTGGGTGATCGCGCTGCGCGCGGTGGAAACCATCGACTTCATGACCGCGCATTGGGCGCACCTGCCGTATGACTTCCTGGGCACGGTGAGCAACCGGATCATCAATGAGCTGCGGGGGGTGTCGCGCGTGGTGTATGACATCTCGGGCAAGCCGCCGGCCACGATCGAGTGGGAATGAATCCCACCCGGTAGAGCGGGGCGTTGCCCCGCTGATGCTGGCCGACAAGGGCGCCAAAGGGCGCCCTTGTTTGCTTATGAGCGCCTAATCGTTCGACTGCACTTGAGAAGGGCAAGTGCCGCCCGCGCATCTTTGGTCCGACCAGCAGACACGTCAGCCAACCCCGCGCGTGCGTCCGCCATCAAGTTCAGATGGCTTTGCATTTCGTATCGGATGTCGAGTGCGCGTGGTCCGGCTATCTGCGCGTTGGAATGAGCCTCAGCATCACCGGCATCCGGGTTGGCGCGCAGATCGGTAATCATGGGTCTTCTCAATCTTCCGTAGCCTCGGACAAGCGCTACCGTCGCGGACTTCGACGCCCGCCGCTTCCGTGTTTCCATCGCCGTGTGCCTCAAGCCCTTTACAGTTGACGATCTGCCTACCTACTAGTAGAGTGTAATTCATGCAGCCTGACCTCTCCCCCAAAGCGGCCGAAATCGTCGCCCACGCCCGCACCTTGCTGGAGGCGGGCGGCTACAACGGCTTCAGCTATGCCGATATCTCGGCCAGGGTGAACATCAGCAAGGCCAGCATCCACCATCACTTTCCGAGCAAGGCCGAGCTGGTGCGCACCGTGGTGGCGCTGTACCGCGCGGAGGCCCGCGAGGGCCTGGCGATGCTGGACAGGCAGCTGGGCGACCCGCTGAAGGAACTCAATGCCTACGTCGGCTACTGGTCCAGCTGCATCACCGGCGGCACGGCGTCGTTCTGCATCTGCGCCATGCTGGCGGCAGAGTCGCCGATGATTCCGGCGGAGATTGCCGACGAAGTGCGCGGCCACTTCGAGGATCTCAGTGGCTGGTTGACCGCTACGTTGGAGAAAGGCGTCGCGCAGGGGCAGTTCCAGCTGCAGGGCGCCGCGTCGGATGAGGCCAAGGCCTTCATGGCGTCGGTGCATGGGGCCATGCTGGCTGCGCGCGGGTTTGGGGATGCGCAGACGTTCGTGGCCCTTGCGCGGCTGTCGGTTGCCCGGGTGACTGCACGGCATTGAATCGTTTTTCGTAAGCCCGCGTCGCGCGGGCTTTTTCATGACCATCGCGCCTACCTACTAGTAGGTTACATCGAGGATTCCTCCCATGACACATCCGCTCTCGGCACTCGGTGTACTGCACACCGCCATCAGCCTCATCCCCGTGCTTGCCGGTCTGTACGGCTTCGTGCGCCACCGGAAGATTGACCCCGCCAACGGGGCCGGCAAGCTCTATCTGGTCGGCCTGGTGCTGGCGGTGGCGACCTCGTTCACCGTCTCCAGCACCGGCGGCCTCAATCCTGGCCATGCCTTTGGCATCGTGGTGCTGCTGGTGGCGTTCGGTGGGGTACTGGTGAACCGGATCGGATTTCTTGGCCTGCTTCGGCCGTACCTTTCCGCCTTCGCGCTTTCCTTCAGCTTCCTGCTCGGCCTGGTGCCTGCGGTCAACGAATCGCTGACCCGACTCCCGGTTTCGCACCCGCTGGCCGCCGCGCCGATGGCGCCAGTAGTGCTGCAGACGCTGCTGGGTTGCTTCGTCGTTTTCCTCATCTGTTTCGCCGTGCAGAGTTGGATGATCCACACACGCAACACGCGCAAGTTGCTTTGATTCATCCGGACCGTCACGGCGCAGCCGGACGCGTCAACGCATCCAGGCGCTCCAGCGCGTCGCTGAAACGAATCGCGTCGACCAGGCGGGCCACCGGGGTCAGTGCAGCGGCCAATGGGTTGCCGTCTGCTTGCAGCTGATCACGGAGACGTTCGAACACGTCCTGCGCGTCGGCATCGTTTTCCACCAGCAGGCTGCGCAACCCCGCCAGCAGCTCGGCCGCCGCAGGGCTGGGCGGGTCGGCTGCCTCGCGGTCGCCGGCCTTGGCCAGGACGGGCGCGCTGCTGCTTCCGTCGAGCCCCGCAGCATGGATGGCGTCGAGGACCGGCTGCAAACCAGCCACGGTCTCGGCCAGGAGCGCGTCGATCTGATCATCGCCGGCGTTGTCCACGCATGCCTCTTCCAACCGGCCTGCCGCTTCCGCAACGTCGTGGGCGCCAACGGTACCCGCCGATCCGCGCAGGGTGTGCGCATGGCGCATCACGGCCTCGGCATCATGTTCGTGCCGCGCCTTCGCAAACCGGTCCGTGAAACTGGCGTTCTCGGTGTGGAACAGACCCAGCAGGCGACGGTAGAAGGTGACGTCGTTATCGATGCTCGACAGCGTCGAGACCACGTCGATTCCGCTGATGGCGGGGAAGTCCGCCACTGGCTGAGCGCTGGCGCGCGGGGCAGTCACGCCCTTCGGAGGTGCCGCCGCGCGGATCCACTTTGCCATGCAGGCGAACATCACCTCCACGCGCAGCGGCTTGGCGATATGGTCGACCATGCCGGCGGCAAGCACCTTCTCGCGGTCACCGGCCATCGCGTTGGCGGTCATCGCGATGATGGGCAGGTGCTGGAATGCCGGCTGCGCGCGCAGCCGGCGCGTTGCTTCGTAGCCGTCCATCACCGGCATCTGGCAGTCCATCAGCACGCCATCGAAGGACGGGTCGCGCGCGAGGATGTCCAAGGCCTCCTGGCCGTTGACCGCCAGTACGACCTCGATGCCGGCCTGGCGCAGGAACTCCAGCGCGACTTCCTGGTTCAGTTCGTTGTCTTCCACCAACAGCACGCGCGAACCCCGCAGATGCTCGACGTGGGTGGACGGCTGCGATGCTCTCACCTCCGCGCGGCTGTCGGCGAAGCTGCCCGCGCCCAGTGCCTGGCCAATGGCCTCCAGCAGCGTCGAGGAGGTGACCGGCTTGGTCAGCGTGCCCTTCAGGCGCGCGCCCGTGGCCTCCGCTTCGGCCATCGCCTCGTCACGCCCGAACGCGGTCACCATGATGACTGCCGGCGCATCGCCCGCGTTGAGCGACTGCAGCTGGCGAACGACTTCCACGCCGTCCATCGCCGGCATCTTCCAGTCCATCAGTACCAGGTCGTAGGCGATGCGCTTGGCGTGCGCCTGGCGCACCATCCGCAACCCCTGCGCACCGTTGCGCGCGGTCTGGACCTCCAGCCCGAACTGCCTGGCCATGGTCGACAGGATCTCGCGTGCCGCCGCATTGTCGTCCACCACCAGCACCCGCAGTCCCTGCAGCTCTTCGGCACGGAACACGCGGCGCGGGGCAGGGTTGGCCTGCAGGCCGAAGTGGGCATGAAAGTGGAAGGTCGAGCCCTCGCCCGGGGCGCTCTCCACCCAGATCCTGCCGCCCATCAACTCCACCAGTGTGCGCGAGATCGCCAGCCCCAGGCCCGTCCCGCCGTACTTGCGGGTGGTGGAACCGTCGGCCTGGCTGAAGGACTGGAACATCCGCGCGCACTGCTCGGGCGTCATGCCGATGCCGGTGTCCTTGACCCAGAAATGCAGCTCGGTGCGGTCGGGGGCCTGAGCAACGGTCTCAATGCCAAGAATCACCTCGCCGTGCTCGGTGAACTTGATGGCATTGCTGCACAGGTTGAGCAGGACCTGGCCCAGGCGCAGCGCGTCGCCCACCAACGCGGTGGGCACATCGGCGGCACAGCTGAACAGCAGCTCCAGGCCTCTGTCCTCGGCCTTCATCGAGACCAGGTTGGCCACGTGGTCGAGCACTTCCTCCAACCGGAAGTCGACCTGTTCCATGCCCATCTTGCCAGCCTCGATCTTGGAGAAATCGAGGATGTCGTTGATGATCCCGAGCAGTGCTTCCGCCGAGCGGTTCACCTTTTCGATGTAGTTGCGCTGCCGGGGTGCCAGCTCGGTCTGCAATGCCAGGTGCGACATCCCGATGATGGCGTTCATGGGGGTGCGGATCTCATGGCTCATGTTGGCCAGGAACTCGCTCTTGGCCTGCGTGGCCTCTTCGGCAGCCTCCTTGGCCAGGTGCGTTTCATCCTCCAGCTGCCTGCGCCCGGTGACGTCCTGGTGGATGCCCACCAGGCGCAATGCGCGGCCACTGGCATCGCGCTCGGTGGCGCGACCCAGCGAATGGATCCAGCGCCACTCGCCGGAGCGTGCCTTCAGCCGGAACTGCGCGTCGAAGTCGGGCGCGTGCGGGTCGTTGATGTAGTCCTCGAACTGCCGGTGGACCTCGACGCTGTCCTGCGGATGCAGCATGTCGTTCCACGCGCGGGCGGCACCGCCGGCCGCGATGAGTTCCTCCAGGGTGTAGCCCAGCATCTCGGCCCAGATGGCGTTGACCTCGCTGGTGGCGCTGGCCACATCCCAGTCCCACAGCCCCAGGTTGCCGCCGCGCAGCGCGAAGCCAAGCCGCTGTTCGGTGGCGCGCAGGCGGGTGACATCGCGCACCGCCGCGCACACGCAGACGCCGGTGCCGCCAAGATCGGGCAGCCGCGACAGACCCACGTCGATGGGGAACTCGCTGCCGTCCCTGCGGCGGCCGGTCAGCGCAGTGCTGCGCACGGCCATGGAGCGCGCGCCACCGGCATGCATGAATCCTTCGCGCAGCTTGGGGTGGGCGGCGCGCACTGCGTCCGGCACCAGCTGCTCGATGAAGCGTCCGTGCAGCTCACCACTGTCGTAGCCGAACATGGCCTCCAGTTGCGGGTTGACCATGGTGATCCGTCCATCCGGACCCGCCACCAGCATGCCGTCAGGCGATGAGTCGAAGATGCCGCGGTACCACGCCTCGGTGGCCTCGATCGCATCCTTCTGCGCGGCCAGTTCGGTGGCCTGGGTTTCCAGTTCCGTCGCCTGTTCGCGGGTTTCCTCGAGCAGCAGTCGGGTGGCTTCGCCGCGTTCGATGATTTCCAGGTTGCCTGCAAGCACCGGCAACGCCGCGTCCAGCAATGCCTGCCGCGCGCGCGTCGGCAGTTCCAGGCTGGCGATCTCCAGCACGCCGATCAGGCGGTCACCGCGCAGCAGGGGAGTGATGCTCACCGATCGTGCCGCTGATTGACCCAGTGCGGAGCCGATGCGCAGGTAGTCGGCAGGCGGTTCGGTCAGCACGGTCGGCGCACGAGTGACGGCGCATTGCCCGGCGAGGCCTTCGCCCAGACCGATGTAGTGCCCGGGTGCGGCGTGGTCAAGCGTGGCGAACCCCGACAGCAGGCGCAGCCTTTGGTTTGCAGGCTCGTGGATGTACAGGGCTCCGCGGCCGATGCCCAGCAGGGGGGCCATGAAGGCGAAGAAGATGCTGGCGAGTTCTTCGCTCGTGGTGGCAACCTGCAGTTCGGTGGAGAGTGATGCCGATGACGCCTTGACCCAGCGCTGCTCGTCCAGCTCGCGCGCACCTACCTGCAGGACGGCCACCGCGCGGGCCAGGGCACCGATGTCGTTCGGGTACGCGGTATGCGGTACTTCGTGCTGCAGGTCGCCTGCCGCGATCCGCTCCACCGCCTTGCGCAGCTCGATGGCGGGGATGCCGATGGAACGCGTGATCAGCCACGCGAACAACGTGCTGAACAGGCCGCCCAGCACCAGGATGCCCAGTACCCACAGTTTGGTCCGGGCGGCCAGGTTCTGCACCTGCTGCAGCGAGGCGCGCGCGCCTTCTTCCTTGGTGATGACGACCGCTTCCATGGCGCTGGCCACTGCGTCGCCCATGCGCGCGAACTCACGGCTCGACACCCGTTCCCGCGCTTCCTCAAGCCTGCCTTGAGCGGCTGTCTCCAAAACCTGGGCCACGTTCTGGCGGTAGGCGGCATAGCCTCGCCTGAAGCTGGCCAGATGCTGGCGGTTGCTGTCGCGGAAGATGCGCCCCTCGAGGGCGTCCAGCTCGCGCTGCAGATGCGTATGCTCGTTCTCTATCTCCTGCGTGGCCAAACGCTGCAACGCGGGATCGGCGGTGAGCAGCGCCTGGCGCAGATGGCGCCCCATCGTTGCGTAGTGGAACTGCACCGCGCGTGCGTTGGAGACGCCCTGCAGGTCCTTTTCATACATGACCTGGATTTCCGTGCCGAGCCTGCCCAGCGCTTGGACACCAAGGATGCCCAGCGCGATGGCCAGCAACAGCATCACCGAAAACGCGGTCGCCAGCTTGTTGCCCAGTGACGCCCGCTGGAGGTAGCGGGTCAGCATGTTCATGCCTCAGCCGCCTTGTCTTCGAACTGAGCGGAAATGCGCTGGAATTCCGGAAGGAGTTGCAGGAAGGCGTCGAGGATGTCCGGATCGAAGTGGGTGCCGCGGCCCTCGCGCATGAGGGCCACCGCTTCGTCGTGGGGCATCGCCGTTTTATAGACGCGGCGGCTGAGCAGCGCGTCATACACATCGGCAACGGCCATGATCCGCGCTGACAGCGGGATCGCCTCGCCAGCCAGGCCTTGCGGGTAGCCGCTGCCGTCCCACTTCTCCTGATGTCCGTAGGCGATCTCCTTGGCATAGGCCAGGAAGGGCACCGGCATGCCCAGCGCATCTTCGGCATGCTGGATCGTGTCGCGCCCCAGCGTGGTGTGCGTTTTCATGATCTCGAACTCGTGCGGCTCGAAGCGCCCGGGTTTGAGCAGGATGCTGTCCGGGATGCCGACCTTGCCGATGTCATGCAGGGGCGCGGACTTGAACAGGATGTCGATGGTGGCGTCGTCCAGCTGCGCGCGGAAGCGCGGGTGCTCACGCAGCGCGATCGCCAGTGCACGGACATAATGCTGGGTGCGGCGGATATGGTTGCCGGTTTCGTTGTCGCGCGTTTCTGCGAGCGAGGCCATGGCATGGATGGTGACGTCCTGGATCGCGGTGATCTCGCGCGTCCGCCGTTGCACCTCGGCCTCCAGGAACTGGTTCTGGTCGCGCAGAAAGTCCGCCCCCGCCTTGGCCTGCAGCTGCGTGGCGACCCGGGCGACCAGCAGGGGAGGGTTGATGGGTTTTGTAATGAAATCCGCCGCGCCGAGTTCCAGCCCCTTTCTCTCGTCCTCGGTTCCGGCCATGGCGGTCAGAAAGATGATGGGTATATGCCGGGTACCCGGTGAAGCCTTCAGCGCCCTGCAGACATCGTGCCCGGACAGGCCGGGCATCATCACATCGAGCAGGATCAGATCGGGAAGCGGGCCCGACCGTATGGTTTCCAGGGCGGCCTCGCCGGAGCTGGCCATTTTGATCCGGTACTTGCTCTTCAGCAGGCCGGAGATAAGCCAGAGATTCTCGGGGGAGTCGTCGACAGCGAGTATGGTGGGGCGGGCCGGCGCGTCCATGGAGGTTTGCATTGCCCACTCCCCAGTCCATTTTCGGCACTATCTCCCAGCGCGAGGCATGCGTGCAAGTACCTGCCGGCGGCTGGGGGTCCGCGCCTCACGAGGAGCGGGACTCCCCGCGCGCACAGGCGTCCCACCGCCCAGCCGGGATTACCCGACCTGTAGAGCCCGGCCATGCCTGGCTGGACTGCCCGGTTCAAACGATCACCAGGTGGCCTCAAGCGTCCGGAACGGCTTGCCCAGCAACACGCCCTGCGCATCGAAATCCTTCACCGCGCGGCCATCGACGCGTACGGTTTTGGGCAATGCCCGGTTCGGCCACCACACCCGCACCGCCGTGCCGGCGCGCAGGCCCTTGCCCAGCGTAAGCGTGAGCGTGCCATCGCGCTGCGCGGCCTGCATCTGCAGCGTGCCGAAGGCGGTGGGCAACCGCTCCACGGCCAGCCCATCGCCCAAGAGCCATGACGGCGGCGTCCCCGGCAGCAGCGACAGCGCGTCATCGTCCTCGCGCATCAGCATGCCGAACAGGGTGCGGCCATACTCCGCGCCGATCCACGTATGCGGCATGTCGCCCAGGTAACGCGGGAAGCGCAGCCGTGAATGCACCACCTCGGCCAGCACCTGCCACTCGAGCGGGCGACGGTCCTTCAGCAGGCCCTGCAGCAGTTCGTCGGCCGCCTCGGGTTGGTCAAGATGCACGTAGCTGAGCACGTTGCGGATTTCATAGGGCGTGTAGGCGTATAGATCACCCGGCTGGCTGCGCTTGCGTACGTCGTCCAGATAGCGCGCGAAGGTGGTGCGCAGTGCCTGCGCCGGCAGCACGTCCTGCGCGCCGGTGGGGTCCAGTGCAATGGACACGCCGGTGGGGTCACCATCGCCCAGATCGGCGGACGAGGGAATGAAGTCGATGCCCTTCCACGCCATGGTGGCGCGGATCGACGCCGCCAGCGCGTCGTGCAGGAGGCGGTACTGTTCGCGCGCCCACGCCGCGGTTTGGTGATCGCCCAGCGACTCGGCCAGCCAGGCGCCGTCGTGCCAGCCCTTCAGGCCCCAGTAGTCATCCCAGTAGCTGTGGGTGGGCGAGGGATAGCCTTCATGGCTGATCGAAGGCGCAAGAATGCCGGCAAACCGTTCCGGCGACGGCCGGTCGGCCATGTAGCCGGGCACCAGCGTGCGCTCGCGCAGTTCCTGCAGGAAGCGCATGGCGGCCTTCACCTTGGGCAGGTAGGCGCGCACCGATTCCGGCCCGCCATCCAGGCGCGCGACATCGGCGACCAGGGCGATGTACTGGCCTTGGCTGTCGTATTCGATGTCCGAGCCGAACCCGGTGTTGACGCTGCCGTCGTTGTTGAGGATGGGCGAGACCAGTCCGTTGGCGTGCACGCCGTGTTCGCTGTACCAGGCGAGGTAGTCGCGCGCCACCTTGGATTCGCCCATGCGCAGCAGCACCGCCGAGGTGGCCATGCCATCGCGGATGAAGGAGCGGTTGTAATTGCGCGGGCCGGGCTGCATCGCCGGGCCGGTCTGGTTGATCAGCATGTACGCCGCCTGGGCGCGCAACATGTCCACCAGCGAGGGGTCGGGAAAGCGCAGCCCGACCTGGCCGAGTCGCTGCTGCCAGTCGTTGGAGACGCGGCTGGCCAAGGCCTCGAAGAGGGCGTTTGGATCATGCGCGCTGTTGCCGAGTGCGAGCGGCGGCGCCTCGGGCAGCACGCCGTGCGCGTCTGCCGCCGCCTTGCCGAGCGGGAAGGCGACGACCACCGAGCGGCTGGCCCCCGGCGCGAGCTGGACGCGATAGGCGAGCGCCGCCGCCGCCATGCCGTCCGGATCCTCTGCGTGCTGCGTAGTGGGCAGCACGCCGGCGGCGATCGCGGCCGTGATCTCGCTGCTGCCGTCGGTGCCGAAGGGGGCGGCTCCCGAAGCATCGATGGGGGTCAGCGACTGCAGCAGCGTGCGGCCATTGACGCGCACCGACGTTCCGTCCACCTCCACCGCGCGGATCGGTGAGAGACCCCCGTTCTGCCATGGCGGATTCATCTGCATGGGCCGCACGGCGAGGGTGAGGTTGCCTTCCACCGGGGTGGTGCCGGTGTTGTGCAGGCGATGGCGCACCAAAGTCACCGGCTGTCCGCCGATCTCCACCGCGAAGGCGTCGCTCTCCAGTTCCAGCCCCGGTTGCGGCGACCATGTGGCCGAAGGCATCGGCTTCCAGCCATCGCGCAGTGCGTGGCGAACCCGCTTGTCGGACGCCGCGGCGGTAGTGCCATCGGCATTGCGCCAGATCGGCTGGACCAGCGGTGCGCCCTTGAAGGCTTCGATGTTGCCGTACTCGTCGAAGATGGATTTCTGCAGGCCGCCATGCACACCCACGGCGGTCCAATAGGTCTGCTGCATATGCAGCGAGGCCGGGAACAGTGCGTGCTGCGCCCCCGTGGCGGCGATCTGGTAGCGCTTCATCGGCGTCATCACCGCCGCTGGGCCAAGCAGGCGCAGCCGGGCGATCTGCGGGCTGCCGCCGTCGACCGTGAGCCGCAGCGCGTGCGCGGTGATCGGCACCGCACCTGCCAACCAGCTCTGACTGCGGCTGCCGGCCTGCGGGTCGCGCGCCAGCTCGGTCCAGTGACCCTGGCCGTCCTGCACCTGCAGGCGGGCCGCGCCATGCGCACCCGCCCACTCCACGGCCAGGCCGGTGGTGGGCTGGGCATGCAACAGCGCGATATCGAGGGTGTGGGAGGTGCCGGTGCCGGGGGGAACCGCTACCGGAGGACCGCCTTGCCACAGCGTCGCTGCCTGGGTCGCATCCAACCCGGAAATGCGTGCGCCTGCGCCAGCGTCCAACGGCTCCAGCTCGAAGATGGACACGCCCCAGTCCGAGGTGCGCGCAGGACTGGCCAGGCGCAGGTAGCGTACCTGCCGGGGCGCGAAGTACAGCGTCTCGATGCCGCCGAGCGAGTCGCCCATGGTGTACGCGGTCTGCCAGTGCGCGCCGTCCAGCGAGGTCTGCAGGCTGTATCCCTCGGGATTGGAGACGTCCCAGGTGAGGCGCGCGCCGGCCAACGTGGCGGCGCTGCCGAGATCGATCTGGAACCAGTGGCCGGGGCTGAAGGCGCCGCCGGTAACGGTCTTGGGGTCGCCATCGATGAGGTGGCTGACCGCCATGGCCGGCACCTGCTGCGACGAACTGCTGGCCTGCCACTGGCTGCGAGGCGGCAGTTGCTGGGCGAAACAACCGGCGGCCAGGGTCAGGGCAGGGAGGAGCAGCGCGAAGGCCCTGCGGCGGGGACGTCGCGAAGCCGTACGGCGATCAACGGGCAACACCATCGATGCATCCTCACTTCATGCAGCCTCCCATTGAGGCGGCCACACGCTAACAGGGGGTGTAACCGGTTACATGACGCATCGCAATATCGCGGCGCAGGATCAGGCGACACACCTGGAGGGGAGGGTGGGCGACATTCGTGGCCAAGGAGGGGGCAGCGCCTGCTGCCTGCCACGCTGGACGCGACCGGACGACCCGCGGGTTGACGCATCGTCAACCGGCGCACCGTGCGACTTGACGGGGTGCTGGTTCAACGCACCTCGCGCTTTCCCCACACTGGTTTCCGAGGTCGCGGCGCACCTGCCGCCGACCACCACACACCAGTACCGGGGAAAACCAGCACATGATCAGCATTCCTGTTTCAGACACGTCACACGCCCGCCTGTCCCGCGCTTCGCGCTGGGTGTGCTGCATCGGCTATGCCGTGCTCGCCGTGATCTTCGCGTCGTCGGCGCTCAGCGGTCACCGCCAGGCCGAAGCGATTCTCAAGGATGCGGTGACCGTGCAGGCGCCGGTGCAGGTCGACCATATCGAAGAAAAGCGCCGCAAAGGCCGCGTCTCTTACCAGTACCATTTCCGCTACGACTTCGAGGTCAATGGCGTGGCGCACACGGGCGAGTTCTCCACGTCCGAAGACAACGCCACCCCTTACCTGGGTGAGGAGCCGTACGTAGCCGTGGCCTATTCCCGTGCCGACCCGTCGCAGTTCGATCGCCTGGAGCGGCTGGAAAGCCAGAAGGGGCTGGGAGCGGTACTGGGCCGCGTGGTGGTGGCCCTGGGCATGCTGGCCCTCCTGGTCTTCGTCGTGCACCTGCTGCTGACCCGCAAGTTGTTCGTGCGGCAGACCCCTGCCGCCTCCGCGGCCTGAGCGGGAGCGCGGGCGTGGAGCGTGCGTACGAGGTTGACAGCCGATCCGGCCACGGTAGGGTGTGCGACTCTCTTCCGTTCTGGTCGTTTCCCATGCCTGCCCCGGAGTTCGCGGACCTGCTGTCTCGACACATGCGGCGGATCCGCGCCAGCGCAGGTGGAGTAGCCGCTGAAATCGGGATCAGCCGCGAGGCCGTCAACAACTGGCGGGCGGGAACCTCCCGGCCCAGCCGGCGGCACCGCGACCGGGTGCTGGCCTGCGCCAACTACCTGCGCCTGACCGAGACCGAATGCAATGCGCTGCTGCAGTCGGTGGGTTTCGAGCCGGAGTTTCCGGTGGAACCTGAAGGGGGTTTGCCCATCGCCGAGGCCGTCACCGCTGGCAACGTGCCGGCCACGGTGACACGGCTGTTCGACCGCCTGCAGGCGCTGCGACCTTACCCGGTGAGCCTGCTGCTGACCCAGGCGCATTGGGGGCAGCCGCCCGAACGCGAGGCGATCCTGGCCGAGGCAACCGCACGCTACGGCCAGGAGCGGGTGTTGCACCTGCAGCCGCCGTTCCGCGCGGGCGAGGGCGATCAGGACTACTTCGCGCTGCTGGCGGCGCAGTGCGGGCTGGAAGGGGTGACGTCGGACGCCGGCTTCGAAATGGCGCTGGCGCGGCGGTTGCAGCAGCCGGGTGCACTGTTCTGTCTGGTGAGCCGCTTCGAACAGGGCGCGGCCGGTCCGCGCGATGTCCTGGCCGGTATCCTGCGCAGCCTCAGCGAGATGTACAGCGGCAAGCTGCACCTGCTGATCTGCGGCGGCGCGGCGCTGGCCGATCTTAAATATCAAGGCGGCGATCTGTCGCTGCTCAATATCGCGGCCAGCGAAAGCTGGCCCGAGCTTGGGCTGGACGACCTGCGTCGTAGTGCCCCCGGCATTGCCGACGACACCCTGGCGCGCGCGCTGGATCTTTCCGGTGGCCATCCGCTGCTGGCCCAGGCCGCGCTGGTGCTGCTGGCCGACGCGGCGCTGGACGACGAAGCGGTGATCGAAGCGCTGTCGACGCATCCACGCCTGTGGGAATCGCTGTTGCCGATGCTGCGCGAGCCAACGGCCCGCGCAGCAGTACGGGGCTGGCTGGAGCGATCGCCGATCGCGCCCGCGCGCCCGTACCTGATGGACCCGCTGCTGCGACAGTTGTACTGGAGCAACCTGCTGGCACCGCGTGCCCGTGCGAACGGGGTAGGGCTGGAATGGCGCTGCGAGGCGATACGACGAGCCGTACGCCAGGTAATCGACGGTCTGGAGGCGCTGCCGGCATGAGTGCGCCTGCCCGCATCTCGGCGCGCCTTGGCTTGCAGCTGGTGCTGGTCGCCGGACTGGCCTGGTTCGTGGGCAGCTTTCTGTTCGTGCCTTGGCTCAACCCCGTGCAGCTGTGGCGGATGAAGCGCGATGGTGAAAGCATGATGCTCATGCAGCGCGCCAACATCGACATGATGTTCCTTCGCGAGGAGGCGTTGTCGTACTGGTTGCAGCACGAAACCTGGCCGGACCATGTCAGCGTGCCCGGCGTGCACGATCCTGCGGAAACGCTGGTGGAGGCTGAACTGCCCGCACCGAACGTGCTGCGCCTGCGCTTCACCGACCGCTTCCCCGCCAGCAGCGGACTGCGCGGTACCGTGATCGAGCAGACGCTGGAGCCGCGCACCCAGTACTGGCGATGCGTGCCGGGCGACCCCGCGCCGCCGTCACGCTGGTTGCCGGCGAACTGCCATGCGCAGGCGCCGTGGACGGTGGTCCAGTGGTTGTCGATGCTGCTCGGGCTGGCGGCGCTGGGGCTGGCTGCGTTGGGCCTGCTCTGGTACCGGGTACGGCCGGCGGTGGCCGAGATCGTGCGCGAGCCGCGGCAGTTGTTCGTACAGCCGCTGGAAGGCTTGCCGGCCATCGACCGCCAGCTGGGCTGGTTGCGGCTGCGCGATCGGGTGCTGGCCGGTGCTGGCGTGGCCACGGTGCGTTGGGGCGAGGCGCTGCGCCATCTCCAGGCAACGCCGACCACGCGCGCGCTGCAGTTGGCCGCGCGCATCGGAGCGGTCGATGCCCCTGCACGTGAGTGGGCATTGACCGGGCTGGTGCGTGAGTGGACCTTGCCAGGCAACCTGCCGCTGGCGCTGGAACGGCTCTGGCTGTACCAACCGGATCCCGCGATGACCGGCGACGCCATCGTGCAGCAGCTGCGTGGCATGCCCAATGGCCAGGACGTGGTGCTGGTGGTCAGCCCGTCGCTGGCGGTCGAGCCTGCGCTGGCGGCCTACGCCGACGACCCGGCCAACCTGTGCGTGTGCCTGGACCAGGTCGCGCAGACCCGCTGGCTGCTGCAGCCCGGCGCGCTGGATGGGCTGGCCGGGCTGTTGGCGCGCCAGTTGAAGGTAACCCGGATATCGCCGTACCAGACCCACGGCGGCATCACCCGTCCCGCGGCATTCTTCGGGCGCGAATCGTTGCTGGCGCGCGTGCTCAATCGCGAGCCGGGCAACTACCTGCTGGTGGGTGGGCGGCAGCTTGGCAAGACCAGCCTGATGAAGGCGATTGAACGCCGCTTCGCCGGCCATCCGCGCGTGCACTGCGTGTACCTGTCGTTGCGTGATCATCGCCTCACCGTGCGACTTGCACTGGAGCTGGGCTTGGCCGAAGACACCGGGATCGATGCCCTGGTGGCAGCGCTGTCGGCACGCGCGGAAGGGCGCGGCGTGCTGCTGCTCATCGACGAGACCGACCTGTTCCTGCGTGCCGAGGCGGCGCAGGGCTATCCGCAACTGGCAGCGCTGCGCGCGCTGAGCGAAGAGGGCCGCTGCCACTTCATGCTCGCCGGGTTCTGGGATCTGTACGAAGCGGTCACCCTGGACTTTGCCTCGCCGCTACGCAACTTCGGCGAGGTCATCCATGTGGGGGGACTGGAGGAAGATGCCTGCCAGGCGCTGGCAACCGAGCCGATGGCGCGGCTTGGCGTGCATTTCGCCAGTCCCGATCTCCCGCAGCGGCTGGTGGCCGCATGCGGCCGGCGGGCCAACCTGGTGGCCATCGTGTGCCAGCAGCTGCTGGCCCAGCTGGGCCGTGGCCAGCGGGTGATCGACGCCACGCAGGTACATGCCGCGCTGGTGTCCGAGCCCGTGTTCGATGCGCTGGCCGGCTGGGCGCGGCTCAGTCCCGATCCGGTGGCCTGCCGGATCGACCGCATCGTGGTGTACCAGGTCGCCTGCGCGCAGCTGCGTGGCAGTGGCGAGCGCGGCATCCCGCTGGTGGAGCTGCTGGCCGCCTTCGATGGCGCGGGCGTCGTACTGGATCCGGAGCAGCTGCGGCGCGCGCTGGCGCGGCTGCAGCTGGCGTATGTGGTCCGTCGCGATGCGGACGGGTTGCCCTATGTGTTCGCGGTACCGGTCTTCACCACCCAGTTCCAGTTGGAAGAAGTGCAGGCGCTGCTGCAGCGCGAGCTGCAGGCGCTGGCGACGACGACGCTTCACTGACGTAATCCACCTGGCTGCAGGCGTCATCTGCGCATCTTCGTGACGCTTTGCCCAGTGTGTGTGCATGCGATTCTGAGATAGTGGCGCGATGTTCGTGCGCCATGGCGGAGTAATGCTGCATCCACAGGAATTGTCTTCGTTGCAGATTGGCGCGGTGCTGGCCCAGGCCTATGGCGTGCGCGCCCACCACGTGGTGCAGCGGCCGGCCGGTGCCGATGCCGGCGCCACGGTCTACCAGGTGACCGCCGAGGACGGCACGCGCTGGTGGCTGAAGTGCCGGCGCTATGCGGTGGGCGATGCGGTCTGGAACGTGCTGCAGCACCTTCGAGGTTCGCTGGGACCGGCCGATGTGAGCGCGCCGCAGTCCACCTTCGCCGGTGCACCGGCGGTCCAGGCCGACGGGTTGCAGTGGACGCTGTTCGCCTACGTCGAAGGTCAGTCGGGTTTCGAGGCAGCGTTGTCGCAGGCACAGTGGCATCGTCTGGGCCAGGTGCTGCGCCGCGTGCATGAAACCGTGCTGCCCGCGGAGCTGGCCACGGGCCTGGCGCAACCTGGGTTTGATGACGACACCGCCGTGGAGCGGGTAGGGGCGTGGCTGCAGCGCGGCGACGGCCAATGGCCGTTGCTGGATGGGCTGGCCGAAGACTACCTGCGCGCTTGGCGCCGGCACCGCCCGCGCATCGCCGAAGTGCTGCAGCGCTGCGTGGCGCTGCGCGGACAGCTGTCCGGGCAACCCTGGTCGCGCGTGCTCTGTCATGGCGACCTGCACGCAGGCAACCTGCTGCTGCGCGACGATGGCGGGCTGTGCCTGATCGACTGGGACGACATGCTGCTGGCGCCACGTGAGCGCGACCTGATGTTCATCGGTGCCGCCGTGGGCGGGCGTTGGGGCCGCGACGATCCGCCGGGTTTCCACGAGGGCTACGGTGCGTTGGCAGTCGATCCCGCGCGCCTGGCGTACTACCGCCATTGGCGCATCCTGCATGACCTGCAGGAGTTCCATGACCTGCTGCTCGAGCCCGGCGCGGCGGCGCGGCCGCCCAGCCAGCGTCGGCAGGCGCTGCGCTACATGGACGAGCAGTTCGCGCCGGGGAACGTGGTTGACGCCGCCACCCGCAGCTGGGCCGACTTGGCCTAGCCCTTGTTCAACGCAGGTCGGTGCGCAGGGTGGCGCCGATCTGGTCGCGCCAGGCAGCGTCCACGCCCGCGCTGTCGGCGAACCCTGGCCACTGCAGTACGCTGGCGCGCACCTGCTCGATGATGTCGCGCGCACGGCTGGCATTGATCGATGCGGTCGCGGCGCAGGCGGCCAGGTCGTCCAGCCCGAAGCCTTCGCGCTTGCCGTTGATGGACATCTGATGGCGCGCGGTCCAGTCGCCGTCCGGGTTGTAAGCCCAGGTGATATCGAACGCCGGCGACAGCGACCAGCGGCCCTGGCGGTCCATCAGGTAGGCGATGTTCTTGACGTGGTCGTCCTGGTTGCGACCGATCACGTTGAAGACCATGCGCCGGTACTGCTCCTCCAGCTGCGCCATCGGCAGGCGCAGCTGACGCATCACCAGCAGCGCCTGTTCGTAGGACCACGCGTCGGGGGTGTTGAAATCGAAGTGCGCCATCGCCGCCAGCGACTGCATGTGCTGCTTGCCACCCTGCGCGTCGCGATCGAAGCGGCGCGTCATGAAGTGGCGCCGGCCCCCTTCCTCCAGCAGGCGGCAATCGCTGATGGTGATGCCGGCCGCCCGTGCCATCTGGAAGTACGCGTATTCGACCGCGCCATAGCCCTTGGGGTCGGCCAGCTCCTTGTCGCGGTTGTTGCGCACGCCATCGAACTTGAGCAGCCAGTAGCCGAACGCCGGTGCGGCGGTGGACTGACCCGAGCGTACCTCACCGGTGGCTTCATTCCAGGCGATGACCGCCTTGGCCCTCGCGCCGCCGGCGGAGGTGCCCACGCGCAGGATGTCGCGCAGGGCGTCGGCGCGTGTTTCATCGCCGAACGAGCCACGCAGGTCGTGGCGGTGGCTGAGCACCTCGCCGGCCAACGCCACCAGGGCGTCGATCTGGATCTTGTGCGCGGTTCGCACGCGGGGTCCATGCACCGGGGCGAACTCCAGTGCCCCCATGCCACGACTGCCGGTGTAGCACAGTCGTTCGACCGCATTGAAACTGTCCGGGGTACGGCCCTGCGTGGCCAGCCAGGCATTGATCAGGGTGTTGCCGTACTTGTCCGGCAGTGCGTCGGCCAGCAGTCCGGGCAGGCCGTGGAAGCTGGTGGGGTTCAGCGCCGGGAAACTGAAGACCTGGCCGGCTGCCAGCGGCATGGTCAAGGGCGCCAGCTCGATGCCGGAGCGGGCGAAGTCCGCGTCGTAGGCGAAGGTGGCCACGCGATCACCTTCGGCCAGGTTGACCGCGCCGATACGGCTGCCCCACAGGCGGACTTCTGCGGTGGTGTTCACTGCTCATCGCCCCAGGTCCAGGGCCGCGCGGCGGGTTCGGCAACCCCCGGCCGGGCACGCTGGCGCGGTTGGCCGCGGCGTTCGAGCAGATCGATCGGGCTCGGGCCGTCGGCCGGCAGCAGGACCTCCAGTGCATCCAGCCGTTCCAGTGCGCGCAGGCAGCGGATCAGGTTGGTCAGCTGTCCCGGCGTGCCGTCTTCCAGGCGTTGCACGGTGCGCTTGGAAACTCCGGCGGCATTGGCCAGCTGTTCCTGGGTGGAGCCGCGCGCCAGGCGCAGGCGCGCCAGGCGTTGGCCCAGCTCCAGCAAAACGGCGTCATCAGTGCTCAGGTTCGATATGTTCATAAGGTGACCCTCCTGGCACCTTATGTCTCATAACGAACACATTGTGTCAAGAATGGCGCTTTACGACATTGGTATTGAACAGCCATAAAGCGTCAATATTGGCCATTAATAGCCAGAAATCCTATTAAATGGCCAAGATTGGCGTTTACTCGCCCGGCTTTGCGCCTGCAGTGGCCGCTTCCGACGCGGCGCGGCGTACCAGAACCGCCTCGCGATGGGCGATGTACGCATTGGCGGCCAGGATGATGCCGGCGCCGATCACCGTCCAGCGATCCAGCTGTTCATCGAAGAGCAGCCAGCCCAGCAGGCTGACCAGCGGCAGCTGCATGAAGCTGATCGGGGTCAACGCGGACACCTCGCCAAGCCGGAGTGCACGCGTCCACAGCAGCTGCCCCAGCGTCCCCAGCACGCCGGTGGCGGCCAGCCACAGCCAGGCCATGCCGCTGGGCTGGACCCAGCCGAACAACGCCGGCACCAGGGACAGGGGCACCCAGAACACGTAGGTGTAGAACACCACGGTGTCGGCGCCGTCCACACGGGTGAGCTGCTT
Organism: Stenotrophomonas sp.; assembly: GCF_032099025.1. Lineage (GTDB taxonomy): Bacteria > Pseudomonadota > Gammaproteobacteria > Xanthomonadales > Xanthomonadaceae > Stenotrophomonas. Next base: position 93,466 of record NZ_DAMCID010000003.1, read on the forward strand.
GATCTGGATGGCCACCAGCGAACTGAGCACGGCTGCCAGCACGGCCACCAGCGCCCCCGGGCTGAACGTGGCCGCCCCCGGGCGCACGATGATCAATACCCCGATGAAACCGCACACGACCGCCGCCCAGCGTCGCACCCGCACGGTCTCGCCGAGGAACAGCACGGCGGCGATGGTGACGAACAACGGGGTGGAATAGGACAGCGAGATCGCCTGCGACATCGGCAGGTGGCCGATCGCCCAGAACGCGCACAGCATCGAGGCCAGCCCGATCAGGCTGCGCACGAAGTAGCGCGGCAGCTGCTGCGTGCGGAACGGCGAGCTGCCCGGCCGGAACAGCACCGGCAGCAGCGCCAGCAACCCGAACGCGTTGCGGAAGAAGGCCACTTCCTGGGTGGGCACATACCGGGTGGCATAGCGGATGGCCACGGCCATCAACCCGAATGCCAGTGTGCTGCCAAGCATCAGCAGCGCCGCGCGCATCGGCGTCGGCGCGGGCAACGCAAGCGGTGGGTTCACCACTGCGCGCCGATCAGGCGCGGCTCCGGTTCGATCGGTACCCCGAACTTCTCCAGCACGGAGGCGGAGATGCGGCGCGCCAGCGCCAGCAGTTCGGCACCGCTGGCAGTGCCATGGTTGACCAGGACCAGCGCATGGCTGGGCGCCACGCCGGCATCGCCGTCGCGGAAGCCCTTCCAGCCGCACGCTTCGATCATCCACGCGGCCGACAGCTTGCGTCGGTTGTCCTGGTCGGCGGGATACACCGGCAGGTCGGGGAAGTGCTGCTGCAGCACCTCCACCTGTTCCAGCGGCAGGATCGGATTCTTGAAGAAACTGCCGGCGTTGCCGAGCACGTCCGGGTCGGGCAGTTTGCGGCGCCGGATGGCGATCACCGCGTTGGCCACGTCGGCGGCCACCGGCAGTTCCACGCCCATCGCCTGCATTTCCTCGGCAATGCCCGCATACCCCAGGCGCAGGTCGTGCAGCAGCGGCAGGCGCAATTCGATGGCCGTGATCAGGTAACGGTCCGGGGCGTGCTTGAACACGCTGTCGCGGTAACCGAATGCACAGGCCTCGGCGTCGAACCGCACCCATTCGCCGGTGTCACGATCCCAGGCGTCCACCGCCTGGATGAACTCGTCGACCTGGACGCCGTACGCGCCGATGTTCTGGATCGGCGCCGCGCCGCACGTGCCGGGAATCAGGGCCAGGTTTTCCAGCCCGGACAGGCCGTTCTGCAGCGACCACATCACCAGGCCGTGCCAGCTCACGCCGGCGCCCGCGCGCACCACCGTGTGGTCGGCGCGGTGTTCCAGTTCCTCGATGTCGCGGTTGGCGAATACCAGCACGGTGCCGGGCACGTCGTCGGCGATGAGCACGTTGCTGCCGCTGCCCAGTACCAGCAGCGGGGTGCCGGCCACCTGGGGCAGGGCCAGCACATCCGGCAGCAGGGACGGGTCGTGCAGCTCGAGCAGCTGCGCGGCGTTGGCGTCGACGTGGAAGGTGTTGAGGTCCTTCAGCGAGGCGTTTTCAGTCAGGATCCAGGCGGGCATTGCGGTACTCATAGGGGAGCCACCGCGCCGCGGCTGGGGGCTTCGCGGCGGCGGCGGATTGCTTCGACGCAGTCATGCACGAGGGCCGGGCCGCGGAAGATCAGCCCGCTGTAGCACTGCACCAGTGCAGCGCCGGCGGCCATCTTGGCGACGGCGTCGGCACCGGACTGGATACCGCCAACGCCGATCAGCGGCATGGATTCGGGAAGGCGCGCGCGCAGGCGGCGCAGCACCAGGGTGGACTGGCCCAGCAGCGGCGCGCCGGACAGGCCGCCGGCTTCTCCGGCCAGCGGATCGTTGGCCACCGCACTGCGGTCGATGGTGGTGTTGGTGGCAATCACGCCGTCCACCTTCAACTCGCCCAGGACGCGCGCGGCCGCGTCGATGTCGCGGTCGCTGAGGTCCGGCGCCACCTTGACCAGCATCGGTACGCGCTTGCCGTGTTGGGCCGCAAGCGCCTCCTGGCTGTCGCGCAGTTGCGAGATCAGCTGGCGCAACGCCGTCTCTTCCTGCAGTTCACGCAGGCCGGCGGTGTTGGGCGAGGAGATGTTGACGGTGATGTAGTCGGCCAGCGGGTACACCTTCTGCAGGCAGTGCTGGTAATCGTCGAACGCCTGTTCGTTGGGGGTGTCCTTGTTCTTGCCGATGTTGATCCCGAGCAGCCCGCCGCGACGCTTGGAGCGCTCAACATTGCGCACCAGCGCATCCACGCCCAGGTTGTTGAAGCCCATGCGGTTGATGATGGCCTGGTGCGATGGCAGCCGGAACAGACGCGGTTTGGCATTCCCTTCCTGCGGGCGTGGCGTGACGGTGCCGATCTCGACAAAGCCAAAGCCCAGCGCGAACAGTGCATCGATGTGCTCGCCGTTCTTGTCCAGTCCGGCGGCCAGGCCGACCGGATTGGGGAAAGTCAGGCCGAACGCATTGGTGGGCAGCGGGGCAGGGCGTCGTGCCACCAGCGGCGTGGTGCCGGTGCGGTAGGCGAGCTCGAGCGCACTCAGGCCCAGGCCATGCGCGCGCTCGGCATCCAGGGAAAACAGGAAGGGTCGTGCAAGCGAGTACATGGCGTCCGGTCAGTCCAGCGTGCCGATGAAGGCACGGGTGTGGTATTCAAAAGCGATCCTGCCGTCCACCGCATGCGCGTCGAACAGCTGCTGCAGCGCCTCCAGCATCGGCGCATGGCGCGGATGTCCCGGAGGCGGTGCGTAGGAGGAGGACAGCAGGCGGCCGCGCAGGCCGTCGGCGTCCATCCACTGGGTGTTGGGAAACTGGGCAATGCCGCGCAGGCCGGCGCCGAACCACGCGCGCATGGTGTCATCGTCCTGGTAGCGCTCGGCCACCTCGGTGTAGTCGGTGCCGAATTCCAGCAGCAGCTGTTCGTAGCCGATCAGGAACGGCGAGGCATCCAGCAGGCGCGAGTTCCAGAACACCAGCGCCAGGCCGCCCGGGTGCAGGATGCGCGCCCATTCCTGGCGCACTGCCGCGGTGTCGAACCAGTGGAACGCCTGTGCCGCTGTGACCAGGCCGACGCTGTCATCGGCCAGGGTGGTCGCCTCGGCGGTGCCATCCACGAGTTTCAGGCGCAGGTATTCCTTGGCCAGCAGGGCCTCTGCCGCATCGCGCATGGCCGCATTGGGTTCCACCGCGATCACCGGATGGCCGCTGGCCAGGAACAGCCGCGTGGAAATACCGGTACCGGCACCGATATCGGCCACCAGGGTTTCGGTCGCCACGCCAATCTCGCGATGCACCCAGTCCAGCAGCGCCGGCGGATAGTCGGGCCGGTAGCGGACGTAATCCGCGACACGGTTGCTGAAACGTTCGGTTGCGTCCGATCCGCTCATGGGCACCTCACGATTGCAGGGAAACGAACCAGGCCAGGCCACCGAAGAACATCACGATGGCCAGCAGCGCCAGCAGGCTGCCGATCACCACCACCCAGCCCATGATCAGGCCGGCCAATGCCAGGCCGTCGCCTTCCAGTTCATGCGGGCGGCGGCGGATCTCGGCGCGGGCCATGTGCCCGGTGAAGATCGCCACCACGCTGCCCAGGAACGGCAGGGCGGTCCAGCCCAGGATGCCGGCGATCAGGCTGATCAGCGCCATGGCGCTGGTTTGACGGGGGGGCAGGTTCATCGGGTCCTCCGTTGCGGGCTGCTCATGATAGAGCGTATAGGTCGGTTTGGCCCACCGGCGCTTCCGGCGCCGGATCGGCCCGGCAGCGGAGGAGCCCTCATCCCATCAGCACCTGTCCGCCATCGACGTTCAAGGTGTGCCCGGTGATCCAGCGCGCCAGCGGCGAGCACAGGAACAGCGCGGCATTGGCAATTTCCTGCGGCTCGCCGAACCGGCCGAACGGGATTTTGGCCAGCGTGCCGTGGTACAGCGCCGGGTCCTGCTCGCGTCGGCGTGCCCACAGCCCGTCCTCGAACTCGATCGAGCCGGGGGCAATGGCGTTCACCCGGATACGGTGCGGGGCCAGTGCCAGTGCCTGCGAGGTGGTGTAGTGCATCAGCGCCGCCTTGGCCGCGCCGTAGGGGGCGGCGCCGGGGCGCGGTTGCTGGGCGGCAATCGAGGCCAGGTTGAGGATGCAGGCATCCTTCGACTGCGTCAGCCAGGGCAGGGCGAGCCGGGAGGCGCGCACCGCTGACATGAGATCGACGCCGAGGCTGGCGTCCCAGCCGGCCTCATCGTCGGTCATCCCGTAGCCGGTGGCATTGTTGATCAGCACATCGATGCCACCCAGCGCGTCGGCCGCCTGGGTCAACCAGTGTTCGATATCGTCCAGGCGCGAAAGGTCGGCGACGCAGGTGTGCAGCGGCTGTCCCTGTGCAGTGGCGTCATCGCTCAGCGCGGCCAGGCCGGCTGCGCCGCGTGCGCACACCGAGACACGCGCACCCGCAGCGGCAAAGGCGAGTGCCATGGCCCGGCCAATGCCCTTGCTGCCACCGGCCACCAGCACCCGGCGCCCGCTGAAATCGAGGGTGGGGCGGCGCAATGCCGCCTCACCCGATGGGTGCCGACCGTGGGTCGGCAGTGCCTCGTCCGCTTCGACCATCACAGGTCGAACTTGATGCCCTGTGCCAGCGGCAGCGAGTCGGAGTAGTTGATGGTGTTGGTCTGGCGGCGCATGTAGACCTTCCATGCATCCGAGCCGGACTCGCGACCACCGCCGGTGTCCTTCTCGCCACCGAACGCACCGCCGATCTCGGCGCCGGAGGTGCCGATGTTGACGTTGGCGATGCCGCAGTCCGAACCGGCCGCCGACAGGAAGCGTTCGGCGGTCTTCAGGTTGGTGGTGAAGATCGACGAGGACAGGCCCTGCGGCACGCCGTTCTGCAGGTCGATGGCTTCGTCCAGCGTGCTGTACTTCATGACGTACAGGATCGGCGCGAAGGTTTCGTGCTGCACCACTTCGTCGCTGTTCTTCAGGCCGGTCACGATCGCCGGCAGCACGAAGTTGCCGGCGCGGTCGATGCGCGTGCCGCCGGTTTCAATGGTGCCGCCGCTGGCCTTGGCCTTCTCGATGGAGGCCAGGAACTGCTGCACGGCGTGGTCGCTGTTGAGCGGGCCCATCAGGTTGGCCGGGTCGGTCGGATCGCCGATCTTGCCTTCCACCTGCTTGTACGCCTTGATCAGCGTGGCCAGCACGTCGTCGTAGACCGATGCGTGCACGATCAGGCGGCGCGTGGTGGTGCAGCGCTGGCCGGCGGTGCCGACCGCACCGAACACGATGCCGGGGATGGCCAGCTTCAGATCGGCGGTTTCGTCCAGGATGATGGCGTTGTTGCCGCCCAGTTCCAGCAGGCAGCGGCCCAGTCGGTGGGCCACTTTTTCGGCGACCTGGCGGCCGACCTGGGTCGAACCGGTGAAGCTGATCAGCGGCACGCGCTTGTCGGCCACCATCTTCTGCGACAGCTCGGTGCCGGCATCGTTGATCAGGAAGAAGATGTCCGGGAAACCGGCGCCGCGCAGGGCGTCGTTGCAGATCTTCATCGACGCGATCGCGGTCAGCGGGGTCTTGTTGGACGGCTTCCACAGGCACACATCGCCGCAGATCGCGGCCAGGAACGAATTCCAGGCCCACACCGCCACCGGGAAGTTGAACGCGCTGATGATGCCGACCAGGCCCAGCGGCTGGTACTGCTCGTACATGCGGTGGCCCGGGCGCTCGGAGTGCATGGTGTAGCCGTACAGCATGCGGCTCTGGCCCACGGCGAAGTCGGCGATGTCGATCATCTCCTGCACTTCGCCATCGCCCTCGGGCTTGCTCTTGCCCATTTCCAGCGCGACCAGCGAACCCAGCGCATCCTTGTGGGCGCGCAGCGCTTCGCCGCACAGGCGCACGGCTTCGCCACGGCGCGGTGCCGGGGTGGTACGCCAGACCTTGAAGGCGTCCTGGGCGCGCGCCACGATGGTTTCGTAGTCGGCGTCGGTGGTGGCGTACACCTGGGCGATGGCCTCACCGGTGGTCGGATTGACCGGGGTGATCACACCGGCGTCGGTGGCCGTGGACCACTCGCCGTTGCCGAGGTAGGTGCCAGCGTTGGTCGCGTCGAGGCCGAGCGCCTTGAGCAGGTCAGAGGACATGCAAACTCCTGTTGCGAATCAAAAAAGGGTGCAGCCGCTGGCAGGGTGGGGGTGCGGCATGCAGAACGCCAATTCTACCCCGTCACGGTTCGCCGGTACCGCACAACGGTCGGCACCTGCCGGTGGTGGCGTCCGACCGTGGGTCGGGCGGGGGCCGCCGCCAACCCGCTAGAATGGCCACCATTGTTCGCCCCCAGGAATCTGAATGAACGTTACCGTTGCAGAAGGTGTGGTCGTCGGGAACCGTCTCCCGTTCGTGCTGTTTGGTGGCCTGAACGTGCTCGAAGATCTGGATTCGACCCTGCGTGCGGCCGAGCACTTCACCACGGTGACCGGCAAGCTGGGCATTCCCTATGTCTTCAAGGCGTCGTTCGACAAGGCCAACCGCTCGTCGATCAGTTCGTACCGTGGCGTGGGTCTGGACGAAGGGCTGCGCATCTTCGAAGAGGTCAAGCGTCGTTTCGGCATTCCGGTGATCACCGACGTGCACGAAGTCGCCCAGGCCGCGCCGGTGGCCGAAGTGGTCGACGTGCTGCAGATTCCGGCCTTCCTGGCCCGCCAGACCGACCTGGTCAAGGCCATCGCCGAAACCGGCCGTGCGGTCAACATCAAGAAGCCGCAGTTCCTGAGCCCCACGCAGATCAAGCACATCGTGTCCAAGATCCGCGAAGCGGGCAACGAGAACATCATCCTGTGTGAGCGCGGCTCGCAGTTCGGCTACGACAATCTGGTCGTGGACATGCTGGGCTTCCGCGAAATGATCGAATCCACCGGCGGCCTGCCGGCGATCTTCGATGTCACCCACAGCCTGCAGCGACGCGACGCCGGCAGCGAAGCCTCCGGTGGCCGCCGCCGCCAGGTGGCCGAACTGGCCCGTTCGGGCATGGCGCTGGGCCTGGCCGGCCTGTTCCTGGAAGCGCACCGCGACCCGGACCACGCCCGCTGCGACGGCCCCAGCGCCCTCCCGCTGAGCGCGCTGGAGCCGTTCCTGACCCAGATCAAGGCGCTGGACGAGCTGGTCAAGGGCTTCCCGGAACTGGACATCCGCTGAGCCGGGACGTGCCGCAACGGCGGAATCGGCCTTGGTCCGTTCGCCGAATGTAGGTATCCTTCACGGCTGCACCCATGCAATGTGGGTGCGGCCAGGGATCCGGCCATGCCGGACCCGCACTTGGCCCCGTAGCTCAGCTGGATAGAGCGTCCCCCTCCTAAGGGGAAGGTCGCCCGTTCGAATCGGGCCGGGGTCACCACATCCGCGCTACTCCTTCTGGCTTGCGCCGAGTGCCACCCGCTCACATGCGCAGCACCTGCCCCCTGTGGCAAAGTTGCTGGGCGGGATACCCACCCATGATGAAGGAGAGGGCGATGAACAGGACTTTGTCGGCGTTGGTGCTCTGCCTGGCCGCCGGTGCGGCGATGGCGGGCGGCAGCGTGCGGTTTGGCAACCAGCTGGTGAACTCCGGCGACTCGGCGGGCAAGGTGACGCAGGTGGCGGGCAAGCCGGACCGGGTCATCCAGTTGGAAAGCGAATACAGCGGCAATATTGGCGAACGCTGGGAGTACTACCAGCAGCGCAAGACGATCCAGGTGACGTTCCGTGAGGGAAGGGTCACCGACGTGCGTGAACTCTTCAACTGAGTGCGTCACCGTGCGCCGCCTGGCTGCCCTTGGCGCAGCGGGCAGCCGGGTCTGACGGATGCATTGGCAAAGTGTTTACTTCTCTCGTGCGACGGTCCTGATTACACACGTTCAGGAGTGCATGCATGTCAGTCCATTTTTCCTCCGCATCGATGATCCATGCAGCCGGGCAGGTGCCGCCACCCGGCCCAGTACCCGAGGCACCGCCCACACCGGTGGAAGCACCGCCTGCGCAGGATCCGCCGGTGCAGGATCCGCCTCGCGAAGTGCCGCCCGAACGCGATCCACCGCCGGCGGAGCCGCCGCTGGAGGCGCCGGTTCCCCCGCGCGAACCGGTGCAGGAGTGAGTGCACTCCACGACGCACGATGCGCATCGTTTACGTGATGCGATGCTCGTGCGAACTGCACCGTGACGCGGAAAACACTCGCTGCAGACACGGTTTTTTCACGCCTCACACATCGCTTAACGGTCCGCTGCGGAGGTCACGCCGACTTCATTCCCGATGCGGAAAGGTGGGGTCACCCAAGCACGGGCAATCCAATGAATTACCAGGAGTAGACAACAGTGAGCACCGAATCGAATACCGCCCACAGCCTCAATGACCTGATCGAAATCGCCCGCGACGGCAAGGACTTCTACACCGAAGCCGCCGGCAAGGTGAAGGATGCCGAGCTGTCCGCACTGTTCACCCGCATCGCGGGCGTCAAGGCCGACATCGTCAATTCGCTTAGCAGCACCGTGCTGGCTGCCGGTGGCAAGCCTGCCGAACACGGCACGATGGTGGGTTCCATGCAGCAGTTCTACGGCAAGGTGCGCGCCACCCTGGGCGACACGCAGTACGGCTACGTGGCCGAACTGGAAGAGTCCGAGGATCGCCTGCTGAAGGCGTTCAAGGACACGCTGACCGACAGCGACACCTCGCCGGCGGCGCGTCAGGAAGTCACCCGACTGCTGCCGATCGTGCAGGAAACGCATGAAGTGATGCGCACCCGCAAGCATGCACTGAAGCATTGATCACCACGGCGACGTCCGCGTCGCCGACGGGCAGGTCAGCAAGCGCCCCGGTTCAGCCGGGGCGTTTGCGTATCAACGCCCCGCGCGATTCCAGACCCCGGCGTACGGCGCCTCGGGATATGGTGCATACTCGGTCACAGGTAGGGTTGGGATTCGTCATGGAACACATGCGTTGGCTTACGCTTCGTCTTGGCAACAACCAGTCCATTGGACCCAAGGTGCTGTTGGACCTGTGGTCGAACGCGTGCGAGACCAACCAGTCGTCGGTCACGCGTGACAACCAGGCCGGTCGCTCCACCTCATACGCACTGCATGCGCCCACGTCGCTGGCGTATCCCAAGCGTGCCGAACTGCGCATGCGCAAGCTGCTGGAAGAAGCCGGCTACACGTTTACGCTGGGCTCGCTGGCCGATCGTCCGGCACCGCAGCCCGTGCGATTCCGCTGAGCGCGGGCGCAGCCTTCACTCGGCGGCGGACAGCGTCCGCTGCATGATCCGCACCGGCACGCCACTCGCGTGCATCTGCATTTCAAGGGGTTTCCAGCCCAGCCGTCGATACAGGCCGCCGTCGTTCCGTTCGGTCTGCAGGTAGACGTCGCGTACGCCGAAGGCGCGTCCGCGTGCCATCAGATCCTCGATCAGCCGCGCGGCCAGCCCTTGGCCACGCTGTGACTGGTCCACGTAGACGCCGCCCAGCCAATGCAGGCGTTCAGGGCGCTCGGTGCGCTCGTGGAACTTGAGCTGCGCGGCGGCGACCGGTTCATGGTCGTGCACCGCCAACAGCAGCAGCGGCAGCTCGTCCTGCTGAAGGAAGACTTCAAGCCGCACCTGCTCGTCGTCCAGGGTCATGCCGGGCACATGTCGGCCCCACGTGTCGAAGTACCAGCGCGCCACCTGCGGCAGCAGACGCGGTGCTTCACTGAGTGCAATGAACTGCATGTCGGCTCCCGGAAGCGGAACAGCGCGACGACCCGCAGCAGGGACGCGGATCAGGGGGAAGGGGCGGGTCCGCTCTGTGCCGCCAATGGCGGGCAGACGGGGGCCAGGGCCAGCAGCGCGGACGGGCGCAAACGCAGGCGGCGGGCCGAATTTTTGATGTACGTCACAGTGCGCACTCCCTGCTGACAGGACACGGCCGACTATAGCACCGGCTACCATGGGCTCGACATGAGTGCACCCGCCTTCAACCTTCGCCGCTACGGCCCGTCGTCGGACGTGGATCGCCACGACTTCGCGCAATGGGTCATTCCCGTGCGCGGAGAGCTTGCGTTCGAGCTCGACGGACACGGCGCACGACTGGACGGGTTGCAGGGTGCGTTCGTGGCTCCTGCCGCAGGCCACGCGCAGTCGGCCGGCGAGGACGACCGGTTCCTGATCGTCGACTGTCCGGCCACGCTGATCGACGATGACACCCTGGCGCGGTTGCAGCGCCAGCCGCTGCTTGCGCTGCCCGCCGCCGTGCGTGCCATGGCGCAGTGCGTGGCAGGGCTGGCGCCTGCGCGCATCCATGGGGATGTCGTGCAGCGCGAACTTCCGGCGTTGTTGCAGGCATTTTCGCTGGCCGGTAGTTCCACCCGCCTGCAGGCGGTGTGCGCACGCATCGCGCAGTCCCCCGGGCAGGCGTGGCCGGTGGAGCGCATTGCCAGCGAGGTGGGGGTGAGCAGCAGCCGGCTGCACGTGCTGTTCCGTGAGGCCTTTTCGCTCACTCCGCAGGCCTGGCTCAGTGCGAGCCGGTTGCGCTGGGCGCGGGGTCGGCTGGCGGATACGGGGCTGTCCATCGCCGACATCGCGCAGCACGCCGGATACTCCGAGCAGAGTGCGCTGACCCGGGCACTGCGCCGCGACTGGGGCATGACGCCCGCCGAGTACCGACGCCGCTACCGCCCCGCGCAGTAGCCTGGGTCAAGATCGGCGCGATGTCCGCGCCTACACTGGCGCGGTCTTTCCGCTGCTGGATGCGTGCTCGCAGATGAATCGTTCGATGGGAGTCGGAATCGCCAACGGCATCGCCGCCGGTGCGTTGTGGGGTGTGGTCTTCCTGGCACCGGCGATGCTGGTGCAGTTCAGTGCCGTGCAGTTGTCGGCGGGCCGCTACCTGGTCTACGGGCTGATTGCCGTGGTGCTGCTGGCACCGCGCTGGCGTGAACTGCGCCAGCGCATCGGCAGTGCCGAATGGCGGGGGCTGCTGTGGCTGAGCCTGGCAGGCAACCTGGTGTACTTCGTGCTGCTGGCCAATGCGGTGCAGTGGGCCGGTGGCGCGGCGGCGTCGCTGATCGTGGGTTTGATCCCGGTGGTGGTGACCGTGGCGGGCGCGCGCGAGGAGGGCGCGGTGCCGCTGCGCCGGCTTGCTCCGGCGTTGGCGCTGTGCCTGCTCGGGGTCGGGCTGGTGGGCTACGAAGCGCTGCAGGCGGGACATGCGCAGGGCTCGGCGAGCCGCCGCGTGCTGGGTCTGCTGTGTGCGGTCGGCGCGCTGCTGTCGTGGGCGCTGTACTCGATTGGCAACAGTCGCTGGCTGGCGCGGCGGCCTGACCTGAGTGGCCACGACTGGTCGCTGCTCACCGGGGTGACCACCGGAGCGCTGGCCCTGCTGCTGGTGCCGAGTGCGTTCGTCATGTCTCGCGCTGTGCATCCCCCCATCGACTGGATGTGGTTCTGGGCGACCAGCGCCGGCGTGGCGGTGGTGGCATCGGTGCTGGGCAACGCCTGCTGGAACCGCGCCAGCCGCAACCTGCCGCTGACCCTGACGGGGCAGATGATCGTGTTCGAGACGCTGTTCGCGCTGCTCTACGGCTTCGCCTGGCAGCGACGCTGGCCGACGTTGATGGAGACGCTCGCGATCCTCTGCCTGGTCTCGGGGGTGCTGCTGTGCGCCCACGCGCACCGCCCGCCACGGGCGGTGGCCGAGCACGTCGGCTGATGGCGTTGCCGCGCCTGGATAGTCACATTCGCAACTTTTTTGCCGACGTTCCACGCTGATCGACGCCGGCGGGTTTTTGCACTGCAGCACTTGACAGGCGGGGGTGCGGCGTAGTTTTCTTGACCCATGGTCCTTCCCGCCGCCACCGCCACGCTGCGCTCCACCGCCTCTTCGGGCGGCACGCACGTGTCTGGCCTCGGCATCGGTACCACCACCATTACCACCGTCACCACTCGCCCGGTGCGGCCCGTCGTCTTCGCGTAATTTCCGAAAACAACGGCCCCGCACCAGACCAGGTGGCGGGGACTCTCCTTCCATCTGACTGACGCGGGGCCTCGAATCGAGGTCAGCATGTCTTCTGTCGCCGCTTCACCCGATGCCGCCGCATCGCCAGGCTCTTCCTCCCCGCTGCGGGCCGCCACGGCCACCATCGTGCACAAGTTCGGCGGCACCTCTGTCGCCGACGCGGACCGCTACCGTCACGTGGCGCAGCTGCTGCTGGCCCGCGACGAGGCCGTGCAGGTCACCGTGGTGTCGGCGATGAAGGGCGTGACCGACGCGTTGATCGCCCTGGCCGAGCGGGCGTCGCTGGATGCGCCGCAATGGCGCGATGACTGGCATGCGCTGCGGGCCCGGCACCGCGGTGCCGCAGTGGCGCTGCTTGGCGAACATGCCGGCGCCACCGTCGAATGGCTGGATGCGCGCTTCGACCAGCTGTCCGATGTGCTGGCGGCACTGGCGGTGATCGGCGAGCTGCCCAGCGAGGTGCTCGACCGCGTGCAGGGCCTGGGCGAGGTCTACTCGGCACAGTTGCTGGGACAGTACCTGCAGAGCGTGGGCGACGACTGCGCGGTGCTCGACGCGCGCGATGTACTCGTGGTGGACCGTGGCGAGCTCGGTGTGGACGTCGACTGGGCGCAGAGCGCGCAACGCCTCGCGGAGTGGCGGGAGCGCCACCCCCAGGCCCGCGTGGTCGCCACCGGGTTCGTCGCCCGCGACCGCCGCAACCGCGTGACCACGCTGGGCCGCAACGGCAGTGATTACTCCGGTGCGATCTTCGCCGCGCTGTTCCATGCCGATGAACTGCATATCTGGACCGATGTGGACGGTGTGCTGTCGGCCGACCCGCGGGTGGTGCCCGAAGCGGTCCAGCTGGACGCGCTCAGCTATGACGAAGCCTGCGAGCTGGCGTATTTCGGCGCCAAGGTCGTGCACCCGCAGACCATGTCACCGGCCATCGAGCGCGGCCTGCCGATCATCATCCGCAATACCTTCCGCCCCGATCATCCCGGCACGCGGATCACGGCCGAGCGGACCACGTCCGGCCCCATCAAAGGCCTCACGCTGAGCCCGGACCTGGCCCTGCTGAACCTGGAGGGCACGGGCCTGATCGGCGTGCCCGGTACCGCCGAACGGGTGTTCGCGGCGCTGCGCAACGCGCATGTGTCGGTGGTGATGATCTCGCAGGGCTCGTCGGAACATTCGATCTGCTGCGTGGTGCCGCAGGCCGTGGCGCGGCAGGCGCGTGATGCCCTGCTGCAGGCCTTCGCGCATGAGCTGGGCCTGGGCCAGGTGCAGCGCGTGCAACTCACCGACAACGTGAGCGTGCTCGCGGCGGTGGGCGATGGCATGGCCGGGCAGCCCGGCGTGGCCGCGCGGCTGTTCGAATCGCTGGGACGGGCGCAGGTGAACATCCTGGCGATCGCGCAGGGTTCATCGGAGCGCAACATCTCCGTGGCGGTCGACAGCGGGCATGCGACCAAGGCACTGCGCGCGGCGCATGCCGGCTTCTGGCTGTCGCCGCAGACGTTCTCCGTTGGGGTGATCGGCCCGGGCAATGTCGGGGCGGCGCTGCTGGACCAGCTGCTGGCCGCGCAGCCCACGTTGCTGACGCGCGCGAACGTGGATCTGCGCCTGCGTGCGGTCGCATCGCGCAGCCGCATGCGGCTGGATGCACGCGGCGTGCAGGGCGACTGGCGCGCCGCATTGGCCGGGCAGGCGCAGGCGACCGACCTGGATGCATTCACCGAACACCTGCTGTCCGCGCATCTGCCGCATGCACTGATCGTGGATTGCAGCGGCAGTGCCGACGTGGCCGACCGCTACGCGGCCTGGTTGCAGGCAGGCATCCACGTGGTGACCCCGAACAAGCAGGCCGGTGCCGGCCCGTTGCCGCGCTACCACGCGATCCGCGACGCGGCGGCCGCCAGCGGCGCGCGCTTCCGCTATGAGGCGACGGTGGGTGCGGGCCTGCCGGTGATCACCACCCTGCGCGATCTGGTCGATACCGGTGACGAGGTGCTGGCCATCGACGGCATCTTCTCCGGCACGTTGGCCTGGCTGTTCAACAAATATGACGGTGAGGTGCCATTCTCGCAGCTGGTCGCGCAGGCGCGTGGCATGGGCTATACCGAGCCGGATCCGCGCGACGATCTGTCGGGCGTGGATGTCGCGCGCAAGCTGGTGATCCTGGCGCGTGAGGCCGGGCGCGAGCTGAGCCTGGAGCAGGTGTCGGTGGAGAGCTTGGTACCAGAGGCGCTGCGCGATGCCAGTGTCGATGACTTCATGGGCGGCCTGGATGCCGTGGATGCGGTGTTTGCCGAGCGCCTGGCGCAGGCGCGTTCGCGTGGTGCGGTGCTGCGCTACGTGGCGCGTCTGTCGGCGGATGCGGCGCAGGTCGGGCTGGTCGAGTTGCCGGCCAGCCATGCCTTCGCGAATCTGCGCCTCACCGACAACGTGGTGCAGTTCACCACGCGCCGCTATTGCGATAATCCGCTGGTGGTGCAGGGACCGGGGGCGGGACCGGAAGTGACGGCCGCCGGCGTGTTCGCCGATGTGCTGCGGGTCGCCGCCGGTGAGGGAGCGCGTCTGTGAGTGAGGCCGGTCATATCACCGCCGCGCGCGCATTCTCGCCGGCATCGGTCGGCAACGCCGCCGTGGGGTTCGACATCCTGGGCCACGCCATCGCCGGTGTTGGCGATACGGTCACGGTGCGACGCATCGCGTCGCCGCAGGTACGCATCGTGGCGATCCGCGGCACCACCGTGGACCTGCCGCTGGACGCGGCCGACAACACGGCGGGCGCGGCCTTGATCGCGCTCCGCGAGGCACTGGCGTTGCCGTTCGGCTTCGAGCTGGAGATCGACAAGGGCATCGCGCTGGGCTCGGGCATGGGCGGTTCGGCGGCGTCGTGCGTGGCCGCACTGATCGCGGCCAACGCGCTGCTCGACACCCCGTTGCCGCGTGAGGCGCTGTATCCGTTCGCGCTGACCGGCGAGGCCGTGGCCAGCGGCGGGCGCCACGGCGACAACCTGGGGCCGATGCTGCTCGGCGGGCTGGTCCTGAGCACCGCCGACCGGCTGGTGCGCATTCCGGTACCGTCGGCCTGGCACAGCCTGCTGGTGCACCCGGAGGCGGTGCTGGAAACGCGGCGCGCCCGAGCCGCACTGCAGGGCAGCTACGCGCTGTCCGCGTTCGTCGAGCAGAGCGCGAACCTGGCGCTGGTATTGAGCGGCTGCTTCAGCGGCGATGCGGCGCTGGTACGTGCCGGTCTGCGCGACGTGCTGGTGGAGCCGCGTCGCGCCGGGCTGATCGTAGGCTTCGATGCGGCGCGCGACGCCGCGCTCGCGGCCGGCGCGATGGGCGCCAGTATTTCCGGCGCCGGGCCCAGTGTATTCGCGTGGTTCGACAGCCAGGCCGCCGCGCAGGCCGCGCAGGCGGGTGTGCAGCAGGCCTTTGCCCGGGCCGGTTTCGACAGCCAGGCCTGGGTGTCGCCGTTGGATGCGCCCGGCGCGCAATTGTTGTGAGTGCGGTTTCCCCTCATCTGCCAGGACTTTCCATGAATTTCGTTTCGACCCGAGGTGCGGCACCGGCCGTGTCGCTCAGTGCGGCCGTCGCCGCCGGCCTGGCGCCCGATGGCGGTCTGTACGTGCCCGCGCAGCGCCCCCTGCCGCAGCGGTGGACCGGGCGTGGCAGCCTGGCCGGCGACGCGGGAGCGGTGCTGGCACCGTTCTTTGCCGGCGACGCGTTGGCGCCTCACCTGGCCGAGCTGTGCGCGGAGGCGTTCGACTTTCCGGCGCCGTTGCGGGCGCTGTCAACGCCGGGCGACCATGTGCTGGAGCTGTTCCACGGACCCACGGCGGCCTTCAAGGACTTCGGCGCGCGCTTCCTTGCAGCCAGCCTGGCCCGGCTGCAGCGCGACCGCGCGCGGCCGCTGACGATCGTGGTGGCGACCTCCGGCGATACCGGTGCGGCGGTGGCCGCCGCGTTCCATCGGCAGCCGGGTATCCGCGTGGTGGTGCTGTACCCGGACGGTCGCGTATCTCCTCGTCAGGCGCACCAGCTCGGTTGCTTCGGCGACAACATCCAGGCGCTGCGCGTGGCCGGCTCGTTCGACGACTGCCAGGCGATGGTGAAGCAGGCGCTGGGTGATCGCGAGCTGCAGGCGCAGCTGCCATTGAGCTCGGCCAACAGCATCAGCCTGGGGCGTTGGCTGCCGCAGATGAGCTACTACGCGCATGCGGCGCTGACCCATCAGGCGGCCAGCGGCCAGTTACTCAACCTGGTAGTACCCACCGGCAACCTCGGGAATGCGATGGCGGCGGTGCTGGCGCGGGCGATGGGCCTGCCACTTGGACGCATCGCGCTGGCCACCAATGCCAATGACGTGCTGCCGCGCTTCTTCCACGGGCAGGCCTACCAGCCGGCGCAGAGCGTGGCGACGCTGGCCAATGCGATGGATGTGGGCGCGCCGAGCAATTTCGAACGGCTGCGCTGGATGTACGCCGATGACGAGGCGGCGTTGCGCCTGGGCTTCCGCGCGGAGGCCGTCGACGATGCGGCGATCGGCGAGCTCATCGCGCGGCGTCACGCGCAGGCGGGCGAGGTGTTCTGCCCGCACACCGCCACGGCGGTGAAGCTGCTTGAACAGTTGCGAAGCGAGGGCGTGCAGGGCGACTGGGCGGTCGCCGCAACCGCGCATCCGGCCAAATTCGAATCGGTGGTGGAACCGCTGATCGGCCGTCCCCTCGACGTTCCGCCGGCGCTGGCGGCGCTGTTGAAGCGGCCCGCACACGCGGAACCGTGCGCGCCGGACTATGCGGCGTTGCGTGAGGTGCTGCTGTCCTGACCGACGTTCAGCGGTGAACGACGCCGCCGATCAGGCTGCGGACAGGACCTGCAGCCCGGCCTCGTCCAGAATCTCGACGGTACTGAGGTGGGGCAGGGCGATCAGGCCCTGCTGGCGCAGCTTGGTGAAGGTGCGGCTGACCGTTTCCATGGTCAGCCCGAGGTGATCGGCGATATCACTGCGGCCCATCGGCAGGGTCACGCGCAGCCCGTCGCCGCCCAGTCGGGCCTCGCGCGCGGCCAGGCGCAGCAGGAAATCGGCCAGTTTCTCGGCCGGTTGCAGCCGGCCCAACGCCATCGCGGCGTCGGCTGCGTCATCCAGCGCCTGGCAGGCACGCTGCAGCAGCTTGCGCTCCAGGTGCGGGAAACGTGCGCGAAGATCCTTCATCTGGGGCAGGGCCACGCGGCACACGCGACTGTCGGCAATGGCCTCGATGTCGTAGCGGTGGTGGTCGCTGCCGCTCAAGCCCAGGTAGTCGCCAGGCAGCACGAATCCGCTGATCTGGCGACGCCCGTCGGCGAGGGTGCGGACCAGGCGCAGGGCGCCGCGGGTCAAGGTATAGACATGTTGGCGCGGCTCGCCGGCACGGGCCAGGGTGGCGCCCAGCACCAGGGGCTGGGAGACGGTGACGCGTTCCAGCGCCTGCACCTCGTCGGGCGACAGCGCCGAGCACACGGCCAGGTGACGCACCGAGCAGTGCAGGCAGTCGCGCAGCGGCGAACACCCGGGGGCGGGGTCCTCTACAGTGGCAAGTGCGGGGTGGGGCCGGGTCATGTCGTGCCAGGGAGCGGGGCCTGACTATGATACGCCAATGCCGCTGGCGGGCCGGCGTTCGACGGCCGTTACGGCCGTTCGGCGCGGCTGCGGCTAGAATATGCAGCTCGCTCATCCCCCGTTCCGCAGGAGTCCCGCAAGTGATCAAGCCCCGTACGCCGCCCGGCATCATGGAATTGCTGCCGCGCGAGCAGATCGCGTTTCAGCGCATGCTGGACGTCATCCGCCGCAACTACGAGCGGTTCGGGTTCCTGCCGGTGGAAACGCCGGTGTTCGAGCTGTCCGATGTGCTGCTGACCAAGTCCGGCGGCGAGACCGAGCGCCAGGTGTATTTCGTGCAGTCCACCGGTGCGCTGGCCAATGCGGCCGAGGCGGGCGACAAGAGCCTGCCGGAACTGGCGCTGCGTTTCGACCTCACGGTGCCGCTGGCGCGTTACGTGGCCGAGCACGAGCACGACCTGACCTTCCCGTTCCGCCGCTACCAGATGCAGCGCGTCTACCGCGGTGAGCGCGCGCAGCGCGGGCGGTTCCGTGAGTTCTACCAGTGCGACATCGACGTGATCGGCAAGGATGCGCTGAGCACGCGGTATGACGCGGAAGTGCTTGCGGTGATCCACGCGGTGTTCGCGGAGCTGCGCATTGGCGACTTCTCGGTACAGTTGAACAACCGCAAGCTGATGCGCGGCTTCTTCGAGAGCCTGGGCGTGGCCGATGGTGAGCGCCAGATGGCGGTGCTGCGTGAAGTCGACAAGCTCGACAAGCGCGGTCCAGACTATGTGCGCGAGACGCTGACCGGGGAAGGCTTCGCCATTCCGGCCGAGCAGGTCGAGCGGATCCTGGCGTTCGTGGCGGTGCGTTCAAGCAGCCATGCCGACGCGCTGGCGCAGCTGGACGCGCTGGTGGCCGACGGCACGGCGAGCGAGACGTTGACGCTGGGCGTGGCGGAGCTGCGCGAGGTGCTGCAGCTGGTCAAGGCGCTGGGCGTGCCGGAAAACGCGTACTGCCTGAACTTCTCGATCGCGCGTGGGTTGGATTACTACACCGGCACGGTGTACGAAACCACGCTGACGGACCACCCGCAGATCGGTTCGATCTGTTCGGGCGGCCGTTACGAGGACCTGGCCAGCCACTACAGCAAGTCCAAGCTGCCGGGCGTGGGTATTTCGATCGGTCTGACCCGTCTGTTCTGGCAGCTGCGCGAAGCGGGCCTGATCGCGGGTATCGAGGACAGCAGCGTGCATGCGCTGGTGGCACTGATGGATGACAACGGTCTGTCCGAGTCGCTCGATATCGCGCGTCGCCTGCGCGTGGGCGGGATCAACGCCGAGGTGCAGATGGAGCCGAAGAAGATCGGCAAGCAGTTCCAGTACGCGGCCAAGGCCGGTATCCGCTTCGTGGTGCTGGCCGGTGAAGACGAGCTGGCGCGCGGCGTGGTGGCGGTCAAGGATCTGTTGCGCGAGCAGCAGTTCGAAGTTGCCCGCGATGAGCTGGCGAGTGCGTTGCAGGTTGAGCTGGAGCAGACCCGCGCCATGGCGTGAGTTTCGCTTCCTTCTGTGGATGACTACAACGGCACCTTCGGGTGCCGTTGTTGTTTATGGTTGCTTCATTGCTTCATTGCTTGATTGCTTGATTGCTTGATTGCACGTTTTCACTGGGCACCGGGCGTTGCCCGGTGCTTCATGCATTCAGGCGAACAGCCCTTTCGCACTTGATTCCTGGTTTGGCGGGACGGTGTGGGTTTACGGGACACGCCGTGAACCCGTCCATGGGGGCTCGTAGAAAACATCCATGTTTTCTACGGTCCCGCAAACCCACCCCGTCCCACCTTCGACAGGTGGTTGGTGGCCATGAGTAAAAGCAACACGGGTTCTGACGGCCGTCCGCCCCCGTAGTGCCGGCCGCTGGCCGGCTCCACGGAAAGCAACATCAACAGCAACAGCAACAGCGTTTTCGTTATGGGGTCATGCGTTAACGCGTGTTTGTGGTTTCACGGCAGTCGTCTGGCGACCGACCTGTCAGCGGTCGCAGCCTTGGGGCCGGTGTCGGAGTGCGTCGACGCCGGTATCGACATCCGCGTCGGAACGGGATTTGCGATCGGAATGGGTAGGCGCGGTCCCCAGTCGACTGCTCTGAACAACCCAACGCCCGGTAACGCATGGACTACACCTAAGCCGGCTTTGAACTTCCATGGCCACCAACACACCGTCGAGGGTCGGCGGGGGCGGGTATGCGGGACCGTAGAAAACATGGATGTTTTCTACGAGCCTACAAGGACGTATTCACGGCGTGTCCCGCATGCCCGCACGCGCCGACCCACCTCGGTGGTGCCCAACGGCTGTTCGCTCCGAACCAACGCCAGCCGGGCAACGCCCGGCGACAGGCCGGAATGCTCGCTCGCGGGGAGAACCACGGCCTTAACCTGAACGAAGGCTTCGAACTAGGTTCACCCAATTGGCATGGAGGCAATTGTGCGCTAATGTAATAACACGCTATTACATTGATACGATGAAAATCCGCCCCGTCCCCCGTGAGAAAGACCCCCAGGCCGACTTGGACAGCCTTGCCGGCGCCTTTGCTGGCCTGTCCGCGCCGGAGCAGGTCACCGCGTTCCTGCGCGATCTGTGTACGCCGGCCGAGCTGGAGGCGCTGTCCGACCGTTGGAAGGTGGTGCCGCTGCTGCGGCAGGGCGTGCCGTATCGCGAAATCCATGAGTTGACCGGTGTCAGCGTGACGACCACCGGGCGCGTGGCGCGCTCGCTGGACCATGGCCACGGCGGCTATGCCGCCGCCATTGCCGCGACCGCCACGCCTGCCTCCCCCGCATCCGAGTAGAGACTTTCCCCATGAGTGCAACCCAGACCGCCCCGGCACGCGACCGGCTGCGTATCGCCATCCAGAAGAGCGGGCGGTTGGCCGAGCCGGCGCGCAGCCTGCTCACCGCCTGCGGACTGAGCTGGCGGCAGAGCCGTGACAAGCTGTTCTGCTACGGCGAATCGCTGCCGGTGGACCTGCTGCTGGTCCGCGACGATGACATCCCCGGCTTGATCGCCGACGGCGTCTGCGACTTCGGCATCGTGGGCCGCAACGAGCTGGACGAACAAGGCGCCGCGCGCCGCCGGCTTGGCTTGCCCGACGCGTACCAGGCGTTGCGTGGGCTGAACTTTGGCCAGTGCCGGCTCATGCTGGCGGTGCCCGAGGAATGGGACTGGCAGGGTATCGAGCAGCTGGCCGGCAAGCGTATCGCCACCAGCTACCCGGCGATCCTGGCCGACTGGCTGGCCCAGCGCGGTGTGGACGCGCAGGTGGTGGAACTGTCCGGTTCGGTCGAGATCGCCCCGCGCCTGGGCACCGCCGACCTGATCTGCGACCTGGTCTCCAGCGGCGCCACATTGGCGGCCAATCAGCTCAAGCCGGTGGAAACCCTGCTGGAAAGCGAAGCGGTGCTGGCCGGTCCGGTGCGTACGCCGGATGACGCACGTGCCGGCCTGATGGCCATGCTGCTGCGTCGCCTCGACGGGGTGGTGAAGGTGCAGGACAGCAAGCTGCTGATGTTCCGCGCCGCGCTGGATCGCGTGTCCGAGCTGGCACGCCTGCTGCCCGATGCCGATCCGCTGGTGCAACTGCCGGACGACGGTGGCCACCTGCGCCTGCAGACCATGTGCCACGGCGCGTTGACCTGGCAGCGCCTTGAAGAGCTGGAGCGCGCTGGCGCCCAGGGGTTGATGGTCCTGAGCGTGGAGCGGTCGCTGGCATGAATCGTCTGCAATGGTCCCAACTGGATGACGCCGCCCAGGCCCAGGCGTTGCAGCGCCCGGTGCAGGCCGTGGCGGCGCGCACGCGCGAATCGGTCGCGGCGTTGATTACCGCGGTACGCGATGATGGCGATGCCGCGCTGCGTGAAATCAGCCTGCGCTTCGACGGCGTGGCCCCCGCGTCCTTTGAAGTGAATGATGAGGAATTCGCTGCCGCCGAACGCGCCGTGCCCGCCGAACTGCGCCAGGCGATGATCGAGGCGGCCGACCGTATCCGCCTGTTCCACAAGGCCGGCATGAGCCAGGGCTACGCGGTGGAAACCGCGCCCGGCGTCCGCTGCGAGCGCATGGTGCGGCCCATCGGCCGGGTCGGTCTATATGTGCCTGCGGGCAGCGCGCCGCTGCCGTCCACTGCGCTGATGCTCGGCGTGCCGGCGCAGCTGGCCGGCTGCCGCGAAGTGGTGCTGTGCACGCCGCCGCGCCGTGATGGCAGCGCCGATCCAGCGGTACTGGTCGCCGCGCGGCTGACCGGCGTGCACCGGGTGTTCAAGCTGGGGGGAGCGCAGGCGATTGCCGCCATGGCCTATGGCACCACCAGCGTGCCGGCCTGCGACAAGTTGTACGGCCCGGGCAACAGCTACGTGACCGAGGCCAAGCAGCAGGTCGCACAGGACGGGGCCGCCGCCATCGACATGCCGGCCGGTCCGTCCGAAGTGCTGGTGATCGCCGATGCCGGTGCCAACCCGGCCTTCGTCGCCGCTGACCTGCTCTCGCAGGCGGAACACGGCCCGGATTCGCAGGTGCTGCTGCTCACCGATGATGCGGCGATGCTGGACCAGGTGGAAGCGCAGGTGCAGGCGCAGCTGGCGCGGTTGTCGCGCGCCGATATCGCCGCGCAGGCGTTGCAGTCCTCGCGCCTGATCCTGGTGGATTCGCTGGTGCAGGCGTTCCAGATCAGCAACCGCTACGCGCCCGAGCACCTGATCCTGGCCCTGCGCGAACCGCGCGACTGGCTGGCGCAGGTCGAGGCAGCCGGCTCGGTGTTCCTCGGCGATTACACGCCCGAAGCGCTGGGCGACTACTGCAGCGGCACCAACCACGTGCTGCCTACCGCGGGCGCGGCGCGCGCCTACAGCGGCGTGAGCGTGGCCAGCTTCCAGAACCAGATCAGCGTGCAGGCGGCCACCGCGCAGGGCATCGCCGCCATCGGTCACTGTGCCCGCGTGCTGGCGCGTGCCGAAGGACTGGATGCACACGAAAATGCCGTGGCGCTGCGCATGGGGTCGGCCGCATGAGCGCCACCGCCGTGCTATCACTCGTGCGCGAGGATCTTCGCGCATTCGCCGGGTATTCCTCGGCGCGCAGCAGCGCGCTGGTCGGGGAGGTGTGGCTCAATGCCAATGAGTCGGCCTGGGCCAATCCCGCCGATGCACAGGGTATCGCGCGCCGTTATCCCGAACCGCAGCCTTCAGTGCTGCGCGCAAGGCTGGCAGCGCTGTATGACTGCGATGAACAGCAGCTGCTGATCGGCCGCGGCAGCGATGAAGCCATCGACCTGCTGGTTCGTGCATTGTGCGAGCCGGGCCGCGATGCCGTGCTGGTGACGCCGCCGGTGTTCGGCATGTACGCCGTGTGCGCGCGGCTGCAGAACGCACCGCTGCTGGAGGTTCCGCTGCGCGACACCGGCGCTGCGCTGGTGGCCGACATCGACGCCATCATCGCCGCTGCGCTGGCGGGCAATGCCAAGCTGGTGTTCCTATGCACGCCGTCGAACCCGGCCGGCAGTGTGATCGCACTGGCCGACGTCGAACGGGTCGCCCAGGCCATGCAGGGCAGGGCGCTGGTGGTGGTGGACGAAGCCTATGGCGAGTTCGCCGATCAGCCCTCGGCCACCACGCTGCTTGCGCAGTATGACAACGTCGCCGTGCTGCGCACCTTGTCCAAGGCGCATGCACTTGCCGCCGCCCGGATCGGCAGCCTGATCGCCGATCCTGCCCTGATCCAGGTGCTGCGCCGCTGCCAGGCGCCCTATCCGGTGCCGGCGCCATGCGCCGCATTGGCGGTGGCCGCGCTGGCGCCGGAGGCATTGGCGGTGACCGCAGGCCGTGTGGCCCAGGTCAAGGCCGAACGCGAACGCGTGCTGCAGGCGCTGCCGCAGCTGCCAGGCGTACTGCGCGCCTACCCCTCGCAGGGCAACTACCTGCTGGTGCGGTTTGCCGACGCACAGGGCGCGTTCGATGCGCTGCTGGCGGCCGGTGTCGTGGTGCGTGACCAGCGTGCCGCGCCGCAACTGCACGATGCACTGCGCATCACCATTGGCAGCCCGGCGGAGAACGACCGCGTGCTGCAGGCACTCAGCGCCCGGAGGGCCGCCGCATGACCCCCATTCTGTTCGTCGACCGCGACGGCACCCTGATCGAAGAGCCGGCCGATTTCCAGATCGACGCGTACGAGAAGATCCGCTTCGTGCGCGATGTCATCCCGGCCATGCTGAAGCTGCGCGATGCCGGCTACCACTTCGTCATCGTCAGCAACCAGGACGGCCTGGGCAGCGAGGGCTACCCCCAGGCGGCCTTCGATGGGCCGAACGACCTGATGCTGCAGATCTTCGCCAGCCAGGGCATCGTTTTCCGTGACGTGCTGATCGACGGTACCTGGCCGCATGACAATGCGCCGACGCGCAAGCCGGGCATCGGCATGATGCTGCCGTACCTGCAGGATCGCAGCATCGACTGGGCGCGTTCGGCGATGGTCGGCGACCGCCCGACCGATATCCAGTTCGCACAGAACATGAACATCCGTGGCTTCCAGTTGCGCACCGCGCAGTTCGGCGGCGAGTGGGACTGGAACGGCATCGCCCACGAGCTGGCCGACGCCCCGCGCCGCGCCGTCGTGCAGCGCAATACCAAGGAAACCCGCATCCGCGTCGAGGTCGACCTCGACCGCGTCGCCGAACCGCAGACCCACACCGGCCTCCCGTTCTTCGACCACATGCTGGAGCAGATCGGCAAGCACGGCGGCTTCGCGCTGAGCGTGCAGGCCGAGGGCGACCTGCACATCGACGAGCACCACACCATCGAAGACACCGGCCTGGCGCTGGGCCAGGCGTTGCGCGAGGCGCTGGGCGACAAGCGCGGCATCGGCCGCTACGGTTTCACCCTGCCCATGGACGAGACGCTGGCCAGCGCCGCGCTGGACTTCAGCGGCCGGCCGTACTTCGTGTTCGACGGCGAATTCAAGCGCGAGCGCGTGGGCGACATGCCGACCGAGCTGGTGCCGCACTTCTTCCGTTCGCTGTGTGATGCGGCCGGCTTGAACCTCAACCTCAGCGTGCGCGGCGACAACGACCACCACAAGGTGGAAGCGTGCTTCAAGGCGATGGCGCGTGCACTGCGCCAGGCACTGCCGCGCCAGGGCACGGCGCTGCCCAGTACCAAGGGGGCGCTGTGAGCGAGGTCGCGCTGATCGATGCCGGCGGTGCCAATCTCGGTTCGGTGCGCTACGCGTTGGAACGGCTCGGCGCGCGCGTGCGGCTGGTGCGCGATGCGGCCGGGCTGCGCGGCGTCTCACGGGTGATCCTGCCCGGCGTGGGCGCCGCCCCGCACGGCATGGCGCGCCTGCATGCGCAGGGTCTGGTGGAACCCCTGCGTGAGCTGGAGGTGCCGCTGCTGGGCATCTGCCTGGGCATGCAGCTGCTGTTCGAAGGGTCGGAGGAAGGCGATGTCGAATGCCTGGGGCTGCTGCCCGGGGTGGTGCGCCACCTGCGTCCGGCGACCGGCATCCGGGTGCCCCACATGGGCTGGAACCGCTTGCTGCCGCTGCACCCCACGGCATTGATGGAGGGCGTGGCCGACCGTGCCAGCGCCTACTTCGTGCACAGCTACGCCGCGCCATTGAACGAACACACCGTGGCGGCATGTGACCACGGCGGCCTGTTCGCGGCGGTGGTGCAGCGCGGCCGCCATAGCGGCGCGCAGTTCCATCCCGAGCGATCCGCCGCCACCGGCGCACGGATCCTGCGCAACTTCATCGAGAACGAACCCACATGAGCTTCATCGTCTATCCCGCGCTGGACATCCGCGACGGCCGCGTGGTGCGCCTGCTGCAGGGCGACTACAACCAGCAGACCACCTATGGCGATGATCCGCTGCCGCGCGCGCAGGCGTTTGCCGACGCGGGTGCCCGTTGGATGCACCTGGTCGATCTCGACGCCGCGCGTGCCGGTGGCTATACCCTGGCGCCCCTGTTGTCGGCGATCGCCGCGCAGACGGGCCTGCAGGTACAGACCGGCGGCGGCGTGCGCTCACGCGATGATGTCGCTCGCATCCTGCAGGCCGGCGCCGCCCGTGTGGTGGTCGGCTCGGTCTCGGTGCGCGCGCCGGACACCGTGATCGAGTGGTTGGGCGAGTTTGGTCCGGAGCGGCTGACCATCGCCCTGGACGCCCGACAGTCCGATGATGGTCGCTGGCTGCTGCCGGTGCACGGCTGGACCGAGACCGCCGACGTGACACTGGATGCGCTCGCCCAACGCTACGCCGAGGCGGGCATGCGCCACCTCCTGTGCACCGACATCGCCCGCGACGGCATGCTGACCGGACCGAACATCGACCTGTACCGGCACCTGTCGGCGCTGTTGCCCGGCGTGGCGGTACAGGCCTCGGGCGGGGTGCGCAGTGCCGGCGACGTTGCCGACGCCAAGGCGGTGGGCTGCGGCGGGGCGATCCTGGGCAAGGCGCTGCTGGAAGGGCGCATGACCCTGCAGGAGGCGCTCGCATGCTGAGCCGCCGCCTGATTCCCTGCCTGGACGTGCGCGACGGCCGCGTGGTCAAGGGCGTGCGCTTCCGCGACCACGTGGACATGGGCGACATCGCTGACCTGGCGCTGCGCTACCGTGACCAGGGCGCTGACGAGCTGGTGTTCTACGACATCGGGGCCAGCCCGGAGGGCCGCGCGGTCGACGTGGCCTGGATCGAGCGCATCGCGCGCCTCATCGACATTCCCTTCTGCGTGGCCGGCGGCATCAGCGACGTGGAGACCGCACGCCGCGTGCTGTACGCCGGGGCCGACAAGATTTCGATCAATTCGCCGGCGCTCGGCCGCCCGGCGCTGATCGAGGAGCTGGCCGACGCCTTCGGCGTGCAGTGCGTGGTGGTCGGCATCGATTCGGTGCGTGAGGCCGATGGCGAATGGCGCGTGCGCCGTTTCAGCGGCGATCCGGACAAGACCGAGGCGGTGCCGGTGCGCACCCTGGACTGGCTGGTCGAGGCGCAGCGCCGGGGTGCCGGCGAGATCGTGCTCAACTGCATGGACAGCGACGGCGTCCGCCGCGGCTATGACGTGACCCAGCTGCAGCAGGCGCGCGCCCTGTGCCAGGTGCCGTTGATCGCCTCGGGGGGTGCCGGCGAGATGCAGCACTTCGCGGACGTGTTCGACCGGGCCGATGTCGACGGTGCGTTGGCCGCCAGTGTCTTCCACAGTGGCGCCATCGCCATTCCCGCGCTCAAGCAGTTCCTGCGCGAGCAGCAGATCGAGGTACGAGATGTCTATTGAAGTCTTTCCATCGCGCGATGCGCTGGCGCAGCTGGACTGGGCCAAGGGCGACGGTCTGTTGCCGGTGGTGGTGCAGGACACCGACACCCTGGCGGTGTTGATGCTGGGCTACGCCAACGCCGAGTCGCTGGCGCGGACCCTGGAAACCGGGCACATGACCTTCTACAGCCGCAGCAAGCAGCGGCTGTGGACCAAGGGTGAGTCGTCCGGCAACGTGCTGGCGGTGGTCGCGGTGCGGATCGACTGCGATCGCGACACGCTCCTGGTGAGCGCGCGGCCGGCCGGCCCGACCTGCCATACCGGCAGCGAAAGCTGCTTCGAGCAGGCGCCGGGCAACTTTCTGGGCCGGCTGGATGCACTGGTGCGGGAACGCGAGCAGCAGCGCCCGGACGACAGCTACACCACGCGCCTGTTCGAACAGGGCATCCGCCGCATTGCACAGAAGGTCGGCGAGGAAGGCGTGGAAACGGCCCTGGCCGGGGTGGTACAGGACGACGCGGCATTGCTCGGCGAGTCGGCCGACCTGCTGTTCCACCTGACCGTGCTGCTGCGCGCACGCGGGCTGTCGTTGCAGGATGCGGTCGGGGTGCTGGTGGCGCGGCACGCGGGATGAGGCAGCGGCGTTCCGTTTAACGTCGCTGAAACGCGCGGCAGGCGATGATGTCCCGCTTTACAATCGCCTACCCCGAACGGAACCCCCTGATGAGCCGCACTGCTGCCTGGCTGGCCTGCCTGCTGTTGACGTCCGCACCTGCCTGGGCCAACGAGGCCACCGTGACCGGCAAGGTCTATCAGGAGCGCGACGGCAAACCCGGGCGCGGGCCGACCGATCCGGGCCTGGCCGGTGTGCAGGTCTCCAATGGCGAGGCCATCGTGCGCACCGCCGCCGACGGCAGCTACAGCCTTCCGGTACGCCAGGGCCAGACGGTGTTCGTGATCAAGCCCGAGGAGTACCGCTTCCCCGCAGCGGCCAACGGCCTGCCGGCGTACTGGCGGCACTACGCACCGCAGGGCTCGCCGCGGCTGAAGTACGCCGGTATCGCGGCGACGGGCAGCAACCCGCGCAACTGGGATTTCGCGCTTGAACCCGACCAGAATGCCGATGCCACGCGCGCGGGCTTCGACATGCTGGTGTTCACCGACTCGCAGACCGCCAGCCGCCAGGACGTGGGCTACTACCAGCGTGCCATCGTCGAACCGATCATCGGCAAGCACCCGGCGCGGCTGGGCACCACGCTGGGCGACATCGTCAACGACGACCTGTCGCTGTACCCGGAGATCAACAAGGCGACCGCGCAGCTGCAGGTGCCGTGGTTCCACGTACCGGGCAACCACGACCTGGACATGGATGCCGGCGATGACCGCCATTCGCTCGACAGCTGGCGCGCGGTGTACGGGCCGGACACCTACGCGGTGGAGGAGGGCGGTGCCAGCTTCGTGTTCCTCGATGACGTGGTGTACGACCCCACCGCCAAGCCGAAGTACGTGGGTGGCCTGCGCCCGGACCAGTTCACCTTCCTGGCCAACTACGTCAAGGGCCTGCCGCGTGACCGCCTGCTCGTGCTGGGCATGCACATCCCGCTGTTCGACGCCGCGCCTGGCCGCGAGACCTTCCGCCATGCCGACCGTGCGCGCCTGTTCGCGCTGCTCAAGGACTTCCCGCACGTGCTGGTGCTCAGCGGCCACAGCCACACCCAGCAGCACTACTACCACGGTGCGGCCGAGGGCTGGCAGGGCCGGCAGCCGCTGCACGAGTACAACGTGGGCGCGGCCTGCGGCGCATTCTGGTCGGGCGTGAAGGACAGCACCGGCATTCCGGACGCGACCATGAGCGATGGCACGCCCAATGGCTATGCCGTGCTGTCGGTCCAGCCGGGCGGTGAGTACGGGTTGCGCTACTACGTGGCGCGCGCCCCGGACGACTACCAGATCGCGCTGCATGCGCCCAAGGTGCTGCGCAAGGACGCCTATCCGGCGTGGGGCGTGTACGCCAACGTGTTCATGGGCCAGGCCGATACGCTGGTGGAGTACCGCGTGGACGAGGGCGCATGGCAGACCATGAAGCGCGTGGAGCAGCCGGACCCCCGCCTGGTGGTGGAGAACGTCGCCGACGACACCGCCGAGCGCCTGCGCGGTTTCGACCGTTCGCCGGAAGCCACCCCGTCGCCGCACCTGTGGCGCGGCGCGCTGCCCACCGACCTGTCTGTTGGCGAACACAAGGTGGAGGTGCGCGCGGTGCACGCCGATGGCCCGACGGCCATGGCCAGTACGAGCTATCGCCTGCAGGTCGCCAAACCCTGATGCGGGGCGTGCCGTGGGCGGGCGCAGTACGCCCCTGTACGGCACGCGCTGCTTTGCAAAGCCGGGTCGATCACCCAAACTCCCCGGCAATGGAATCGAATCAACCCAAGGCCTTCGAGTGAGCGTTGCGACACCGTTTCCGGATGCAGTTCCGGTCCACCCTGACGTGTCGAGCGCCCCGGCGCCCCGCCCCGGTCTTCATGGCGACACCCTGATCGTCGCCGACGTCGGCGGCACCTATGCGCGCCTGGCCCTGGCGGACGTGTCCGCCGGCCAGCCGCCGCGCATCAGCGCGCTGCGTCGCTATGCCTGTGCCGAATTCCCCAGCCTGGCCGCGATCCTGGCCGGGTTCAGCGCGACCCTCGCTACACCGCCGTCGACAGCGGTGGTGGCCATTGCCGGACTGCTGGAAGGCGACCATCTGGTCAACACCAACCTGCCGTGGGACGTCTCGGTGGACGCCACGCGGCGCGACGCGCAGCTGGCCACGCTTGAGCTGATCAACGACTTCGAGGCGGTCGCCTACGCGATTCCGCATGTGGCGCCCGACACGCTGGTGGCCATGAATGGCGACACGCGCGGAGACGGGCGCTGGCCGGCGCTGGTGCTGGGCCCGGGAACGGGCCTGGGCGGCGCGCTGCGTTTCGAGGCGGGCTCGCGTGCCGTGCTCGCCAGCGAAGCCGGGCATGCCGCGCTGGGCGCGGGCACCGCGCTGGAGCTGCAGGTCCTGGCGCAGATGCTGCAGCGCTGGGAGCACGTGGACAACGAACGCATCCTGTCCGGCAGCGGCCTGATGAACCTGTATCCGTCGCTGTGTGCGATCCGTGGCGTGACTCCGCGCTGGAGCTCGCCGGAAGCGCTGATCGCCGCGGCCCATGCGGGCGACGACGCGTTGGCGGTTGAAACGCTGGAGGTGTTCTGTGGCTGGTTGGGCAGCCTGGCGGGCGACCTGGCAGTGACCTTCGGGGCGCGCTCGGTGTACCTGGCCGGCGGTATTTCCAGTCATGTCGCGCGGTTCCTGGACGATGGTCATTTCCGCACGCGCTTCCTGGCCAAGGGCGTCATGCGACGCGTGCTGGAGCAGGTGCCGGTGTGGCGCGTGGAGCATGGCGAGCTGGGCGTGATCGGCGCGGCGGTGTGGTACGCCGAGCACCGGCGCGCGGCCGCATAGGCATTCTTTTCCCGGCCCTCCCGGGGCCGGTTCATGGCGTTGGGAGAGCAACGAGTGAGTGATCGCAGGCAGTTCCTCCAGGCCGGTGCGCTGGCCGCCGGAGTGATGGCGTTTCCACGGCTGCAGGCGCGCGGTGATGCGCACGCGCGGGTGGTCTCGACCTGGGACTTCGGCGTCGGCGCCAACCAGGCCGCGTGGAGCGTATTGGGCAGCGGCGGCACCGCGCTGGATGCAGTGGAAGCCGGGGCACGCTGGGCGGAAAGCGAGCTGTGCAATCCCACGGTGGGGCGCTGCGGCAACCCGGACCGCGATGGCGTGCTGAGCCTGGATGCCAGCATCATGGATGGCGACGGCCGCTGCGGCTCCGTCGCGGCGCTGACCGACATCCTGCACCCGGTGTCGGTGGCACGGAAGGTGATGGAAAAGACACCGCACGTGATGCTGGTGGGCGAGGGCGCCCGGCAGTTCGCGAAGCAGCAGGGCTTCCCGCGCGAGAAGCTGCTCACCCCCGCCGCCGAGAAGGCCTGGCGGGAATGGCTGAAGACCGCGCAGTACACGCCCGAGATCAACGCAGAGCGACGCGGTCGGCCCGGCGACAGCACCAACCACGACACGCTGGGCATGCTCGCCATCGACACGCAGGGCCGGCTGGCCGGTGCGTGCACCACCAGCGGCATGGCCTGGAAACTGCACGGACGGGTGGGCGACAGCCCGATCATCGGTGCGGGTCTCTACGTGGACAACGAAGTGGGCGCGGCGACCGCATCCGGCGTGGGCGAGGAGATGATCCGCAACGCGGCGTCGTTCCTGGTGGTGGAGCTGATGCGCCAGGGGCGCTCACCGGCGGAGGCCTGCCGTGAGGCGATCGCGCGGGTCGTGCGCAAGCGGCCCGAGGCGAGCAGGACCCTGCAGGTCTGCTTCCTGGCGCTGGACCGCAATGGCGAGGTCGGCGCCTACGCGCTGCACCGTGGCTTCGTGTACGCGGTATGCGACAAGGACCGCCAGGACGACCTGCGCGATTCGGCGTCGGTCTACACCAGCGAACAGACATGAGCGCGTCACGCCACGTGCTGGAAATCGCATCGAACTCGGTCGCCTCGGCCCTTGCCGCACAGCAGGGCGGTGCGAACCGGATCGAACTGTTCGACAACCTCGCTGAAGGCGGTACGACGCCTTCATACGCAAGCATCGCGGTGGCGCGCGAGCGGCTGCGCATTCCGCTGTTCGTGCTGATCCGGCCGCGGCCGGGGGATTTCCACTACGACACGCTGGAAGCGGAGCTGATGCTGCGCGACATCCAGAACTGCCGGCAGCTGGGCTGCGATGGGGTGGTGATCGGTGCGCTGGACGCGCATGGCGAGATCGACATCCCGCTCTGCCAGCAACTGGTTTCCGCCGCGGGCCCGTTGGGCATCACCTTCCACCGCGCCTTCGACGCGGCGCGTGACCTGCCGGCCGCACTGGAGCAGGTGATCGCACTCGGTTGCGAGCGCGTGCTGAGCTCCGGCGGCCAGGCCAGTGCGGAGGCGGGCAGTGCGATGCTGGCGCAGCTGGTCGCGCAGGCCGGGCAGCGCCTGTCGGTGATGGCTGGCGCGGGCATCACGCCAGGCAACATTGCCAATATCGCAACAGTCACGGGTTGCCACGAGCTGCACGCGTCGGCGAAGTCGGTTCGCGCCTCTGGCATGCGGTACCGCAATGCCAACCTGCGTGGCCTGGAAAACGATTGGACGCAGACCGACGCCGACACCGTGGCCGCGCTGCGCGCTGCCTTGAACGGTTCGATTCGATAAAACAACGGCAACGGCAGCGGCAAGGGCAACGGCAAGGGCAACGGCAAGGGCAACGGCAAGGGCAACGGCAAGGGCAACGGCAAG
>NZ_DAMCID010000003.1:125830-209632 GCF_032099025.1 Stenotrophomonas sp.
GGCAAGGGCAACGGCAAGGGCAACGGCAAGGGCAACGGCAAGGGCAACGGCAGCGTCTCCGGTGCTACGAGCAGGGAGGCAGGCGGGTAGCCCCTTACGGGACACGCCGCAAGTACGTCCGTGTAGGCTTGGCAAAAACATCCATGTTTTCGACAGTCCCTACAGGGGCTACCCGCCTGCCTCCCCGACGGTTGGCAGGGTGCGGTGGGAAGAAGCAGACACGCATGGCGTGTCCCTACGCATTACGTATTACGTATTGGGCATTACGCATGCGCGATACGGTGAGTAGTGCTGGTGTGCGTGCGCGGTTCTGCGCCCCGGTAGGGTCGATTCCCAAACGACTGCTTTGAAATCTCCCACATCCGATAACGCATTGAACTGATCGAAACCGCTCTTGACCCTCCGAGGCCACCAACCAACCGTCAGAGGGTCGGCGGGTGCCGGGGTACGGGACCGTAGAAAACATGGATGTTTTCTACGAGCCTACATGGACGTATTTACGGCGTGTCCCGTACCCCGGCACCCGCCGGCCCTGCGCGCGTGCTCAGGCAAACGACGGCTCTGGCTCCGGCTCCAGCTCCGGCTCCGGCTCCGGCTCTGGCTCCGGCTCCGGCTCCAGCTCCAGCTCCAGCACCCAAAAAAAACGGCAACCACCTGAGAAAGCGCGGTTGCCGTGGAGGAGCGTTGCCCCCGCCCGTAGGCGGGGGTGGAAAGGCTCAGAACTTGTAGGTCGCGCCGAAGTACAGCTGACGACCCGAGTACAGGCTGGAGACCAGGCGGGCATCCGTGTCGTTGCCGAGGTGGATGCGCTGTTCTTCCTTGGTGGCATTCAGCACCGACGCAGTGAACGTCAGCGCGTCGGTGAAGTTGTAGGCCACGTTGAGGTCGAGCTGCGCGTACGGCTCCGTGTACTCGGTCATGCCGCCGTTCAGGCCGCCCACCACCTCGCCACGGCGGTTGTACGACGCACGCGCCAGGAACTTTTCGTTCTCGTAGAACACCGTCACGTTGGCCTGGTTCTTGGCGCTGCCGACCAGCGGCGACGAACCGATGCTCTCACCATCCAGCACGATCGACGCCAGGTTGGTGTCGTTGTAGGTGTAGTTGGCCTGCACACCGAAGCCCATGTCGAAGGTGTACTGGCCGTACAGCTCCACGCCCTGCGACACGCCATCGCGGCCGTTGGCCTGGGTCTCGTAGTCCTGCACCGTGACCGACTCACCGCCGACCACCAGCTGCACGTCACGCACCACCGGCACCGTGAAGTTGTCCACGTTCTTGCGGAACAGACCGATACCCGCAACCGCACCCGGCTGGAAGTACCACTCCAGGCCCACGTCGAACTGCGTCGCCTCGAACGGCTCCAGGTTCTTGTTGCTGCCGTGGCCCTGCCAGCCTTCCTGCGGCGCGCCACCGGCCACACGGCGGTCATTGACATACTCGGCGCTGTAGTAGTTCAGCGCGCCCGGAGCCGCGATGCTGGTGTAGCTCGGGCGTGCGATGACCTTCGACGCCGCACCGCGCAGCACCAGATTGTCGGTGATGTCCCAGGCGATGTTGAAGCTCGGCAGGAAGTCCGTATAGGTCTTGTCCGTGCCGATCAGCTCGAACGACTTCTGGCGCGCCAGGCTGTCGGGCAGGCGGACGAAGCCACTCTCGCAACCGTAGCCCGGGAAGGCCGCCGCCGCCGGGTCGTTGCACGACATCGGCGCACCGGACGCGTTGTCCAGGAAGTAGTCGTTGAAGCGTTCGATCGAATCGCTCGACTGCGCGAACTGCTCGGTACGTACCACGCGCACACCCACGTTGCCGCGCAGGCGCTCGGTACGGAAGTTGGCCTGGAAGTAGCCCGCGTAGACCTTCTCGTTGACGTTGTAGACGAAGTCTTCTTCGGTGCGGTTGTGCGAACCGCCATACCGGTCGTTGAGGTAGTTGATGTAGGACGGGAAGTTGATGCCCGGGAACACGTTGGCGTCGAAACCACCGGCAATGTTGCTGATCGGATTGGACAGGAAGAAGCCCGGCTGCGCGATGCCCGCCGTGTTGTCACAGCCTGCCTGGTAGCGGTTGTTGTCGTAGTCGGCCGGATCGGTGCCCGGGCAGACCCAATACGTGTTGCCCGTATTGCGGTGGACCTTGCCATCGCTGTACTTGGCGCCGAACTGGAACGAATCCAGCACGCCGGTCTCGAACAGCTTGGTGAAGTCGGCCTGGAAGTGGTTCTGCTTGACCTCGGTCTGCATCCAGGACGAATCGGTCGAGCCGGTGTCCACTTCCGCGATGCCGTTCATCAGCTGCTGCTGCAGGTCAGGCGAGAACGTGGCCGACGGCGTGCCGGTGAGGTCCCACGCCGAATACTGGTTGCCGGTCTGCCACACCCCATCCACGCGGCGGCGCGGCTTGGCCGACATGCGGAAGTTCATCGACGGCCCACCTTCGGACCACGTGCGGCCGCCGCTGAAGGACGCTTTCCACAGCGGGCTGATGTCCCAATCGATGCTCAGGTCGGCCGTCTGCGACAGCGCCTTTTCGCGGCTGTAGCCGCCGGTCAGCTGCGGGGTGGGGATGGTGCAGTCGTCCGGACCCCAGCCACCCGGCGCCAGGCCGGCCGCTGCGGCCTCGTCTTCGCTGCAGTAGTAGGTCTTGCCGGCCAGCTTTTCGAACTGCGCACCGGTGACGATGCTGCCGCTCGGGTCCATGGTCAGCCCGTTGAGCAGGCGGCCGCCGGCCCAGTTGCCGTCCTGGTTGTAACGCGCCATGTTCCATTCCGGAATCTTGAGCATGTTCTGGGTGTAATCACCCTCCAGCTCGAAGCGGAAGTAGTTCGCGGTCAACGTGACGTTGTCGGTCGGCTTGAACTGGAAGGTCAACTGGCCACCCTTGCGCTCACGCTCTTCTTCCTTCACGGCGAAGTTCACCGAGGTAGGCATGAAGAAGTCGGTGTAGTTGCGCCCGTTCTGGTCGTTGAAACCGGAGTTGCCCCACCAGTAATTGACGCCCCCCTGGTTCATCGGGGTGCCGTTGACATCACGCGCGGTGGTGTCGGTGCCGTACCACTGGAAGTTCTCCGTGGTGGCTTCCATGGTGCGGCTGGTGCGCTTCTGCTGGGTCACGCCGACCAGCACACCGAAGCGCTCGTCCTCGCTGTGCCAGGAGTACAGCGCCGATGCCTGCGGATCAACGTCGTGGCTGGTGTCCGAGGAAGTACCTTCCAGGGTCACGTAGCCGGAATTGGCTTCCATCTCCAGCGGGCGACGGGTATGCAGGATGACCGTGCCGCCGATGCCGCCTTCGTCGATGCGCGCTTCGGGCGACTTGAACAGCTCGGCGCTGGACAGCATGTTCGACGGCAGCAGGGTGTAGTTGAAGGAACGGCTGGCCTCGTCGTTGGTTTCCGAGGTGGCGATGTAGTTGCCGTTCAACTGGGTCAGGGTCAGGTCCGGATCCAGGCCGCGCACGCTGACGCTCTTGCCTTCGCCGCCATCGCGGGTGATGACCACGCCAGGCACGCGCTGCAGCGAATCGGCCACGTTCTTGTCGGGGAACTTGCCCACGTCTTCGGCGGTGATCACTTCCACCACCGCATTCGCGTCGCGCTTCTGCTGGAGGCTCTTTTCGATGGCGTACCGGTAGCCGGTGACCTGCACGCTGTCGAGCGTGGTCGCCGAGGGAGTCTCGGACGGGGTAGCGGCCTGTTGGGCAAACACGGTGGCCGGCACGAATGCGGCGGCGGCCAATGCGAACGTAATGGCGGCCGACAACGCGTCGCGGCCGTGCATGCGGGACATCTGCTTCATTCCACTCTCTCCCTCTGGATTGAACCGTTTGGCTGACACGTAGTTGTATCGATCTAAATTCTGGAGCCGACTTCTTCTGGGGTTTCGGGGTCCGGTGGTCGTGCCGCCTTCCCCGCGTGGTGAGCCCCCCAGCTCGCCACGGCCGGTAATGTGACGGTTCAAAGTTGGATCGATCTAAACCGCTGGCCGCGAATTTTTAACACGGCGGAGCGGGGGAAGCATGCTGCTGCGCAATATGGACGGCGAGGGGGCATATGTGCCTAGGCGCAGGCGGGGCGGCGGGCCGGGCAGGTTGGAACCTGGGTCGCCCAGCCCGCCGAATGTCGCTCCGACCGGGCAAATCGCGCTCCCAGCGCTGGCTATGTTGCGCCGCAGAATGCATCCCGGGAATTCCGCATGGTTTACTTAAATCGATCTAAATTCATCGAAGGGTGAGTTTGGAGCGATCCAAAGGGGCGGTGTGGGGACGTTCGCAGGGGGCTGCAGGCTCGCCGGCGGCGCGTGCCCGCCGCCTCGTCGCACCGTCATCGACCTACAGGAACCCCTACATGCGCCGATTGCCGTCCATCTTCGCTCTTCCTCCCGTACGCCGTCCGGTGGCCGGGTTGGCCTGCCTGGCCGTGCTGGCCTTCGCTCCCATGCTCCAGGCCGCCCCGGCCGGACTGGAACGCGAGGTCAACACCTTCATCGGCAGCAAGGATGACGGCAACACCTTCCCGGGTGCCTCGGCGCCGTTCGGCCTGATCCAGGTCAGCCCGATCGGAGAACACTACGCCGGCTGGCGCTACGACGACCCGAAGATCCGTGGGTTCGGCCATTCGTTCCTGTCCGGGGCCGGCTGCTGGGAGCAGGGCGGCCAGGTCTCGGTGCTGCCCGTGACCGGCACCATCGGACCGGGCGGCGACTTCGATACCGACAGCGCCAAGAGCTTCGACCACAAGGCCTATGCCTCGGGCTACACCCATGAGGGCGAGGTCGGCCAGGCCGGTTACTACAAGGTGCGCCTGACCGGCTACGGCGGCATCGACGCCGAGGCCACCGCGCGCACCCGTGCCGCCGCCGAGCGCTACACCTTCCCGGCCGACGCCGGCACCGGCCACGTGCTGGTCAACGTCGGCCAGGCCAACGAACGCCATTCGGTGATCGGCAGCGTGATCGATGTGGTCGGTGACCGCGTGGTCGAGGGCAAGCTGGTCACCAAGAGCTTCTGCGGTGGCCATCAGTACACGACCTGGTTCCGCATGGAATTCGACCGTCCGTTCAAGGCGTTCGGTACCTGGGGCGAAGGCGGTGGCCTGCCCGGCGCGCGTCACGGCATGGAAGGCGAGCTCAAGCCCAGCGGCGCGTGGTTGAGCTTCGATCTGTCCAAGGGCCGCGCGGTCACCGCGGTGAGTGCCATTTCGCACGTGGACGCGGACGGCGCGCGGGCGAACCTGCGCAGCGAGGGCATGCAGGGCGACCGCCTGCTCGGCTTCGAGCGCATGCGCACGCTGTCGCAGCAGCAATGGCGCAAGGAGCTGTCCACGGTGCGCGTGGACAGCAAGCACGCCGATGACCGCACCGTGCTGTACACCGCGCTGTACCACGCACTGCTGCAGCCGCTGACCGGCAGCGATGCCGACGGCCGCTACCGGGGCTACGACAATAACATCCACCGTGCCGATGGCTGGACCTACTACGAGTACTTCTCGTTGTGGGACACCTACCGCGCACAGAACCAGTGGCTGGCGCTGACCCGGCCACAGGTGACCCGTGACATCGGCCGCAGCCTGCTGGCGATCAACGAGCAGGGCGGGTGGCTGCCGCGCTGGGGCTATGCCAACTTCGAAACCAACATCATGACCGGCGATCCGGTGACGCCGTTCATGGTTGACCTGTGGCGCTTCGGCGCGCTGGCAGGGCGTGAAGCCGAGGCCTACACCGCGCTGCGCCGCAATGCGTTCGAGCTGCCGCCGATGAACTCGCGCCACGCCGGCCGCTCGGGCAATCCCGGCTACGTCGACAACGGCTACGTGGCTTACGATCGTGCGTTCCCGTCAAAGGGCATGGACGTCGATCCGCACCACGGTGGCTCGGCCACGCTGGAATACGCCCTGGCCGACTGCGCGCTGTCGCAGATGGCCGATGGTCTGGGCCATGCCGACGATGCGGGCCTGCTGCGCGAGCGCGGCCGCAACTGGCAGAAGGTGTGGGATCCGGCGGTGCGTGACGAGGAGACCGGCATGAGCGGCT
Organism: Stenotrophomonas sp.; assembly: GCF_032099025.1. Classification (GTDB taxonomy): domain Bacteria; phylum Pseudomonadota; class Gammaproteobacteria; order Xanthomonadales; family Xanthomonadaceae; genus Stenotrophomonas. The sequence goes on from NZ_DAMCID010000003.1 coordinate 131,860, forward strand.
TCCCGCGTCCGCGCATGGACGATGGCAAGTGGTATGTGCCGGCCGATGGCCATTACAGCCCGCGTTCGCACCACGGTTTCCATGAAGGCACTGCGTGGCAGTACCAGTGGCTGGCCCAGCAGGACATGCCCGGGCTGGTGCAGGCGATGCACGGCCGCGACCAGGCCGGCAAGCGCCTGGATGCCTTCTTCGCCTACGACGCGCTGCTGCAGTCGCCGCTGCAGGCCGCGCGCAAGGAATGGGTGGTGGGGCCGTACAGCTACTACAACCAGTACCGCTACAACCCCAACAACGAGCCGGACCTGCACGCGCCGTGGATGTACACGCTGATCGGCCAGCCGTGGAAGACCGCCACGGTGGTGCGCGCCGCCCAGCAGCTGTTCACCAATGCGCCCAACGGCGTGACCGGCAACGACGACCTGGGCACGATGTCGGCCTGGTACCTGTTCAGTGCGCTGGGCCTGTACCCGGCCGTGCCGGGCAGCGGCCAGTTCCTGCTGCACACCCCGCGCTTCGCCAAGGTTGAAGTGGACCTGGGGCAGGGCCGCACGCTGCGCCTGCAGGCGCCCGGCGCGGATGGCCGCACGCTGCAGTACGTGCAGGGTGTGCAGGTCGATGGCCAGGCGCATGCGCCGGTATGGGTAGACTGGAACCGCCTGCAGCAGGGCGGCACCATCGCCTTCACGCTCGGCACCCAAGCCCCGGAAACCGGTTGGGGGACCCGCGCCGAGGCGCTGCCGGTGTCTTGGTGCGCCACTCCTGGCGCCGCGCTGGAATAAGCCGCTGCGGCGGCAGGCCCCCCGGGGCCTGCTGTCGTGATCGGCCCATGCGCCTGACCTGATCCGCTGACCGATGTGATCGTTTAGGCTTGCACCACCATGAGGATCGCCACGCCACGATGAAAAAGGACACCTCCAGCGCCAAGGGGACGCGTGCCGGCAGCGCCGCACGCACCGGTGCCGCACGCGCGGTCACCGTGACCGACATCGCCGATGCGATCGGGGTGTCGCGCGCCACGGTGTCGCTGGTGCTGCGCGGCAGCCCGCTGGTCAACGTGGATACCCGCGCACGCGTGGAGGCCGAGCTGCGTCGGCAGCGCTATGTCTACAACCGGGGGGCGGCGAACCTGCGTCGGCGCACCTCGACCAGCGTGGCGCTGGTGATCAACGATCTGTCCAATCCGTTCTTCGCCGAATTCGCCTCCGGTGTCGACGAGGCGCTGGGTGCCAAGGGGTTCGTGACCCTGCTGGGCAGTACCGGCGAATCGCCGGCACGGCAGCAGGCGGTGCTGACCACGCTGATGGAACACACGCCTGCGGGCCTGATCCTGTCGCCGGCCGAAGGCAGCGATGCAACCGAACTGCGCCAGGCGCTGGGCTTCAATGCCAACGTACTGCTGTTCAACCGCGAATTGAAGGGCGCCGAGTGGGACTTCCTCACGCTGGACAACCAGCAGGGGGCCTACCTGGCCACGCGCCATCTGATCGAGCGCGGCCACCAGCGGATCGCCTTCTTCGGCGGCCATGCCGATTCCAGCTCCTGCGAGCAGCGCCGTAGCGGGTATGCGCAGGCCCTGGCCGAAGCGGGCCTGGCCGTGCAGCCGGCGTGGCTGATCGAATCGGCGCCCAACCGCCTCGAGGCGGCGGCGCGTACGGGCGAACTGTTCAACGGCAGCGTGCCTACCGCTGCGGTCTGCTACAACGACACCGTGGCGCTGGGCCTGATGCTGGGCCTTGCATCGCGCGGCGTGCAGCCAGGCCGCGATTTCGCGGTGACCGGTTTCGATGATATTTCCGAGGCAGCGGTGGCCCTGCCGCCGCTGACCACCCTGACGGTCAACCCGCGTGAGCGCGGCCGCCAGGCGGCCGAACTGCTGCTGCAGCGGCTTGATGATCCCACCGCCGCTCCACGACGCACCGTGGCACCGGTCCAGCTCCGTATCCGTGACAGCAGCGGCCCCGCCGTTCGCTGACCCCGACTCCCTTTCACCTGCCCGCGCATTGAGGCGCGTACCGCATGCCCATTTCTCCAACGCCCCGACTGCCCACCTCGTCCTCCTCCGCGCCCGTGGTCAACACGCGCATGGCGTTGGCCGTGGCGACCACGATCTTCTTCATGTGGGGCTTCCTGACCTGCCTCAACGACATCCTCATTCCGCACCTGAAGGCGGTGTTCGAACTGACCTACGCCAAGGCGATGCTGGTCCAGTTCACCTTCTTCGGCGCGTATTTCCTGATGTCGCTGCCGGCGGGCCGTCTGGTCGCGCATCTGGGCTACAAGAAGGGCATCGTGGCCGGACTGGCCATCGCCGCGGTCGGTGCGCTGGGCTTCTGGCCCGCCGCCGAACTGCGTGTGTATGAAGCCTTCCTCGGCGCGCTGTTCGTGCTGGCCACCGGCATCACCGTGCTGCAGGTGGCGGCCAATCCCTACGTGGCGCTGCTGGGCCCGGAACAGACCGCATCGAGTCGACTGACCCTGGCACAGGCGCTGAACTCGCTGGGCACGGCGATCGCGCCGATCTTTGGCGGCCTGCTGATCCTGGGCAACACGGTCAAGAGCGCCGACGAACTGGCCGCCTTGCCGTCGGCCGAACAGATCGCCTACCGCGTGCAGGAAGCGCAGTCGGTGCAGGGGCCCTACGTGGGCCTGGCCATCGCACTCGTGCTGCTGGCGGTGTTCGTCTACCTGTTCCGCCTGCCGGCCCTGACCGAGACCACCGAACAGGCCGACAGCGGTGGCACGCACACGCTGCTGGATGCGATGCGCCACAAGCACGTGCTGTTCGGCGTGCTGGCGATCTTCTTCTACGTGGGGGCCGAGGTCTCGATCGGCAGCTTCCTGGTCAACTACCTGTCCATGCCGTCCGTCGGTGGTTTCACCGAACAGCAGGCCACGCACTACGTGTCGGTCTACTGGACGCTGGCCATGATCGGCCGTTTCGCCGGTTCGGCGATCATGACCCGGTTCTCGCCGCGCGTGCTGCTGACCCTGTTCGCCTCGGTCAACGTGCTGCTGCTGTGCACGACCCTGCTGAGCTCGGGCCATGTGGCGCTGTACTCGGTGGTCGCGGTGGGCCTGTTCAACTCGATCATGTTCCCGACCATCTTCGCGCTGAGCATCGAGCGCCTGGGGCCGCTGACGAACAAGGCGTCCAGCCTGCTGATCATGGCCATCGTCGGTGGTGCGGTGGTGCCGTACCTGCAGGGCGTGCTGGCCGACCATATCGGGCTGCAGCCGTCCTTCATCCTGCCGCTGATCTGCTACGGCTACATCATTTTCTATGGCCTGTCGGGCTCCCGCCCGAGCGCCGCATTCCGCCAGGGAGCCTGAGGCCCGAATGAGCAAGATTGTCTGTTTCGGCGAGATTTTGATCGATCTACTTGCCCAACCGCCGGCCACGCCGGAGACGCCGCGCGCCTTCCTGCAGTACGCCGGTGGCGCGCCGGCCAACGTCGCCGTGGCCGCCGCACGGCTTGGTGCCGACACCCATTTCGCCGGCATGCTCGGCCAGGACATGTTCGGCGACTTCCTCGCCGACAGCCTGGCGGAGGCCGGGGTGGCGACCGACTGCATCGTGCGCACCGACGCGGCCAAGACCGCGCTGGCGTTCGTGGCGCTGGACGCACACGGGGAGCGCAGCTTCAGCTTCTACCGGCCGCCGGCGGCCGACCTGCTGTTCCGCAGTGAACACTTCCACGGCAACTGCTTTGCCGGCACCAGCAGCTTCCATGTGTGTTCCAACAGCCTCACCGAAACCGAGATCGCCGACGCCACGCTGGACGGCATGCGCCGTGCGCGCGACGCGGGCGCGATGGTCAGCATCGACCTCAACCTGCGCCCCGCGCTGTGGCCGACCGGGGTGGACCCGCTGCCGCGGCTGTGGGAAGCGCTGTCGCTGGCCGAGCTGGTCAAGCTCTCGCGTGAGGAACTGGACTACCTGGCCGCGCCGCTCGGGGCGGACGGCAACACGGCCGTGATCGAGCGCCTGCTGGCCGCCCACGCGCAGGCGGTGGTGGTGACCGACGGTGCCGCACCGATGCGCTGGTTCACCCGCCAGGGCCAGGGGTCGGTCCGCGGCTTCGAGGTGCCCACCGTGGACACCACCGCCGCAGGCGATGCCTTCGTTGGCGGGCTGCTGTTCGCGCTCGGCGAACGCGCCGCCGACGGCGCTGCCTTCGCCGCGTTCTGCCGCGAGCCGGGCGGCCTGCAGGACGCCATTCGCTTCGGTGCCGCCGTCGGCGCACTCGCCGTCACCCGCAAGGGCGCGTTTGCCGCCATGCCCAGCCGTGACGAAGTCCAGCAGCTGCTGCAGCAACAACAGGAACATGCCGCATGACCACGACCCTTCCAGCCCAGCCCGATTTCCGTTCCCCCGAATTCCTGCGCGCCCACATCGCGCAGAGCATGGCCTTCTACCAGCCCAACGAGATCGACCCGGACGGTGGCTTCTTCCACTATTACCGTGACGATGGCAGCGTCTACGACCGCAGCCACCGCCACCTGGTGAGCAGCACCCGTTTCGTGTTCAACCACGCGATGGCGTACCGCGAGTTTGGCAAGCCGGAGGACCTGAAGGCCGTCGAGCATGGCATCCGCTACCTGCGCGAGGTACATCGCAATCCGGTCAGCGGCGGCTACGCGTGGACGCTGCGCGATGGGGTGGTGGAAGATGCCACCAACCACTGCTACGGCGTCGCGTTCGTGCTGCTGGCCTACAGCTGCGCGCTCAAGGCCGGTATCGGCGAAGCGCGCGAATGGATGAACGAAACCTGGTTGCTGCTGGAAGCGCGCTTCTGGGAACCGGCGTTCGGCCTGTACAAGGACGAGGCCGACGCGGACTGGAACTTCAGCGCGTACCGCGGCCAGAACGCCAACATGCACATGTGCGAGGCGATGCTGGCGGCGTTCGAGGCCAGCGGTGAAGCCCGCTACCGCGATCGTGCACTGCTCCTGGCCGACCACATGACCCGCCGCCAGGCCGCGCAGGCCGATGGCCTGGTCTGGGAGCACTACGACCCGCAGTGGCAGATCGACTGGGACTACAACCGCGACAACCCCAAGCACCTGTTCCGCCCGTGGGGCTTCCAGCCCGGCCACCAGACCGAGTGGGCCAAGCTGCTGCTGATCCTGGACCGCCATGTGCAGGCCGACTGGCTGGTGCCCACGGCACGGCACCTGTTCGACACGGCCGTGGCGCGCAGCTGGGACGGGACCCGTGGCGGTCTGTACTACGGCTTCGCGCCGGATGGCAGCGTGTGCGACGACGACAAGTACTTCTGGGTGCAGGCCGAGTCGCTGGCCACGGCCGCGCTGCTGGCCACACGCACGGGCGACGCGGTCTACTGGGACTGGTACGACCGTCTGTGGGCTTACGCCTGGCAGCACATGATCGATCACCGCTACGGCGCGTGGTACCGCATCCTGGATGCGGACAACCGCAAGTACAGCGATGAGAAGAGCCCGGCGGGCAAGACCGATTACCACACCATGGGCGCGTGCTACGAAGTGCTCAACGTGGTGCGTTGAGGCTTCTTCCAGCGAGGTGATGCATGAAGCGATGGGCGTGGGGCGTTGGACTGGTTCTGCTGCTTGCGCTTCATGCGCTGCCCGCAGGTGCGGTGCCGTTGCAGGCGCAGTGGTCGTTCCGGCTGCTGCCGGGCAACGCGCAGCTGGCGGCGCATCCCGAGGCCGGGCAATGGCGGCCGGCGGCGGTGCCCGGGTCGGTGCATACCGACCTGCTGGCCAATGGCGTGATTCCCGACCCCCATGCCGGTGCACCCGAGGCCGGGCTGCAGTGGATCGGCCTGGCCGACTGGGAGTACCAGGCAACGTTTGACGTGGACGCGGCCACGCTGGCACGCGCTCACGCCGAGCTGGCCTTCGACGGGCTGGATACGTTCGCCGAGGTCCGCCTCAATGACCGCGCCCTGCTGCGTGCCGACAACAGCCACCGCACCTGGCGTGCGCGGGTGGATGGGCAGCTGCGCGCCACCGGCAACGTGCTGCGCATCGTGTTCCGCTCGCCGATCACCACGCTGCTGCCGGGTGTGCAGGCGATGCCGCACAAGATCGCCGGCAACTACCCGTCGCCGTACGGGGATGAGCCCAGGGACGCGATGGTCGGCAACTTCGTGCGCAAGCCGGGCTACCACTTCGGTTGGGACTGGGGCCCGCGCTATGTCACCGCCGGCGTGTGGCGTCCGGTGCGGCTGGAGAGCTGGGGCGCACAGCGCATCACCGATGTCGCGGTAAAGACCACGGCGCTGGATGCGAAGCGTGCCGAGCTGCAGGTGGTGGTGGACGTAGAGAGCGCAGCGGCGCGCGATGCCCGCGTGCGCGTGGTGCTGATCGATCCGGACGGGCGGGTGGCCGCGACCGTGGAGCAGGCGGCTGCGCTGCGCGCAGGCCGGCAGGTGGTGTCGCTGCCGGTACGGCTGGAGCAGCCGCGGCGCTGGTGGCCGGTGGGACAGGGCGAGCAGGCCCGTTACACGGTGCGTGCCAGTGTGGATGCAGGCACCCGCGATGCCGTGGAGGCCAGCATCCGCACCGGGCTGCGCACGGTGGAGCTGCGCCGTGAGAACGATGCCAAGGGCGGGCAGGGCTTCACCTTCGTCATCAACGGGGTGCCGATCTTCGCCAAGGGCGCGAACGTCATTCCGTTCGACATGTTCCCGGCGCGCGTCGACCCGGCGCGGATCCGGCGTGAGCTGACCGCCGCGCGCGACGCCAACATGAACATGCTGCGCAACTGGGGCGGCGGCTACTACGAGGACGATGCGTTCTTCGACATTGCCGACGAGCTGGGCCTGCTGGTCTGGCAGGACTTCATGTTCGGCGGCGGCATGCAGCCCGGCTACGCCCCGGCCTTCCGCGCGAACGTGGTGGCCGAAGCGCGCGACAACGTGCGCCGGCTGCGCCGCCACCCCAGCCTGGTGCTGTGGTGTGGCAACAACGAGGAAGAGACCGCCTGGAAGGACTGGGGGCACGGTCGCGACCTGAAGGCAGCCGATCCCGTGTTTGCCGCTCGCGTCTGGCAGGGCTACGTGGATCTGTTCGGCAACGACCTGCGCAAGGTGGTGGCCGAGGAGGGGCTGGGCGTGCCGTATTGGTCCAGCTCGCCGAGCAACGACCTGGACACCGTAGCCAACGACTCCACGCGCGGTGACAAGCACTACTGGCAGGTGTGGGGAAACCCGGCGCTGCCGGTGCAGGCCTACCTGCGCGAGACCCCGCGTTTCATGTCCGAATACGGGCTGCAGGCCTGGCCGGTACTGCGCACGCTCGACGGCATCATTCCGGCAGACGAGCGTCGGATGGACAGCGCCACGGTGCGCGCCCACCAGAAGTTCATGGCGGGGGAGGGCAACCAGCGGTTGCTGCAGTACATCGAGCGCGAGTTCGGGACGCCGCGCGACTTCGCGGAGTTCGTCTACCTGAGCCAGGTGATGCAGGCCGAGGGCATCGCGCTGGCCGCGCTGCACCACCGCGCCTCGCGTCCCTACACGATGGGCTCGCTGTACTGGCAGCTCAACGATGTGTGGCCCGGCGCATCGTGGTCGAGCATCGACCATGCCGGTCGCTGGAAGGCGCTGCATTTCCATGCCCGGCGCTTCTTTGCCGACCACGCGGTGGCGGCGCTGCGCGACGACGGCGTCACCCGGGTCAGCCTGCTCAACGACCTGCAGGCGCCGCTCACGGCGCAATGGCGGTTGCGGGTGATGGATGTGGATGGGCGCGAGCTGTCCAGACAGCAGCATGCGGTGGTGGTACCCGTACTGTCGGCGCTGGAGGTGGGGCGGTTCACGGACGCGCAGCTGCTGGGCAAGGCGGACCCGGCGCGGACGGTGGCGGTGGTGGAACTGCTCGAAGGCCAGCGGGTGCTGTCGCGCCAGGTGGTGTACTTTGCGGCGGCCAAGGACATGCAGTTGCCGAAGGTGCAGATCGACAGCGACCTGCAGACCGAGGGCGGCGGGTACGTGCTGACGCTGCGCTCGCCGTCCCTGGTGCGCGCATTGTGGATCGACTTCGATGGGCGCGATGTCACCTTGACGGACAACGCGCTGGACCTGGTGCCGGGCGAGCCTGTGACGATTCGCGTGAGCAGCGATGCCGACCTGCAGACGCTACGCCGGACGATGCGAATGACCTCGCTGGCCAACGTCCTGCGGTAGAGCCACGCCATGCGTGGCTGTGCGGTTCCCGACGCGCGTTACAGCGTGATCTGCTGGAAATTCTCGACGCGGTCGTGGCCGTTGGTGGCGTCACCGGTGCGCGGCAGCGGGTAATCCTCGAGGCGATCGAGCAGGCGGGTCTGCAGGCCGGCTTCACGGGCCGCATCGAGTTCTTCGACCACATCGGACAGGAACACGATCTGGTTGGCCGGCACGCCGATCGCCTGCACGATGTTGCGGTAGCTGGCAGCGTCGCGCTTGCCGCCGATCTCGGTATCGAACCATCCCGACACCAGCGCGGTGAGATCACCTGCCTCGCTGAAGCCGAAGAACAGCTTCTGCGACGGCACCGAGCCGGAGGAATACACATACAGCGGCTTGCCTTCTGCATGCCAGCCGCTGAGCATCGCCGCAACTTCAGGGTAGAAGTGCGCCTTGTAGTCGCCGTTGCGGTAACCGGCTTCCCAGATCATGCCCTGCAGCGCCTTGAGCGCGGTGTGCTTGCGATCCTGGTCGATCCAGCCCTGCAGGGTCTCCACGATCAGGCTGTCCTGGCAGGCGCCGCCGATCTCCACGGCCACCACATCCAGCCACCGACGTACTTCGGGCTGCTGGCCGTGCGCGGCGATGAAGCCGGGCAGGGCGTTGCGCGCATACGGAAACAGCACGTTCTTGACGAACGAGATGCTGCTCGTGGTGCCTTCGATATCGGTGAGGATGACGGTGGGGTGGGGCATGGATCAGGACGCCTTGGTCGGAATGTAGCGGGGGAATTTCTGCGCGATGTCGCTGCCGGTGAAGTGCCCGACCCAGCCATCCGGCTCGGTGAAGAAGCGGATCGCCACGAAGCTGGGTTCGTCGCCCATGTCGAACCAGTGCGTGGTGCCGTCCGGCACCGCGATCAGGTCATCCTTCACGCACTCGATCTCGTAGACCTTGGCGTCCACGTGCAGGGTGAACAGGCCTGAGCCGGCGACGAAGAAACGCACTTCGTCTTCCTTGTGCAGGTGTTCGTCCAGGAACTTCCTGCGCAGTTCGGCGCGATTGGGGTTGTCCGGGGCGATCGAGGCCACGTCCACGCTCTTGAAGCCGTGCTCGGCGACGAGGCGGTCGATGTCGGTCCTGTAGGCGGCGAACACCTCGTCCTGGCTGGCGCCGGGCGCGACCTCGTGCGCAGCCGTCCAGCGTTCGAAGGTCACGCCGATCTTCTTCAACGCGTCGGCAATGATCGCGCCGTCCTGGGTGTCCAGCAGCGGGGCGTCGGGGGCGTGGTCGTCGTAGATGCGCAGTCGGCTCATGGCGGCAGCTTGAACGTCGGGGGGTGTGAAAGATTATCAGCGCAGGGGGCTGAATGGGGATGCGTCCTCATGACGCCAAGGCATGAGGTGCCGGCGCCACAGCGAATGCCGGCCGCTGGCCGGCTCCACGCCATGCCAGACGTTCCCGGGAGCCGGCCAGCGGCCGGCACTACAGCGGATGTCGGTCGCTGGCCGGCTCCACGCAAATGCCAGGCGCTCCCGGGAGCCGGCCAGCGGCCGGCGCTACAGCGGATGTCGGCAGCGCCGGTAGTGCCGGCCGCTGGCCGGCTCCAGGCGGTATCCGGTCGACACGGGTTCGTTCAGGGCCCGCGCAACTTGCGCAGCTCGAGTTCGCAATGGAACAGGAACTCGAAGGCTTCCAGGTGGCGGCGGGCTTCGGCCATGTCGCGGCCCCAGGCATACAGGCCGTGGCCGTCGATCAGGTAGCCCCACATGCAGCCTTCGTCCAGCGTGGCCTCGACCTTGGCGGCGAGCTCGTCCATGTCCTGGGTGTTGGCGAACACGGGCACTTCAACCGCCGTTTCATGGGTGCTGTTGCCGTGGAAGGCCTTGAGCAGCTCGTAGCCTTCCAGCCGGATATGGCCGTTGGCGGCGTACAGGCGCGAGGCAATGGTCTGCACGGGGGAATGGGTGTGCAGCACGCAGCCGATCTCGGGGAAGCGGCGGTACAGCTGGGTATGCAGGAGGGTCTCGGCGGAGGGGCGCAACGGGCGGCCGACGGCCTTGCCGTCGAAGTCGACGACCATGATGTCGTCTTCGATCAGGCGCCCCTTGTCCTTGCCGGACACGGTGATGGCCGCATGCCGGTCGTCCAGCCGATGCGAGAAGTTGCTGCTGGTCGCGGGCGTCCAGCCGGCCTGGGCCAGCTCGCGGATGTTGTCGATCAGCACCTGGGCCAGTTCGCTGAGCCGGGCCGTGTCATAGGGGGTGGAGTTCATGGCTGGCATTTTAGCTTCGTGAGGCGTTAAAAGCAGGTTTCATGGGCTGGGCCGGGCGAGTGCCAGCATTTCTGGGGAGGGGGAAAAGCAGAGCCGGCATGTTGGCCGGCTCTTCAGGGTGATGCGCGGGGGCCGTCGGGACGGCCGTTCCGTCAGCCGCGGAGGCGGCTGTGTTTCATGCTGTAGCCGAAGTAGATCGCGAAGCCGACGACGGTCCAGACGCCCATCAGCATCCAGTTGTGCAGGGTCATGGCCGAGAGCAGGGCCAGGCAGCTCAGCACGCCCAGGCTGCAGATCAGCCAGGCGGCCGGGATGCGGAACGGGCGGGGCAGGTCGGGCTGGGTGCGGCGCAGGATCAGGACGCCGGCACAGACCGCGGCGAAGGCGATGAGGGTGCCCATCGAGGTCAGTTCGCCCAGCACGTCCAGCGGGAACAGGGCCGCCAGCAGGGCGATGCCGATGCCGGTGATCACGGTGTTGATGTGCGGGGTGCGGTACGTCGGGTGGATCTTGGTGAACACCGGCGGCAGCAGGCCGTCCCGGGCCATGATCATGAAGATGCGCGGCTGCGCGATCACCATTACCAGCACCACCGAGGACAGGCCGATCAAGGCGCCGATCTCCACCACCACGCGCAGCCACCCCAGGCCCGGGTGCGCGGCCACCGCGGTCACCACCGGCTCGTCGGTGCCCAGCATCGTGTACGGCACCAGCCCGGTCATCACTGCGGCCATCGCGATGTAGAGCACGGTGCAGACCACCAGCGAGAGCAGCATGCCGATGGGCATGTCGCGCTGCGGGCGGTGCGATTCCTGGGCGGCGACCGACACGGCCTCGAAGCCGATGTAGGCGAAGAACACCATCGCGGCACCCCGCAGGACACCGTCGAAGCCGAACTTGCCCGGTCCTTCGTTGGCCGGAATGAACGGGGTCCAGTTGGCCGGGTCCACGTACTTCCAGCCGACCACGATCACCAGCACGATCAGGCCGGTCTTGAGGACCACCATCGCCATGTTCATCGCCGACGACTTGCTGATGCCTACGTAGCACAGCCAGGTCAGCAGCAGCACCAGGATGGCGGCCGGCAGGTTGGCGATCGATCCGGTGGGGCGCAGTTGCGCGTCCAGCGGTGCGCTGACCAGCGCCGCTGGCAGGTAGAGGTCGAAATGGCTGAGCAGGCTCAGGAAATAACCCGTCCAGCTCACCGCCACCGCCGACGCCGAGACGCCATATTCCAGCACCAGCATCCAGCCGATGAACCAGGCCGAGAGCTCGCCGAAGGTCGCGTAGGTGTAGGTGTAGGCGCTGCCCGAGACCGGCACCATCGCGGCGAATTCGGCGTACGCCATGGCGCAGAACGCGCAGCAGATCGCGGCGAGCACGAACGACAGCATGATCGCCGGGCCGGCATGGTTGGCCGCGGCCTGGCCGGTGATGACGAAGATGCCGCCGCCGATGACCGCGCCGATGCCCAGCGCGGTCAGGCCCCACGGGCCGAGCGTGCGGCGCAGGCTCAGTCCGTTGGCGTCTTCATGGGCGGCATGCGGGTGCTTGGTGGCCCACAGTTGTTTCAGCATGGATCAGGACGCCTTGTTGAGCTTGCTGTGGCGGATGCCGTAACCGAAGTAGATCAGCAGGCCCAGTACCGTCCAGCCCACGAACAGGTGCCAATGCACCACGAACGCCTGCCAGAACAGGAACAGGCAGGACAGCGCGCCCACCGGGCAGATCAGCCACACCACCGGCACGCGGAACGGACGGGTCAGCTCCGGGCGCGTGTAGCGCAGCACCAGCACGCCCACGCAGACGGTGGCGAAGGCCAGCAGGGTGCCCATCGAGACCAGCTCGCCCAGCACGTTCAGCGGCATCAGGCCGGCCAGCGTGGCGGCGAGGACGCCGACCACGATGGTCGCCCAGTACGGGGTGCGGAAACGGGGGTGCACCTTGCCGAAGATCTTCGGCAGCAGGCCGTCGCGCGAGATGGTGTAGGCGATGCGGGTCTGGCCCATCATCATCACCAGCACCACCGAGGACAGGCCGGCGATCGCGCCGATTTCCACGAAGGTCTTCAACCAGGACAGGCTCGGGTAGGCTTCCAGTGCCGTGGCCACCGGCTTGTCGGTGCCCAGCAGGTTGTACGGCAGCAGGCCCGTCAGTACCGCACACACGATGATGTAGACAATGGTGCACACGGCCAGCGAGCCGAGCAGGCCGATGGGCATGTTGCGCTGCGGGTCCTTGGTTTCACCTGCCGCGGTGGAGACCGCATCGAAGCCGATGTAGGCGAAGAACACGATGGTCGCCGCGCGGAACACGCCGCTCCAGCCGAACTCGCCGGACACGCCGGTGTTTTCGGGGATGAAGGGCGTCCAGTTGGCCGGGTCGATGTACATGGCGCCGAAGCCGATGAACAGGCAGATCACGGTGACCTTGATGGCCACGATGATCGCGTTGACGAAGGCCGACTGGGTCACGCCCACGTACAGCAGGCCGGACACCGCCGCCACGATCAGTACCGCCGGCAGGTTGAACAGCTTCCCGGAGGATACGAACTCATGACCGGTCCAGGCGATGGGGGCCGAGCTGAGCGCGTCGGGGAAGGGCATGTGCAATGTGGTGGTGATGAAACTGATCAGGTACGCCGACCAGCCCACCGCCACCGACGCCGAGGCGAACAGGTATTCCAGCACCAGGCACCAGCCGATGAACCAGGCCATGCCTTCGCCCAGGGTGGCGTAGGAGTAGGAGTAGGCGCTGCCGGAGACCGGCATCATCGCGGCGAACTCGGCATAGCACAGCCCGGCCAGGGCGCAGGCGAAGCCGGCGATCACGAAGGACAGCATCACCGCCGGGCCGGCGTGGTTGGCGGCGGCTTGGCCGGTCAGCACGAAGATGCCGGCGCCGATCACCGCGCCGATGCCGAGCATGATGAGGTGTTTCGCCGTGAGGGTCCGTTTCAGTGTGGCTTCGCCGTCCAGGCTGCCTTCGACCGGCTCGCCGGCATCAACGTGGCCGGCCGGTTCGACCGGCTTGACCCTCAACAGAGACTTCAGCATGCAATGCTTCCCAGTAGAGCGGGGCTCGGCCCCGCTGAATAAAAAGGTAGGTGCGCGATGCATTGCCGCGCACCTTGATGAATCGCTGTGCCGCCCCCACGAGGGCGACCGCTGTACCTTAGCCAAAGCTGAAGCCTGCGCACAAGCGCAAATGCAGCATGACCGGCGATAATCGTCATATTCTTCTTCCCACCCCGGTCGCCATGTCCCTTATCCCTGAATCCGTTGTAGGACTTGACGCCGCGCTGCGCGCCCAACTGGCCGATTACGCCCGTCGTTACCCCGAACACGCCGCGCTGGCTGACGAATTCAGCACACTGCTGGACGACCCGGAGAACCCGTTCCTGCGCAGCCGCCTGGCCGGGCACTTCACCGGCAGCGCCTGGCTGGTCAGCGCCGACGGCGCGCGGGTGCTGCTGACCCACCACCGCAAGCTGGACCGCTGGCTGCAGCTGGGCGGGCATGCCGACGGCGAGCGCGACCTGGCCCAGGTGGCGCTGAAGGAGGCCGAGGAGGAATCCGGGCTGGGCGGGCTGGTGCTGGAGGACGGCGTGCTGCTGGACATCGACAAGCACTGGATTCCCGAACGTACGGACGTTCCGGGGCACTGGCATTACGACGCGCGCTATGTGGTCCGTGCGCTGGGCAGCGAGACCTTCGCGATCAGCGAGGAATCGCTGGCACTGGCCTGGCGCGAGGTGGTCGACGTGGCCAACGCGGCGATCGAGACGCCTGACGGCGACGATTCGTTGCCGCGCATGGCCAAACGGTGGCTGGCGCGCTGATTCCAACGCGCATCGCGCCGCGCGCCCGCACCGTCTGTCGCCGCTGCGATCAATACAGAACGCGCGTCCGCAAGGTGCCCGGAATCGCGGCCAGCTCGTCACGCACGGCGCCGGCCTGTGCCTCGCTGGCGGTGATGTCGATCACCACGTAGCCCACCTTCGGATCGGTGCGCAGGAACTGGCCGTCGATGTTGACATTGTGGCGCGAGAAGATCTCGTTGACCTTGGACAGCACGCCCGGCACGTTCTGGTGGATGTGCAGCAGGCGCAGGCTGTCCTCATGCTCGGGCAGGGTCACTTCCGGGAAGTTGACCGCCGACAGGGTGCTGCCGTTGTCGCTGTAGCGCACCAGCTTGGCCGCCACTTCGATGCCGATGTTGTCCTGCGCTTCGAGCGTGCTGCCCCCCACGTGCGGGGTGAGGATGACATTGTCGTGCGCGGTCAGCGGCGACACGAACGCGTCGCCGTTGCCCTTGGGCTCGACCGGAAACACGTCCAGCGCCGCGCCGCCGATGTGGCCCGAACGCAGCGCCGCATCCAGCGCATCGATGTCGACCACGGTGCCGCGCGCGGCGTTGATCAGGTGCGCGCCGGCACGCATGCGGGCCAGCTGCGGTGCGCCGATCAGCCACTGGGTGGCCGGCGTCTCGGGCACGTGCACGGTGACGATGTCGGCGCGGGACAGCAGGTCGTCCAGATCGATCGCCGCGCGCGCGTTGCCGAGCGACAGCTTGGTTTCGATGTCGTGGAAGATCACCTGCATGCCCATTGCTTCGGCCATCACCCCCACCTGGGTGCCGATGTGGCCGTAACCGATGATGCCCAGGGTCTTGCCGCGCACTTCGTGGCTGCCCGCGGCCGACTTCGACCAGCCGCCGCGATGGCATTCGGCGTTCTTCTGCGGAATGCCGCGGGTCAACATGATCGCCTCGGCGATCACCAGTTCGGCCACGCTGCGCGTATTGGAATAGGGGGCATTGAAGACCGGTATGCCGGCCAGTTCGGCGGCATCCAGGTCCACCTGGTTGGTGCCGATGCAGAAGCAGCCCACCGCCATCAGGCGCTTGGCGTGCGACAGCACGTCGGCGCTGAGCTGGGTGCGCGAGCGGATGCCCACGATGTGCGCTTCGGCGATGCGGGCCTTCAGCTCGTCCTCGGGCAGCGCCTTGCTGTGCAGTTCGATCTGGGAGTAACCGGCAGCGCTGAACACGTCGATCGCGGTCTGGCTCACCCCCTCCAGCAACAACACGCGGATATCCTGCTTCGGGAACGAGGTCTTCTTCGGCGACATGGGCGAGCGGCAGCATGTTGGACGGGAGCTGCCCACTATGCCAGATCGGGCGCCGATGGTGCGGTGCGCCATGGCCGGTGCGGACGGTTTCAGATGCGACCAATATCGGCCGAGGTCGCACGACCCACGGGCGTGCGCTACCCTTTCCGATTCCCGCCCGCTCTTGTTCCCATGACCGACCCGCGCCTTGAATCGCTCCTGCAGGACTGCCCCGGGCTGCGGCTCACGACCGAGCCGGGCGACCTGGAACACTACGGGCGCGACTGGACCCGTCGCTGGACGCCGGCGCCCCTGGCGATCGCGCTGCCCGGCAGCGTCGAACAGGTCCAGGCCATCCTGCGCTGGGCGAGTGCCCAGGGCGTGGCCGTGGTGCCCTCCGGTGGGCGAACCGGCCTGAGTGGCGGCGCGGTGGCAGCGCAGGGCGAGCTGGTGCTCAGCCTGGAACGCATGAACAAGCCGCTGGCCTTCGACGCGGTGGACCGCACGCTGACGGTCCAGGCCGGCATGGCGCTGGAGGCGGTCCACAATGCCGCACGCGATCACGGCCTGATCTACCCGGTCGATTTCGCGGCGCGTGGCTCGTGCTCGATCGGCGGCAACATCGCCACCAATGCCGGCGGCATCCGCGTGATCCGCTACGGCAATACCCGCGAATGGATCGCCGGGCTGAAGGTGGTCACCGCCAGCGGCGAGCTGCTCGAACTCAACAAGGGGCTGATCAAGAACTCCAGCGGCTATGACTTCCGCCAGCTGCTGATCGCGTCCGAGGGCACCTTGGGCGTGATCGTCGAGGCCACCCTGAAGCTCACCGATCCGCCGCCGGCCAGCAACGTGATGCTGCTGGCGCTGCCGTCGTTCGAGGTGTTGATGCAGGTGTTCGCCGCCTTCCGCGAGCGCATGCAGCTGCAGGCCTTCGAATTCTTCACCGACCGGGCGCTGGAGCACGTGCTGGCGCATGGCGCGCAGGCCCCGTTCGCCGAGGTCCACCCCTTCTACGTGGTGACCGAATTCGCGGCGGGCGACGACGCGCAGGAGGCCGCCGCGATGGCCGCCTTCGAAGCCTGCATGGAGCAGGGCTGGGTCAGCGATGGCGTAGTCAGCCAGAGTGATGCACAGGCCGCGCAGCTGTGGCGCCTGCGCGAAGGCATCACCGAGGCGGTGGCGCGCTACACGCCCTACAAGAACGACGTGTCGGTGCGGATCTCGGCCATGCCGGCGTTCATGGCGCGCACCCAGGCGCTGATCGGCGAGGCCTACCCGCACTTCGACGTGGTCTGGTTCGGCCACATCGGCGACGGCAACCTGCACATCAACGTGCTCAAGCCCGATGGCACCGATGGCGCGCAGTTCCTGCAGCAGTGCGAGGACGTGACCAAGCTGCTGGCGCAGGTGCTGAAGGATTTCGACGGCAGCATCTCGGCCGAACACGGCATCGGGCTGGTCAAGAAGGGCTACCTGGACAGCACCCGTGGCGCGGCGGAAATAGCGCTGATGAAGGCGGTCAAACGTGCGTTTGATCCCCAAGGGCTGCTGAATCCCGGCAAGGTTTTCGACCTGTAGCAGGCGACAGGATTTCACGCAGCCGATACCCTTTGCGCTTTCCTGTCTTGAATGACCCGAACATGATGCGATCGATCCTGCTCCTCGCCGTGCTTGCGCTGCCGCTGTCCGCCGTCGCGTCCAGCTTCGCCGGTTCTTCGGCCGGTTCCGCCTCCGGCGCGTCGTCGGCCGGGTCGTCCAGCTCGGACGACGACAAGGTGGTGGTCGACGCCCGCGAAGATGCGGCCGCATTCGTGGCCACCGACGGTGCCATCCGCGGTGCCCGCCTGGAGGCCGCGCTGCTGCACCTGCGTGAAACCGGCGCCGCCCAGCGCGATGCCAGCGACATGCAGCTCGCCCAGGCCCTGCTGGCCCGCTGATGCAACCCCGCCGCCGGGCCCTGCGCCGATGCGCGGCGGTCTTGGCGGCGTTGCTGTCCGCCCCGGCCGCCCATGCCGCCCTGAAGCTGCAGTTGCAGGCGGACGGTCTCGACCCCGAGCAGGTCGCGAAGGCCAACGCCGTGCTGGACGCGGCGCCCGCGCTGTTACCTGCGTCCTGGCAGGCACGCTTCGCCGCTCCCGTAACGCTGTCATGGTCGGATCGGCTCCCCGATACCGTGCATGGTCGTGCCCGGCACGGTGCCATCACCCTGCGGCGCAGCCTGCTTGACGAGGTCCAGCCCGGCCAGCCGTTGCCGCGTGCGGTGCAGGCCGCGCTGATCCATGAGTTGACCCATGTGCTGGATCGCGCCCCCGGCGGCGGGTGGTCGTACAGCGCACGCTGGCGTGACCTGGCCGGCTGGCAGCGGCGTCCGTGGCGGCTGGGCCGCGGCGCGAATGCGTTCACCGACCGCAGCCCCGATCCCTACGAACGGCACAGCCCGGCCGAGTACCTGGCGGTCAATGCCGAGCACTACCTGCTTGATGCCAACTATGCCTGCCGGCGCCCGGCACTGGCGGCGTGGTTTGCCGACCACATCGGGGCCAGGCCGCAGTCGGCGTGCGACCCGCGCGTGGCGCTGGTGCAGGCGGGCGATGTCACCGGCGAGGCCTCGCTGCTGGAACTGGATCCGCAGCGGGTGTACGCGGTGGATTACCTGCTGGCCGAAGGCAACGACCAACTGATGAGCCGCTGGGGCCACAGCATGCTGCGGTTGGTGATCTGTGCCCCCGGACGGCCACGCGGTCCGGGGTGCCGGCTGGATCTGGCCCACCACCGGGTGTTGTCGTTCCGTGCCTTCGTCGGCGATGTGCAGATTTCAAGTTGGCGCGGCCTCACCGGCGCGTATCCATCGCGCTTGTTCGTGCTGCCGCTCAACCAGGTCATCAACGAATACACCCAGTTGGAGCTGCGCGGCCTGGTGTCGGTACCGCTGGCGTTGCAGCCGGGCGACATCGCCACGCTGCTGGAGCGGGTAGGGCAGGTGCATTGGAGCTATGACGGGCGGTACCGATTCGTGAGCAACAACTGCGCGGTGGAAACCGGCAAGTTGCTGCAGGAAGGCGTGCCGCGTTGGGCCGACCCTGGGCTGAACCGGCTCAGCCCGAGTGGCCTGCTCCGTCGGCTGGAGCGGCAGGGGCGTGCGGATGGCGCAGTGTTGGAGGATCGGCGCGAGGCCATGCGGTTGGGCTACTACTTTCCGTCGGCGCAGGCGCATTACCAGCAGCTGTTCGATGTGGCGCGCGCGGAACTGGTGCTCCCGACCGCGCAGGTCACCGCGTGGCTGCAGCTGCCCGCCGCGCAGCGCGCGGCATGGGCCGAACGCGGCGGCTTGCGCGCCACCTCGGCGCTGTTGCTGCTGGAGCAGGCAGCGCGCAACCGGGAAGAGCTGCGGGCGCGCGACGGGTTGAAGCGTGCGTTGGAGGGTTCAGGCGCCGGCGAGGATGCGGCGCTCGCGTCGCTGCGCGCACTGCTGGACGACGCGGGGCAACTGGTGAATCCGGCAGGGCTGGTTGGCAGCAATGGGTATGGCTTGCCGACGGCGGAAGAGCGGGTCATCGCTGCCGACGCCACACGCCAGATCAGCGCGCGCGGCATCCCGGCGTGGACGGCGCTGCAGGCGCAGTTGCGCGCGCAGCTGCCGGCGCACGAGCAGCAGGAGCTGGCGACGATCGACGAAACGCTGAACCGTCTGGGCAACCGCATGCGCCAGCTCGCGCGCGCACCGTAGAGCCACGCCCTGCGTGGCTGCGCGGTGCCCGGCGAAAAACAGCCACGCATGGCGTGGCTCTACGGGATTTCAGCGTAATCGTCCTGTGCACGTAACGGTTCGTAGAGACACGCCATGCGTGTCCACCGCGCGACGCGGCGCCGCAGGCGTTTCACCCCCGCTAACACGGCGGGCGCTAGCATCTCCGGTTGAACCAGAACATCGGCAAGGAGTCGAACATGCGTGCATCTCCCTTGATTTCCAGCCTGGCCATCGCCGCCGCCCTGGCGGCGTGCCAGCCGGCACAACAGGCCGGGGGCACACCGCCCGGCGCCAGCCCCGCCGGGAATGAAGTGGCGCCGCCCGCGGCCGCGCCCACCTCCGACGAACGCGTCTATGCCTTCCAGTGCGGTGATCTTGCCGTGCAGGCAACCTATCGCGGACAGGACGCCGCGACCCTGGTGGCGGGCAACCGCACCTTCGCGATGGCCAACGAAGTGGCGGCCTCCGGCGCCAGGTACGGCGACGGGCAGGGCAACACCTTCTGGACCAAGGGCACCACCGAGGGCACGCTCTCGCTCAAGGGTGAGCCTGAGCGTGCCTGCACCGGTTCCGGGAAGGAAGGCGAGGTCGTGGCGGCCGCCGCTCCCGTTGCCGCGACGGCCTTCCGTGCCACCGGCAACGAGCCCGGCTGGTTGGCCCAGGTAAGCGCGGGCGACGCTCCCCGTCTCCACGTGGAGACCGGCTACGGCGAACAGACGTTCGAGGTTGCCTCGCCCACCCAGGGCAAGGACGGCTGGTCAGGCAAGGCCGCCGATGGCACCGACATCAAGCTCAGTTTCCAGCGCACCGTCTGCCAGGACACCATGAGCGGGCAGGGATTCGGTGCCACGGTGATGCTGACGGTGGGGGCACGCCAGTACCACGGGTGCGGCGACTTCGCGGGTGCGCCGTCGCTGGCCGAGCGTCCCTGAGCGGGGCGACCGCAAGCGAGCTCAGTCCTGTGCGCGGCACGGGTCCGGCGCGACCAGGGTGAACAGGTCGTAGCGGTTGCCGATGTTGATGAGCGCGCCGCGGAGGGAGCAGTCATCGCGGTGCTGCTCGAACAGGTCGGCGAACTGCTGTTCGCGCCCGTCGCAGAATTCCGCGCTCGCCTGTTCCAGCTCACGGCGGCGCGCCTCGTCATAGGCTTCTTCACCGGCAAAATGCTGGCAGGTGTTCTCGCGCGCCAGGAAGGCGCGGACATCCGCAGGCACGCTGCAGTAGACGCGGATGTCGTCCAGATCGTAGACATCGTCGGACACCTCGCAGCCGGCATCGGCACGGGCACGTTGCAGTGCGTCGAATGGGTCGGGCGTATCGGCCACCGCCGCCGCGTCCTGTGCGGGCGCAGCCGCGCTGACCGCAGCCACGTCCGTTGCCGGAGGCACTGGGTCAGCGGCGCTGGCGTCCACGTGCTGGTCGGCTGCCCGCGGCGAACACGCCGCGAGCAGGACGAGCAGGGCCGTGGTGCAGGCAGCCACCCATGGGGTGGCGCTACGCACGGTCAATCGGCGCGACCGGCGAATTCGCCGGTGGCGGTGTTGACCAGCACGCGTTCGCCGTTGGAGATGTACTCCGGCACCATGATTTCGAGGCCGGTGCTGAGCCTGGCCGGCTTCGGGCGCTTGGTGGCGGTGCCACCCTTCAGCTCGGGCGGGGTCTCGACCACTTCCAGCACCACGCTGCTCGGCATCTGCACGGCCACCGGCTGGTCGTCGATGACCTGCACGTAGATGCCGGTCAGTCCGTCGGTGATGTAACCGGCGTCGTCGCCGATGACATCGGCATCCAGGGTGTAGGGCGTGTAATCCTCATCGTCCATGAAGACGAACGCATCGCCGTCCTTGTACGAATAGGTGGACTGGCGGCGCAGCAGCTCGACTTCCGGCAGATTGTCGTCGGCGTCGAAGCTGGCGTCGAGCTTGTTGCCGCCCGGCACGCTGTACATGATGAAGCGGAAGCGGACGTTGCCGCCGCGGCCCTGTGGCGAGCTGCGCTCGATGTCGCGGATCTGGTAAACGCCGCCGTTGTATTCGACGACGTTGCCTTTCTTGATGTCGTTGGCTTTCATGGGAATGAAGGTCGGTTCGTGGGAGGTAGGGTGCTTGCTTACTTGGGTGCCAGGCGCACGGCACCGTCCAGGCGGATGGTTTCGCCATTGAGGTAGGTGTTGCCGAGGATGTGTCCGACCAGGCTGGCGAAGTCGTCCGGCTTGCCCAGGCGGGGCGGGAACGGAATCGAGGCGGCCAGCGACTCCTGCACGGCCGGCGGCATGCCGTCGACCATCGGGGTCCAGAAGATGCCCGGCGCGATGGTCATCACGCGGATGCCGAAACGCGACAGTTCGCGGGCCATCGGCAGGGTCATGCTGACCACGCCACCCTTGGACGCGGCGTAGGCGGCCTGGCCGATCTGGCCTTCGTACGCGGCCACGCTGGCGGTGTTGATGATCACGCCGCGCTCGCCGTCTTCGCCGGGCGTGTTGTGCTGCATGCGGTTGGCGGCGGCCTTGGCGACGTTGAAGCTGCCCACCAGGTTGACCATGATCGTGTTCTGGAACGTGGACAGCGCCATCGGCGCCTCCTTGCCCAGCACGCGGCCGGCACCGAGGATGCCGGCGCAGCTGACCACGGCATTGAGGCCGCCCAGGAAGTCGTGCGCGGCATCGATCTGCGTGGCCACGGCGGCCTCGTCGCTGACGTTGGTGCTGAAGTAGCGGGCATTGGCCTCGCCCAGGTCGGCCACGGCGGCCGCACCCTTGTCGTCATTGAGGTCGAACAGGGCCACCTTGGCGCCCTGGCCGACCAGGAACTGGGCGACGGACAGGCCAAGGCCGGAAACGCCGCCGGTGACAACGGCGCGGACAGAAGACAGCTGCATTGCACGATCCCGCTGGTTCAAGAGCCGCCGATTCTAGCGGATGCCGGCGCGTTCGCCGTTGTGCAGCGCGTGCAGGGCTCAGTGGCGCGGCGCCAGCCGCCGGGCAAACTCGTCCGGGGCCAGGCCAGGCGCGAACAGGAAGCCCTGGCCGACCGTCACGCCCATGCCATGCAGGAACCGCCGCTGCTCCTCCGATTCGATGCCTTCGGCGACCAGGCCCAGCCCCAGGCTGCGTGCGATGCCGCATACCGCCTCGCAGACGGCCACGTCCGATCGGTTGCCCGGCACGCCCTCGACGAACAGCTGGCTGAGCTTGAGCCCGTGGATCGGCAGCCGGCGCAGGTAGTTGAGCGCGCTGTAGCCTTCGCCGAAGTCGTCGATGGTCAGCAGCACCCCCATTTCGCGCAGCCGGGCGAAGGTCTGCAGGGTGTCCGGCGCGTCTTCGATCAGCACCCGCTCGGTGAATTCCAGTTCCAGCGCGCTCCCGGGCAGGCCGTACTGGTCCAGTGCCTGGCGCACGTTGCGCGCCAGGTCCTCGCCCACGAACTGGCGGTAGGAGACGTTGACCGCGACCCGCACGATGCCCAGCCCCGCATCCTGCCACTGGCGGACCTGCCGGCAGGCTTCGTTCAACACCCACAGCCCGATGCGCACGATGTCGCCGGTACTTTCGGCATGGCCGATGAAGATGTCCGGGCGCAGCTCGCCCAGCTGTGTGTTGCGCCAGCGGATCAGGGCCTCGGCGGCCACCATCTGGCCGGTGTGCAGGTTCACCTGTGGCTGGTAGACCAGATGGAACTCGTCGTCGTCCAGCGCGCGGTGCAGCTTGCTTTCGATCTGCAGCCGATCGTGCTGGCGCTGCGCCAGTTCGGGTGAGAACACCTGCCAGCCGTTGCGGGTGCGGCGTTTGCAGTCGTACATGGCGATGTCGGCGTTCTGGATCAGCTGCTGCGGGCGCAGCCCGTCCTGCGGGGCCCGCGCGATGCCGATGCTGGTGGTCACGGCGAACTCGTCGCTGCCGAAGCGGAACGGGGTGGAGAAGGCGTGGGTGATCGCCTCGGCCAGGCGCTCGGGCTGGTCCGGCTGGTCGCGGGTGTCGCACACCACCAGGAACTCGTCGCCGCCGAAGCGGGCCACCAGCCCTTCGGTACCGATCGCGGTGGAGATGCGGCGGGTGGCATCGATCAGCAGTTCGTCGCCGGCGTTGTGGCCGAGCAGGTCGTTGACGGTCTTGAACCGGTCCAGGTCGATGTACAGCACCCCCACCCGGCAGTGGGTGGGGCTGGCCATGCGCGTGGCCAGGTCGGTCAGCACCGCATCGCGGTTCATGATGCCGGTGAGTGGATCGGTGCGCGCCTGGATGCGCAGGGTTTCTTCGGCATGCTTGCGCGAGGTGATGTCCTGCACGGTGCCCGCGATGCGCGCGGCATTGACGTCGCCGGCCTCGGCCTCGCCGATCATGCGCACCCAGAACGAATGCCCGTCGCTGCGTTGCCCCTGCAGTTCCAGCTCGAACGGTGCCTGGCGGTCGATCACATCCAGCAGCGCCTGCTGCAGCTGGGAGCGGTCGTCCAGGCGCAGGCACTCCATCAGGTGCGCCATGTCCTGCAGCGGCGGTTCCTGGCCGAGGATGCGCGCGGCCTCATCGGTGAGGTACAGGCGCTGCAGGCCCCGGTCCCATTCCCAGCCGCCGATGTGGGCCAGCGACTGCGCGCGGTCGAACAGGGTGTTGTTGCGCTTGAGCTCGGTGATGTCGCTGAACAGCCCGAACACGTGGTCGGGCGTATCGCGGCCGGTGCCGTACACGGGCACGTTGGTGGTGGAGATCCAGATCATCCGCCCGCGCGGGCGGTGGTACAGGCCCACGATCGTGCTCCGTACGATGCGCCCGCGGTGCAACGCCTCACTGGCCGGCCACTGTTCGCGGGTCAGCGGGTGGCCGTGCTCGTCCACGCTGATCCAGTCCTCGGCTGCCAGCAGCGCCTTCAGGCTGCCGCCGTTGCCCTGGGTGCCCAGGATGCGGTGCGCGGCCGGGTTGGCCGACACCACGTGCAGGTTGCGGTCGAACAGGATCACGCCCTTGTCGATGGATTCCATCAGCAGCCGGTAGCGCGATTCGGCCTGCCAGCGGCTGCTCAGGTCGCGCGCCACCGCCACGATGCAGTGCTCGTCCTGGTGTTCGAACCCGGCCGAATGCACCTCCACCGGAAACCGGCTGCCGTCGCCGCGCATGTTGGTGACCTCGATGACGTAGGTCTCCCCGCGCCGAAGCGCTTCCCAGACCGGGTCCAGGTGGTCGCTGGGCAGGTCCGGGTTCAACAGCTCGATGGGCTGGCCAATGATGTCTTCGCGGGCCCGGCCGTAGGCGCGCACGCCGGCCTTGTTGAGGTCCAGCACCACCCCCGATTCGCTGAGGATGCTCACCGGGTCGGGCACCGCATCGAACAGCGCGGTGTAGCGCCGCAGCGCCAGCTGGCGTTCGTCCATCGCCTCCTGCAGGGCCTGCTGCACGTTGCGAAGCAGGCCGTGCACGTCTTCGCCGGGCGGCTGCGCCAGCGCCTGCTGCAGGGCCGCCAGCGCATGCACGTGCGCGGTGAGGTGGTCACCGACCGCTGCATCCTTGCGCGGGCGGCGTCGACTCATGTGGCGGCCAGTGCCTTTCCCGCCTTGCTGCCGGTTTCGCGACCGAGCAGGGCGGCGAGCCAGCGGCCGGTCGCGGCCAATGCGGGAAGGTCGATGCCGGTCTGCATGCCAATGCCCTGCAGCAGGTACACCACGTCCTCGCTGGCGACGTTGCCGCTGGCGCCCTTGGCGTACGGGCAACCGCCGGCCCCGGACACGGCCGAATCGACCACGCGCACGCCTTCCTCCAGGCACGCATCGATGTTGGCCAGGGCCTGGCCGTAGGTGTCATGGAAGTGCACGGCCAACGCCGTCATCGGCACTTCGGCGGCGACCGCATGCAGCATGGCCCGCGCCTTGCGCGGCGTGCCCACCCCGATGGTGTCGCCCAGCGAGATTTCGTAACACCCCATCCTGTGCAGCGCGCGCGCCACGCGGACCACCTCGCTGACCGGCACGTCGCCCTGGTAGGGGCAGCCGAGCACGGTGGATACATAGCCGCGCACCTTCACTCCGTCGGCGCGGGCGCGTTCGAGGATCGGGGCGAAGCGGGCCAGCGATTCGTCGATGCCTGCGTTGGTGTTGGTGCGGTTGAAGGTCTCCGACGCGGCGGTGAACACCGCCACTTCCTGTACGCCCACCGCGCGGGCGCGGTCGTAGCCCTGTTCGTTGGGCACCAGCACCGGATAGGCGATGCCGGGCATCCGCTCGATCCCGGTGTAGACCTCGGCCGCATCGGCCAGCTGCGGCACCCAGCGCGGGCTGACGAAGCTGGTGGCTTCAATGGTGCGCAGGCCGGTCAGCGACAGCTGGCGGATCAGCTCGATCTTGTCGGCGGTGGCCACCGGCTGGGCTTCATTCTGCAGCCCATCGCGCGGGCCGACCTCGACGATGCGCACGAAATCATCCATGGCGATGCTCCCCGTGGGTGGGAAGACGCACAGCCTGACGCGGACGGGTGGGGGATGGGGTCACGGAAGTTCCTGGCGACGTGGAGCGGCCCAGGTTTCCCTGTGGGCCATGAAAGGGGGATACGCGGGATGGGCGGCAAAGCGGCCAGCCCACCGTCAGGTGGGGCGGTGGCAGACCGCTTCGACATTGTTGCCGTCCGGATCCAGCACGAACGCCCCGTAGTAGTCGGGGTGGTAGTGCTCGCGGATGCCGGGCGCGCCGTTGTCGCGGCCGCCAGCGGCCAGCGCGGCGCGGTGGAACGCATCCACCTCGTCCCGGCTGCCGGCACTGAAGGCCACGTGCACGCCGCCATGGGCACCGGGCGCGTTGCCGATCCAGAAATCCGGCTTGCCGGTACGGCCGAACCCGGCGTGGGCGTCGGCGCCGGTCTGTTCGGCGGTGACCTCCATCACCACGCGGATGCCCAAGGGAGCCAGCGCCTGCTGGTAGAAGGCCAGGCTGCGCGCGAAATCGCTGCAGCGGATACCGATGTGGTCGAGCATGGGAGGTCCTTCAGTCCTGGGTAACCCAATGAGGGGCGCGCTTGTCCAGGAAGGCACCCAGGCCCTCCTGACCTTCGTCGGACACCCGCAGGCGGGCGATCAGCGCGGCATTGTCGCGGTCGGTTGCGTCGCGATCGCGAGCGATCGTGACCCGGCGCACCAGCTCCTTGGCCGACGACGAGGCGATCGGGCCGGCCTTGTCGAGCAGGCCGAGCTGGCGCTGGACCGCTTCGTCGATCCGTTCAGGTTCGATCAGCTGGTGGACCAGGCCGATCCGCAGCGCGGTGTCGGCGTCGAAATGCTCACCGGTGGCGAACCAGCGCCGGGCCTGGCGCTGGCCGATCGCGTCGATCACGTAGGGGGAGATCACGGCCGGCAGCAGGCCCAGCCGGCTTTCGGTCAGGCCGAAGCGGGCGGTGGTGCTGGCAATGGCGATATCGCAGCAGGCCACCAGGCCGACCCCGCCGCCAAACGCCGCCCCGTGCACCCGCGCGATGGTGGGCTTGGGCAGTTCATCCAGGGTACGCATCAGCCGGGCCAGCGCCATCGAGTCCTGGCGGTTGTCTTCCTCGCTGGCCGCGGCCATGCCGCGCATCCATTGCATGTCGGCACCGGCCGAGAACGAGGCGCCGGTGGCGGCCAGCACCACCGCACGGACCTGCTCGTCGCGGCCGGCCGCTTCCAGCCCCGCCGTGAGCTGGGCGATCAGCCCGGCGTCGAAGGCGTTGTGCAGGGTGGGGCGGTTCAGCCACAGGGTCAGCACGGCCGCGCTGCGTTCAATCCGTAAAGCGTCACTCATCGGGGACCTGCGCCTGCTCCATACATGTATGGATCATAGCGGGCCATGGGGCCCGGGCCATGACGCGACGCGGCGATGCTAGAATTGATAACCATTCTTATCGACCGAAGGCGACCTGTGACGTTGTCCGATCTGCCGCTGCACGGCTCCGCTCTGGTGGAATCGGTGCGCGACCTCCATGCAAACGACGCCATCGCCCGCCGGCTCAGGGAACTGGGTTTCGTCAAAGGTGAAGATGTGCGTCTGGTAGCCCGTGGTCCGATCGGCGGCGAACCGCTGCTGGTGCAGGTCGGGTTCACCCGGTTCGCGCTGCGGATTTCCGAAGCCAAGCGCATCGACATCACCGCGGTTGCAGACGGAGCGGCCGCATGAGCGCCGCCGCCACCCTGCGCATCGCCCTGGTCGGCAACCCCAACAGCGGCAAGACCGCGCTGTTCAACCAGCTCACCGGCAGTCGCCAGAAGGTGGCCAATTACACCGGTGTCACGGTGGAACGCAAGGAAGGCCGCCTGCGCGCGCCGTCCGGGCGCGAGTTCGCCGTGCTGGATCTGCCGGGCGCCTACAGCCTGCAGCCGGCCAGCCTGGACGAGGCGATCACCCGCGACCTGTGCCGGGGTTTCTATCCCGGCGAGGCCGCGCCGGACGTGCTGCTGTGCGTGATCGACGCCACCAACCTGCGCCTGCATCTGCGCTTCGCGCTGGAACTGCGCGAGCTGGGCAAGCCGATGATCGTGGCGCTGAACATGGTGGATGCGGCCGAGCGCCGCGGCATCAAGATCGACGTACCGGCGCTGGAACAGGCGCTGGGCGTGCCGGTGGTGGAAACCGTGGCGGTGCGCCGCAACGGCGCGCAGGCGCTGGTGGAACGGCTGGACGCGATGGTGCCGCACCTGGATGCCCCGCTGGTGGCGGCTGTGGCCGGGGAAGCGGACTACCACGCCCAGGTGCGCGGCATCCTCGCCGCCGCGGTCAGCATGCCCACCCGTACCGCGAAGATCGACGACGCGCTGGACCGCTGGCTGCTGCACCCGGTATTCGGGCTGATCACCCTGGTGGTGGTGATGTTCCTGATCTTCCAGGCGGTGTTCGCCTGGGCCACACCGATGATGGACGGCATCGAGGCCGGCTTCGGCTGGCTGGGCGAGGTGGTGGGCGCCAACCTGCCCCCGGGCCCGCTGACCAGCCTGCTCACCGACGGCATCATCGCCGGCGTGGGCGGGGTGGTGGTGTTCCTGCCGCAGATCCTGATCCTGTTCGCCTTCATCCTGGCGCTGGAGGAATCGGGTTACCTGCCGCGCGCGGCGTTCCTGCTCGACCGCATGATGGCCTCGGCCGGGCTCTCCGGGCGTTCGTTCATCCCGCTGCTGTCCAGCTTCGCCTGCGCGGTTCCCGGCATCATGGCCACCCGCAGCATCCAGGACCCGCGCGACCGCCTGGCTACCATCCTGGTCGCACCGCTGATGACCTGCTCGGCACGCCTGCCGGTGTACGCGCTGCTGATCGGCGCCTTCATTCCGCAGAAGACGCTGTGGGGCTTTGTCAGCCAGCAGGGCCTGGTGCTGTTCGGCCTGTATGCGGCCGGCATCTTCAGCGCACTGGCGATGTCCTGGGTGATGAAGAAGTGGCGTCGCGACAAGAGCGAGCATCCGTTGATGCTGGAGCTGCCGTCCTACCGCATTCCGCATCCGCGTGACCTGGCGGTAGGCCTGTACGAGCGCGGCATGATCTTCCTCAAGCGCGTGGGCGGCATCATCCTCTCGCTGACCATCCTGCTGTGGGTGCTGCTGTCCTTCCCGGGTGCGCCGGAGAACGCCACGATGCCGGCGATCGACTACAGCTTCGCCGGCCAGATCGGCCACGCGATGGCGATCGTCTTCGCCCCGCTGGGCTTCAACTGGCAGATCTGCATCGCGCTGATCCCCGGCATGGGCGCGCGCGAAGTGGCGGTGTCCTCGCTGGCCACCATCTATGCGCTGTCGGCCGCCGACGACGACGCCGCCATCCAGGCGCTGACGCCGGTGGTCGCCCATGGCTGGTCGTTGGCCACCGGGCTGTCGCTGCTGGTGTGGTTCATCTACGCGCCGATGTGCATTTCCACCCTGGCCACGATCAAGCGCGAAACCAACTCCTGGAAGCAGGTTGGCTTCGCCACCTTCTACCTCTTCGCCGCCGCCTACCTGGCGGCGCTGGTCACCTACCAGGTGACCGTGGCGCTGGGCGGCGGCTGATGGCGACCGGCCTGCTGCTGCAGTACATCGTGGTCGCGCTGATCGTCCTGCTCAGCGCCTGGGTAGTGCTGAAAAAGCAGTTTCCAGGCACGGTGCGCAAGGCGCGCGGGGCAATCGCACTAGGCTTGGTGAAACCGCAGCGCGCCACCTGGATGCAGGCGCTGGGCCGAAAGATCGCACCACCCGCTACCGGCGGTGGCGGTGCATGTGGTGGTTGCGACAGTTGTGGGCCGACCACGCCGAAGCAGCATTGACCACGCGACGCGACGCGACCCGGTTTTCGTTTCCGTCATCGAGAAACTGTCGAGGGTGGAGCCGGGGCAGGGTTGCGGGGGTGTGAGCCGCATGGGTCGGGCGTATACGCCCGACGGGTTGGGCAGGAGCCCAACCCCGGTCTTGCCGTGCGCGCAGGACAGCGCGCACGCGCAAGCCGCGACCAAGCCCCGCATGGATGGGTTTACGGCGTCCCCGCAAGCCTGCCCCGGTCCCGCCCAGCCAGATAACAGCGCAGAGCCGATGCTGTTGACGTTGCCCTACCGCTTCGAATGCCTTTCAGCTAGCCTGCGGACATGACTACTCCCCCCCTTCGTTTGCTCATCCACGGCGCGTCCGGTCGCATGGGCCAGGCCCTGCTGCGCCTGGCCGCCGAGCGCGACGACCTGCAGGTCGTTGCCGCCGTTACCCGCCGCTCGCCCGCCCAGCGGGTGGTCGAGGGCGTGCCGCACTTCGCCGCCAGCGAGCTGCACGGTGCGCCGCAGTTCGATGTCGCCATCGACTTCAGCCTGCCGGAGGGCTTTGATCCCGTCCTGGCCCTGTGCGTCGAGCGCGGGGCAGGGCTGGTCTCGGGCACCACCGGTATCACCGAGACCCAGCGCCAGGCCCTGATCCAGGCCGCCGCGCGCATTCCGCTGGTGTGGGCCTCCAACTTCAGCCTGGGCGTGGCCGTGCTCGACGAGCTGGTCGAACGCGCCGCCGCCGCCCTGGCCGGCTGGGACTGCGACATCGTCGAATCGCACCATGTGCACAAGCAGGACGCCCCGTCCGGCACCGCGCTCACGCTGGGTGCCGCCGCCCAGAAGGGCGGCGCCGCGCCGCATTACGCCAGCCTGCGCGCCGGCGACATCGTCGGCGAACATCTGGTCCAGTTCACGGGCCTGGGCGAGCGCATCGAGCTGGTCCACCGCGCCACCAACCGCGACATCTTCGCCCGGGGCGCGCTGTTTGCCGCCCTCCAGCTGAACGGGCGCGCGCCCGGCAGCTACCGTGTGCGGGATCTGGTAGCAGCCAGTCCAACCTGAACAGGCATGCCGGCCACGCCTGAACCCCAGGGTGGCCGGACGCAGCCGTACGCTGGCGATTGCATGCAAACGCTGGCGTCCGAGGGTGCTTGCCTTTACAATTCCCGCTCGCCGAATCACGACAGCCGGACCGGTCCCGCACCGCAGTCCGCGCTTTTTTGCAACCGCTTTTCCGTGAAGCGTGGCGTGACTTCGGTGACCCCTCGGTAGCCAAAGTGAGATTCCCGTGACCCAAGCCGCAATCCTCGTCCTCGAAGACGGCACCGTATTCGAGGGCGAATCCGTAGGCGCGCCCGGCCTGTCCGTCGGTGAGGTGGTGTTCAACACCGCCATGACCGGTTACCAGGAAGTGCTGACTGATCCCTCCTACGCCCGGCAGATGGTCACGCTGACCTACCCGCATATCGGCAACACCGGCATGACCGACCAGGATGACGAGGCCCACAAAGTGTGGTCGGCCGGCCTGATCGTGCGCGATGTACCGCGCCGTCCCAGCAACTGGCGCAGCCAGGTCTCGCTGCAGGACTGGCTGCTGCAGCGTGGCGTGGTCGCCATCTCCGGCATCGACACCCGCAAGTTGACCCGCATCCTGCGCGAGCGCGGCGCCCAGAACGGCGCGCTGATGGCGGGCGATGACATCAACGTGGACATCGCACTGGAAGCCGCACGCAAGTTCCCGGGCCTGAAGGGCATGGACCTGGCCAAGGTGACCAGCACCGACAAGGCCTACAGCTGGAACGAGGGCCAGCTCGACCTGGATTCCAATACGTTCGCCAGCGCCGCCCCCCAGTACAAGGTGGTGGCCTATGACTTCGGCGCCAAGCTCAACATCCTGCGCATGCTGGCCGAACGCGGCTGCGACATCACCGTGGTCCCGGCCCAGACCCCGGCCGCCGACGTGCTGGCGATGAACCCGGACGGCGTGTTCCTGTCCAACGGCCCGGGCGATCCGGAACCGTGCGACTACGCCATCGAGGCGATCAAGGTGTTCCTGGACAAGAAGGTGCCGGTGTTCGGCATCTGCCTGGGCCATCAGCTGCTGGCGCTGGCCTCCGGCGCCAAGACCGTGAAGATGGGTCATGGCCACCACGGTGCCAACCACCCGGTGCAGGACCTGGACGACGGCCGCGTGATGATCACCTCGCAGAATCACGGCTTCGCGGTGGATGAAGCCACGCTGCCGGCCACCCTGCGCGTGACCCACCGGTCGCTGTTCGACGGCACCAACCAGGGCATCGCCCGCACCGACGTGCCGGCGTTCTCCTTCCAGGGCCACCCGGAAGCGTCCCCGGGCCCGCACGACGTGGCCCCGCTGTTCGACCGTTTCATTGCCCTGATGGCGCAGGCCAAGGCCTGATGCGCCACGCCGACGGCCTGGCCGGCGGCACCGCGCGACGGATCGCGACACCCTGCAGGGCCGCTGCCATCGGCGCGGCGCTGCAGCTCCGGAAGTTTCCTGATCGACAGCGTGCGATCACCCCCGACACGCTGTACTGACTTAGAGAAGACAATGCCCAAGCGCACTGACCTTAAAACCATCCTCATCATCGGTGCCGGCCCGATCGTCATCGGCCAGGCCTGCGAGTTCGACTACTCCGGCGCCCAGGCCTGCAAGGCCCTGCGTGACGAGGGGTACCGCGTGGTGCTGGTCAACAGCAATCCGGCCACCATCATGACCGACCCGGAGATGGCCGACGCCGTCTACATCGAGCCGATCAACTGGCAGACGGTCGAGAAGATCATCGCCAAGGAAAAGCCCGACGCCCTGCTGCCGACCATGGGCGGCCAGACCGCGCTGAACTGCGCGCTGGACCTGGCCGACAACGGCGTGCTGGAGAAGTACAACGTCGAACTGATCGGCGCCAAGCGCGATGCGATCCGCATGGCCGAAGACCGCGAGCTGTTCCGCGTGGCCATGGGCGAGATCGGCCTGGAGTGCCCGTCCGCCGCGGTGGCGCACACGCTGGAAGAAGCGATCGACATCCAGACCCGCGTCGGCTACCCGACCATCATCCGCCCCAGCTTCACCCTGGGCGGCAGTGGCGGTGGCATCGCCTACAACCGCGAAGAGCTGATCGATATCGTGACCCGCGGCCTGGAACTGTCGCCGACCACCGAAGTGCTGGTGGAAGAGTCGGTGCTGGGCTGGAAGGAGTTCGAGATGGAGGTGGTGCGCGACACCGCCGACAACTGCATCATTGTCTGCTCGATCGAGAACCTGGACCCGATGGGCGTGCACACCGGTGACTCGATCACCGTGGCCCCGGCCCAGACCCTGACCGACAAGGAATACCAGCGCCTGCGCGATGCCTCCATCGCCGTGCTGCGCAAGATCGGCGTGGATACCGGCGGTTCGAACGTGCAGTTCGGCATCAGCCCGACCACCGGCCGCGTGGTCGTGATCGAAATGAACCCGCGCGTGTCGCGCTCGTCCGCGCTCGCCTCCAAGGCTACCGGCTTCCCGATCGCCAAGGTCGCCGCCAAGCTGGCGGTCGGCTACACCCTGGACGAATTGAAGAACGAAATCACCGGTGGCCTGACCCCGGCCTCGTTCGAGCCGTCGATCGATTACGTCGTCACCAAGATCCCGCGCTTCGCCTTCGAGAAATTCCCGGCCGCCGACGCGCGCCTGACCACCCAGATGAAGTCGGTGGGTGAAGTGATGGCCATGGGCCGCACCTTCCAGGAGTCGCTGCAGAAGGCGCTGCGTGGCCTGGAGACCGGCAAGGTCGGCCTCGACCCGACCGGCCTGGACCTGTCCAACGAAGACGACATCACCACGATGAAGCGCGAGCTCAAGGCCCCGGGCCCGGAGCGCCTGTTCTTCGTGGGTGATGCGTTCCGTGCCGGCTTCAGCGTTGAAGAAGTGTTCGCGCTCTCGCACATCGACCCGTGGTTCCTGGACCAGATCGAAGAGATCATCCAGGCCGAAACCCAGGTCGCAGCCGACGGCATCGATGCGCTGGACGCCGCGCGCCTGCGCAAGCTCAAGCGCGCCGGTTTCTCCGATGCACGCCTGGCCGAACTGACCGGTACCAACGAAGCGGCCGTGCGCGCGCTGCGTCGTGCCCACAAGGTGCGCCCGGTCTACAAGCGCGTCGACTCCTGCGCGGCCGAGTTCTCCACCAGCACCGCCTATCTGTATTCGACCTACGAGGACGAGTGCGAAGCGGCGCCGAGCAACCGCGACAAGATCATGATCCTGGGCGGCGGTCCGAACCGCATCGGCCAGGGCATCGAGTTCGACTACTGCTGCGTGCACGCGGCACTGGCCCTGCGCGAAGATGGTTTTGAAACCATCATGGTCAACTGCAACCCGGAAACCGTCTCCACCGACTACGACACCTCCGACCGCCTGTACTTCGAGCCGCTGACGCTGGAAGACGTGCTGGAAATCGTCGAGCTGGAACAGCCGAAGGGCGTGATCGTGCAGTACGGTGGCCAGACGCCGCTGAAGCTGGCGCGCGCGCTGGAAGCCAACGGCGTGCCGGTGATCGGCACCTCGCCGGACTCCATCGACCTGGCCGAAGACCGTGAGCGCTTCCAGCAGCTGGTGGACAAGCTGGGCCTGAAGCAGCCGCCGAACCGCATTGCCCGCAACGACCAGGAAGCGCTGCTGCTGGCCCGCGAGATCGGCTACCCGCTGGTGGTGCGCCCGAGCTACGTGCTGGGCGGCCGCGCGATGGAAATCGTGTACGGCGAATCCGACCTGGCGCGCTACGTGCGCGATGCGGTCAAGGTCTCCAACGACTCCCCGGTGCTGCTCGACCGCTTCCTCGACAACGCGGTGGAAGTGGACGTGGACATCATTGCCGACAAGGACGGCAACGTGCTGATCGGCGGCGTGATGGAACACATCGAAGAGGCCGGCGTGCATTCGGGCGATTCGTCCTGCTCGCTGCCGCCGTACTCGCTGTCGGCCGAGACCCAGGCCGAGCTGCGCCGCCAGGTCGTGGAGCTGGCCAAGGCCCTGAACGTGGTCGGCCTGATGAACACCCAGTTCGCCATCCAGGCCGGTGAAAACGGCGAAGACATCGTCTACCTGCTGGAAGTGAACCCGCGTGCCTCGCGCACCGTGCCGTTCGTGTCCAAGGCCACCGGCATGCCGCTGGCCAAGATTGCCGCACGCTGCATGGCCGGCAAGACGCTGGCCGAGCAGGGCGCCCTCAAGGAAATCGTGCCGGAGTACTTCTCGGTCAAGGAAGCGATCTTCCCGTTCGCCAAGTTCCAGGGCGTGGACCCGATCCTCGGGCCGGAGATGCGCTCCACCGGTGAGGTGATGGGCGTGGGCCGCAGCTTCAGCGCCGCGTTCGCGCGTGCGCAGGAAGCCGGTGGCATCAAGGCGCCGCCGCTGGGCAAGGCCTTCGTGTCGGTGCGTGACCCGGACAAGCAGCGCGTGCTGCCGGTGGCCAAGCTCCTGCTGGAGCGTGGCTATACGCTGGTGGCTACCCGTGGCACCGGTGCATGGCTGCAGCAGCACGGCATGGACTGCGAGATCGTCAACAAGGTGGTCGAAGGCCGTCCGCACATCGTGGACTCGATCAAGAACGGCGAAATCGTGTATATCGTCAACACGACCGAAGGTCGCGCGGCGATCAACGACTCGTTCTCGATCCGTCGCGAGGCGCTGCAGCACCGCGTCACCTATTCGACCACCATTGCCGGCGCCAAGGCGCTGGTGCAATCGCTTGAATTCCGCGGTACCGGCCCGGTCTGGTCGCTGCAGGAACTGCACAAGGAGTTGAACGCATGAGAGCACCGATCACCCTGAAGGGCGCGCAGCGTCTGCGCGAAGAGCTTGACCACCTCAAGTCGGTCAAGCGCCCCAAGGTCATCGCGGCGATCGCCGAGGCGCGTGAGCACGGCGATCTCAAGGAGAACGCCGAGTACCACGCCGCGCGCGAGGAGCAGGGCTTCATCGAAGGCCGCATCAAGCAGCTGGAAGGCGAGCTCTCGCATGCCGAGATCATCGACATCACCAAGCTCAACGCGGGCAGCAAGGTCGTGTTCGGCGCCACCGTCGAACTGGCCGATGTGGAAAGCGATGAAGAGAAGCGCTACCAGATCGTGGGTGACCTGGAAGCCGACATCAAACTCGGCCTGGTCGCGATTTCTTCGCCGGTCGCGCGCGCGATGATCGGCAAGAACGAGGGCGACAGCATCGTGATCGACGCCCCGGCCGGGCAGCGCGAGTACGAAATCGTCAGCGTCCAGTACCTGGACTGACCTGACCATGGCCACGGCAACCCTGTTGCTGCCGGCGCGCAACCGCTTCCCGGCGGCGGCGTTGCCGGAAGATGTGGCGAAAGCGCTCGGCCAGGCCGAGCGCAGTCGTGTGGATGCCGGTGAGCGTGCCCAGCTGCAGCGGCATTTCCAGCTGCAGCCGGCGCAGTGGCCGGTAGCCGCGCTTACCCGCCAGCTCGACGTGGGTGATGCGGTCGATGGCGTGTGGCTGCGTGCGGATCCGGCCAACGTGGTGCCGGACATGCACGGCGCGCGCATGATGGGCCATGGCGACACGCTGCGGCCCGATGACGACGATGTGGCTGCGTTGCTGCCGGCGCTGCAGCCGCTGTTTGCCGGCTACGGCTTTTCCCTGGATGCGCCGACGCCGTCGCGCTGGTACCTGCGCCTGCCGCCGGGCACCACGCTGCCGGCGTTCGCCGCACCGGACGATGTGCTGGGCGACGATCTGTTCGAGCACCTGCCGCAAGGCGATGCCGGCCGACGCTGGCGCGCCTTGTTGACCGAGGCGCAGGTGGTGCTGCACCAGCACCCGTGGAACCAGGAGCGGGTCAGCGCCGGCAAGCGCGCGATCAATTCGCTGTGGTTCTGGGGCGGCGGGGAATTGCCGGCGCGCGTGCAGACCGCGCACGCGCAGGTACGCAGTCGCGATGCGCTGCTCCAGGCATTGGCCAAGGCCGCCGGCGTGCATGCCGACGGCGACCAGCAGGTGGACGCGCTGGTGGACCTGCGCCAGCTGCGCTCGCTCGACCAGCTGGGCAACGATGCGATCCGGCCGCTGTTGTCGGCCCTGCAGCGCGGCGAACTGCGCCGGCTGGTACTGGATTTCGAGGACGGCGCGCGGTTCGAGCTGGACAAGGCCCAACGCTGGCGGTTCTGGAAGAAGCCGGTGCAGCTTCACGACGTCTGACCGTCAGGTCGATAGCACGTAGAGCCACGCCCTGCGTGGCTGCTCTGCGTCCCGACACCGCGTAACCATCCGACACCGCGCAGCCACGCAGGGCGTGGCTCTACGCTGGCCGGGTCTGCCATATCGATCTGCCGCGGGTATCATGGCGGACATCGGCGTTCGCGCTGTTTATCGAGCCCGCGTTGACTTCTCCTGATTCGCTCCAGATCCGACGCCGTCCCGTTGCTGAGCTTGGCCAATGGCCGGGCGACATGCTGCCGCTGCTGCAGCGGTTGTACGCGGCGCGCGGGGTCAGCGATGCGGCGCAGGCGCAGCCCAAGCTGGCCCAGCTGCATGCGCCGGAACTGATGGGCAGCATGCAGGCGGCAGTTGACCTGCTGGCGGCGGCCATCGCGGCCGACGAACGGATCCTGGTGGTGGGCGATTTCGATTGCGATGGCGCCACGGCCTGCGCCGTGGGCGTGCGCGGCCTGCGCATGCTGGGCGCACGCGACGTGGTGCATGCGGTGCCCAACCGCATGCTGCACGGCTACGGCCTGTCACCGTCGCTGGTGGCCGAACTGGCCCCGCTGCACCCCGGCCTGCTGGTCACGGTCGACCATGGCATCGCCTGCCATGCCGGCGTGGCGGCGGCCAAGGCGCTGGGCTGGAAGGTGCTGGTCACCGATCACCATCTGCCGGGCGAACAGCTGCCGGGCGCCGACGCGATCGTCGACCCGAACATCAATGGCGATGCCTTCCCCAGCAAGGCGCTGGCCGGCGTGGGCGTCATCTTCTACGTGCTCATGGCGCTGCGCCGCCACCTGCGGGTGCAGGGCGCGTTCGCTGCTACGGCCGAGCCGGATCTGTTGACGCTGCTGGACCTGGTGGCGGTCGGTACGGTGGCCGACCTGGTGGCACTGGATGCCAACAACCGCGCCCTGGTCTCGGCCGGCCTGCGCCGACTGCGTGCGGGGCAGGGCTGCGTGGGCCTGCAGGCGCTGATCGAGGCGAGCGGGCGCGACCCGGCACGGCTGAGTGCCACCGACATCGGCTTCGCACTTGGCCCACGCCTCAATGCCGCCGGCCGCCTGGAAGACATGGCGCTGGGCATCGAGCTGCTGCTGACCGAAGACCGCAGCCAGGCCCGCGAGATGGCGCAGACGCTGGAGCAGATCAATGCGGAGCGCCGCGCGGTACAGCAGCTGATGACCGACGACGCCGAACTGGCCGTGTCGCGCGCGTTGCTGCTTGCCGAGGGCGAGCGCCCGGTGGCGGCCTGCCTGTTCGACGCGGAGTGGCACCCGGGCGTGGTGGGGCTGGTTGCATCGAAGATGAAGGATCGCCTGCATCGTCCGGTCATCGCGTTCGCACCGTCCGAGCCGGGCAGCGATTCGCTGCGCGGGTCGGCGCGGTCGATCGCCGGCTTCCACATCCGTGACGCGCTGGCGCTGGTCAACGCATCGCATCCCGGATTGATCGACAAGTTCGGCGGCCACGCCATGGCCGCCGGATTGAGCCTGCCACAGGCGCGTTTCGCCGAGTTCCAGCAGGCCTTCGTCGCGGTGGTCGATGCCAGCATGGACCCGGCCGCGTTGCAGCAGATGCTGCTCAGCGATGGTGAGCTGGCCCCCGATGAGCTGGATTTCCGCCACGCCGAAGCGCTGCGGTTGGCCGGTCCGTGGGGGCAGGGCTTCCCGGAGCCACTGTTCGACGGGCATTTCCAGGTGGCGCGCTGGCAGGTGCTGAAGGAGAAGCACCTCAAGCTGAGCCTGCGCGTGCCCGGTCGCGCGGAGCCGATCAGCGCGATTCATTTCAGCGGTTGGCGGGGCAATGCCCCGGCCAACCAGGTGCACATCGCGTATCGGCTGGTCAGTGACGATTACCGTGGCGGCGGCGCGATCCAGCTGATCGTCGAGCATTGCGCCGACGCGTAGCGCCAGGCCTACGGCTGCACGTTGGTCACCAGCGTCGGCATGTCCCACGCGCCGCCGGCGGCGACCAGGCGGCACAGGCCCGAGCCCGCTTCTGCCGTCTTGACGAAGGTGGTGCCGGTCCAGCCCCAGCTGGTCGTGTGCCAGCAGTCGCCGAGGCCGCGCCCCTTGTGCGCTTCCTGGATCGTGCGCAGGTCATCGTCCACGGCCGACGCGGTCACCAGGGTCGGTGCGTACGGCGCGCGGTCGTTGACCACCCAGTAGCCGTCGCCGGTGTTGTAGGCGGCACGCCAGCAGCTCTGCGAGACCAGCAGCTTGCCCGTCGACAGGCGCTGCACGGTGATGTCCTGCGGACCCTCGTCGCCGAACATGGTTCCGTCGGGACGCAGCGCTTCGCATTCGTCGGCCGGGGTGGCCGCCACCAGCGCCGCACGCAAGGCCGGCGCGTCCGCCAGGGCCAGGTCGGCGGGGCG
Organism: Stenotrophomonas sp.; assembly: GCF_032099025.1. Taxonomy (GTDB): domain Bacteria; phylum Pseudomonadota; class Gammaproteobacteria; order Xanthomonadales; family Xanthomonadaceae; genus Stenotrophomonas. Next base: position 170,971 of record NZ_DAMCID010000003.1, read on the forward strand.
GGTGGGGACCGTCCTGCCCAGCACGATCACCGGAACCGGAAGGGCGGGCAGCACCGAGGCCTCCGCGCGCGTGCCCTTGCGCACCAGCGCGCCCGGCGTGCCGAGCCGGCCCTGGAATTCGTCCATCTTCAGCAGCACGGCCGAGGCGCCGCGATCGGACACGGTCCACTGCCGGCCATCGTCGCCCACCAGCACGATGCGGCTGTCGCGGTTCAACGCGGCCAGCAGCGCAGCGACCTGCTTGGCCGACAGTTCGGCGGTGCCGTCGCCGGCGTTGTACTCGAGCGGCCCCAGCGCGGTGCCGTTGATCTGCAGGCGCAGCGTCTGCGGCAGGGTGGTCTCGTCGTACTGGCCCAGCATCGCCGTCGCGGTCACCGGCTGCCCGGGCCCGCCCTCGCGGGTAAGCAGGATCGAGACCGGTTCGCTGTCGCCGTCGTCGCGCTGGTAGCCCGCTGCGCGGCAGGTGCGGGTGTTGTCGCAGGCCACGGTCCAGTCCTCGTGACCGAAGTCGATGCCGGGCGCGACGGCCGCCGTGGGCGCGGCATGGGCCGCTGCGGGCAGCAGGCCGGCGAGCATCAGGAGGGTGAGGTACTGGCGCATGGGCGATCCTTGTTGGACAACGTTCCGTGGGGCTGGAATCCTGAACCCGGGGACCGTGCTTGTCCATGACCGGGACGGGCGGCTGGCCGGTGCAACCCCGTTTGCGGCGCTGGTGCGTTCAACCCTTCGTCAACGGATCTGGAGCGTCACATGGGCAGCGTGCTGCGCGGTATCGGGATGGGGATGGTGCTGTGGATTGGGATGGGAGCGGGCATGCCGGCGGCGTTGGCACAGCGCACCGCCGATCCGGTGCTGAAGGTGGCCGGCGCCGAGCAGCCGGTGCAGCTTGAACTGGCGCAGATCGACAGCCGTGTCGCCGCCGGCCTGGGCGAGACGCGCATCGAGCTGGTGTTCCGCAATCCGAACCGCCGCGTGCTGGAAGGCGCGCTGGAATTCCCGTTGGCCGAGGGCCAGCAGGTGGCGGGGTTCGCGCTCGACATCGACGGCGTGCTGCGCGATGCGGTGCCGGTGCCCAAGGCGCAGGGACGCCAGGTGTTTGAAGCCATCGAGCGGCGCCGGGTCGACCCCGGCCTGCTGGAGCAGACCGCCGGCAACCAGTTCCGTCTGCGCATCTATCCGATCCCGGCGCTCGGCACGCGGCGGGTGGCGCTGACCGTGCGTGAGGCATTGCCGATAGGCGCGCAGGGCCTGCGCTGGACGCTGCCGCTGCAGTTCGCGCTCGGCGCGCAGAACGTGAAGATACGTCTGCAGGCGGTGGGTGTCGGCGTGCCGACCGCCACCGGCAAGGCACCGCTGGCGCTGGCGCTGCGCGACGGTGCATGGCAGGCCGCATGGACGGGGCAGGGCAGCGCGCTGCCTGCGCAGCTCGGGTGGACCCTGCCGATGGCGCACGGCGTGGAGGCGGTGCGGGGTGACTTCGCGGGCGAGCACTACGTGATGGTGCAGGTGCCGGTGTCCGTGCAGCCGCGCGCCCGCGTGCTGCCACACCGCATCGGCCTGCTCTGGGATGCGTCTGGTTCGGCGCGCACGCGCAATACGGCCGCTGAGCTTGCGGTGCTGGACCGCTACTTCCGCGCGATCGGCAATGGCGAGGTGCAGCTCACCGTACTGCGTGATCGTGCCGAGCCGACCCGCCGCTTCGCGATCCGCAACGGCGACTGGAGCGCGCTGCGTCAGCACATCGAGGCGCTGCCCTACGACGGTGCCAGTGCGCTGGGGGACTGGACCGCGCAGGCCGATATCGACGAGTACCTGCTGGTCAGCGATGGGCTGGCCAACTACGGCCGACGCGAACGTCCGGCGCTGCGTGAGAGCCAGCGCCTGTATGCACTGAGCGGCGCCGGTGCGCGTACCGACAGCCTGCGCCTGCGCGCATGGGCGCGTGCGGGGCGGGGACAGCTGCTGGTGCTGTCCGGTGCGGAAGAGGTCGAGGCCGTGGGCGCACGCCTGCTGCGCGAAGATGCAGGCGACGTCGCGGTGCAGGGCGATGGCGTAACGGATCTTTCGGTGGATGCCGAGGGTGCCGGACAGGGCTGGGTGCGGGTGCTGGGGCGCGTGCAGCGTGCCGATGGCCAGCTGCGGCTGCAGCTGCCGGCGGCGGACGGGACGCGTCGAACCGTCACGGTCCCGCTGGCGCAGGCAAGGGACAGCGGCGGCGCGCTCGTTGCGCATGCCTGGGCGGCGGCGTGGCGGCAGCAGCTGGCCGCCGCGCCGGAGGCCAACCGCGAGGCCATCCGGGCGCTGTCGCAGCGCTTCGGCCTGGTGGACGCGGAGACCTCGCTGCTGGTGCTGGAAACGTTGGATGACTACCTGCGTTACGGCATCCGTGCACCGGCGCCGTTGCGCGAGGCGTATGACCGCCTGCATGCCGTGCGGATCAATGACGAACAGACCTCGCGCGCGCAGCGGCTGGACCGCGTCGCGCTGCAGTTTGCCGAGCGCGAGCGCTGGTGGAACACGCCGTGGCCAAAGGGCGCGCCGCCGCAGCAGGCTGTGGCCAAACAGGCGCCGATGGTCATGGCGGTTGCATCCGCGCCGCCGGCGCCCATGGCGCCCGTGGTGGAGGTCCCCGAGCCCAGGCCGAACGACATCGTGACCCCTGCACCCGCGGCGGCCGATGCGACGGCGTTGCGCAGCCGGGCAAGCGCGGCACGCGAAAGCGCTGCCGAAGCGCGCCAGGAGCTGGCGGGCGGCATGCGGTCCAAGGGGGCCGCGGACCCGGCCAACCGGGGTGCCATTGCGGTCACGCTGGCGGCGTGGGAACCCGATTCGGCCTACGCACGCCGGCTGCGCGACGCGAGTCCTGCACAGCTGTACGCCACCTACCTGGCCGAGCGCGAACAGCATAGCGACAGCAGCGCGTTCTATCTGGACGTGGCCGATCTGCTGCTGGCCAAGGGCCAGCGCGACCTGGCACTGCGCGTGCTCTCCAACCTGGCCGAGATGCAGCTGGAGAACCGCCACGTGCTGCGCGTGCTGGGCTACCGGCTGGTGCAGGCCAAGGCGCCGGCGCTGGCGGTGCCGGTGTTCCGCGATGTACTGGCCATGGGCGAGGAAGAGCCGCAGAGCTTCCGTGACCTGGGCCTGGCGCTGGAAGCGGCGGGGCAGTACCCGGCGGCGGTGGCGTCGCTGTACGAGGTCGTGGTGCGCCCGTGGGACAGCCGCTTCGATGGCATTTCGCTGATCGCGCTGGACGAGCTCACCACCCTGGTCGCCCGCGAGCGGGTCGATGCCAGCGCGATCGATCCGCGCCTGCGCCGCGCCATGCCGCTCGACCTGCGCGTGGTGCTCAGCTGGGACAGCGACAACAGCGACATGGACCTGTGGGTGACCGACCCCAACGGCGAACGTGCGTACTACGGCAACCGCTTGACCTACCAGGGCGGGCAGATGTCGCAGGACTTCACCGGCGGCTACGGACCCGAACAGTTCTCGCTGCGCGCGGCCAAGCCGGGCAAGTACAAGGTGGAGGCAAACTACTTCGGCAGCCGCGAGCAGCTGATCACCGGCGCCACCACCCTGAGCCTGCGCCTGACCACGCACTGGGGCAGCCGCCGTCAGCAGGACCAGCAGGTCACGATGCGCTTGAAGGATCAAGCCGACACCGTGCTGGTGGGTGAGTTCGAGGTGCGCTAGCGCTTAAGCTCTGCAGATGGATCAATCAACGACCTCGCGCACCCCCGCCCGCTGGCGACCTGCTGCCCGCCTGCTGGTGTGGGGTGCCATCCTGCTCGGCAGCGGGGTGGCCAATGCCTTCGTCGACGTGATGGATGCGCAGCGCCGCGGCGAGGTGCTGGCGCTGTGGGAGCCGATGGTCTGGGAGCTGAGCAGTGTCACGCTGATTCTGTTCACGCTGCCGGTGCTGTGGTGGGGCTGCCAGCGCTGGCCGCTGCACGCCGATACCTGGCGGCGGCGGCTGCCGGTGTACCTGCTCGCCAGCGTGGCCTGGTCGCTGGTCCACGTGGTGGGCATGATGGGGCTGCGCCACCTGGCCTATGCCGGCGTCGGCGAACACTACGTGGACGGGTCCAGCTGGCCCACACGCCTGCTGTACGAGTACCTGAAGGACGTCCGCGCGTTCTTCACCTTCGTGGCCATCGAGCACTTCTTCAGCTGGTTCGGACGCCGTCGGCAGGGCGAGGCCCACCTGCTGGCCGCGCCCGAGGACGCGCCGCCGGTGGAGCCGGTGGACCGGCCCGGGCGCTTCCTGGTCCGCAAGCTGGGCCGTGATTTCCTGGTCGCCACGGATGATGTCGAGTACGCCCAAGCGGCCGGCAACTACATGAACCTGCGCGTGCGCGGCCATGACTACCCGCTGCGCAGTACCCTGGCGGCGCTGGAGGCGCGGCTGGACCCGGCGCGGTTCGTGCGTATCCACCGCAGCTACCTGCTCAACCTGGCGGTGCTGGTCTCGATCGAGCCGCTGGACAGCGGCGAGGCCCGGGTTCACCTGGCCGACGGCACCGTGCTGCCGTGCAGCCGCCGCCAGCTGCCTGGCCTGCGCGCCGCGCTGGGGCAGGGCAGTGGCGCGGGTGGCGTGGAAACCGCCCCGGCCGGTGCGCCGGCAGGTGCATCTACATGAACGGGCACTCTGGGCTACAATTCCGGTCTTGTCCCAAGCCTTAAAAACCGCCGATATGATCGAGCTCAATCCCGTGCGCCAGCGAATCACCGATCTGACCGATCGCGTGCTCTCGCTCAGGGGGTATCTTTGACTACGACGCCAAGAAAGAGCGTCTGGAAGAAGTAACCCGGGAACTGGAAAACCCCGATATCTGGAACAACGCCGAATACGCCCAGACCCTGGGCCGCGAGCGTTCCAGCCTTGAAAAGACCGTGGGCGGCATCGCCACCATCCTCGATGGGCTGACCGAATCGGGCGAACTGCTGGAACTGGCTGAAAGCGAACAGGACGAGGACACCGCCCTGGCCGTGGTCGCCGACCTGGACAAGTACCAGAAGCACGTGGAGCAGCTGGAATTCCAGCGCATGTTCTCCGGCAAGATGGACAACGCCCCGGCGTTCGTCGACATCCAGGCCGGTGCCGGCGGTACCGAAGCCCAGGACTGGGCGGAAATCCTGCTGCGCATGTACCTGCGCTGGTGCGAATCGCGTGGCTGGAAGACCGAGCTGATGGAAGTGTCCGGTGGCGATGTTGCCGGCATCAAGTCGGCCACGCTGCGCGTGGAAGGCGATTACGCCTATGGCTGGCTGAAGACCGAAACCGGCGTGCACCGCCTGGTGCGCAAGTCGCCGTTCGATTCCGACAACCGCCGCCACACCAGCTTCACCTCGGTGTTCGTGTCGCCGGAAGTCGACAACAACATTGAAATCGACATCAACCCGGCCGACCTGCGCACCGACGTGTACCGCTCGTCCGGTGCCGGTGGTCAGCACGTCAACAAGACCGAGTCGGCGGTGCGTATCACGCACATTCCGACCAATACGGTCGTGGCCTGCCAGACCGGCCGCAGCCAGCACCAGAACCGCGACAACGCGATGAAGATGCTGGCCGCCAAGCTGTACGAGCTGGAAATCCAGAAGCGCAACGCCGAACGCGACGCGGTGGAAGCCACCAAGTCCGACATCGGCTGGGGCAGCCAGATCCGCAATTACGTGCTCGACCAGAGCCGTATCAAGGACCTGCGCACCGGCATCGAGCGCTCGGACACGCAGAAGGTGCTGGACGGCGATCTCGACGAGTTCGTCGAGGCCAGCCTGAAGTCCGGCCTGGAAGTCGGCTCCAAACGCATCGACGCCTGACCGTCGGGCCGCCACGCGCGGCCCGGCGCTGTCGCCCCGGCCACTGCCGGGGCTTTCGCACTCTGCCCCGTCCATCGGCATGATGGCGGGGTTCGCACCTCCCCACGGACATAGACCCACGCCATGAACGATCAGACCCCCGCGCCGCAGCCTCCCGTCGACGAGAACAGCCTCATCGCCGAGCGCCGCGCGAAACTGACCGCGCTGCGCGGGCAGGGCATCGCCTACCCGAACGACTTCCGCCGCGAACACTTCGCCGGCGCGCTGCAGACCGAGTTTGCCGACGCCGAACAGTGGACCGCGGAGGCCCTGGAAGCCACCGACCGCCACGTGAAGATGGCCGGCCGGCTGATGGCCAAGCGGGTGATGGGCAAGGCCAGCTTCGCCCAGATCCAGGACGAGTCCGGCCGCATCCAGCTGTTCCTGCAGGGCAACGCGCTGGGCGATGTCTACACCGCCTTCAAGGGCTGGGACGTGGGCGACATCATCGCTGTCGAGGGCGGGCTGACCCGCACCAAGACCGGCGAGCTGTCGGTCAAGGCCACCAGCATCCGCCTGCTGACCAAGTCGCTGCGCCCGCTGCCGGACAAGTGGCACGGCCTGGCCGACGTCGAGCAGCGCTACCGCCAGCGCTACGTGGACCTGATCGTGACCCCGGAGTCGCGCGAGGTGTTCATCAAGCGCTCGCGGATCATCCGCGCCATGCGCGCCTGGCTGGACAACCGCGACTTCCTGGAAGTCGAAACGCCGATGATGCATTACATCCCCGGCGGCGCCACGGCCAAGCCGTTCACCACCCACCACAACGCGCTGGACCTGGACCTGTACCTGCGCGTGGCCCCGGAGCTGTACCTCAAGCGCCTGGTCGTGGGTGGCCTGGAACGCGTGTACGAGATCAACCGCAACTTCCGCAACGAAGGCGTCAGCACCCGCCACAACCCCGAATTCACCATGATGGAGCTGTACGAGGCCTACGCCACGTACACCGAAGTGATGGACCTGACCGAGGGCGTGATCCGTGACGTGGCCAGCAAGGTGCTGGGCACCACCACGGTGGAGTGGGACGGCGCGACCATCGACCTGGCCCCGGCGTTCCGCCGCTGGCGCATGGACGAGGCCGTCCGCCACCACAACCCCGAGATCAGCGCGGCCGACTGCACCGACCGCGAGGCGCTGCTGCGCCATTGCGAACGCCTGAAGATCCGGGTCAAGCCGTCCTACGGCTGGGGCAAGCTGCTGCTGGAGATCTTCGAGGCCACCGTCGAGCACACCCTGGTGCAGCCGACCTTCATCACCGACCACCCGGTCGAGGTCTCGCCGCTGGCCCGCGCCAACGACGACCAGCCGGGCTACACCGACCGCTTCGAGCTGTTCATCAACGGCAAGGAGCTGGCCAACGGCTTCTCCGAGCTGAACGACCCCGAAGACCAGGCGGCACGCTTCCAGGCGCAGGTGACGGCCAAGGAAGGCGGCGACGACGAGGCCATGCACTTCGACGCGGACTACATCCGTGCGCTGGAGTACGGTATGGCCCCGACCGGTGGCCTCGGCATCGGTATTGATCGCCTGGTCATGCTTCTGACCGGCAGCAGTTCCATCCGTGATGTGCTGCTGTTCCCCTATATGCGCCCGGAAAACTGAGACTTCCGTCAGGATGGCCCCCATCCGGGCCGTCCTGTGGGGTTCCGCTACCGTGGCCGGGCGGGTATGGTTTCCGCGTGGCCTTGAGAAGCGTCCCCCGGGACGTTGTGGCCACGGACCATGACGGGACCAGGTGTGAATGACATGCGCATCACACCATGACCACGATCATGAACTGGGGAGATCATGACGGAGGTGGTCCGATGCAAGGTGCCGGTATGCAAAGCGGCGGAGTATCCTTTCCGCAGCATGTTCCAGTGTGGTCCAGGAAGACGACGGAAGCAGCCTTGAACATAGTCATCGTTGACGATCAAACGTCCGCGCGCACCATGCTGCGGCATGTCATCGAAGACATCGCGCCAGAACTGAGCGTGCATGATTTCGGCGACCCGCTCACGGCGCTGGCGTGGTGCGAGTCGCATGGGGTCGACCTGCTGCTGCTCGACTACCGCATGCCGGAGATGGATGGGCTGGAGTTCGCCCGCCGCTTCCGTCGGCTGCCCAAGCATCGCGATATTCCGGTGATCCTGATCACCGTGGTGGGTGACGAGCCGATCCGCCAGGCCGCGCTCGAAGCGGGCGTGATCGACTTCCTGGTCAAGCCGATCCGCCCGCGCGAACTGCGTGCGCGCTGCTACAACCTGCTGCAGCTGCGCCAGCAGACCGAGAACGTCAAACAGCGCGCCCTGTCGCTGGAGCAGCGCCTGCTGGCCAGCATGCATGAGGTCGAGGAGCGCGAGCGCGAGACGCTGTCGCGGCTGGCCCGCGCCATCGAGTTCCGCGATGCGGGCACCAGCGCGTACCTGGAGCGCATGTCGCACGTCACCGGCCTGATCGCCGAGCAGCTCGGCCTGCCGGAAGACGAGGTCAAGCTGATCGAAATGGCCGCGCCGCTGCACGACATGGGCAAGATCGCCATTCCCGATTCGGTACTGCTCAAGCAGGGCAAGCTCAATGAGGAAGAGATGGCGATCATGCGCCGTCACCCGCGCATCGGCTATGAGCTGCTCAGTGGCAGCCAGAACCGCTTCATCCAGGTGGGCGCGCTGATCGCGCTGCGCCATCACGAGCGCTACGACGGCAGCGGCTATCCCGACGGCCTGGTGGGCGAAGCGATTCCCCTGGAAGCGCGGATCGTGGCAGTGGCCGATGTGTTCGACGCCCTGATCTCGCCGCGCCCGTACAAGGAAGCCTGGACGATGGAAGCCACGCTGGCCTATCTGTACGCCCAGCGCGGACGCCTGTTCGATCCGCGCTGCGTGGACGCGCTGCTGCGCGGTCGCGAGCAGCTGGACGCGATCTGTGCGCAGCACTCCACCGCCTCATCCCGACCGGGGATGTGACATGCATGGGCCGTTTTCCCGCCTGAAGGAACGCCTGTCCAATCGCCCGGACAGCGAGCACGCGCAGAACCTGATCCGCATCGCCATCACCACGCTGTTCATCGCGTTCCTGGGCTGGCGTTACCTGGATGGACGTGGCGGCACGCCGTTGGCCACCTGGTTGATCCTGGGCTTCGAGCTGACGGTGTCCGCGGGCCTGCTGGCCGCGATCCTGGTCCAGCCGGGGGTGTCGCACGTGCGCCGGGTGATCGGCATGCTGACCGACTACTCGTGCATGGGCGTGATCATGCTGATCCAGGGCGAATCGGCCGCGCCCCTGTATGCCGTGCTGATGTGGGTCACCATCGGCAACGGCATGCGCTATGGCAGCACCTACCTGCGCGTGGCCACGGCCATGGGCTGCACCGGTTTCCTCTGCGCGGTGCTGTTCTCCCCGTACTGGCAGGCGCACAGCTACCTGGCGTGGGGCCTGCTGCTGGGCCTGGGTGCGATTCCGCTGTACTTCGATTCGCTGCTTCACGCGCTGACCCGCGCAGTGGCGGAAGCGCGCCAAGCGAATGAGGCCAAGAGCCGCTTCCTGGCCAACATGAGCCATGAGTTCCGCACGCCCTTGAACGGCCTGTCGGGCATGACCGAAGTGCTGGCGACCACGCGCCTGGACGAGGAACAGCGCGAGTGCGTGAACACCATCCAGGCGTCGGCGCGCAGCCTGCTGGCACTGGTCGAGGAGGTGCTGGACATCTCGGCGATCGAGGCGGGCAAGGTCCGCGTGGAACAGCACGAGTTCGCCTTGGCGGACGTGCTGCAGGCGGTCGATCTGATCCTCACCCCGCAGGCGCGCAGCAAGCGCCTGGACTACCGCGTGCTGGTCGGCGACAGCGTGCCGCCGCGACTCAGCGGCGACGCCGGGCACCTGCAGCAGGTGCTGCTCAACCTGATGGGCAACGCGGTGAAATTCACCGATGCCGGGTTCGTGCAGCTGCGCGTGGTGCGCGCCGCCCAGGCCACCGCGGAGCGGGTGCAGCTGCGTTTCGAAATACTGGATAGCGGCATTGGTGTGCCGGTCTCCCTGCAGGAACGCCTGTTCGACCCCTTCGAGCAGGCCGACGTGGGCCTGGCCCGGCGCCACGAAGGCACCGGCCTGGGGACCAGCATCGCCAAGGGCCTGGTCGAATCGATGGGCGGGCGGATCGGCTACCAGCCGAACCTGCCGCACGGCAGCCTGTTCTGGTTCGAGATCGGCTTCAGCGCCGCCACGGTGTCCACCGCGCCGGTGCCGGATCCGGTGGAGGGCGGCAACATCATCGCCTTCTCCAACCCATTCCTGCGCCATCGCGCGCGGGTCCGCAGCATGCGCCTGCTGGTGGCCGACGACCACGAGGCCAACCGCATGGTCATGCAGCGGCTGCTGGAGAAGGCGGGGCACAAGGTGGTCTGCGTCAACGGCGGCGAGCAGGTGCTGGACCTGCTGTCGGAAAGCAGTTTCGATGCGGTCATCGCGGACCTGCATATGCCGGGCATGAGTGGCCTGGACATGCTCAAGCAGCTGCGGGTGATGCAGGTCAGCGGCTTGCCGTACACGCCGGTGCTGATCCTCAGCGCCGATGTGACCCCCGATTCCATCCTGCGCTGCGAGCAGGCCGGCGCACGCGCGTTCCTGGCCAAGCCGGTGGTGGCGACCCGGCTGCTGGATACGCTGGCCGATGTCGCCGGCAATGCCCAGGCACGACTGGAAACCACCCAGGTGGTGGAGACCGCGACGCCGAGGCTGGCCGGCGGCGCGCTCGACCCGAGCCTGCTCGACGAGCTGGCGGCACTGGGCATGGGCGACGGGTTTGAAGCGGAATTCGTGGCTCAGTGCATGAGCGATGCCGACAACTGCCTGATGCAGATCCAGCGTGCCGGCAACGATCAGGCATGGAACGAACTTCGTGAACACGCACATGCACTGCGCGGCGTGTCCAGCAACCTGGGCCTGGTCCGGGTAGCCCAGGCCGGCGGCGAGCTGATGTCGATGCCCGACTGGCAGCTCAGCGCGGAGTGGCGCTCACGCGTGGCCGGCGTCACCGGTGCGTTGCGCCAGGGCAGGAAGGCACTCGATGCCCGTGCCGCATCCCTGCGGCGCTCGGACGGCGACGAGTGCTCCCCTTCCTGACGACATGAGCCGGGTCAGGACGGTTCGCTGGTGCGACGGCCCTGCGCCCGCACCAGCCGGTCCATGGTGCGCAGCGACCTCTCGCCCAGCTGCATGGCCGTATCCACCCAGATTTCGGTGATGCGCATCATCTCGTGCAGCGGCACCATGCCGGCCACTTCACGCACCTGGCGCATCGCCTTCCAGGCATGCGGAATCCGCTTGCTTTCGCGGATCACCTGTTCCACCGCGGCCACGCCTTCGCCCGCCGGCACCACCCGGTCCACCAGGCCCATCGCCAGCAGCTCACGGGCACTGTAGACATTGCCCTCCAGCATGATCTTCTCCGCCAGACGCGGGCTGATGCGCTGGCACATGAAGGAATAGGCACCCATGCCGGGGAACAGGTCGAACAGCACTTCGGGCAGGCCCATCATCGCGCCTTCCTCGGCCACGATGGTGTGGCAGCTCAGTGCCGCCTCGAACCCGCCGCCCAGCGCGTTGCCCTGGACCAGGGCGATGCTGTGGGCCTGCACGCCCAGGCCGGCATGGAAGGCGTGCACGCCCCGCACGCAGCGCTGCGCGTAGTCGAGCAGGCGCGGGCGGTCGCCTTCGCGGATCAACCGGCAGAACAGGTCAAGGTCGCCGCCCAGGTTGAAGACGTCGCTGTCCGAGGCAAGCACGACATGGGGTGACTGCGCATGGGCGATGACCAGGCGCTCGGCGAGGTTGCGCTGGTAGTTGACGATGTCGTCGACCAGGCCGGAGGAGAAGCACGGCCGGCCGGGCTGTTCCACCAGGTTGGCGTGCATGTGGATCCAGTAGACGTCGCGCTGGGTCTCTTCCGTGATGCGCAGGGTCGGGTGGAGGTGGGGACGAACGAAGGGATGGATGGCAGACATGGGAGTTCTCCGTAGGACCGTCCGGCCGACCGCATTGCGGACGGAGAATCAAGGGGGCGGGAGGAAACGCGCGGTGGCCAGTGATTCTATGCGCGCAAAGTGAAGCGCCCGCAAGGAGACTCCCTGCGGGCGCTGGCACGGCCCTGTCTGCTGGGTGAAACCCTTACGCGGCGGGCGCATCCCGCAGTTCGCGGCGCAGGATCTTGCCGACGTTGGTCTTCGGCAGTTCCTTGCGGAATTCGACGATTCTGGGGTGCTTGTAGCCGGTCAGGTTGGCCCGGGCGTGCTCCTTGACCATCTCGGCGGTCAGGTTGGGGTCCTTCTTGACGATGACCACCTTGACCACTTCACCGGACTTCTCGTCGGGCACGCCCACTGCCGCCACTTCCAGCACGCCGGGCATCATCGCGATGACGTCTTCGACCTCATTTGGGTACACGTTGAAGCCGGACACCAGGATCATGTCCTTCTTGCGGTCCACGATGAAGAAGAAGCCCTGCTCATCCATGCGTGCCATGTCGCCGGTGTGCAGCCAGCCCTCGGCGTCGATCGCCTTGGCGGTTTCTTCCGGGCGCTGCCAGTAGCCCTTCATCACCTGCGGGCCGCGGATGCACAGTTCGCCCACGTCGCCGGCCGGCAGGGTCACGCCGTTGTCGTCCTTCACGCAGGCGTCGGTGGACGGGATCGGCAGGCCGATCGCGCCGTTGTACTCGGCCAGGTTCAGCGGGTTGATGCAGGCCGCCGGCGAGGTCTCGGTCAGGCCGTAGGCTTCGACCAGGGTGACGCCGGTGGTCTTCTTCCAGCGCTCGGCCACGGCGCGCTGCACGGCCATGCCGCCACCCAGGGTGACCTTCAGCGAGGAGAAATCGATCTCGTCGAAGCCGGGGGTGTTGAGCAGGCCGTTGAACAGCGTGTTGACGCCGGTGATGGCGGTGAAGCGGGTCGCCTTCAGTTCCTTGACGAAGCCCTTCATGTCGCGCGGGTTGGTGATCAGGTGGTTGCAGCCACCGAACTTCATGAAGACCAGCCCGTTCGCCGTGAGTGCGAAGATGTGGTACAGCGGCAGGGCGGTGATGATCCACTCCTTGCCCATCTCGACGCCCGACGCGGAGATCCACGCCGAGGCCTGCTGCATGTTGGCCACCAGGTTGCGGTTGGTCAGCATGGCGCCCTTGGCCACGCCGGTGGTGCCGCCGGTGTACTGCAGGAAGGCCACGTCGTCGTGGTCCAGTTCGACCTTCGGCAGGGTGTGGCCGCTGCCCAGCTTCAGCGCCTGGTTGAAGCGGATCGCGCCGCGCAGGCTGTAGTTGGGCACCATCTTCTTGATGTACTTCAGCACGAAGTTGACCACCACGCCCTTCAGCCCGAGCATGTCGCCCAGGCCGGTGGTGATGACCTGCTTGATCTGCGTGTCGGCGATGACCTGCTGCACGGTGTCGCCGAAGTTGTCCACCACCACCAGCACGGCGGCGCCGGAGTCCACCAGCTGGTGCCGGAGCTCGCGGGCGGTGTACAGCGGGTTGACGTTGACCACGGTCAGCCCAGCGCGCAGCACGCCGAAGGTGGCCACCGGGTACTGCAGGCAGTTGGGCATCATCAGGGCGACGCGGTCACCCTTCTTGAGCTTCAGCTCGCCCAGCAGGTAGGCGGCGAACTGCTCGACCAGGGCATCGGTCTCACCGTAGGTCAGCACCTTGCCGAAGCTGGAGTACGCGGGGCGGTCGCGGAACTTGGCCACCGAAGCGTCGAATACGGCCGACACCGAATGGAATTCGTTGACGTCGATGTCGGCGGGTACGCCGTTGGGATAGCTCTGCAGCCAGGGACGTTCCAGACTCATATTCCCCCTCCAGGAAACGTTGATGGTGTCGTGCGGTGACGGAGAGTATCCGTCGTTTCAGTCACCGGCAGCATACCGGTCCGAATGGAAAACGCGAAGGATTCGTGAAAAAAGGGGTCATGGGTCCTCCCCGGCAGCGGCTTCGTCGCACTGCAGCGCCGCTTCCATCAGCGGCACCGCCCAGGACGGGGTGCGCCGCAGCTGCGCGGCATCATCCGGCGCGGGCCACGTCAGGCGGCCGGCCTCCATCTGCAGCAGCAGCTGCGGATCTGGAACCGCGTCGCCGGGCGCGGCATCCACGCTGTTGTCGTAGACCTGCAGCTGGGCCAGTCGCGGCATCAGCACGGCCAGGTTGTGCAGGGCCATCGGGAAGCGCCGGCGGATGTCGGCCTCGCTGATGGGGTGGCCGCCGGCCCGCACGCGCGCCTGGACGCGGGCCAGGTGCTGTTCGGGCGAGGCCAGGCCGCAATACCAGACCAGCACGTCATGGCTGGCACTGGCGTCGGCCAGGGTGGCGGCGATGGAGCGGCCGCCCAGGGTGGTTTCGAGCGCGTGGTTGCGGCGTTCGCGGATCGCGGCCTGCAGGCGCTGGTAGCCTTCGGCCCAGGCCTGCGCGTTGGCTTCGGCCTGCGTCATGTGCAGTTCGATGCGCAGCTGGCGGGCCCATGCGTCGGGATTGAACCAGTCCAGCCCGGCCTCACGCAGCAGGTGGCCACCGATGGAGCTCTTGCCGGCGCCGTTGACCCCGGCCAGCACGAACAGGAACGGACGCGGCATCAGTAGCCGGTGCCGGCCTGGACCTTGCCCTTCAGCCGCGCCGGCTTGCGCAGCAGGGCGTGCGCCTTGCGGGCGGCGCCGGCGTCATCAAGGCTGGACAGGCGGGCATCGAAGCTGTCGCGCAGCTGCTGCAGGGCAGGGGTCTGCTCGCGCAGTGACGCCAGGTTGCGCTGCAGGTCCACCACCTGGGCCTGCAGGGCCTGGTACTGCTCGGCGGAGATGATCACCGCCTGCGGTTCGTTGTGGTTGGTGACCAGCACCATCTGGCGCTCGCGCACCTCCTGCATGACCTTGCGCCAGTGCTCCTTCACCGCGGAGGCGGTGGTGCGGGTCAACTCGGTGATCGGGTCGAACTTGAGGGCGTGCAGCATGGCGTGGGTCCAGGCAACGGCGATGGACCCAGCATACCCCGGATGGGATGAAAGGGTGGATTTGGCAAAAATATGAAAAATAGACGGTTCAGGGTTGCGGTAGCGCCGGCCTTGGCCGGCGCTACCGTGTTTCAGCCCTTTGCCGCCAACTGCCGCAACACGTACTGCAGCAGCCCGCCATGCTTGAAGTACTCCACTTCCTTCGGGGTCAGCAGCATGACGTGGGCCTGGAACGTCGTGCGGGTGCCGTCTGCCTTGGTCGCGACGAGGGTGGCGGTCTTGCTGACGCCATTGTCCAGGCCGCCGATGTCGATGACTTCCGAACCCTCCAGCCCCAGGCTCTGGGCGTTCTCGCCGGCCTTGAACTGCAGGGGCAGCACGCCCATGCCGACCAGGTTGGAGCGGTGGATGCGCTCGAAGCTCTCGGCGATCACCGCCTTGACGCCCAGCAGGTTGGTGCCCTTGGCCGCCCAGTCGCGCGACGAGCCGGTGCCGTACTCCTTGCCGGCAAACACCACCAGCGGCACGCCCTCGGCCTTGTACTTCATGGCCGCGTCGTAGATCGCCAGCTTCTCCGGTTCGCCGCCGGCCTTCGGGAAGTACAGCGTGTTGCCGCCTTCTTCGCCGCCGAACATCAGGTTCTTGATGCGGATGTTGGCGAACGTGCCGCGCACCATCACATCATCATTGCCGCGGCGGCTGCCGTAGCTGTTGAAGTCGGCCGGCTGCACGCCGCGTTCCTGCAGGAAGCGCCCGGCGGGCGAATCCTTCTTGATGTTGCCGGCCGGGGAAATGTGGTCGGTGGTGATCGAATCACCGAACAGACCCATGACCCGGGCGCCGTGCACGTCGTCGATCTGGCCGACCTGCATGGTCATGCCGTCGAAGTAGGGCGGGTTCTTGATGTAGGTGGAGCTGCCATCCCAGTCGTACAGGTCGCCGTCGGGCGACTGGATGGTGTTCCAGCGGGTGTCGCCCTTGAACACGTCGGCGTAGTTCTGCTTGAACATCTCCGGGCCGATGGTGGCGGCGATGACGTCGCCAATTTCCTTGTTGCTCGGCCAGATGTCGCGCAGGTACACCGGCTGGCCATCGCTGCCGGTGCCGAGCGGTTCGGTGGTCAGGTCGATGTCGGTGGTGCCGGCGATCGCATAGGCCACCACCAGCGGCGGGCTGGCCAGGTAGTTCATCTTCACTTCGGGGTGCACGCGGCCCTCGAAGTTGCGGTTGCCCGAGAGCACCGAGGTCACCACCAAGTCGCCGCTGGCGATGCCGGCGCTGACTTCGGTGGGCAGCGGACCGGAATTGCCGATGCAGGTGGTGCAGCCGTAGCCGACCACGTAGAAGCCGACCTTTTCCAGTTCGGTGAGCACGCCGGCCTTCTCAAGGTAATCGGTGACCACCCGCGAGCCCGGGCCGAGCGAGGTCTTCACCCACGGCTTGCGGTCCAGGCCCTTGGCGGCCGCATTGCGCGCCAGCAGGCCGGCACCGATCATCACCGCCGGGTTGGAGGTGTTGGTGCAGGAGGTGATCGCGGCGATCACCACCGCACCGTCCTTGAGCCGGAAGCGCGCGCCGTCCATCTCGACATCGGCGTAGCCCCTGGCCAGCTGCTCGTTGCCCACGGCGGCGCCGCCGCCTTCATTGACGAAGGTGGACACGTCGGCATTGCGCTTGTCGCGGTTGGTGGTCAACCCGCCCAGGTTGTCGCGGTAGTTCTGCTTCACGTCCTGCAGCAGTACGCGGTCCTGCGGACGCTTGGGGCCGGCCAGCGACGGCTTGACCTCACCCATGTCCAGTTCCAGCGTGGCGCTGTAGCTGGCATGCGCGGTCTGCGCGTCGTGCCACAGGCCCTGCGACTTGGCATAGGCCTCCACCAGCGCGATCTGCTCCTCGCTGCGCCCGGACAGGCGCAGGTAGTTCAGCGATTCCTGGTCGATCGGGAAGATGCCGCAGGTGGCGCCGTACTCGGGCGCCATGTTGCCGATGGTGGCGCGGTCGGCCAGTGGCAGGTGTTGCAGGCCCTCGCCGAAGAACTCGACGAACTTGCCCACCACGCCGTGCTTGCGCAGCATCTGGGTGACGGTCAGCACCAGGTCGGTGGCGGTGGCACCCTCAGGCAGGCGGCCGGTGAGCTTGAAGCCCACCACCTGCGGAATGAGCATGGACGAAGGCTGGCCCAGCATCGCGGCTTCGGCCTCGATGCCGCCCACGCCCCAGCCCAGCACACCGATACCGTTGATCATGGTGGTGTGGCTGTCGGTGCCGAACACGGTGTCGGGGTAGGCCACGGCTTTGCCATCGACGTCGGCGGTCATCACCACACGCGCCAGGTTCTCTAGGTTCACCTGGTGGACGATGCCGGTGTTGGGCGGCACCACCTTGAAGTTGTCGAAGGCCTTCTGGCCCCAGCGCAGGAAGCCGTAGCGTTCCTGGTTGCGCTGGAATTCGATCTTGCCGTTGAGGTCCAGGGCGTCCGGCGTACCGAATACATCCACCTGCACCGAGTGGTCGATCACCAGCTCGGAGGGGATCTGCGGGTTGATCTGTTCGGGGCGGCCGCCCAGCTTGACCACCGCATCGCGCATCGCGGCCAGGTCGACCACGCAGGGCACGCCGGTGAAGTCCTGCAGCACCACGCGGGCCGGCATGAAGGCGATCTCGATGTCCGGTTCGGCGCGCGGGTTCCAGCGGGCCACGGCCTCGATGTGGTCCCTGCCCACGGTTGCGCCGCCATCTTCGTGCCGGAGCAGGTTCTCCAGCAGGATCTTCATGGAATAGGGCAGGTGGGAGATGTCGAACTGCTGTCCGAGCTTGGGCAGGCTGAAGTAGTCGTAGGTCCGGCCGCCAACGTCGAGTTGGCTGCGGGTGGAGAACGAATCGCTCATGCGGGGTGACTCCTCTTGCGGATGGCTTGCGATGGCCCGCCCGGAGCAGGCCTGCTTGCGTGTTTTGCCGGTAGCCCAGGGGCACCGGATCGCAGCCAGTATGAGCGATCCCGCGCCGGGCCATGGACGGCCAGTGACAGAACGCAAGGTTACACAGCCACATGTAGCGCCTGTGTCATCACGCAGGCCCCACAAACGCGGACGGGGCGCCAAAGGGCGCCCCGTCGGGGAAAGCGTGCTGCGCCGTTACTTGCCGTTGGCGGCGTCGATCAGCGGGTTGCCGGTCTTGCCCACGGCATTGGACTTCGACTTGGCCGACAGCAGGCCCTTCTTGTTGAACTCGAACACCGTAGCTTCCTGCACATTCTTGCCGAAGTGCTTGATGTTGACGTAGTCGTAGTACCAGATCTGCGTATCGCCGAGCTGCTCGCGCCGGCTGGGGGCGCCGTAGGCCTCGCGGATCTGGTCCTGCGTGGTCTTGCCGACTTCAGCGGCATCCATCTGCTTCTGGGTGATCTCGGTACCGGTCTTGTAGCCGCCGAACGGATTGGCGTGGGCCGACGGGGTGGACAGGGTCAGCGGGGCGGCCAACAACAGGGCCAGGGCAAGTGCGGTGTTGCGCATCGGGGGATGTCCTTCTCTAGGCGATGGAGGTGTACAGCTCTTTCATTCTAGTGAATCAATCCACCCATTCAGCCGTTTACGTCACAAATCGGCGGATATGCCGACATTTCGCCCCTTTCTTGGGCGAGGCGCCTTCACGCCGCCGGGGGTTCAGCCCGCAGCCGGTCAGTACCGTGGCGGTATGGATGGTCAGGTATGTATAATTCGTACATACCAAACCGGGCCTACCCCATGGAAGCCACCGTCGCCGAGCGCGGCCAGATCACCCTGCCCAAGGCAGTGCGCGATGCGTTGGGCCTCACCAAGGGCACCCAGCTCAAGGTGGAGCTGGACGGCAGCCGCATCATCCTGCGCAAGAGCGTGGACGACGCCATTTCCCGTGCACGCGGCAAGTTCGCGCTGGACGGTTTCGAGTCGGCCGACGCGGCCGTGCGCACCGTGCGCGACGAGGAATGAGCGCCGCATGATCGCCGTCGATTCCCCGGTCCTCATCGAACTGCTCAGCAACGGCCCGCAGGCCGATGCGGTGGAAGCCTGCCTTCGCCAGAGCCTGGTCGGGGGACGCGTGGTGATCTGCGGGGTGGTGCTGGCCGAGATCTGCGCCGCGCTGCGCGGCGGTACCGAAGCACAGGAAGCGCTGGAGGAAATGGGCATCCATTTCAGCCCGCTCGAAGCCAAGTCCGCGCTGCGTGCCGGTGAGATGCACCGCCGCCACCGGCAGCGTGGCAGCGGCCGGCGTGGCATCGACGACTTCATGGTCGGCGCCCATGCGCTGCTGCAGTGCGACGGCCTGATCACCTGGAACGACACCTTTTACCGCGACTACTTCAAGGGCCTGAAGCTGATCGTGCCGCACGCCTGAGCCCCGTTTTTCCACCGCAGTATTCAACCGTATTCTTCAAAGAATCACCCGGGAGTTGTCATGTTGGAAGCCTACCGCCACCACGTAGCCGAGCGCGCCGCGCTTGGCATCCCGCCGCTGCCGCTGAGCGCCCAGCAGACGGCCGACGTCATCGAACTGCTCAAGAACCCGCCGGCCGGCGAGGCAGAGTTCCTGCTGGAACTGCTGACCCACCGCGTTCCGGCCGGCGTGGATGACGCCGCCAAGGTCAAGGCCTCGTACCTGGCCGCCATCGCCTTCGGCAGCGAAACCAATGTGCTCATCAGCCGCGAGCGCGCCACCGAACTGCTGGGCACCATGCTCGGCGGTTACAACGTCGCCCCGCTGGTGCAGCTGCTCGACGACGCCGCGGTCGGCGCGATCGCCGCCGAAGCGCTGAAGAAGACCCTGCTGGTCTTCGACGCCTTCCACGACGTCCAGGAAAAGGCCAAGGCCGGCAATGCCCACGCCCAGGGCGTGCTGCAGAGCTGGGCCGATGCCGAATGGTTCACCAGCCGCCCGGAAGTGCCGCAGAGCCTGACCATCACCGTGCTCAAGGTGACCGGCGAAACCAACACCGACGACCTGTCGCCGGCGCCGGACGCCACCACCCGCCCGGACATCCCGCTGCACGCCCTGGCGATGCTGAAGAACAAGCGCGATGGCATCGAGCCGGAAGAAGACGGCAAGCGCGGCCCGGTCAAGTTCATTGAATCGCTGAAGGACAAGGGCCATCTGGTCGCCTACGTAGGCGACGTGGTGGGCACCGGTTCGAGCCGCAAATCCGCCACCAACTCGGTGCTGTGGTTCACCGGCGAAGACATTCCGTTCATTCCGAACAAGCGCTTCGGCGGCGTGTGCCTGGGCTCCAAGATCGCCCCGATCTTCTACAACACCATGGAAGACGCCGGCGCGCTGCCGATCGAGCTGGACGTGTCGCAGATGAACATGGGCGACGTGGTCGAGCTGCGTCCGTATGACGGCAAGGCACTGAAGGACGGGCAGGTCATCGCCGAGTTCCAGGTGAAGTCCGACGTGCTGTTCGACGAAGTGCGTGCCGGTGGCCGCATTCCGCTGATCATCGGCCGTGGCCTGACCGCCAAGGCGCGCGAAGCGCTGGGCCTGGCCCCGACCGATCTGTTCCGCCTGCCGATGGACCCGCCGGACACCGGCAAGGGCTTCTCGCTGGCGCAGAAGATGGTCGGCCGCGCCTGTGGCCTGCCGGAAGGCCAGGGCATGCGCCCGGGCACCTACTGCGAACCGAAGATGACCTCGGTGGGCTCGCAGGACACCACCGGTCCGATGACCCGCGACGAGCTGAAGGACCTGGCGTGCCTGGGCTTCTCGGCCGACCTGGTGATGCAGTCGTTCTGCCACACCGCAGCCTACCCGAAGCCGGTCGACGTCAAGACCCACCACACGCTGCCGGAATTCATCTCGACCCGTGGCGGCGTCTCGCTGCGTCCGGGCGACGGCGTGATCCACAGCTGGCTCAACCGCATGCTGCTGCCCGACACCGTCGGCACCGGCGGCGATTCGCACACCCGCTTCCCGGTGGGCATTTCGTTCCCGGCCGGCTCGGGCCTGGTGGCCTTCGCCGCCGCCACCGGTGTGATGCCGCTGGACATGCCCGAATCGGTGCTGGTGCGCTTCAAGGGCACCATGCAGCCGGGCGTGACCCTGCGTGACCTGGTCAACGCGATCCCGCTGTACGCGATCAAGTCGGGCCTGCTGACCGTGGCCAAGGCCGGCAAGAAGAACATCTTCTCCGGTCGCATCCTGGAAATCGAAGGTCTGCCGGAGCTGAAGGTCGAGCAGGCATTCGAACTGTCCGATGCCTCGGCCGAACGTTCGGCTGCCGGTTGCTCGGTGCACCTGAACAAGGAGCCGATCATCGAGTACCTCACCAGCAACATCACGCTGTTGAAGTGGATGATCGCCGAGGGTTACCAGGACGCCCGTTCGCTGGCCCGCCGCATCGAGAAGATGGAAGCGTGGCTGGCCAACCCGGAGCTGCTGCAGCCGGATGCCGACGCCGAGTACGCCGCCGTCATCGAGATCGACCTGGCCGACATCCACGAGCCGATCGTGGCGTGCCCGAACGATCCGGACGACGTCAAGACGCTGTCGGACGTGGCCGGTGCGGCCATCGACGAAGTGTTCATCGGTTCGTGCATGACCAACATCGGTCACTTCCGTGCGGCGGCCAAGCTGCTGGAAGGCAAGCGCGACATTCCGACCAAGCTGTGGGTGGCCCCGCCGACCAAGATGGACGCCTCGGAGCTGACCAAGGAAGGCCATTACGGCACCTTCGGCACCGCCGGCGCCCGCATGGAAATGCCGGGCTGCTCGCTGTGCATGGGCAACCAGGCGCAGGTGCGTGAGGGCGCGACGGTGTTCTCCACCTCGACCCGCAACTTCCCGAATCGTCTGGGCCGCAACTCGAACGTGTACCTGGGTTCGGCCGAGTTGGCCGCGATCTGCTCGCGCCTGGGTCGCATCCCGACCAAGGAAGAGTACATGGCCGACATCGGCGTGCTCGATGCCAGCAGCAAGGACATCTACCGCTACATGAACTTCGACCAGATCGAGGACTATCAGGACGTGGCCAAGACGGTTGCTGCCTGACGTTTTTTGTTCAGTGCAGTCCCAACAGACCCGGCTGAAGCCGGGTCTGTTGCTTTGCGACCTACGCGCTTCGGCGGAAGCGATCGCTCTTGGCCTTTTCTAGAAAGGCAGTGCGTGGCACCATTGCAATTGCGCGAATCTTCCTTAATGGTGTGTCGAAATGCCTAATCAGCCGCCAAGTCGAAGTGATGTGGTTGAGATTATCGAGTCCATTATCAATTCGTCAGAATTTTGCAAAGCTGTTGCAGGCTCTTCGTACTGGCATCCACTGGGGTTCTTCAAGTGTGTGGTTCCCGGTCAAGTCGATGGGCGGTTCATTCGAATTCATTATTGGCCCCCTGCGGTACAGGTGATGGAGGATGTGCATTCGCACCGCTCTGGATTCGTATCATCAGTGATGTATGGAAGCATCACTCAAGAAAAGTTTGAGCTCATCAATGGCGATGAGTTGAAGATGATTGAATACAAATATAATTCGTCCGGCGAGGTGTCCGCGGTGCAGGCTGGGTTTCGCAACCTACGGCTTACCGAATGCTGCCAGCTTGACGCGGGCAGTCAGTATTCAATTGCAGCTAGCGAGCTCCATCGAATTCGGGTGCCTGAAGAAGGTGCCGTGACAGCGTCCTCTTGGGAGGTGCCGGTAGCAGTCGCAATTGTTCTCAAAGAGAGAGGCGCCTCGGTAGACGAATGCTGCCATCGAGGATTGTGCGAAGCTGATGATCTCGTTGAAATTGCAACTCAGATTAAATTGAGGATTGGCGCGCCATGATTCTTGGGAAGGAGCACATTGTAAGACTCTCGAATGGGGATCAAAGAATGATTTCCCCGTTCAATGAGGAGAACGTAAGGCGAAGCTCCTACGACCTTACGGTGGGAGGAGAGTACTACTGTGGTGCTAACGATGAATGTGGCGAGATTGAAACGAAGGAGCTGCGGCGGGGCCATACGTTCATGATCCCACCGCACGGCCTCTGTTTCATCCTTTCCTCGGAGGCGTTGCACCTTCCAGTTGATGTGACTGCTAAAGTTTCGCTTCGTATGTCGCATGTTTACGATGGCTTGGTTTTGACGTCGCAACCGCCTTTTGACCCAGGCTATAAAGGGCGAGTGATTGTGATGATTCATAATCTATCATCAGTCGCGAGGCCTTTAAAGAGAGGCGAGAGAGTCGCTACAATAGAATTCACGCGAGTGAGTGGCGTTCCGCCAATTCATAGTATCAACGGCCAGGTGGGGACGAAAGTTCATCGAACCGTCATTGGCATAGCGGAACAGTTGCGTAGCCCAGTGCGCGGCGGACTTGAAGAGTTGTCTAGTCGCTCCGTTCGGGTGGAGGGCCGATTGAGCAAAGCCTTCAGCGTAGGGCTGGCATATGCAGCAATTCTACTGGCAATGGTCGCCGTCCCGCAGCTGGCGATGTATTCGGCGTACGACGCGAGACTTGCGGATCTTCGGCAAAAGATTGATCAGCTGGAGGCAAAATTAAACCAAGAACGCGCAACTGTAGCGAGACGAGAGTCCCCTGTAAGTTCTGCAGAGTCCTCTCAAGTAAGCCGTAACGCTGGAGACAAAGGCGAGCCACTCTGATGATCGTTGACCAAGAAAATCGTGCTCTCACAATGTTGGATGTTGGAGAGAAGGGGTTCATCTCGTCACTGAAGCCGTTGCTGACGCAGAGTGGTAACTTCGTCAACGGATTCGGCCACGACGTAAGTGTCATCGATCTGGGATTCGAAGATCTGGTCGCGTTCAAAATCGATAGGGCTTCAAGACCGGTGCTTCTGGATCTAGGGGTGAATGACTACGCGATTTGGGGTCGACTAGCTGCAGTAGCCAACATAAGCGACATGGCGGCAGGAGGGGCTGTGCCACAAGCCATCATGCTTTCTCTGGTGCTTCCTCGAAATTTTTGTGCGGAGGATGCTCGTAACATAGTTCTCGGGTGTCAGGCGGCCTGTAATGAGCATGGGGTTAGCTTCGTCGGTGGTGATACGAAAGAGGGCGGGGGCGTTGAAGTTATAGGCGCTGCAATCGGGCGCGTTGGACGTGATAGGTACTGGAGTAGAAAAAAGGCCGATGTCGGTGATGTGCTTTACGTAACCGGAAAGCTCGGTGGCGCAGGAGCTAGCATGGTGCTGATGGGGGAGTTTGGCGGCCTTCGGAGAGAGGAGTGCATCCGTGTCCTGAGTATGCCGACCGTGGATCTTGCTATTGCGAGCGAGCTTCGAGCTTGCGGCTTAGTGTTCTCTGCATGCGATCTCAGCGACGGGCTGGCAGACGCGGTTGAACTGTTCTGCTCAGATAAAGTGGGAATCATTTTGGAGGCTGCGCGCTTTCCCCTTCATGAATTGGCGGAATTGGTTGGAGTTATGAAAGATTGTGATCCTTGGAAATTGGCTTTCGCCGTCGGGGATTGGGGTCTTGCCTTCGTAGTCAAGGCTGAGGATGTTGATGAATTTGAGAGGCGGATATCTGGTTCTGACAGGTGTTCAAAAGTAGGTACATTCACTCGTGGCGCTTCTAGGAGTGTGGCGCTTGTTTCGGGGGTTGCTCCCTTGCCGATGATTAGAAATGAGCATTTTAGATCTCGACTTGAGGACGGCGCATCATTTCTCAGTGGTGCTTTTGTTGATCCGTAGGATGGATGGTGCTCGTGAAATCATGGGCTGCCCCCATTGTTACCTGCATGAATCTGCGTGACGATAAGGGGATATCCCTAGCTCCGTTGATGGTGCAGAACCGGGCGCTGTCGAGGTCGAATGGATGGTATCCCGACCAAGGAAGAGTACATGGCCGACATCGGCGTGCTCGATGCCAGCAGCAAGGACATCTACCGCTACATGAACTTCGACCAGATCGAGGACTACCAGGACGTGGCCAAGACGGTTGCCGCCTGAACCTGATCGGTTGATGTGTTGAACGAAAACCCCCGGTGAAAGCCGGGGGTTTTTCGTTTCCTTCAACGCGCGGGGTAACGGAACGGCCAGGCGCCGTCCGCGTCGTTGCTGCGTTCGGCGCACACGGTACGAAAGGTGTCCACGAACGCCTGCTGCAGGCGGGTCGGGTGCCAGTCGGCGCGGGTAGTCAGGCCGATGCGGCGGCGCAGCTCGTCGCCGGCGCTGCCGATCTCGCAGAGCAGGCCGGCGCGGCGTTCGATCACGAACTGGTCGCGTGACATCAGGGTGAGCCAGTCGTCTTCCAGCAGCAGGCCGCGGGTGATCAGCACCGAACCGCATTCGATGCGCAGGCGTGGCGGTTCATGGCCGTGCTGGCGGAACATGCGCTCCCAGCGTGCGCGCACCGGGGCGCCGGTCGCGGCGATGACCCACGGGTAGTCGAGCAGCCGGTCGAACGTGGGGGTGCCCGCATGGGCGAGCGGATGGCCGCTGCGCGCGACGATCACCGGGTCGTCGTCGAACAGGCCTTCCTGGGCCACGTCGCGCACCGGCAGGGTGTCGCGCATGGCGCCGATCAGCAGGTCCAGGCTGCCTGCACGCAGGTCACCCAGCAGTTCCGCATACGGACCTTCAATCACGTTCACGGACGCGCCCGGATGCGCACGGGCGAACCGTGCGAGCACCTGCGGAAGGAGGATGGCGCGGGCCAGCGGCATGACGCCGAGAGTGACCCGTCCGCCGTGTTCCGAGCGCAGCAGGGCCACTTCATCCAGCCCTGCGGCCAGTTCGGACAGCGCCAGCCGTACCAGCCGCAGCATGCGCGTGGCGGCCGGCGTGGTCTGTACGGTCTTGCCGTGACGTTCAGTGAGTGGAATTTCGATGGCGGTGCCCAGCTCGTGCACGGCACGATAGATCGCCGGCTGCGAGATGCCGGCACGGCTGGCGGCCAGGGTGAAGCTGCCAGCGGCGTCCACCGCCACCAGCGCCCGCAGCTGGCCGAGGGTGACCCGTCGCTCGACGGCGGGCAGGGCGGGCAGGCGCTGCGTGCGACGGGCAAGCCTTACGCCGTCGGCGATGTAGCTGATGGCGCGCTCGATCCGGGGCACCAGCAGTTCCGCCGCCTCGGTCGGCGCCATGCCGCCGGGCTGGCGGTCGAACAGGGTGGCATCGAGCTGTGTTTCCAGCCGCGCGATCGCCTGGGTGAGCGCGGGCTGTGACAGATTCACCTGCGGCGCAGCGGCGCTGATGCCGCCATGCCGGTGCACCGCGACCAGCGCGTGGAGGTGTTTCAGGTTCAGTTCGTCGACCCGCTTCATGCACCAACTATAACCAAACCCAATGGCAGTTGCGGAAATCGATCTTGAGGGGGTGGTCTCAGCGGGACAACACTTCATCATCGTCATTGAAGGATGGATGGATGTCCCGCGTCGTCACCCATGTCGAACGCGCCGCTGCCGGCGCGATCCAGATTCTGGCCCAGGCCGGTGTTGCCACCGCGCACGAAGCCCAAGGTCGCAGCGGACTGCTGCATCCGCGGCTGCGCCCGATCTACAGCGGCGCGCGCATCGCCGGCAGCGCCATCACCGTGTCGATGCCCCCCGGCGACAACTGGATGATGCATGTGGCCATCGAGCAGCTGCGCGATGGCGATGTGCTGGTGGTGGCGCCAACCAGCGAGTGCACCGACGGTTATTTCGGCGACCTGCTGGCCACCTCGGCCCAGGTGCGCGGCTGCCGTGGGCTGGTAATCGATGCCGGCGTGCGCGATGTGCGCGACCTGACCGCGATGGGCTTTCCGGTGTGGAGCCGGGCGATCCACGCGCAGGGTACGGTCAAGGAAACACTGGGCGCGGTGAACGTGCCGGTGGTGTGCGGCGGCGCGCTGGTGCACGCCGGTGACGTGGTGATCGCCGACGATGACGGCGTGTGCATCGTGCCGCGTGCCGATGCCGCACGCGTGGCGGCCGAGTCGCAGGCGCGCGAGGCGCGCGAGGCGGAGAAACGCGATCGTCTGGCCAAGGGCGAGCTGGGCCTGGACATCTACGCCATGCGCGAGCGCCTGGCGGCCAAGGGCCTGCGCTATGAATGAGGGCGTGCCGGCGATGTGGATGCGCGGTGGCACGTCCAAGGGCGGCTACTTCCTGGCCACGGACCTGCCTGCCAACGCGGACGCCCGCGATGCGTTCCTGCTGCGCGCCTACGGCTCGCCCGACCCGCGCCAGATCGACGGCATGGGCGGCGCCGATCCGCTGACCTCCAAGGTCGCCGTGGTGTCTCCGTCCACGCGGCCCGATGCAGACGTGGAATACCTGTTCCTGCAGGTGTTCGTGGACCAGGCCGTGGTGAGCGATGCGCAGAACTGCGGCAACCTGCTGGCCGGCGTAGGCCCGTTCGCCATCGAGCGTGGGCTGGTCCCGCCCACCGGCGAAAGCACCGATGTGCGCATCTTCATGGTGAACACCGGCAAGGTAGCGACCGCCAACGTACATACGCCCGGTGGCCAGGTGCACTATGACGGCACCGCCCGGATTGACGGGGTGCCGGGAACGGCTGCGCCGATCCCGCTGACCTTTGCCGACATCGCGGGGTCGAGCTGCGGCGCGCTGCTGCCGACGGGCAGGGCCCGTGATGTGATCGACGGCGTGGACGTCACCCTGATCGACAACGGCATGCCGTGCGTGGTGCTGCGCGCCAGCGACGTGGGTGTGAGCGGGTACGAGGACCGCGCCACGCTGGATGCCGACGACGCAGTGAAGGCGCGGTTGGAGGCGATCCGGCTGCAGGCGGGCCCGCTGATGAACCTCGGCGACGTCGCGGCGCAGTCGGTACCGAAAATGATGCTGGTGGCCGCGCCACGCGATGGCGGTGCGATCTGCGTGCGTTCCTTCATTCCGCACCGCTGCCACGCCTCCATCGGGGTCCTCGGTGCGGTGACCGTGGCGACGGCCTGCCTGCTGCCCGATTCACCGGCCAGCGCACTGGCGGTGGTGCCGGACGGCAACCGCCTCCCACTGGACATCGAACACCCCAGTGGCAGCACTGGCTGCGTGCTGGAGCGGGATGCAGAAGGCCACGTGGTTGCCGCCGCGATCCTCCGGACGGCCCGGAAACTGTTCGACGGGGTGCTGTTCGGTTGAACCCCGGTTCGACTGAATGCGCGCCACGTCTTTATTCTTGCGACCTGGGAGGGTTGATATGACCGTTGTAGAGAAGCGGCAGGGCCGCTTCGGCGTCTTTGGCCAGTTGTGGTTCCAGGTGCTGGCCGGCACCCTCATCGGCGTCGTGCTGGGCTGGCTGCAGCCGGACTGGGGTTCGGCGATGAAGCCGTTCGGTGATGCCTTCATCAAGCTGATCCGGATGATGATCGGGCCGATCATCTTCGTCACCGTGGTGCACGGTATCGCCGGCATGCGCGACATGCGCAGTGTGGGCCGGCTCGCACTGAAGTCGTTGATCTATTTCGAGGTGATCACGATTCTCGCGTTGATCGTCGGCCTGGTCGCGGTAGACCTGTGGAAGCCGGGCGCGGGCATGAACATCGACCCGGCCACCATCGACATGGCCAGCATCCAGGGCTATGTGCATACCGCGCATGACCGGTCGATCGTCTCCTACATCATGGCGATCATCCCCAACACGCTGGTCAGCGCCTTCACCGAAGCGCACGTGCTGCAGGTACTGTTCGTGGCGGTGCTGTTCGGCGTGGCGCTGGCCTCCATTGGCGAGCGCGGCGCGCCGGTGATGAAGGTCATCGAAGGTACGTCGGCGGCCCTGTTCAAGATCATCGGCTACGTCATGTACTTCGCGCCGATCGGTGCGTTCGGTGCCATCGCGTTCACCGTGGGCCAGTTCGGCGCCGGTTCGCTGCTGTCGCTGGGCGAGCTGATCATCGAGTTCTTCGTGGTCTGTGCGGCGTTCACGGTGTTCGTTCTCGGCGCGGTGTGCTGGTGGACCGGTGCCAGCCTGTGGCGGCTGCTGGCCTACCTGCGCGATGAAATCGTGATCGTCGCGGCTACCACGTCCACCGAGACGGTGCTGCCGCGCCTGATCGAGAAGATGAAGAAGCTCGGCTGCGAAGAAGGCGTGGTCGGGTTCGTGATTCCCGCCGGCTACTCGTTCAACCTCGATGGCACCTGCCTGTACCTGACCACGGTAGCGCTGTTCCTGGCCCAGGCGACCAACACCGAGCTGACGGTGTGGCACCAGCTGGGCCTGATCGCGGTGCTGCTGCTGACCTCCAAGGGCGCTGCCGGCGTTGCAGGCGCCGCGTTCGTGGTGCTGGCGGCGACGCTGGGCACCACCGGCACCATCCCGGTGGCCAGCATCGCGCTGATCCTGGGCATCCACCGCATCCTGGCCGAAGGCCTGACCTTCGTGAACCTGGTGGGCAACGCGATTGCGGTGCTGGTGATCGCCAAGTGGGAAGGCAAGCTGGACGAGAAGGTGATGGCCGCGCAGATCGGCACCCGCCGCGCCCGCCTGCGCCATCTCGGCGCGCGCGAAGCCTGACCGACGCGCCGCGGGCCGCCCGCGGCCCCCACCCAGAACGCATTGAACCCGCTGCCCATGGCAGCGGGAAGGGAGATTGCATGTCCATCCTCCGTCACACCCCGCTGGCGCTGTTGTTGAGCGCCGCACTGGCCGCACCGGCCGCCGCCGAGGGCACCGTACCCAAGGGCGTCGACCTCACCCTGGATTTCGTCGGCAACGTCGCCTCCAACCCCGTGGGCGGGGTGGAGCAGGGCACCGAAGGCTCGTACTGGATCATGGCCCAGTCGAAGTTTGATCTGGACGAACTGTTCGGCGTGCACAGCACCGACGTGGACGCGCAGTGGGCCTGGTTCGCCGGGCGCAACCTGGCGCGCGAGAAAATCGGCAACTCGATCAGCGCCCAGCAGACCTGGCGCCCGGTGGCCGGTGGTCGCCTGACCCGGCTGACCATCCGCCACCGCTTCGACAACGGCCTGAGCATCACCGCCGGCCGCGCGCCGGTGAACAGTTACTTCAACAATTCGGCGCTCAACTGCGTGTTCATGAGCAATGCGATGTGCCTCACCCCGTACGGGGCGATCACCGACCTGGGCATCACCGCGTTCCCGAATTCGTCGTGGGCCGGCATCCTGCGCTACGACGTGGACGATCGCTGGTACGTGCAGGGTGGGGCCTTCGACTACAACAACGCGCTGAACAAGGCCGGCAAGAATGGCCTGGACTTCTCGGTGGGCGAGGGCACCGGCACCATCACCGCGTACGAGGCCGGCTACCAGACCAGCTTCGCCAACGACCGGCTGCCGCGCACATATCGGCTGGGCATGTACCGCAACAGCGATGGCGGCAAGAGCTCCTACTTCGATGCCGCTGGCAACTCCGCGGCGCTGACCGGACGCCCCACGGCGGTTCAGGACGGCGCACGGACGGGCTGGTATGCGATGGCCGACCAGACCGTGTGGCGCGGCGACGGCAAGCGCAACCTGGCGCTGTTCGCCCGGGCTTACGTCAACACCGGCAACGAGGCGCCGGTGGACCAGTTCCTGGCGGCCGGTTTCGTCAAGACCGGCACCTTCGCCGGCCGCGACCAGGACACCTTGGCGATGTTCGTTTCCAACACGCACTTCAGCGACGAACAGATCGCCTTCCTGCGCGACCGCCGCGCGCGCAACGGCGGCAGCGGTGCCCCGAATGCCGACGAGATCATCGCCGAGCTCAGCTACGGCTGGGCGGTGCACAAGGGCATCCGCCTGATGCCGAACCTGCAGTATGTGATCAACCCGGACCCCATCTACGCACCGACCCGCACCACCGACATCCCGGACGCATTGATCGTCGGGCTGCGCGTGGACGTCCACTTCGCCCAGCTGTTCGGCTGGTAACTCCTCCCCCACGAGGCCCCACGATGATCATCGATTGCCACGGTCACTACACCACCGCTCCCGCCAGCCACGATGCGTTCCGCAAGGCGCAGGTGGCCCACTTCAATGACCCGTCGCTCCCGGCGCCGGTGTACCCCACGATCAGCGACGACGAACTGCGCGACAGCGTGGAAGGCAACCAGCTGCGCCTGCTGCGCGAGCGCGGTGCGGACATGACGATCTTCTCGCCGCGCGCCAGCACCATGGCCCACCACATCGGCGACGAGGCCGTCAGCGCGGAATGGACGCGGCGCTGCAATGACCTGATCGCGCGGGTGGTGGCGCTGTACCCGGAGACGTTCATCGGTGTCTGCCAGCTGCCGCAGTCGCCCGGCGTGCCGATCGCGAATTCGATCGCCGAACTGGAGCGCTGCGTCAACGAGCTGGGCTTCGTCGGCTGCAATCTCAATCCAGACCCGTCCGGCGGTCATTGGACCGGCCTGCCGCTGACCGACCGCGCCTGGTATCCGTTCTTCGAGAAGATGGTGGAGCTGGACGTGCCGGCCATGGTGCACGTCTCGGGCAGCTGCAACGCCAACTTCCACGCCACCGGCGCGCACTACCTCAACGCCGACACCACCGCGTTCATGCAGTTCCTGCAGGGCGATCTGTTCCGTGACTTCCCGGACCTGCGCTTCATCATTCCGCACGGCGGTGGCGCGGTGCCCTACCACTGGGGCCGTTTCCGGGGGCTGGCCGACATGCTGGGCAAGCCGCCGCTGAACGAGCACGTGATGAAGAATGTGTTCTTCGACACCTGCGTTTACCATCAGCCGGGTATCGACCTGCTGTTCAAGGTGATCGACATCGACAACATTCTGTTTGGCTCGGAGATGGTGGGCGCGGTGCGAGGGATCGATCCGGAGACCGGGCAGTATTTCGACGACACGCTGCGCTACGTGGAGGCACTGGGGCTCTCGGCCGCAGATCGCACCAAGGTGCTTTCGGGTAATGCGCGCCGGGTGTACCCGCGACTGGACGCCCAACTGAAGGCGAGGGGGCTGTAATGGCGGAGTTTGTGAAAGACGCCGACTGGCTGGACTTCTGCCCGGACCCGAGCCGGCCGCAGTTCGTACCGCCGCCGGGTGCGGTGGACGCGCATTGCCATGTGTTTGGCCCTGGCGACCGCTTCCCGTATGCGCCGGAGCGCAAGTACACGCCGTGCGATGCCGGCAAGGAGCAGCTGTTCGCACTGCGCGACCACCTGGGTTTCTCGCGCAATGTGATTGTGCAGGCGACCTGCCACGGCGCCGACAACAGCGCGCTGGTGGACGCGCTGCTCAGTGCCGACGGGCGTGCACGCGGGGTGGCGACGGTACGCGACAGCGTCACGGATGCGGAGCTGCGTGAACTGCACGACGCCGGGGTGCGCGGCGTGCGCTTCAATTTCGTGAAGCGGCTGGTGGACCCGAAGCCGGATGCCTACTACCACGCGATCATCGAGCGGATCGCGCCACTGGGCTGGCATGTGGTGGTCTACTTCGAGGCGGCGGACCTGGCCGAGCGCTGGAACTTCTTCACCTCGTTGCCGACCACCGTGGTGGTGGACCACATGGGCCGGCCGGATGTGACCCAGCCGGTGGACGGGCCAGAGTTCCAACGGTTCGTACAGTTGATGCGCGAGCACCCGAACGTGTGGACGAAGGTCAGCTGCCCGGAGCGGTTGTCGCAGTCGGGTCCGCCGGCGTATGACGATGTGGTGCCCTTTGCGCGGCACCTGGTGGAGCAGTTCCCGGACCGGGTGCTGTGGGGCACGGATTGGCCGCACCCGAACCTGACATCGCACATGCCCGATGACGGCACGCTGGTGGACGTCATTCCCCGGATTGCGCTGACGCCGGAGCTCCAGCAGATGCTGCTGGTGGACAACCCGATGCGCTTGTACTGGGATCAGTCGTTCCAGTCTTCGGGCGTCCACTCGGCCTTGCCTACGATGCGCCTGCCCTTGTAGTGCAGCACGCCGGTGTTGCCTACGACATCCATCTCGAACCACGGCAGGCCGTCCCGCTCGCGCGGGCGGATGTAGGCGCGCTTCTGCGCGCGATTGAACTCGATGTAGTACGTGCGGTGCGGCATGTAGCTCTTGAAGTCGCTGGACATGACCTGGATCGCGCCAGGATCCTGGCGGCCGGTCATTTCCAGCGTGAAGTGGAACGTTCCCTGTGAGGCCTCGAACTGGAACAGGCTGCCGCTGGCGATGACGGCGGGCGACAGGCAGCACAGCAGCGCCCACAGCAGGCGGGTTCCGATCCAGCGGCAAGGCCTTTCCATGGCGTCTACTCCGTTGTGTTGAGGGCGCATCTCAACACAACGGCAGCAGGCGGGTGGCAACGTCAGTCACAGATATCGGCGGGCGGTGCCACGACGAACGGTCGTGGCCTACCCCAATAGCGCACGCCCGTTGACCGTGCGGCGGGCTGCCGCCTCCGGCCTGCTCTGGACCGGCTCGTCGTGGCACCGGCGAATCAGCCGCGTGCCAGCGCCATCAGACGTTCGGCGATGCGCTCCAGCGGGACCTGCTCGTCGGTGGCGCCCAGCTTGAACGCGGCGCCCGGCATGCCCCAGACCACGCTGGTGGCCTCGTCCTGCACCAGGGTCGGGGCGCCGACGTTCTTGAGCTCCAGCAGACCCCGTGCGCCGTCGTCGCCCATGCCGGTGAGGATCGCGCCGATGGCGTTGGCGCCGGCGCTCTCCGCGACCGAACGGAACAGCACGTCCACGGCAGGCTTGTGGCGGTTCACCGCCGGGCCGTCGTCGATACGGCAGCGCCAGCGGGCACCGTCGCGAATGACCCGCAGGTGCTTGCCGCCGGGCGGCAGGTAGGCGTGCCCGGGCAGCACGGCTTCGCCGTCGGTGGCTTCCCGCACCGACATCGCCGAATGGCGGTCAAGCCGCTCGGCGAACGGGGTGCTGAAGGCGGCGGGCAGGTGCTGGGTAAGTACCACGGCGGGGGCATCGGCGGGCATGCCTTCCAGCACCACGCGTAGTGCTTCGGTGCCGCCTGCCGACGCGCCGATGGCGATCAGGCGGTCGGTGGTACGGAACTGGATGGACCGCGTCGGGGCCGGGGCCACCGTGTCCAGGGTGATACGGGGCGTTATCGGACGCGCCAGCGTGCGCACGCGCGAGCGGGCGGCCATCTTGACCTTGCCGATGATCTCGTCGGCGTAGCCCTGCAGGCCACGGGCCACGTCGAACTTCGGCTTGGAAATGAAGTCCACCGCGCCCAGCGCCAGCGCCTGCAGGGTGGTATCGGCGCCACGCTCGGTCAGCGAGGAAATCATCACCACCGGCAGCGGATGCAGGCGCATCAGGTTTTCCAGGAACGCCAGGCCGTCCATGCGCGGCATTTCCACGTCCAGCGTGATCACGTCCGGCGCCAGGCGCTTGATCTTCTCGCGCGCCAGCAGGGGATCGGCGGCGGTGCCGACCACTTCGATGCCTGGATCGGCGGCCAGGATCTCGCTCAGCATCTGTCGTACGACGGCAGAATCGTCGACGATCAGGACTCTGCAGGGTGCACCCGTGATCATTCAAAGAGCTCCACGCCACCGGTGACCGGGGCACGCGCCAGGCGGGCGCGCACGGCGATTTCAGTCGCGGCCACTTCGGCTTCGTGTGCGTGCGGCAGGCGCTGCACGACCACGCGGCCGGTGTCGGCGAAGAACCACACCTTGCGCGGATGGATGCCACACAGGTCCTCTGCCAGCACCGGGATGTGCTCGGCCTGCAGGTACTGGCGGACGAACTCGGCGTTGCGCGTGCCGACCGGATTGCTGGTGAAGCCCTTGAGCACGTTGGCGCCGCCGAACACCTTCGCTTCCAGGCGCTTGCGGTGCGCGCCGCGCTTGAGCAGGTCGTTGATCAGCAGTTCCATGGCGTAGCTGCCATAGCGGGCCGGCGCGCCGTCGCCGACGTTGCCTTCGGGCAGCAGGAAGTGGTTCATGCCGCCGATCTTCAGCACCGGATCGCGCAGGCAGGCGGCCACGCACGAACCCAGCGTGGTGGTCAGCGCGGTGTCGTCATCCACCACCAGGTACTGGGTCGGCAGCAGCTTGGCCGCCGTGACCTTGAAGCGGCTGTCGAAGTAGCGCATGACCTCGTCGTTGCGGGCTGCCAGGTTCATACCGGCGCTCCGGGCGCCCGCTTGTACAAGGTGCGCCCGCACGGCTGGATCAGGTCCGCCGCATGCAGGTAGTTTTCCGAGTGGCCGGTGTAGAGCAGGCCATCGTCGCCCATGTGCTGGATCAGCCGCGAGAGGATGCCGCGCTGGGTGGGCTTGTCGAAGTAGATCATCACGTTGCGGCAGAACAGCGCGTCGAACGGGCCGCCCACGTCGTAGCGCGGCGCCAGCAGGTTCAGCGGGCGGAAGTCGATCAGGTCGCGCAGCGCCGGATGCACCCGGCAATGCCCCTCGTTGGGGCCGCTGCCGCGCTGGAAGTAGCGCTTCTTGAGGGCGATATCCAGCCCCGACACGCGGTCGATCGCGTAGACGCCACGGCTGGC
Source organism: Stenotrophomonas sp. (assembly GCF_032099025.1). Lineage (GTDB taxonomy): Bacteria > Pseudomonadota > Gammaproteobacteria > Xanthomonadales > Xanthomonadaceae > Stenotrophomonas. Next base: position 206,134 of record NZ_DAMCID010000003.1, read on the forward strand.
CGTGGCCAGCACCTGGGTATCCACGTCGGTGGCGAGGATGCGTACCGGCGGCTTGAGCGTGCCGAAGGCCTCGCATGCGGTGATGGCCATGGAGTAGGGCTCTTCGCCGGTGGAGGCCGCACACGACCACAGCTGCAGCGTGCCATGGCCGGCGCGCGCGCGCAGCTCGGTGTCGAGCTTCTCGAAGTGGTGCGGCTCGCGGAAGAACGCGGTGAGGTTGGTGGTCAACGCATTGGTGAACGCCTGCCACTCATCGCCGCCGTGCTTCTCCAGCTGGTCCAGGTAGTCCTGGAAGTTGCGCAGTCCCAGCGCGCGCAGGCGGCGCGAGAGACGGCCGTAGACCATGTCGCGCTTGGCCGGTGCCAGCGAAATGCCGACGCGCTGGTAGATCAGGTCGCAGATGCGGCGGAAGTCCCGGTCGGCGAACTCGAATTCGCGACCGGTCGTTGACGCGGCAGAAGCAGGTGCGGAAGGCGTGCTCACAGGCGGATTCCTCAGAACTCTTGCCAGTTGCCGTCGTCGGCGATGGGGGTGCGGGGCGCACGTGCGGCCGCGACCTGCTTCGGTGCGCTGGCCTTGGGCGCGGCCGCCGGCTTCACGCTGCGCAGCGGGGCCGGCGTGGCGATGCGGGCGGTGACCGCGCTGACGGCCGCAGCCACTTGGTTGTCGAGGCGGAAGATGGACACCGCATCGGACAGCTGGGTCGCCTGTTCTTCCATGGCGCGGGCGGCAGCAGTGGCTTCTTCAACAAGTGCGGCGTTCTGCTGGGTGGTCTCGTCCATCTGCGTCACGGTCTGGTTGACCTGCTCGATGCCGGCCGACTGTTCCTGCGAGGCCGCGGAGATCTCGGCCATGATGTCGGTCACGCGCTGCACCGAGGCGACGATCTCGCCCATGGTGGTGCCGGCCTTGCGCACCAGCGCGGAGCCATCGGCCACGCTGGACACCGAATCGTCGATCAGGCCCTTGATCTCCTTGGCGGCACCGGCCGAACGCTGGGCCAGGGTGCGCACTTCGGAGGCGACCACGGCGAAGCCACGGCCCTGTTCGCCGGCGCGCGCCGCTTCCACCGCCGCGTTCAGCGCCAGGATGTTGGTCTGGAAGGCGATGCCGTCGATGACCGAGATGATCTCGGCAATGCGCTTGGAGCTGGCTTCGATCGCGCTCATGGTGGTCACCACCTGGCCGACCACGTCGCCGCCCTGCGAGGCCACCGAATGCGCGCCGATGGCGAGCTGGTTGGCCTGGCGGGCATGTTCGGCGTTCTGGCGCACGGTGGAGGTCAGTTCCTCCATCGAAGCGGCGGTTTCTTCCAGGTTGGCGGCCTGCTGTTCGGTACGGCGCGACAGGTCGTTGTTGCCGGTGGCGATCTCGCTGGCGGCCTGGTTGATGCTGCCCGCCGATTCCTGGATCTGGCCGACGATCTGGGTCAGCTGGGCGACGGTGGCGTTGGCGTCATCGCGCATGGTGGCGAACACGCCCTGGAAATCACCGTGCATGCGCGCGGTGAGGTCACCTTCGGCAATGGCCGAGAGCAGCTGCGACAGCTTGCCCAGGTTGTCGTCGCTCACCTGCATCATCGCGTTGAGGCTGGCGATCATCTGGCGGAAGTCGTGGTCGAAGCGGGCCTCGTCGCCGCGCTGGGTGAAGTCGCCGGCGGCGGCCGACGCGCCCAGGCGTTTGATTTCGGCGTTGATGCTGGCCAGGTTCTGCTTGACCGTATCGACGGTGGTGCTGATCGCCGCCTTGTCGCCCGGATACCGGGCGATGTCGGCGCTGAGATCGCCCACGGCATAGCGCTGCACCACGCCCAGCACGTCCTGCATGGTCTGCACGTGCGCGCCGACCAGGGCGTTGGTTTCATGCACCATCAGGCCGTACTCGCCCGGGAAAGCGCTCTCGTCCATGCGGTAACGGGTCTGGCCGGCCTCGTGCTGGCTGGCCATCTCGCGCTGGGCGCCGATGACGGCGTGCAGCTGCTGCTGCATGCGGCCCATGCTTTCGAGCAGGCGGCCCGGTTCGTCCTGGGCCTGCGGACCGATGCGGCTGTCCAGCTTGCCGCCGGCGATGCTCTCGGCCACGGTGGTGGCCTGGCGCAGCGGCCCGGTGATGCGGTTGCCGATCAGCCAGCTCAGGGCCAGCACTATCAGGACCAGGGCGCCGCCGGTGGCGGCCATGATGCCGGTGAAGGCCATGGCGGCGGCCTGGACGTCGTCCATGTACACACCGCTGGTGACCACCCACTGCCACGGCGCATACATGCCGGCGTAGGTAGCCTTCTCGATCAGCTTCTCGCCGGCGCCCGGCTTGGTGGTCGAGTAGTAGGTGAAGCCGCCGCCGGTTTTGGCCAGGTCCACCTGCTGCAGGTACAGCGGCACGCCGTCCTTGGACAGGTAGGCCTTCTGCACCTTGCCAACGCGGTCAGGCGCGAACGGATGCATCAGCAGGGTGTAATCGGTGGTCAGCACGTTGTAGTACGCGCTGTCGTTGTCGGCGCGCATGCCGTGCAGCGCCTTCAATGCCGCGGCCTTGGCCGCCTCTTCGGTGAGCTCGCCGGTGCCGGCCAGGCGCTTGTACTGGTCGATGATGCCGTAGGTCAGTTCGACCTGGGTCTTCAGGCCTTCCTTGCGCGTTTCGGCCAGGTCGACGTACTGCTTGCGCGCGGCGATGACGGCCAGTGCGATCACGCCGAGGGCGATCAGGGCGGTGAGCAGGTTGAGCTTGCCCCGGACGGAGAGGTTGGAGAAGCGACTGGAAAGATTCATGGGCATGGGGTCTTTTCGAGCGGGGGCGTGCAGCAATGCCTGGAGAGCGGGGCGGAAGCCGTGGGGGCCGACGTCGACGAACGTGTCGAGGCAATGCTGTTATCGGCCGCATGCGCGGTCTATTGAGGTCGCGCAGCTGAGCGCATTCAGCATTGGATGCAAAAAGGCCCCGATGCCGGAGCATCGGGGCCTGTGCAGAACCGGGGCGCGCGAGCGCCGGGCGGCTTAGAACTCCTGCCAGTCACCGTCGGCCAGTTCGGCGGCGACCGCACGGCTGGCCGGCTTGCGTACCGGGGACGGGGCTGCCGACGGACGGGCAACGGCGCGCGGCGTCGGCGCGGCGATGGGAGCGGCGGCAACCACGTCGCGCTCGTCGAGCGTGAAGATCGACACGGCATCGCTGAGGTGGCCGGCCTGTTCTTCCATCGAACGGGCGGCGGCGGTGGCTTCTTCGACCAGCGCGGCGTTCTGCTGGGTGGTCTCGTCCATCTGCACGACGGTCTGGTTGACCTGTTCGATGCCGGCGGACTGCTCCTGCGAGGCCGCCGAGATCTCGGCCATGATGTCGGTCACGCGCTGCACCGAGGCGACAATCTCGCCCATGGTCGCGCCGGCCTTGTGCACCAGCGCCGAGCCTTCGTTGACCTTGCCGACGGAGTCGTCGATCAGCCCCTTGATTTCCTTGGCGGCACCGGCCGAACGCTGGGCCAGGGTGCGCACTTCGGAGGCGACCA
>NZ_DAMCID010000004.1:0-23397 GCF_032099025.1 Stenotrophomonas sp.
CGTGCTGGCGGAAGCCGGCCTCCCCCGAGTGCTCGAAGATGGCCGGGATGCTTGCGCCGGTCGCGTCGACGATGGCCTGGTCGGCATCGACGAAGGCCAGGGTGAAGCGCTCGGCCAGGCGGCGCCCGATGCAGGTTTTGCCGGCGCCCATCGGGCCGATCAGGATCAGATTCGGAGCGGGATTCATTACCCGCGATGCTAACACCTCCGTGTCGGCCTCTTTACGCGCGCACGCGCACGATGGGCCGGCGCGGAATGTCCCGCGCGCACCCGGAGCATCCCAATGTCGGTAGCCAAGATCATCGAGATCAACGCCTCGTCCTCCACCAGTGTCGAAGACGCCGTGCGCAGCGGGCTGAAGAAGGTGTCCGAAACGGTCAAGGGCATCCAGGGCGCCTGGATCAACGAGACCAAGGTCGTCACCGATGGGGAGGGCAACATCACGGAGTGGCGCGTCAATCTGCGCGTGACCTTCCTGGTCGGTTGAGCACGCCGCCGCCGGCGTCAGCCGGGCGGCGGCAGCACACGGCGCTGTTCGTCCAGCACCACGATCCGGTCGGCCAGGGCGGGCAACGTGCGCAGCGCCTGCCGGCTGACCCGTTCGTAGTACTGCACGAACCGTTCCAGCTGGGCGCGGCTCATGCTGCTGCGCCCGGGCTGGGCGGCCTGGAGGTGCTGTTCCTGTTGCCAACGCCAGCGCGGCACCACGGCGAAATCCGGCGGCTGCAGGAACCACAGCCGGTCGCAGCGCTGCCACAGCGCGGGATAGCGTTCGGCCAGCGCCTGGTTGCACCAGTGCCGCCAGCGCCCATCCGCATCGGCCTCGCGCTCAAGCGCGTTGAGGGGGGTGTCAAGTTCACCCTGCGCCTGCGCCGGCGTCCCCAGGAACCACCCCTCGAAGACCAGCAGGTCCAGCCCGTGGTCCAGCACCTGCCAGTCCGCCTCGGGCACGCGTTCGTCGGCCAGCTTGTCGAAGCGCGGCAGCGCCACCGGCTGCCGCGCGGCGATGGCATCCAGGGTGGCATGGGCAAGCGGCAGGTCATGGGTGCCGGGCGGCCCGCGGGTGAGCAGGAGCGGGTTGATCTGGCGCGCGAGCCGCTGGCGGTCGGCGCGGGTCAGGTAGACGTCGTCGATGGACAGGGCCGCGGCGCGCAGCCCGCGCTGCTTCGCCAGCGTGACCACCTGGGCGGCCAGCGTCGATTTGCCGCTCCCCTGCAGGCCGCTGATCGCCAATACTGGCACCTTGCCCGCCGTGGCGAGCGCATCGTCCAGCGCCTGCGCGACGAGTGATTCCGGGAAGCCCTTGTTGCGGGCCATGTACGCGGCAACAGACATGCAGTGACAATAAACCAAACCGAGCAGCAAGAAACCACTCATGACCGATCTTTACGCTGAAGCGCTGTCGACCTTTACCGGCCTCTTCGAGGAAGCACGGGCCAGTGCCGAAATCGAACCCAACGCGATGACCGTGGCAACCGCCGATGCGACGGGACGGCCCTCCGCGCGCACCGTGCTGCTCAAGTCATACGACGAACGGGGCTTCGTGTTCTACACCCACCTGGACAGCCACAAGGGGCGTGAACTGCAGGAAAATCCGCATGCGGCCCTGCTGTTCCTCTGGCGCAGTCTGCGTGAAGCGGGTATCCAGGTGCGCATCGAGGGCGCCGTCGAACAGGTCGACGACGCCGAGGCGGACGCCTACTTCGCATCGCGTCCGCGCATGAGCCAGATCGGGGCATGGGCTTCGCTGCAGTCACGCACCTTGTCCTCACGCGAGGAATTCGATACCCGCGTGGCCACCGCCGAGGCCAGCTTTGCCGGCCGCGACGTGCCCCGTCCGGCCGGTTGGAGCGGGCTGCGCGTGGTGCCGCGCCGCATCGAGTTCTGGTACGGCGCGCAGTTCCGCCTGCATGAGCGCTGGTGCTACGAGAGCGAGGCCGACGGCCAGTGGAGCAAGCGGCTGCTGTTCCCCTGATCGGGGCGTCGCTCAGGCATGCGATGCGGTCGACAGCGTCAGTTCTCCCAGCAGGGGGGAGGCGGCCTTGCGCAGCTGCGTGCCCTTGCCCATGGCCTCGAACAGTTCAAACAACTGCGTGTGCCGGATCGCGGTGTCGGCAGGGCGTTCAAATCCCGCCAGCATGGCATCTGCCTCCACGGTGCTCACCTCGGCCTGTTTCAACCAGTAACGTGCCTCCTGCGTGGGCGCTGAACCGGGCAGGGCCAATGCCTTGCCGAGCCGTGCCAGGTCTGGCCCGTTTGATGTCAGCAGTACGTCCCAGGTATCGGCGTTGCTGCGCACCTTCGTGCACAGTGACTGGTAGCGCAGCAGGATCCCATCGAGACTGCTGGCGGGCAGCGTTTCCCGGCGCGTATGCGTGCTGGCCACCTCGTAGGCCACGCCCAGGTTGGCCGCGACGCCCGGGGCGAGCGGCACTGGCACCTTCACCCCTGCGCGGCGTGCATTCCCGGTGTTGACCCGGACGCTCTGCAGATGGAAGCCGCGTGCCGCTTCGGGCCACTCCACGTCGCGCTGGAGGTCCGACCTGAAAAAGCGCAGCTGGTATTGCGCGGTGCCGTTGACCGCCAGCGTCGGTGACAGCGACGACAGCAGTTCCTGGGCCGGCAGGGGTTCCCAGGATGACGGCCACTGACGCTGCACCTCGGCGATGATCGCGCCCGGCTCGGCACCGGCCTGCAGGCCCAGGGTCAGCACTACATAGGTGCCAGCGCGCAGCGGATCCGGATCTTCGCGCACGCTCCTCGCCACCGACGCGGTGGCGCCGAGGCTGCCTGGCAACGCGGCGGCCGAAACATCCAGTGCCAGGCTCAGCGTGGCGACCCGCTGGGTCATCTCACGGAAGCCGTGCGTGGCCTGGTGCACCTGGCGGGCGTCGTGTGGCAGCTGCGTGTCGTGGATACGGGTGGCCAGCGCCTGTACGGCGTCCTGGAGGTCGCTCCATGCCGCCGAGTCAGCCCCGCTGCAGGGAGAGGGTACCGATTGCAGCCACGCCAGCGTGTCGAGCATGCCGATCATCACCGGTTCGTTCGCCGCCGTCGCGCTGCCCCAGTCACGGCACAGGGAGGCCAGTATCGTCCGGGCCTGTCCCGGGGCGACCAGCGCGTGGCGTCCCAGTGCCTCGACGTGGTCGAATTCGCTGCGTAGCTGGTCTACCGCTGCCCTGCGCAGCGGAAGCGCGTCGTCGTTGGACGCCGCTGCGCGCAGGCCCCGGACCAGCCCCAGTGTCGGTGACCCCGCTCGTGGGGTGGAAAGCAATGCCGCAATGCGTGTATCCAGCGCCTTGCGGATGGCAGGTTCACCGCTCGGCGCCATGCCGCTGGCGTTGCGCTCGGTCAGGCGGGTGGGGAGTGCGGCGATGAAGGTGTCTTTCTTCGCCTCGCCGGTCACCCGCAGCGCGCCGGCGCCGAAACCAACGTTCGCGGTCAGCGATCCCTTGAAGCCGCTCACCTTGGCCTGGATCGGCACGGGTGCGTGGGCGCTGAACGCGAGTGTGCGCCCGCTGTCCGCATGGCCAAGCAGCATGGCGACCTGGCTCTGCACCGCCAACGCCCGGCTGGTGCGCTCGGCGTATCGGTCGCGGCGCGGGCCGAAGGCCTCCTTGACTGCGCGCAGCAACCGGTTTCCGCCGAGCCTGCGCTCGGTGGATGCATGCGCCAGAGCCTCCACGTGCGTGCGCATGGAGGTGGCAATGTCCGCATGGCCGCTTCTGTACTCAGCGGACGCGCCCGCTCCCGTGCCAACGCCGTCGGCAATGCCGACCTGGACGGAAAGGTCAGCCTGCATGGCGCGGGTGCGGAGGGTTGCCACCGTCAGGTCTTCACCGGTGGAGAGGGTGGTTTCATGTTGCCCACGTGCCTCGACGCGCGCTTCCACCGCTCCCTGCATGCCGAACCCTGCGCCGCCGCTGACCGTGGTGGTGCTGCGGGTCTGCGAGCCGGGCAGGGCGTAGTCCATCTGGGCGTTGCGATGGCGGGTGATCTGGGACTGCAGCAGCAGTTCCGCATCGGCGGCGCGAGCCAGCACCTGCAACGTCTGGCACAGCATCCGGTGCCGCTGCCGTTCTTGTGGCGTCATCTCAACGGCCGCGCGTGACGCTTTCAGTGTCCGCAGCAGGGTGCGCAGCGCATCGCGGGTCAGCGGCTTCGCCCCGGTCGGGTCCAGCGTGGCCGCAGCGCGGCGGAAGCGCCCCGAGTCGAGTGCGGCCAGCTGTGCCAGCAAGCCATGCATCTGCGCGACATTGACGTCGACGACATCGTCGTTGGCCGCTGGCGGCAGGATCGGGCTGGACGCCGACGGCATGTTGGCAGCGGCCTGGATGGGCTGAGGGGCGACATGCAGGTACGTCAGGTCCAGCGCCTCAATGCGGTGGCTCCTGGGTGATGGCGGCATCGTCGCGGGCGCCTTCGCGGACGCGTTGATCACCCCGCTGAGTGGCAGCGAAGTGCACCGGGCCGGTGGCGCGGTGTGTTCGCGCGACGCATTGTGCCCGTTATGGGACCTGCGGGTCCTGATGGTGGATGGGGTCACGTGTGGCTCCTGAAAGGTGTGGTGCCGGAACAGGCGCGCCGGGGCGCGGCTGGCCCAGGTCAGTAGGGGGCGTTGGCGGCATCCAGGTCCGGCATCTGCAGCAGCCGTGGTTGCGTCAGCCGCAGTGGCGGGCAAGGTGCCGCGCAGGTGGAAGGCGCCTGCCGATGGTGGGCGCTGTCGTTGATCGCCGCGCGACTGACCTGCAAGGCGGAAGCAGCCGCAGGCGGCAGGCACGGGTGTGTTTCGGAAGGCATGAAGCGGTCTCGACGAGGGAATGGGGAGCAGCAGCGCAGGCCGGTGCCCGATCCAAACTACGGAGGCGGGGTGGTGTAATGGAATTTCGTCGACGGGCGCAGATTCATTCGCCGTTTCGATGGCTGAACGTCCCATCGGCTGGCTCACTGGATTTGATTGACGGTTGCTATGGAGTTACGGGCGCGAGGGCATCGCAGCGGCGCAACATCGCCGGTGGCCCCGCGCTGGGCGGGGCGTTGATGAACGCGGCGGTGCCTGCTCCACACCTCTGCTCCTTGGTGCGGCCCGCGCGGAGCGTCGGTTTCAGCCTTTGGCGCGCGCGACCGGGGCGGGCGACGCGAGTTGGGCGTCCCCTACCAGTGGCGAGGCGGCCTTGACGCGCTTGACGGCCGTCAACAGCCGTTGGAACAGCGCGTGCACCTGTTCACGCCGGGCGTCCACGTCGTGGTCCGGGCACCTTGCATCCCATGCGGGTGCGGGTGTGCCGCTTGCCGAAGCCGGAGACACGTCGTCGGCAGATGCCCCGCGGTGGAGCCAATAGCGGGCCTCCTGTGCGGGTACCGATGCAGGAGTGGCCAGTGCGTCGGCCAACCGATCAAGGTCGGCACCGTGCGACGCGACCAGCTGCGCCCACGTTTCTGCAGGGGCCTGGTCGTCCGCGCACAGCGACTGGTAGCGCAGCAGCAGGCCGGTCAGTGTGCCGGCACAGAGCTGCTCATGCCGCGTCCGCTGCGCAGTGCGTGCATGCGTCATGGCGATGGACGATGACACGCCGGCCATCAGCGGCACAGGCACCTTCACTGCCAGTGCCTGGGCGGTGCCAGTGCCCAGCCGGATGGCCTGCAGGTGGGCTCCTCTGGCCTCCTCGGGAAAACCGGGCCCGGTCTGGAAGCTGGGCTTGAAGAAGCGCACCAGTACGTTGACGCTGCCGCTCACCGTCATGCTTCCTGCGATCGGTGCCAGCAGGCGCTGCGGCTCGTCCAGCGACAGCCCGCCCCACTCGGCTGGCAGGCGCTTCTGCACCTCGGCCAGCACGCCGGCGATGTTGGTCGAAAGCTGGGCGGTAAACGCGATCTCCAGGTACGTGCCGTCGCGGAGCGGGTTAGGGTCATCGCGTTCGTGCTGGGCCAGTGACACCTGCGCCGAGACGCCGGCCGCCAGAAGTTCGGTGGTGACGTCGAGGGTGCCCCGGCGTGTGGTGATGCGCTGGGTCATGTCGCGGAAGGCGTGTGTGGCATGGTGCACGTCGCTGCGGTTGTGCGGGATCTGGCTGCCGTGGATGATCGTGGCGACCGCCTGCGCACGCTTCTGCAGTGTTGTCCACGTTGGCAACGCAGCCTCATCACCCAGCGGCGGCTCCGGTACCGCCTGCAGCCAGGCCAGCGTGTCCAGCATGTTGATCATGACCGCTTCGCAGGTTGCTGACGGGCAGCCCCAGTCCCGGGCCAGCGACGCCATCGGAGCGCGCGCCTGCGCAGGCGCCTTGAGTGCATGGCGGGCAAGCGCTTCCAGATGGTGAAACTCGGCTGCCACCTGCGCCACCGCAGCCAACCGCGCGTCCAGGCTTGACGGCCGCACGTCATCCCCCATGTCCCGGAGTCTGCCCAGCGCGGTTGAACGTTGCGGCGGCGCCGCGTCGAGCAACGCCTCCACGCGTGCCTTCACTGCGGATCGCACGCTGGGATCGGCGGTCGCCGGGCGTCCGTTCTCATCCAGTTCGGTCAGTCGGACCGGCAGCGCGGTATGGAATGCGGTCCGGCTCAACTGTCCCGACAGTGAGACGCTGCCGACACCGTAGCGGGCGCGTGCGGTGGCCGTGCAGACAGTGGTGCTCAGCTCGGCCAACAGCACGTCCGGCGCACGCGGTGCGAAGGTCAGGCCGCAGGCCGGCAGTGCGGCATCCAGCAGGGCGGCATCCGCCGGCCGGAGTGCACCCGGTCGGCTGTGCTGCACCCGGCTGTCGCGCACGGCGGGAGAGAGCAGCCGGTGTACATTCGGCTGCCATTGCTGCGCCCGGCTGATGCGTTCGGCGTAGCGATCACGCCGGTGGCCGGTGAGCCGCTTCAATCCGCGCAGCACGGCGCTTCCTCCGAGGCGGCGGGCGAGCGAGGCGCGCGCCAGTCCGTGAATGTGGTTGCGCATGCTGATGGCGATGATCGCGTTGCCACGCGTGTACGCCCCTCCGACGCTGCATTCAGCGCCCGGCGAGGCCTGCAGGCCGACGCCGGCCGAGAGTGTGCCGTTGAGTGTGGTGATGTGTACGACGGCAATGGCGAGGTCGTCGAACGTGGCGGTGCTGTTCTCCCGTTGACCGCCGAGTGTGGCCCCCGCCTCGGCGGCAAACGGCAGGCCGATCGCCGCACCCACCGCGCCACTGCTGGCGCTGCCGCGCTGCGCGCCCGGCAGTGCATTGGCCTGCTGCTTCCGGGTATGACGCTCGATCTGCGCATGCAGCATCTGCTCCGCGCGCAAGGCACGCAGCAGGTCGAACAGTGCAGCGTGAAGCATGTGCTGGTCTGGCGGCAGTAATCGGTCCGACGGCGGCGGTCCGATGGCACGCAGCAGCGCCTCGACCTGTGCCCTGTCGAGCGCGCCGGGCGCGGCCGATGTTGCCGCGCGCACGGTCCCGGCAACGTGCACTGCCCGGTACGTACGGAGTTCCTTGAGCAGCGCATGGATCTGTGCTGTCAGCACGTCCCGTGCATTGGCGGGCACTGGCCCGTCAAGGCCCGGTGCCGGTGCCGGGTCCGGCGGGCAGGGAGGCTGTCCGGGCTGCTCGCCGTTGGCAATGCGGGTGCACCGCAGCCGGGCGGACCTGGTGCCGGCCGGGCGCGGGTTGGGCGCGGCGCGCAGCGGTCGATACGACAGAAGAACAATGGCCTTGGCGATGGCTGGGCACATCTGGAATTCCTTGGGTTGGGACGAGCATCGCAGGGCGGCATGACCGGCCTGCGTGTCCGAACCTACGACGCTTGAACGTCTGTGCTGGACGGTGCCTGCTCTGGATTCATGTCCAGTTGAAACTGCTGACGATGGAACCTGTGACCACGGACTTTCGTTTGCGGCATTCGACTGCGGCCAATCTTTCGAAAGCACCGGCGGCGGCTGCGACCACGGTGCGGCGACCGGCGTCCGACGAGGGATGAAACAGGTTGGTACGGACAAAACGGGTCGTCTTGCGCGCGTTTCCCCTGACACGGCACGTCGGCACGCCTGGACGGGGTCCGCTCTCCTTCAATCACGCCCCGGTGGCCGCAGCGTCGGCGACGTGGGCATGCATTGAATGGCCATCGCGGGAGAGGAGAGTGCGGTCCGGCGTCGGAAATGAACCGCGTAGCGCAACGCAAGGCACGACGCGGGCCGATCTGCCCGGATCAGTCGTTGCGCAACCAGCGCCACAAGGTGGTACGCGAGATGCCCAGTTGGGCGCAGAGCTGTTCGCGGTTGCCACCGCATTCGGCGAGCAGGTGCTGGAGCGCTTCGCCGCCGGGATGCTGCGGCGGGCGGTGAAGCGCGTGGTCGCGTGCCGCGCGTTGTGACGTGGGCGGTGCCGGCAGTGCCTCGAGCTCGGGTACCCACTGCAGCAGGGCCGACAAAGGCAGCGGGCCGGCCTGTGGTGGCCAATGGATGCGCAGGCGGTCCACGAGGTTGCGCAGCTCACGCACGTTGCCCGGCCACGCGTACCCGCACAGGCGCTGGGTGGCGGCCGTGTCCAGCGGCGAAGGGCGCTGGCCGAGCTGCTGGAAGAAGTGCGCGAGCAGCTGCGGAACGTCCTGTGGGCGCTCGCGCAGGGTCGGCAACGCAATGCGCAGCGCGGCCAGGCGGTAGTACAGATCGCGCCGGAACCGCTGCGCCTCCACCAGCGACTCCAGCGCCTGCAGCGTGGCGGCGACCACGCGTACGTCGACCGCCGTCGGCTCGGTCGCACCGACGCGCAGGACTTCGCGTTCCTCCAGCACCCGCAGCAGGCGGGTCTGCAACGGCAGCGGCAGCTCGCCGATCTCATCCAGGAACAGGGTGCCACCATCGGCGGCCTCGACCAGGCCCACCCGACCGCCGCGACGCGCGCCGGTGAAGGCGCCCTCGTTGTAGCCGAACAACTCCGCTTCCAGCAGTGATTCACTGATGGCCCCGCAGTTGAGCGCGACGAAGCGGCCCTGGCGGCCACTGTCTGCGTGCAGCTGGCGTGCGACCAGTTCCTTGCCGGTGCCGGTCGCGCCGGTGATCAGCACGGTGCTGTCGTGCGGCGCATACAGCGCGATGCGCTCGCGCACCTGCTGCATGGCCGGGCTGTCGCCCAGCAGACGGCGGTCGGCATCGTTGCGGCGGCCGGGACTGCGGCGACGCGGTAACGGCGCGCCGGAACGGGCCAGGGTCTGGGTCAGCTCCAGCGCATGCTCAAAGGCCTGTCGCACCGAGTCGGCCGAATACAGCAGCACCCCGGGCAGGCCGACCTGCTCGGCATGGTCGATGGCCATGCCGGTGCCGACGATCACCTCGATGCCATTGGCACGCATGTCCGCGATGCAGTCGCGGGCGTCTTCGCGGGTGACGAAGCGGCGGTGCTCGATGTCCAGTCCGAAGCTGTGCTGGAAGCTGCCGAAGGTGGGTACATCGGTGGCGTGGGTGACCAGCCCGATCCGCGGCGCGATGCGGCGTGCACGGGCCAGCGCCTCCATCAGGTCGAATCCGTTGGCCTGGATCGGCACCAGCGGCACCTCCAGCCGGCTGCGCAGGTAGGCCGCGTTCGAGCCGCCGGCGATGACCACATCGCAGTGCTCGCGGCGCAGCCGCTGGCCGATCACGTCCACCGCTTCCTCGAAGCCCAGGTTGATCGGCACGATCCGTGCGCGGCGATCGAATTCCGGGATCACATCGCCGAGCAGGCCGGTGAGCCGGGACACGCTCACCGTCCAGATCACCGGCAGGTGGCCCGGCTCCGGATCGGACAGGCGGGGGCGGGCGCGGGGCAGGCTGGTCGACATGGCTGTGTTTCAGTGTTTCAGTTACATCCATGTTACATGTGTTTCATTGGGTCGGCATGAAACACGCCTGCCACGGTCCCGTCGTAATGAAATCAGACAGTTGGGACTTGGCACGGGCCTTGCGCCTGTACACCCGTCACTCACGATGGAATGCCCCATGAGCTCCTCTGTTTCCTCCGCCGGCGCACGCTTCCGCGCCGCGCTGGCCGCCGAATCGCCCCTGCAGGTGATCGGGGCGATCAACGCCAACCATGCCCTGCTGGCGCAGCGCGCCGGCTACCGGGCCATCTACCTGTCCGGCGGCGGTGTCGCAGCGGGCTCGCTGGGCCTGCCGGACCTGGGCATCAATACGCTGGAAGACGTGCTGATCGACGTGCGCCGGATCACCGACGTGTGCGACCTGCCACTGATGGTGGACATCGACACCGGTTTCGGCCCGAGCGCGTTCAACATCGCGCGCACGGTGAAGTCGCTGATCAAGGCGGGCGCCGCTGCCTGCCACATCGAGGACCAGGTGGGCGCCAAGCGCTGCGGGCATCGTCCGGGCAAGGAGATCGTCACCCAGTCTGAGATGGTCGATCGCGTGAAGGCCGCCGCCGACGCGAAGACCGACCCGGAGTTCTTCCTGATCGCGCGTACCGACGCCATCCAGGTGGACGGGGTGGACGCAGCGATCGAGCGCGCCATCGCCTGCGTGGAAGCAGGCGCCGACGGCATCTTCGCCGAGGCCGCCTACGACCTGGACACCTACCGCCGCTTCGTCGATGCGGTGAAGGTGCCGGTACTCGCCAACATCACCGAATTCGGCAAGACCCCGCTGTTCACCCGCGATGAACTGGCCTCGGCCGGCGTGGCCATCCAGCTGTTCCCGCTCTCCGCGTTCCGCGCCGCCAACAAGGCCGCCGAGAACGTCTATGAGACCATCCGTCGTGACGGCCACCAGAAGAACGTGGTGGACAGCATGCAGACCCGCGAGGAACTGTACGACCGTATCGGCTACCACGCCTTCGAGCAGCAGCTCGACGCGTTGTTTGCCGCCAAGAAGTAACGTTGCACCACTGTATTCTGGAGGGATCATGAGCGAAGCAACCACCGCCCCCGGCTTCAAGCCGAAGAAGTCCGTCGCGCTGTCCGGCACCGCCGCAGGCAATACCGCGCTGTGCACGGTCGGCCGCAGCGGCAACGACCTGCACTACCGCGGCTATGACATCCTGGACCTGGCCAACACCAGCGAGTTCGAGGAAATCGCCCACCTGCTGGTGCATGGCAAGCTGCCCACCCGCGCCGAGCTGGTCGCCTACAAGGCCAAGCTCAAGTCGCTGCGCGGCATTCCGGCCGCAGTCAAGGCCGCGCTGGAAGAACTGCCGCCGTCGGCGCACCCGATGGACGTGATGCGCACCGGCGTGTCGGTGCTCGGCTGCGTGTCGCCGGAGAAGGACGACCACAACCATCCCGGTGCACGCGACATCGCCGACAAGCTGATGGCCTGCCTGGGTTCGATGCTGCTGTACTGGTACCACTGGAGCCACAACGGCCGCGCCATCGACGTGGAGACCGACGATGATTCGATCGGCGGCCACTTCCTGCACCTGCTGCATGGCGAGAAGCCGCAGGATTCGTGGGTGAAGGCGATGCACACCTCGCTGATCCTGTACGCCGAACACGAGTTCAACGCCTCCACGTTCGCCTGCCGTGTCATCGCCGGCACCGGCAGCGACATGCACAGCTGCATCACCGGTGGCATTGGCGCGCTGCGCGGCCCCAAGCACGGCGGCGCCAATGAAGTGGCGTTCGAGGTGCAGAAGCGCTACGACAGCCCGGACGACGCCGAGGCCGACATCAAGGCCCGCGTCGAGCGCAAGGAGGTGGTGATCGGCTTTGGCCATCCGGTGTACACCGTCAGCGATCCGCGCAACAACGTCATCAAGGAAGTGGCGCGCGACCTCTCCGGCGAGCAGCAGAACCTGAAGATGTTCGACATCGCCGAGCGCCTGGAAACGGTGATGTGGGACATCAAGAAGATGTTCCCGAACCTGGACTGGTTCAGCGCGGTGAGCTACCACATGATGGGCGTGCCGACGGCGATGTTCACTCCGCTGTTCGTCATTGCGCGGACCTCAGGCTGGAGCGCGCACATCATCGAGCAGCGCATCGACGGCAAGATCATCCGCCCGAGCGCCAACTACACCGGTCCGGAAGACCAGGTCTTCGTGCCGATCGACCAGCGCGGCTGATCCACGCCGCGCGCGGTGCCGGCCGCTGGCCGGCGCCCTGCACCCCGCCATCGTTCAACGGTGGCGGGTCGCCGCATTCCTGCAAGGCCCGCCAAACAGAAGCCGCTATCGCCAGCCATGAACACTGATTACCGCAAGAACCTCCCCGGCACCTCGCTGGACTATTTCGATACCCGCGCCGCTGTCGACGCGCTCCAGCCGGGTGCCTATGCCACGCTGCCGTACACCTCGCGCGTGCTGGCCGAAAACCTGGTGCGCCGGTGCGATCCGGCCACGCTGGATGCGTCGCTGCGTCAGTTGATCGAGCGTCGGCAGGATCTGGATTTCCCGTGGTACCCGGCGCGCGTCGTCTGCCATGACATCCTTGGCCAGACCGCGTTGGTCGATCTGGCGGGGCTGCGCGACGCCATTGCCGATGCCGGCGGCGACCCGGCCCAGATCAACCCCGTCGTGCCGACCCAGCTGATCGTCGATCACTCGCTGGCGGTGGAATATCCGGGCTTTGACAAGGCAGCGTTCGAGAAGAACCGCGTCGTCGAAGACCGCCGCAATGAAGACCGCTTCCACTTCATCAACTGGACCAAGAAGGCATTCAAGAACGTCGATGTGATCCCGCCGGGCAACGGGATCATGCACCAGATCAATCTGGAGAAGATGTCCCCGGTGATCCAGGTGCGTGACGGCGTGGCCTTCCCCGACACCTGCGTGGGCACCGACAGCCACACGCCGCACGTGGACGCGCTGGGCGTGATCGCGATCGGCGTGGGCGGGCTGGAGGCCGAGAACGTGATGCTGGGGCGCGCCTCGTGGATGCGCCTGCCCGACATCATCGGCGTGGAGCTCACCGGCCGCCCGCAGCCGGGCATCACCTGCACCGACATCGTGCTGGCACTGACCGAGTTCCTGCGCCAGCAGCGCGTGGTGGGTGCCTGGATCGAGTTCCATGGGGAGGGCGCCACCGCGCTGACCATCGGCGACCGTGCCACCATCTCCAACATGACCCCGGAGTTCGGCGCCACCGCCGCGATGTTCTCCATCGACCAGCAGACCCTGGACTACCTGCGCCTGACCGGCCGCGAAGATGCCCAGGTGCAGCTGGTGGAAACCTATGCCAAGGCCACCGGCCTGTGGTCCGACGACCTGGCGCAGGTCCAGTACCCGCGCGTGCTGCAGTTCGACCTGTCCAGCGTGGTGCGCAACATGGCCGGCCCGTCCAACCCGCACAAGCGCGTGGCGACCAGCGAACTGGCCGCGCGCGGCATCGCCGACGAGGGCAAGCTGGCCTCCGGCAAGCTTGAACAGGAGCAGGGCCTGATGCCCGACGGTGCGGTGATCATCGCTGCCATCACCAGCTGCACCAACACCAGCAACCCGCGCAACGTCATCGCCGCGGCGCTGCTGGCGCGCAACGCCAACCGCGCGGGCCTGGCCCGCAAGCCGTGGGTGAAGAGCTCGCTGGCGCCCGGTTCCAAGGCGGTGCAGCTGTACCTGGAAGAAGCGGGCCTGCTCGGGGAGCTGGAGCAGATGGGCTTCGGCATCGTCGGCTTCGCCTGCACCACCTGCAACGGCATGAGCGGTGCGCTCGACCCGAAGATCCAGCAGGAAGTGATCGACCGCGACCTGTACGCCACGGCAGTGCTGTCGGGCAACCGCAACTTCGACGGCCGCATCCACCCGTATGCCAAGCAGGCGTTCCTGGCGTCGCCGCCGCTGGTGGTGGCCTACGCCATTGCCGGCACGGTGCGCTTCGACATCGAGAAGGACGCGCTGGGCGTGGCCGCCGACGGCAGCCCGATCACGCTGAAGGACCTGTGGCCGAGCGACGCGGAGATCGATGCGGTGGTCGCGGCCAGCGTCAAGCCGGAGCAGTTCCGCCAGGTCTACGAGCCGATGTTCACCTTCAAGGTGGAACACGGCGCGCCGATCAGCCCGCTGTACGCGTGGCGCCCGCAGAGCACCTACATCCGCCGCCCGCCGTATTGGGAAGGTGCGCTGGCCGGTGAGCGCCCGCTGCGTGGCATGCGCCCGTTGGCGGTGCTGGGCGACAACATCACCACCGACCACCTGTCCCCGTCCAATGCGATCCTGGCCAGCAGTGCGGCCGGTGAGTACCTGGCGAAGATGGGCCTGCCGGAGGAGGACTTCAACTCCTACGCCACCCACCGCGGCGACCATCTCACCGCGCAGCGCGCCACCTTTGCCAACCCGAAGCTGATCAATGAAATGGTCGTGGTCGACGGTCAGGTGAAACAGGGCTCGCTGGCGCGCGTGGAGCCGGAAGGGCAGGTGATGCGCATGTGGGAAGCCATTGAGACCTACATGGAGCGCAAGCAGCCGCTGATCATCATTGCCGGTGCGGACTACGGGCAGGGTAGTTCGCGCGACTGGGCCGCCAAGGGTGTGCGCCTGGCCGGCGTGGAGGCGATCGCCGCCGAAGGCTTCGAGCGCATCCACCGCACCAACCTGATCGGCATGGGCGTGCTGCCGCTGGAGTTCAAGCCGGGCGTCAACCGCACCACGCTGGGCATCGACGGCACCGAGACCTTCGACGTGGTCGGCGAGCGCGTGCCGCGTGCGGACCTGACGCTGGTCATCCATCGCCGCAGTGGCGAGCAGCTCAACGTGCCGGTCACCTGCCGCCTGGACACCGCCGAAGAGGTCTCGATCTACGAAGCCGGCGGAGTACTGCAGCGTTTTGCGCAGGACTTCCTGGAATCCTCGCAGGTGGCGTGAAATCCTGCCTGTTCTCCCGAAACTGAAGGATGAATGGGGGCGCGCTTGCAGCGGAGTGGCTGCAGGCGCACCATCCATGGCAAGAATTGCCATAGGAGGCCCCCATGGCCACGATGAACATCTCGCTCAGCGATCCCCTCAAGCAGTTTGTCGACGAAGAAGTCAGCGAAGGCGGCTACTCCAGTACCTCCGATTACGTGCGTGACCTGATCCGCCAGCGCCAGCGCAGCAAGTCGGAAGACCTGCTTCGAACGCTGATTGCAGAAGGACTTGCTTCAGGCACGGCGGAGCCGCTGCAGGCGGATCATTTCGATCGCATGCGCGACCGGGCCAAGGTGCGTAGCGGGAAATGAAGCCGTCCCGTTGGTATCCACGCGCGCTCCAGGACGCCGACGAGGCGGCCCAGTGGTACGCCGGTGCAGGCGGGCCGGCACTGGAACTGGCGTTCATCGACGCGCTGCAGGCAACCGTTGACGTGTTGGAGCAACACCCCGAAGCAGGCTCATCGCGACACGATGGCGTGTTGAATCTGCCTGAAGGATCGCTGCGCTTCCTTCCCATTCGTCGTTTCGACGATTACCTCATCTACTACATAGCGTTGGCCGACCATATCCGCATCGTCCGGATATGGAATGCACGTCGCGGCCTGGATGCCCTACTGGATACGCAATGACCCATCTTCCCCAACTCCGCATTCCCGCCACCTACATGCGCGGTGGTACCAGCAAGGGTGTTTTCTTCCGCCTGCAGGACCTGCCGTTTGCCGCGCAGGTCCCGGGACCTGCCCGTGACGCGCTGCTGATGCGCGTGATCGGCTCGCCTGATCCGTATGGCAAGCACACCGACGGCATGGGCGGGGCGACCTCCAGCACCAGCAAGTGCGTGATCATCTCGGCGCCGTCGGTGCCTGATCACGACGTGGACTATCTGTATGGCCAGGTCTCCATCGATACGGCGTTCGTGGACTGGAGTGGCAACTGCGGCAATCTCAGCACCGCCGTGGGGCCCTTTGCGATCAGCAACGGCTTCATCGATCCGATGCGTGTTCCGCGCAACGGTACCTGCACCGTGCGGATCTGGCAGGCCAACATCGGCAAGACCATCCTGGCGCACGTGCCGGTCGTGGACGGGCAGGTGCAGGAGATCGGCGACTTCGAGCTGGACGGTGTGACCTTCCCGGCGGCCGAGATCGCGCTCGAGTTCCTCGATCCGTCCGATGACGGCGAAGGCGAGGGCGGTTCGATGTTCCCCACCGGCAACCTGGTTGACACCCTGGAGGTCCCCGGTGTCGGCAGCGTCCAGGTGACGATGATTACCGCGGGCATCCCCACCATCTTCCTCAATGCGGCGGACCTGGGTTACACCGGCACCGAACTGCAGCCGGCGATCAACGACGACAAGGCCGCGCTGGCCCGCTTCGAGGCCATCCGCGCGCATGGCGCGGTGCGCATGGGCCTGATCGACAGCATTGAAAAGGCCGCCACCCGCCAGCACACGCCGAAGGTGGCCTTCGTTGCCCCCGCGCAGGACTACGTGTCGTCCAGCGGCAAGCAGATCGCCGCGGGTGACATCGACCTGCACGCTCGTGCACTGTCGATGGGCAAGTTGCACCACGCCATGATGGGCACGGCGGCGGTGGCCATCGGCACCGCCGCTGCGATCCCCGGCACGCTGGTGAACCTGGCCGCCGGCGGCGGCGAGCGCGGCGCGGTGACCTTCGGGCACCCGTCCGGCACGCTGCGGGTCGGCGCCGAGGCGCGCCTCGTTGACGGCCAGTGGACGGTCACCAAGGCCATCATGAGCCGCAGCGCACGCGTGCTGATGGAGGGCGCCGTCCGCGTCCCGGCGTGAACGACGTAGCGCCGGGCTCTGCCCGGCTGCACTGCGGAACCGACGGCCCAACCAGGAGCGCGACGATGTCCCCAGCCAGTCCTCCCGCCAACGACCGCGTCGCATGGGACGCGGTCATGACCGACATCGTCGACTACGTACGCGACTACAAGGTCGTCTCGCCGCTGGCATTCACCACCGCCCGCCACTGCCTGATCGATACTCTCGGCTGCGGCCTGGCCGCCCTGGCCTTCCCGGCGTGCAGCAAGCTGCTGGGCCCGCTGGTGCCCGGCAGCCACGTGGTCAATGGCGCGCGCGTGCCCGGCACCCGCTTTGAACTCGACCCGGTGCAGGCGGCCTTCAACATCGGCGCGATGGTGCGCTGGCTGGATTTCAACGACACCTGGTTGGCGGCCGAATGGGGCCATCCGTCCGACAACCTGGGCGGCATCCTGGCCACGGCCGACTGGCTCAGCCGCAATGCCGTGGCCCTGCGTCGCCCGCCGCTGACCATGCGCGATGTGCTGGTGGCGATGATCAAGGCCCACGAGATACAGGGCTGCCTGGCGCTGGAGAACGCCTTCAACCGCGTTGGGCTGGATCATGTGGTGCTGGTCAAGGTCGCGTCCACCGCCGTGGTCGCGCACCTGCTGGGCCTGGACCGCGAGCGCATGCTCAACGCCGTGTCGCTGGCCTGGGTGGACGGGCAGGCGCTGCGCACCTACCGGCACGCGCCCAACACCGGCTCGCGCAAGAGCTGGGCGGCCGGCGATGCCACCAGCCGCGCGGTGCGGCTGTCGCTGATGGCGGCCGCCGGCGAGATGGGCTACCCCAGCGCGCTGACCGCCCCGACCTGGGGGTTCTACGACGCCTCCTTCGGCGGGCAGCCGTTCCGCTTCCAGCGTGCCTACGGCAGCTACGTGATGGAGAACGTGCTGTTCAAGATCAGCTATCCGGCCGAGTTCCATGGGCAGACCGCGGTGGAGGCGGCGATGCAGCTGCATGCCCGGCTGCGCGCGGAGGGCCGGCGCATCGACGACATCGACCACATCACCCTGCGTACCCAGCAGGCCTGCCTGCGCATCATCGACAAGTCCGGCCCGCTGCAGAACCCGGCCGACCGCGACCACTGCGTGCAGTACATGGTCGCCATCGCGCTGCTGTTCGGCCGGCTGGTGGCCGAGGACTACGAGGACGACGTCGCCGCCGATCCGCGCATCGACGCGCTGCGCGCGAAGATCCACTGCGTGGAGGAGCCGCGCTTCACCGCCGATTACCTCGACCCGGACAAGCGCAGCATCGCCAACGGATTGGAGATCCGGTTCGTCGATGGCGGCCGCCTGGAGGCGACCGTGGAGTACCCGCTCGGCCATGCCCGCCGCCGCGCCGAAGGCATTCCACGGCTGGAGGACAAGTTCCGCGCGCACCTGGCCGCCACGTTCCCGACCGTCCAGCAGCGCCGCATCCTGGACGCCTCGCTGGACCCGGTGGTGCTGGAGGCCATGCCGGTGCAGGAGTACGTGGCGTTGTACGTGGCCGGTTGATCGGTGGCGAGGCCGAGCAACGGTCGGTCGTACCGGAGGTGGCCGCGCGTGTCGGGCCGGACCCTATAATGGTCGCCTTGATCAAGGAGTGACGTCATGGCTACGCGCAGTCGAGTCGGGCAATGGGGCTGGAAAGGAATCCTTGGCGTGGCGCTCGTTGCCGGCCTGGCGCTGGGGATCGGCGGCTGCAAGCGCAACGACAGCGGACAGCTGCCGACCGCGTCCGGCGACCCGATCGCGGCCAAGGCCGAGGCGGTCACCGAGTTCACCCTGGTGCGGGCCTTCCCCGACCAGACGAGCGACGGCCTGTCGCTGGCGCTGGAGTTCTCGCGCCCGCTGGTCGGTACCCAGGACTTCGACACGCTCGTGCGCTTCGGCGAGAAGGTCGGCACCGAGGACAGCAGCTGGTCGCTGTCCGATGACGGCAAGACCCTGCGCTATCCGTTCGTCGAGGCGGCCAAGGAATACAGCCTGATCGTCTCCCCGGACCTGCTGGCCGCCGACGGCAGCCGGTTGGGCAAGGAGCTGCGCCAGAAGGTATTCAGCGGGGAGCTCAAGCCGGTGGCCGGCTTCGCCTCGCAGGGCAGCGTGCTGCCGGCGCGCGAGAGCCGGGGCCTGCCGGTGGTGTCGGTCAACGTGAAGGAAGTGGACGTGGAGTTCCTGCGCGTACGCGAGAAGTCGCTGCCCGGTTTCTTCAGCCAGTACCAGCGTGGCGGACGCCGTGGCAGCTGGGAACTGGACAGCGAGTATGGCGACAAGTCGCCGATGTCCGAGCTGGCCGAGCCGGTCTACGTCAACCGCTTCGTGCTGGGCGGCAAGCAGAACGAGCGCGTGCTGACCTACCTGCCCACCCAGGACATCAAGGAGCTGCAGGAGCCCGGCCTGTACTTCGCCGTGATGAAGCGCAGCGGCTCGTTCGAGAGCGAATTCGATACGGCGTTCTTCACCGTCAGCGACATCGGCCTGCACACCCGTGCCTACAAGGACAAGCTGTTCGTACATACCGCATCGCTGCAGAGCGGCGCGGCCCTGAAGAAGATCGACCTGCGCATCCTGGATGCCAAGGGCGAGGTGGTGCTCAAGGGCGCCACCGACGGCAACGGCAACGCACTGCTGAACTACACCCTGGACGCAGGCCACGTGCTGATCGCCAGCAGCGGCCCGGACACCTCGATGCTGCCGTTCAACCAGCCGGCATTGGACCTGAGCGAATTCGCCGTGGCCGGCCGCGACAACGCCTGGTTCGACGTGTTCGCCTGGTCCGGG
Source organism: Stenotrophomonas sp. (assembly GCF_032099025.1). GTDB lineage: Bacteria > Pseudomonadota > Gammaproteobacteria > Xanthomonadales > Xanthomonadaceae > Stenotrophomonas. The sequence goes on from NZ_DAMCID010000004.1 coordinate 19,394, forward strand.
CGTGATCTGTACCGCCCGGGCGAGACCGTGCGCATCTCCGCGCTGCTGCGCGACAACGACGGCAAGCCGGTCAAGCCCCAGCCGGTGTTCCTGCGTCTGAAGCAGCCTGACGGCAAGACCTTCCGCGAGACCCGCCTGCAGCCGGGCCAGCAGGGCTACCTGAACTTCGAACAGACCATCCCGGTGGACGCCCCGACCGGGCGCTGGCAGGTGGAGTTCCGCACCAATCCGGCCAGCAAGGAAGCCATCCAGGGCATGACCCTGCGCATCGAGGAGTTCCTGCCCGAGCGCATGAAGCTGGACCTGGACAGCGCGCAGAAAACCCTCAAGCCGGGTGAGCCGCTGAAACTGCAGGCCGACGCGGCGTATCTGTACGGCGCCCCTGCCGACGGCAACCGCTTCACCGCGCGGTTGGCGGTGGCGGCCGAGCAGTCGCCGGTGGAATCGCTGCCGGGGTACTTCTTCGGCGACCCCACCCTGGACCTGCCGCGCGAATCGCGCGATGTGATCGACACCGAGTTCCCGGCCGACGGCACGCTGCGCCAGGACGTGGAGCTGCCGGCCGAGGTCAAGGCCAGCGCGCCGATCGCCGTGGTCCTGTCCGGCAGCGTGTACGAGACCGGCGGCCGCACCGTCAGCCGCACCCTGAAGCGGGTGATGTGGCCCGCCCCGGTGCTGGTGGGCGTGCGTCCGCTGTTCAACCCCGACGATGGCGCCGATGCCAACAGCAACGCGCGCTTCGAGCTGATGCGCGTGGATGCGGCCGGCAAGCCGCAGCCGGCCAAGGGGTTGAAGGTGACCCTGGTGCGCGAGCTGCGCGACTACCACTGGACCTTCAATGAAAACCGCTGGGACTACGACTTCAGCCGCCGCTTCGAGAACAAGGAAACCCGCACCGTCGACGCCGGCAGTGCGGCCGTGGGCATCGACTTCCCGGTGGAGTGGGGTGAGTACCGGCTGGATGTGTTCGACCCGGCCACCGGCCTGACCAGCCGCTATCCGTTCAACGCCGGCTGGAGCTGGAACGACGAGAACCGCGGCCTGGATGCACGCCCCGACAAGGTCAAGCTGGGCCTGGACAAGACCGGCTACAAGGCCGGCGACAAGGTGCGCGTCACCGTCACCCCGCCGCACGCCGGCAAGGGCGTGCTGATGGTGGAGAGCGACAGGATGCTGTACGTGCAGGAGATCGACGCCAAGCCCGGCAGCACGTTCGACATTCCGGTCACCGCCGAGTGGGAACGCCACGACGTCTACATCACCGCGCTGGTGTTCCGCGGGGGCAGCGCGCCGAGCAAGATCACCCCGGCCCGCGCGGTCGGCGTGGTGCACGTGCCGATGGACCGCAAGGCACGCCAGGTGGCCGTGGGCCTTTCCGCGCCCAAGCAGATGCGGCCCGAGCAGACGCTGCCGGTCACGGTCAGCGCGCCGCAGCTGGCAGGCAAGCTGGCGCATGTCACCGTGTCCGCGGTGGACGTGGGCATCCTCAACATCACCCGCTTCCCGGTACCGGACGCGGCGGGCCACTTCTTCGCGCAGCGGCGCCTGGACGTGGATGCCTATGACATCTACAGCCGCGTCATCGAGAGCTTCGACGGCAGCAGCGGCAAGCTCAAGTTCGGTGGCGACATGGCGCTGGCGGCCCTGCCGCAGGCCAAGCGGCCTACCGCGCGGGTGCAGACCGTGGACCTGTTCTCCGGGCCGGTGAAGCTTGATGCAAAGGGCATCGCGCGCATCGCGCTGAAGGTGCCGGACTTCAACGGCACCCTGCGCATCTCCGCGCTGGTGTATTCCGATGACCAGTACGGCAAGCGCGACATGGAAACCGTGGTGCGCGCGCCGATCCTGGCCGAGGCCAGCATGCCGCGCGTGCTGGCGCCGGGCGACCGCAGCACGGTCACGCTGGACGTGCAGAACTTCACCGGCAAGCCGGGCGAGTTCAAGGTGCAGGTCGACGGCATCGGGCCGCTCACGCTGGGTGAGCCCAGCCGCACGCTCAAGCTCAACGCCGATGCCAAGAGCACGCTGAGCTTCCCGCTGGTGGCGCGCGAAGGCTATACCGTGGCCAAGGTGCGGGTGCGGGTGGACGGCAACGGCTTCAAGGTCGACCGCCGCTATGACCTGCCTGTGCGTGCCGCCTGGCCGCAGGTGCTGCGTGCACAGACGCGCACGCTGGACCCGCTGGCCGACGTCAGCATGGACACCGCCCTGGCCGATGGCCTCATGAACGACTCGGTGACCGCACGCATGCTGGTCAGCGCGCTGCCGCCGATTCCGTTCGCCAGCGCCCTCGACGGTGCGCTGAAGTACCCGTACGGCTGCGCCGAGCAGACCACCAGCAAGGGCTATGCCGCGCTGATGCTCGATGAAGCCACCTCGGCCATGCTCGGTGCCGATGGCCTGGACGCCAAGACCCGTCGCGAGCGCATGGAAGGCGCGTTCGGCCGACTGGCCTCGATGCAGGTGGCCAACGGCAACTTCTCGATGTGGGGCGACGACGGCTACGTGAACCCGTGGCTGACCCCCTACATCACCGAGTTCCTGCTGGATGCCAAGGACGCCGGCTTCGCGGTGCCCGACAACGTCCTGCAGAAGGCGCTCAACCGCCTCAGCGAAGACCTGCTCTCCGGCGGCAACCAGTTCTACGGTGAAGACCGCCGCGAGAACCTGAAGTTTGCCAACCAGGCATACTCCGGCTACGTGCTGGCACGGGTCAACCGTGCTCCGCTGGGCACGCTGCGCGCGCTGTACGACAACGAGCGCGGCAAGTCGCTTACCGGCCTGTCGATGGTGCACCTGGGCATCGCGCTGTCGCTGCAGGGCGATCGCAAGCGTGGCGATGCGGCCATCGCGGCCGGCTTCGCCAAGCCCAGCAGCGAACGCCCGCAGTACTTCGGCGATTACGGCAGCGCCGTGCGCGACGATGCACTGATGATCGCGCTGCTGCACGAACGCAAGCTGGCCAAGCCGGCCTACGACGCCCGTGCGGTGGAACTGGGCCGCGCGCTGGACGCACGCCGCAACAGCGGCTGGATGTGGCTGAGCACCCAGGAACAGGTAGCCATCGCCCGCCTGGGCAAGGCATTGGCCGCGAACCAGACGAAGCAGGTGTCCGGCGAGCTGGCCATCGGCGGGGAGGTGGAAGCCATTGCCGCACGCCGCATGTTCGGCCGCAGCTTCGACTACGCCGCGCTGGCCAAGGGCGTGCGGTTCAGCCCGCAGGGCGAGCCGCCGATGTTCGCCAGCCTGGAAGTGGCCGGCATCCCGCGCACCGCGCCGGAGCCTGACAGCCGCACGCTGGGCGTGGAGCGCACCTGGTACACCACCGATGGCAAGCCGTGGACCCCGCGTGCATTGAAGGAAGGCGAGGCGTTGATCGTGCGGGTCAGCGTCACCCCGAACGTGGACATGCCCGATGCACTGCTCACCGACCTGCTGCCGGCCGGCCTGGAGATCGAGAACTTCAACCTGGGCGACGCCAAGCAGTGGGCCGACGTGGTGGTGGACGGCCTGGCCGTGAACGACCGCGGCGAAGCGGCCACCGTGCGCCACGAAGAGTTCCGCGACGACCGCTACGTGGCCGCGCTCAAGCTCTCGCGCGGCAGCACCGCCAAGGTGTTCTACCTCGTGCGTGCGGTCACGCCGGGCACCTACACCGTGCCACCGCCGCTGGTCGAAGACATGTACCGTCCGGACCTGCGCGGGGTGGGGCGCAGCAACCCGACCACCCTGACGGTGGTCCAGCCCTGATCCCTGGCGGACCCCGGCCTGCGCCGGGGTCCGCGTTGCGGGTATCGCTGCGATGACGTTCCCTTCTTTCAAGCACGCGCGCACGCCGTCGCGACCCTGGTGGTGGTGGTGGCGTGCGCTGCGCTGGGGCACTGCCGGGCTGCTGGCAGTGCTGCTGGTGCTGGACCTGGCGTTTCCACCACCACTGCCGCGACAGCGCGATACCAGCACGCTGGTGGTGGCGCGCGATGGCACGCCCCTGCGCGCGTTTGCCG
>NZ_DAMCID010000004.1:23407-64853 GCF_032099025.1 Stenotrophomonas sp.
GCCGATGGCGTGTGGCGCTACCCGGCCAGCGCCAACAGCGTCTCGCCGCTGTACCTGCAGGCGCTGCTCAACTACGAGGACCGCTGGTTCTGGCGCCACCCCGGGGTCAACCCGTGGGCGCTGCTGCGTGCCGGGAAACAGTGGGTGCTGGAGCGGCGCATCGTTTCCGGTGGCTCCACGCTGACCATGCAGGTCGCACGCATCCTCGACCCGCATACCCGCACCCCATGGGGCAAGGCCAAGCAGCTGCTGCGTGCGGTGCAGCTGGAGCTGCACCTGGACAAAGCGGATATCCTGGCGCTGTACCTGGAACGCGCGCCGTATGGCGGCACCATCGAGGGCGTGGAGGCGGCCAGCTGGGCCTACCTGGGCAAGCCGGCGGCGCGCCTGTCGCACGCCGAAGCCGCGCTGCTGGCGGTTTTGCCGCAGTCACCCAGCCGGCTGCGCCCTGACCGCCACCCGGAGGCGGCACAGGCCGCGCGCGACAAAGTGCTGGAGCGCATGGTCGCCCTCGGCGTCTGGTCGCGCGAGGAAGTGGACGATGCACGCATTGAAGCGGTGGTCACCCGCGCGCTGCAGCCGCCGTTGCACGCCGCGCTGCTGGCGCAGCGGCTGCATTCGGCCCAGCCACGTGCCGCGCGCATCCAGAGCACGCTGGACATCGGTCTGCAGCGCACGCTGGAGGAACGGGTGTCGTCGTATTTCTCGCAGCTGCCCGAGCGCACCTCGGCGGCGTTGCTGGTGGTGGACAACCGGACCCTGGAGGCGCGCGCCTACGTGGGCTCGGTGGCCTTCGGCGACAAGCAGCGGCTGGGCCATGTCGACATGGTGCAGGCCTGGCGCTCGCCGGGGTCCACCCTCAAGCCCTTCCTGTACGGGATGGCCGTCGATGACGGGTTGATCCACTCCGAGAGCCTGATGGTGGACGCCCCGCAGAGTTTCTCGGGGTACCGCCCCGGCAACTTCGATGCCGCCTTCAACGGGCCGGTCAGCGCGGCCACTGCATTGCGGCTGTCGCTGAACGTGCCGGCCGTGGACCTGCTGGATCGTGTCGGGTCGGCGCGGTTCGCCGCGCGCCTGTCGCATGCCGGCATCAACCTGCGGTTTCCGCATGGCAGCGCGCCCAACCTGTCGCTGATCCTGGGCGGCACCGGGGCCCGGCTCGAGGACCTGGTGGGAACGTTCGCCGCGTTCAACCGAAATGGCATCGCCGGGCGCGTGCGCTATACCGCGCAGGACCCGGTGATCGAGCGTCGGCTGATGTCACCGGGTGCGGCGTGGATCACCCGCGAGGTGCTCGAATCCAATCCGCGCCCCGGGTATGGCACGGGAACGTTCGACGTCACCGGGCGTCCGCGCGTGGCCTGGAAGACCGGCACCAGCTATGGCTACCGCGACGCGTGGGCGATCGGTACCACCCGCCACTACACCGTGGGGGTCTGGGTGGGGCGACCGGACGGCACCCCGCTGCCCGGCCAGTACGGTGCCGTGACCGCGCTGCCGCTGATGTTTGAAGTGGTGGACAGCCTGCCGCGCCAGAGTGGCGATGCCAGCGCCGCGCCGATGCCGGCCAACGTGTCGCAGGCCGAGGTGTGCTGGCCCACCGGCGAGCGGGCCGACGCCATCCCGCCCGCGCTGTGCCAGCGCCGGCTGCAGGCCTTCGTGCTGGACGACGTGGTGCCGCCCACCTTCGCCGAACGCGACGCGCGCCTGTGGCAGGCCGGTCGGCAGCGCTTCGAGGTGGACGCCCGCAGCGGCCTGCGGCTGTCGCCGGAGTGCACGCTGCCGCACGAGGCCGTGTCCCGCGAGATCGCGCGCTGGCCTGCGCTGGTCTCGCCGTGGCTGCCGCAGGCACAGCGGCAGGCCGCGCAGTTGCCCGCGCTGTCGCCGGATTGCCGGGACGACGGGCGCAGCAGTGCCGGCAGCCTGCACATCGAAGGACTCAACGACCGGGCCACGCTGGCGCGCGCACCGAATGCCGAACATGGCGTGCGCCTGCAGCTGCGTGCACTGGGCAGCGAGCAGCCGGTGGACTGGCTGCTCGACGACCGCTGGATCGCACGCACCGAGGGCGCACGTACCTTCCGCCGCGACTTCGACGAAGTGGGCGAACACACCCTGACCGCACTGGCCGCCGACGGTGCCTGGACCCAGGTGCGCTTCCGCATAGTGCGGTAGCCAGTGCCGGCCAGCGGCCAGCATTCTGATTCGCGTCCGGTCGTGCGAGGAGCCGGCCAGCGGCCGGCATTCTGATTCGCGTCCGGTCGTTCGAGGAGCCGGCCAGCCGCCGGCATTCTGATTCGCATCCGGTCGTTCGAGGAGCCGGCCAGCGGCCGGCACTACTCGCCGATCCAGCCTTCCAGCAGGTCGGCGAATTCGTCGGCGTGCTCTTCTTCCTGTGCCAGGATTTCTTCCAGGATGCGCTTGGTGGTGGTGTCCTTGTCGCCGACGAAGTTGATCATCTCGCGATAGCTGTCGATGGCGATGCGCTCGGCGATCAGGTTCTCGCGGACCATGTCGCGCAGGTCCGTGCCTTCCTTGTACTCCGCGTGCGAGCGCGCGGTCAGCGTGTCCGGGTTGAGGTCCGGTTCGCCACCGAGCTGCACGATGCGCTCGGCCAGCTTGCCCGCGTGCGCCTGCTCCTGCTGCGCATGCTCAAGGAATTCGCCCTTGACCGCGTCGGCCAGCATGCCCTTCGCCATGAAGTAGTGGCGGTAGTAGCGCAGCACGCACACGTATTCCGTGGCCAGCGCATCGTTGAGCAGCTTGATCACCGCCTCGCGGTCGGCGCTGTAGCTGGAGGTGATCGCGCCATCCTCGATGTCCTTGCGCGCTTTCTCGCGCAGCGTCGCGGTGTCGCTGATGCCGGGTGGCCGTGAAGCGTCCGGGGAGGGGCTGGTGGGGCGGGTCTGTGACGTCTGTTTGGCTGGCTTTGACATGGCTGGCCGGTTTCCTTTGTTGCGTGGGGATCAGCTGGGCAGATGCTCCAGCACGTACTGGGCCGAAGACACCTCGAAGGTGCCAGGCGCTTCGATGAAGGTTGCGCGCACCACGCCGTCGTCGACATACAGCGCGAAACGACGCGAGCGCAGGCCCATGCCCGAGCTGCTGGCGTCCATTTCCAGGCCCAGTGCGCGGGTGAATTCGCCGTTGCCGTCCGACAGCAGCTGCAGCCCGTCGGGCACCTGCTGGCTCTCGCCCCAGGCCTTCATCACGAACGGGTCGTTGACCGCCATGCAGAACACGTCGATGCCGCGGTGGCGGAAGTCGGCGAAGTGCTCGACGTAGCCAGGCAGGTGGCGGGCCGAACAGGTCGGGGTGAAGGCGCCGGGCACGGCGAACAGCACGGCCTTGCGACCGTCGAACAGGGCATGGGTGTCCAGGGTCTCCATGCCTTCACGGATCCGCTTGAGCGTGACTTCGGGAATACGGTCGCCAATCTGGATGGTCATGGAAGCTCCTGGTTCACCGGCAGGGTAGTGAGCGGCATGGGAGGGTGGCGTCAAAACGTTGAAAACGGTGCGTGCACGCCCATCTTTTAGGGGCGGGCGGATACGGCGCGGGTCCCTGTTGCGGTGACCCTACCCGGGGTGATGGGGCCGCCGCATTGCGCAGGATCATCCCCGGATCACGGCAGGCACGCCGCCAGCCGCTAGAATTGCGCGGACGGTGCCCGCCGGCGCGGGTGGCCGAACTTATTCGAGGTGTATGGATGGAATTCAAGGACTACTACGCAACGCTCGGCGTGGAACCCAGCGCGGGCGATGCCGAGATCAAGACCGCCTACCGCCGGCTGGCGCGCAAGTACCACCCGGACGTGAGCAAGGAGGCCGGTGCGGAAGATACGTTCAAAGCGGTCAACGAGGCCTACGAGGCCCTGCGTGATCCGCAGAAGCGCGCCGCCTACGACCAGCTCAAAGCGCAGGGTTACCGCCCGGGCGAAGAGTTTCATGCGCCGCCCAATTACGGCGGGGCGCAGGGCTTTGATTTCGAGGAAACGTTCGGTGGCGGTGCGGGCGGCGGCTTCAGCGACTTCTTCGAGAGTCTGTTCGCGCGTCAGCGCGGCGGCGGTGGCGGCCGGGCCAGTGGCTTCGGCGGCGCCGGCGCGGGTCCCCAGCCGATCCGCGACACCCGTGCCAAGCTGTCGGTGCCGCTGGAGGCGGCCTACGGTGGCGACAGCCTGCGCATCACGGTCAACGGCAAGCAGCTCGACGTGCGCGTGCCCAAGGGCATCCGCCCCGGCCAGGTGATCCGGCTGACCGGGCAGGGCACCAACGGCGGCAATCTGCTGCTCGAAGTGGAATATGCCGCGCACCCGCAGTTCGAGGTGGATGGTCGCAACATTCTGTATACGCTGGATGTCGCCCCATGGCAGGCGGCGCTGGGCACCTCGATCAGCGTGCCCACGCTCGGCGGCGCGGTGGAGCTGAAGGTGCCGGCCGGTTCGGATGCCGGTCGCAAGCTGCGGCTGCGGGGTCGTGGCCTGCCGGGCAATCCCGACGGCGACCAGATCGTGGAGCTGGAGATCATCGCCCCGGTGCCCACCGACGAGGCGCAGAGGAAGGCCTACCGTGCGTTGGCCAAGGCCTTCGGCGAGAAGATCTGAGGAATGCGGCGTACCGACCAGGGTCGGTACGTTCTTCGCCTGCGATCAGGCCGCCGGCGGTTCCTGGCTGCTGAACACCCGCTCCAGCACCTCGGACAGTTCGTCTTCGGAGAACGGCTTGGTGATGTAGGCCTTGGCGCCCTGGCGCATGCCCCACATGCGGTCGGTGTCCTGGTCCTTGGTGGTCACCAGGATCACCGGAATGTGCTTGGTGGTCGGTTCGCGCGACAACGTGCGGGTCGCCTGGAAGCCGTTGAGCTCTGGCATGACCACGTCCATCAGCACCAGGTCGGGCAGCTCGGCCTTGGCCACTTCCACGCCGGCTGCGCCATTTTCAGCGGTCAACGTCTCATGCCCCAGTTTTTCGACGATGCGCTTGATGCCCAGCTGCTGCGACGGTGAATCGTCGACGATCAGAATCCGTGCCATGTTGTTCCCCATGTGATGCTCGCAGTGTAGTGCCGCGCCCGTGTCAGCGTGAAGCATCCACCGCGCCGTCCGTCGCCCAGCTGCAACGCTCAGTCGATCCGCACCACGGTACGGCCCAGCGAGCCGCCTGCCAGCATGCCGTCGAACACCGTTGGCAGCCCGTCGAGGCCGATCTCGCGGGTACAGATCGTCTCGAGATGGTGGGGCTTCCATGCACCGCCCAGCATGTCCCAGACCTGTTCGCGCAGCGTGCGCGGTGCCGACGACGACGACACGCCCAGCAGCGACACGCCGCGGATGATGAAGGGCATTACGGTCATGTCCAATGCCGGGCTGGCGGCGAGGCCTGCGCTGACCACGCTGCCGTACGGCAGGGTCTGGGCGAGCAGGCTGGCCAGCATCGGGCCGCCGGCGTTGTCCAGGCCGCCGCCGAAACGCGCCGACTCCATCGGGCGGGTCGTGGCAAGGGCGTCGCGCGGCAGCACCTCGCGGGCACCGAGCCCACGCAGGTATGCCACCTGGTCGGCCTTGCCGCTGATCGCATGCACCTCGAACCCGGCGCGGCTGAAGATGTCCACCGCCAGCGACCCCACGCCGCCGGTGGCCCCGGTCACCGCCAACGGGCCGTGCGCCGGGGTCAGCCGGTTGTCCACCATGCGCAGCAGCGCCAGCGCGGCGGTGAAGCCGGCGGTTCCCAGGATCATGGCCTCGCGCGCACTGAGCGCGGGGGGGCGGGCGATCACCGCGCTCGATTCCAGCCGCACGTAGTGGCTGTAGCCGCCATCGCGGGTCTCGCTGAGCCCGCAGCCGGTGGCCAGCACCGCATCGCCTTCGCGCCAGGCCGGGTCGGTCGAGGCGACCACCGTGCCGGCCACGTCAATCCCGCCCACCAGCGGGAAGCGGCGCAGGATCCTGCCCTTGCCGGTGCCTGCCAGTGCGTCCTTGTAGTTCACCGACGACCATTCGGCGCGGACCACCACCTCGCCCGGGTTGAGCTGGTCCAGTCCGATCGACTCCAGGCCACTGTGATGGCCCTGGTCGTCCTGGTGGATGCGGAAGGCGGTGAACGGGTCGGGGATCGCCATGGGAAGGCCTTGAAGTGGGGGGCTCCACCTTACCAAGCGACGCCGCAAGGGAGCGGGGCCGGTCCGGGGCCGGTGATGAATCGCGTCCTGTGGGTCGTTGCCCCTTCCAATCCTGTCGGTCAGCCCCATCTAGTAGAATCGGGCGGGATTCAACGGTTGACGGTGCGGGAATGGCCCGCAGGCAACCTTTACTGATGGAGCGTGCATGGCCTGGAACACACCCGGCGGCAACAAGGGCGGACAAGGCCCCGACGAGAATCGACGAGGGCCGTTCGGGCCCCGCGGCGGCGGCGGTGGCGGAGGGGGTTGGGGCGGCTTGCCTGGACCGCTGAAGGACCTGTTCGACGGCGGCATCCTGCGTTGGGTGGCGGTGGCGGTGGTTCTGCTGCTGCTGTTCTCCAGCTTCCAGCTGATCGGCGAACAGCAACGTGGCGTGGTGCTGCGCTTCGGCCAGTTCTCGCGGATCCTGCAGCCGGGCCCGAACTTCAAGCTGCCGTGGCCGATCGAGTCGGTGACCAAGGTCAACGCGACCCAGATCAAGACCTTCAGCAGCGAAGTGCCGGTGCTGACGCGCGACGAGAACATCGTGCGCGTGTCGCTCAACGTGCAGTACCGCATCGACGATCCGCGCCTGTACCTGTTTGGTTCGGTCTCGGCCGACCAGGTGCTCGAGCAGTCCGCGCAGAGCGCCGTGCGCGAGCAGGTTGGCCGCGCCGACCTCAACGCCGTGCTCAACAACCGTGGCCCGCTGGCGGTGGTCGCGCAGGAACGCCTGCAGGCCGCGCTCAAGGCATATCGCACCGGCCTGGTCGTGACCGGCCTGACCCTGCCCGATGCCCGTCCGCCGGAGGAGGTCAAGCCGGCCTTCGACGAGGTCAACGGTGCCCAGCAGGTCAAGGAACGCCTGATCAACGAAGCCCAGGCCTACGCCGCCAAGGTGGTGCCCGAAGCCCGTGGCCAGGCCTCGCGCGCACGTACCACCGCCGAGGGTTACAAGCAGGCTGCCGTGGCCCGCGCCCAGGGTGATGCCGAACGCTTCAGCATGCTGCAGGTCCAGTACAAGGACGCACCGGACGTTACCCGCAAGCGCCTCTGGCTGGAAACCGTGGAAAAGGTGCTGTCGGAGAACCGCAAGGTCATCGGCGGCGATGGCCGTCAGCTGATCTACGTGCCGATGCCCGACAACCGTGCCGGCAACGCCGCGGCCGGCAGTGCCACCCCGCTGGTGACCCCGGAAGTGATGATGCCGTCGCTGCCGGCCAGTACGCCGGTGGATGGCGTACGCAATGCCGAGCGCCCCACCACGCGACCGACCGGTCGTGAAGGAGCCATCCGATGAAGAGTTCGCTGTGGATCGGCTTGGCCGTCGCCACGCTGTTGGCCCTGCTGGGGTCGGTGTTCGTGGTCCGTGAGGACCAGACCGCGATGGTGCTGAACCTGGGCAAGGTGGTGCGTGCGGACATCAAGCCCGGCATCCACTTCAAGGTGCCGCTGGTCGAAACGGTGCGCGTGTTCGACCGTCGCCTGAAGGTGCTGGCCACGGCCCCGGCGCGTTACTTCACCGCCGAGCAGAAGGACGTCAGCGTCGACTTCTTCGCCATTGGCTACATCTCCAACGTGCGCGATTACTATCGCGCCACGGGTGGCGACGCCAGCGTGGCCGATGCGCGCCTGGCCCCGATCATCACCGACTCGCTGCGCAACCAGATCAACTCGCGTTCGTTGCAGCAACTGGTGTCCGGCGACCGCAGCGAACTGATCGCCGGGCAGTTGACCGGCATCAACGAGGCGGTGAAGGGGTTGGGCATGCACATCATCGACCTGCGCATCAAGCAGATCGACCTGCCGACCGACAGCCAGGTGATCAATGACGTGTACGAGCGCATGCGCGCCCAGCGCAAGCAGGAAGCCGCCAAGCTGCGTGCCGAGGGTGAGGAACAGTCGCTCACCATCCGTGCCCAGGCGGATCGCGAGAGCACCGTGATCGTGGCCGAGGCCGAACGCGACGCCCAGCGCCTGCGCGGTGCCGGCGATGCCGAAGCGGCCCAGATCTACGGCAAGGCCGGCTCGGCCGATCCGTCGTTCTTCTCGTTCTACCGCAGCCTGGAGGCCTACCGGAACTCCATGACCGACGGCAACGGCGTCATCGTGCTGGACAAGAACGACCCGTTCCTGCAGTACCTCAAGAACGATCGTTAAGGGTTGGGGCCGGCGCAGCCGGCCCCAAACCGCGGTAGTGCCGGCCGCTGGCCGGCTCCAAGTCAACCCCAAACCGCGGTAGTGCCGGCCGCTGGCCGGCTCCAAGTCAACCCCGCCGCGGTACGCAGGATGAAGGTCTGGCCGGGTGGGGTGGCAAGCGCCCCCGGAAACCCGGATAATGCACAAAAGCCGGTCGGGCCCTCTGTTCCAGAGCACCTCGTCCGGCTTTTTCCGTGTCCGGGCACCTCGTCGCCGGCGCGCTCCCCGCTGGAGCCTGCCACCCCGCGCCGAACCGCGCCTTGTCACGGTCCCAAACCCGCGGCCCCGATGGCCGCAAAAAAACGAGGAGTTACCCGTCATGGGTCAGTCAGTTGTCGTGTTGGGTGCCCAGTGGGGCGATGAGGGCAAGGGCAAGATCGTCGATCTGCTCACCGAGGAAATCGGCGCCGTCGTGCGCTTCCAGGGCGGCCACAATGCCGGCCACACGCTTGTCATCAATGGCAAGAAGACCGTGCTGCACCTGATCCCGTCGGGCATCCTGCGTGCAGACGCGCTGTGCCTGATCGGCAACGGCGTGGTGATCTCCCCGGCGGCCCTGCAGAAGGAAATCGCCGAGCTGGAAACCTCCGGCGTGGAAGTGCGTTCGCGCCTGAAGATCTCCCCGGCCGCGCCGCTGATCATGCCGTACCACATCGCCCTGGACCAGGCGCGCGAACGCGCTGCCGGCGGCAAGGCGATCGGCACCACCGGCCGTGGCATCGGCCCGGCATATGAAGACAAGGTGGCGCGTCGCGGCATCCGCATCGCCGACCTGCACTATCCGGCCCAGCTCGAAGAGCTCCTGCGCACCGCGCTGGATTACCACAACTTCGTACTGACCAATTACCTCAAGACCGACGCGGTCGACTTCCAGAAGACCTACGACGAAGCGCTGGCCTTCGGTGAATACGTCCAGCCGATGAAGTCCGACGTGGCCGGCATCCTGCACGACCTGCGCAAGCAGGGTAAGCGCGTGCTGTTCGAAGGCGCCCAGGGCGCGCTGTTGGACATCGACCACGGCACCTACCCGTACGTCACCAGTTCCAACACCACCGTCGGCGGCGCGCTGGCCGGCGCCGGCGTCGGCGCGGACGCGATCGACTACGTGCTGGGTATCGCCAAGGCCTACGCCACCCGCGTCGGCGGCGGCCCGTTCCCGACCGAGCTGGACGACGAGATCGGCCAGGGCATCCGCGACCGTGGTGCCGAGTACGGCGCCTCGACCGGCCGTCCGCGTCGCTGCGGCTGGATGGACATCGTCGCGCTCAAGCGCGCCGTGGCCATCAACGGCATCAGCGGCCTGTGCATCACCAAGCTCGACGTGCTGGATGGCATGGAAAAGCTGAAGGTCTGCATCGCCTACGAATACCGTGGCAAGCGCACCGAATACGCGCCGCTGGACGCACAGGGCTGGGAAGAGTGCACCCCGGTGTACCTTGAGTTCCCGGGCTGGAACGAGAACACCCACGGCATCACCGAGTGGGACAAGCTGCCGGCGGCCGCCCGCGCTTACCTGCGCGCGCTGGAAGAGCTGGCGGGCTGCCCGGTCAGCATCGTCTCCACCGGCCCGGACCGCGACCACACCATGGTCCTGCAGGACCCGTTCGCCTGATCCAGGCGCCGGGCCACTCCCGACACCCTCCGGCGTAGTGCCAGGCCCTGCCTGGCAAACCAGAAGCCCCGCGCAAGCGGGGCTTCTGCTATCCGCGACGCTGACATACCCATATTAGGTACAGCCTGTCGATTTCGAAGCTATTGTTTCGTTGGAATGCTATTTGCGTCCATTCCCTGCGATTTCGAAACAATTGCTTAGAAGCCATTGCAAACACCTTCATTGCCCAGCATGATAGAAACAACTGCTTAGATTCGGTAGCGACCGTCGTGATCGACATCAAAGTGAAAACCCCTGAAGACATCGGCGAGATCATCCGCCGTGTCCGCCGCAACCAAGGGATCCGCCAGGACGATCTGGCCGCATACATCGACTCCAGCCATGTCTTCATGCGCGATGCGGAGCGCGGGAAGCCTTCGGTGCAGCTGGGCAGAGTGCTCCGCGCGCTGGATGAGCTGGGGATCAAAGTCACGCTGCAGGTCCCGGACGCGGTCATGGAACCCAAATCAACGCGGTCCGGTGCCAAGTGAACGCATCCTCGCGGCGCCTGCTGTGCGTGTGGCTGGATACAGCGTTGGTAGGTCGGCTCTCCGAAGAGGGGAATATCTGGCGGTTCGACTACGAACCAGCGTGGGAAGGGGGCGACCTGTCACCCGCCATTCGCCGCTCACAAGGTTCCATCCTCGACGGAGCATCGCTCCGACCGGTCCAGTGGTTTTTCAGCAACCTGCTGCCAGAGGAAGGCGCGAAGGTCCTCCTCGCGCAGGATGCGCGCGTGGATGCCGCCGACAACTTTGGATTGCTGCAGTTCTACGGCCGCGAATCAGCAGGTGCCATCACCTTGCTGCCCGAAGGCGAGCTGTTCCCACCTGCCGGCCTCCAGCCGCTGACAGATGACGCCCTCTCTGTGCGGATCCGGCGCCTGCCCCAGGTTCCCTTGAGCCATGACGCGCCCAAACGCATGTCGCTGGCGGGTGCGCAGCACAAGCTTGCCGTGACAGTGCTGGAGGAAGGCATTTTCGAACCGGTAGGATCCGAGCCTTCCACTCACATCCTCAAGCCGGATCACCCGCAGCCGGACCATTACTGGCAGACCACCATCAACGAGTGGTTTGTGATGCGACTGGCATCGGCGGTAGGAATGGATGCGGCGGAAGTGACCATTCGACGCGTTCCCGAGGCCGTATATCTGGTGCGGCGCTTTGATCGTACCTTCCGGACACCGGTCGAACGTCTGCCGGTGCTGGACGCGTGCCAGATGCTCTCCCTGGACGCAGTATTCAAATACAGGGAAGCGACGTCGGCGGCATTGACTGCGCTCATCGAACGTTGCGTACATAAAGCCGACACGCGCGCCCGACTTTACCGGTGGTGGCTGTTCAACCTGATCACGGGCAACTCCGACGCGCACCTGAAGAATCTCAGCTTCCTCGGCGGGCCGGACGGATGGGTATTGGCGCCGCACTACGACTTGATCTGTACCAGCATCTACGCGGCAGGCAATGCGTGGGGGGACGATGTGCCCGTTACGCCTCCGGGCGGGGTGTCCTACAAGCAGGTGAGTCGCGGCAGTGCCATTGCGTTTGGCGCCACCATCGGAATCAACGCCCGGGCGGCCGAACGCGAGCTGGATTACCTGCTTGAGCGCGTTCAAGCGCACGCCGGCAAGCTCTACAACGAGTACGAAAACGGCGCCGCGCACGGCGTGGATCCGGGAGAAGCCCGTCTGATCAGAGGGATCATCCATGGGCCGGTCAACGACATGCTCGCTCAGCTGCAGTAGCGCCGGCGGCATTGTGCTCTACGTGGGCGGCCCCATTGCCGCTTACTTCAGTTCGAAGGACGACTGCAACGGCAGGCTGACATTGCGCACGGTGTCGCGCACGGTGATCGCCACGGTCCACGTGCCATGCGGATCGCCCGCTTCAGCAGTGAATTTCATCCCTACCGAAGAAAGGTAGACACTGTTGGGGTCGGTATCGAGCTGGGTGACGAAGCAGGGCAGGTCATGCTCGTCGCCGCTCAGACTGCCGTCGGGACGGGTGATCCGCAGGTCGCAGCGCACCTGCGCCATGCCGGCGGCGTCCAGCGTCGGATTGGTCAGGAAGGAAAGGATGTAGAGCGAGCCGCCTTCCTTGACCTCGGTGGCCAGTTCGAAGCGCGGCACCCCGTTGACCGGGTTTTCCCACTTCTGTTGCCATTCCGGGTCTGCGGTGACCACCATCGAGGCAGAGAAGCCTTCGCTGGATTTCGCCGACGACGTGTCGGGCAGGGCGTTGCCCTGGCCATCGTGGAGTGCCGTCTGTGCCAGTGCGGACAACGGCATCAGCAAGGCCAACAAGGCCAGCGTGCGTGCAGATTTCATGTAAGTGGTTCCCCTGTCCGCATCCTGCGGCGATGCACCGAGTATCGCCGATGACGGGCCGGGAGCGTCAAGCCGACAGACGGGGTGTGGGAAGGCGTCGCTCTACCCCGTCTGAAGCAGTTGTCCGGGAACCAACCCTACCGGCCCGCGGCCTTCTTGGGTGCATGCTTCTTTCCGCCGCCGTCTTGTTTATTGACCGTGGCCCAGGCGATGCGCTCGGCGGCTTCATCGCTGCGGCCTTCAGCTTTCTCGCTTTCCTCGATGTGCTCGGCCTGGCGTTTCTGCGTGTCGGTATAGCTGGATTTGTCTCCGCGGGGCATGGGAATCGTCCTGTGTCGGGAAGCCAGGAAAGAGCGGACCAACGGTCCGCTCCTACCGGGGTGGGTCAGGCGAGGGTACGCACCTTGGGTTCGCGGGCCCATTGGCGGGTCGCCGCCGCAGCGACGAAGCCCTTGGCGTCTTCTGCTTCCACCACGCCGTTGTCCTTGCCCACGCGCGCGGTTTTCAGCAGCAGTTGCGCGCCCTCATCGGCAGCAATCGCCTTCAGGTGAGCCCACGCGTCGGCAGCGAAGTCGATCGCCGCCGATTCCTTGGACAAACGCTTGGCAGCGTCGGCGCTGAGCACGATGGCCACCGCGTCGAACACCACCGACGGCGTACCGGCCAGCTGGCCGTCGGCCGGCTGCAGCTTGCCGTCGGTCAGCTTGCCACCGCCGACCTTGGGTGCCACCAGCTTGACCTTTGCACCGGCCTTCTCGGCCGCCTTGCGCAGGTTGGCGATCAACCCGGCATCGGAGCCTTCGTCGAACAGGATGCCCACGCAGCGCCCCTTGAGCAGGTCCTTGGTGCGGCCGATCACCCGCACCTCGGGGGCCCTGGGCATGTCCTTGGCCGGCGTGGCGGTCGGCGCCGGTTCGGGCAGGGCCGGCATGGCCAGACCGTCGGCAACGCGCTTGGCCAGCGCATCGTCGATGTTGCGCAGGTGGCTCACGGTGCGCTCGCGCACGGCGACCGTTTCCACCTTCGACAGCTCAAACACCAGGGCCGACGCCAGGTGTGCCTGCTCCGGCGCTTCCAGGCTGCGGAAGAACATGCGCGCCTGGCTGTAGTGGTCGGCGAAGCTGGCGGCGCGCACGCGGCCCTAGCGGCCGTCATCGGCCGGCGTGGCGTGGCTGGCGAAGCCGTCGGCGGTCTCGCGAGGACTGTCGCCCTGCAGGGAGCTGGGATCGTAGGCAACCCGGCCCTTGGGGATCGCCATCTGCATGTGGCCATCGCGCTGGTGGTTGGCGAACGGGCACTTGGGTGCGTTGACCGGAATCTGGTGGAAGTTCGGGCCGCCCAGGCGGCTGAGCTGGGTGTCCAGGTAGGAGAACAGGCGACCCTGCAGCAGGGGGTCATTGCTGAAGTCGATGCCCGGCGGCACGTTGGCCGGGCAGTACGCGACCTGCTCGGTTTCGGCGAAGAAGTTGTCCGGCCAGCGGTCGAGCACCATCCGCCCGATCACCGTGAGCGGCACCAGCGATTCGGGAATGATCTTGGTCGGGTCCAGATGATCGAACGGGAACGCCTCGGCCTCCTCCTCGGTGAACAGCTGCACCGCCAGTTCCCATTCGGGGAAGTCGCCCGCGGTGATGGCCTCGAACAGGTCGCGGCGGTGGAAGTCGTTGTCGGCGCCCTGCAGCTTGACCGCCTCGTCCCAGACCGTGGACTGCAGGCCCAGCTTGGGCCGCCAGTGGAACTTGACGAAGGTGGACTCGCCCGCCTCGTCGAGCAGGCGGAAACTGTGGATGCCGAATCCTTCGATGGTGCGCAGCGAGCGGGGAATGGTGCGGTCGCTCATCGCCCACATGATCATGTGCATCGATTCGGGCATCAGCGACACGAAGTCCCAGAAGGTGTCGTGCGCGCTGGCGGCCTGCGGGAACGCGCGGTCCGGTTCCATCTTGACCGCGTGGATCAGGTCGGGGAACTTGATCGCGTCCTGGATGAAGAATACCGGGATGTTGTTGCCCACCAGGTCCCAGTTGCCCTCGCGGGTGTAGAACTTGACCGCAAAGCCGCGCACGTCGCGCGGGGTATCGACCGAGCCGGCGCCGCCGGCCACGGTGGAAAAGCGGGTGAACACCGGGGTGCGTACGCCGACTTCGGTGAGTACGCGGGCGCGGGTGAACTCGTGCAGCGAGCGGGTCAGTTCGAAATAGCCGTGGGCCGCGCTGCCGCGTGCGTGCACGATGCGCTCGGGAATGCGCTCGTGGTCGAAGTGGGTGATCTTCTCGCGCAGGATGAAGTCTTCCAGCAGGGTCGGCCCACGTGGGGTATCGCGCAGCGAGTTCTGGTTGTCGGCAACCGGGATGCCCTGGTTGGTGGTCAGCGCGGGATGCCCGCCGCCGGCACGCTGGTGCAGTTCGTCGCCGTCTCCGCGGCGGTCGGTGGGTGGGGCGGATTTGCTGCGGGGCTTGCTGGTGGCCATGAGGCGACTCCGTGCTGGCGGGGATTCAACGCCCCACACTGGCGTCCACCGCGTTAATCGAAGGTGCGAGAACATGGCCCCGCTTGCACCTGCGCTTCACATGCGTGCCGGACAGGTATCCTTGGTGGCGTGTTCCCCTTCCCTGCACGCCCGCATGCGCGTTGAACCCGCCGACATCGAAGCCCTGTTCGATGCGATCCCCGACGTGCTGTTCTTCATGAAGGACTGCGACGGGCGCTATACGCACATCAACCAGACCATGCTGCGCCGGCTGGGGCTGAAGTCGCGCAAGGACGTGATCGGGCGTACCGCGGCGGAGATCTATCCCACCGGACTGGGCGCCGACTACGCCACCCAGGATGCGCAGGTGCTGGCTGGCACGGTGATCGAGAACCTGATGGAGCTGCACCTGTTCGCCAACCGCGAGCCCGGGTGGTGCCTGACCTGCAAGCGCCCGCTGCTGGTGGAGGGGCAGGTACGGGGGTTGATCGGGATTTCCCGCGATCTGGGCCAGAAGGACAGCCTGGGCACCCAGTACGAACAACTGCGCCTGGCCCTGGCGCATCTGAACGCGCATTACGCCGAGAACGTGCGCATGCAGACCCTGCTGGATATCACCGGGTTCTCGCTCTCCAAGCTGGAGCGCACGTTCCGCAAGGTGTTCCAGATGACCCCGCAGCAGGTGCTGACCCGCCTGCGCATCCAGATGGCGGTCCACCTGCTGCATGGCGGTGAGAGCATCGCCAGCATCGGCCAGGCCTGCGGGTTCACCGACCAGAGTGCGTTCACCCGCAAGTTCAAGGCCGAGGTCGGGGTGTCGCCCCGGGCCTACCGGGCGCAGATCGCCGAACGCCCCGAGGCCTGATTGCGGCGGGGCAGGGGAACCCCTATCCCGTCCGCCGGCTGGACAAGGTATGGTGTCGCACCTGTTGCCCGCCCCTCGATTCCGATGCCCGCATCCCAGATTCCGGCCGCCGCTGCGGCACCCGCCAACACCCGCCTCGGGCACGCGCTCAAGCCCCGCCAGCTGATCATGATGGGCCTTGGCAGCGCCATTGGCGCCGGCCTGTTCCTGGGCTCCGGCGTCGGCGTGCAGGCCGCCGGTCCGGCCGTGCTGCTGTCCTACCTGGTCGCTGGCGCGCTGGTGATCATCGTGATGAATGCGCTGGGCGAGATGGCGGCCGCCAAGCCCACCAGCGGTGCCTTCTCGGTGTACGCCGCCGATGCCATGGGCGCTACCGCCGGGGCCACCGTGGGCTGGCTGTGGTGGGTGCAGCTGGTGATCGTGATCGCCGCCGAGGCGGTGGGCGCGGCCGGCCTGCTGGCCACGGTATGGCCGGTCATTCCGGTGCCCATGGCGGCGCTGGCCTTCATGCTGTTCTTCACCGCGATCAACCTGTTGGGGGTGAAGAACTTCGGCGAGTTCGAGTTCTGGTTCGCCATCCTCAAGGTGGTGGCGATTATTGCGTTCATCCTGATCGGCGCCGCCTTGCTGCTGGGCTGGCTGCCGGACGTGGCCTCACCGGGGCTGAGCAACTTCACCCAACACGGTGGCTTCGCGCCCAAGGGGCTGGCCGGCATCGGCGCGGCCCTGCTGGTGGTGGTGTTCGCCTTCGGTGGCACCGAGATCGTGGCGGTGGCGGCGGCCGAAACCGAAGACCCCGAGCGCAGCATCGCCCGCGCGATCCGCACGGTGGCGTGGCGCATCCTGGTGTTCTACATCGGCTCGCTGAGCGTGATCATCGCCGTGGTGCCATGGACCAGCGCCTCGCTGTCCTCGCCGTTCGCGGCGGTGCTGCAGGTGGCCAACATCCCGGGTGCGGCCACCGCCATCACCCTGATCGCGGTGATCGCGCTGCTCTCCGCGCTCAACGCCAACCTGTACGGCGCGTCGCGCATGATGTATTCGCTGGCGCGCCGCCGCGAAGCCCCGGCGGTGCTGGGGTGGACCGATCCACGCCACGTGCCGATCATCGCCGTGCTGGCCAGCGTGCTGTTCGGCTTCGCCGCCACGGTGATGGAGCTGGTGTTCCCGGACAAGGTGCTGCCGGTGCTGCTGAACATCGTCGGCTCCACCTGCCTGCTGGTCTGGACGATCTCGCTGCTGTCGCAGCTGATCCTGCGCCACCGCGCCAACCGCGACGGCACCCGCCTGCCGTTCCGCATGGCCGGCTACCCGTACCTGACCGTGCTGGGCCTGTGCGTGCTGGCGCTCATCTTCGGCCTGCTGCTGTCCGAAGCGCATACCCGCATCCAGTTCCTGTCGATGGCCGCGTTGACCGCAGCCATTGCGATCACCAGCGAAATCACGCGCCGCGTACGCCGAAAAGGCCATGAGGGGTAATGCTTCTGCTCCCGCAGCGACCCGTGACCCTAGCAACCGGCCGTAGAGCCACGCCCTGCGTGGCTACCGCGCGCAGCGCGGCACAAGCGTCCGAAGCAGGATCACCGCGGCGCAACGGTACCGCCCGACGTTTGGCATGATCCCGGAACGAAGAGCAGCCACGCAGGGCGTGGCTCTACGGGTCCGGACCCGGTATGACGGGGCATCGCACACAACAAAAAACGGCCCGCTTGCGCGGGCCGTCTTCGTTTCAGCAGGGCAGGAGGCTCAGACCTCCACGCCCTCGTCTTCCTTGTACGCATCCACCGGGATGCAGGCGCACATCACGTTCTTGTCGCCGTACACGTTGTCCACGCGGGCCACCGGCGGCCAGTACTTCTGCTGGCGCAGGCTGGCCAGCGGGAAGGCGGCCAGTTCCCGCGGGTAGGCATGCGACCACTCGCTGGCCGATACGGCGGTGGCGGTGTGCGGGGCGTGCTTGAGCGGGTTGTCCTCGCGGTCCAGGCGGCCGTCTTCGATCGCGGCGATTTCTTCGCGGATCTGGATCATCGCGTTGATGAAGCGATCCAGCTCATGCAGCGATTCGCTTTCGGTCGGTTCCACCATCAGCGTACCGGCGACCGGGAAGCTCAGGGTCGGGGCGTGGAAGCCGAAGTCGATCAGGCGCTTGGCCACGTCCTCGGCGCCGATGCCGGAGGTCTTCTCCAGCGGTCGCACGTCCAGGATGCACTCATGCGCCACCAGGCCATTGCGGCCCGTGTACAGCGTCTTGAAGTGCGGGGCCAGGCGCTTGGCGATGTAGTTGGCGTTGAGCAGGGCGACCTGGGTCGCCTTGCGCAGGCCGGCGGTGCCCATCAGGGTGATGTACATCCAGCTGATCGGCAGGATCGAGGCGCTGCCGAAGCTGGCCGCGCTGACCATGCCCACATCGCCTTCGCCGCCCAGCACCTTCGGCAGGAACGGCGCCAGGTGCGACTTGACCGCACACGGGCCCACGCCCGGGCCGCCACCGCCGTGCGGAATGCAGAAGGTCTTGTGCAGGTTCAGGTGCGACACGTCCGAGCCCCACTTGCCGGGCTTGGCCACGCCGACCAGGGCGTTCATGTTGGCGCCGTCGGTGTACACCTGGCCGCCGTGCTGGTGGATGATCTCGCAGATCTCGACCACTTCCTCCTCGAACACGCCGTGCGTGGAGGGGTAGGTGATCATCAGCGCGGCCAGGCGGTCGCCGTACTTCTCGGCGTTGACGCGGATGTCGTCCACGTCGACGTTGCCGTTGGCGTCGGTCTTGGTCACCACCACCTTCATGCCGCACATCTGCGCCGAGGCCGGGTTGGTGCCGTGCGCCGAATCGGGAATCAGGCAGACGTCGCGATGGCCTTCGCCGCGCGAGCGGTGGTAGGCGCGGATCGCCAGCAGGCCGGCGTATTCGCCCTGCGCGCCGGAGTTCGGCTGCAGGCTGACCGCGTCATAGCCGGTGCATTCGACCAGCATGGCTTCCAGGCCGTCGATCAGCTCCTTGTAGCCGGTGGCCTGGTCGGCCGGGGCCAGCGGATGGATGTTGGCGAACTCCGGCCAGGTCACCGGAATCATCTCGGCAGTGGCATTGAGCTTCATGGTGCAGCTGCCCAGCGGGATCATGGTGCGATCCATGGCCAGGTCCTTGTCGGCCAGCGAGCGCAGGTAACGCAGCAGCTCGTGTTCGCTGTGGTGGGTGTTGAACACCGGGTGGGTCAGGAAGGCGCTGGTGCGCACCAGCCCGGCCGGCAGCGCGTCGGCGGTGGCGGCGTCCAAGGCATCGATATCCACCGTGGCACCGAACAGCTGGCCGAGCGCGACGATGTCGGCGCGGGTGGTGGTTTCATCAAGGCTGATGCCGACCGCTTCGCTGTCGATCGCGCGCAGGTTGATGCGCGCGGCCGCGGCCTTGGCGTGGATCGCCTTGGCGTCGATGTCCTTGACGTGCAGGGTGTCGAAGAAGTGCTCGCCGACGTTGACGCCGGCGCCACGCAGCGCGGCGGCCAGGATCGCGGCCAGGCGGTGGGCGCGGCGCGCGATGCGGGTCAGGCCGTCCGGGCCGTGGTACACGGCATACATCGAGGCCATCACCGCCAGCAGCACCTGCGCGGTGCAGATGTTGGAGGTCGCCTTCTCGCGGCGGATGTGCTGCTCGCGGGTCTGCAGGGTCAGACGGTAGGCGGCATTGCCCTGCGCGTCGACCGACACGCCGATCAGGCGGCCCGGCATGGAGCGCTTGTAAGCGTCACGGCAGGCCATGAACGCGGCGTGCGGGCCGCCGAAACCGAACGGCACGCCGAAACGCTGCGAGTTGCCCACCACGATGTCCGCGCCCCATTCGCCCGGTGCGGCAATCAGGGTCAGTGCCAGCAGGTCGGTGGCCACGGCCACCAGGCCGCCGCGCGCGTGCACGGCATCGGCCAGCGCCTTGTAGTCGCCCACGTGGCCGAAGGTGTCCGGGTACTGCAGCAGCACGCCGTAGGCCTCGGCCTCCATGGCTTCGGCCGGGGTGCCCACGCGCAGCACGATGCCCATCGGCTCGGCGCGGGTGCGCAGCAGCTCCAGCGTCTGCGGGTGCACGGCATCGTGCACGAAGAAGGTGTCGGATTTGCTCTTGGCAGAACGCTTGGCCAGGGTCATCGCCTCTGCCGCGGCGGTGGCTTCGTCCAGCAGCGAGGCGTTGGCGATCTCCATGCCGGTGAGGTCGGCGCACAGGGTCTGGAAGTTGATCAGCGCTTCCATGCGGCCCTGCGAGATCTCGGCCTGGTAGGGCGTGTACGCCGTGTACCACGCCGGGTTTTCCAGCACGTTGCGCAGGATGACGTTCGGGGTGAGGGTGCCGTAGTAGCCCTGGCCGATGAAGGTGCGGAACACCTGGTTCTTGTCGGCGATCGCGCGGATCTTGGCCAGCGCTTCCACTTCGGTCAGCGACTCGGGCAGCGCCAACGGTGCCGGCGACTTGATCCCGGCCGGCACGATCGCGTCGGTCAGCGCGTCCAGCGAGGCGTGGCCCACCACATCGAGCATCTGCGCGATCTCGGCGTCGTTGGGGCCGATGTGGCGTTCGACGAACGCGTGGCTGTGTTCAAGCTCGCGCAGGGAAGGGGTGTTCTTGGACATGACTGGCATCTCGGAGAGTGGGCACGCACGGTCAGAAGACCTTGCGGCCTTCCTGGGTGCCCCTCTGTCCTTTTGCCTGAGAGTTTAAAAGCGCGCATCTGCGTGCTCCGTGCCCCTTCGGCGCCGGCAGTGGCCGGTCTCTCCAGAGTTTTGGTGCGGGTGGTATCGGGCCTGAGCGATTACGGGCGTTGCGCCTTCGGCAGCGGGTGTCAGAACAACGGTCCGCTTCTCCCACCATGTAGCCCGGCGATTATAGCCCAGCGGCCAGCCCGTCAACGCCCGTCCGCCACATGAACAGGGGGCCCGAACCCGTCCCTCACCGGGCCTCGGGCATGGTGCCGGGCAGGCGGACGTCCTATCATGGCCGGATACTCGTATTCATCAGGTGCCACCCGTTCCGGGCCGGCGCCTTCCATGCGTTCGCGCATGGCCGTTGACGGAAGACCCGATGACGCCCGCCTCACCTTCGACCCGCCGCCTGGCCCTGCTGCTCGCCGGGCTGGCTATGTTCGGTCCGTTCTCGATCGACACCATTTTCCCGGCCTTCCTGCTGCTGGGCGAACGCATGCAGGTGGACCAGGTCGCGGTGCAGCAGACCGTGAGCGTCTACCTGCTGTTCTATGGGCTGATGAGCCTGGCGCACGGTCCGCTGTCCGATGCGTTCGGACGCCGCCGGGTGATCATCGGCGGGCTGGTGCTGTTCATCGCCGCCTCGGTGGGGTGTGCGCTGTCGCGCGATCTGACCACGCTGCTGGTGTTCCGCGCGCTGCAGGGCGTGACCGCAGGCGTTGGCGTGATTGTGGGCCGCGCGGTCATCCGCGACCTCTACCACGGTGCAGACGCACAGCGACTGATGAGCCAGGTGTCGATGATCTTCGGCATCGCCCCGGCGATCGCGCCGATCATCGGCGGCTGGATCCTGCTCGGCGGCGGCGATTGGCCGTTGATCTTCTGGTTCCTGGTGGTGTTCGCGGTGGTGCTGCTGCTGGCCACCGGCAAGTGGTTGCCGGAGACCCACCCGGTGGAGGCGCGCACGCCGCTGTCGATGCGCGCGCTGCTGCGCAGCTACGTGAGCATGGGCACCAACCCGCGACTGCTGCGATTGGCGGCGGCCGGTGCGTTCAATTTCTCCGGCATTTTCCTGTACATCGCCTCGGCGCCGGTGTTCGTGATGCAGCACCTGAAACTGGGCGAGGGCGGTTTTGCCTGGTTGTTCATCCCCACCATCGGCGGCATGACCGTGGGCTCGTTCCTGTCCGGTCGCATGGCGGGGCGGATGACGGCGCAGCGGCAGGTCGGGATCGGCTTTGCGCTGTGCGCGGTGTCGGCGGCGGTCAATCTTGCGTACGTGCTGTCGGTGGGGCAGATCGCGTTGCCGTGGGCGGTGCTGCCGATCTTCCTTGGTGGCGTGGGCATGGCGCTGATCTTCCCGATCCTGGCACTGGCGGTGCTGGACATGTACCCGCACCAGCGCGGCTTGGCCTCGTCCATGCAGATGTTCATCCAGCTGATGATCAACACCGTGGTGGCGGGCGTGGTGTCGCCCATGCTCAGCGCCCGGCCGCTGCACCTGGCGCTGGGGTACGCCGGCTTCTTCGCCATCGGTGCCAGCTTCTGGTACTGGGAACGCCGCTGCGAGCGTCGCCGCGACGCGCTGGCCGGCGCCGCCTGAGTCCCCGGTGCGCCGGGTTCGGCCCATGGTGCGCCTGGCCCGGTGCGCTATCCTTTGATCTTTGATGCAGTCCGGAAGTCCCCGATGTCGACCACCTCCAAACTGCGCCGTGACCTGCGCCGGCGCCGCGAAACCGAAGCAGCCAACCGTGAGAAGGCGCATGCCTCGCCGGTGGAACCGCATGCCGAACTGCGCGACCAGCAACGCACGCTGCTGGCGGGCGTGGTCCGCCGCGATGGCGAATGGGTGCTCGGCATGGACGGCCGCATCGCCGGCCAGACCACCAGCGCCGCGCGCGTGCTGGCGTTGATCATGCAGGCCGCCGAGCTGCAGGAGCGCCAGGGCACGCCGGTGCGCCTGGTGTATTCGGACGCGCTGAAAGACGCCGCACACGCCGAGACCAAGGCCGAGGGCAAGGATTTCGAGCAGTTCAAGGAAGAACTCGCGGCTTCCCTCAAACCCAAGGCGTAGCGCGGGGAAAAACACGCGGTAGAGCCGACTATTAGTCGGCCGCGCAGTGCCAACGCAACAGTCCAGACGCGGCTGCCGGTGGGGCGAGCGCGGGGCCGCCACGCCCTTGCCTGCGAAGGTTCCTCAACAGCGGCTGCCGGTGGATCGAGCGCCGGGTCGCCTTACCCTTTCCGGCGAATGTCCCCCGGCGTCGGCCTGCGGCCGCCGCCTCCTCCTTTACTTCGCCTACAAGGGCAAGCCGACCCGGCGCTCGACCCACCGGCGTTGCACCCTGACTTCCGCTTTGCCATTGCGAACCGCAAGCCGAGCCCCGTCGCGGCCGGTAGGTCCCTGGCAAAGTAAAGGAGGAGGCGGCGGCGCAGGCCGACGCCGGGGGACATTTGCATAGGGGCCTGCCGGCCGCGACGGGGCCCTCCACGCTCGCAAGGACCCCGATCGAAGACCGTGCGCCAAGCTTCGACGGCCCGTGGGAACGAGACGTTCCGCTCCCTTGCGCGAAGAACCAAAAAAAAAGCCGGCCATGCAGGCCGGCTTTTCGGGTTTACGGTGCCTTCGGCGCTGCAGGGGCCGAAGGCGCCTGCCAGCCGCACATCTGGCCCTGGTTCTGCTGCTTGAGCCATTCGTTGACCGGGGTGAAGTACTCGATCATCGGGCCGGCATCCAGCTTGTCGCCGCCGGTGATCTCCTTCAGCGTGGCCTGCCACGGCTGGCTGGCACCCTTGCTCAGCATCGCCCAGAACTTCTGGCCGGCTTCCTTGTTGCCGTAGAAGCTGCACTGGTGCAGCGGGCCCTTGTAGCCGGCCGCATCGCACAGGCCCTTGTAGAACTGGAACTGCAGGATGCGCGCCAGGAAGTAACGCGTGTACGGCGTGTTGCCCGGCACGTGGTACTTCGCGCCCGGATCGAAGAACTCCTCGCCACGCGCCGATGCCGGCGCCACGCCCTGGTACTTCGCCTTCAGGTCCCACCACGCCTTGTTGTACTGGTCCGGGGTGATCGAACCATCGAACACGCCCCAGCGCCAGCGGTCGATCATCAGGCCGAACGGCAGGAACGACACGCCGCTCAGCGCCATGCGCATCTGCGCGTTGATGGTGGCCTCGCGGCTCTCCTGCGGCTTGTCCACAAGACCGATCGAGTTGAGGTACTGCGGCGTCATCGCCAGCACGATGGTGTCGCCGATCGCCTCGTGGAAACCATCGTTGGCACCGCCCTGGAACAACGGCGGCAGCGGGTTGTAGGCCAGGTCGTAATAGATATGGCCGAGCTCGTGGTAGATCGTGGTGAAGTTCTCTTCGGTCGGCTTGATGCACATCTTGGTGCGCACGTCGCCTTCCATGTTCATGTCCCACGCGCTGGCGTGGCAGACCACGTCGCGGTCCAGCGGCTTGATGAACTGGGTCTTGTCCCAGTACGACTTCGGCAGCGCCGGCATGCCCAGCGACACGTAGAAGTCCTGCGCGCGTTCGGTCATCTGCTTGGCGGTGCGCAGTTCGGCCTCACGCTGCGCCTTGAACTGCGCTTCCACGTTGAGGTTGCTGCCGCCGGCCTTGGCCAGCGCGCCGCTGAGGTTGGTCTGGTACTGCTTTTCCAGCGCAGCGGTGATGTCCAGGCTGCCCGCACCCGGGTAGGGCTCCAGCTGGTCCCACAGGTTGGACCAGTCCTGCTGCCACATGTTGCCCAGCAGGTGTGCAGCGATCAGGCCGCCTTCGGTCTCCGCCTTGTCCTTGCCATAGGTAGCGTCCAGCTTGGTGCGCGCATAGCAGTGCAGCTGCTCGTACATCGGCTTGACCTGTTCCCACAGGCGGTCGGTTTCCGGGCCGATCTGCTCGGCAGGCATGTCGTAGCCGCTGCGCCACATCTGGCCGGCATCGGCGAAGCCCATTTCCTTGGCGCCTTCGTTGACCAGGCCCACGAAGCGCTGGTAATCGGCGCGCATCGGCTTGGTGGTGCCGTGCCAGCCCTGCCAGGCGTCCAGCTGCGCGTCGTAGTCGCGGCTGCGCGCCAGCACCTGCTCCAGGTCGCCCAACTGGCGGCAGGTGGCCGGGTTGGCGTCGTCGGTGCAGTACTTGCCAGCGCCGTAGGCGCCTTCCATGCGGCTGGCGATGCGGGTCAGCTCGCCGAGCTTGGCCGGGTCACGCGGTGCCGGCATGGCCGTCATCAGCTTGAGCAGGTGGATCTGGCGCTTGGTGTCCTCGGTCATCGGCTGGCCGTCGTACTGCCCGGCCTGGGCGATCCAACCATTGAGGATGGTCAGCCAGCGCTCGTTGGCCTTGGCCGCCACGCGCTCGGAATCGTCGTTGATATAGGTCGAGGACAGCCATTGCGCCGAGGTCATTTCCGGGTACAGGGCCTTGTACTCGGCGTTGACGCGGGCGATGAACTGGTCCGCGGTTTCGGTCGGCTTGGCGGTGCCTGCGGCCGGTGCATCGGCCGGGGACGGTTCCTTCTGGCAGGCCGCCAGCGTCAGTGCGGCAGCACCGACAGCCAGGGCCAGCAGGAGCGGGCGGTGGTTCACGGGGACATCCTTGGGTGGTGACAGACCGGCGAAGGCTAGTGGGGCCGCCGCCGCACCGCAAGGCCCGGAGGTCCCGTCAGCGTTCGCAGCCGGCGAACAGGTCGCGGCCGGGTTCGTACAGCGCTGTCTTCACCTGCATCAGGCCCAGCACCGACGGGAACAGGTTGTCGTGGTCGGTGTACTGCGTGGCGCGGCGCCGCACGCAGGCCAGGTCCAGGCCGCGGCTGGCCGCGAAGCCGGGCGAGAACCACATCGTCATCGGCACCCGGGTCTGTTCCTGCGGCGCGATCGCGTACGGTACCCCGTGCAGGTACAGGCCCTTCTCGCCGAGCGACTCGCCGTGGTCGGAGAGGTAGATCATGGCCGTGTCGTAGTCCTGCATGCCCTGCAGCGCGCCGATGGTCCGGGCCAGCAGGTGGTCGGTGTACAGCAGCGCGTTGTCGTAGCTGTTGGTGATCTCTTCGCGGCTGCACTTGCCGAGATCGGCCGTGTCGCAGGTGGGGGTGAAGCGGCGGAAGCGGGTAGGGTAGCGCTCGTAGTAGCTCGGGCCGTGATTGCCCAGCTGGTGCAGCACCACCACGCGGTCGCCGGGGCGGGCGCGCACCTGCGCGGCCAGGTCATCGATCAGGATCTCGTCCATGCAGCGGCCGTTGGCGCACAGCGGCGGGTTCTTCGCATCGTCCAGCGCCTGCATCGGCAGCCCTTCGCAGACGCCCTTGCAGCCGGACTGGTTGTCGCGCCAGAGCGTACCGATACCGGCGTGCTCGAGCACGTGCAGCAGCGACTGGTGGGCGCGGATCTTCTTCTCGTCGTAGTCGTGACGGCCATAGGGCGAGAACAGGCATGGCAGTGAGACTTCGGTGCTGGTGCCGCAGGAATGCATGTCGGGGAAGTTGATGGCGTTGGTCTGCGCCAGCTGTGGCGTGGTCTGCCGGCCGTAGCCGTTCAAGCCCCAGTTCTGCGCGCGCGCGGTTTCGCCCATCACGATCACCAGCAGCCGCGGGCGGCTTTCGGCGCTGCGTGAGGTGGCCTTGGCATCCAGGCCGATCGGCAGCTTGGGCGCGCGCTGCATCGGGTTGTCGCCGCGCAGCGCCTTGGGCAGGCCGAGCAGGACGTTGCCCGGCGTCGCCAGGTAACGCACTTCGCGCTGGTTGCGCATCAGGGCCGACATCTCCTGGAAGGACAGCATCGCCCCGCCCAATGCGACCGCCGCCGACAGCAGCAGGAAGCCCCCGCGCCACAGCAGCGCCTTGCCCCAGCTGCGCCGCACCAGCTGCACGCGCCACAGCACCGTCATCGGCAGCAGGGCGAGCAGCAGGAGCGGCGCGATCAGGCTGGGGGTGATCAGCTCGCGGCTTTCCTTGTGGTCGGTCGCCAGCACGTTGCGCAGCATGTCCGCATCCAGGTAGATGTGGAACGTGCCCATGTAATGGGCGGCCATGGCGGTGCCCAGCAGCAACACCCCCATCACCACCTTGGCATTCCAGCGCCACACCAGCAGGCCCATCAACAGACTGTGCGCGCCAACCAGCAACAGCAGCAACGACAGCGCAAAGCGCAGACTGCCCGGGTGGGTGGCCATCGCGCTGTGCCAGAACAGGCCATTGCAGGCCAGCGCGAAGAACACGCTGGTGACGGCGATCAGGGTTTCGGTGGACCAGGTGGGGCGCCACTGGCGCAGCGCGGCCAGCGAGGCGAGGCGTGGCGCGCGTGAGGCGATGGCGTTCATGCGTGTGCTCCGTGCGAGGCCGCCGTGCCGTGTTCGCTGCGAAGACGCACGCGCTGCACCAGCAGGAAGAGCAGCAGCGACACCGTCCAGCAGGTCGCCAGCGTCCACAGGTCATGCGAAAGGAAGTGCGCGCCACGCAGCTGCTGCGACAGCCCGAACACGCCCCCGGCCAGCAGCCCGATGGCCAATGCGCCCCAGCGCCAAGCCGGGCGCACCATCAGGGCGAAGAAGTACAGGCTGACCCAGGCGAACCCGGCACTGGAATGTCCGGCCGGGAAGCACACCCCGCGCGGCATGCCCTGCGGCCGTGCGGCAAACAGCCCCACGTACTCGCGCGCGCCACCGTAACGCAGGAGGTCCCAGGGGCAGTCCATGTGGGTGATGGATTTGAGCAGCGACACAGTGCCCGTGCCCAGCGCCACGGCCAGCACCAGATACAGCAGCGGCCAGCGCCATGCGGCGGCGCGCTGGTGCCGCCAAGCGTGAAAGCACAGCACGATGGCCAGCAGTGCGCCGAAGGTGCTGGCCCATTTGCCACCCTTGTGGATCAGATGGCTGGTGAGCCACGCGTTCTGCAGGGCCCAGTGATGGCCCTCGAGGCGATAGAACTGGTCGGCCAGCCACTGGTCGCCGCCCCATCCCATCAGCATGCCGCTGGCTGCCAGCACGGCCAGCAGCGGCAGCCACAGATGCCCGCGCAGAAAGCGCGGCGAGGGGGTCGGCAGTGCTGCGGTCAGCACCAGGGGAACGGCGGGCGTTGAAGACATGGGCAGGCGGGTTGGTGAATGGAACCGCCGCCATGGTCGTCAGGGTGTTGTCGGAGTCCGGTCGGAGTGGCGTTCGTGGCCGGTTAAATGCGGGTCACACACGACATTCGTTCAGTCTTGGTCGTCCTCGCTGGCGCCTGCGGGCAGGTGTGCGCTGCAGTCGGGGCGCCACGCGGTGCCCGGCACCAGCAGCCACGTGTTGCGGTTGCTGCTACCGATGTCGATGCCCTGCTGGCGGTCGATGCAGGGGCTGACGGCCTGCTCCATCACCAGCAGCCAGCGGTGCTCGGGCGATTGCGCCAACCACGGGCCGGCGGCCTGCCACTGCTCGTCCCACGGCCGCTTGAAGCCGAATTCGGTCACGCGGCGGTCGGCCTGCAGCAGGTTCTGCTCACGCCAGGCCAGCATGCCCAGTTCCGCCTCCGGTCCAATGCGCTGGCCGACCCGCTGCATCAGCGCGGACGCCGAGCTGTACGGGTCCAGCGCGGGCATGAGGCCCAGGCCGTACAGGTTCCAGAGCAGCAACGAGGCCAGCAGCACCAGCAGCCCGGCGCGGCGCACGCGCAGCCAGGCCACCAGGGCAAGCAGCAGCACGCCGAAGCCCAGCAGCCAGCAGCCCAGCACCGGCAGCAGACTGTCGGGCATCTCGCGCCGGGCCAACTGCGTGTGTGCCCAGGCGCTGCCCGTCAGCAACTGGCCGCCGATCGCCAGTGCAGCGACCGCCAGCACGGCCACGTAGGCCAGCAGCAACCAGCGCGGGCCCGGGCGACGCAACAGCCCGGGCAGCAGCGGCGCGGCGGCCACGCACAATGCCGGCAGCATCGGGAAGATGTAGACCTCGCGCTTGCCCGGGCTGGCGCTGAAGAACACCAGCACCAGCAGGGACCAGCCCAGCAGCAGCCACCAGCGGCCGTCCAGGCGCTTCAGCCGGCGCCACCAGGCCGGCAGCAGCGCAGGCAGCAGCAAACTACCGGGCAGCCACAGGGTGATGATGACCTGCAGGTAATACCAGGCGGGTTGCACGTGGTGCCAGGCGTTGGCATACCGTGTGCCGGTCTGCTTGAACAGCAGCTCGCGGGCGTAGCCCTGCAGTTCCGGCGAAGGCGCCTGCAGCAGGGCGATACCCAACGGCCCCAGCCACACGGCTGTGCCAAGCAGGAAGGCGGGCAGCAGCCACAGCAGGGCCCGCGTACGGGGCGGGTGCGTGCCTGGCACGTCGCGCAGTTGCCAGCGCCACAGTGCCCAAGGCAGCAGCACCAGCAAGGGCAGGAAGCCCACGCCCTTGGTGACCGTGCCCAGCCCTGCCGCGAAGCCGGCGATCCACAGTGCGCGCGTGTTCGGGCGCTCCAGCAGGTGGCGCAGCAGGCCCCAGAGCGACAGGGTGGTCAACGCCACCAGTACCATGTCGATCTGGGCGCGCTTTGCCATCAGACCGAACTGCAGGCAGCTGGCCAGCGCCCACACTGCCCACCACGCGATGCGCCGGTTCCACAGGCGCCGGGCCAGATCCCAGCTCAGCCACAGCGTGGCCAGCGCGGCGAGCAACGATGGCAGCAGGAAGGCCAGGTTCCAGTTGCGTACCAGTTGGTAGCTGGCCGCCTGCATCCACATGAACACCGGTGGCTTCTCTGCGTACAGCTCGCTGCCGCGATGCGGAAGCAGCCATTGCCCGGTGTCAACCATGGTGCGCGCGGCAAGCACAAAGCGCGGTTCGTCCGGCGGAGAGGGGGCACGCAGGCCAAGTCCGGCCAACAGCGCCAGCAGCACCGCGAGGCAGGTCAACAGGGGCCACCAGAGGCGCAGCAGGGTACGGTGCACGTGAAGGGTCCGCAGCCAAAACCGCGACTCTGTACTACCGCCTGTTGGAAAAGCGTCGAAATGGGCCAATTGCGACCGGATTCCGACATGGCACCCGCTACCATGGTCGCCTCTGCGCTCGAGAGCCCGCCGATGCGGCTGCTGGTCATTGAAGACAATCGCCAACTCGTGGCGAACCTGTTCGAGTACTTCGAATCGCGCGGCCATGTGCTGGACGTGGCGCCCGATGGCGTGACCGGGCTGCACCTGGCCGTGACCCATGCTTACGATGCGCTGATCCTGGACTGGATGCTGCCGCGCATGGAGGGACCGGAGGTGCTGCGCCGGCTGCGTGCCGAACACGGTTCCGAGGTGCCGGTGATCATGCTCACCGCGCGCGACGAGTTGCCGGACAAGATCGCCGGCTTCCGCGCCGGCGCCGACGACTACCTGACCAAGCCCTTCGCGCTGCCCGAACTGGAAGTGCGCCTGGAGGCCCTGCTGGTCCGCGCCAATGGCCGCAACCCGCGCAAGGTGCTGCAGGTGGCCGACCTCAGGCTCGACCTGGCCACGCTGGAGGCCCAGCGCGACGGCCAGGTGCTGCACCTGTACCCGGCCTGCCGCAAGCTGTTGGAAGTGCTGATGCGTGCCAGCCCCGGCGCGGTGACCCGCCAGCAGCTGGAGTTCGCGTTGTGGGGCGACGAACCGCCCGATGGCGACCTGCTGCGTTCGCACGTCTACGAGCTGCGCCGCAGCGTGGATGGCCCGTTCCAGCGCAAGTTGATCCACACCCTGCCACGCGTGGGCTACCGGCTTGGCCCGACCAGCGCAGAAGGCAGCCATGAAACTGCGTAAGCCCGCGCCCCTGCATCGCCGCCTGCTGTGGTGGCTGCTGGGCTACCTGGCGCTGATCTCGCTGGCGGTGTTCAGCGTCGGCAACTATGTGCACGAGCATGCCGAACACTCCGCCTGGCGCGCGCTGTTGAACTCCGAGCTGGACAGCATCGTCAATCACATCGAGCACGAGCCGCATTACCGCTGGCAGGATTCGGACACGCTGCGGCTGTTCACCATCGATGACAGCCCCGGGGTTCCCGCCATCCTGCGCACCCTGCATCCAGGCCTGCACGATGGCGTCCTGATCAACGACCGTGCCAGCGCGGTGATGGTGCGCGACACCGGCAACCAAGGGCGGCTGGCGCTGGTGCTGGATATCAACGACTTCCATGAGCTGGAGGAGTTCGCCACGCGCTGGGTGATGCTGGCCGGCGTGGTGATGATCCTGGTCACGGTGATCATGGCCTCGTTCGGCGTCAGCCGGCTGGTCAGCCCGCTGCGCTCGCTGGCGCGCCACATCGACGGCCTCAGGCCGGGCGTGCCCGGGCAGCGCGTCGAAGTGGACCCGCGCGGCAGTTCCGAGCTGTACGTGATTGCCGCCGCGCTCAACGATTACCTCGCCCGCAACGAGCAGTTCGTCGAGCGCGAGCGCGTCTTCATCAGCACCGCCAGCCATGAATTGAGGACGCCCATCGCGGTGATCACCGGTGCCGCCGAACTCGCCCTGGAGCAGCCGGCGTTGCCCGACCGCGCCCGCCAGCAGATGCAGCGCGTGCATCGCACCGCGCAAGGCGTGGAGCAGCTGATCCAGCTGCTGCTCGTGCTTGCCCGCGAACCGGCGCGGCTGGCTGCGCTGAAGGAGCGCATCGCGCTGGACCAGCTGCTGCCCGACATCATCGAAGACCATCGCCACCTGATGGGCGACAAGGACCTGCAGATCTCGGTTCAAGGCCTGGCCAGCGTGGACATCATCGCGCCGCTGGGCGTGGTGCAGGCCGCCATCGGCAACCTGCTGCGCAATGCAATCGAGAACAGCGGCCGCGGCACCATCACCGTCAGCGTGTCCGATCGCGCGGTGGTGACCCTGCAGGATCCCGGCGAAGGCATGAGCCCGGAGGAGATCGCCGCCGTCTATGCGCGCATGGCACGCGGCGACCGCAACGAGCAGAGCGGGATCGGTCTGGAACTCATCGCACGCCTGTGCGAACACCTCGGCTGGGCACTGACCATCGAGCCGAGCGAACCCCGCGGCACCCGCGTGATCCTGGACCTGGGCGCGTCACTGCCCGAACCCGGAGACGCGCATCGCGTGACGTAATCGGCTGTCGCCACCGCTTCGGTGCGTTGCAGTGCGGGGTGGTCATGCGTGATGAGAGTGTTAAGCTCAAACGAGCGCCGCCTTATGCGGCGCTTTTTTTTTGCCCCTTCGATCGACAGAGGATGGCGTCATGCCGACCGAACCCAGTACTGCCCTCATCACCAACGACATCGTTGGCCTTGGCCTCATCGCCGCCACCCTGGCCCTGATCTTCTGGGCGGCCAGCGGGCCCACACCGCTGCTCAGGAAGATATTCGCGTGGGTGCCCGCACTGCTGCTCTGCTACTTCATTCCGGCCATCTACAACACCACCGGCCTCATCGACGGCCACAACACCTCGCTGTACAACCCCATCGCGCGTGACGTGCTGCTGCCGGCCGCACTGGTGCTGCTTACCCTCTCCATCGACCTCAAGGGCGTGCTCAAGCTCGGCCCGAAGCTCCTGCTGGTGTTCTGCGCCGGCACGTTCGGCATCATGCTCGGCGCGGTTGTCTCGTTCCAGCTGATGGCGTGGATCCACCCTGAAACCGTGGCCGGCGACACCTGGGCCGGCATGGCGGCACTGGCCGGCAGCTGGATTGGTGGCGGCGCCAACATGGTGGCCATGCGCGAAGTATTCGGCACCGATGCCACGACCTTCGGCCAGTTCGCCGTCGTCGACGTCGCCTGCGCCAGCCTGTGGATGGCGATCCTGCTGTTCCTGGCCAATCGCGCCCAGCAGATAGACACACGCAACGGTGCCGACACCCGCGCCATCGACGAAATGAAAGCGCGCATCACCGCCTACGAGGCGCAGAACGCCCGCATTCCGACGCTCACCGACCTCATGGTCATCGTCGGCGTCGCCCTTGGCGGGGTGGGGCTGGCCCATGCCATCGCCGCGCCCCTCAGTGCCTGGTTCAAGGCCCACGTCAGCTGGGCGAGCCAGTTCAGCCTCGACAGCGCCTTCGTCTGGGTGGTGCTGCTCTCCACCGCGCTCGGCCTGGGCCTCAGCTTCACCCGCGCCCGCACGCTCGAATCCGCCGGCGCCTCACGCCTGGGTACCGTGTTCCTGTACTTCCTCATCGCCTGCATCGGCATGCAGATGAACCTGCTCTCACTGCTCGACCGCCCGTGGCTGTTCCTGCTCGGTGTGATCTGGATGCTCACCCACATCCTCGTGCTGTGGATCGTGGCCAAGCTCGTCCGCGCCCCGTTGTTCTTCTTCGGCATCGGCTCGATGGGAAACATCGGCGCAGCAGCGTCGGCGCCGGTGGTGGCAGCGGCGTTTCATCCGAGTCTTGCGCCGGTGGGTGTGCTGCTGGGCACGGTGGGGTACGCCACGGGTACCGGATTGGCGTATGTGACCGGGTTGATCCTCAAATGGATGGCCGGAGGGTAAAGGCCCGATCAGCGAGGTCCGGCCAACGGCAAGCGCTACCGCGTTTCCGTCCCGCCAAGCGCGATGGGACGCAGAGCTAAAGGAAAAGGCGGCGCAGATGCGCCGCCTTTTCGCTTTCAAAGCCGTCTCGACCAACGGTCGAGACCTACCACATCAATAGAGCCACCGTGTCGGCATCAGCAGCAGCGCCCCCCGTTGCGGCC
This sequence comes from Stenotrophomonas sp., assembly GCF_032099025.1. GTDB lineage: Bacteria > Pseudomonadota > Gammaproteobacteria > Xanthomonadales > Xanthomonadaceae > Stenotrophomonas. The sequence goes on from NZ_DAMCID010000004.1 coordinate 56,388, forward strand.
GCCGTAGCGTGCTTCCTGGCGTTCGCGGAAGAACGTCTTGTAGTCCATCGGCGTGCGGTCCGGATGCTTCTCCAGCACGTGCCGCACGTAGTTGTCGTAATCGGGAATCCCGCAGCACAACCGTGCCGTCTGCACCAGGCGCCGCCATATGCGGCGGTGTGCCTGGTACTGCCCGACGGGAACCAGACCGGTACTCATTACAGGTCCGCCATCTGGTGCGGCTGCAGCGCCACGTATTCGGTCTCACGGTCCGTACGCTGCGGCGTGCGGCGTGCCACCACGATCGTCTTGATCGCATAGGCCAGGATCGAGAACACCACGAACAGGAACAGCACCGTCAGCCCCGTGTTCACGTACGCGTTCACCACGATCTGCTGCATCTGCCCCACCGTCTTGGCCGGGGCCGTGATCGTCCCGCTGGCAATGGCGTCCTGGAACTTGTGCGCCTGCGCCAGGAAACCCTGGGCCGGATTGCTGTCGAAGATCTTGATCAGACCCGCATACGTCGTGCAGATCAGCAGCCATACCGCCGGCACCGCCGTCACCCACGCGTAGCGGTCACGCTTCATCTTGAAGAGCACCACCGTGCCCAGCATCAGCGCGATACCCGCCAGCATCTGGTTTGAGATGCCGAACAGCGGCCACAACGTCTGGATGCCGCCGAACGGATCCACCACGCCCGTGTACAGCAGGTAGCCCCACAGCGCCACGCAGCCTGCCGTCGCGATGATGTTCGCCGTCCACGATTCGGTCTTCTTCAACGCCGGAATGAAGTTGCCCAGCAGGTCCTGCAGCATGAAGCGACCCGCACGCGTACCCGCATCCACCGCCGTCAGGATGAACAGTGCCTCGAACAGGATCGCGAAGTGGTACCAGAACGCCATCATCGCGTTGCTGCCACTCGGAATGGCCTGGTGCAGGATCTGCGCGATACCCACCGCCAGCGTCGGCGCGCCACCGGCACGGTGCAGGATGGTCGGCTCACCAATCGCGGCCGCCGTTGCTTCCAGTTGTTCCGGCGTGATCGTGAAGCCCCACGTCGTCGTGATGTAGTGGGCCGCCGATACCGCATCGGCACCAATCACCGCCGCCGGGCTGTTCATGGCGAAATAGATGCCCGGATCGATGATCGACGCGGCAACCAGTGCCATCACCGCCACGAACGATTCCATCAGCATGCCGCCGTAGCCGATGTAGCGCATGTGGCGCTCATTGGCCAACAGCTTCGGCGTCGTACCCGACGCGATCAGCGCATGGAAGCCCGATACCGCACCGCACGCGATGGTGATGAACAGGAACGGGAACATCCCGCCCTTCCAGACCGGACCATCTCCGCTGGCCGCGAACTGGGTCAACGCCGGCATCTTCAGCTCCGGCATCACGATCAGGATACCCACCGCCAGCGCGATGATCGTGCCGATCTTGAGGAACGTGGACAGGTAATCGCGCGGGGCCAGCAGCAGCCACACCGGCAGCACCGACGCCACGAAGCCATACCCGATGAGCATCCAGGTGATCTGGATCCCCGTGAACGTGAAGGCCGGGCCCCACACCGGGTCTGCCGCGACCTTGCCGCCGTACCAGATCGCCAGCAGCAGCAGGATCAGACCCACCACCGAGATCTCACCGATCTTGCCGGGCCGGATGTAGCGCATGTACACGCCCATCAGGATCGCGATCGGCATGGTTGCGATCACCGTGAACATGCCCCAGGGGCTCTCGGCCAGCGCCTTCACCACCACCATCGCCAGCACCGCCAGGATGATGATCATGATCAGGAATGCGCCGAACAGCGCGATGGTGCCGGGCACCTGGCCCATTTCCTCGCGCACCAGGTCACCCAGCGAACGCCCGTTGCGGCGGCTCGAGATGAACAGCACCATGAAGTCCTGCACCGCGCCCGCCAGCACCACGCCGACCACCAGCCAGAGCAACCCGGGCAGGTAGCCCATCTGCGCGGCAAGCACCGGTCCCACCAGCGGACCGGCGCCGGCAATGGCGGCGAAGTGGTGGCCGAACAGCACGTGCTTGTTGGTTGGAACGTAGTCCAGACCGTCGTTGTTGAGCACCGCCGGGGTGGCCCGGGTCGGGTCCAGCTGCATCACCTTGTCGGCGATGAACAGGCTGTAGAAGCGGTAGGCGACGAGGTAGATGGAGACTGCGGCGACCACGATCCACAGTGCGTTGATCTGTTCGCCCCGCCGCAATGCGACGGTGCCAAGACAGAATGCGCCGAGCAGCGCGAGTGCCGCCCAACCCAGCTTGGAAAAACCTTTCATGAGATTGCGTCTCCCTGAAGAACTCCGTAAGGGTCCGCCCTGGCAGTGACCGGGTCAATGCGCGTGCGGAGGCTTGCCGCTAGTACTTTGGTAGTAGATCCGGCAGGGCGGGCTCCTCCGGCCGCCGCATGCACGGGAACGAAACACCACGCTTGGAACAATCGGTTGCGGGCATGACGGTTGGCGCCTCCAGGGGCTGCGCCCATCTTGTACCTGGAATCCTTTCGTCGGAGTCAACATGACCAGCCCAACCCCCGCGCGCGTACAGCGCACCATTCGTGGCATGGCCACGTCCGACGGGGCGGGCGTGCGCCTGACCCGGGTGATCGGCGGCCCGTCGCTGCCCGACCTGGACCCGTTCCTGCTGTTGGATGAATTCGGCACGGACCGCGCCGAGGACTACATCGCCGGCTTCCCCAGCCACCCGCACCGGGGCTTCGAGACCGTCACCTACATGCTCGACGGCCGCATGCGGCACAAGGACAACCATGGCAACGAAGGCCTGCTGACCCCGGGCAGCGTGCAGTGGATGACGGCCGGCCGCGGCCTGGTGCATTCGGAAATGCCCGAACAGGAATCGGGGCAGATGCGCGGCTTCCAGCTGTGGGTGAACCTGCCGGCGCGCGACAAGATGACCGACCCGAAGTACCAGGAGTTCGCGCCCGAGCGCATTCCCGTGGCGCAGCCGGCGCCGGGCGTCCAGGTGAAGGTGATTGCGGGGCAGGTGGGCGACACGCGCGGCCCGATCGTGCAGCCGGCCACTGATCCGCTGTACCTGGATATCCAGCTCGATGCCGGTGCCGGGTGGGACTACGTGCTGCCGGAAGGCCACAACGCGTTCGCCTATGTGTTCGAAGGCGAGCTGTCGATCGGGGAGGGCGAGGATGCGCGCCCGGTGTCCCGCCAGGAGATGGCGGTGCTGGGCGGTGGCGGGCAGCTGCAGCTGCGTGCCGGCCCGGCCGGTGCACGCCTGATCCTGGTGGCCGGCCGCCCGCTGCGCGAACCGGTCATGCGCCACGGTCCGTTCGTGATGAACACCAAGCAGGAGCTGATGCAGGCCTTCGTGGACTTCCAGGAAGGCCGCTTCTGAACTGCGGTGGCGCCGGCCGTTGGCCGGCGCCTTGGATTGCCTGGTTTCGCCGGGAGCCGGCCAGTGGCCGGCACTACCGGTGCGGAGATGCGTGGAATTCCGCATCTCCGTGCGTGTCACCGGCCCGCGGCGACTGCCGAAGGATTCAGATTCATTCCCTGCGCCATGGACTGGAGCGAGCCCAGTTCGCCGGCATCGCCGGCATACAGCGAAATCTGTGCGTAGCGGTTCTTGTCGAACTTCACCACGGTGACGCGTCGGGTCGCATAGCCCGGCGGTTGCTGCCCGCCCAGATCGGGCTGGTACCAGTACAGCGTCTCACCGGCGAAGGTGCCCTTTTCCTGGCGCAGCGGGCGGGACAGCGGGATCTCCGGATCGCGCGAGCTGAGCATCAGGCTCATCACTTCACGGCCGTCGGTCGTGCTCGCCTTGCACAGGATGAAACTGCTGGTGACCTGTTGCTGCCATTGCAGGTCGCTGCCGGTGGGCAGCGAAGGACACTCGGTTGGCGACTGGGCCGATGCGGCCGCAGCGGACAACAACAGGCTCAGGCACACGGTGGCGCGCAGGTTGTTCATTGTTTCCCCCTAGGACGGATTGGCCGCACCTGGTCACTGGCAGGGTGCTTCGGTGGCCATGGACAACCCTGGCCGAGACTGCGCATATCCCCATGCGCTCCCGAGACCCTGCCCGTCAGGTGACGGGTCGGTGATTTCGACCTTAACGGAATGTGACCCGATCTACAAATAACTGTTTCAAATGATTCTAAATCGAGTTAGAGAGCCCGCCTTTCGGCGGGCTTCCACGGAGCATCCTGCGCTCATCGCGGCTCGGCGCCGATCCACTTGTAGGCGATGCCCCCGATCAGCCCGCCCAGCAGGGGTGCCACCCAGAACAACCAGAGCTGGCCGAGCGCGCCGCTGCCGGCGAACACCGCCACGGCGGTGGAGCGGGCCGGGTTCACGGAGGTATTGGTGACCGGGATGCTGATTAGGTGGATGAGGGTCAGGCCGAGGCCGATCGCGATGGGGGCGAAGCCGGCCGGGGCGCGGCCATGGGTGGCACCCATGATCAGCACCAGGAACATGGCGGTCAGCACCACTTCGCAGAGGAAAGCTGCCGCGACGCTGTAGCCACCGGGGGAAAGGGCGCCGTAGCCGTTGCTGGCGAAGGCACCGGCCTGGCCGGGATCGATCTGGAAGCCGGGTGCGCCCGAGGCGATCTGCAGGAGGATGAAGCCTGCGAACAGCCCGCCGAGCACCTGGGCGACGATGTAGGGCAGCAGGTCGCGGGCGGGAAAGCGCCCGCCGGCCCACAGGCCCACGCTGACGGCAGGGTTGAAATGGGCGCCGGAGACATGCCCGAACGCGTAGGCGCCGGTCAGTACGGTGAGGCCGAAGGCCAACGCCACGCCGAGGAACCCGATGCCCAGCGGGTTGCCATCGCCGCCGAATGTTGCGGCCAGTACGGCGCTGCCGCAGCCGCCCAGGACCAGCCAGAAGGTGCCGAGAAACTCGGCGGCCACGCGCTTGCCCATGCTCATTGACGATCTCCTCGAAGGCTCAGGGGAGCACGTCGGAGAGCGGGGGTATTGGCGCGCGGTCAGCGCTCCGGCAGCGGAATGAACTCTTTGTCATCGCCGGGGATGGTGCCAAAACGTCCCGATTCCCAATCGTGCCTGGCCTGCTCGATGCGTTCCTTGGAGCTGGACACGAAGTTCCACCAGAGGTGGCGCGGTCCGTCCAGCGGTTCACCACCGAGCAGCATGGCCTTCAACGGCGTCTTGGCACGCAACCGGCCACGGGCACCGGCTTCGGGAATGACCAGATGCTGGGGGGGCAGGTCAACGCCGTCGAGCTGGGCATCGCCGTCGAGGATGTAGAGCGCGCGTTCGACGTGGCCGGTGTCCAGGTCGAGTTCAGCGCCTGGCTCGAGGTCGATAGCGACGTTGAGGGTGTCGGCGAACACCTTCACCGGCGATTCCTCGCCATAGGCGCGGCCGGCGATGACGCGCAGCCAGGCGCCGTTGCGGCGCTGCTGGGGCAGGGTGGCGGCAGCGTGGTGGTAGAAACCCGGGTCGGCCTCTTCGAAGCTTTTCGGCAGCGCGACCCAGGTCTGCATGCCATGGATGGGGTGGTCATGTTCGCGTTCGACCGGCGGCGTGCGTTCGGAGTGGGCGATGCCGCGGCCGGCGGTCATCCAGTTGACGTCGCCGGGGCGGATGACCTGGTCGGAGCCGAGGGTGTCGCGATGCCCGATGGCGCCCGACCAGAGGAAGGTAACGGTGGCCAGGCCGATATGCGGATGCGGGCGGACATCGATGCCGGCGCCGGCGCCCATGACGGCCGGGCCCATCTGGTCCACGAACACGAACGGGCCAACGCTGCGGGCCTGGATGCTGGGCACGGCGCGGCGCACTTCCAGTCCACCGATGTCATGGACGCGCGGGGCGATGATGGTCGTCATGCGGGCTTTCTCGCTGGCGGGGACAGGGCGAAAGCATGGCACGCCCCAGTGCCTCCGGGGTGCTCCGAACGAACAACAGGCTGTTGCAGCAGGAGAAGCGAGCGCCCGCAGAACGTGCCCGGCGGGCGCTCGGCGCGCGTGGCTCAGGCGCAGGTCACTGGCGGGTGCATTCCTGGGCCGAGATGACGTACCAGCCACCGGCACTCGGCGTCATGCTGAAGTAGGTTTCCACGCAGTTGCCGAAGCCTTCCGACGCTGCCCGCTCCAGGGCGCGCACGCGCGCCACGGCACCGAGCATGGGGCGGTCGTGTCCATAGACTTCGCCGTAAAACGTCTTTACTTCGCCGATACCGGGCGTCTGGGCAGAGGACTGGCCAGGCGCCAGGAACGCGCTGGCCAACAGCGCACACGCAAGCATGTTTTTCATGATGAACTCCACTCTGAAGGATGCAGCGCCGCCTTCGGCGGGCTGCGTTCAGAGCTTGCGCTGAGCATCACGAGTGCTGAATCGGAAGGCCTCTCTTGGCGAGGTCAGGGCATTCCCCGATGTGGGCTGGGAAAGGGCGCCGGAAACAGAAACGCCACCGTGCGGTGGCGTTTCTGTTTCGCTCAATCAATCGTCACATCACCGGTTCGCGCAGTGCCGCCGCGTCCCAGCCAGGGCGCGGGGCGAAGCGGTCGCCGTAGCGTTGCTGCAGCGCCTTCAGGCGTTCGACCAGGGCATCTGCGCCAGTGGCGCGGATATGCTGCATCGGGCCGCCGCGGAACGGGGCGAAGCCGGTGCCGAAGATCACGCCGGCGTCGAGCAGGTCGGCATCGGCCACGACGCCTTCGTGCAGGCACGCGACGGCTTCGTTGAGCAGCGGCAGGATCAGCCGGTCTTCGAGGTCGGCCGGGGCCTGGTAGTTGGCGGGTACGTCCGGCTTCTGGGCGCGGCCGTTGTCCCACGTGTAGATGCCCTGGCCGTCCTTCTTGCCGCGCTTGCCCGGCTCGACCGTCTGCAGCGCGGCGGGAATCTGCAGGCCGAGGAACGGTGCCAGTTCCTTGCCGACGCCGGCGGCCACGTCCAGGCCGACGGTGTCGAGCAGCTCGATCGGGCCCATGGGCATGCCGAACTTCACCGCGGCCTTGTCGATGACCGGGCCGGGAATGCCTTCGGCGTAGGCGGTGGCGGCTTCAAGCATGTAGGGGAACAACACGCGGTTGACCAGGAAGCCGGGGGTGCCCGCGACCGGAACCGGGAACTTGCCCAGCGCCTTGCAGAATGCGGCCAGGCGGCGCTCGGTCTCGGGGGCCATGCCGTCGTGATGGATGATTTCGACCAGCGGCATCTGCGCGACGGGGTTGAAGTAGTGCAGGCCGGCGAACTGGGCCGGGCGCTGGATGTGGTCGCGCAATTCGACCAGTGGAATGGAGGAGGTGTTGGTGGTCAGCAGCGCATCGGCCTTCATCTTCGGCTCGAGCGTCTGGTAGAGGCCGCGCTTGGCTTCGGCGTCTTCGATGATGGCTTCGATCACCAGGTCGGCCACGGCGACGCCGTCACCGGACAGGTCGGCCTTGAGGCGGGCGGCCACGGCGGGGCGCTTGGTTTCGTCGCGCACCTTCTTGGCGAACAGGGCCTGCGCACGCTCCATGGCCGGATCGATGAAGCGCTGCTCGCGGTCCTGCAGGGTGACCTCGAAGCCCTTGTAGGCCGACCACGCGGCAATGTCGCCGCCCATCACGCCGGCACCGACCACGTGCACGTGGCGGATGCCGTGATCCTTGCCGCCCAGCGCCTTGAGCCGTTCGGTCAGGAAGAAGATGCGGATCAGGTTGCGTGCGGTCGGGGTGCCGGCCAGCTTGACCACCGCGCGGCGCTCGGCGTCCAGGCGGGCCTGGATGCCGCTGCCGCCGGTGCGGGTCCAGGTGTTGATCAGGGCGTAGGGCGCCGGGTAGTGGTCCTTTTTGGCCTTGCGTGCGACCTGCTTGGCCATCTGCGGGGCCAGCAGCCTGCGCGCCAGCCAGGTATTGGTGGCCCAGGCGGTGAGGCGCTGCTTGAACGGGCGGGTGGTGCCCGACAGGCCCAGTGCGACGGCGGTGTCGAGCAGCACGGCCGGCGCGACGACCTTGTCGACCAGGCCGATGTTGCGGGCGGCCGATGCTGACAGGTTGCGACCGGTCAGCATCATGTCCATGGCGGCGGGAGCGCCGACCAGCTGCGGCAGGCGCGCGCTGCCGCCCCAGCCCGGGAAGATGCCCAGCTGGGTCTCGGGGAGGCCGATGCGGGTGGACGGGTCGTTGGAGGCCACGCGGTAGCGGCAGGCCAGCGCCAGTTCGGTTCCGCCGCCGAGGCAATGGCCGTGGATGGCCGCCACGGTCGGGCAGGGCAGCTCGGACAGCTTCTGGTACGTGGTCTGGCCGCGGCGGATGGCATCGTTCACCGTTCCGCGCCGGTCGAATTCCTGGAACTCCTTGAGGTCGGCGCCGGCAATGAAGCCGGCCGGCTTGATCGACTGCACCACCACCGCCTTGGGCGGATCCAGGGCCAGGCGTTCGACCAGGTCGCCCAGTTCCAGCAATACGTCCTGCGACATCGCATTGACGCTGCTGTCCTGGCGGTCGAGGCTGAGCACCACGACACCATCGTCA
>NZ_DAMCID010000004.1:64863-131259 GCF_032099025.1 Stenotrophomonas sp.
ACGGATCTCGGGGTGCCAATGTGAGAAGCGGAGCCCATCGAAGCCTGAAAGCATGGGGACGTTCCATCCGGTTGTGTATGGAGAAGGGGGCTATGATCCAGAGGTTGTTTCCTCCCCGTCAAATCCCTATAGCTGGGGGAGCGGAGGACCCGGTTCATGGCCGTGATCTGGAACCTTAACGGAACGGTGGTTAAAAGCTGGTACGGCGTCTCGTGATCGGGCGCTGAACTTTTCCCGGGATTGGCAGTCTCATTGCCCGACGTCGGTTGGGCTGACAGGAGTGCGGCCCCCCATGGCCGAGGTTGAAACACCACAGGAGCTGGACCTGGAGCTGGTCCGGCGCGTGCAGCGCGGCGAAAGTGCGGCGTTTGATGTCCTGGTGCGCAAGTACCAGCATCGGATCGTCGCATTGATCGGGCGCTACATCGCCGACTGGAGTGAATGTCAGGACGTCGCCCAGGACACGTTCGTCCGCGCGTACCGCGCGATCGGGAGTTTCCGTGGCGATGCGCAGTTCTATACCTGGTTGCATCGGATCGCCGTGAATACTGCCAAGAACCATCTCGCCGCGCACAACCGCCGCCCGCCCACCGATGACATCGACATCGGGGATGCGGAGCAGTTCGACAGCGGAACGCGCCTGCGCGACACCGACACGCCCGAACGCGAGCTGATGCGCCAGGAGCTGGAGCAGACAGTCATGAAGGCGGTCTCTGCGCTGCCGGAAGAACTCAGATCGGCCATCACCCTGCGCGAGGTGGACGGCCTGAGCTACGAGGACATCGCGCAGAAGATGGGGTGCCCGATCGGCACCGTGCGGTCGCGGATTTTCCGCGCCCGCGAGGCGATCGACACTGAACTCCGGCCGCTGCTGGACATCGGCAGTGCCACCCGCGAGAAGGGCCGCGTATGAGTCACCACATGCCTACCACTGGATCCACCGGCGCCGAGCCGGACAAATTCGATGCGCACCACCGCCAGCAGCTGTCGTCGCTGATCGATGGTGAGCTGTCGCTCGACGAGGCGCGCTTCCTGCTGCGCCGGCTCGAGCACGACGAGGCCCTGTCGGGCTGCCACGAGCGTTGGCAGCTGCTGGGCGATGTGCTGCGCGGCCAGGCGTGCGCGCCTGCGCCCGCCGGCTTCGCCGATCGTATCCAGGCCGCCGTCGCGGCCGAACCGGCGCCGGTACTGGCGGCTGCCGCGCCCACCCCGCGCGAGCGTCGCGGCGGATGGCGCCGGTGGGGCGGCGGCGCCGCGCTGGCCGCCTCGGTCGCGGCCATTGCCTTGTTCATGACCCGCGAGCAGCTGCCGGGCGAAGCCCCGCCGCAGACCCCCACCACGGTGATCGCCAGCCAGGCCCAGCTGCCGGCGCCGGTGCCTGGCGCGCCCGCCGCGCCGCCTGCTGCCGCCGTGGTGGCCGATGCCGCGCTGGCGGTGGCCGCCGTTCCGGCCGCGGCCGTGGGCGCACGCCGTACCAGTGCCACCCGCACCCAGCAGGCCGCGCGCAGCGTTGCCAGCCGCGCCGTTGAGCCGCAGCGTGCGCTGGCCGGCCAGGCCGCGCCGGCCCTGCCGACCGCCGAGTCCCGGCCGTTGCCCTTTGGCGATGTCAGCAGCCTGCAGGCCCGGCCATGGCCGCGGTCTACCGTGGGCAGCAATGGCGCGCTCAACGCCAGTTTCTCCGCGCAGGAGCCACAGGCGGCGTTCTACCCGTTTGAGCCGCGCCTGCAGGATGAGGGGGCGAGCCCCCCGCCAGCGCGCAGGCACCGCGACTGAGTCTGTTGCCCGCCCCGTTCCTATTCCGCGCTGCGGTTGCCCCGCAGCGCCTCCCTTCTCCCTGATCCCTGACCGGAGGCTCGAGTCTGATGACCGCCCGTATCCGCATGCATGCCATGGCCCTGGTGGCCATGACCCTTCCCCTGGTGGCCTGTGCCCAGGCGCCGGCCCCGGCCGCTCCCGCGGCGGCCGCTGCCCCGCGTGCCCCCGCCGCACCGCTGGTCAGTGGCCTGCCGGACTTTACCAACCTGGTGGAGCAGGTCGGCCCGGGCGTGGTCAACATCGAGACCACCATCGTGCGCAGCAACCGCCAGGCGCGCGGCGCCGGTCCGGGGCCGGGCGATGATGAAATGCCGGAATTCTTCCGGCGCTTCTTCGGCCCGGACTTCCAGATGCCGGGCCAGCCGGGTGGCGGCGATGAAGGTCCCAGCATCCGCGGCCGCGGCATGGGCTCGGGCTTCATCATCTCGCCCGACGGCTACGTGCTGACCAACCACCATGTGGTGGCCGATGCCGGCGAAGTGAAGGTCAAGCTGGGCGATCGCCGCGAGTTCACCGCCAAGGTGGTCGGCAGCGACCAGCAGTACGACGTGGCCCTGCTCAAGATCGACGGCAGGAATCTGCCGACCGTGCGCGTGGGCGATTCCAACACGCTCAAGCCCGGCCAGTGGGTAGTCGCGATCGGCTCGCCGTTCGGCCTGGACCACTCGGTCACCGCCGGCGTGGTGAGCGCGGTCGGTCGCAGCACCGGCGGCCAGGACCAGCGCTACGTGCCGTTCATCCAGACCGACGTGGCCATCAACCAGGGCAATTCGGGCGGTCCCCTGCTCAATACCCGCGGTGAAGTGGTCGGCATCAACTCGCAGATCTTCTCCGCCTCGGGCGGCTACATGGGCATCAGCTTCGCGATCCCGATCGACCTGGCCATGGGCGCGGTCGAGCAGATCAAGAAGAACGGGCGCGTGAGCCGTGGCCAGCTGGGCGCGATCGTCGGCGCCATCACCGGTGACGTGGCACAGGGCTTCAACCTGCCCGACAGCCGCGGTGCACTGGTCAACGAGCTGGTCCCGGGCAGTGCCGCAGCCAAGTCCGGCCTGGAAGTCGGCGACGTGATCCGCTCGGTGAACGGCACCCCGATCAACACCTTCAGCGACCTGCCGCCGCTGATCGGCGCGCAGCCGCCGGGCAGCAAGGTCCGCCTGGGCGTGCTGCGCGATGGCCGCGAGCGCGAGATCACCGCTACCCTCACCGAGCTGGCCGAAGATGCCGCACGCGGCAACGCCGGCCCGGCCGTCGCCGAGGCCGCGCCGCAGGCCGGGGCCAACGCGCTGCTCGGCCTGGACGTGGCGGACCTGACCGCCCCGCAGCGCCAGCAGCTGGGCCTGGACGCCGGCGAAGGCGTGCGCGTCACCCGCGTCAACGGCCAGTCCGCCCGCGACGCCGGGCTGTCCCCGGGCATGGTGGTCCTGCAGGTGGGTCGCACCCCGGTGGGCAGCGTGTCCGCGCTGAACAAGGCGCTGGGGGGCTACAAGAAGGGCGATGTGGTCATGTTGCTGGTCCGTGCCAACGGCAACAGCGCCTTCGTGCCGGTGAAGGCCGGGCAGTAAGCCCCGCCATTGCTGCGTTTCCGGGCCCGCTTCGGCGGGCCCGGTCGTATCTGGCCCCCCGGCACGCGGGAGGGCGCTCACCATGCGATAATGTGCCGTTACCCTGACGACGCGACGCGCCGCCGCCACCTATGTCCTCTGATTCGATGCGGAACATCCGCAACTTCTCCATCATTGCCCACGTCGACCACGGCAAGTCCACGCTGGCCGATCGCATCATCCAGCTTTGCGGTGGCCTCCAGGCCCGCGAGATGGAGGCGCAGGTGCTCGACTCGAATCCGATCGAGCGCGAGCGTGGCATCACCATCAAGGCCCAGTCCGTCTCGCTGCCGTATGTGGCGAAAGACGGCCAGACCTACCACCTGAACTTCATCGACACCCCCGGGCACGTCGACTTCTCCTATGAAGTCAGCCGCTCGCTGGCCGCCTGCGAAGGTGCGCTGCTGGTGGTCGATGCGGCCCAGGGCGTGGAAGCGCAGTCGGTCGCCAACTGCTACACCGCCGTCGAGCAGGGCCTGGAAGTGGTGCCGGTGATCAACAAGATCGACCTGCCCACCGCGGATATCGAGCGCGCCAAGGCCGAGATCGAGGCCGTGATCGGCATCGACGCCACCGATGCGGTGCCGGTCAGCGCCAAGACCGGCCTGAACGTGGTGGACGTGCTGGAGGCGATCGTGCATCGCATTCCGCCGCCGGTGCCGCGTGATACCGACAAGCTGCAGGCGTTGATCATCGACTCGTGGTTCGACAACTACCTGGGCGTGGTCTCGCTGGTGCGCGTGATGCAGGGCCAGATCAAGGCCGGCGACAAGCTGCAGGTCATGTCCACCGGCCGCAACCACCAGGTCGACAACGTCGGCGTGTTCACGCCCAAGCGCAAGGTGCTGCCGGCATTGCGTGCCGGTGAAGTGGGCTGGGTCACGGCCAGCATCAAGGACGTTCACGGTGCCCCGGTGGGCGACACCCTGACCCTGGCGGCAGATCCGGCGGCCAAGCCGCTGCCCGGCTTCCAGGAAATGCAGCCGCGCGTGTTCGCCGGCCTGTTCCCGGTGGACGCCGAGGACTACCCGGACCTGCGGGAAGCGCTGGACAAGCTGCGCCTCAACGATGCCGCACTGCGTTTCGAGCCGGAAAGCTCCGAGGCCATGGGCTTCGGCTTCCGCTGCGGCTTCCTGGGCATGCTGCACATGGAAATCGTGCAGGAGCGCCTGGAACGCGAATACAACCTGGACCTGATCAGCACCGCGCCGACCGTCGTTTACGAGGTCCTCAAGACCGACGGAACGATCATCAACATGGACAACCCGGCCAAGTTGCCGCCGGTGAACATGGTCGATGAAATCCGCGAGCCGATCATCCGCGCCAACGTGCTCACCCCCGAGGAGTACATCGGCAACATCATCAAGCTCTGCGAAGAGAAGCGTGGCAGCCAGATCGGCATCAACTACCTGGGCAGCCAGGTGCAGATCAGTTACGAGCTGCCGATGGCCGAGGTGGTGCTGGACTTCTTCGACAAGCTCAAGTCGGTCAGCCGCGGCTACGCCTCGCTCGATTACCACTTCGTGCGTTTCGAAGCGGGTCCGTTCGTGCGCGTGGACGTGCTGATCAACGGCGACAAGGTCGATGCGCTCTCGCTGATCGTGCACCGCAGCCATGCCGACCGCCGCGGTCGCGAGCTGTGCGAAAAGATGAAGGAACTGATCCCGCGGCAGATGTTCGACGTGGCCATCCAGGCCGCGGTGGGCTCGCAGATCATCTCCCGCACCACGGTCAAGGCGATGCGCAAGAACGTGCTGGCCAAGTGCTATGGTGGCGACGTTTCGCGCAAGAAGAAGTTGCTGGAGAAGCAGAAGGAAGGCAAGAAGCGCATGAAGCAGGTGGGCCGCGTGGAAATTCCGCAGGAAGCCTTCCTTGCCGTGCTGCAGATGGACAAGTAAGGCCGGACGGCCATCCCCGGCCACCGCGCGGCATCTTCGGGTGCCGCCGGGCGGGCAGGGGATCACCCACCGCACCGCTGCACCCGTTCCCAAGGACACTGCATGAAACTGTTTGAGATCCTCCTGGTCGTACTGACACTGGCCTCGGGCCTGATCCTGTTGGCCGACAAGCTGTACTTCGCCAGGCGCCGCGCCGCGCGCGCCGGGCTGCTGGACTCCGAACCGGTGCTGGTGGACTACTCCCGGGCGTTCTTCCCGGTGCTGGCGATCGTACTGGTGGTGCGCAGCTTCATTGCCGAGCCCTACAAGATCCCCTCCAGTTCGATGATGCCGAACCTGCTGATCGGTGATTTCATCCTGGTCAACAAGTTCGCCTACGGCCTGCGCCTGCCGCTCAACAACGCGCGCATCGTGCCGATCGGCGAGCCCGAGCGCGGCGACGTGGTGGTGTTCCACTTCCCCGGCCATTCCGAGAACGACCCCAACAAGGGCGAGAACTTCATCAAGCGCGTCATCGGCGTGCCCGGTGACGAGGTGGTGTTCCAGGGTGACGGGCTGATCCTCAACGGCACCCCGGTCAAGTACGAGAACAAGGGGTTGTATGCTGGGCACCGTGGCCAGGGCGAGGGCAGCTCGCTGCTGGTCGAGCACCTGCCGGGCCGCACCCACACCGTGCTGGAGACCGACTATCCGCGTGGCGAAGGCCAGTGGACCGTGCCGGCAGGCAAGTATCTGGTGATGGGCGACAACCGCGACAACAGCGATGATGGCCGTTTCTGGGGCCTGCTGCCGGAGGAAAATCTCCGTGGCAAGGCGTTCCTGATCTGGCTGAACTGCTCGGGCTGGTTCTGCAAGGACGGTTTCGAGCCGTCGCGGATCGGTACCGGGATCAACTGATTCTTTGGCACACGCGTATCTGGGGAGAACGCAATGAAGACGATGAAAACGCAGCGTGGCATGACCCTGACCTCCTTCCTGGTGGTCCTTTGCATCGTGGGCTTCGGCCTGTACATCGGCATGAAGCTGTTCCCGATGTACTCGGAGTACTACGCGGTGAAAACCGCGCTGAAGGGGATCGCCAAGGAACCCGGGGTAGGCAACATGGAGCCGGGCAAGGTGCAGGAGATGTTCTTCCGCCGCCTGGACATCAGCTACTCCGAAAGCGTGAAGCCGGACAACGTCAAGTTCGAACGCGTCAGCGGCGGCTGGAACATGAAGGTCAACTACGAAGTGCGTCGCCCGCTGATCGGCAACCTCGACGTGGTTGGAAAATTTGATGCCCATCAGGAATTGACCCTCAGCGGTGCCGACTAACACTTTCCAACGCGGTGACCGTATCGGCCACCCATTCGAGGATCCGGGCCTGCTGAAGCAGGCCCTGACGCATCGCAGTGCCGGCGCGCCGAACAACGAGCGGCTGGAGTTTCTCGGCGACAGCATCGTCAACATGATGGTTGCCCAAGCGCTGTACGCGCGCTGGCCCAAGGCCGACGAAGGCGCGCTGACCCGCGCCCGGGCCGAACTGGTCCGTGAAGGTGCCCTGGCTGTCATCGCGCGCACGCTTGAACTGGGTGAGCGCCTGATCCTGGGCCCGGGCGAAATGAAGTCCGGCGGGCACCGGCGGGACTCGATCCTGGCCGATGCCCTGGAAGCCGTCGTGGCCGCCATCTACCTGGACGCAGGCTTTGCCGCCTGCCAGACCGTGGTGCTGCCCTGGTTCGGCCCCTCCATGGAGGCCCTGCCGGCCACCGGCAAGCCCGAAAAAGACCCCAAGACCCGTTTACAGGAATGGCTGCAGGGCCGACAGAAGGCGCTGCCGCTGTACGAATTGATGTCAGAATCGGGTGACGATCATGCCAAGACCTTCCGGGTACGCTGCGGCGTAGCCGATCCCGCTGTCAGCACCGAAGGCGAAGGTGCCTCGCGACGGCTGGCCGAACAACAGGCGGCTGCGGCCGCCCTCGAGCAACTGGATTCCAAGTGAGCGAAGCAACCCCCCATCATTGCGGCAGCGTGGCCGTCATCGGCCGCCCCAACGTCGGCAAGTCCACCCTGACCAACGCCCTTGTGGGTGCCAAGGTCAGCATCGTCTCCAACCGGCCGCAGACCACCCGTCACCGGCTGCTGGGCATTGCCAGTTACCCGGAAGGGCAGCTGGTGCTGGTGGACACCCCCGGCCTGCACCGCGTGCAGAAGCGCGCCATGAACCGCGTGATGAACCGCGCCGCGCGCGGCTCGCTCGAGGGCGTGGATGCCGGCATGCTGGTCATCGAGGCCGGCCGCTGGGATGACGAAGACACCCTGGCCTTCAACGTGCTCAGCGACGCCGGCATTCCGGTGGTGCTGGTGGTCAACAAGGTCGACCGCCTGAAGGACAAGGCCGCGCTGCTGCCGTTCCTGCAGCAGGTGACCGAGGGCCGCACCTTCTCGTCGGTCCATCCCATTTCCGCGCAGAAGCGGAACGGCCTGGAAGCGCTGGTGCGCGACCTGCTCAAGCTGCTGCCCGAGGCCCCGCCGATGTTCGGCGAGGATGAAATCACCGACCGCAGCCAGCGTTTCCTCGCCGGCGAGCTGGTCCGCGAGCAGCTGATGCGCCAGCTTGGCGAAGAGCTGCCGTACGCCACCACGGTGGAGATCGAACGCTTCGTCGAAGACGGCAACCTGCTGCGCATCGGCGCGGTGATCTGGGTGGAGCGCGAAGGCCAGAAGGCGATCGTGATCGGCAAGGGCGGTACCCGCCTCAAGGACATCGGGGCCAAATCGCGCATGCAGATGGAGCGCCTGTTCGACGCCAAGGTCTTCCTGGAGACCTGGGTGCGGGTGCGCGAAGGCTGGTCCGATGACGAAGCCGCGCTGAAGGCTTTCGGCTACGAGTAAGCCCAGCGGGCTACTCCGGCACCGCAGGCCATGCGCATCGAAGACGAACCGGCTTTCGTGCTGCACGCCCGCTCCTGGCGGGAAACCAGCCTGCTGGTCGAGGTGCTTACCGAACAATACGGCCGCATCGGGGTACTGGCGCGCGGCGTCAGCAGTCCGCGCAGCCAGGCGCTGCGGGCGGCGCTGCAGCCGCTGCAATGGATCCGCCTCACGGCGGTGCAGCGCGGCGAGCTGGCCCAGCTGCGCGGTGCCGAGGCGATGGATGCCGCGCCCCGCTTGACCGGCGATGCCATGCTCGCCGGCTTCTACGTCAATGAACTGGTGATGCGGCTGGCGCCCCGCCAGGATCCGTTGCCGGAGCTGTTCGACCATTACGGCCAGGTCCGCCAGCGGCTGGGGGGCGCGGAATCGCTGGCCTGGACCCTGCGGCGTTTCGAGCGCGACCTGCTGGAAGCGCTGGGGTTCGGCTTCGATCTGGCCCATGGCAGCGATGGCGAACCGATCGATCCGGCGGCCCGTTATGAACTGGACCCCCTGGAGGGCCCGCGGCGGTTGCTCAGCGAGCGTGGCATGGACCCGCGCCGGGGCACGGCCACCGGCAGTGCGCTGCTGGCGCTTGCACGCGATGTGCAGCCGGGAGGCGACGACCTGGCCAGCCTGCGCCGCGGCATGCGCGCGGTGCTGTTGCATCACCTGGGCGGTCGCGGGTTGAAGTCGTGGGAAATGCTGGAGGATCTGGCGCGCCGGCGGTGATTTGCGCACCGCATGGACACGCATGGCATGTCCCAACGCGACGGGTGCAGCCCAGCATCAACGCTCGACCCCCAAACCGATCGACCAAGGGTCGTAGTGACACGCCATGCGTGTCAACGCCATGACCCTGTGCACGTAACCGAGCCATGCGTGTCTGCGGGGTGCCTAATGCAACAGGGAATCCACGGCTGCGCGGAATTGGGTGTGGGCGCCGTTGGACTCCGGGGCCTGGTGCAGCTGGCGGACGGCGCGGGCCAGGCGCGCGGCGCCGACGAAACCACAACTCGCCTGCAGGCGGTGCAACTGGCCCTTCAAGGTGCCTAGATCGTGCTGCAGCACGGCCTGCGCTACCGCATCGCGCACGCCGGGCAGTTCTGCCAGGAACAGCTCGCGCAGCGCGATCAGATGGTTTCGCTGCCCATTCAGGGCGGCCAGCGCGGTGATCTCGTCCCAGTCTTCACGGTCGACGTCACTGCTGTCGGCGGACGCCTGGGCGCCGCCCGGGCTGTTCACCAGCGCCCGGCGCACGGCCTTGAGCAGCTGCTCTCGGCTCAGCGGTTTGACCAGGGTGTCGCTGAACCCGGCATCGCGCAGGCGCGCATGGATGCTGGTGTCGCCATCGGCCGTATGGGCCAGGGCAGGGGTGTCAGGCCGTGAACGGCGCAGCGCATGCAACAGCTCCGCGCCATTGCCGTCGGGCAGGTTCACGTCGATCAGCCACAGGTCGTGCAGGCCCGCCAGGCCGCGGTCCATGGCGCTGGCCAGGGAATCGGCAGTGTCCACCTGGGCGGGCAGGGTTTCCAGCGCGGCCTTGAAGAAGCCGCGGCTGATGGTGTCGTCCTCGACGAGCAGGAATCGGGGCACGGGAACCCTCGGGGTCATCTGCATTGGGGCTGCCTCCTTGTCAGCTATGCGCATATTAAACACGAAGTGGCGTGCTGCAAGCATCACAACGGCTTCCCGCGGCCCCCGGGCACCCGTATCTGCGACAATACGCACCCTTTTTGCCCGCAGCCTGTTGCCACGTGGCCCGATCCCGTTCCCGACTCGACCGTACCCCGTTCCAGACCGACATCCTCGATCTCAGCCATGACGGGCGGGGCGTTGCCCGCCGTGATGGCGAGGGCGGCAAGGTCACTTTCATCTCCGGCGCGCTGCCGGGCGAGGTGGTGCGTGCCGAACCCACCGCCCGCAATCGCCACTTCGACGAGGCCCGCACGCTGGAGGTGCTGCAGCCATCGCCGCAGCGGGTCACCCCGCGATGCCCGCATTTCGGCGTCTGCGCCGGCTGCGTGCTGCAGCACCTGGAGGAGTCGCAGCAGATCGTGGCCAAGCAGCGGGTGCTGATCGACAACCTGACCCGCATCGGCCACGTCACCCCGGGTACCGTGCTGCCGCCGCTGGTCGGCGAGAGTTGGGGCTACCGTCGCAAGGGCCGCTTCTCGGTGCGTCGCGTCGAGAAGAAGGACAAGACGCTGGTGGGCTTCCGCGAGCAGGATCCGCGCTTCGTTGCCGATCTGACCCAGTGCCTGACCGTCATTCCGGCCATCGGGCTGAAGGTGTCGGCGCTGTCGACGTTCATCGAAACGCTGGACGGCAAGCGCGATATCCCGCAGGTCGAATTCATCGCCGGTGACGATGCGATCGTGCTGACCATCCGCCACATGCTGCCGCTGAGCGACGCCGACAAGGCCGCATGGGCGGCCTTCGGTACCGAACACGGGTTCTCGATCTTCCTCCAGCCTGGTGGCGTCGAGTCGGTGCATCCGCTGGTACCCGGCGAGGTGCCGTTGTCGTTCCGGCTGGCACCGTGGAATGTGGAACTGGCCTTCCGCCCGCTCGACTTCATCCAGGTCAATGCCACGCTCAACGAGAAGATGATCGCGTTGGCGCTGGAACTGCTCGACGCCGGTCCGGACGAGCGCGTGCTCGATCTGTTCTGTGGCCTGGGCAACTTCACCCTGCCGCTGGCACGCACCGTGCGCGAAGTGGTCGGCGTGGAAGGCGAGGCCGGTCTGGTCGCGCGGGCGAAGGAAAACGCGGCGCGCAACGGCCTGGACAATGCACAGTTCTTTGCTGCCGACCTGACCCAGGACCAGCGCCAGGCCTCGTGGATGCGCCAGGGCTTCGACAAGCTGCTGCTCGACCCGCCGCGCTCCGGTGCGATCGAAGTGCTGCAGCAGCTGCCGCTGAAGCAGTTCAAGCGCATCGTCTACGTCAGCTGCCACCCCGGTTCACTGGCGCGTGATGCCGGCTACCTGGTCAACGAGCAGGGCTTCACGCTCGTATCGGCGGGCGCGATGGACATGTTCCCGCATACCGCCCACGTGGAAAGCATCGCGGTGTTCGAGAAGCGCTGACATGGGCATCGAAATCGAACGCAAGTACCTCGTCACCGGCGACGGTTGGCGCACCGCCGCGCATGCGGTCATCCCGATGGCGCAGGGCTACATCAACGACACCGCCTCGCTGGACAGCGGCGCGCAGAAGGCCTCGGTGCGCGTGCGCATCCAGGGCGAGCAGGCCTTTCTCAACATGAAGTCGCGCGAGATCGGCCACACCCGGCAGGAGTTCGACTATCCGATCCCGGTCGCCGACGCGCGCGCGCTGCTGGCGCTGTGCGTGGGCGGGCTGATCGACAAGCGTCGACACCTGGTCCATCACGCCGGGCTGGTCTGGGAGGTCGATGAGTTCCTGGGTGAGAATGCCGGGCTGGTGGTGGCCGAAGTGGAGCTGGCGTCGGCCGACCAGGCCATCGAGCTGCCCGGCTGGGTGGGCGCGGAAGTCACCGACCAGGTCCGCTATTACAACCTGGCGCTGGCGGCGCACCCGTTCAGTCGCTGGGCGCGGTGACGGGGCCGGCCAGCGGCCGGCACACCTTTGTTTTTTGAGGGGTGACCCCATGTCGGTCGGATGAAAATCGATATCTGGTCCGACGTGGTATGCCCCTGGTGCTGGATCGGCAAGCATCGTTTCGAGCAGGGCCTGGCCCTGCTTGGTGACGACGCCCCGCAGGTCGAAGTGACCTGGCACCCCTTCCTGCTCGACCCGGACGCCGGCACCGCCTCGGTGCCGTTGCGCGACGCGTATGCCGCCAAATTCGGCAGCGCCGAGCGCACCGAACAGATACTCACCCAGACCCAGTCCACGGCACGCGCTGAAGGCCTGCCGATGGACTTCGACCAGGGCCAGGTGCGCGTGACCACGCTGCCCGCGCACCGGCTGATGTGGCTGGCCGGGCGTGAAGGCGTGCAGGCCGCGGTGGGCGAGGCGCTGTTCCGCGCCCATTTCGTCGACGGTCGCAACCTGGCCGACCCGCAGACCCTGGCCGAGGCCGGGGCGGCTGGCGGCCTGGACGCCGAGCGGATCACCGCGCTTATGGCGGGCGACGAGGGCCTGGAAGAGATCCAGGCACAGTTGGCACAGGCCCAGGCGCTGGGCATTCAGTCGGTGCCCACGTTCGTGATCAATGACCGCTACGCGCTGCAGGGCGCCCAGCCGCCGGAGGCGTTCGCCCAGGCCCTGCGGCAGATCGCGGCCGAGATGCCGGACCCGCCGCCTGCCGGTGGCCAGTCCTGCGACGCACAGGGCTGCGCCTGACCGCCTGCCACGGCCCCCCGGCCGTGGCCTAGCGCGTGCGGGTTCTGCGACAATGCGGCGGTGCGCCATGATGGTGCCCCGTTTTGGAGATTGCCCATGCTCGTGATCGGCGTTGCCGGGACCGAACTCACTGCCCAGGAACGCGATTGGCTGCAGCACGATGCCGTGTCCGGCGTCATCCTGTTCAAGCGCAACTTCGCCTCCCGGCAGCAGGTTGCCGACCTGTCGGCGGCCATCCGCGCCGCCGCGCCCCGGCCGGTGCTGGTCTGCGTGGACCAGGAAGGCGGGCGCGTGCAGCGCTTCCGCGAGGGATACAGCGCGCTGCCGCCGCTGCAGGGCTTCGATGCGCTGTACGCGCAGGACCCGGACGCCGCGCTGGCCCTGGCCGAGCAGCACGCCTGGCTGATGGCCAGTGAAGTGCGCGCCAGCGGCGTGGATCTCAGCTTTGCCCCGGTGGTCGACCTGGGCCGTGGCAACCGCGCCATTGGCGACCGCGCCTTCAGCGCCGATCCGCAGGTCGTGGCCGCGTTCACCCGCGCCTACGTGCGCGGCATGCACAGCGTGGGCATGGCCGCCACGCTCAAGCATTTCCCCGGGCACGGCAGCGTGCTGGAAGACACCCACGTGGACAACGCCAGCGACCCGCGTCCGTTGGAGGCGCTGCAGGCGCTCGACCTGGTGCCGTTCGCGGCCGGCATCGACGCCGGTGCCGACGCGGTGATGATGGCCCACGTGGTCTACCCGCAGGTGGCACCCGAACCGGCTGGCTACTCGCCGCGCTGGATCCAGCAGATCCTGCGCGGCCAGATGGGCTTCCGCGGCGTGGTGTTCTCCGATGACATCGGCATGGCCGCGTCGTTCTCGGCCGGGGGCGTGCAGGCGCGCGTGCATGCGCATCTGGACGCCGGCTGCGACGTGGTCCTGGTCTGCCACCCGGAACTGGTGGACGACGCCCTGCGCGCGGTGGAAGGCCGCCCGCTCAATACTGCTGCGCTGCTCGGCCTGATCGGCCGTGGCGCGCTTGGCTGGGACGGCCTGCTGGCCGACACCCGCTACGGCAGCTCCCAATCCCGTTTGCTTGACACCCTTGGAAGAACCGTCTGATGCCCAACCTCACCATTTCCCAGGCCCTGGCCCAGGCCGACCTGCTGGTCGACCGTCCCACCATCGACACGGCCATTGCCGGCATCGCTGACGCCATCGCCGCCGACTACAAGGGCGAAGTGCCGCTGTTCCTGTCGATCATGCACGGTGCATTGCCGTTTGCCGGCCAGCTGGCGCTGGAGCTGGGCGCGCGTGGCCAGGACCTGCAGTTCGATTACCTGCACGCCACCCGCTACCGCGGCGAGACCACCGGCGGCGAGCTGGTGTGGAAGCACAAGCCGGCCACCGCGTTGTTCGGTCGCCGCGTGCTGCTGGTCGACGACATCCTGGACGAAGGCTTCACCCTGCAGGGCGTGCGCACCTGGTGCCTGGAGCAGGGCGCCACCGACGTGCGCATCGCCGCGCTGACGGTGAAGCAGCACGACCGCGCGCTGCCGGAGGTCAAGGCCGACTACGCCGGCGTCATGTTGCCGGACCGCTACGTGTTCGGCTTCGGCATGGATGTCAACGAATCGCTGCGCGGCGTGCCGGCCATCTACGCGATGAAGGAATAAGCAGCGCCCATGGAACATATCGCTCTGGCCGTCATTGGCGGCACCGGTGTGTACAAGCTGGCCCAGCTCGATGACGTGAGCAGCCATGCCGTGGAGACCCGCTACGGCACGCCGTCCGGTCCGATCCGGGTGGGTACGCTGCTCGGCCAGCGTGTGGCGTTCCTGGCCCGCCATGGTGAAGGCCACTCGCTGCCGCCGCACAAGATCAATTACCGCGCAAATCTTGCTGCGTTGCAGCAAATCGGTGCGACCCGGGTGCTCGCACTCAACACCGTGGGCGGCATCACCGAGCAGTTCGGCCCGCGCGTGCTGGCCTGTCCCGACCAGCTGATCGACTACACCTGGGGCCGTATCTCGACCCTGAGTGAAGAGCCGGGCAGCGAGGTGCTGCATGTCGATTTCGGCCATCCGTACACGCCGATGCTGCGCAGCAAGGTGCTGGCGGCGGCCAAAGTGACCGGCGTACGCCTGCACGACGGCGGCTGCTACGGCGCCACGCAGGGGCCGCGGCTGGAAACCAATGCGGAAATCGCGCGCATGCGCCGCGATGGCTGCGATCTGGTCGGCATGACCGGCATGCCCGAAGCCAGCCTGGCCCGCGAACTGGGCCTGGACTACGCCTGCCTGGCGATCGTGGCCAACTGGGCCGCCGGCTGTGGCGATGGCGACGAGATCACCATGGCCGAAGTACTGGCCAATGTGGACGCGGCTTCGGCCGGATTGCCGGAACTGATTGGCGAATTGGCACGTGGGTGATTGTCATTGCGTAACAAGCTTTGCATACTCCGCCAGTGCGCTGGTTGAGCGTACACCACCCATTCATTGAAGAAGGTCTCGCATCACCATGCCGAACGGTACCGTCAAGTGGTTCAACGACGCCAAGGGATTTGGCTTTATCTCGCCGGAGGACGGCAGCGCCGACGTCTTCGCGCACTTCTCCGCGATCAACTCCAAGGGCTTCCGCAGTCTGCAGGAAGGCCAGAAGGTCACCTATGACGTGACCTCGGGCCCCAAGGGTGCCCAAGCGTCGAACATTGTGCCGGCCGAGTGATCCACTCTGCTGCGTGCTGAGAAACCCCGCTTCGGCGGGGTTTTTTTTGTCCGAAGGCCGGGCGCGCGATCTTCATGCGCCCTGAACATCCGGTGCCTTAGGTTCGCCGTACCTGCGCTGCTCGGTGGCCAGGTGATCTGCAATGCAACGGGGGAAATGTCGATGTCTCAGCGTGTCGCTGTGGACATCGTTTTCCCGTTGGTTCGCACCATCACCTACAAGGCCATGATCATGAGCAATATCATCCGCAATGGGGATTTCAGCGCAGGGCTGTCGCATTGGAAGGCCAACCATGGCGTCGACACCGGCACGGACGGCGGGCAGTCTTACGCGCGCATTGACAAGCGCGTGGCCATCAGCCAGATGCTCGTTGGCATGCAGAGCGGCGCGGGTTGGGTGCTCCGGTTCGAGGTTGCCGAGCACCCCTTCAACCCACCGGTCCAACAGATATCGACGAAGCCGTTGGATCCGACCAATCTGTCCAACCCACATCGCCAAGCGCCGATGCTTCAAGCGGCGATGGCCCTGGAGCTGTCCCATGACGGTGGATACTGGACGGCCATGTTCGAATTCAGTGTGTATCGCCACTGGGGGCTGTCAGGGCACCGGTTCGACGTTCCCGAGGGATATGATGCAGGTCGTGTGGTGATCTGGGTCACCGGCGAACCGGAGCGGCTTGACCGTTCCATGGCCGTTCGCAACGTCGAGCTCTTCAAGGTTGAGCGTGTCGATGCGCGGGGACCGGCAACCCCGGTCTCCGTTCAGATCGCCGATAATGGCGGTCCCGCACCTCGACAGGACGTCACATGCAACGCCGCACCATCGCCATCGTCGGTTACGGCACTGCTGGCCAGGCGCTCTCCGTCCTGTTGTCGCGCGATCATCACCAGGTACACGTCTTCGAGCGTGCGGCCGCCCCGGGCCCGGTGGGCGCCGGCTTCCTGCTGCAGCCAAGCGGCCTGGATGTTCTCTGGCAGATGGGCCTGCTCCCGCAGGTGCTTCAGCATGGCGCCGCCGTGCGCCGTCTGTATGGCGAAACCCCGTGCGGGCGCGCCGTGATGGATATGCACTATGCGGGCCTGCATGCGCATCTGCATGGTATCGGCATGCAGCGTGGCGCATTGTTCTCGCTGCTGGCCGACGCGTGGGAACAGCCGGGCAACCTGCAGGGCGATACCACGATCGTGGACGTGGATACCGCCAACGGCCGTGTCCGTGATGCGCGGGGACACTGGCACGGGCCGTACGATCTGGTGATCGCCGCCGATGGCTCCGCCTCGTCGTTGCGCAGCCTGGTGCAGGGCACGCGGCTGGACCGCGAGTACCCTTGGGGGGCGTTGTGGTGCCTGTTGCCGTGCGGCGACTGGGCGCACCACGACGAGCTGCGGCAGCGTTACGTGGCCGCGCGCAAGATGATCGGCCTGTTGCCGGTGGGCACCCGCCCGGGTAATCCGCAGGCGCAGCTCAGCTTCTTCTGGAGCCTGCCACGCAACCAGTTCGCACAATGGGAACAGGACGGCATGGCGCGGTGGCTGGAGGAGATCGCGACGCTGTGGCCGCAGGCGCACCTGCGCCTGCAGGATGTACCCGATGGCGCGCAGCTCGCGCGCGCCGGCTACCGCGATGCGGTGATGACGCGCTGGCATCGCGAGCGCATGGTGCTGGCCGGCGATTCCGCGCACGCGATGAGCCCACAGCTGGGGCAGGGCGTGAACATGGCCCTGATGGATGCACTGGCACTGCGCGATGCACTGCGCGCGCACGCCGACCGTGATGCGGCGCTGCAGGCCTACCAGGCGCAACGCAGCGCGCACGTGGCCATCTACCACTTCTGGAGCCGCTGGCTGACGCCGCTGTTCCAGTCCGAGCGCGATACGCTGGCGCAGGCCCGCGATGTCCTGTTCAAACCGATGGGCCGTGTGCCGGGCGGTCGCGGCCACATGCTGCGCGTGCTCAGCGGCACCCAGCGCGGCTGGTGGGGGACGCTGGGGCTGTCGCCCGGGTTCGTCGAGGCGATGACGCCGCGCGCTGCCGAACGGGCATGACGACATGACCACGCATGGCGATGAGTAGAGTGCTGTGTGAAGGCCGGAATGACGCCTGTTGACGGTGAAATCACCGTGGCCATGGGAAAAAGGAAACGTTACTGGACCTGATCCCCAAGGAGATTGACATGTTGTTTCCGGCCGACGTTCTCGATACTGAAATCTGCAAACTGCGTGGACTGCTGCAGATGTTGCACGAGGATCAGCCGGACGTGATGGAAGATATCTTCGAATTCCACGTTACCAGTCTGATCACCCACGCTTCCCCGGATCACCACGCGCGGATCCGCGCCGCCGCTCGCGATATGCTGGCCGATGTGCTCAGCCGCCCGGTGCGACCCAATCCGAATGCACCGGACATCCGCCTGATGCCGGAGGTGCTGCTACCCTCGGCGGCGTAACAGCGCGGACACTGCCGACGTAAACTGCCGACGTGTGACACTGCCGACGTGAACTGCCGACGTGTAGTGCCGACTGTTAGTCGGCAAACACTGCAACACGGCAAACACTGCAACGCGCCAATGTCGACCCTTCTGTCAAGGCCCCCCGCTACCGGGCCGGAAGGGCGATGGCATCGCCCTCCACGCACGCCACCAGCTGTTCACCCGCATCCAGTACCGGCGCGATGCCGGCGGTGAAGCGTGAGTACGCCGGCAGCACCGTCAGTCGATCGCGAAGCCAGAACGCAGGCCAACGCCGCTGCATGCCGGGCAGCTTGGCCAGCGGATGCAGATGACCGCACAGCACGTGCAGGGCCGGATGCGGTTGCGGATCGTGGCGCAGCAGGAACGGCCCTTCCTGCACCCGCTCACCCAGCAGGGTGATGCCAAGATCCGCCTTGGGCAGCACGCGGTCGTGGTTGCCGGCCAGTGCGCCGATCTCCAGCCCGGCATGCTGCTCGCGCCAGCCCTGCCACTGCCGGTACCAGGCCGCGCGATGTGCGGCCCCGTGCAGCACATCGCCCAGGATCCACAGCGTGCGCACCGGGCGCTCGGCAACCAGCCGCGTCAACCGCTCCAGATCGTCCCCGGTGCCGCCGGTGGGCAGGCCGATGCCGGCGCGCCGGAACAGGTCCGCCTTGCCCAGGTGCAGGTCGGCGATCAGCAGCGCTTCGCGTGCCGGCCAGTACAGGGCGCGTTCGCCCAGCAGCCGGACGTTCTCACCTGCCAGGGTCATGGCCGCATCAATGGGCATGGCGCGTCTCCAGTTGGCTTGCCGCACGCAGCACGCGCGTCTTCCAGTCTTCGTTGCTGAGCTGCCCACGCAGGCGCTCGGCCCACAGCGGGAATGACAGTGGCCCCAGCGTGGACGGCTGCTGCAGGCACAGCGTACGTGCCTGGCAGCGGCGCAGCGTGCTGGCCAGGCAGGCCAGGTCGAGTTGTCCATGCAGCACTTCCTGTTCCGCCAGGCCCAGCAGGAGGTGTTCTGGATCGTGCTGGCGCAGTACGTCGTACAGCAGGCCGGCCGAGGCCTGCAGCTGGCGCAGGCTGCGCGGCGTGCGCCCCGGCAGGGCCGGGATCAGCAGGCCGGAGACGCGCGCGATGTCGCGGAACTGCCGGCGTGCGAGCTCGCCCAGGTTGAGGCTGTCGCGCAGATCGTCGAACAACCCGTCCGGATGCAGCAGTGCGCGGATGCGCGCCGCATCCACCTCAACCGCACGTGCCGGCGCCAGCACGAAGCCATAGTCGTTGGCGGCATACCCGAAGGTGTTGGCCTGCAGCCGCGTCCAGCGCAGCGCCATCAGCGCGGCCAGGCCTTCATTGACCTGGCGGCCTGCAAAGGGGTACACGAACACGAACTGGCCCTCGCGCCGGCGCAGCGTTTCCACCAGCAGCAGCGACGGGCCGGGCAGGGACGACAGGCGCGACTGCAGGCGCAGCAGGGGCGCAAGCCACTGCATCTCCGGGCTGGTGGGCGGCGCGGCGAGTACCGCTTCCATCTCCTGCCCCAGGGCCTCCGACAGCGGCAGCCGCCCGCCCTGCCAGCGCGGCACCACGCCGTCGCCGCCACGCGCCAGGCGCACATAGGCGGTGAGATTCTCCAGCCGCACCAGCTCCAGCAGGCGGCCGGCGAACTGGAAGTGATCACCGGGGCGCAGGCGGCCAACGAACTGCTCTTCGACCGTACCCAGGCGGCCGCCGCGCATGAACTGCACCATGACGCTGCCATCGCTGGTGATCGTACCGATCGACAGGCGGTGGCGCAGCGCCACGCGGCGATCGTGTACGCGGTACATGCCGTCGTCGTCGCGCACCACCTTGTGGAAGTCGGGATACTGCGCGAGCGCGCGCCCCCCCTGCACGATGAAGTCCAGCACGCCCTGCCACTGCGCGGTGTCCAGTGCTGCGAACGCGTGCGTGCGGCGTACCTGTGCCAGCAGTGCGTCGGCGTCGAAGCCACCCCCGAGCGCGCAGCTCACGCAGTGCTGCGCCAGCACGTCCAGCGACATCCGCAACGGGCGCCGCGCCTCGATCACGCCGTCGGCGAGCGCGCGCCGTGCCGCCGCGTACTCGACCAGCTCCAGCGCATGCGAAGGCACGCACACGATGTGTCCGGATTCACCCGGACGATGGCGTGCCCGTCCGGCGCGCTGGACCAGCCGTGCGATGCCTTTCGGGCTGCCGATCTGAAGCACCTGGTCGACCGCCGGGAAGTCCACGCCCAGGTCCAGGCTGGACGTGGCGACCACGCAGCGCAGTGCGCCGTCGCGCAGCCCCTGCTCAACCACGCGCCGCTGCGCCGGGTCCAGCGAGCCATGGTGCAGGCCGAGCGTGGCGGGGTCTTCGGGCCACACGGCCGTCAGCGCCTGGTGCCACAGTTCGGCCTGGGCGCGGGTGTTGGTGAACAGCAGGCTGGTGCCGACCATGAACAGTTTTTCCTGCACCCGCTGCAGCTGCGACAGGCCCAGGTGGCCGGCCCACGGGAAGCGTTCGCCCTGCGCCGGCAACAGGGTTTCCACCGCCACCGGGCGCGGCCGCGCACCCGCCACCAGAGGGGCATCGGGAAGTTCGGGCAGCAGCACATCACGCGCTTCCTCCAGGTTGCCCAGCGTGGCCGACAGGCCCCACACCTGCAGCGCGGGCAGTGCATCGCGCAGCAGGCGCAGGTTCAACTGCAGCAGCACGCCACGCTTGTTGCCCAGCAGTTCGTGCCACTCGTCCACCACCACGCAGCGCAGCTGGCGCAGGTGCGCACGGGTATCGGGATAGCTCAGCAGCAATGCCAGCGATTCGGGCGTGGTCACCAGTACGTCCACGCGGCCCTCGCGCGCCAGCCGCTTGTCGCGCGCGCTGGCGTCCCCGGTGCGCAGGCCCACCTGCCAGTCCAGACCCAGTGCGGCCAGCGGCTCGCGCAACGCGCGCGCGGTGTCGCTGGCCAGGGCGCGCAGCGGGGTGATCCAGAGCACCTGCAGGGCCGGAATGCGTTTGGTCCTGCGGTCACTGGTTGCGCGTGCTGGCTGATCGGCGAGTGCCTGCAGCAGCGGCCCGCCGAACATCGCCAGTGTCTTGCCGCTCCCGGTGGGCGTGTGCAGCAGTCCGGAGGCGCCACCGAGGTAGTGCCGCCACAGGGTCTTCTGGAAGGGCAGCGGCGCCCAGCCGCGGCTGGCGAACCAGTCGGTCAGCCGTGCCATCGCCTCGCGCCGCGTCACCGGGCCAGCGCCTTCAGCTGCGCCAGGGTGTCGGCTTCGCTGGCCGGTTTGTCGTGGCGCCAGCGCAGGATGCGCGGAAAGCGTACCGCGATGCCCGACTTGTGCCGGGTACTGCGATTGACGGCCTCGAAGCCGAGTTCGAACACCTGCTCGCCGCGCACGCTGCGCACCGGCCCGAAGCGTTCCAGCGTGTTGGCGCG
The DNA here is from genome assembly GCF_032099025.1 of Stenotrophomonas sp. GTDB lineage: Bacteria > Pseudomonadota > Gammaproteobacteria > Xanthomonadales > Xanthomonadaceae > Stenotrophomonas. The sequence continues at coordinate 86,014 of NZ_DAMCID010000004.1, forward strand.
GATCCATCGGTCCAGCGCCAGGATCTCCTTGTCATCCAGACCCGAATACGCCTTGGCCACCGGCACCAGCCGCTCGCCGTCCCACACCCCGAAGGTGTAATCGGTGTACAACGTGCTGCGCCGGCCGTGGCCGGCCTGCGCGTAGATCATCACCGCGTCGATGGTGAGCGGATCGATCTTCCACTTCCACCAGTCGCCACGACGGCGGCCACTCTGGTAGACCGAGCTGCTGCGCTTGAGCATCAGTCCTTCCACGCCGCGCTCGCGGGCCATCGCGCGCTGGGTCGCCGCGTCCACCCAGTCGGCGGCGATGAGCGTGGGTGACAGTACCAGCCGGGCGTCGCCCAGTGTCTCCAGCAGCAGGGCCAGCTGCGCCCGGCGTTCCGCCAGTGGTTGCTGGCGCAGATCCTCCCCGCCCAGTTCCAACAGGTCGTAGGCAAGCACGCGCACCGGTGTATCGCGCAGCGTCTTTGCACCGGGCTTGCGCCGCTGGATACGGGTCTGCAGTGCGGTGAAGGGCATGGGCTGGGCGTCATCTTCGCGCCAGGCCAGCAGTTCACCGTCGATCACCGTACCGTCCGGCAGGGCCATCGCGGCGCTCTCGATCTCTGGGAACCGGCCATCCAACCGCTCTTCGCCGCGTGACCACAAGGCAACTTCGCCCTGGCGACGCAGCAGCTGCAGGCGGATACCGTCCCACTTCCATTCCAGTGTCCAGTCGTCGATCGCTCCCAGGCTGGACACCTCCGCTTCCAGCGGCGAAGCGAGGAAGAACGGATACGGTTGCTGCCGGTCTCCGGGCAGTTCCTCCGGGGTGAGCAGGCTGGCCAGCAGGCCGGGCGAGGGCACCCACGCGCCGAGCATGCGCTGCGCGATGCGGGCGATGTCGACGCCCGACAGCTCCGCCAGTGCCTGCTGCACCAGGCGCTGCGACACGCCCACGCGCAGCGCGCCAGTCAGCAGTTTGTTGAACACCAGCCGTTCGGCCGCGGGCAGCTGTTTCCAGCCCGTTTCGACCGCCGCACGCCGCACCGCCTCGGGTTGGTTGGCCACGGCCAGCAGATGCGTTTCGATCCACGTCGCCAACGCCCGGTCAGGCGCGCGCTCGTGCGGGTCGTCCAGCAGCAGGGTCAGGGTTTCGGCAAGGTCGCCAACCTGGTCGTAGCTGTCGGCCACCAGCCAGTCGGGCAAACCGGACGCGTCGGCGATCCAGGCACGCAGTTCGCCGCTGGAGGCAATCTTCTGGCGTGCGCCGCCGACCTTGCCGCCACTCAGCAGATACAGTGCCCACGCCGCATCATGCGGCTGCGCGTCGCGGAAATACGCGACCAGTGCGGCGCGCTTGTCCAGCGTGGCGGTGCTGCGGTCCAGGCGTTGGTACAAGGCTGCAAAGGCTTTCATTCCTCGCTCCCGAAATCGGTGCGGAATGCCTCGGCGGCGATCCCGCGCTCGCGCAGGAACGGAATGAGCGCATCGGTATTGCCATGCGTGGCGATCACGCGCCGCGCACCGCTCTGTTCGATGGTCTGCAGCAGTGCCGGCCAGTCGGCGTGGTCGGACACCACGAAACCACGATCGTAATTGCGTCGGCGGCGATTGCCGCGCAGCCGCATCCAGCCCGATGCAAAGCCGAGCTGGTGTTTGCCGAAGCGGCGCAGCCAGGTGGTACCGGCGGCCGACGGCGGTGCCAGGATCAGCTTGCCGGCGGCATCGGGTTCGCGGCCCTGCTCGGCCACCGTGTGCGTGGCCAGCATCGGGATGCCCGCTTCGCGGTACACGGCCACCCCGTTGGCGATGGCGCCGTGCAGCCACGCCGGCGGTTCGTCCAGCGGCAACAGCTCGGCCAGTACCCGCTGCGCTTTGCCCAGCGCGTAGCACAGCAGGATCGCGGCCTCGCCGCGCTGTTCGCACTCGCGCCGCCAGGCCGCGATCTCGGCGGCCACCTCGCGCGTATCCTGCCAACGGTAGATGGGCAGGGCAAAGGTCGCTTCGGTGATGAATACATCGCAGGGCACCACCTCGAAGGGCGCGCAGGTGGGATCGGGCTGGCGCTTGTAATCGCCGGAGGCCACCCAGACCTGCGCCCCATCATCGATGCGCACCTGCGCCGAGCCCAGTACATGCCCGGCCGAATGCAACGACACCTGCACGCCGCCCAACGTGAAGCGTTCACCGTAGTCGTACGACTGAAGCGCCACGTCGCCCAACCGCCAGCGCAGGATCGGCACGCTGCTGGTACTGCAGTAGTACTCGCCCATGCCGCTGCGCGCATGGTCGCCGTGGCCGTGGGTGATCACCGCGCGCGGCACCGGCCGCCACGGGTCGATATGGAAGTCGCCTGCAGGGCAGTACAGTCCTTCCGGACGCAGTACCACCAGGTCGCTGTGTGCCACGTTCGCCGTCATGCCTGCACTGTGCCGCCGTGCTCGTGCACGAGGTGAGAATCCGGCTGAACGGCGCCTGCCGCGCGGATGCGGCAGAATCGAATTCCACCCCTGGGAGGCCTGCGTGATGACGTCTGCATTGCCCGCGTTCGAGACCCATGAGGTCGTCAACCAGCCGCCGCCATTTGCGGGGCGCAATCTGTGGGCCGACGACGTGGCCCTCGCCGACGCCGTGCAGCGCGAGGGCGGCGCTGCATTCATCGCCACGCTGCAGGCCTATGGCGGTAGTGCAGGCGACGCGCTGTACCGCTTGGGCTTCGATGCCAACCGCGACCGCCCGCGCCTGCGTACCCATGATGCGCAGGGGCATCGCATCGACACGGTCGAGTTCCATCCGGCCTACCACCAGCTCATGGACGCGGCCAAGCGCCACGGCGTGGCTGGCCTGTCCTGGCAGGACGGACGCCCCGGCGCGCATGTCGCGCGCGCGGCGTTGAGTTTCCTGCATCACCAGGCCGAGGCCGGCACCAGTTGTCCACTGACCATGACGCATGCCGCGGTGGCCGTGCTGCGCCAGGATCCGGCGCTGGCCGAATGGGCCGACAAGGCAGCGGCACCGGTCTACGATCCACGCGATGTGCCGATTGCCGACAAGGCCGGCATCACCCTGGGCATGGGCATGACCGAGAAGCAGGGCGGCTCGGACGTGCGCAGCAACGCTACCCGCGCCGAGCCACGCGCCGATGGCAGCTATGCGCTGGTGGGGCACAAGTGGTTCTTCTCCGCGCCGATGTCCGATGGCTTCCTGGTGCTGGCGCAGGCGCCGGGCGGACTGACCTGCTTCCTGATGCCGCGCCGCCTTGCCGACGGCAACCGCAATGCATTCCGGTTGATGCGGCTCAAGGACAAGCTGGGCGACTGGTCGAATGCATCCAGCGAAATCGAGCTGTGCGGGGCCTGGACGCGGCGTGTCGGCGCCGAAGGGCGCGGCGTGGCCACCATCATCGGCATGGTGATGATGACGCGGCTGGACTGCATGCTCGGCGCGGCGGCGGAAATGCGCATGGCGCTCGCCCAGGCACTGCACCACACCCGCCATCGCAGCAGTTTCGGCCGCCGGTTGTGCGATCACCCGCTGATGGCCAACGTGCTGGCCGACCTGGCGATCGAATCCGAAGCGGCCACCACATTCGCCATTCGCGTGGCCCGCGCCGTCGACCAGTCCCCGCACGATGCACACGAAGCGGCGTTCGCACGGATCGCCACCGCCGTAGGCAAGTACTGGGTGTGCAAACGGGCAGCGGTGTTCGTCAATGAGGCGCAGGAATGCCTGGGCGGTGCCGGGTACGTGGAGGAATCGATGCTGCCGCGCCTGTACCGGCAGGCGCCCCTGAATTCGATCTGGGAAGGCAGCGGCAACATCCAGTGCCTGGACGTGTTGCGCGCACTGGCGCGCGAGCCGCAGGTGCGGCCGGTGCTGCAGGCGGAACTGGAGACGGTGGTCGGGTATGACGCGGGGTATGACGATGCCTTGCAGGCCCTGTGGGCGCAGCTGTCATCCACGCCATCGGAGGCCCAGGCGCGCCTGGTCACCGAACGCCTGGCGCTGTTGTTGCAGGCGGCGGTGTTGTTGCGCGCGCGGAGTCCGGTGGCGGCAGCCTTCGTCCGGACGCGGCTGGGGGGCGAAACGGGCAGGGCGTTCGGCACGCTGCCGGATGATGTGGATCATCAGGCGATCATGGCGCGCGCCCTGCCGTAGTGCCGGGCTACGCCGGGCAACCGCACCTGTCACCGCACGAACAAACGCCGGGCAGGGCCCGGCGTTTCCCGGGCAGGGCCCGGCGTTTCCCGGGCCGACGGTCAACCCCGATCGGCCCCGACGTGCGCTCAGTGCTTGGCGGCGTCGGCGTTCTGCTTGGCATCGTCGGCCACGTCGCGGGCCTTGTCGGCAACCTTTTCCGCCGCGTTGGCCGTCGCGTCGCTGGCATGGGCGGCCGCGTCGCGTGCCGCGACCTTTGCGTCCGCAGCGGCAGCAGCCGTCGCGTCGGCAGCGCGGTCCAGCGCCGGCTGCACGTCGGCCGCAGCGCGTTCGGAGGCCGCCGCCGCTTCGTCGGCGGCGTTGCGGGTGGACGCCGCGGCCTGGTCGACCGCTTCACGGGCGGCCGCACCGGTGCTGTCAGCCGCCTGCGCCGCATCGGCGCGGGCCTTTTCTGCTTCCGGGCCCTGGCAGGCGGCGAGCGCCAGCACCAGCGAAGCGGCCAGCAGCGGGGTGGTCATCGAACGGATTTTCATGGCGGGCTCCACAGGAACTGAGAATCGGACTGCCAGCCTATTCACCCTTCCGTGAAGGTCCGGTAGGTGCCCGCGGTGCGCAAATGCCGCCCAAAGAAAAAGCCGCTGGCGAACCAGCGGCTTCTTCAGACTTGCTTGAAGAAAGAAGTTATTACTTCTTGGCTTCTTCAGCAGCGTCCTTGGCCTGCTCGGCGGTGGCTTCACCGGCCTTGGCAGCGTCTGCAGCGGTATCGGCAGCAGCGTCGGTGGCAGCGCCAGCAGCCTGGGCAGCGGCGTCAGCCGAAGCGTCAGCAGCGGTGGTGGCGGTGTCGGCGGCAGCCTGGGCAGCGTCGGCGGTCTGGGCGCCAGCAGCAGCGGCCTGGTCGGCAGCGACCTGGGCGTCGGCAGCGGCTTCGTTGGCCGAAGCGGCGGCGTCAGCAGCCTGTTCCTGCTTCGAGCAGGCGGTCAGAGCCAGGCCCAGGGCCATTGCGATCAGCAGCTTGTTGATGCTCATTTGTGTGAATCCTCGTCGTTAGATTAGGCAACGCGCTATTGCGCGCCCGGCAACATGATGACAAGCCACGTTGGGCTGTCAAGCGATCCCGCATTCAGTTTTGCGAAACGGGCGTTAAAATCAATCAAATCAATTCGATGGCGATAGCCGTAGCCTCACCGCCACCAATGCACAGTGTAGCAATTCCGCGCTTTGCATCACGCTTGCGCAAGGCGTTGACCAAGGTGACCACCAGACGGGCACCGGAGGCGCCGATCGGGTGGCCCAGTGCGCAGGCACCGCCATTGACGTTGACCTTGTCGTGCGGGATGCCCAATTCGCGGATGGGCGCCATCGCGACCACGGCGAAGGCCTCGTTGATTTCGAACAGGTCGACCTGGTCCAAGGTCCAGCCGGCCTTTTCGAGCACCTTGTGGATGGCGCCGATCGGCGCGGTGGTGAACCACTCCGGTTCCTGCGAGTGGGTGGCGTGGGCCACGATCCGGGCCAGCGGCTGCAGGCCGCGGGCAGCCGCGTCCTCCTCGGCGAGCAGCACCACGGCGGCGGCGCCGTCGGAAATGCTGGAGGAACTGGCCGCCGTGACGGTGCCGTCCTTCTTGAAGGCCGGGCGCAGGGTCGGGATCTTGGCGACGTCCGAACGGCCGGGCTGCTCGTCCTGGTTGTACTCGACCTCGCCCTTGCGGCCGGCGACCTTGACCGCGACGATCTCGTCGTCGAACGCGCCCGCGGCCTGCGCGGCCTGCGCACGGCGCACCGATTCGATCGCGAAGGCATCCTGCTCCTCGCGGGTGACCTGGTACTTGTCCACCGCACATTCGGCGAACTCACCCATGGCCTTGCCATCGTAGGCATTGACCAGGCCGTCGTGGGCCATGTGGTCCACCGCCTGGAAGTTGCCGAAGCGGTTGCCGGTACGCGAGTTGGGCAGCATGTGCGGGGCGTTGGACATCGACTCCATGCCGCCGGCGACCACGATGCTGGCCGAGCCGGCCTTGATCAGGTCATGGCCCAGCATGATGGCCTTCATGCCCGAGCCGCACACCTTGTTCAGCGTGGTGGCACCGGTCGAATAGGGAATGCCTGCGGCGACGGCCGCCTGGCGGGCGGGGGCCTGGCCCAGGTTGGCCGGCAGCACGCAGCCCATGATCACTTCGGAGACGTCCGCCGCCGGTACGCCGGACTGCTCCAGGGCGGCGGCAATGGCCGTGGCGCCCAGGGTCGGGGTGGGCACGCCGTTGAACTGGCCGAGGAAGGAGCCGATGGCGGTACGTTTGGCGGCAGCGATGACGATGTTGGGCATGGCAATCTCGTTGTTGCGTGAGCGGATTCGGGACGCGTGCCGCAGGATGCGGGCGCGAATCCCGTCAGACTGCGGGGGATGACCAGTATAGAGGGTCCTGATTTGCCCCCGGTGTCCAGCCGCGGGGCGATGCCCACCGCAGGGCCTGAACCGTCGGTGGAAAGCTGTCCGGATTCCAGTCAGACTCTGCCGGTAGCCCGGTGGAGCGGGTCAACGATCACCACGGGTGTCCTCGGGGTAGGCAGGATGCCAGGCGTGGTTCCATAAACGTTTGGGGGAACAGGGATGAAGCAGGTCGCAATGAGCAGGACCACGCTGGCGGCTGCGCTGGCGCTGGCGTTGAGTGCATGCGGTGGTGGTGGCGGTGGCGGTAACGTCCGCGTGGAGGGTCCGGGCGGCGGTACGCCGGTCACCACGCCCGCTCCCACCAACCCGCCGGTGACGCCGCCGGTGACGCCGCCGGTGACGCCGCCGCCGACCGGAGCGAAGCCGCAGGAACCGGCGATTGATGCCCATCTGTCGATCATCAATGCGGGCGACCGGCAAGGGCTGACCGGCGCAGGCGTGGTCATCGGCATCGTGGACTCGGGTGTCAACCGCTCCCATCCCACGCTGTCCGGTCGCGTGACACAGCGCTTCAGCTACGTCGACCCGGCCACCAACAACCTCAACATTGACGACGTCGTCGGCCACGGCACCACCGTGGCGTCGCTCGCGGCGGGCAGCGCGTCCGGCACCTGGCCGGGCGGCGTGGCCCCGGGTGCGAGCATCGTCTCGGCCCGGATCATCTCCGACAAGGCACCGGTCGATGACGGTACGGGTCAGGGCAACAGCGTGGAAGGCGCACTGGGGCTGGCCTCGGTGCACGCCGATCTGATCGCCAGCGGGGTGAAGGTGATGAACAACTCGTGGGGCGGGCTGTACTGGAACGATGCCAGTACCACGGACGCGATTGCGGCCGAGTATGCGCCGTTCGTGTTCCAGCACGGCGGCCTGGTGGTATTCGCTACGGGCAACGAGAGCAAGGCCAACCCGTCAGACATGGCGGCGCTGCCGAGCCAGCCCGGACCGGCCGGAAGTACGTTGGCGCGCGAGCTGGAAGAAGGCTGGCTGGCGGTTACCGCGGTCAACGCCAGCAAGCCGGATGAACTGGCGTCCTACGCCAACGCGTGCGGCGTGGCGGCCGACTATTGCCTGGCTGCGCCGGGCGAAGCGGTGTTCATCGATCCCGACAACAAGGGCGCGCCCAACCCGAAATATTTCTGGGGCGCGGGCACCTCCTATGCGGCACCGCTGGTCTCCGGCGCGGCCGCGCTGGTCTGGCAGAAATATCCCTACTTCAAGAACTACGACATACAGCGGACGCTTCTTGGCACCGCCACCGATCTCGGCGAGCCGGGCGTGGATGCGGTGTTCGGACACGGCCTGCTGAACGTCGCCAAGGCACTCAATGGGCCGGCCACCACGGACTTCGGAACGCTGTCCGTCTCCGTGCCGACCAGCGTCGGTACAAGCGTGTGGAGCAATGACATCAGCGGTGACGGCATCCGCGGCCTGTACAAGGACGGTGACGGCGTCCTTGCCCTGGCCGGCAAGAACACCTTCACCGGCTCGGTGGAGGTCGTCCGCGGAACGCTGGCACTTCGCGATGGTGCGACGCTCACCGCGCCGGTTACGATCACGCCGTACGACATCAGCTTCCCCTTGCCTGCACTGCAGTTCGGGGCGGGCACCACGAGGATTACCAGCAACGTCGAGAACAATGGGCGCGTGGCGCTGGTGACCGCCAACACCACGGCGGTCATCGACGGCAACTACCTGCAGCGTGCCAGCGCCGAGTTCATCACCGCGCTGGGCGCGTCGCCGTTGCAGGTGACGGGGACGGCCACGCTGCAGGGCGGCACCCTGGTCGTGGAGCAGGCAGTGGCCGGCTATGTGCCGATCGACAACCAGGTGCAGCCCATCATCCAGGCCGCGCAGGGTCTGACCGGTCAGTTCGGGGCGATGCGCCGGGGCGGGACGGTGTCCCTGCTGGACGCCTCGTTCGCGTATGACGCCACCAGCGCGTCGCTCAACATCCGTCGCGCCAACGTCACCGCGACGGCCACCACGGCCGGTCTGGGCACGATCGCCACCGCGTCTGCCGGACGGGTGGAGGAGGCCTTCGTCCAGCTCGACCAGGGCAACGACAGCGGCCCGGGCTTTGCCGGTGCGGCGGGCGAACTGCAGCGGGTTGAAGGTGCATCGGCGCTGCAGGCCAGCCTGGAGAGCCTCTCCGGCAAGGCCCACGGTCTGGCCACGGCGATGACCTTGGATACGCTGGACATGAACCGGCGTGCCTTGTCGTCGCGTTTCGACGACGTGTCCGCCGCACCGCGTCTTCGCGGTGCCTGGCACGGCGCGCTGGGTGAGGCCGGGCAGGGCAGCTTTGCCGGCACCGGGTTCCAGACCCAAGGCTGGATGCTGGGCCAGGACATGGCACTGGGCAGCAACGGCGTGATGGGCTTCGCCTTTGGCGAAACGCGCACCAGCAGCGGCCGTGAATGGTCTGGCGACAATGGCCGCGACCGACAGTCACAGGCACAGCTGTATGCCGGCTGGAATCACGGCGGCGCGTATGCGCTGACCCAGTTCGGTGCCGGCCAGTTCACCCGCGAGCTCGACCGCCAGCTGCTGTTGGGGGCCGGGCAGTACGGCGTGAGCTCGCGCTATGGCGGTACCTTCAGCACGGCCAGCGTGGAGTCGGGCTACCGGTTTGGCGGCGCGGTCGCGTCGCTCACCCCGTACCTGGGCGCAGACTACGCACGCGTGGACAACGACCGCTTCAGCGAAGACGGCGGCTTCGGCTTCGGCCTGCGTGCCGAGCGCAGCACCGCCAGTCGCAGCCAGGCGCTGGCCGGCCTGCGTGCCGAGACCCAGCGGCGCAACTGGTCGCTGCGCGGGTATGCCGAATGGCAGCAGATGTTGTCCAGCAACGGGGCAGCCTTTGACGCCAGCTTCGTCGGCGTGGATGCATGGGCGCCGCTGGCGGGCCTGCAGCCGACGCGCTCGGGCGGGCTGTTCGGCGTTTCGGTGGCTGCGATGCTGAGCCGCAATGCACAGGTGTCGTTCGGCTATGACCAGCGCTTCGGCCCGCGTGGCGACCTGAGCCAGGTGGCGCTGCGCTACTCGGCGGCGTTCTGACCCGGACGCGGCGCATGCCACGCTGAAAAAGGAAAAGGGCGCGAGATGATCGCGCCCTTTTTCGTTCCAACGCCAGCCGACTCAGCCGCCCCGCAGCGTTCCCAGCCGCGGCCTGGCGCGGCCCAGCGGCATCTTCAGCTTGCCGATGGACTGGATGCGTGCTTCGGCGATCTGGTCTGCCGCGCGCTGCGGCGCAATGCCTTCCTGCTGCGACAGCGCGAAGATGCGGCCCAGGTTGTGGTAGATGCTGCGGATCAGGCGCATTGCGCGCTCGCGGTTGTAGCCGTCGATCTCCAGCGACACATTCATCACCCCGCCGGCGTTCACCGCGTAGTCGGGGGCGTACAGGATGCCCCGCGCATGCAGTTCGTCGCCCACTTCCAGGCTGGACAGCTGGTTGTTGGCGGTGCCGCAGACGATCTTGCACTTCAACCGCGGCAGGGTCTCCGGGTTGATCGCGCCTTCCAGTGCGCACGGGGCGAACACGTCCGCGTTGAGGTCGTAGATCTCGTCCGGCTTGACCGCCTCGGCGCCGTATTCGGTGACCGCACGCTCGACCAGCGCGGCGTCCAGGTCGGTGACAAACAGCTTGGCGCCACGGTCACGGAGCAGCTTCACCAGCTCCATGCCGATGTGGCCGAGGCCCTGCACGGCGATGCTGGTCTTGCCCACTTCCTCGTGGCCCAGCTTGTGCTGCAGCGCCGCCATCAGCGCCTGCAGCGCACCGTAAGCGGTGAACGGTGCCGGGTCGCCGGAGCCGCCATGCACCTGGTGTACGCCGGTCACGTACTCGCTCTCCAGGTAGATGTTCTCCATGTCGTTGACGTCGGTGCCCACGTCCTCGGCCGTGATGTAGCGCCCGCCCAGCGAATCCACGTACCGGCCGAAGGCGCGGAACAGCACTTCGGTCTTGTCTTTGCGCGGGTCACCGATGATCACCGCCTTGCCGCCGCCCACGTTCAGCCCGGCCAGTGCGTTCTTGTAGGTCATGGTGCGGCTCAGCCGCAGCGCATCGGCCAGCGCATCGTCGGTACTGGCGTAGGGGCGCATGCGCACGCCGCCCAAGGCCGGGCCCAGGGTGGTGTTGTGGATGGCGATGATCGCCCTCAGGCCGGCGTCGCGGCTGTGGCAGAACACCACTTGTTCGTGACCGGCAGTTTCGAGGGTTTCAAATAACATGGTGACTCCGATGGTGCGAACGGTGGCCAACGCCGGCGAACGTACCAGCAAAAGGTGGGGTGTAAAACAAAAAAAGCGACGTCGTCTGATCGGGGGGACGGGTCGCGCGGCGCCATTCTAGTGCATTCCGCAGGACGGCGTTGTCAGCATCGCGCGACCGTCCGAAGACACCTGCACTCGGCCGCTGGCACGCCCGCCGGGGCCGCGCCGCTAAAGTTGCCGCCCACCGGGCCGATGCCGTGGCAACGGTGCGCGGTGCCGGTATGGCCAGGATGGATGACGTGGGTGCAGCGGCAACAACTCGGATGCGGAACCGCGCCAGTCAAGGAGCCCCCTGATGGTGGCTGTCCTGGTGGGGGCAATGGGCCTGCTGGCCGTGGCGGTGGTGGCATGGCTGCTGCACGGCCGCCAGGCGGGTGCGGTGCGTCGGTCGGTGCGGGACCCGGGCGGGGCCAGAGCCGGAGAGCGCCAGTCCACGCCGGTGGCGCTTCCGGCCGTTGCCGACGGGGACGCCGGCCAGATCCTGCAGGCCGGCTTTCACGCGTTGGCCCTGGTGCCGCGCAGTGGCGGTGCCGGCCCCACCGTGCTGGCGCAGGATGGGGTGCTCGAGGCGGCGGTCGTTGCCGCGCTGGAGGCCCAGGACTGGTCGGCCCGGCACCTGCCGCGCCGCCCGCAGCTGTTGCCACAGCTGATCCAGACCGTGAACGACAGCGATGCCTCGGCCCGCAGCATGGCGGCCATCATCGGCCAGGACGCGGTGCTGACCGGCAACCTGCTGCGTATTGCCAACAGCCCCGTCTACCGCCTGCAGGCCAAGCCGGTGGACAGCCTGCAGCGGGCAGTGACCCTGGTGGGCACCGAAGGCATCCGCCAGATCATCAGCGCGGTGCTGGTGCAGCCGGTGATGCAGTTGCACTGCGAGGCATTCCCGCAGTTCGGGACGGTGATCTGGGAGCACGCCCTGCTGGCGTCGCGCGCGGCCGCCGACCACGCCCGCATGGTGACCCACGAGGACGGATTCGCGGCGCAGTGGATGGGGCTGACCCAGGGGCTGGGTGCCGCGCTGGTGATGCGCAACCTGCTGGACGCGGCGCATGGCCAGGCCGCGACGCCCTCGCAGGCACTGGCCAGCAGGCTGCTGGACGCCTGGACGTTGCCGGTGGCCAGCCGCATCGCGGCCGCCTGGGAGCTGCCGCCCTCGGTGCACGAGGCCTTGTCGCGGGATGCCGACGCGGCCGGTGGCGGCCTCGCGGCGAGCCTGCGGTTTGCACGCGCGGCGGCGTCGGCCAGCCTGCTGTGCCGCCACGGACGGATCAGCCAAGCCCAGGCGCTGGCCCTGCTGGAGCAGCAGCAGGGCACCCCGGCGCACGCGCTGCAGTGGATCTGGCGCCGCCTGCATGGGCGTTCGGTGGAAACGTTGGAAGCGGAAGAGATGACGGACGGCTGACAGCCACGCCATGCGTGGCCGCCGTCGTAGCGCCACGCCATGCGTGGCTGCGCGTCCTAAAGCTGCGACTCCAGCGGCAACCAGCTGATCACTCGCGCGCTGGCCCGTTGCCACAACGAGGTATCGGGTTCGCTGTCGAGCAGCTGCGGCGGCTGCGCCGCGCGGTCCAGCCAGCGCACCTGGTTGTCCGTGTCCCGGGTCAGCCAGTAGCTCTGCCTGGGATCGGCCAACCGCAGGTATTCCCCACGCAGTTGTGCCGCCAGCACAGGATCATCGAACAGCACGCCCATCTCGGTGTTGAGATAGGCCGAGCGCGGGTCGAGATTGAACGATCCGACGAAGCCGCGCTGGTCATCGATCATGAACGCCTTGGTGTGCAGGCTGGCACCACTGCTGCCGAACAGGCCGCCGCTGCCGCCGCCAGCGTGCCCGCGCGAGCGCAGCTCGTAGAGGTGAACGCCATCCTGCAGCAGCGGAATGCGGTAGTGCATGTAGCCGCTGTGCACCGCCGCCACGTCGTTGGCGGCAAGCGAATTGGTGACGACCCCGACATACGCGCCACGCTTCACCAGCTCGCCCAGCCCGCGCGCACCCGCGTCGCCGGGTACGAAGTACGGTGAGATCAGCAGCGCCTTGTGGCGCGTACCCTCCAACTCGCGTACCAGCCGCGTGACCAGCCAGTTGGCCGGGTCATCGCGACGGTGCTTCATCGCCGGGTCGGACACGATCTCAACGTTGGGCGACCAGTGCAGGTCGACTGCGTTGCGATAGAACGAGCGCGCGGACGCCGAGCGCTCCACGCGCTGCAGGTAGGGCTGGGCGGCCGTCAGCGTGGCTTCGTGCGCCGATTCCAGCATCAGCAGGCGCAGCTGCGCCGGGGTATGGAAGGCGAGGGCGGCGATCGGTACCGCCGCATCGCTGTTCCAGTACGCGTCGAAGATGTCGTTGGCCTGCTGCACGGCCTTGCCCGCCACCAGCAGATCGAGGTCGCGGAAGTTCACGTCGCTGCGCGCGCTGAAGTACTCCTCACCGATGTTGCGCCCACCGACGATGGCCACGCGGCCGTCAGCGATCCACGACTTGTTGTGCATGCGATGGTTGACGCTGAAGAACCGCTGCACCATCTCCACCAGCCGCCACAGCCCATCACGGTTGCGGAACGGGTTGTACAGACGGATCTCGATGTTGGGATGCTCATCGAGCGCCATCATCAACGCGTCCTTGTCCTGCGCGTTCATGTCGTCCAGCAGCATGCGCACGCGCACGCCACGCTCGGCGGCCTGGTACAGCTCCCGGGCCATCAGGTGGCCGATCAGGTCATCCTTCCAGATGTAGTACTGCAGATCCAGGCTGCGCCCGGCATGACGGGTGATCACCGCGCGTGCCGCATAGGCATCCAATCCATCCGACAGGAAGGCAACACCGGAGTGATCGGGATGCTCGGCCTGCAGGCGCACCAGTTCGCGGTCGATCGCGCTCTGTGCCGGTTGCAGCGGCAGTACGCTGCTGTGCGCGCCCATCGCCTTTGGCGTGAGGTGGTCGGCCAGCAGCAGGCCGCTGAGCACCAGCACGACCAGGATCGCCACCAGGATGCCCAGCCAGCGCAGCATTCTGCGCCACAACGGTTTCTTGTCAGTCATGGCTCGATCCTAAGCGGGCCGAGCGTGCACTGCGAGTGCAGGGGGCGGTGGATCAGAAGCGCTCGTCGGGCGCGAGGTAACGCCATTGGCCCGGCACCAGCTTGCCCATCGCGACCCGGCCGATGCGCAGGCGTCGGACGCTGACCACCTCCAGCCCGACCTGGCGGCACATGTCGCGCAGCTGGCCGGGGGCCACCGGCTTGATCGCGAAGCGCAGACGGGTTTCGTTCTGCCAGCTGACCTTGCACGGCGGCAGTGGCCAGCTGCGGTAACTCAGGCCGTGGGCGAGCCGCTTCATGCCATAGGGCACCAGCTCGCCGCTGACTTCCACCAGGTATTCCTGCTCCAGCGTCGCGCCGCGATCCTTCAGGTGCGAAATGACGCGGCCATCCTGGCTGACCACCACCAGGCCGCTGTCTTCGTCGGCCAGCGGCATCACCAGCTGCAGTGCGTGGAAATGCCGCTGCAGCAGCGTTACGCCGGTAGCATCCAGTTCGCTGCGGCTCTCCGGCGTGACCAGGTCGCACAGCGCCTCTGCCCGCATGCCGGCCGGCTTGTGCAGCAGCATGCTCACCGTTTCGGCGCGGGTCGCTTCCGCGTTGTCGCGCAGCACGATCTGCTCGTCGGTGACCAAGGTCTGCGGTTGCTCCACGACCTGGCCGTTGACGGTGACCCAGCCGCCTTCGATATAACGCTGCGCGTCGCCCCGGGAGCAGCCGATGAGGCTGGTGAGGCGTTTGTCGAGTCGGATCGGATCGGTCATCAGGCAGGCAGCACAAAACAGGACGCGGGCGGGGAGTGTACTGGCTCGGCGCCGGAGCTGCGCGCTGTGTCGCTGCGGCCCCCCGCCGGTACTGGCATGATCGGAGGATGAACTGGACTGCCTCCCCCGCCGTGAAAGTCGGCCTCTCCATCGCCGTGGCTACCGGGTTGTACGGCATTTCCTTCGGTGCCCTGGCCGTCGCGGCGGGGCTGAATCCGTGGCAGGCACAGGCCCTGAGCCTGTTGATGTTTACCGGGGGCTCGCAGTTCGCGTTCATCGGCGTGATCGCCGGTGGCGGTGCCGGCTCGGCCGCGTTCACCGCCGCCACGCTGTTGGGCGTGCGCAATGCGGTGTACGGCATGCAGATGAACCGCATGCTGGGCCTGCGCGGCTGGCGCCAGTGGCTGGGCGCGCAGGTGACCATCGACGAGTCGGCGGCTACCGCGTCCAGCCAATCGGTGCCGTTGGAGCAGCGGCGCGGGTTCTGGGCCGCAGGCATCGGCGTGTTCCTGCTCTGGAACCTGTTTACCGCCGTGGGCGCGATCGCCGGCGACGCGCTGGGTGACCCGCGCCGATGGGGGCTGGATGGCGCCGCAGTGGCGGCCTTCCTGGCCTTGCTGTGGCCGCGGCTGCGCCAGCGCGATGCCGTGGCGGTCGCGATCGTGGCCGCCCTGGTCACCGTGCTCGCGCTGCCGTGGGTGGCGCCGGGCATTCCGATCCTGCTCGCCGCAGCGGTGGCCGCGCTGTGGGGCGCCCTGGTGCCTGGCCCGCGTGATGAGGGGCTTGAGCCGGACATTGCGCCGCAACGGCCGGAGGGCCAGGCATGAGCCTGTGGGGATGGCTGTTGCTGGCCTGCGCGGCCGCCTACGCGATCAAACTGGCCGGCTGGCGGGTTCCGGCGCGCTGGCTGGAATCACCCCGGATGAGCCGGGTGGCCGGGACATTGACGATCGGCCTGCTGGCCTCGCTGACGGCAATGAATGCGGTGGCGTCAGGCGCTGCGGTCGCCCTGGATGCGCGCCTGGGCGCGCTGGCGGTGGCCGCCATCGCCTTGCTGCTGCGGCTGCCGTTCCTGCTCGTGGTGGTGCTGGGGGCGGTCGCGGCGGCCATGCTGCGCTGGGCCGGGGTGGGCTGAAACTCAGCTGCCAGCGAGATCCAGATGGGTCAGGTACAGGCGCAGATCGAATTCCAGCTGGTGGTAATCCGCTTCCATGTGCGTGCACAGCTGGTAGAAGGCCTTGTTGTGGTCCGATTCCTTCAGGTGCGCCAGCTCGTGCACCACGATCATCTTCAGGAAGGGGGCCGGTGCCTCGCGGAACACACTGGCGATGCGGATTTCGCGGCTGGCCTTGAGCCGGCTGCCCTGCACCCGGGATACCGTGGTGTGGGTGCCCAACGCGTGCTTGAGCACCTGCAGCCGGCTGTCGTAGACCACCTTTGACAGCGGCACCGACTGGCGCAGGTAGCGCTCCTTCAGCGCCTGGGTGTAGTCGTACAGCTGGCGGTCGTTGCGCACGGTGTGCAGCTCGGCGTAGCGGCGCTCCAGCCACGGCCCCAGCCGGTCGCCCGCGATCAGCTCGCGCACCTGCTGCTGCAGGGTGTCCGGGTAGCCGGCGAGGTATTTCAGGGCGGTCATGGGGCAGTTGGGGTGCGGCGGTCCGGGCAGTATGATGGGCTTCGGAATCCCGCAACAACAGATGCAACCGCAATGGCGAAGGCAAACCCCCTGCAGGAACAACTGCTCAAGGCCGGACTGGTCAAGAAGTCCCAGGTCTCGCAGGCCGCACGCGAACAGGTCAAGGCCCGGCACGGCAAGGCGCCCGTCGCCCCGACCGACAGCCAGCGCGACGCCGAGCGGCTGCGCGCGGAGAAGGCCGAGCGCGACCGTGCGCTGGAAGCCGAACGCAAGGAAAAGGGCCGCGTGCAGGAACAGCAGGCGCAGGTCCGCCAGATCATCGAGACCAACAAGGTCAAGCGTGAGGGCGAGAGCGAGTACCGCTTCAACGATGGCACCCTGATCCGCACGATGCTGGTCAATCCTCTGCTGCGCCGGCAACTGGCCAGCGGCAGCCTGGTGATCGTGCGCGTTGGCGAGGGGTTCGAACTGGTGCCGCGCGCGGCCGCCGACAGGATCCGTGAACGCGACGCGGACGCGATCGTGCTGGACAACGGCCAGGGCAAGGCGCAGGCCGAACCCAGTACCGGCAACGCCGATGATGACGCCTATTACGCGCAGTTCCAGGTCCCCGACGACCTGGTCTGGTAGCGGTTGCTCCAGCGGCGGCGCCCGCCGGGTGCGCGCGTCCCGATGAAGGATTCAGCTGCCGCGCCCGCGTTCAGCCGCGCGTTGGCAGGCCGTCCGCGGGCAGGTCTAAGCTGTCTGCTGGTACCGGCATGGGAGACACATCATGGCCACAGGTTGGGCAGGCGACGGCGCGGTCCAGGACCAGATCGACGCCACCGTCGATGACGCCATCCAGCGCGCCCGGGCGCAGCTGCGCCACGGCCCGGGGCTGACCCACTGCGAGGAATGCGAGGCGCCCATCCCCGACGCCCGGCGTCGTGCGGTGCCGGGCGTGCGGCTGTGCGTGCGCTGCCAGGAGGCCGAAGACGCGGCGCAGCACGATGCCGGCACCTATAACCGCCGAGGCAGCAAGGACAGTCAGCTGCGCTGACTGTCCTTGCTGTAGGTCCTCACCGCTGGTGGGGACCCATTCGAGCAACGACCGACGGTCGTTGGCTGCTGCGCTGAGTGTCCTTGCTGCAGGTACCCACTCCGGGTGGGTACGCGCGCTCACCCGTCGCCTTGGATCCCGCCCGGCGCCAGCGCCGGATCGCGCCAGCGCCGCACCGTGCGCTGGAAGAACATGTTGTTCGGGATCTGCAGCACGGTGCCCTCGTGCCCGGCGCCGCTTTCCTGCAGTGTGGTGTAGATCAGGTTGACGTCGATGACGCGCCCCTTCAGCCCCGGCTTTTCGCCGTTCTCAAGCACTTCGATGTAGTCGTGAAGACGGAACGGGCGGGTCGTGAAGATCAGCAGCGTGCAGAAGATGTTGGACAGCACGCTCCACGCGGCGAAGAACGCCACCGCGCCAACGGCGGCAAAGCCGGTGAAGGCGGTCCACAGCACGCTGGCCTGTACACCGATGATGTTGAGCACCACCAGCAGTACGGTGAAATACACCACGAACGTGAAGACACGGCGCGCGCCCATCACCATTTCCAGGGGCAGGGTGTAGTGCTCGCCGACGCGACGGATCAGGCGCCGCGCGATCAGGCGCAGCAGCCATGCCACCAGCAGGGTCAGCAGAATCTGCAGGGCAGGAACCCCGTAGTGAAGCCAGTCATGGGTCCAGGCGGGCAGATGGTCTTTCATGCGTGGCGCGGTTCCTTGCAGCGGTAATGCCGGGGGAACCGCATTTTAGCGCGCCGGGTCAGGACAGGCGGTGCGCCTGCTCAAGTGCCGCGAGCAGGTGCGAGGCACATACCGCAGGGTGCTGCTGGTACTGGACGCACAGGTCGGGCCGAGGCGGCAGCGACACACGCAGCGTCACTGGGCTCCAGGGCAGGGTGCAGGCGCTGGCCAGCGAGAGCAGCAGGGCGAGGCAGCTGGGGGACATGGCAACTCCTGGGGCAACGCGTGCGGGTGACAACCGGTTGGATGCCGCCGCTGCCCGAAAGGTTTAAACGCCCGCCATGACGCGATCCGTCGTACGGCTTTAAACCTTTTCAGCCCCACCCGCATCCAAGGGATATGCTCGACACGACCATGCCCGCTCCCCGCGCCGCCACCGACGCAGACCACGCCGACGATCCCAGCCTGGTCCGGGCGGCGGTGGCGGGCGATACCGCTGCGTACGAACGCATTTACCGCCGGCATTCGCCGCGTGTCTATGCGGTGCTGTGGCGGCTGTGTGGCGGCCATGCCGCTCGCGCCGAGGACGCGCTGCAGGAAACCTTCCTGCAGGCCTGGCGTGCGCTGCCGGGGTTCCGCTTCGACAGCAGCCTGGGCACCTGGCTGCACCGGCTCGGCGTCAATGCGGCGCTGATGGAACTGCGCGGCAGCGCGACCCGTGAGACCGGTGAAACCGGCGAGGACAGTTGGGAGGTGCTCGCGGCGCTGCCTGCGGTGGATCGCTGCGCAGGCACCTCGCTGGACCTGGAGCGCGCACTGGAAACCCTGCCACCCCGCGCGCGTGCCGTGCTGGTGCTGCATGACATCGAAGGCTGGAAACACCATGAAATCGCCGAACAACTGCAGATGGCCGTCGGCAGTTCCAAGGCACAGCTGCATCGCGCGCGCGGCCTGTTGCGCGCGCGCCTGGGAGAACCTGCATGAACAACAACGATCACGACACCGACCCCGACCTGCAGGCGCGCCTGCGTGCACTGCCCACCGAGCGGGTGCCGCCCGCGCGTGCCTGGCAGCAGATTGCGGCCCAGCTGCCGCCAGCGCAGGCGGAGCCCGCGGTGGCGCCCCGCCGCCGGGCGCGCCGCTGGCCGCTGCGCATCGGCCTGGGCCTGGCTGCAGGCCTGGCAGTGCTGATGGTGGTGCCCACCGCGACCCCGCCCACGCCGCGCCCGACCCCGCTGCAGCGGCAGGCCGATGTCATTGCCAACGAGTACCAGCAGGCGATGGCCACGTTGCCGCCCGCCCAGATCGGTGCCGACTGGCAGCCCGCGCTGCGCGAGCTTGATTCCAGTGCCACCCACATCCGCGCCGCGATCGCCGAAAACCCGCGCTCGCGCTATCTGCTCACCCAACTGCAGCGCACCTATGCGCTGCGCCTCGAACTCACCCAGCAGGCTGTGAACGCCGCTGGCCTGCCATCCTGAAGGAGCGTCACATGCCTAATCCATTGCGTTTGATTGTTGCCCTGGGCCTGCTGCTGCCGCTGGCAGCACAGGCCGCCACCCGCGTCGACGAGCGCCACCCGCTGGCGGCGGGTGGACGCGTCGAAATCAGCAATATCGCCGGCAAGGTCAGCGTGCGCGGCTGGGACCGCAACGAAGTGGCGTTGAGCGGCAGCATGGCCGATGGGTTGCGCCTGCAGCAAGACAAGAGCGCCAACCGGGTTCGCTGGGAAGTGATCTATCCGCGCAACGGCAACAACGGCGGCGCTACGCTGGAACTGCGGGTGCCGCGTTCGGTTGAAGTGCAGCTGGGCACGGTGAGCGCCGACATCGATGTGGCCGATGTGGACCTGCGTCGGCTGCAGGCCAATGCGGTGAGCGGCGATGTCGCGGCAGCCGGTCGCAGTGCGGAGACCGCGCTGACCACCGTCAGCGGCAGCATCCGTTCGCAGGTGCAGACGCAGCGCCTGTCACTGCGCGCGGTCAGCGGTTCGATCCAGGCCGGCGGCGGTATTGCCGGCGAAGTGGCAGCGGAAACCGTGTCCGGCAGCATCCGCCTGGACACCGCGCGGGTGCAGCGGCTTGCCGCAGAAGCCGTGTCAGGCAGCCTCACCGTGGCGGCGGGCGGTCTGTCGCCGGGTGGCAAGGTGACGTTGCAGACGGTCAGTGGTTCCATCGCGCTGAAGCTGTCGGCCAAGGTGTCGGCGCAGCTGGCGGTGAAGACGTTCAGTGGCGACATCCAGTCGGATGCAGGCCAGGTGGAGCGGCCGCGCTACGGGCCGGGTCGCAGCCTGGATACAAGGCTGGGCGGCGGCGACGGCGATATTTCGATCAACGCCCATTCGGGCAACGTGCGGGTCACGCTGGACGGCCGCTGAGTGCGGCCCCCGCACCGGCCTGGGGCCGGTGCGGACGGCTGCGGCATCAGCCGGCCCTTTTCAGCGCCAGGGTGTTGCCCAGAACTTCGATCTTGCCGCCGCTCTTGCGGAACGCGGCCAGGTCGGCGGCAATGCTGGCACTGCTCAGTGCAGTGTTGGAACCCTGCTTGCGGTCAACGCGAACGGTGTTGGCTGCCTTGGGGGAGGTCTTTGGCGAACGGGCCATGGATGCTCCTGTCATGGGTGTAACGTGGAAAAGAACGTCGACGCATCGTGCTGTTGTCGACGGTAGTCCTGCCGCACAAGGCGGCAGTCATCGCCGCCCATCGCAAATTGGCGGCAGATCGCAGGGCGCTGCGAATAGATCGTGCAGCGCAGATGGTAGGGGTCGATCGCGGCGCACCAGCCTTCCTCGTTGCGGGCCATGACGGTCCGCCCCAGTTCGTCGGTATCCAGCAGGTGGCCGGGAACCGCGTCATCGGGCATCACCGTGACCGAAAGCCGGCAGCACACCGCGTCGCAGCGGCGGCAGTCGATGGGGTCGGGCTCGGCAGGTGAGGCAGGGGCTGGTGAAGCCAGGCGTTCGCCCAATCGAATCTCTCTTGGATAAAACGATCCCGGCGCCCAGGACGAATCCAACAGGCGGCAGCATCGGCAGGGACGGTGGCCTGTACGAGGCCCGGAGCGACATGCGCATTGCGCATCGAAGCCGAAAGATGATAGCGCTTCTGGCGTAACGTTTTGTTAATACCAAGGTTCCACGGCCCGAAACCCTTGTGCCGCAAGGGATCAGCCAGCGGCCGACCATGCCAGCCCGTGCACCACGCCGAACGAGGGGTTGCCGCGCACCAGGGTGGAGGCGGGGAAGGCCGCAGCCACCGCGGCCTGCAGATAGCCCGCGCGCGACATGCCGCCGGTGAGGAAGATCGCCGCCGGGTCATGGCCGATGTCCGCACGCACCTGCTCCAGCAGCGTGCCGAGCTCGGCCAGGTAGCCGCCTGCGGCGCTCTGCAGCCGTGGGCTGTCGATCCGCACCCCCAGGTCGCGCTCGATGAAACCCAGCGCGCTGTCGTGCTGCTCCTCGCTGCTCAAGGCGATCTTGCAGCGTTCCACTTCGCGGTAAAGCCGCGCCGTGTTGCCGGTCTCCTGCAGGGCCTGCAGCCGCTTGCCCCACGGGGCATCAACGTCGCGGTAGCTGTGCTGGCGGAAATCGCGCTGGCGCGTCATGTCCTGCACCATCGCCGCTTCCACGAAGTGGTGGGCCGGCACCCGGCTCTCGCCGCGCCCGAACAGCGGCATGTAGCCCCCCAGGCTCAAGGCAAGGTCGATATCGGTACCGCCGCGGGCGATACCCCACGCCCGGTGGATCTTCGGCGCCTGTGTGCCACCCACCCGTGCGTACGCCACATCGGTGGTGCCACCGCCGATATCGACCACGACTGCATCGTGTTCCTGCACGCTTTCGGCGTGGTAGTGCATGGCTGCGGCCGCCGGCTCCTCAAGGAAATCCACACTGTCAAAGCCCGCCGCGATCGCGGCGGTGTGCAGGATGTCGAGGGCCTGGTCGTTACCCGCCGCACCGATGGAACTGCGGAACTGCACCGGGCGGCCCAGCGTGGCGGTGCGCACGGGCGTCTCCAGCTGCCGCGATGCGGTGAGCCGGATGTGCTCCAGGATGTGCGTGGCGATGCCGGTGATGGTCTGGCGCGCGCGCGGGTGCAGGTTGTAACCCAGCATCGACTTGGGGCTCTGCACCAGGTTGCCCTCGTTCTCCTCGAAGTACGCCTCCAGCGCCTCGTCACCGTAGACCGCGTTCTGCAGCAGGGTGGTTGAGCTCAACGGCGCCCGCATCTGTTCTTCCATCCACTGCCGGCGCACTACCCGCAGGGCCTCGCGGCGCAGCGCGTCCGGCGCGCGTTCCTGCCCGGCCGCACGCGCATCGCGCGCCGCCGCGTCCACCAGCCGCGCCAGCTCGTGCTCCAGCGCCGGGGTCAGCTCGAAGTCGTTGGGATCGCGCATTACTTCCGGGAAATACACCGTAGTGCGGAACTGTTCGGCCTGGCCGAACCGGATCGGCACGACCCGACCGTCCACCACGGCGGCGGCGGCGGAGTTGCTGGTGCCAAAGTCGATGCCGATTTTCATGCAGGGCCGGGCCGGTGGTCAGGGGGCGCGCACTTTGCGGCAAGCGGACCGCCGGTGCAAGGCCCGATCGGGCCGGGCGGGTACAATGCCCGCTGTTCTGAAACCTGAAGGCTCCACCATGTCCGCCGTTCCTGCCTGTCCGCAATGCACCCTGGAAAATACCTATGCCGATGGCGCGCTGTGGATCTGCGCGGACTGTGGCCATGAGTGGGCGGCGGGCGATACCGGCGGCCAGGCCCAGGTCGTGCGTGACAGCAACGGCAACACGCTGGCCAGTGGCGACACCGTCACCGTGATCAAGGACCTGAAGGTGAAGGGCTCCTCGATCCCGCTGAAGCAGGGCACCGTCATCCGCAACATCCGCCTGGTCGACGATGACGCCGAGCACATCGAGGGCAATTCCGACAAGATCAAGGGCCTGGTCCTGAAGACCTGTTTTCTGAAGAAGGCGTAAGCGCCCGCGCGTGGGAATGCTGGCCAGCGGCCGGCACTACCGGCACATTCAGTTGGTCGCCGTCCGCTGCCGCCACTTCTGCAGGCTGTCCAGCTTGGCCTGGTAGGTCGCCCGCAGTACACCGGCATCTTCGCCGGCGAGGTCGCGTGCGCGCTGCATCTCCGCCGATGCGCGGCGCGTGTCGCCGGCCAGGAAATAGGCGCGCGCCAGGCCGAAGTGGAACTGGTGCGCGGTGCCATACAGGCGCACCGCATGTTGGTAGTACTGGATCGCCTGCGCGTAGTCATGGCGCTGCTCGG
Organism: Stenotrophomonas sp.; assembly: GCF_032099025.1. Taxonomy (GTDB): domain Bacteria; phylum Pseudomonadota; class Gammaproteobacteria; order Xanthomonadales; family Xanthomonadaceae; genus Stenotrophomonas. The sequence continues at coordinate 109,325 of NZ_DAMCID010000004.1, forward strand.
CTTCGTTGCCCAGGCGGAACTGCGCGAACGGATCGGCCTGCTGCACCTTCTCCAGCCGCCGCGCCAGTTGCATGGCCAGCCGCTGTTCGCCCAGCCGCCGGTACAGCGCCGTGGCATTGCTCAGCGCGGCGGCGTGGCGTGGCTGCAGGCGCAGCGCCGTCTCATAGTCGCGCCGCGCCTGGTCGAGATGGCCTTCGCGGGTGTCGAGCACCCCCAGGTTGTTCCAGCCCGCCGTGAACTCTGGTGCCAGGCGCAGCGCGGCCTGCAGGTAGGCACGTGCCTGCGCGGGCTCGCCTTCGGCCATGTGGTGGGCGCCGCGGTTGTTGTAGAAGTGCGCCAGCGCGCGCTGGTCGCTGATGGGGCGCGGGCCGTAACGGTCGTAGAGCACGTTGCGGTCGAGGTCCACCACGGCATTGCGTCCGTTGAAAAACAAACCCGCGTTGACGTGACCGATGCTGTAGATGACGCCCTGGTCCACGTTCCAGGTCACCACCTGGGCGACTTCCTGCACGTGCGCCTCGATGCCCGCGGCGCGCGCCAAGCTCACGAACAACAGCGTGAAGGACAGGCAGTTCGCGCGGTGGGTCTGCCAGGTCTCGGTCAGCGTATGGGTCGCATACGGGTCGTACTCCAGGTGCATGGCGTCTTCGTCGAAGATCAGGTGCACCAGCCGATCCAGCCGCTGTTCGCGCGAGCTGCCGGGGCCGATCACGCGCTCCTGCAGCATGGCCTGCAGGCCGGGTGGAATCGCCAGGATCTGTTCCGGGGAAGGCAGCGGTTCGAGCGTCTCCACCGCTGCCGGGGCCGCGGGGGCGGTGGAAGGTGGCGCGGCGAATGCCGGCGTCCAGGTCAGCAGGGCCAGCAGGGCAACGCATTTCCAGCCAGACATCGCAGTCACCTCGCCGGGTTGACAGGCCGTTCGCCATGCCAGTCTATGCGCAACGCAGGTGACCGGCATGCCGCTCATCGGCGTATCCGGCCATCCACAGCGGATGTGGACCAGCACCGTGCAAACCTGTGGGTAACCTTCGCCAGGCCCCGCCGCGCGGCCCTCTCCCATCCGTGGTGAAAAAACCACCGCGCCCAGGCTTGCCAGCGAAGGCGGGGTTGGCCAATGATGCCGCCATGACCTTCGAACCGCTCTCGCTGCCGCCTGCCATGCAGGCCGATCTCGAGGCTGCATACGCCACGCCACCGCGCGCGTACCACGGCTACCCGCACGTGCGCGCGGTGCTTCAGCACTGCCAGTCCGTGGCCGAAGGGCCTGGTTGGCAACGCCCGCGTGAAGTGCAGCTGGCCGCGCTGTATCACGACGCCATCTACGACGCCGGGCGCAGCGACAACGAGGCGCGATCGGCGGCGCTGGCGCGTGCACAGATCGAGCGCTGGCTGCCGGGCGCGGGCGTGGACGTGGCGCGGGTGGAGGCGCTGATCCTGCTCACCGCCCGCCATGGAACGCTCGACGCAGCGGACCTCGATGCGGATGCGGCGCTGTTCCTGGACTGCGACATGGCGATCCTGGGGGCGCCGGCGGACGTGTTCGATGCCTATGACCGGGGCATCGCCGAGGAATATGCCGGGCATGTACCGGGGTTCCTGTTCCGGCTCAACCGGGGCCGCTTCCTGAAGCAGCTGCTGCGCAGCCCGCGTATCTTCCTGAGCGATTTCTTCCACGGGCGGCTGGACGCGGCGGCGCGCGCCAATCTGCGCCGCCGGCTCGGGTACTGACCCGGTCGATTACACTGGCCGGGCTGATTCCCCACCCGCCGCGCCGATGCCCGTTCCGATGCTGCCCCTGCACCCCGATGCCGACCCGCGCCCGCAACCGCCGGAAGAACCGGGCCCCAACGAGTGCTGCGGCAGCGGCTGCCCGCTGTGCGTGCTGGATATGTACAGCGACGAGCTGCAGCGCTACCGCGCCGCGCTGGCCGCGTGGCGGCAGCGCCATCCCGACGCCGAGCCCTGAGCCGGATCGCCCGTGAGCCAACCTGGGAACCCGCGCCTGCCAGCCTCCTTCCGTGCCCACGTGGCGGGACTGGCGCTGCTGGCGCTGGCCGGGTTCGTGGCCACCGCGCTGTGGACGCAGTGGACGCGCCAGGATCTGGATTGGGTCCAGGCCACGCTGAGCCTGTACCTGCACGGTCCGTGGGGGCTGGAATTGCGTATTGCCTACTGCGTGCTGGCGGTGGCGATCATGCTGCTGGCAGGCGCGCTGCATGCCGCCAGCGGTTCGGCCCGCCGGAGCGTGGCTGCGCCCCTGCTGTTCTGCATGGCGGGCCTGGGGCTGCTGGGCGTGGCGATCGGCGACAGCTGGCTGCCTGAGCGGGCGCCGCTGCTGGCACCGCTGGTCCATGCGGTGGCGGCCAACACCGCGTTTCTTTGCGTGAGCGTGGCGATGCTGCTGCAGAGCTGGTACCTGCGCGCCGATCCGCAGTGGTCGCGCTGGGCCGCAGCTGCCTGGTGGTGGGCGTGGCTGTGCTTTGCGCTGTTGTGGCTGCACGTGTTGTGGCGCGGTCCGCCGCGCGGCGCCGGCCAGAAGCTGGTGATCGCGGTCGTGGTGCTGTGGCTGGCCGCCGCGGCGTGGCAGTTGTGGCGGGCTGAACAAAAAAGGGGACGGAGGACGTTATCTGCGGAATAACGTCCTCCGTCCCCTTTTTGTTGGCGTATCGTGGGGCCACTTTTCCGGGATGCGTGACGATGCGGCGAGCCAGTGTGGGCAGGGGGCTGGGGGTGGTGCTGGGGCTGGTAAGCGCGGTGGTGTCGATGGCGGCCTGCGCAGCCCCGCAGCAGGTCAGCCACGGACGTTTCCATGACATCCCGATCCATGCGCCGGACGGCCACCCGCAACGGGTCGTGGTCTGGTTCGACGGTGGCCGTGAACAGCAACGGACCCGGCAGCGTATCGAGGCCCTGCGTGCGCATGGCGCGCTGGTGGCAGAGGTGGACGTGGCCCGGCTGCGCCAAGCGCTCGCCCGCGAGGGTGGCGGGGACTGCGCCTTCGGTGCCGGCGATGTGGAGAACTTCTCGCGCTGGTTCCAGGCCTACCTGCATGTGCCCGGCTACCACCTGCCGTTGGTCGCTGGCGACGGTGCGGGTGCCGAGCTGGCGTACGCGGTGGCGGCGCAGGCCGATACCCAGGTGTTCGCCGGCCTGCTGACCACGGACTTCTGCCCCGATCAGACGCGTGAACGAAAGGCCTGCGGCGCAGGCGTCAGCCATGGCCGCCTGCAGCCGGCCGAACTGAATTTTCCCTGGTTGAACGCCGCCGGTGACCGCCAGTGTGCGGCTGGCAAAGCCTCTGCCTTCGTGCGCGGTGTTGCGATGGGGCGCGAGTTCCAGCGCACCGCGTCCGGTGATGACCTGCCCGGGCTGCTCGCAGCGGCGCAGGTTATCGGTGCGCAGAAAGGTGTGAGCCTGGCGCCGCCGCCGGATGACCTCAACGGCCTGCCGGTGGTGGAGATTCCGTCACCCGTGCCCGGCGATACGTTGGCCATCTTCGTCTCCGGCGACGGTGGCTGGGCCGGTCTGGACAAGGAGGTGGCGGCCGCCCTGAGCGAAGGAGGGGTGTCGGTGGTGGGCGTGGATTCGCTGCGCTACTTCTGGACCGAACGTACGCCCGAAGGGTTCGCCCGCGACCTGGAACGCATCGCCCGCCATTACAGTACGCAGTGGCAGCGCAAACGCCTGGTGCTGGTCGGTTTCTCTCAGGGGGCCGACGTGCTGCCCGCCGCGATCAACCAGCTTGACCCGGCCACGCGCGACGCGGTGGCGATGATCGGGCTCATGTCGGTCGGTCGTACGGCGGACTATGAGTTCCATGTCAGCAACTGGCTGGGCGGCGGCGGCGGTGGCCTGCCCATTGCACCGGAAATCGCCCGCCTGCCGGCCGACCGTACGCTGTGCCTGTACGGACAGGATGATGACGATGCGCTGTGCCCTGACGTCCCCGCAGCCCAGGCAACGATCATCGCACTGCCCGGCGACCACCACTTCAAGGGTGATTACGACCGGTTGGCGAAGACGCTGCTGGAGCATCTGGCGGCACGATCCCAGCGCCCTTGATGGCTCGCACCCCACGCGTCGAAGCGCAGTTGCATCGGCTGATGGCCGATGACCGTTGCGCTCGGCGTGACGCGTGGCCGTCGAGCGCGCAGAAGATGGCCGATGCCCTGTCGTCGTGCCGATCTGGAGGTGGCGATGAAACGGCCGCGCCACTGTTCTGCGCCGCGCTGCGCGAGAGTCTGGCGCGCCTCGTCCAGGAAGACGACGTCGACCTGCACAAAGCGATGGTGTGGCATCGGTTTCCCGAGGTGCGCCAGTACACGCGCTTGATCGACAGCGAGGCCTATCGCGCGGCCGTGCATGCGGCAAAGAAGCTGGGCGATCTGGCCTATCCGGCCCGCATCGAGCGCGAACCGGATGTCGCCAGGAAGGACATGCTGATGTCCCTTGCTGCTGCCGTACGCGACGCGCGCGCCGGTCGTGGCGACTGGACGCAGGTCATTGCCAGCGCCGCCGCGTTGGATGTGGCGCTGGCAGAGGGCGCCACCCGGCATGTGGCGCTGCTGGCCGAGAAGCAGCACCTGCAGCAGCAGCCCGGCGTCATCGACTATCTGGCACTGCGCAGGTCCACCCGCCCCATGGCCGGCGGCGCCGCGCGCGGACGCAGCGTTGAGGACCATGTAGGCAGCATGCTGGCACGGCTGTCTGTGGCGATGAACGAAGCGTCTGGCGAGCCGTCCGGTACGGGCTATCGGATCGCTCGAGGGGCGCATGTGCCGCCGGCATTGAGGCCGGGGGACCGCCGCCACATCAAGGGCGAAATCGACTTTCTGCTGATGCATGGCGACGATGTGGTGCTCGTCGGCGAAACCAAGGCCGGTGGTGCCACCGCGATCAGCGTGGACTGTGTGAAGTTCCACAACGCGGTGGTCGAAATGGCCGCACGTGCACAGGCGGATGAAACCTATTCGTTCCGGCTCGTGGGAAAGGGCACGCCGCAGTTCCTGCACATTTCCGGTGCCTCGCTCAATCGCCTGAATCCATCGCCTGCAGCGCCCGCGCAGGATGCGCAGCCCACATGGCCTGCCCGTGCCCGTTACTTCCTGCCGGAGTGCGTTGCAGGCATCCCGCTGTCGCAGCGGGCCATGGCCTATCTCACCCAGCATCCAGTGAGCCTCGATCTTGCGCAGGCATTGATGGCGGGAACGCCGATGCCGGCAGAAGCGCTGATGCCGGTGTGGCAGGCCCTGGCGGTGGAACCCCGTCTTGCATGGATATGGCAGGAACAGGCGCTGGCCGAACAGGCGCTGCATGCCGTGCATGGCAGCGACAGTATTGCGCGTTTCACCGGGGTGTTCGCGCGGTTGGCCGTTGATCCGCTGTAGAGCGTTGAATGCCTGGAAGGCGCTTCACATTGGCGCAGGGCGATGCGTTCATCTCACCGGCGCCTCATGCTTTCCTCGGCGCGGATCGAGGGAGATCAACCGCGTCGCATCCAGCAGCGCTGCCGGCAGGTGCATGCCGCCCGGCGCGACCAGGTAGCGGGCACGCCACACCGGCGCGAACTTCGACTTGAAGCGGCGCAGGCCACTGAAGCCGTAGAAGCGTTCGCCATGCCGCGCCACCACGTTGGCGAAGCGGTTCCAGCGGCCGGCCAGTCGATGCTGGGCCAGGCCTGACAAGGGCGCCATGCCCAGTGAGAAGCGCTGGAATCCATTCGCGCTGCCCCACAGGAACAGTTCGATGAACAGGAAATCCATGGTGCCCTTCGGCGCGTCATCCACGTGCCGCATCAGATCCACCGACAGCTCCTGCCCGGCCGGTGCCTGCCAGAGATTGGCGAACGCCACGATGCGGCCCTCGACCTCCACCACAGCCACCGGGAAGCGCGCCAGATAGGCAGGATCGAAGCTTCCCAGCGAGAAGCCTTTCTCATCGCCAGCCTTGTCATCCAGCCATTGCTGGGACACCTCGGCCAACGCGGGCATCAGTGCCGGCACTTCATCAGGCGTGGCCACCCGGAAGCTGAGGCCGCCGCGCTTGCCACGGTTCCAGGCCTGGCGCAGGTCGGCGCGCTCGCGGCCTTCCAGGCTGAAACCCTGCAACGGCACCATCGCCTCTTCGCCCAGCTTCACCAGGGTCAGGCCCAGGTCCAGGTAGGTCTGCCAGTACGCCTCACCCACCTGGTAGAACACCGGACGCAGGCCCAGCCGGTCGGCCTCTTCGCGGAACCGCCAGATCAGCGCACGCGCCACCTCCGGCGGTCCCACCGGGTCACCCATTGCAATCAGCGAACCACCGTAGCGCTGCATCATCACAAAGCCACGCTGGGCCTCGTCGCGCAGAACGGCCTTGTCGGCCGTGAGCACCAGGCAGGCCTGGGTGTCCTGCGCCGCCAACAGGATGGGGCCCAGTGCCTCCAGGGTCGCGGCATCCGCCGATGGCAGCGGCGTGCGCGTGCTGTGCAGCAGGCGCGCCAGGCCGAACATCGCCAGTGCGATCGCCACCACCAGCAGCGCCCGGAGTGCGCGCGGCGCATTGCCTTGTGCGGCGAACTGCCACCACAGCTCGTTCTGGTATTCGACATGGCTGTAGACGAAGAACAGCAGCCAGATCACCGCTACCAGCACCAGGCCCAGGTTGCGCAGCCACGGCCACGACCACGCCTCGTCGAGCAGCGCACCCTGCCGGTAGAACTCGCGCCGCGAGGCCCACAGCGCCATTGCCACCAGCACGGCCGACAACGCGATCAGCACCTGGCCGCCGCGCAGCCAGATCGGCAGCGGCGCGATCACGCAGATGCCCAGGGCCAGCATCCAGGCGGCATGGCTGCGCCGCTGCAGGCCTTGGCCGATCAGCAGCAGTACCACGCCGGCCAGGCTGCCCAGCAGGTGCGAGGTCTCAAGGACCGGCAACGAGGCATGCAGCAGGTGGCGGCGAGGCGTGGGCAGGGTGCCGTCGATGACCAGCGCCGCGCCCACGCTGAACACTGCCAGCGCGATGATCTGCGGCAGCCACGGCCGCAGCGCGGTCCAGCCGGCGCGGGTAGCCCCGGCGCCGACCCGCAGCGGGCGGCGCAGCGCAGGGGCCACGGCCAGTACCGTTGCCAGCAGCAGCGGCAGCACGTAATAGGTCACCCGATAGATCAGCGCCGCCGCCAGCACCGCGGCGGGCGCCACCTGCGGCAACAGTTTGAGCAGGCTCCATTCGAACACGCCCAGCCCGGCCGGCACGCTCGACACCAGCCCGGCCAGCACTGCGACCAGATACAGGCCCACAAAGCCGGGCAGGCCGGTCGGGGTATCCATCGGCAGCAGCACGTAGAACGCCGCGCTGGCCAGCACCAGCTCGACCACGCTCAACGCGGTGACGCCCAGCATGGTGCGGCGATCCGGCAGCCACAGGGCGTGCCCGCGGATCTGGAAGCTGCGGCCGTTGCGGCCCACCATCAGCACCGTAGCGATATACGCGAGCAGGGCGGCAACGCCCAAACCACGCACCACCTGCGCGGACACCGGCAGCGCCAGCGCGGCGGCGCCGGGTTCCAGGACGAAGGCCAGCGACAGCAGCAGCCACGCGCCGAACACGAAGCCCAGCGTGCTCATCAGCACCACCTGGCCGATCTCGCCCAGGCTCAATCCGACGCCCCCGTACCCGCGCAGGCGCACCGCGCCGCCGGTCAGCGCCGCGAACCCCAGGGTCTGCCCCAGCGTGTGCGCGAGAAAGGCAGTGATGCCGATACGGGCCGGGTGCAGGCGCTTGCCGCTGCGGCGCAATCCGATCGCATCGAACCCGATCAGGCAGGCGTAGCTGGCCAGCCCCAGCACCACGGTCAGTGCGATCTGCCCACTGCCGAGGTCGCGGAAGGCCTCGCGGATGGCCCGGTAGCCGTGTTCGTCAAACTCGCCAGCCAGGCCGCGCAGGGCCAGTGCAAGGATGCCCAGGCTGAAGAGGACAGTCGCCGCACGGCGCCAGCCGACGCGGGACGAGGGAGCAGGGGTTGTTTCGGTCATCGGTACAGCGTGCTCCGGGGCAGGCGATGAAAAAGTCAAAGCACGCCAGCGTGCCTCGCCGGCGCATCGTGCGCCTCCCGCCGACGCTTGCCAAGCGTGCGGCTGTGCCTGCTGTGGCCGGTTTGACCCGGCGCAACGACAGCCGGCCCTGGCATCGGTGACAATGGCCGCACCACCCACAGGAGCCATCCCCATGTTGGAACGTTTCGACGTCGGTCCGCGCATGTCCGAGATGACCGTGCACAACAAGGTCGCCTATCTGTCCGGGCAGATCCCCGAAGACACCAGCCAGGACATCACCGGCCAGACCCGCCAGGTGCTGGCGGAGATCGACAAGCTGCTGGCGCTGGTGGCCAGCGACAAGCAGCACATCCTGCGCGCGGAAATTTTCCTCGCCGACATCAGTGATTTCGCCGGCATGAACGCAGCGTGGGACGAGTGGGTGGTATCGGGCATGACCCCGGCACGCGCCACGGTCGAAGCCAAACTGGCCGATGCCAGCTGGAAGGTGGAGATCGTCGTTACGGCGGCCTTGCCGTAACCGTCGGCGCAGCCACCCATGGGGTGGCTCTACGGCGCCCGGCGTGCCTGACGGTAACGCGTAGAGCCACGCCCTGCGTGGCTGCGCGGAATCAGGCCACCCGCACCAGATCGATGCAATCCACCGGGCATGGCGGAATGCACAGGCCGCAGCCGGTGCACAGGTCGGCGATGACCGTATGCATGAACTTCGCCCCGCCGACGATGGCGTCCACCGGACAGGCCTGGATGCACTTGGTACAGCCGATGCAGTCGGCCTCGATCACCACGGCCACCTGGGCGTGCGTGTGTTCGCCACGGCTGCGGTCGAACGGGACGGCCGGCACCTCCAGGACCCGCGCCAGCGCGCGGGCGCCCGCGTCGCCGCCGGGCGGGCAGCGCTCCACGCCTGCATCGCCGCAGGCCATCGCCGCGGCATACGGGCGGCAGCCATCGAAACCGCATTGCCCGCACTGGGTCTGCGGCAGCAACCGGTCCAGGCGTTCGATCAGGGCGGTAGAGGTCTTCATGCGTGGCGTCGGCTGCGCGGGACCATCATGTCAGCGGTTTGCCGCGGTACCAGCGCTCATGGGCAAGCGCCAGCATGGGGCGATCTTCGACACTGTCGCCGTAGGCGTGGATGCGCAGGTAGCGTGACAGGTCATACCGGTCGCGGATGCGGTCGACTTTGCGCGGTGCGCAGTCGCCGTCGGCGTAGCCGCCGGTGAGGCGGCCGTCGCGGCTTTCCAGACGGTTGCAGATCAGGTCCAGCCCCAGCGTTTCGCACCAGGGGCGCAGGTACAGGTCCAGCGATCCAGACACGATCACCACCGTATGCCGCTGCTGCAGGTGCCAGCGGATCTGCTCCAGCATCTGTGGCCGCACCACCTCGGGCAGTACCTCACGGGCGAAGCCCGCCGCCTGGGTGGCGATGTCGTCGGCATGGCGGTCGCGCATCGTCAGCCGGGTCACGCGGGCACGGATGCGTTCGGCAGAAATGAGCTTCAACCGATAGGCCAGCAGCCACGGACCCACCTTCCACCACGCCTGGGCCAGCTGCTCGGGCGTGGCCACGCGGCGCAGGAACCGCGCGTAGGTATCGCACGTGGTCACGGTGTGGTCGAAGTCGATGAGGGCCAACTCCACGTACTACCCTCCCAGGTAGGCCACGACCGTTGGTCGTGGCGCAAGTCGACGATCAGCGGACCGGCATGCCCGGCAGGGCACTGCTGTCGGCGTCCAGCAGCGCAAGCGCGCCGCCATCGAAACCGGCGGACAGGATCATGCCTTCGCTCAGGCCGAAGCGCATCTTGCGCGGGGCCAGGTTGGCAATGAAGACCACGCTGCGACCCACCAGCTTTTCCGGTTCGCCGTAGCTGGCGCGGATGCCGGAGAAGATCTGGCGCGTACCCAGCTCGCCCGCATCCAGCTCGAAGCGAAGCAGCTTGTCCGAACCGTCCACGAATTCGCAGGCCAGCACCTTGCCGATGCGCAGGTCCAGCTTGGCGAAGTCGTCGATGCCGATGTGGGCCGGGCCTTCGCCGGCGGCAACGGGCGCCGCGGCTGCGACCGCGGGTGCGGGCGCGGCGGGCTTGACCGGTGCGGCGGGAGCGGGAACAGGCGCGGCGAGGGTGTCTTTGGAGGCGTCGGTCATGGCGTCAATCATTTTGGGGTCAATACGGGTGAACAGCGGGACGTACACGGCAATGGTGTGCGCCAGCAGCGGCGAGGCGATATCGGTCCAGCGCTGTACCGGCGCGGCCAGGAAGGCTTCGGCCTGCTGGGCAGTGGCCGGCAGCACCGGCTTGAGCGCGGTGACCAGCACGCGGAACAGATTCAGGCCCTGCGTGCACACCGACTGCAGCTGCGCGTCGGCACCGTCCTGCTTGGCAATCACCCACGGCTTCTGTTCGTCGATGTAGCGGTTGGCTTCGTCGGCCAGCGCCATCGTCAGGCGCAGGGCAGCCGCCGGATCGTTGCGCTCGTATGCCTCGCGGATCGGGGCCAGTGCGGCGACGAAACGGTCGTACTGATCCGCGTCGGCCAGTGCATCGGCCAGGCGGCCTTCGAAGCGCTTGCTGATGAAGCCGGCGCAGCGACTGGCCAGGTTGACGAACTTGCCCACCAGGTCGGCGTTGACCCGGGCAATGAAGTCGCCCAGGTTGAGGTCGAGGTCATCGACGCCGCCGGAGGATTTGGCCGCGAAGTAGTAGCGCAGCGCTTCGGGTTCCAGGCCGACGTCCAGGTACGTCCGCGCCATCACGAAGGTGCCGCGCGACTTGGACATCTTGGCGCCTTCAACGGTCAGGTAGCCGTTGACGTGCAGCCGGGTCGGGGCGCGATGGCCCGTCCCGTTCAGCACGGCCGGCCAGAACAGGCCGTGGAAGTTGACGATGTCCTTGCCGATGAAGTGGTGCAGTTCGGTGCTGGTGCCGGCGCGCAGGTGCGCGTCGAAGTCTTCGCCGTTCTTCGCGCACAGCACCTGGAAGCTGGACAGGTAACCGATCGGGGCGTCCAGCCAGACATAGAAGTACTTGCCCGGGTGGCCGGGAATCTGGAAGCCGAAGTACGGCGCGTCGCGGGAAATGTCCCAGGCGCGCAGGCCGCCCTCGGCGTTGAGCCACTCGCCCAGCTTGGCCTTCACGCCCGGCAGTGCCACGTCACCGGCCAGCCAGTCGCGCAGGAACGACTCGAAGCGCCCTACCTCGAAGAAGAAGTGCTCGGAATCGCGGATTTCCGGGGTCGCCCCGGAGATCACCGAGCGCGGGTCCTTCAGTTCGGTAGGCGCATAGGTTGCGCCGCACACTTCGCAGTTGTCGCCGTACTGGTCGGCGGTGCCGCAGTTGGGGCAGATGCCCTTGATGTAGCGGTCGGGCAGGAACATGCCCTTGGCCGGGTCATAGAACTGGGCCACCGAACGGCGCGTGATGTGCCCTTCCGCCTCAAGCTTGAGGTAGAACGCTTCGGTCAACGCCTTGTTGCCGGGCGAGTTGGTCGAATCGTAATGGTCGAACGCAACGCCGAAGGCGGCGAAGTCGCGCTCGTGGCTGGCCTGGATGTTGGCGATGAAGGCTTCCGGGGTCACGCCCGCCTTTTCAGCGGCCAGCATGATCGGGGTGCCATGGGTGTCGTCGGCGCACACGAACCAGGTCCTGCCCCCGCTCATTCGCCGCGCGCGCACCCAGATGTCAGCCTGGATGTAGCCGACCAGGTGGCCCAGATGCAGCGGGCCATTGGCGTAGGGCAGGGCGGTGGTGACAAGAGCGGTGCGGGTCATGGTCAGCGTTGTTGCCAGGGGGAACGCGGGATTATCGCATGCTCCCCAGAAAGGCAAAGGGCCGAAGCGGTCAGCCCGCCTCGGCCCCAGGGCCTTGATGTTGCAGTGGTTTACATCCGGGACGCTTACTCGCGGACCCAGGTCTGGGTGCGGCAGATGAAGGCCACGCAGCCGGACATGTCCAGCTTCTTGCCACCGGGCTGCAGCTCCAGCTTGGACTTGTAGGTCTTGCCGTTGGCCGGATCCAGTACGGTGCCACCGGACCACTGGGTGGTGCTGCCCTTGTCCTGCTTCAGATTCCACAGGATGGTCATGCCCTTGACCGGCTTGTTCTTGTTGGCGCCTTCACAGCCGTCGCAGACCGGGTTGGGGCCCTTGTCCGAGTGCAGGATCTCGACCACCTTGCCGGTCAGCGTGCCGTTGGCGGCCTGGGTGATCTCGACGATCGATTTCACCTTGCCGGTCTTGTCATCAATGGTCTTCCAGCGGCCCGCGGCACCGTCGGCGGCGCTGGCCGACATCGCGGCCATCATCAGTGGCAGTGCCAGCAGCAGGGTCTTGAAGGTCTTGCGCATGTTCCCCTCCCAGGGATGTCCGTGAATGCCGGCGAGGCGCCGGTACAGGCGGACTGTATACCCATTCGCTCCGGTACGGAACGCGTGGGTGACGACACCCACAGCCACATTCAGCCGACTTCGTACAGCTCCAGCGGCAGCCCGTCCGGGTCGGCGAAGAACGTGAAGCGCTGTCCGGTGTACGCGTCGGTGCGGATGGGCTCGCACGGCACCCCCTCAGCCCCCAGCCGCGCGATCACCGGCTCCAGGGCCTCAACCCGGAAGGCGAGATGGCGCAGGCCCTGCGCCTCAGGGCGGCTGGGTCGCGGCGGTGGAGAAGGAAAAGAGAACAGCTCGAGTTGGCCGCCATCGGGCAGGGCCAGGTCCAGCTTCCAGGAATCGCGTTCGGCGCGATGGTGCTCGGCCTTCACCGTCAGCCCGAGCACGCGCACATAGAAGTCGCGTGAACGGTCGTAATCGGCACAGATCAGGGCGACGTGGTGGATGCCCAGCAGGGGAGAGGTCACAGGATCGATTCCTGGTAGCGCTGCGTGCGCCACCCGTATGAATGGACCAACAGGAATACCGCATGTGGCGGGGGAATTCTAACTTGTTGTAGAGCCATCCTCCGGGCCGGCCCCCAACATGCACGCCTCATCGGGGAGCGGGCTGTCCATGCGCCGCTGCCCACCGTGTCTGAACCGGAGTCGTGGAATGCATGTCATCGTCAATGCAGGGCAGGGCCGCGCCGACGTCAATGTTGGCGGGCTGGCCATCTGTCTGTTGCCCGGTGAGCGCCTTCTGGTCTCCGGGCTGCCGTTGCCGCGCAACCCGGCGCTGCCGGTGGTGCCCGTAGCCGGCTGTGGCATGCCGCGGGCGCTGGCCCATTACGACCACGCCGCTGGCGCCGTACGGGCCGGTGATCCTGTTGCCCTGTGCTGGAAGCTGCCGGTGGCGCTGGAGGATCCGGACGCCGCCGCTGCCTGGCTGATCGGTCAGCTGGCCCGCGAAGGCACCCACCACCAGGACGGCCTGCTCGAACGGCTGCTGTGCCATCTCGCGCGCACCGAAAGCTACGGCTTGGTGCAGTTTCTGCTGGACGAAGGCAGCGACCTCCCCGTCGCCGCGTTGGCCGAGCGCTACGGCCTGTCGTCGGCCCAGTTCCATCGGCGCTGCCGGCAGGTACTGGGCCGGCCGCTCAAACAGGAACTGCGGATCCTGCGTGCTGCACGAGCGCTGCTGGCCTATCCGGGCCGTCGGCACTCCTTTACCTACCTTGCCGCCGATCACGGCTACGCCTCGCTGTCGCACTTCTGCACCGACATCAAGTCGCTGATCGGCCGTTCTCCCCTCTCCGTCTACCGCGCCGTCACGACGCCCACCGAGTAAACCATGCGTTTCCTGTCGTTGTTCCTCTTGTTCGTGGTGCTGCCTGTTGCCAGTGCCTCCGCCCAGACGCCACTGGAAGGCACCCCCATCCAGGACCGTGCGGATCTTCCGCACGCAACCGGTTTCGTCTCCCGCGCCGACAGCGCCGACCACCTGCTCAACGCCCTCGGTGTGCGTGCGCGCCAGGCCGTCATCGTCAGCCCGAAGGCGCAGAAAAAGAAGGTCAGCGGCAACTTCGACCTGGCCCGGCCGTTCGACGTGCTGGCCAAGGTCGCCGCCGAAGTGGGGCTGGTCTGGTACAGCGACGGCCAATCGATCTACGTCTACGACGCGAGCGAACAGAAGAACGCCGTGGGCCGCCTGCGCTCGACCTCGGTGGCGACCCTGTCCGACTTCCTGCGCAAGGCGCGGCTGGCCGACACGCGCTATCCCGTGCGCAGTGGCGGTGCCGACGGCACCTTCTACATCGCCGGCCCGCCGGTGTACGTGGACATCGTCCTCAACGCCGCCCGTTACCTGGACGAACTGTACGAAGGGGCCGACGCCAGTCCGCACCACGTGGAAGTCATCCGGCTGGAACACAGCTTCGTCAACGGGCGCCGCTTCCGGCTGCGCGCGGACGAATCCTCCTTGCCGGGCGTCGCCGACGTCCTGGCCAGGGTGCTGGCGCTGGGCGATTTCGGCGCGGTGATGAAGCAGCCGCCGGCACCGGCCGACCCCGCCGCCATCCTCGAAGAACCGCTGGAACGGCCGGCCGCGCCGCCCGTCGCGGTGGTGGGACAGCCGGCCGGCAACAGCGCGCAGGCCGCCGTGGTGGTGCCGTATGCGGAAACGAACAGCCTGATCGTGCGCGGCACCCTGGCGCAGATCGAGCAGGTCAAGCGCCTGGTGTCCGAACTGGACATCCCGCGCCAGCAGATCGAACTCTCGCTCTGGATCATCGATATCAAAAAAACCGAACTCGACCGCCTGGGCGTCAACTGGAGCGGTGGGATCAACATCGGCAACCGCCTCGCCATCGGCATCAACGAGCCGCCGCCGGTCAGCACCCTGGACGGGCCGCGCTTCCTGGCGTCGGTGCAGGCGTTGTCGAGCAAAGGCGACGCCCACATCGTCTCGCGTCCCGTGCTGCTCACCCAGGAGAACATTCCGGCCTACTTCGACAGCAACCAGACCTTCTACGCGCAGTTGCTGGGTGAGCGCGCCGTGTCGCTTGAACAGGTGACCTACGGCACGCTGGTGAGCGTGCGGCCGCGCATCTCGCGCGGTAATGAAGTGGAAATGCAGCTGAAAATTGAAGATGGCGCAGCCGATGGTACGCGGTCGGGCGACGCGCTGCCGTTGGTCAACCGCACCATGATCGACACCGTGGCCCGCGTGCCGCACCAGCTCAGCCTGCTGGTGGGCGGCTACACCCGTCGCTCGCTCGACCATGGGTACAGCGGCATCCCCGGGCTGCGCCGTCTGCCCGGCGTGGGCAAGCTGTTCGGGCAGGACAGCCAGTCGGTGGAAAACCTCGTGCGCGTCTTCCTGATACAGCCGCGGGTCCTGGCCGAGCGTGACCTGTTGGATGCGGAGCAGCTTCCGGGCGTGTACGGCACCGGGATCGGTGCGCCGGTGCAGGAAATGCTGCAGAAGCTCAATCGCGAGTCCATGCACACGGAGGCCGCCGATGGCCGTCCCCGCGATTAACCGTCCGATCACGGCCCCGGTGCCGGTTTCGCCGCGCCAGGCCAATGCCCAGAGCGACCGCGAGGAGGCCGCGCGCGGTCCGGCTGCAGCCCCCCCGCGTCGGCCGGGCACCCTGCACACTGCGCTGAACATGCAGGACGACCTGGGCGCCCTCGTGGCCACGCTGCAGCGTCGTCGCGATGGTCAGAAAAGTGCCGTTGCGAATGACTCGCAGGCGTGGATCGACCACGTTCTCGACGACAAGGTGCACGACAAGGTCGCCAGCCTGCGTCAGCTGCTCGACGGCATGCGCAACCCGGCCCAGATCCTTGGCCTGTTGAAGCAGATGTTCCCCGATCCCAGTGATGTGCTGGCGGTTCTGCGTGCGTGGCTGTCCGATGACGAGCTGGAGGAACTCCAAGAGGTGCTCACGCTGGCGCTCGCGCAGCTGGAGCAGGAGCAGGCCGCCCAAGGCAACACGGCCGCCCTCAAAGGCGGCCTCAACGCCGCCATCAAGGCGCGCCTGGCCGCCCGCAGCGGCCAGCTCTCCGCCTACCAGCTCCGCCAGAGCTATCGCGACCTGCTGGGCAACCCGCAGGACTGCGTGGGCGAATACGCCGGGTGGATCGGCATGTACGGATTCAATCGACGCGCGCATGTCCTTGACTTCATGGAGCAGGCGATCGGCGCGGACATGTTCTCGCTGGATCCCAGCGGGTCGCATCTCGAATTCGGCCGCCTGCTGCGGCAGGTGCGCAATCTCACGGTACTGCGCTCGGTGGACGAACTGCTGGTGCTGGAAGTGGGTCGTACCCGTCTCCTGACCCGCTTGTCGACCACCGCCGAAGCGCTCGTCACCGGGCTGCTGGACGTGGTGCGCGGCGTGCAGGACTGGGCGGGCCTGTTCGCCGGTCCACTCTCCGGTGCGCGCGTCGTGCTCTCGCTGACCGAGCGGGCGCGCCTGGTGCAGGCATTGCGCCGCGCGGTGCTTGGCCTGCCCGATGCGATCTGGGTGGACGCAACCGCCCGTGACAGCACGGCGCAGGCGCTGGAGGCCATGGTGGTGGAAAGCATGAAGCGTGAAAGCGGGCCGTCCAGCCGCATCGCCGGGGTGATGGCATGAGCGCCATGACCCCGGCCACGGCGCCCGGCGTGGGCGCCCGCGCCCGCGTCCTGCTGCGCCCGGAGCTGGCGCTGGTGGTGCTGATGGCGGTGATCGTCGCCATGCTGATCATCCCGCTGCCCACGTTCCTGGTCGATCTCCTGATCGGCCTGAACATGGCCGTGGCCATCGTCATCTTCCTCAGCTCGTTCTACGTCGAACGCATCCTGAACTTTTCGACGTTCCCCTCGGTGCTGCTGTTCACCACACTGATGCGGCTGGCACTGTCGGTCAGTACCAGCCGCCTGATCCTGCTCGATGCCGACGCTGGCCATATCATCAGCGCGTTCGGCGATTTCGTGGTGGGCGACAACCTGGTGGTCGGTGCGGTCATCTTCGCCATCATCACCCTGGTCCAGTTCATCGTCATCACCAAGGGCTCCGAACGTATCGGTGAAGTGGTCGCGCGCTTCTCGCTGGACGGCATGCCGGGCAAGCAGATGAGCATCGATGCCGACCTGCGCGCCGAGGCCATCACCTCCGAACAGGCGCAGATCCGTCGCCGCGACGTCGAGCGCGAAAGCCAGCTGTACGGCTCCTATGACGGCGCCATGAAGTTCGTCAAGGGCGACGCCATCGCCGGCATCGTGATCGTGTTCGTCAACCTGTTTGGTGGCATCGCCGTCGGCATGCTGCAGCATGGCATGAGCTTTGGTGCGGCACTCAACACCTTCACCCTGCTGACCATCGGCGACGGCCTGGTCGCCCAGATCCCGGCGCTGCTCATCTGCATCAGCGCCGGTTTCATCGTCACCCGGGTGAGCGGGGAGAGCAACAACCTGGGCGCCAACATCCTGGGCGAGCTGTTCAACAGCAATGTCGTCCTGGCGATCGGCGCGGTGCTGGTGCTGCTGCTGGGCCTGCTGCCCGGCTTCCCGTTGCCGGTGTTCGCCGGTCTTTCGCTGGGACTGGCGGCCATGCTGGTATGGCGGCTGCGCAAGGCCAAGGCCGAAGGTGCCGGTGCGGCGCAGGGCCAAGGCCAGGGGCAGGGCCTGAGCGCCCCGGGCACAACCCCGGCCGATGGCGGCACTGCGCGGCTCACCAGCGAAACCCTGCCGCTGATCCTGCTCCTGCCCGCGCCCCTGCACCAGTCCGCCCAAGCCGGCCAATGGGAAGAGCGGCTGCGCCAGGATGCGTTCATCAGCACCGGCATGCAGCTTGCGCCGCTTGTGCTGCGTGAGCACGCGCCCGTCGACGCGCACGAAGTCAAGGTGCTCATCAACGAGATCCCGGCCGGCGGCGCGCATGTGGTCAACGCCCATGTACGGGTATTTGGCCGACAGGACGAGCTCGACGCGCTGAATCTCGGCGTGGTGGTCCCTCACGATGGTCATACCGCCCGGTGGGTGCCGGTGGCATCGCACGACGATGTGCTGGCACTTGGCTGTGAGGTGAGCAGTGACTACCACGAGCTGTCCCGGCTGCTGCACAACGCCGTATTGCGCAATGTGGGTGAGCTGTTCGGCATCCAGGAAGCCAAGCACGTTCTGGATGCACTCGAAAAGCGCTTCCCGGAGCTGGTGAAGGAAACCTACCGCCACATGCCGATCCAGCGCGTTGCCGAAGTGCTGCAGCGTCTGCTGCGTGAAGGCGTTTCGATCCGCAACATGAAGGTCGTGCTGGAAACACTGGCGCAATGGGGCCAGCGTGAGAAGGACGTCATCCTGCTGGTGGAGCACGTCCGCGGCGCGCTGTCGCGCTACATCTCCGACCGGTTCGCGCGCAGCGGGCGCATCCCCGCCATCCTCATCTCCACGCCCATCGAAGACCAGATCCGGGCCGGTATCCGCCAGAGCCAGGGGGCGTCGTTCCTCAACCTCGAGCCGGCCGAGGCCAGCGACCTGATCGACCGCTTTGCACTGCATGTCGGCGAAGTCGCCGCGCACCGTCCCGATGTCGTGCTCATGGTGGCCCCAGACATCCGGCGCTTCGTCAAGCGCTTCATCGAAACCCGCCTCCCCACCACGCCGGTGCTCTCGTTCGCCGAGATCTCCGACGCCGTCACTCTTGATGTCATGAGAAGCCTATGAGTACCTTGCTGGACACCCTCAACGCGGCCTTGCACGAGCTCGGCTGTGACCCCTCGCGGTTCGAATTCGATACCCATTCCTCCGTGGTGATGGGCTTTGCCGACATCGGCGAGCTTCTGCTCGATCCTGTCGACGACGCGGTGTTCCTGTGGGGGCGCCTGGACACCTCGGCGTCGGAGCGTTTCAGCAACCGCGCAGACGATCTGCTCACCGCGCTGTCCTCGCCGGCGCCGCACTTCGCCAACGGCTGCCTGGCACTGCGCCAGATGGAGCAGGGCTGCCTGGTGGGCGGTGCACTGCAGCCGGAATGCCGCACCGAATCGAGCCTGCTTGCGGGCGCCATTGAAGGCTTCCATGCCCGCGTGGCCGAACTGCAGGGCCTGCTCCGGTGACAGCCGCGACGCCCTGCTGGCGGCCATGCGCGTCGCCGGTGGCGATGCGCGCCGGTGAGCTGCGCGTGCCACTGGCCGACGTCGCGATTGGTGAGCACTGCCACGTCCGCCGCTCGGCGGTCGACGACCACGTGCTGACCCACGGTGTGGTCACACGGGTCGATCAGGGGGTGGCGACGCTGGCATTGATCGGCGCGCCGGTACGTCTGGCTGCCGATGTCGTGGTCGCCGCGACGGGCCGGCCGCTGCAGGTAGCGCTGGGAACTCACCTGTTGGGGTGCGTGCTGGATGGATTCGGTGAGGTGGTGGAGCGTCTGGCGACCGGCGAGGGTGCCGACGCGCTGCCGGCCGGGCGTCTTGAGCCGGTCCAGGCCGTGCCGCTCGACTACCGCCAGCGCCGCCCCATCCAGGAGCCGTTCGCAACCGGCATCCGCGCGGTCGACGCCCTGCTTACTGTCGGCGAAGGCCAGCGCATGGGCGTCTTCGCGGCGGCGGGCTGTGGCAAGACCACCCTGGTGGAGATGCTGCTGGCCAACGCCGCGTGCGACGTCCGTGTGGTGGCCCTGGTCGGCGAGCGCGGCCGCGAAGTGGCCGGGTTCGTGGAGGCCATCCGTCATGGGCCGACTGCCGCCCGCACCATCGTCGTGCAGGCCACGTCCGACTGTTCCCCCGCAACGCGGGTCAATGCCGCCATGGTCGCCACCCGGATTGCCGAATACTTCCGGGAGCAGGGCAGCCGGGTGCTGCTGGTGATGGACTCGGTTACCCGTTACGCGCGCGCACTGCGCGACGTCGCGCTGTCCGCGGGCGAACCGCCGGCCCGGCGCGGGTTTCCCGCGTCGGTGTTCGAAGCGCTGCCGCGGCTGGTCGAGCGCCCGGGCAAGGCGCGGGTGGGCAGTGTCACCGCCTTCTATACGGTGCTGCTGGAAGACGACGCCGATCCCGATCCGGTCGGGGAAGAAGTGAAGTCGCTGCTTGATGGGCATATCTATCTCAGTCCACGACTGGCGCAGCGCGGGCACTTTCCGGCCATCGACGTACTGCGCAGCGCCAGTCGCCTGTTCCCGCAGCTGGCCGACGCGCGCCAGGCGGCCGCAGCGACCCGGGTCCGCGTGCTGATGGGACAGCTGGACGACCTGCAGCTGCTGCGGGACATCGGCGAGTACCGGCCCGGCGCACAGCCGGAACAGGATGCTGCCGTTGCACGTGAACCGCGTCTGCAGGCGTTCCTGCGTCAATCGCTGCACGAGCAGGTTGAGCTGGCTGCGGCGCGGGAGGGGCTGGATGCGCTCGCCCGCTGATCACACCCGGTTGTCTGCCGTGGTCGATCACCGCGCCCAGCGCCTGCGCCGCGACGCGACCGCCCAGGCCAGCCTGGCGGCACAGCAGGAACAGCAGGCGCAGGGCGTGCGTACGCAGGCCGACCAGCAACTGCACCAGGCTCAGCTGGTCGAGGAACACGGGCTGGACCGCCAGCGCCTGTTCGACAGGCTGCGCAGCGTGGCCATCGCACGTGCGCACGTTCTGGAGTGCGACCTGCGTGCGCGTCACCTGCAGGAGCAGGCGGCGCTGGCGCGCGAGCGCGAAGCCGAGCTGCGCCAGGCCGCCATCGAACAGCAATCGCGTGCCCGCCGGTTACAGGCGGTGGGCGAACGCAATGAACACATGCGCCGGCAAGCGCGACTGCGCCGCCAGGAGCGAATCATTCAAGAGGAATACAGATGTCGGTAAAGATCCCCTGCGCGGGCAGTTCCGTCGCAGCAACCCAGCCCGTGGTGCCGCTGATCCTGATAAGTGAGCGGCTCGAAAAACAGGTTCCGCGTGGCGGGATGCCGCCGCCTGCCAATGCTGCGGCTGCGGTGGCTGACGCTGACGCAGACCTGCCGCTGGATGCAGAGCCGGATGACGAATTGCCGGTGGAGGAGCAGCACGAGCCGCGCGAGCGGGACGTGCTGGTCGTCCTTCCGCGCACACCGACCGACGCAATGCAGCGCGCCCTGACGGCTGCCATGCCGGCGGCGGACGCGGCCCAGCAGCCGGTCGTGGTACGCCCGCCGTCGCCCGGGGCAGGCGGCCGGCTGCCTGGCGTACCGGTGGGGCCAACCGTCTCGGTGGCGCTGGCCACGCCGGCGGGGCACATCGCCCCGGGCATGGCGGCAGACGCACCTGCGCCTGCGCTTGCACCTGCAGCCGCACCTGCACCTGCGCATGCCGCCTCCGCAGTGGCCTTGCCCGCAGCGCCTGTCCATTCGCCCGCGCACTCCAGCGTGGGCCAACCGATGGGTGCCGCCCCGCCGGCGACGGCCGCCGCCGCAGTCGCGCCACTTGCACGCGTGGCTCCCATGGGCCCCATTTCATCCATGGCGGCGCAGCCGTCACCCACGGTGACGCCGCCTCCGGTGGAGCGGAAGGGGGGTGCCGATACGGGCAGCCTGCCGATCGCAGGCGTGGTCGGCGCCGCACTCGACACCGCCGTGTCCCAGCCGGCAGGCGGCGAAACCCTGCGCGAGGCCGAACGCGGCGAAGCCAAACTGTTTACCGACAAGATCGCCCGCAAGGCGCAGGGGGCCGTGCAGCTGCAGACCGCAATGGCCGAACGCTCCGCCGCCGGGTCCCAGGTGAACGTCACCTTCCACAGCTGGGGCGCAGGTCAGTCGGTTGCGGCGCGGCTGGATGGCGGCCGCCTGATCCTGCAGCCGTCCAGCAGCCGGGTGGCGAACGCGTTGACCGCGGCTGCACTGCCCGTCGGCGACACCCTGCAGGTCACCGTTGAACAGAGCGACGCAGCCAATGACGAACGCAGGCGTCGTCAGCACCGGCGGCATGGCGAATGAGCGCGCATCGTTGGCCCATGCGGACACTGTCGCCGGCCGAGGCGGGCAGCGCAGCCGTGGCTGCCGCCTGCGCGCGCATAGGGGTAGCCGTT